>SCUS01000166.1 GCA_004297725.1 Myxococcaceae bacterium | reverse complement strand
GCGGTGGTGTCCGTCACGGCGCTGCGCGACGCCCAGGAGGCCATCATCGGGTATCTCCTGATCGGCACCGACAACACCGCGCGCAAGCTGGTGGAGGCCGAGCAGAAGAAGCTCGACCAGCGCCTGCGTGACCAGCAGTTCTATACGCGCTCGCTGATCGAATCGAACATCGACGCCATCATGACGACGGACCCGTCGGGGATCATCACGGACGTCAACAAGCAGATGGAGGCGCTGACCGGCTGCACCCGCGACGAGCTCATCGGCGCCCCCTTCAAGGACTACTTCACCGATCCGGAGCGGGCCGAGGAGGGCATCAAGCTCGTGCTCCGGGAGAAGAAGATCACCGACTACGAGCTGACCGCGCGCTCCCGCGAGGGGAAGAGCACCGTGGTGTCCTTCAACGCCACGACCTTCTACGACCGGGTGCGCACGCTGCAGGGCGTCTTCGCCGCGGCGCGCGACATCACCGAGCGCAAGCACGTCGAGGCCGAGCTGAAGCAGGCGAAGGCCGCGGCGGAGAGCGCGAGCCAGACCAAGTCGGACTTCCTCGCCAGCATGAGTCACGAGATCAGGACGCCCATGAACGCGATCATGGGCATCGCCGACCTGCTCGCGAAGACGCCCCTCTCCAGCGAGCAGAACAAGTACGTACAGATCTTCCGCCGCGCCGGCGACAACCTCCTCAACCTCATCAACGACATCCTCGACCTCTCCAAGGTCGAGGCCTCGCAGCTCGACCTGGAGCGCACCGGGTTCTCGCTGGGCGACCTGCTGGAGAAGGTCACCGAGATGGTGTCCATCCGGGCCCACGAGAAGCTCCTGACGCTGGTGTGCGAGATCGAGCCGGACGTGCCCTCCGCCCTGGTCGGAGACCCGACCCGGCTGCGGCAGGTGCTGCTCAACCTGCTCGGCAACGCGATCAAGTTCACCGAGTCTGGGAGCGTGACGCTGCGGGTCGCGCGGGACCCGGACTCCACCGTCCCGACCGCGCTGCGCTTCACGATCTCGGACACCGGCATCGGCATCCCGAACGACAACATCGGCCGGGTGTTCGAGCGCTTCACCCAGGGGGACTCCTCGACGACGCGCCGCTTCGGCGGCTCCGGGCTCGGGCTCACCATCTCGAAGCGCCTCGTCGAGCTGATGGGCGGGCGCATCGGGGTCGAGAGCGAGGTCGGGGTCGGGAGCGTGTTCTCCTTCGTGGTGCCCTTCGAGATCAGCGTCGACGGCGCGCGCCGCGCGTCGTCGCCGGACGGCGCCGAGCCCGACTCCCCGCCGCGGGCGCTGCGAATCCTCCTCGCGGAGGACTCCCCCGACAACTGCACCATCGCGATGGCCTACCTCAACGGGATGCCCTACCGCCTCGAGGTCGCCGAGAACGGCGCGGTCGCCTGCGAGATGTTCTCGGCCGGGCACTTCGACCTCGTGCTGATGGATCGGCAGATGCCGGTGATGGACGGCCTCACCGCCACCCGGATGATCCGCTCCTGGGAGCGCGCTCACGATCGGCTGCCGACGCCGATCATCGCGCTGACGGCCTCCGCGCTGAAGGGCGATCGGGAGAAGTGCCTGGCGGCGGGCTGCACGGCCTTCCTGACGAAGCCCATCAAGCAGGACGTGCTGCTCAAGGCGATCAAGGAGCACACCTCCTTCGCGTCGAACGCCCCGCCGCAGCCCGCTGCCCCGGAGGAGTCGCCGCCGACGGTGCTCTCGCCGCAGATCGCGGCCCGGGTCCCCACCTTCCTGGCCGGCCGCCGACAGGACGTGATCACCATGAGGGAGTGCCTGACCCGCAGTGATTTCGGCACCGTCGAGATCCTCGGACACCGGATGAAGGGCGCCGGGGCGAGCTTCGGGTTCCAGGCCATCACCGACATCGGCGCGGCCCTGGAGCGCGAGGCCGCCCGCTCCGCGGAGGAGGCCACAGGGCACTGGGTGGATGAGCTCTCGTCCTTCCTCGACGGGCTCGCCCGCGGAGACGCCGCCTTCCGCCCCTCGCCCTGCGCCTACACCGACGCGAGGACGCCCCCGGTGCGCCCCGAGGCCGAGCGCCGGATCATCATCGTGGAAGACGACGACGACCTGCGGATGTGCTTCCGAGAGATGCTCGAGCGCCGCGGGCACCACGTGGAGGACGCGCGGAGCGGCGTCGTGGGGCTGGCGCGCATCCTCGCCGAGAAGCCCGACGTCGCGATCATCGACATCTCGATGCCCGAGATGGGCGGCTACGAGGTCGCGCGACGGGTTCGCGCCGCCCTCGGCCGCTCCATGCTGCTGATCGCGGTGACCGGCTACGGCCTCGACGAGCATCGGCTCCAGGCGCTCTCCGCCGGCTTCGACGCCCACCTGAGCAAGCCCCTCGACCTCGCTCTGCTCCACGCGGTCATCGACGCCCATTTCGCTCCCGATCCGATGGCCGTCGCGGGCTGATCGGATCGGGCTGCATCGCGGCTGAGCGCCCCACCTGGGGCGCGGTGACACATCCCCTCTGGTGACTTTTGTCGCGCCGCAGCGACGGCACGCTCGCTGCGTAGGGGGTGGCATGTGTAGCCTGCCCACGCAGACGTCCGAGCGGCCCCTCCCCGACGACGTCAGCCCCCTCGCCTTCGACCTCCCCTCCCCTCGCGAACCCAAGGCGCCTCCCGCCCTCCGCGAGGCCTGCTACGTGCTCATCGTCGATGACGACGCGGACGCCGGGGAGATGCTCGCCGAGCTGCTGGGCCGTCAGGGCCACAGGTGCCTCGTGGCGCGCAGCGGCGAGGAGGCCCTGCGCCTCGCGGCGGCGCACGACGACATCGCGCTGGTGCTGACCGACGTGCAGATGGCGGGCATGGACGGCATCACGCTCTGCCAGCGACTGCGCGACGTGATCCCCGACGCGCCCGTCATCGTGCTCACGGCCCACGGGAGCATCGACAACGCCGTGCGCGCCCTGCGCGCGGACGCCTACGACTTCCACATCTGCCCGATCGAGCCCGACCTGCTCATGGTCTCCGTGGAGCGGGCGCTCGAGCACCGTCGGCTCCGCAGCGAGGTGCGCCGGCTGCGCGACGAGGTCGTCCGCTCGCAGCTCCCCCGCGCCCTGCTCGGCGGCAGCGCGCCGATGCGCGAGGTGATCGAGCTCGTCGCGCGGGTGGCCTCGACGGACGCCACGGTGCTCATCACCGGAGAGAGCGGCACGGGCAAGGAGCTCGTGGCGAGGGCCGTCCACGATGCCAGCCCGCGGCGGGAGGGGCCCTTCGTGGCCATCAACTGCGCGGCCATCCCCGCGGCCCTGCTCGAGAGCGAGCTCTTCGGGCACGTGCGAGGCGCCTTCACCGACGCCCGCGTCGCGCGGTCCGGACTCTTCGTCGACGCCCGCGGCGGCACCCTCTTCCTCGACGAGATCGGCGAGATGCCCTCGGAGATGCAGGTGAAGCTGCTGCGGGCGCTGCAGGAGCGCTGCGTGCGCCCGGTGGGCGGGAGCCAGGAGGTCGCCTTCGACGCGCGCATCGTGACGGCGACCAACCGCGACCTCGAGGAGGAGGTGCGCTCCAAGCGCTTTCGGGAGGACCTCTACTACCGGGTCGCCGTCGTGGAGGTGCACGTCCCGACGCTGCGGGAGCGCGCCCAGGACATCCCCCTGCTCGCGCAGCACTTCGTCCGTCGCTTCTCCGAGCGCTTCGGCAAGCGGGTGCTCGGCCTCGCCCCTCCGGCGCTCCAGCGGCTGCTCTCGTACCCGTGGCCTGGCAACGTGCGCGAGCTCGAGAACTCCATGGAGCGCGCCGTCGCCCTCACCCGCTTCGACCACATCACCCTGGAAGACCTCCCGGAGCGGGTGCGCGCGCAGGAGCCCGATCAGACCCAGCCGCTGCCGGCGCTGCACGAGGAGATGATCTCCCTCGCCGAGCTCGAGCGGCGGTACGTCCACCAGGTGTTCACGCTGGTGGGCGGAAACAAGTCCCGCGCGGCGCGCATCCTGGGCGTCGACCGGCGCACGCTCTACCGGATCTTCGACCGGGAGAAGTCGCCCGACGGCCTCAAGGCGCCTGGCGGCTCCATGGCAGCAGAAGACTGAAGGTGCTGCCGAGGCCCGGGGTGCTCTGCACCTCGGCGCGGCCGCCGTGGGCCTCGGCGATGCTGCGCACGATGAAGAGCCTCACGCCGGTGGAGCCTCCGAGGCCCGCCGACGCCTGCCAGTAGCGGTCGAAGGCGTGGGCGGCGAACTCGGGCTCGAGGCCCGCGCCCGCGTCGACGACCGAGAGCTTCACGAAGCCCTCGACGAGCTCGCCCCGCAGCGTGATGACCCCGCCGCGCGGCGTCACCCGAAGCGCGTTCACCACCAGGTTGCCCAGCGCCTGCTGGATGCGCTGCCGGTCGAGCTCGAGCGAGAGCCCCTCGTCGGTGGCCTCGAGGCGCACCTCGACCCCAGCGAGCTGCGCCTGCGACTGCGCCGCGTCCGTCGCCTCTCGCAGCACCTCGTGGACGCCCGCGCGACGGAGCTCGATCCGGAAGGTGCCCGCGTCGATGCGCGCGACGTCCTGGAGGTCGGACATCTGGCTGAGCATGGTCCGGCACGCGCGCTCCATGCGCCCGAGGGTGTTGAGCTCCCGGGTGGCCTCCGCCCCGTGGCGGGTGAAGTGCTCGCGGAGCAGCGAGGCCCCCATGGTGATGGTCCCGATGGGGCTGCGGAGGTCGTGGGAGACCACGGCCATCACGGAGTCCAGCGAGCGCCTGGCCGCCTGCGTATCCTGCCGGGCGTCGCGCGCGAGGGCCTGCAGGTCGCGGACGCGCAGCCGCCGCCAGCGTCGTCGGGGTGGACGGGGCATCACGCGCCGATCGCCCGGAGGCGCTCCATGACCGCGGCGCCGTCGGAGGGGCGCAGGGCGGGGTCTCGGGAGAGCATCTCGGCGACGAGCGCGTCGAGCGCGCGGGGGGTGTCGGGTCGGAGGGAGCTCGCCAGCGGGGCGACGCGCATGAGCACGTTGGCCAGCGAGGCCATGGCGTTCTCGCCCGCGAAGGGGCCGCGCCCGGTGAGCGCCTCGAAGAGCGTGCAGCCGAGCGCGAACACGTCGACCCGCGAGCTGATCTCCGAGGCCCCGTTGAGCTGCTCGGGAGACAGGTAGCCGGGCGTCCCGATGATGCCGCCGAGGAGGGTGAGCGGCGCCGCCTCCGGCAGCCGGGCGAGCCCGAAATCGATGAGCACCGACCGGTCGGCGCGCCCGTCGCGGAGGAAGATGTTGGAGGGCTTCACGTCGCGGTGAAGGATGCCGAGGGCGTGCGCGGCGGCGAGCGCGGTGGCCACGCGCCGTCCCACCGCGAGCACCTCCGGGAGCTCGAGCGTCCCGCGTTTGAGCCGAGCGCCCAGGTCTTCCCCGTCGAACCAGTCCATGACCAGGAAGAGCGTGCGGTCGGCGGTGATCACCGTGCGGCGCAGCGCGATGATCTCGGGGATGGCGAGCGCCGCGAGCGCCTCGGACTCCCGAAGTAGCCGGGCCTCGCGCATCTCGTCGTGGAAGGGAGCGGCCTTCACCGCGACGCGAGAGCCGTCGGTGAGGTCGACGCCCTCGTACACGGTGCCCATGCCCCCGCGGGCGGCGCGGCGGAGGATGCGGACGCTCGACTCCAGCGCGAGGAGCGCCTCGGCGGAGGGCCCGAGGGTCACGGAGCCGAGGTCAGGCGAGGTGGCGTCGAGGACGTGGCGTCGGAGCCGGGCGTGGACGGTCTGCCGGAGGTCGTCGGGGGTGAAGGGCTTCACCAGGTAGTCGTCGGCGCCGAGGTTCATCGCCCGGCGGATGTCCTGCGCCGTGGTGTCCACGCCGCTCACGAAGACGAAGGGGACGCGCGACAGCGCGGGATCACGGCGGATGGCCTGGAAGGCCGAGAGGCCGCCGAGCTCGGGCATCTCCACGTCACAGAGGATGATGTCGGGGCGGCTCTTCAACGCCAGGTCGACGCCCGTGCGGCCGTTCTCGGCCTCGAAGACCTCGAACTGCTCGTCGCGTAGCACCTGCGCCACGAGCGCCCTCAGATCGGAGTCGTCTTCGATGACGAGGACGCGGAGGCACCCGAACGGAGCAGCGAGCGTCTCGGGCTGAAGGATCGTTCTGGCCATACTGGAGATCAGTCGCTGAGTGCGCGCGTCATGCCAGCGCCGCAATCCCGGCGTTCGAGCAACGGGGCTGATTCCGGGTCAGGTCCGGAGTGTGACTGTCTGTCGCATCCTGGGACGTTCTACGACGTCGGCGCCTCGCCGGGCCTCGATCACGCCGCTCGCCTCACCGCGAGGGCGCCGGGACGGGGATGCCGAAGGTCATCGCCTCGGTGCCCGGCGAGGCGAAGGCCAGCGGCTGCAGCGCCTCCAGCAGGCAGGCGTCCACGCTGGCGCCCGCGTCGGCGTCGAGGCGCGCGGCGCTCACCCTGCCTCGGGTGCTGATGGTGACCCACACGTCCGCGGCGCGGGGATGGCCCGGGTTGATCGCCGAGAGGCACCGCTGCATCGCGGGGAGGGCCGGGCGGATGATGTTCGCGACGTCCATCCCGTAGTCCCCGGTGCTGGCCGGGACGATCGGGGGGACGTCCGCCGCGGGGCGAGGGCGCTGTCGAGGCTCCTCGGTGTAGCTCGGCATGCCCGGATCGACGACGTGGAAGTCGTCCTCGACGCGAGGCGCCGCGGCAGGGACGTCTGCCGCGGGCGTGGGAGTCGGAGGGGTCGCCGGGGTCTGCGCGCGGCGGGTGATCGGGGCGGGCGCCCGCGAGGGGGACGGGCCGCGGCGGGCGAGGGCGAAGGCCGCGCCGAGGGCGAGCAGGGCGCCCGCGCCGATGAGCACCCGCTGGTCGACGGCGCCACGCTGTGCGGAGGATCGACGGTCGTTCATGTGGCGCGGAGGGTACTACGCGCGGGGCGCGTCAGGGCGCGGCGGGGAGGCTGCCTCGCAGCATCACGAAGACCAGCACGCCGGTGACGGAGACGTAGAGCCAGATGGGGGCCAGCCAGCGAGTCACCCGGCGGTGCCGGTCGAACTGCTTGCGGAACGCGAAGTAGAAGGCCACCAGCGCCATCGGCACCACGGGCATCGAGAGCAGCACGTGGCTCGCGAGCACCAGGAGGTAGAGGGCCTTCATCGGCCCGTGGCCCGCGTAGCGCGTGTCGCCGTGGACGAAGTGGTACGTGAGGTAGCTCACCAGGAAGAGCGCCGAGGCGGCGAAGGCGCCGAGCATGAAGTAGCGGTGCGCCCGGAGCTGCCTGCGGCGGACGGAGATCCAGCCGCCGACGAGCAGCGCCGCCGCGGTGGCGTTGAGGCCGGCGTTGACCGCGGGGAGGAAGCGCAGGTCGACGCCCCCCGCGCCGCCGCGGCGGATGAGCAGCAGCCACGCGATGAACGCGAGGGCCACGGTGGACACCACCGCGGTGAAGACGAAGAAGGCCCGGTCGGGGGCCGTCGAGGAGGGATCGCGATCGGAGGGGGCGCTCAGGGCCGACATGGCGCGCGTTATAGGTCCATTGCTCGGAGGATGGCGACAGGCGCGGGTCAGGTCATGCGACGCCACCAGCAGGCCACGCGCTGCCACGGCGTCATCGGGGCGCGGATGGCCTCGTAGGCCCGCACCGCGTGGGCCTCCAGGGCTTCGAGCGTGCCCGCCGGGATGCCGAGCCCGAAGCGCACCCGGTCGACCTCCGCGGCCGCCGCCCCCAGCTCCGGAATCTGCGGCAGCCCCCTGGCCTCGCGCTGCGCGCTCACCTTCGCGACGAGCTCGTCGACGGTGTCCCCGGGCAGCACCCGCAGCCCGACGTCCCCGAGGGCCACGGTGACGTACTCCCACCGGCGCAGCGCCCGCTTGGTGGGCTCCTCCGCGCGCCCGCCGCGGCGCAGCCGACGGAGGCGCCACCACCGCCTCGCCGGCCGGTTGAGGAAGAACAGCGGCACGAAGGGCAGCACGTGCTCGGCCTGCTCACCGGCCTTGCGCGCCGCCCGACGGAGGGCCTCCCGCAGCGCCTGCGCGTCGGGGCGGGGGCCGCGTCGCTCCGGCTCCTGTCCGTCCCGCGGGGCGGTGCTGCGGTCGCGGCCCCGGGCGTCGGCGGACGGCTCCCCCGGGCGGTGCCCCGGGCGCGCCCCGGTGCGCCAGAGGTAGGGCGCGATCGCGGCGATCGCCGCGGTGACCAGCATCGCCAGCAGCACCAGCGCGAGGGCGCCCCGCCGGGTGAGCCGCAGCGCGCCGCCCCGGTGGTGCTGCGTGAACGTGGCGGGGGTGTCCGTGGCGCCCGCGGCCCAGACCGCGTGGTGGTAGCGCGCCTGCCCCGCGAGGAAGGCGAAGTAGAGGGCGACCAGGGTGCCGAGGAGGGCGAGCGCGGTCGGGTCCCAGACGCCGTCCTTGAGCCCCGCCTCCCAGCGTCGGATGCCGCCGTGCTGCTCGATCACCGTGAGCATCGCGCCCACCCAGCACACCGCCGGCACCCAGAGCGTGGTGAGCAGCGCGCGCCGCTGCATCGCCGCGTGGCCGCAGCTCACGCTGGTGAGAAACGCGATGGCCCCGCCCGCGACGTGCGGGCCCGCGGCGATGGCCACGGTGCACGTGAGGGTCACGATGGCGAACCACACCACCGACTGCACCACCCAGCCCCGCAGCCGCAGCAGCGCCAGGAGGTTGCCGAGCGCCACCCCGAGGGTGCTCGCCCCGACGAGGATCGGGAGCAGCACCAGCAGGTCGTCGTCGGCCCCCCAGTAGCGGAAGGCCACGCCCAGCAGCACCACGTAGCCCGACACCAGCAGCAGCCAGTAGGTCGCGAGCAGCCAGCGGGCTCGCGAGAAGGCCTCGGCCAGCGGCTCCCGCGGGGTCCCGCCGCGCCACCAGGGCGGCAGGATCATCGGTCGCCGCAGGTCGTCCGCGGGGGTCACGTCGCTTGGAGCGTGTGGAGGGCGAAGGATTTGTTGCCGGTGTCCTTCTGGTGCCCGGAGACGATGCCGATGGTGTCCCCCTCGCGCATGGGCAGGGTGTCTCGCGCGATGCGGGCGGCCAGCGTCAGCGTCTCGTTGGGCATCTCCGGCAGCGCGTGCACCACCGGGATCACGCCCCACTGCAGCGCCATCCTCTGGGCCACCTCGCGCGTGGCGGTCACCGCGATGATGGGCGCCCTCGGGCGGGACTCGGCCACCATGTCGGCGGTGTGCCCGCCGCGGGTGAACACCACGATGGCCGCGAGCTTCGCGTGCCGCGAGGTGAGCGACGCCGCCGCCGCGCAGGCGTGGGTGAAGTCCCAGTCCACGTGGTGCATCAGCGGCTCGGTGACCTTCTCGTAGAGCGGCGAGCTCTCGATCTCGCGCACGATGGAGTCCATCATCTGCACGGCAAGCACGGGGTAGCGGCCGCTCGCGGTCTCGCCGGAGAGCATCAGCACGTCGGTGGTGTCGAGCACCGCGTTGGCCACGTCCGCCGCCTCGGCGCGCGTGGGCCTCGGCGAGCGGATCATCGAGTCCAGCATCTGCGTCGCCGTCACCACCAGCTTGCCGTGCGCGTTGGCCAGAAGAATCGCCCGCTTCTGCGCGAGCGGCACCTTCTCCGGGCCGAGCTCCACCCCGAGGTCGCCGCGCGCCACCATGATCCCGTCGCTCGCCAGGATGATGGCCTCGAGGTTGTCGATGGCCTCGGGCTTCTCGATCTTGGCGATGATGGGCACGCCCTCGCCCACCGCGAGGCGGGCCTCGTGCAGGTCGCTCGCCTGGCGCACGAAGGAGAGCGCCAGGTAGTCGACGCCGAGCTCGCGGGCGAGCACGGCGTCCTCGCGGTCCTTGTCGGTGAGCGCGGGCACCGTGAGCTTGGCGCCGGGGACGTTGATGCCCTTGCGGTCGGAGAGCGTGCCGCCCACCTCCACCTCGCAGTCGACGTCCTCGTCGTGGATGCCCGTCACCCGCAGCCGCAGCAGCCCGTCGTCGAGCAGCACCGGGTCTCCGACGCGGAGGTCCCTCCAGAGGGGGTAGGTCATCGACACGGAGCCCACATCACCGGGCACCGCCCTCGTGGTGAGCGTGAAGGCCGCCCCGTCGACGAGCTCGACCGGCCCGTTGGCGAAGGTGCGGCATCGGATCTTCGGCCCCGAGAGGTCACCGAGGATGGAGACGTTGCGCCCGGCGCGGGCGGCGGCGGCCCGGATGGCGCGCACCGCGGCGCGGTGGTCGTCGGGCACCCCGTGGGAGAAGTTGACCCGGAAGCCGTCGACGCCGGCGGCCACGAGAGCGTCGAGTACCGAGGCGTCACGGCTCGCGGGGCCCACCGTCGCGAGGATCTTGGCTCTGCGCATCCGCGGACCATGGCACGCAGCGCCGGAGGGCGACAATGGGCCGACGGGCCGACGGTGAGGCACTACCGTCACGCCCTGCGGCTGTGCTAGTGCGACGCCCGAACAGGAGCGATGAAGACGCGATGATGCACGGCGCCCGAGCGAACATCCTTGATGCGGTTGGCAACACCCCGATCATCCGGCTGAACCGGGTGGTCCCGCCCGACCTGGCGGCCGAGATCTACGTGAAGTGCGAGTTCTTGAACCCCGCGGGGTCGATGAAGGACCGCATCGCCATCAACATCGTCAACCGGGCCGAGGCCGAGGGGCGGCTGAAGCCCGGCGGCACCATCGTCGAGGCCACCAGCGGCAACACCGGCGCGGGCCTGGCCATGGTCGCGGCGGTGCGCGGATACCGCACCATCTTCGTGATGCCCGACAAGATGTCGCAGGAGAAGATCTCCGCGCTCCGGGCCTGGGGCGCCAAGGTGGTGGTCTGCCCCACGGCGGTCGAGCCCGCCGACCCGCGCAGCTACTACTCGGTGGCGCGTCGGCTGTCGGAGGAGACCCCCAACGCCATCCTGGCCAACCAGTATCACAACCCCGCCAACCCCGAGGCGCACTACCTCTCCACGGGCCCGGAGATCTGGGAGCAGACCAACGGCGAGTTCGACGCCTTCGTCTCCGGCATGGGCACCGGCGGAACCCTCTCGGGCACTGGCAAGTACCTGAAGGAGAAGAACCCCGCGATCCAGATCGTGGGCGTCGACCCGGTGGGCTCGGTCTACTACGACTTCGTCAAGCACGGGCAGGTCACCCGCGCCTTCTCGTACAAGGTCGAAGGCATCGGCGAGGACTTCTTCCCGACCACCATGAACCTGAAGATCCTCGACGACTGCGTGCGCGTCGACGACCGCGAGTGCTTCATGATGACCCGCGACCTGGTGCGCCTCGAGGGCATCTACTGCGGCGGCTCCTGCGGCGCGGCGGTGGCGGGCGCCATCAAGTGGGCCAAGGCCCGCAACAAGAAGGAGCGCATCCTGGTGCTGCTCCCCGACAGCGCCGGCCGCTACCTCACCAAGATCTTCAACGACGACTGGATGCGCGAGAACGGCTTCACCGGCACCGAGGCCTCGCTCGGCACCGTGCGCGAGATGATGCAGACCCGCAGCCAGCAGCTCGTCACCGCGCGCTCCGACGACACGCTCCGCAACGTCATCGCGAAGATGAAGTCGCTGGGCATCTCGCAGCTCCCGGTGGTCGACGGCGACCACATCCGCGGCATCGTCACGGAGGTCGACGTGCTGCGCAACCTCGTCTCCGGCGAGGCCAACATGGACGGCACCATCACCAACATCCTCGACAGCGACTACGCCACGGTGACGCCCGACACGCGCGTCGACCTGCTGCAGGGCGTACTCGCCGAGGCCAAGGTCGCGCTCGTCGCCGACGGCACCCGGCTCCTCGGGCTCGTCACCAAGATCGACCTCATCGACTACCTCTCGAAGCGAGTCACCGCGGTGGCCGAGTCGAAGCCCGGCTGAGCGGAGCAACGGCACCCCCATGGCCCCTCCCCCCGTCGCTCTCATCACCGGCGCCAACGGCGAGATCGGCCGCTCGCTGCTCGAGCGCCTCCACGCCGAGGGCCGCTACCGCGTGGTCACGCTCGACCTCACCCCCCTGCCCGAGCGCTTTCGGCCCATGTGCCACGAGACCTACGCGGGCAACATCCTCGACCGCTACCTGCTCGACCAGCTCGCGGCGCACCACGAGATCGAGGTGGTCTTCCACCTCGCGGCGCTGCTCTCCACCCGGGGCGAGCGCGACCCCGACCTCGCGCACCAGATCAACGTCGAGGGCACGCTGCACCTCATGCGCATGGCGCAGCAGCAGTCGGCGCGGCTGGGGCGGCCCGTGCGCTTCGTGCTGCCGAGCTCCATCGCGGTCTACGGCCTGCCCTCGGTGGAGGCCAAGGCCGCGAACGCCCGGGTGACCGAGGAGCAGTTTCTCGAGCCCATCACCATGTACGGCTGCAACAAGCTGTACTGCGAGCACCTGGGCCGGTACTTCATGCGCCACTACCGCTCCGTCGGGGCGGTGTCGGCCAACGCCCGGCTCGACTTCCGCGCGCTGCGCTTCCCGGGGCTCATCTCCGCCGACACGGTGCCCTCCGGCGGCACCAGCGACTACGGCCCCGAGATGCTCCACCACGCCGCCCAGGGGAAGCCCTACGCGTGCTTCGTCGGCCCGGAGGCGCGGCTGCCCTTCATGGCCATGCCCGACGCCGTCAAGGCGCTGCTCGAGCTGCTCGACGCGCCCTCCGAGGGGCTGAGCCTGCCCAGCTACAACGTCGGCGCCTTCAGCCTCTCGGCGCAGGAGTTCGCCGACCGGGTGAAGCGCTCCTTCCCGAAGGCGGACATCACCTTCGCGCCCGACCCGGGCCGGGCCCGCATCGTCGACTCCTGGCCCGGCGACGTCGACGACGCCCGCGCCCGCGCCGACTGGGGCTGGCGCCCCGAGTACGACCTCGACCGGGCCTTCGACGCCTACCTCGTCCCCGCCGTCCGCGCCCGCTACCAGACCTGAGTCCCTGCTTTCCGGGTGCCGCCCGGTGACGTAGCCTTCGACATCCCGCATGTCGACGGCCAACCCGCAGCGCCTCGGTCGCTACATCGTCACGCGGCGACTCGGGGTGGGCGGCATGGCCGAGGTCTACCTCGCCCGCTCCCGCGGCGCGGAGGGCGTCGACAAGTCGCTGGTGGTCAAGCGCATCCTCCCGGACTACGCGGAAAACCCGCACTTCCGCACGATGTTCGTGGACGAGGCCCGGGTCGCGATGCGGCTCAACCACCCCAACCTGGTGCAGGTGTACGGCTTCGAGTCCGACGGCCCGACGCTGCTGCTCATCATGGAGCACGTCGACGGGCCCGACCTGGGGCTGCTCCTCGCGACGGCCCACCGCGCCGGGGAGAAGGTGCCGCCCGCCGTCGCTGCACACATCCTGCGGGAGCTCTCCCGCGCCCTCCACTACGCCCACGAGCGCCTCGACGAGCAGGGGCGGCCCCTGGAGATCGTCCACCGCGACGTCTCCCCGGCCAACGTGCTGCTCTCCTACGAGGGGGCCGTGAAGCTCGGGGACTTCGGCATCGCCCACGCGCGCTCGGCCTCCTTCACCGAGACCGGCCTGGTGCAGGGCAAGTACGGGTACATGGCCCCGGAGCAGGCCCGGGGAGAGCCCGTCGACCGCCGCGCCGACGTCTTCGCCCTCGGCGTCGTGCTGCTCGAGCTGCTGCTCGGGCGCCCCTGGTTCGCCGACGTCCCCGACGCGCACACGCTCCTCACCCGGGTGCGGGAGGGCCTGCTGCCCGACCCCGACGTGCTGGTGCCCGAGGCCCCGGAGGCGCTTCGGGCGGTGGTGCGCCGGGCGATGAGCCCGAAGCCCGAGCAGCGGTACGCCACGGCGAGGGAGGTGGCGCTGGCGCTCAACGCCTTCCTTCACCTGGCCGAGCAGCAGCCCGACGCCATCACGCTCGAGCAGTTCGTCGAGAAGGTGATGCCCCGCCGACGCGCCAGCGGGACGCCCGCGGCGCTCTCCTCGCAGCCCCCGCCGCCGCCGCCGCGCAGCCCGAGCGACGCGCTGCCCACGGTGGGCCCGGTGTCCCTCCAGCCCGACGACTTCAGCGCGGCCGGCGAGGGCGTCGGCCGGACCATGTCGGCCTTCGACCCCTACGCCAGCGTCACGCTCCCGGAGCTGATGCTGCTCTCGGACCTCACCCCGCCGCGGCCCCCTCGCGTCGACGCGGTGGGCACGGTGCGCGAGCGGGTCAACGTGGCGGTGATCGTCGGGCGCATGTCCCGCCCCGCCAGCTCGCCGGAGACCCGGGCGCTCGTCTCCCTCATCGACGCCCTCGCCTTCAAGGCCGCCGCCACCCTCGAGTGGAACGGCGACGACCGCTTCACCCTCCTCGTCGGCGTCCTGCGCCCGCAGGTGGACGACCCCCTCCGCGCGGCCCGCCTCGCGCTCGACCTCCTCGACGCGGCGCGCACCCTCGCGGCCGACCTCGAGAGCGTCGACGAGGCCCTGGTCGAGCTCGCCCCCACGCTGGGCCTCGGGCTCGCCCGCGGCCTCGTGGCGTGCGCCTTCGACGTCGACGGCGTCCCGATGCGCTTCGAGCCGGTGGACGACGCGCTCCCCATCGCCAACGGGCTGGCCGCCGCGGCGCGCCCCGGCGAGGCCCTGCTGGGCGCCGCGCTCGCCCGCTTCGTGCGCCGCGCCTTCGTGCTGCGGGAGGCCACCGCGAGGGGCCCCGGCGCCGGGAGGGCCTGGGCGCTCGAGCGGCTGCGGGGCAGGTCCGAGCGCGACACCTCCGCGGAGGTGCAGGGCTTCACGCTGCTGGGCCGCGAGGGCCCCATGGGCGAGCTGCGCGACGCCTACGCCGCGGTGATCTTCACCGAGGTGGGCGCGGCGCGGCGCGTGGTGGGGGAGCTCGGCATCGGCAAGTCCACGCTGCTGGGCGCCTTCGCCGAGGGGCTGCTGAGCGGCGCGACGCCCACCCGGGTGCTGCGCGTCGAGGCCTCGCTCGGCACCAGCCGCGTGCCCTTCGCGCTCATCGCCCAGCTCCTCCAGCAGGTGCTGGTGCTCCAGCGCGGCGACGAGCCCCTGCTCCCGTCCGACCTCGCCGACCGCGAGGTGCTGGGCCGCTCGCTCGACCGCGCGGTGCAGCGCTGGGGCCCCGGAACGCTCGGGCGTCGCGCCGCCGTGCGGGCGCTGCGCACCTGCCTGGGGCTCGATCCCCACGACGAGGCGGCGGAGGCGGCCATCACGAGGGAGCTCGCGCTGGTGCTCCGCCCGATGCTCTCCGAGGCCGCGACCGACGGCCCGATGGTGCTGCTGCTCGACGGCCTCGAGCTCGCCGACGCGCCGAGCCGGGCGCTGGTGGCCGACCTCGCCCGGAGGCCGCCCGGGGCGCCGGTGCTGGTGGTGCTGGCGCTGCGAGACGACGACGCGCTGCAGGGCGAGCTCGGCGGCGTGCCGGAGATCGTCGTGGGCCCGCTCGACGGCGACGCCCGGCGGAGGCTGATCGCCCAGTCGCTCGGGGCCGACCACGCGAGCGACGCGCTGGTGCGGGAGGTGAGCGCCGTGGTGGGGGGCAACCCCCTGGCGATGCTGGAGGTGGTCGAGGCCCTGAGCGAGCGAGACCGGGTGAGAGCCAGGGCGCAGCTCGACGGCGCCGGGGAGATCGTCGCCGACCTGGTCACCGACGACCGCGGCGAGGCCCTGCTGCCCGGGACCCTCGACGAGGTGCTCGCGGCCCGCATCGACGCGCTGCCCCCGACGAGCCGGGCGCTGCTGCGCTGGTGCGCCCTCTGCGAGGCCGAGCTCACCCGCCCCCTGGTCGACGCCCTCGGGGGCCCGGAGGGTCCGAGGGTGCGGGCTCGGCTGGTGACCGACGGCATCCTGGTGGAGACCACCAGCGCGTCGGAGTGCGTGACGGTGCTCGCCTTCGCGCACGCGGCGATGCGGCGGCTGCTGCGGGCGGCGGTCGACCCGACGGCGATGCCCGCGATGCACGCGCGGCTCGCGGAGGTGCTCGAGCGCCAGGGGGTGACGCCGGCCGGGGCGGTGCGGCACCAGACGGCGCTGGCGATCCACCGGGAGGCGGCCGGGGCGACGAGGCCCGCGGCGCGCGCGTGGATGGAGGCCGCGCTGGCCCTCGCGGGGGCCGGGGTGCGCGGGCAGCGCGAGGCGGGGGCGGCCTTCGAGCGGGTGCTGACGCTCTGCTCCGGGGCGCGCGACCTGGAGGGGCTGCGGCTGCAGGCGACCGCCTGGGAGGGCCTGGAGGAGGCGGCCCGGGGCGGCGGGCACAACCGGCGTCGGCGGCGGGCGCTGCTGGCGCTGCGCGAGGTGGCGGTGGTCTCCCGCGACCCCGGGGTGATCGCCC
Source organism: Myxococcaceae bacterium (assembly GCA_004297725.1). Taxonomy (GTDB): domain Bacteria; phylum Myxococcota_A; class Polyangia; order Polyangiales; genus SCUS01. Next base: position 288,975 of record SCUS01000166.1, on the reverse strand, counting down.
GGGCGCTCACCCGACAGGCGCGCTTCAAGATCGAGATCACCCCCGGGCTCGACACGGCCCGCGACGTGGTGGCGGCGGTGCGCGCCGCGAGGAGGGCGGGCGACGCGCGCACCGAGGCCGAGGCTCGCTGGGCGTGGGCGGTGCACCTGGGGCACCGGGGCGAGCTGCGCTCGGCGATCGAGCAGGCGGACGCGGCGCTGGTGGCGCTGCGGCGCGAGGCGGAGATCTCCCGCTCGCTGGAGGTCGAGGTGCTGGTGACCCGCTCCAACATGAGGCGCTGGGTGGGTGAGCACCGGGCGGCGCTGGAGCTCGGGGCGGAGGCGGTGGCGACGGCGACGCGCTTCGGGCCGCGGAGGATGCTGGGCGCGGCCTACGACGCCGTCGGGATGGCGTGCATGGCGTCCGGGGCGCCCGCGGAGGCGCTGCGGTTCTTCCGCACGGCCATCTCGCTCGAGCGCGAGGCGGGCGGGAGAGACCGGCTCGCCCGCACGGTGCTCCACGCGGGCAACGCGTGGGACGCGCTCGGCCGACCGGCGCGGGCGCTGCAGTTTCTCCAGCGGGCGGTGTCGCTCGCGGAGGCGGTGCGCCTCGGGCTGGGCGGGACGCTCGCGGAGGCGCTGGTGGCCCTGGCCGAGGTGCTGGTGGAGCGCGGGGACATCGACGACGCGGCGGCGGCCATCGAGCGGGCGCGGGCGCTGCTGGGCACGACCGGCGGGCGCTACGCGTACGTGCGGCTGTGCCTGGGCGACGGGCGGGTGCTGCTGGCGCGGCGGCAGTACCGGCTGGCGCGCGTGGCGATGGAGAGCGCGGAGGCGGCGGCGTCGGAGTCGGGCATCCCGCTGGAGGTGCTGCGGGCGCGGGCGGGCTCGGCGCTGGCGTCGGCCCACCTGGGCGACCGCGCGGCCTCGCTGGGCTGGATCGAGCGGGTGCTGGGCGACCCGCTGATGTCCAGGCCGGCGCACATCCACCAGGGAGCGCGGGTGCTGCGGGTGTGCGCCGAGGCGCTGCGGGTGCTGGGCGGCGCGCGGGGCGGCGACGTGATCAACGCCGAGGCGATGACGCAGCAGGCGATCGCGCTCGAGCGCGCCGTGATGGCAACGTGGCGCGTGGCGCCTCGGGAGGTTTCGACGACGTGACGAGCGAGCGATGGAGCAAGCCGGTGGTTCCGCGGTCGGTGGCGCTGGTGCTCTCGGGGGGAGGCGCGCGCGGGGCCTACGAGGTGGGGGTGCTCTCGTACCTCTACGGCGAGCTCACGCGGCTGCGGGGCAACCTGCCGCCGCGGGTGGACGTGATCTGCGGCACCAGCGTCGGGGCGGTCAACGCCTGCTACCTGGCGGCGCACATGGCCGACCCGGTCTCCGGGGTGAAGCGCCTGGTCGACCTCTGGACCTCCATCGCCTTCGAGCACGTGCTGCGCTTCGACCTGCGCCAGGCGATGCGGCTGCCGTCGGTGCTGCGCGGCGGGACCACCGCCAGCGGGCTCTTCGACGTGCAGCCCATGGTCGACCTCGTCACCCGAGAGATCAGCTGGAAGATGGTCGCCCGCTCGCTCAAGCGGGGGCTGCTGCGCGGGCTCTCGGTGAGCGCCACGGAGATCGCCACCGGGCGCACCACGCTCTTCATGGACACCGCGCCGGACGTGCCGCTCCCGGTGGGCCTCGGGGCCCGCGTGGTGGTCGAGCGCCAGGTGATCGGGCCGCAGCACGCCCTCGCGAGCGCGGCGATCCCGCTGGTGTTTCCTCCGGTGCGCATCGGGTCGCTGCTCTACTGCGACGGCGGCCTGCGGCAGAACACCCCCATCGCTCCGGCGATCCGCCTCGGGGCCGAGCGCATCCTGGTGATCGGGCTCTCTCGCGAGACCCGCGGCACCCTGGTCAACGAGTCGCCCACCAGCCAGGTGAACAACGCTCCGGGCGCGCTCTTCCTCCTGGGCAAGGTGCTCAACGCCTTCCTGCTCGACCACGTGCAGACCGACGTCGAGCTGCTCGGCCGCATCAACCAGATCCTGGAGGACGGCGAGCAGGTCGCCGGGCCGGGCTTCGCGGCGCGGCTGAGCGCCCAGGCGATGTCCCGCGGCGGCGAGCCCTACCGCCGGGTGGAGACGATGCTGGTGCGGCCGAGCCAGGACATCGGCCGCATCGCGGCGCAGCACGTCCGTCGCGGCAAGCTGTCAGGGTCCATCGTGGCGCGGCAGCTGCTCTCGCTGCTCGACAACGGCATGAACGACGAGAGCGACCTCGCGAGCTACCTGCTCTTCGACGGCGCCTTCGCCCGCAAGCTCATCGACCTCGGGCGCGCCGACGCCGAGGCGCAGCGCGACCGGCTCCTGGCCTTCCTCGAGTAGCTCCGCCGCCGGGTCAGATGCGCAGCGCGGCGTGGAGGCCGAGCGTCACCTGGAGGCCGACGCTGTCGCCGGTGTTGGAGAACATCACGCTGGTCGGCGAGGCCGCGCGGGTGAGGTTGAGGAAGTTCACGTCGAGGTTGGCGCCCACGGTGAAGTGGCTGCTGATGGCGAGGTCGAGGCCCCCGCCGACGGTCGCGAACCACCCGGACACCTTCGGGCACGAGGCCCCGGAGCCGGTGGCGCCGCAGGCGAGGTAGCGGGGGTCGGGGTTGAGGTCTCCGAGCCAGGCGTACCCGGCGCCCACCCGGCCGAAGGGCTGGATGAAGGGCACCGGGATGCGAAGCTCCACGAAGAGCCCCGCGTCGCCGACGTCGTAGGCGGCGTAGCGGGCGAGGTCGGCGCGCACCCCGCCGGTCACCGGGCCGAAGCGCATGCCCGCCAGCACGCCGAAGCGCGGACCGAAGCCGCTGGTGGTCGAGGCCGAGGGGAAGAGGCCGTCGTTGTTGACCGCGACGACGTTGGCGTACGAGAGGCCGAGCTCGGGCTGGAGCACCAGCCAGTCGTGCGAGAGCAGGCTCTGCGCGGAGGCCGAGGCGCCCGAGAGCGCCAGGGAGAGGGCGAGCGCCGGGGCCGCGAGGCGGACGGGGTTCAAGAGACCCTCCGGGCGTCGGGAACGCGGGCCGCGGCCACGGCGACCTCCTCCTCGGAGGGGACCTCGTCGCGCACGGGGATGCGGTAGTCGCCGTCGAGCCATCGACCGAGGTCGACGTCCCGACAGCGCGCCGAGCAGAAGGGTGCGGAGGGGTTCTCCGGGCGAGCGGCCCGGACGGGCTTCTTGCAGATGGGACAGCGGCTTTCCATGCCGCGGAGTGTACTCCCGGCCGGAGCTAGAGGAAGTCGACCGCCATGGTCTGCGAGGGGCCGCCGCAGGTGGCGGTGTTGACCCCGCCCCAGTTGGATCCCTGGCACGGGCGCACGATGTAGCCCGACGGGCAGTTGGAGCCGCTGCAGGTGGACGGCGGATCGAGCCAGAGCTCGCCGTGGTACCGCGACCCGCAGAGCGTCCAGTTGTGGCCGTCGCAGGCCATGTTGAAGTCGGTGCCGTTGCGCAGCGCCGAGGCGAGCCCGTTCACCACCACGGGGTTGGTGCAGGAGACGCCCGTGGTGTTGAAGGTCCCGCGGATGGTCACCCGCGTGTAGCCCGAGCCGAGGCCCGCGCGCCAGGTGTCCCAGTCGGTGCAGGCCGACGCGGGGGGGTTGGTGCTGCTCACGAAGTTGCCGCTGTACGTGCGCAGGCCGCTCGAGCAGACGCCCGCGGTGCACACCCCGCTCGGGCAGCTGTTGTTGCAGGCTCCGCAGTGCGAGGAGCTGGTGGCGAGGCTGACCTCGCAGCCGTCGGCGGGGTTGCCGTTGCAGTCCGCGAAGCCGGCGTTGCAGGCCGCCACCGCGCAGGCGCCGCCCGTGCACGCGGCCGTGCCGTTGGCGATCGCGCAGCGGTTGCCGCAGGCGCCGCAGTGGTTGACGTCCGAGCCGCTGTTGACCTCGCAGCCGTCGCCGCCGATGCCGTTGCAGTCGCGGAAGGCGCCGTTGCACGCCGCGATGGCGCAGGCGCCCCCGGAGCAGGCCGCGGTGGCGTTGGAGAAGCTGCACACCCGGCCGCACGACCCGCAGTTGCCGACGTCCGTGGCGGTGGCCGCCTCGCAGCCGTTGGCGGCGGCGGCGTCGCAGTCACGGAAGCCCGCGTTGCAGGCGTAGTTGCACGAGCCCGAGGCGCACACCGACGCGGCGTTGGGCCGCACCGGGCAGCGGGTGCCGCACGCGCTGCAGTTGCTCGGATCGGTCTGCGTCGAGGTGCACGCCCCGGCGCACTCGGTCTGTCCCGCGGCGCAGCTCGCGCGGCAGGCTCCGCCGGAGCAGACCTGCCCCGCGGCGCAGGTGGTGCCGCAGGCCCCGCAGTTCGCCGGGTCGGTCTGGGTGTTGACCTCGCAGCCGTTGGTCGCGTCGCCGTCGCAGTTCACGAAGCCCGCGGCGCAGGCGCCGATCGCGCAGCGCCCCGAGGCGCAGGCCGCCGCGGCGTTGGGGAAGCGGCACTGGAGCCCGCACGCGCCGCAGTTGGAGAGCGAGTCGAGGGCGGTCTCGCAGCCGTTGGTCGCGCTGCCGTCGCAGTCGCCGAAGCCCGCGGCGCAGGCGAAGCCGCAGCGGGACGCGCAGAACGCCGTCGCGTTGGCCGGCCGGGCGCAGCGGTTGCCGCAGCTCGTGCAGTTGTCCGGGTCGTTGGCGAGGTTGCGGCACGAGCCGGTGCAGTCGGTGAGCCCGGCGCCGCAGTTGGGCTGGCAGCTCCCGGCGACGCAGCTCTCCCCCGCCGCGCAGCGGGTTCCGCAGGCGCCGCAGTGGGCGCTGTCGGTGAGGGTGGAGGCCTCGCAGCCGTCGGCGTCATCGGCGTTGCAGTTGGCGAAGCCGGCGTTGCACGCGCCCCGCGCGCAGCCCGAGCTGGTGCAGCTCGCGGAGGCGTTGGGGTAGCGGCAGGTCACGCCGCAGCCGCCGCAGTGGGAGACGGTGTCGAGGGTGGCCTCGCAGCCGTTGGCCGCCATCCCGTCGCAGTCGCCGAAGCCTCGGGCGCACTCGACCCCGCAGCGCCCCGCGGTGCAGAAGGCCGCGCCGTTGACCGGCGCCGGGCAGGTGGTGCCGCAGGCCCCGCAGCCCGCGGGGTCGGTCTGCAGGTTGCGGCACGAGCCGCTGCAGTTGGTGAGCCCGGCGCCGCAGCTCGCGACGCAGGCGCCCATGGAGCACACCTGGCCCGGAGCGCAGGAGTTGCCGCAGGCGCCGCAGTGGGCGAGGTCCGTCTGGCGGTCGACGCAGCGCCCGTCGCACACGGTCTGCGCCGCCGGGCAGGTGATGACGCAGGCCCCGGCCTCGCAGAGCTGGCCCGAGGCGCAGGCGTTGCCGCACGCGCCGCAGTGGAGCCGGTCGGTCTGCAGGTCGCGGCAGGCGCCGCCGCAGGCCGTCGTCCCGGCCCCGCAGCTCGTCACGCAGGCGCCCGCGGCGCAGATCTGACCCGCGGCGCAGACGGTTCCGCACGCCCCGCAGTTCTCGCGGTCGTTGCTGACGTTGGCGCAGTAGCGCGCGCCGCCGCCGTCGGCCCCCGCGTCGCCCGCGGCCCCGGAGCACTGGGCCAGCATCGGGCCGCAGTCGAGCCGGCACTGGCCCATGGCGCAGACCAGGCCCGCCCCGCAGGCGGTGCCACAGGCGCCGCAGTGGGCGCGGTCGGTGTCGACGCTGACGCAGCGGTCGCCGCAGAGCTGCTGGCCCGCCGGGCACGACTGGCGGCAGGCGCCGGCCGCGCAGACCTGGGTGCGCGGGCAGACGGTGCCGCAGGCGCCGCAGTTCAGCGGGTCATCCGCGAGGGTCGAGCAGACGCTGCCGCAGACCTGCTGGCCCGCGGAGCACTGCACGTCGACGGGGACGTCCATGGTCCCCGAGTCGCCGCCGCCGACGACGGGCTGGCTGCTGGTACAGCCAAAGACGGTGAGAAGAAAGGTGAGCCAGAGGTGCTGGCGCTGGGGTGCTTGCATGGTCGGCAGAGCTACCGGAACGCACGGTAGCCGTCGAGGTGCGGAGCAGCGGGCGCAGGGAGGGGATCAGTGCCCGCTGCGGCTCAGCCGGCGCTGGGCGCGCTGGACGATGGCGGGTGCCCACCAGTTCCAGTCGCCGAGCAGGCGCATGGTGGCGGGGACGATGAGCACCCGCACCACCGTGGCGTCGAGGGCCACGGCGATGGCCATGCCCACGCCCAGCGCCTTCAGCAGGATGATGTCGGCCATGGCGAAGGCCGAGAACACCGCCACCATGATGGCCGCCGCGCTGGTCACGAGGCGCCCCGAGCGCTCAAGGCCCTCGGCCACGGCGCGGGTGTTGTCCCCGTGCCGGGCGTACTCCTCCTGCATGCGGGTGAGCATCAGCACCTCGTAGTCCATCGAGAGCCCGAAGGTGGCGCAGAACATCACGATGGGCAGCGACGGGTCGATGGGCCCCGGCGTGAACCGGAGCAGGTGCTGCATGTGGCCCTGCTGGAAGATCCACACGAGGGCGCCGAAGGAGCCGGTGATGGAGAGCAGGTTCATCAGCACGGCCTTGACGGGCAGCGCGACGCTGCCGAGCAGCAGCAGCAGCACCAGCATGGTCATGACCACCACGAAGGCGATGGCCCCGCCCACGCGGGCGCGGAGGTAGCTCGCGGTGTCGAGGTCCATGGCGGTCTGGCCGGTGACGAGCAGCTCGCCGTCGGCCACGCGACGCTGGGTGCGCACCGCGCGCACGATGGACTTCGCGGCCTCGGAGGCGGGCGCCGACTCGGTGATCGCGGAGAGCACCACGACGTGCGCGCCGACGGTGTCCCGCACGAAGAGCTGGTGGCCCTCGGTGCGCTGCGCCGGGTCCATCACCACGTCGGCGACCGCCTCGGCGTCGAGCGAGGGGTCGAGGTCGACCAGGCTCTCCACGCGGTCGACGCCGGGGATCGTCGCCACCCGGGCGCTGAGCTCCCGCAGCGCGAGCACCCGCTCCCTCCGGGCGAGCGGCGCGCCGGGGAAGCGCGCGACCATCACCACGCGGGTCGCGGCCCGCTCGGCGAAGTGCTCGTTCAGGAGCGCGTTGCCCCGCCGGGTCTCGGTGCTCGCCGGGAGCACGTTCATGTCCGGGATGGCGAGCTTCAGGTCGAGGAAGGGTCGGCCCAGCACCAGCAGCATGGTCAGCGTGGGGAGCAGCACCCAGAGCGGGCGACGCATCACCCAGGTGGCGAGCGGCCGCCAGAAGCCGTCGCGGCCGCCGGTGCCCAGCGAGCCGATGCGCCAGCGGTTGACGTCGTGGCCCAGCACCGCGAGCAGCGCCGGGAGGAAGGTGAGGGCGTAGAGGGCCGCGAAGGCGACCACGAGGGTTCCCCCGAGGCCCAGCGAGGCGAGGTACGAGCCGCGGAAGAAGAAGAGCCCGGAGAGGCCGATGACCACCGCGAGGCCCGAGAAGGCCACCGCGCGGCCGGCGGTGGAGACGGTGCGCGCGACGGCGTCCTCCACCGCGTTGCCGCCCGCGAGCTCCTCGCGGAAGCGGTTGACCATGAAGAGCGAGTAGTCGATGGCGACGCCGAGGCCCACCAGCGACACGATGTTGATCGCGTACTGCGCGACCTCCATGCGGCGGGAGAGGAGCATCACCGCGGCGACGCCGCCCGCCACCGCGAGCGCCCCGACGCCGGCCGGGAGGAGGGCCGCGACCACCGACCCGAAGACCAGCAGCAGCACGAGGAGGGTGAGCGGCGCGGAGAGCACCTCGGCGCGCTGGAGGTCGCGCTGGAGCACCCCGTCGAGGTCGGCGCGGAAGGCCCCGACGCCGGTGACGGTGACGGTGAGCGGACCCGCCGCGATGCGCTGCCGCAGGGCGGGATAGCCGCGGGTGTCGACGGTCGCCTCGTGGCGCAGCGCCACGGTGGCGATGGCGTGGTGCGTGTCGAGGGACTGCATGGTGGACGCCTCGACGGTCTCGACGTCGGGGTCGAAGGGAGAGCGCACCCGCAGCACCGAGGGGTGGCGCCGCAGCGGGGCGAGCGCGGCGAGCGCGGCCTGCTGGAAGCGGGGCTCGTCGGTGGTCCACTCGGGGTGGGCGAGGACGACGGTGAGGCCCGAGGCCCCGGCCTGCGGGAGCTCGTGGTCGATGAGCTCGGCGGCGGTGTCGCCCTCGATGCCGTGGATGCGCCCGGTGGTGAGCCTTCCCCCCACGAGGAGCGCGGCGAGCGAGGCCACCAGGAAGGCTGCGCTCACCGCCAGGACGGCTCGGCGGTGCGCGTAGACCCATCGACCCCAGGCTTCGAACATGGACGACACTCCCCTTCAGCGCGTGAGGGCGCGAGCCACCGACGCGGCCAGCAACACCGCGGCCAGCATCGTGGCGCGCCGGTCGGCGGGCGGAACATCGCGCGCCATGGGCTGTGTCGCCAGTACCATCAGGCCGATGGTGGGCAGCGCGGGCACCGCCCGCTCGAGGGCGATGGCGAGCGCTCCGGCGGCGAAGATGCCCGCCCAGAGGGCCGCGGTCATGCGGGGGCGGGGCATGGAGAAGCGCGCCGCGGCGGCGAGGTAGAGGGCGACGAAGACGGCGTCGCCGAAGCCGATGGCGGGCCTCGGGGCGCGCTCCGGGGGGATGGCCACGCTCACGGTGAGCAGCCGCACCAGGGCGGGCGACTGGACGATGTGGTTGGTGGGTCCCGAGGGTGAGGTGACGCTCCAGAGGTCGACGGCGGCGGAGACCAGGGCCACCGCGGCGAGGTGACCGGAGGACTCCATCCGCGCCCCGATGGCCCCGCCCACGACCAGGGCGACGGAGAGGAGCCCGAGGGCCCCGACGAGCCCGGAGGCCACCGGGGGGAGCGCCAGCGCGAGGGCGACGAGGCCCAGGCCGAAGAGGGCCAGGGCCAGGGCCACGCGAGGGTGCAGGGGCGCGGCCGGGGCGAGGGCGACGCCGCCCACGATGGCGAGGGCCACGGCGGCGAGGGCCACCAGGGTGGAGCCCAGCGGACCCAGCGGAACCCACGGGGCGACGGCGGCCATGACCCCGAGCGGGACGCACACCCCGAGGACGGGGCGGGCGATGGTGAGGGCGATCGGGGGGAGAGCCATCCGGTGCGGGAAGGATAGTCAATCGGTGGGGTGATGCTGCATCTTCCCGCGCGTTGCGAGCGCGAGGACGAAAGCAGTCGGCGTGGTCGGTGCTGGCCGCGGCGGTCACGGCAGCCTGTGGAGCGCGCGAGGTGCGCCCTGCGCCGGCGGCTCCCGCGGCGGCGGCGGCGACCCATGGGCTCTACTGGGGTCGCTGGCCGGAGGTGCCCGAGGGGATGCGGGTCGCGGTGTGGCTGCACGAGGACGGCGAGGTGCTGCGCGGAAGCTGGGACCTTCCCCCGTGGCACGGAGAGCTGGCCGCGGTGCGCGACGGCGAGGTCTACGACGGGCTCTGGCGCGAGGAGGGCACCGTCGCGATCCAGCAGGGGAGGGAGCGTCGGGTGCGGCTGCGTCGGGACGCGCGCGACGGAGCGCTGCGCGAGGTGAGCCCTCCGAGCGCGGAGCCCATCGTGCTGCAGCGGCCGGGGCGCCCGACGTCGAGGCTGCGCGCGGGGCTCTGGCTGGGGCGCTGGACGGGGCTGCCGACGGGCGTCGCGGTCGAGACGCTGCTCACCCCGCTCGACGACGGCCGGTGGCGCGCGACCTACCGCTATCAAGACCGCGAGGGCACCTTCGACGGCGACGCCATCCCCGGGGGAGGGCTCGCGATCCGCTGGCGCGAGGTGTCTCCGCGCGACACGGTGGCGAGGGGCCGGGGGCGCCTGCTCCCGGACGTCCTCGGGCTGCGCGGCACCTACGGCGTCGAGGACAGCGCCTCGGGCACCGGGCTGTGGACGCTTGAGGCGTGGAGGGTTCCATGAGCGACGAGACGACGACGCTGCTTCGGGTGCTGGTGGAGGGCGACGCGCGCTCGGTGGCCGAGGCGCTGCACGCCGACGTGGTGTTCGTGCAGGGCGACGGCACCGAGCACCGCGGGGCCGATGGGGTGGTGGCGATGTTCTCCGGCAGCGACGGGGAGGTGCGCTACGCGGTGGTGGCCGTCGAGTCCGCGGCGGTGCGGGTCGAGCTTACCGTACCGGGTATTCCTGGAGCGGTGCGCTTCACGCTGCGCGGCGCGAGCGAGTCGGGTCGGCTGGTGCGGGTGCGGGTCGAGGCCTGAGGGCGTCAGCGCCGTCCGGCCACGCGGGCCAGCGGCACCACCACGGCGGGCTCGGCGCGCTCGTCGCCCTTGACGGTCGAGAAGACCCCCGACGAGGCGGTCTCCCGGGTGACGGAGAGAACCTTCATATCCGGGTGCTGCGTGACCGCGTCGCGGGCGGCCTGGGCCGCGGTGCGGGTCTCGATGAACACGTGGGTCGGCGGCGCGTCGAGATCGCGCAGGGGACGCATGATGACCTCGAAGCGGTGGGTCCAGACTCCAGTCACGTTGATGGCTCCTTCTGTTCTCTCTTGTACCGCGCGCTGCGCCCGATGCGAACCGGAAGGGGTGCGGCTACAGAGACACAGCCACATTTCCTCGCAAAAGGGAAGGGCGATGATCTCTTGAGATGATCATCGCCCTTCGGAAGGCGTCCGTACCACTTGGACCGTGGGACCGTAGCGAACCCCTTGGACACGCCAAGGTGGGAGTCGGGTATCGCGGTTTAAGGCTCCCCGGTGAAAGATCCGGGCCTGCACACCACCGCGAGGTTGACCCCCGAGTTCGTGTAGATAAAGCGGGATTCTATACGCATCCAGCACCTGTCCAGCAGAGGGACAGCAGCCACCATGATGCACCGCGGGCCAATCTTCAAGGCCTCGTTGTGACGAAGCCTACGGGGTCGGCGCGGGCAGGTGCACGGCCTCTGGAGACCACTCCCTCTCTCGCGCGGTGGTGAGGTCGGGCTCGCGGTCGTTGACCATCCACCCGACCTCGGAGCTCACCTCCTGGTCGGTGGGCGGCCAGTGCCCGTATCGGGGCGCCTCGCCCGGCCCGGAGAAGTCGGTCCAGTAGGCCCCGCCCTCCTGGGCGTCGCGGGTGTCGAGGTGCACGAACACGCTGTTGGGGTAGTACCCGACGCCCGCGTCGGGGAGCGTCCGGGCGTAGTCCCTCACGTCCTCGTGGCGCACTCCCCGGAGGCGCAGATCGAGGGCGCGGGCGTGCGCGTGTCGGCTGCGTCCCTCCCCCGGCCGGTAGCCCGAGACGATCTCCGCGGTGCGCCCCGGGAAGCGATCGAAGAGCCCCTGCATGAGCTGGATGACCCGCGGGTGCAGCACCCTCGCGTTGCGGGTGAGCATGATCACCGGGTCGTGCGTGAGCCGGTCGCGCTCGATGGGAGGCGCCGCGCCTCGACCGCGGACCCTGGCTCGGGCTCGGGGCGCGGTCTCGTCGGCGAGGCTGAGGCCCGCGGCGGGCGCCACGCGGCGGAGCTCGCGGATGGCGGCATCGACGTCGAAGTCGGTGAAGCGACCCGGCTGGGCGAGCAGCGAGACGGCCGCGAGCGCCGCGAGGGTGGGGCGCCCGGTGCAGTCGGTGAGCGGGCCCGTCCAGGTGGGCATCTCGCCGTTTCGCAGCCGGCGGACGGTGACCACCGGGCGGAGGCAGAGCCGGGCGTTGCGGGCGCCGCGGACGGACTGCTCGGCCTCGACGGGAGCGCCCCGCCGGGCACGCACCTCGATGCGAGGGAGGATGACCTCGTCGACCGCGCTCTGCGCCGCCGCGAGGGCCAGGCGACCGGGGCCGACGGGCCTCGGGGTCACGGGCGCTCGGGCCGTCGCGGGAACGGTCGCACGGGCCGCCGCGGTCGGAGCCGCAGGGACGGGGCGAGGCTGGGCCGTCGCGACGGACGGCGCGCACAGCGACAGGGCGGCGAACACGCAACGGATCAGCGCGCGGGACATCAGGGTCCGAGCGGTGGCAGAGAAATGCCCTCGCAGGCAAGTTCCCGTCGGCGAGGATCGGTCTGGGAGTGGAGCGGGGGGGGAGCGGGAGGGAGGGAGGCGGAGGGGGGAGGCGACGATCAGTGACCGCCGACCTTGCCCTGGAGGAAGTAGGCGATGAGCAGGGCGTAGAGCACCAGCGACTCGATGAGCGCGAGGCCGAGAATCATCGGGGTGCGGATCTTGGCGTCCGCGCCCGGGTTGCGGGCGATGCCCTCGAGGGCGGCCGCGGCGACGCGACCCTGGGCGAGCGCGCCGCCGAGGGCGCCGACGCCGATGGCGATGCCGGCGCCGAGGGCGGCCATCATCTGGGCGTCGAAGGAGTTCGAGCCGGGGGCCGCGGCGGCCTCCTGGGCGAACGCGGCGAAGGTGTAGAACGTGACGAGCAGCGCGCTCGAGAGGGCGGTGATCTTCTTCATGGTGATGGTCTCCTTCAGTCGTTCGAACAGTTCAGTGCCCCAACAGCGGGGCGATGGAACACCCTAGGAATCACGCGTGCTCGTGGGCGGCGTGCCCGTGCTCGGCGTGGGCGTCGTGGCCGTGGTCGTCACCGTGGTCGATGGCGAGCTGGAAGTAGATCGTCGCGAGCAGGCAGAACACGTAGGTCTGCAGGACGACCACCAGCACGCCGAGCACCATGATGGGCACGGGCACGAGCAGGAAGGCGAGGCCGGTGAACACGCTCACGACCATGTGGTCGACGAAGAGGTTCACGCAGAGGCGGATGGCGAGGGAGAGCGGGCGCACGAGGTGCGAGATGATCTCCAGCGGGAGCATCAGCGGCGCGAGCGCCGGCATCGGGCCGACGAAGTGCTTGAGGTACGCGGCGCCCTGGTGCTTGAGCCCGTAGTAGTGGGTGGCGAAGAAGATCACCAGGCCGCAGGCGAGCGTGACGTTGAAGTTGCTGGTCGGCGGCGCGAAGCCCGGGATGAGCCCGAGGGCGTTCGAGAAGAAGATCAGCAGGGCGCAGGTGCCGATGATCGGGAGGAAGTGCCGCGCTTCCTTCTTGCCGAGCACGTCGGCGAGGAGGTCATAGAAGGTCTCGACGAAGTTCTCGGTGAACGACGCGACGGTGAGCGACCCCTCGGGCACCACGGCCTCGCTGGTCTTGGCGATGCGGCCGCGGGTCACGAGCACGAAGCCCGCGATGAGCAGCACCACGAAGAGGGCGATGGTGGTGTACTCCAGCGTGACCGGCGTGTTGGCGGGGTAGCTGAAGTGGTTGGGGAGCTCCTGCGCGGCGGTGCCGTCGGCGCAGAGTCCGCCGGCCTCCATGGCGGTCTGCTGCCCGGCGGCGTTCACGCACCCGTAGTGGTTGAACATGGCCCAGAGCGCGCGGAAATTCGGCAGCGCCAGGAGGTACGTGAACCATGACGTATGGTCGGGCATCGGGGCTTATCCTTCGTCGGAGTCGGAGGAGTCGGAACCGGTTTCGGCCTTGGGGCTGACGGCGTCCCAGAGCCCGCCTCCCGCGATGGCGACGACCACCGCGGTGATGCCGGCCATGAAGCTCCCGCCGTGGACCCACGATCGCGAGATCAGCAGGCCCACACCGAGGAACAGTGCGGCGGTCTTCGCCAGGAGCAAGGCCATCGCGGCGCCCTTGCCCGCGGAGACCTTCGGGTCGATCAGCCGGGTGACGACCCGGGCGAGCACCCAGAGGTTGAGCAGGCCGACGGCGGTGCCGATCACCGAGGAGTACGCGCCCGTCGGGCCGAACTGACGCTCCATCACCACCGCGCTGACGAGGCCCGCCGCGAGCGCGACCAGCCCGATGCGACGCGCGAGGTCGCCGTCGGGTCCGATGGACTCCGGGGTCGCTGCGCTGGTCTCGGGCTGGGAGGGGCTCACGGGGTCGTCGGTGGCTTCGGGTCGCTGGGCTTCGTCTCGGTAGGCTTCGGGGGGTCGGGCTTCGGGTCGTCGCGGGTGGCGAAGCGGTACATCGATCGGAACCCCGCCGCCGCCCCGATCGCGAAGCCCACCAGCAGGAAGGTAGGCTCGGTGTGATAGCGGCTGTCGATCCATCGCCCCAGACCGGCCATCACCACGATGGAGATGACGAACTCCAGGCCGAGGGAGAGACCGACCATGTCACGGAGGGGGAGCTTCATACGATCCGCTCGGCTCTCCTGTGGCGAGGTGACGGGCCCTTCAAGGCGTCCAAATCGGCGCGCTTCTATCACCGCGCACTTTGCCGGGTCAAGCCGCGGAGCAGAGCCTCACGGATCCTCGTGCTCCGGGAGCTGCAGCACCCCCGGGTGCAGGTGCTCGTAGGCCGCCCTCGCGCGCATCGGGCCCACCTTCGGCACCGCGGCGATCTCCGCGTAGGTCGCCTCGGCCACGCCCGCCACGCTCCCGAACTTCCTCAACAGCGCCCTCGCCGCCACCGGCCCGAGCCCCGGCAGCCCGTCGAGCTCGCTGCGCAGCCGCTTCTTGTGGTGCAGCGCCTCGCGGGTCTTGTTGGCAAACCGGTGGGCCTCGTCGCGCGCCCTGGCCAGCAGCACCAGCGCCGGCCCGTTGTCGCGGATGGTCACCGGGTTCTTCCTCCCGGGCTGGTAGACCCGGTCGACCACCTTCTCGCCGAGCACGTTCTCCCGCTCCTTGGCGAGCGAGCACACCGGCATGTCGGAGATCCCGAGCTCCTGCAAGACGGTGACGGCGATGTTGAGCTGCCCCCTCCCCCCGTCGACCACGAAGAGGTCCGGCAGCTCCCAGCCCTTCTCCCGGTTCTTGCCGCGGCGGAAGCGGCGGGAGAGCACCTCATACATGGCCTTGTAATCGTCGCCGGTGTTCTCCGAGCGCACGTGGAAGCCCTTGTACCCGGGCTTGTAGGCCACGCCGTCGAGCAGGCACACCACCGCCCCCACCGTCTCGGCGCCCGCGTGGTGCGAGATGTCCACGCACTCGATGGTGCGCGGCGGCTCCTCCAGGTCGAGCGCCCGGGCCAGCGCCTCGGCCTGCCCCCCGGCGCTCGCCACGGCCATGCGCTTCTCCCGGAAGGCGTGCCTCGCGTTCTCCATCGCCATCGCCAGCAGCGGCGCCCCGCTCCCCTCCCCGGGCTCCGGCTTCACCACGATGCGCACCGCCTTGCCGCGCTGCTCGGTGAGCCACTCGGCGATGCCCGCGCTCCCCTCGGGCTCGAGCGGCAGCACCACCTCGTCGGGGATCGTCGCCCCTTCGGAGCCGTAGCGCCCGGAGAGCACCTGGGCGACGAGCTCGTCGTCGGGCAGCTCGGCCCGGCCGAAGACCAGCGACTGCGTGTCGCGCACGAAGCCGTTGCGCACCAGCAGCAGCGTGAGCACCACCCCGTCGCCCTCGCGGTAGATGCCCACCACGTCGCGGTCGAGGTCGCTCACCACCGCCACGCGCTGCGTCTCGGTGACGCTGGCCACGGCGTTGATCTGGTCCCGCAGCCGCGCCGCGCGCTCGAACTCCATGGCCGCGGAGGCCGCGCGCATCTCCCGCTCCAGCGAGCCCACCAGCTCCCCCGTGCGCCCCCCGAGGAACATCTCCACGTACTCGACCTGCGCCGCGTACTCCTCGGGTGGCACCGGGAGCACGCACGGCCCGGAGCAGCGCTTGATCTGGTACTCGAGGCACGGCCGCGTGCGCGACGCGAACTCCTCGTTGTCGCAGGTGCGTAGCTGGAAGTGCCGGTTGATGGTCTTGAGGGTGCGACGCGCCTCGGTCGAGCTCGGGTAGGGGCCGAAGTACACCGCGCCGTCGACCCTCGGGCGCCGGACGATCTCCAGCCGCGGCCACGGGACGCGCTTGTCCAGGCGCACCGAGAGGTAGTCCTTGTCGTCCAGGAGCCGGACGTTGTACCGGGGTCGGTGCTGCTTGATGAGGGAGTTCTCGAGCAGCACGGCCTCCTTCTCGGTGGCGGTGACCACGGTCTCGATGTCGCCCAGCACCCGGTCGAGCAGCGGGATGAAGTAGCGGTAGTCCGAGCTGTTGGCCTGGAAGTACTGCCGCACGCGCTGCCGCAGCGAGCGCGCCTTGCCGACGTAGACCACCACGCCCTTCTTGTTCTTGAACAGGTAGCAGCCGGGGGACGTGGGCAGCGTGTCGAGCCGCGCCCGGAGCTCTTCCTCTCGCATCAGACCGCGCAGTCTACGGTCCCCGGTGCCGACGGTCGATCGATCGCGCGACAGGGTTGAGCCTGCCCTCGGGACTCTGGCATCCTGCGCGCGATGTACTCCGTCCGCGCGTCCTCGATCGTGTTCTCCCTCGGGCTCGTTGCGGCTTGTTCGTCGCGCCCACCCCCTCGGCCCCTCACGGCCCCGCATCCCCCCGACCCGATCGCCATCTCGCTCCCCGAGGTGCGCGTCTCGCACTCGCAGTGGATCTCCCCCACGCCGCCGCCGATGCCCCCTCCCCCGCGCCGCGGATCGCGCCGCAGCGGCTCCATGTCCCTGGAGGTCGCGCAGCCCATCCTGGTGTCGACCAACGAGCCGGTGCGCGCCTGCTACAAGGCCTTCCTCGCGTTCTCCCCGCAGGCCGGCGGCTCCATCGTCACGCTGATGCGCATCGGCCCGTCGGGCTCCATCGACGACGTCGAGACCATCGGATCGCCCGACCCCTCGCTCGCCATCATGTCGCAGTGCGTCCTCGCGGCGCTCCGCACCCGCCGCTTCCCCGGCATGGGCGCCCCCTCGCTGGTGTCCTTCCCGTTCAGCTTCCGCAGCGGAGAGATCAGCGGGCAGACGGTGCCGATGCCCACGCTCCCGCCGCCCCGCCCCGGCGAGATGCAGGTGCCCAACCCCGAGAACATCACCGTCCGCCCGTGGCGCCCGGCGCTCATCCCCGCCAGCACCCCGGCGCACGTGATGACCCGCGAGCTCGTCGACGCGGTCGTGCCCGACGTGCAGACGCTCGCCGACACCTGCTACGCCGCGACGCTCGTGGTGAACCCCGCCGCGGAGGGAGACTTCACCCTACGCGTCGCGGTCGAGCCCTCGGGCAACGTCAACCGCCTCGACATCACCCCGGCGGAGTTTCCCTCGCCGATGCGCGACTGCGTGGTGACCCTCGGGCGGCAGCTCCACTTCCACCCGAGCCTCACCGGCGCCATCGTGACCCTCCCGGTCTCGCTGCGGCGCATCGAGGCCGACGCCTCCGGCGCCTCCGCCTCGTCTGCCCCGGCCCCCGCCGCCGGCGGGCTCATGCCCGTCTCCCGCTAGGCTCTCCCCTTCACCCTCGAAGCAGCCGGTACGCGGCGATCACGGCGCGCAGCCGGTCGCCCCGCCCCCGGGAGGCGTCCTCCGGGTGGCGGTCGGGGTGCAGCGTCAGCACCAGCTCCTGGAAGCGACGGCGCAGCAGCACGGCCCCCGGGTCGTGGTCGAAGCCCAGCGTGGCGAGCGCCTCGACGCGCGCGGGATCGGCCGTGCTCCGCCCATGGTCGCGCCTCCTCGGCCGGCCGTGGAAGGTCTCACGGGCCCCGAGCGGCGCCTGCTCGGCGGTCCCCTCGGGGAGCGCCCTCGCCGAGCGGAACCGCAGCGCGGCGTCTCGCACCCGGTAGAGCGACTCGAGCCTCGCGAGGCGCTGCGAGTCGAGGACCCGATCGCGCGCGGAGGAGCTCACCACGCGCCTCCACACCAGCGACTGCCCGATGCGGAAGCCCCTCGCCCGACCGACGCCCCAGGCGCTCTCCACGGCGTGCCGCGAGGCGAGGCCCGCGGCGACCGCGAGGTCTCCGAAGCGCCGCGGATCGGCGCTCGACTCGACGGCCTGCACCGCCCCGGCGCGGAGGTGGAGGTGGTGCACCTGGTCGGGCTCGACGAGCTCCAGGGTGCCGGTCGCGTGGGCGCGGCGGAGCGCGGCGAGCAGGTCGCCGAGGGTGGTCTCACCGAGCCTGGAGGGGAGCGTCATCACAGCGCCCGCAGACCTAGCAGCCCGGCGGGCGGCACCCGAAGTTCGCGACGTCAGCCCCGCGCGAGGTCGACCGCAATCTTGACGACGAGGCAGATCACCACCGCCAGCACCACCCAGCGCACGAAGCGATCACCCCGGCGCACCGCGAGCCTCGCCCCGAAGGCGCCGCCCAGAAACTGCGCCCCGGCCATCGGGAGCGCGACGTCCCAGCGCACGACGCCCTGCGAGGCGAAGATGGCGAGCGCGGCGAGGTTGGAGGCGAAGTTGACGACCTTGGCGTTGGCGCTCGCGCGGGCCATCGCCTCCCGCAGCCAGGTCACATACGAGAGGATCAGGAAGGTCCCGGTGCCGGGCCCGAAGAAGCCGTCGTAGGTGCCGATGACGAGGGCGATGGCCATGGCGCGGCGCTGCGGCGAGGCCCCTGGAGGGAGCGGTTCGGCGGGCGTGGCCACGTCGCGGCGGAAGGTGAGCCGGAGGGCGACGAGCACCAGCAGCACCAGCACCACGGGGCGCAGCAGCGAGGGCGGAACCTGCAGGACGAGCCAGGCGCCCGCGAGCGACCCGACGAAGCCGAAGAGGAAGGAGGCGGCGACGCGGGTGCGGTCGATGACGCCGAGGCGCCAGAAGTTCACGAGGGCGCTGAAGCTGCCGAAGGTCGACTGGCCCTTGTTGGTCCCGAGCGCGAGCTGCGGAGGGAGACCGGCGGCGAGGAGCGACGGCAGGGTGATGAGCCCTCCGCCGCCCGCGATGGCGTCGATGGTCCCGGCGGCGAAGGCGGCGGCGACGAGGGCGGCGGTGACCCGGAGCTCCATCGCCTAGGCGAGCGCGCCGATGGCGGCCCCGACCGCGGCGAGGAGCGCCCCGCTCGCGATGGCGTCATCGGCGAGCACGAAGTCCGGCGAGAGGGCCCGGTCGGCGATCAGCGTCGGGACGAGCGTGCGCAGGTACGCGTGCGCCGCAGCCACGCCGCGGCCGGGCTTGAGCGGGAGCCGCGAGTCGAGGCCCTGCGCGGCGGCGAGCATCTCGATGGCCACCGCCATGCGGGCGTTGCGCACCACGCGCGAGGCCTTGAGGGCGGAGGTCGCGCCCATGGAGACGTGGTCCTCGCGGCCGGCCGACGAGGGGATCGAGTCCACGCTGGCGGGGTGGCAGAGGATCTTGTTCTCCGTGACGAGCGAGGCCGAGGTGACCTGGGCGATCATGTAGCCCGAGTCGAGCCCGGTGTGCGGCGCGAGGAAGGGCGGCAGGCCCGAGGAGAGCGCGGGGTTCACGAGCTGCTCGACGCGGCGCTCGGAGATGTTGGCCAGCTCGGCGCAGGCCATCGCGAGGAGGTCGAGCGCGAAGGCCAGTGGCTGCCCGTGGAAGTTGCCGCCGGAGACCACGTCCGCCTCGCCGTCGCGAACGAACACCAGGGGGTTGTCGGTGACGCTGTTCATCTCCCTGGCGAGCACCTCGCGCACCCAGCGCATCGCGTCGCGGGAGGCGCCGTGCACCTGGGGCATGCACCGCAGCGAGTACGGGTCCTGGACCTTGCCGCAGTCGCGGTGGCTCTCGGCGATGCCGCTCTCCGAGAGCAGCGTGCGGAGGTTGCGCGCGACGTCGAGCGCGCCGGGGTGCGGGCGCACCGCGACCACGCGCTCCTCGAAGGGCCTGCCGCTCCCCTTGAGGGCCTCGAGGGACATGGCCCCGGCCACGTCTGCGCAGCGCGCGAGGGCCTCGGCGTCGTGCAGCGTGAGGGCGCCATACGCGAGCATGTACTGGGTGCCGTTGATGAGCGAGAGCCCCTCCTTGGCCTCGAGCGCGATGGGCGCGACCTCCGCGAGGGACATCGCCTCGGCGCCCGGGTACACCTTGCCGTCGAACTCCGCGCGGCCCTCGCCGATGAGCACCGAGGCGAGGTGCGCGAGCGGGGCGAGGTCGCCCGACGCCCCCACGCTCCCCTGCGACGGGATCACCGGGTGCACCCCGCGGTTGAGCATCGCGACGAGCGTGTCGACCACCACCGGGCGCACGCCGGAGTAGCCGAGCGCGAGCACCTGCGCGCGGAGCAGCATCATGGCGCGCACCACCTCGGCGGGCAGCGGCTCGCCCACGCCGCACGAGTGGCTGCGCAGGAGGTTGTGCTGGAGCGTGCGGATGTCTCCAGGGGAGATGCGCGTCTCGGCGAGGGCGCCGAAGCCCGTGTTGACGCCGTAGACCCGAGGGGACTCGTCTCCTCCGGCGACCACCGCGTCGATGGCGGCGCGCGCCGCGGAGACCCGGTCTCGGGCCTCGTCATCGAAGCCTACCGGGGCGCGCCGACGCGCCACCGCCACGAGATCCTCCAACGTCAACGTCGACCCGATCAGGACCAGCTCGCTCATAGGGGACGCAGGGTGTACCACCAGATCGCGCCGGGCATGGGATGCTCCCGGCCGATGCAGACGCGGTGGCTCGTGCTGGTGGGGTTGGCAGGCTGCGCCGACCCGCTGCCCTCGCCCTCGACGGTAGACGTGCTGCGGATCCTCGCGCTCAGCACGGCCACCCCGGAGGTGCGGCCGGGCGAGGCGCTGGCGGTGAGGGCGGTGTGGCACGACCCGCTGGGGGGACGGGCGATCCGTTGGCGCTGGAGGCTCTGCGACCCCGGGGCGGCGGCCGACCCGAGGGACTGCGCGAGGGCCTCCGGGAGCGTCGAGCTGGGGTCGGGTGAGACGGACCGGGTGGAGCTTCCGGCCGCGGCGCTCGCGCTGCGGGGGACCGAGACCGAGCGGACCCTGGTGGTCTACGCCATCGCGTGCCCCACGATGGACCCGGTGATCGACCCCCGGGAGGAGCGGCTGGTGTGCCCGGAGGGCGTCGGCTCCGAGGCCTTTCGTCGGGTGACCGTGAGGGCGACCGGGGTCCTCAACCGACCTCCCCCCATCGCGGCCTGGACCGTCGATCAGTCCGGGCGATCGACCCCCCTCGAGGACGGCGCCACGGTGCCGGCGGGCCCGCTCTCGCTCACCCTCACCCCGGGAGCCGGCGCGGCGGAGTCCATCGACGGAGGCTCCGAGTCGCTGATGGCCTCGGTGTATGTGAGCACCGGGAGCGTGGATCCGCCGCGGGTGGTGACGGAGCCCGGCGTCGTGGCGCCGATGGCCTTCCGCTGGACTCCGGGGCGGGTGCTGTCTGGGGGGGAGGTGGCCCGGGTGTGGGCCGTGCTGCGGGATCAGCGGGGCGGGGAGACGGTGCGCTCGGTGACGGTCACCGCGCGGTAGGCGTCACTGGCAGCGGGCGTTGACGCAGGTGCGGCCCGCGGTGCAGTCGGACGAGCGGGCGCACTGGGGGGTCTGCTCGTTGGTGCTGGTGCAGAGCGAGCGGCCCATGGTGTCGGCGCGGCAGAGGTCGAACTGCACGTCGACGGTCAGGCACGCCCCGTCGGTGCCGGCGCCCGGCGTCGGGCAGAGGCGGCGGCACGCGCCGTTGTTGCAGACGGAGTTCGCGTTGCACTGCGAGTCCATGGTGCAGAAGGGGCGGGGCCGGGTGTCGACGCGGCACACGCCGCCCACGCACACCTGGTTGCTGCCGCAGGTCGCGTCGGTGGTGCAGGTCGCGAGGCAGGTGCCGCTCACGCAGAGCTGCGCGGCGGTGCAGCGGCCGCCGCAGTCGGCGCCCGTGGTGGGGTAGGTGCAGCGGTTGTTGGTGCAGACCTGGCCCGCGGCGCAGGCGGTCGCGGCGTTGGCGGTGGTGCAGCCGACGATGCACTGGCCGTCGACGCACGACTGGCCGGGGCCGGTGCACTGGTAGTCGAACTGGCACTGGTTGGCCCTGGGCTGGCAGCTTCCGCCGAGGCACACCGGCGTCGCGGGCGTCGCCGCGCACTGGGCGTCGGTGGTGCAGCCGCCGCCGGGGACGCAACGCCGCGCCGCGGTGTCGCAGACGAGGTTCGCGGCGACCCGGGCGCAGTCGGCGGTGGCGCTGCAGCCGGGGACGCAGGTGCCGCGGGATGTCTCGCAGTAGGAGCCGCTCGGGCAACTCGCGGTGCTGGTGCAGGACTGGGTGGTGGCGCAGCGACCGGTGGGGTCGCAGTAGCCGCTCGCACAGTCGCGGTTGACGGTGCAGAGGCGGGGGCCGGTGTCGAAGACCACCGGGGGGCGGTCGGTGGTGCCGGCGTCGACCACGGGGACGCCGTCGGGGCCGTCGTCATGCTCGCTCCACACCGGGCAACCGAGCAGCCACGCGCCGAGCGAGCCGACGATCATGAAGGATTGAACAGTGATGGGGTGCTTGCGCATAGCGACGCCTCCGGAACAGTGGTCCACCGCAGATGGTCTTGCGGGTGCCTCAGGTAGTTTCTAGCTCGGTACGACGGACCGTTTCAGCATCTCCCATGCCGGGACTCAAGTCGCGGCAATCGTTCCATCGGGTCGCTCTCCGAGCGGGTGCGTGAATGCGGGTTCATAGCGCCCCCGTGAACGATTGCCGCCCGCGCGACCGCATCGTCGGGATCGCTGTAGTTGTTTCGCCACGGCGGAGGGCAGTCTGTTATCGTGCGCGCCGCCGGGAGAAGAGGGCAGACCAAGCGCATGGACGTCGTATGTGAACGCTGCAAGGCAGAGTACGAATTTGACGACGCGCTGGTCTCCGAGCGTGGAACCACGGTCAAATGCACGAACTGCAGCCATCAGTTCAAGATCTTCCGCCCCACGTCCGAGACCGACGCCGCGAAGGTGTGGAACCTCCGGCGACCTGACGGCACGGTGATCCCCTTCGACTCCCTCGCGGTGCTCCAGAAATGGATCCTCGAGGGCAAGGTCAGCAAGATGGACGAGATCTCCCGCGCGGGCGAAGGCTGGAAGAGCCTTGGCGCCATCGCGGAGCTCGAGAGCTTCTTCGCCACCGCCGAGCTGCGCGCCTCGCAGAACGCTCCGGGGCGATCGGGTCAGCGCTTTCCCAGCATGAGCGGCGTGCGCGCCCCGACGCCCGCCCCGGGGCACAACCGCTCCATCCCGGTGAACCCCTCTCGACCGACCCCTGCGCTGAGCTCTCCCACGATCCGTCCTGGCGGCGCCGCTCCGCCTCCCCCGCCGGTGTCGCTTCGCGCGCCCTCCCACGGGGGGACGCCGCCGCCGGTGCCCAGCGTGCTCCGCGGGCCGTCGGCCGTGAAGAGCGCCGCCGCGCCGCCCAGCGCCAACACCATGGTGCAGATCCCGCCGCCGCCGAAGATGCCCGCGGAGATGGGCCCGATGTCTCCGGTGCCGAGCCCCGATCGGCACGAACCCCTGGCCGACGAGGTCGAGCGCGCCCGGCCCCGCCCTGCGAGCCTGCCGCCGAAGGTCGTGCTGCCGCCGCTTCCCGCGCTCTCCGCCTCGCCGCGTGACCTCGTCGATGATCAGGCCCCGACGCGCTCGATCTCGTCCGACCCTCACGGGCTGCGTAGCATCCCGGCCGCGAACCGCCGCGGCGGCCTCGGCGTCGGCCTGGTGGCAGGCGCGCTCATCGCGGGGGGAGCGCTGCTGATCTCCTACCGCTCGGGCGTCTTCGGCACCAGCACCCCTCCCTCGTCCACGGCCGCCACCCAGCAGGACACCGCCCGACGCGATCGGGTCATCGCCGACGCCACCGAGCGGGTGCGGCGCTTCACCGCCGCCGGGATGGACGAGGCGCGGGAAGAACTCTCCGCCGCGATCGCGCTGCGCCCCAACGACGCGGCGCTGGTGGCGACGCGCGCCGAGGTGCTGGCCGCCTGGTCGGAGATGCTCACCCAGCAGGCCGACGACCTCGAGGCCCAGGCCGCCCTGCCGGGCGCCGACTCGCCGCGGCTTCGCGCCTCGGCGGAGCTCGTGCGCCGCGACGGCGTGACGCGCCGGGAGCGGGCCCGCACCGACCTCCGGGCGGCGGAGGCGGCGCTCGACTCGGTGGCCCCCGCAGAGCGCGGGGTCGTCGAGGCTCGACTCACCGACGTGGCCCGCGTGGTCGGCTCGCCGACGCTGACCAACCACCTGGAGGCGGCCCGCCGTGCCCCGCCCACCAGCGAGACCTCCCTCTACCTAGCGCTCGCGACGCTGCCCGATGACGCCGCCTCGGCCATCTCCGGGCTGCGCGCCGCCATCGGCGCCGAACCGCAGAACCAGCGGGCCCGCGTGGCGCTGGCGCGGCTGCTCCAGCGCAGCGGTGACGTGCGCGGCGCGCAGGACCTCCTCGCGGAGGCGCTGCGGGCCGAGCCGGAGCACGAGGCGCTGCTGGGCATCTCCCGAGCGCTCGGGTCCACGACCGTCGTCGCGTCGCCCGCGGGCACCGCGGCCGATGCGGGCGCGCCCCCGGTGGCCGCAGCGGCCCCGGTGGTCGTCCCGGCCGCTCCGAGCGCCCCGGTGGTCGAGCCTCCGGCGGCTCCCTCCACGGCCGCGACTCCGACGAGCCCGCGCCACTCCGGCGGCAGCGACCCGGGCGGCGCCATGGCGGCCGCGATGGCCCCGACGCGCGACTACGACCGGCTCGTGCGAGACGGTGACCTCCTCCAGCACGCCGGGCGCACGTCCCTCGCCCGAGAGCGATACCAGCAGGCCCTCGCGGTGCGCGCCACGGGCTCCGAGGCGCTCACCGGCCTCGGCTTCGTCGAGCTCGACCAGAACTCCGTCGGAGCTGCGATCTCGCGGTTTCGGCAGGCGCTCGCGAGCAACCCGCGGTACTCCGAGGCCTACATCGGACTCGGCGAGGCCTACAGCCATCAGCGCAGCTACGGTCAGGCGGTGCAGGCCTACCAGCAGTACCTCGCGATCAACCCGGGCGGCTCGCGGTCGGAGATGGCCCGTCGACAGATCGAGTCGCTGCAAGAGCGAATCAGCGCGGCCCGGGGGCCGGAGACCGCCGGCGCCGACGCCGCGACCAGCCCCTGACGATGACCGCGGCGGCGTTGGACGACGAGGGCTTCGCACCGCTCGGCCCCTTTGAGCTGGAGGGCTCGTCCGAGCCGGGCGACGGCTCGCTCCTCGAGGTGCTGCGGCTGCTCGGGGTGAGCGAGCGAGCGACCAGCGAGGAGGCCCGCGAGGAGGCCGCCGCGAGGCTCGCGGAGGCGTGGTCGGCGACGGGTTCGGTCGGGCTGGAGCGCGACGCCCTGGCCCGGGAGAGCGCCCCGACGCCCGCGGCCCTCGCGCGCCTGCTGGCCCTGTACACCGTGACCGGCCGCTGGACCGACGCCGCCCGCGCGGCGGAGGCGCTCGCGGCCGACGACGCCACGCCCGAACGTCGTGCGGTGGCCTGGAGCCGCTGGGCCGCGGCGGGTTCGCCCGACGACGCTCGGCGCTTCGCGAAGGAGGGCGATCCGTCGCGCGTCGCCGCCGCATACCTCGCTCGCTCCGCGGAGAGCGAGCAGGTGCTGGCCTCCGCGGCGGACAACGCGCAGCGCGACGGGGAGACGGAGGCCTGGCGCTCGCTCTCTCTGGACGCGTGGATCCACTCGCAGGGCGCCCGCGGCGCCGGCCGGCTCATCGATGCGCTCCGCGCCAGCGGGAGGCCCGGGGCGGCGATGTACGTCGCGCTCGAGGACGCCGCGCGGGCCTACCTCGCAGGCGGCGACGCGGAGCTTCATCGCGCCGCCGAGCTGGCCACCGGGGAGGCCGAGGCGCTCGCGGTGTGGACGCTCCGGGCGCTCCTCCCGGGGCCCGATGCGGCGAGCGCCCGGGAGACGCTGCGCGACATGCTGGCCGATCGGGGTCGCAGCGCGGAGCTCGCGGTGAGGCTCCGGATCGACGCGTGGTCGGCGCCGGAGGCGTCTCGCGCCGCGGCCTGGAAGGGCGTCGCCGCGATGGAGCTGCCGCACGACCCGCTGCTGGCCACGAGGGCGCTGGTCGAGGGGCTACGGGCCCAGCCGGATGACGCCGAGGCGCTGGCGCTGCTGCGCGCCCTGGCCGCCGAGCCTACCGTCGAGTCCGCGACGAGAGACGCCGTATGGGGCCTGGTGCGCATGTCGGAGCTCAGCCCCGCGCGGCGACGAGAGCTGCTGCTGTGGCTCGGCGCGCTGGAGGAGGCCGCGGGCGACCTCGCCGCCGCGGAGAGCGCGTACGCGAGCGTCGAGGGCGCCGTGCCCGAGGCCTTCGAGGGGCTCGGGCGGGTCTACGAGGGTGCCGCGCGTCAGGTGGCGCAGGCGGAGACGGAGTTCGGGGCGCTGGCCTCGGCCGCCGCGGAGTCGCGCGAGGGTCAGGTCGACGAGGCGGTGGCGCGCTGCGCCTCGACGCCCGGCGCGATGGCCGCGGCGGGCTCGGCGCTGGAGACGCTGGCGGGGCTCTCGCTCCACCACGCCGGGGCGGCTGCGCTCTGGGTGCGAGCGGCACGACGCTCCGCCGATCGGGCCACGCTCGCGGCCGTGCTCCGAAGGCTGGCGACGCGCTGCGAGCTCGCTCCCACGCGGCGCGAGGCCCTGCTGGAGTGCCTCACCCTCCCGGAGCTCTCCGCGGGCGGAGGCTCCGACGCCGTGGAGCTTCTCCGGCTCTTCCTCGAAGACCTGCCGGGCGACACGACCGCCGCGGCCGCCCTCGCTGCCCTCGCGGAGCAGCGCGGCGACGCGGAGCTGACGCGCGACGCGATCCGCGCCGTCGCGATGGCGAGCCAGGAGCCGACCGAGCGCGACATCCTGCTCCGCTTCGTGGGCGTGCGCAGCGGCGCCTTCGAGGCCCTCGGGGCTGCGACGGAGGAGCCCGTTCCGTCCGCGGGGCGGGGCGACCGGCTGCGGCGGCTGCACCACCTCGTCGGCGACAGCGTCACCCTGCTCTCGCTCCGCACCCGCGCCCTGATGGCGTCCCCGGGCGCTCCGGGGGAGGGCCTCGCCGTGGCGCGGCGCTTCGTCGAGGCGGCACCGTGGTCCCCGGAGGCGGTGTTCGCGTTCGCCGGGCTCACCCGGCTCGGTGACGACGGGGCCGAGGTGGTGGCGGCCATCCGAGCGGCGCTGCGCTCGTGCGCCCGGCTCCCGGAGCTCGCCTCGCTCGTTCGCGGCGCCGTCGCGAGGCTCGCGGCGCTCGGCGACGAGACGGCCGTCCATCACGTGCTCGACGCCGCGACGGACGCGGGCCTCCTGGCAGACCCGAGCCTCGCGGAGCTCGCCCTCTCACGACCGCACGGCGACGGGCCGGTGATGGTGCGCAGGCTGGAGATCGCGATCGCTGCGAGCGACGCGCCGGACCCCGGGTGGATCGCCCGGCTCGTCGAGCTTCGCGAGGCCGCGGGCGACGCGCTCGGAGCGCTGGGCGCCAGGGTGCGCGGGCCCCACGCGGGGCGAGCGAAGGAGGAGGAGCTCGACGCCCTCGCCGACGGGGCGACGGACGACGACGCCCAGGGGCGCTGGGTGCGGTGCGCCGTGGCCAACGGGCTGCCGCAGGTGTCCCTCCGGTGGCTCTCTCGCTGGGCCGCGGCGAGGGACTCCGAGCCGGGCGCGGGGTTGCGCCTGCGCTGCGCGGCGCGCGTGGCGTGGGACCTCCAGGGGGACGGAGAGGCGGCGCTGGAGTTTCTTCGCGACGCCTTGCGCGCGGGGGCAGACACCGCGGACGTGCTCCAGGACGCGGACCTCATCGGGCGGCGCTCGGGGCAGCTCGACGGGCTGCTCTCGATCTACGACGACGCCGCGGGCGTGGCCGCCGGGGTGCACGGCCGGCAGGCGCTGCACTACCGCCGCGCCCTGGCGCTGGAGCACGGCGGGCGCGCCGCGGAGGCCCTCGAGGCGCAGCTCGCGCTCTTCCGTGAGCTGCGCACCATCGGCGCGCCGCTGCACGCGATCGAGCGCCTGGCCGGGGCGGCCGGGCGCTGGGAGCCGCTGCTCGAGGCCTTCGAGATCCTCGCGGCGGAGGCGCCCTCTTCCGAGGCGAAGCTGCAGTTTCTGCTGCGCTGCGCGGAGATCGCGCGCTCGCGGCTCAAGTCGACGGAGCGGGCGCTGGGCTTCGAGGTCCAGGCCTGGCAGGTCAGCCGCTCTCGCGCGCTCTGGGACCGGGTGATCGAACGCTCCCGCGCGCTGCGGGCGACGCACCCCGCCGCGGCGGCGGAGGCGATCCACGCCCTGGTCGACGGCGAGCTCGCCTCCGCGCAACAGGCCTGGGACGACTCGGTCCGCGGGCTCCACGCCTTGCAGGCCCTGGACTGCGCCCTCACCGAGGCCCACGACCACGACCGGGCCGTCGCGGCCATCGAGCTCTACCTCCGCCAGCACGAGGCGCCCCGCATCGCCCGCAGCACCGTGCTGGAGATGATCGGCCGCGCTTCGGTTCCGCCCCAGCTCCAGCGGTCGCTGCGCGTCTCGTCCGCGCTCGCGTCGACCCCGCCGACCCCGACGCCGACCCCGACGCCGACCCCGACGCCGACCCCGACGCCGACCCCGACGCCGACCCCGACGCCGACCCCGACGCCGACCCCGACGCCTCCGTCGACGCGGGCTCCGTCGCGCGGGCCCACGCTGGAGCTGGTCCTCGACGACGACCTTTCGGCCGAAGGACTGGAGCGCGCGATGGCCCCGACGCCCGCGCCGGTCGCTCCGTCTCGACCTCCGAAGGAGGGCCACGAGTGGATCTCCTTCGTCGCCGAGCCGAAGCCCGTCACCCTCGCTCCGACCAAGACGAGCGGCACCGAGGCTCCGCCCATCGTCGTTCCGCAGACGCTTCAGCCCAGGCTCGAGGCCTACGGTCGGGCGGAGGGCGAGGCCGACTCCTTCCTCATCACCTCGATCCAGCCGGAGGCCCCGCGGCGCCCGAGCCCGAAGCCCGAGGCGCCGCCCGCCCAGGAGCTCGCGGCGATCGTGACGGGCGCCGACCCGGAGGCGGTCCTGCGCGAGCGCATGGCGCGCCACGACGACGAGGCCGCCGTGATCCTCGCCGGGCGGCTGGCCGCCGACCCCGAGCGGGCCCACGAGGCCGTGGTGATACAGCGGGCGCGCTTCGACGCCGACCCGACCCGCCTCGACGCCCTCGACGCGCTCATCGAGCTCGCCACGCGAGCCGACCAGCGGGGCGAGACGCTCGGGCTCACGCAGGTGCGCTCGGTGCTGCGGGGCGAGGCCCTGGAGCTGCACCCGCTGCACCCGGTGGAGCTCGAAGACCCGCCCGACGGCGTCGCGCGCGTGCTGCTCCCGACCCGCCTCGGCCCCTTCGCGGAGCTCGGGGCCCTGCTCTGGGAGAGCGTCGGCGTGACCTGGCGGCGCGAGCTCCAGCGCTCCGCCCTCCGCGACGAGGGCTACCGCCTCGCCCCGACCTCCGCGGTGCTCCGGCCCTTCCAGGCGGCGCTCCGGCTGCTCCAGCTCCCGCGCACGACGGCGCTCCTGCTGCGCGACGGGCCCATCGCGGCGCCGACCCTCTCCGTGGCGACGGTGCCCGCGTCGCTGGTGATGTCCCTCGAGCAGGCGACGGACACGCCCGCCGGGCACTTCGCCCTGGGCTTCCACCTCGAGGGCGCCCGCGTCGGGCACCTCCCCCTCACGGCGCTCTCGCCCGAGGTGGCCGATCGCATGGTGCGGGCGCTGAGCTTCGCGTTCGGCGCGCCGATGGCCGAGCGGGTCGAACCCGCGGTCGCGGCCGCCGCGGCGCAGCTCATGGACGCGACGCCGACGCGCCTGCACCGGCAGCTCCGCGCCTACGTCGAGGAGCTCGGACCGTCCTTCACGCCCGCCCGGTGGCGCGCGGTGATCGACCAGGCGAGGGCCCGCGCCGGGCTGCTGGTGTCGGGCGACTTCTTCGAGGCCTCGCGGTGGCTGCTCGCCAGCGCGCCGATGGAGGTCCCGCGCTCGCTCTCCTGGGCGCTGGTCGAGTGGGAGCCGCTGCGCGACCTGCTGCGCTTCGCCGTGAGCGAGGAGTACCTGATGCTGCGCTGGCCCAACTCCGACGGCCGTCGGCGGCGCGTGTCCTCGCGCCCCGCTCCCCCGGAGTCCCGCTAGGTAGGGGCCGCGGACCGCTAGTGCGCGCGCAGGTCGAACTCACCTCGGAGTGCCCCGAGTGCCGCACCCGTGGCGTCTGGCTGGAGCTGTACGACCCGGCGATGCCCGCGACGGCGCTGGGGCTCCCCGCGGAGGCGCGGTGCCGGCTGTGCGGCGCCGAGCACGTGGGGCGCGTGACGCCCGGGTCCGCCGCCCTGCGCGCTCCGAGGCCCATCGGGGAGTGCCCGTGCTGCGCGAAGCTCCTCGACGAGGGCGAGGTCGCCGCGCACCTGTGCCGTACCTGCGGAGCGAGCGCTGCGATGGAGCGGGCGCGCCCGGGCGCCGAGCTGGGCGAGGTCGCGACGCTGGAGCGGGCCGTGCGCGCGCTGATGGCCGACGAGGGGGACGACGAGCTCGCGGGCTTCGTCCAGCGGGCCTTCGGAGAGGGTGACCTCGCGGCGCTCGCGGGGCGATACGCGCTGGGCCTGCCGGTCGACACGAGCCTCGACGGCGGCACCGGCTTCCTGTCCGGCGCCGTGTCGCGGGCGACGCCCGAGGCGCGTGGGTCCGGGGCGACGACCCCCGCGGCGACGATCGCCGACGACCGCCGCGCGATGCTGCTGGCGCTGGTGAGCGTGCTGATGGCCGACGGGCAGCGCGACCCGAGGGAGATGCCGCTGGTGGAGGCCTTCCTGAAGGCCGAGGGCCTCGCGCCGCTGTCGAGCGAGGAGCTCCGGGTGCATCGCCCGGTCGAGATCGCCGCGCGGGTGCCCGTCGAGCGGCGCGAGGGCCTCGTGTCGCTGATGGCGCAGCTCGCCTACTCCGACGGCGTGGCGGACCCCAGCGAGGTGCGGGTGGTGCGGGCCTACGCCGACGCATGGGGCGTCTCGCAGGACGAGGTCGACCGCTGGCTGGAGACCTACCGCACGGCGCGGCGCTCGCGTCAGCAGCGGCTCCTCGATCGGCTGCGGTCGTTCTTCCTGGCGGGTTAAGCGCTACCATCCGCCGCAACAGCGATGAGCGAGACCACGACGGGCCTTGGCGGGGGCGCGGAGGCGCAGCGTGACAGCGTGGCGCGCTCCATCGGGCGCGTGCAGCAGCAGTTCGAGCTGGTGATGGACAACGTGCGCCGGGTCATCGTCGGCAAGGACGACGTGATCGCGCGGCTGCTCGTGGCCATGACCGCGCGGGGCCACGTGCTGCTGCGCGACGTCCCGGGGGTCGGCAAGACCATGCTCGCGCGCAGCGTCGCGGCCTCCATGGCGTGCGTGTTCAAGCGCATCCAGTTCACGCCCGACCTGCTGCCCATGGACGTCACGGGGTCCAACGTCTTCGACATGCGGCGGCGGGTGTTCGAGTTCCAGCGGGGCCCGGTGTTCACCAACCTGCTGCTCGCCGACGAGATCAACCGGGCGCCGCCGAAGACCCAGAGCGCGCTGCTGGAGGTGATGGAGGAGCGACAGGTCACCGTGGAGGGCGAGACCCACAAGCTCGACGAGCCCTTCCAGGTCATCGCCACCATGAACCCGCTCGACCACGAGGGCACCTACGCCCTCCCCGCGGCGCAGCTCGACCGCTTCATGGTGATGCTCTCCCTCGGCTACCCCGCCGAGGCCGCGGAGGTGCACATGCTCAACGTGCACCTGCAGCCCGACGCCCCCCTCGCGCAGCTCCAGCCCGTGATCACCCGCGACGACTTCCTCGGCTGGCAGCGCACGGTCCCGATGATCTTCCTGAGCGACGAGCTCAAGCGCTACACCGTCGCCGTGGTGCAGTCGCTCCGGGGCGACCCGCGCAACCTGCAGTCGATCTCGCCGCGCTCCACCATCCAGCTCGCGCGCGCGGCGCAGGCCAGGGCGATGCTGCGGGGCCGCGACTACGTCGTCGCCGAGGACGTGCAGACCGTCGCCCCGGACGTCATGGGCCACCGCGTGCTGCTCGCCGACGGGCGCGCGGGGCGGGAGTTCGTCGTCGAGGCGCTGCACCGGGTGGCCGTGCCGCGATGACCGCGCCGCGCGCCAGGAGCGGGGCGCTGCTCGTGGCGCGGGTGGTCTTCCACACGACCCTGCTCGCGGCGCTGCCCTTCATCGTGGGCGGCCTCGCGGGCTTCTTCGCGGAGGTCTCGCAGGTGAGCGAGACCCTCCCGCGGCTCATCGAGCGCGCCTCGGTGGTGCTGCTCCCGCTGCTGGTGGTGCAGGGCGTGTGCGTCTTCGTGAAGGTGCGCCGCGAGCTCTCCCTCACCGACGCCGCGCCCTCCGCGCGCGCGGTGCTGGAGAGCGTGCTGCGCCACACCCGGGTGATGACCGACAAGGGCCTCGGGCTCTTCTTCGGCGCGCTCGCCGCGGTGGTGCTCTCGCTCACCCTCAAGTTCGCCGAGCTCGGGATCATCGCCGTGCTCGGGCTCAGCACCCTCTACGCGGTGGTCACCGTGGGTGTGCTGCTGAGCACCTTCGTCGCGCAGCGCTTCGAGGAGCGCCTCGCCGCCCGCGGCGGCATCATCGGCCGCGAGTTCGTCCCGGTGGTGGTGGAGTCCGGCGAGAGCGTCGAGGAACTCTTCCATTTCGAGCGCGTCCCCGTCCCCTGGGGCTTCGTGGTGCAGGTCTACCAGCGGCTGCCCGCGCGGCTCGCCACGGAGAGCCGACACGTCGTCGGGGCGTCGGTCTCCATGCGCCGGGTGACCCTCGCGC
The DNA here is from genome assembly GCA_004297725.1 of Myxococcaceae bacterium. GTDB lineage: Bacteria > Myxococcota_A > Polyangia > Polyangiales > SCUS01. Next base: position 256,701 of record SCUS01000166.1, on the reverse strand, counting down.
GCCCGCTCCACCGCACGCCGCGCGGGGACTACCGCGTGCCCCCCGCGAGCGTGGCCTTCACCGACCTCTTCGGGCTCACCCGCGTCGCCATCGCGCAGGCCGCGGAGGCCAGGCTGCGGGTGCTCCCCCGGCTCTACCCGGTGGCGCTCGCGTCGGCGCCGCGCACGCTCGCCCCGCAGGAGGGCGTGCTCTCGGTGCTGCGCCGAGCGCCGACGGAGGACTGGTTTCGCGTGCGGGAGTACATGGCGGGCGACGACACGCGGCGCATCCACTGGAAGCTCAGCGTGAAGCTCGGGCACCTGCAGGTGCGGCAGCCGGAGACGGTCCCGGTGGTGCGGCGGCGGGTGCGGGTGGTGCTCGACAACTACCTGCCCGCGGCCCACGCGCAGGGCGAGGAGGTCGACCTGGTGCTGGGCGACGTGCTCGACCGCCTCGTCGAGCTCTGGATCTCCCTCGCCCGCGCCCTCTCCGAGCGCGGCGAGTCGGTGCAGCTCGCCGTGGCGACGGGCGACGGCACGCGCCACACGGAGACCCTGGAGCTCACCCGGGGCGCGCAGCCGCGGCTGCTGGAGCTCGGGTCGCGGGTGCAGTGGCAGTCGGCGACGGACTTCCACGAGGTGGGCGACGCGCTGGAGCGGGGGCAGCTCATGGTGGTGGTGACGGCGAGGTTCCTGCCGCTGCCGCCGCTGCCGCCCCCGTCGGCGGGGACGGTGACGTGGGTGCTGCTGCCGGTGAGCGACGAGATCCCCACGGCGCTGCCGCGGCGCGCGGTCGACAAGGTGCTGGCCTTCTTCACCCAGCCCTTCGCCCCGGGCGCCGAGGAGAACGCCCTGCTCGCGTCGGCGCAGCGCAACAACGCGCGGCGGCGGCTGGAGACCGTGCGCGCCCACACCGCGCACCTCACGGCGCAGGGCTCCGCCGCGGCCGAGGCGGCGCTGCGGGCGCGCGGAGAGCCCTTCTACCGGGTCTCCCGCAGCGGCGTGGCTTACCTGCTTGGGTAACGATCCACCCGGCGGGCGCTCCCCCCGCGCTAACGCTCCTGGTCCTCGTCGCCGACCGAGGCGGTGGAGCGCCACCAGAGGCCCTCCAGGCGGTCGACCGCGCGGCGCACCAGGTCGCGCGGCGTCGCGGCGCTCGCGATCGTCTCGGTGATCCACGAGGCCCAGCGGGGGTCGCTCGTCGGAGCCCGCACCCGCCGGTGCAGCGCCTGGACCTTGAAGGCCAGCACCACGCGCTGCGCCTCGTCGAGCGTCGGCACCTCGATGGGCCGCACCTGGTGCAGCCGTCGGCGGAGCATCGCCGCGTCCTCGCTGGGCAGCACCGTGCGCTGCTCGGCCACGTCGGCGAGCTGCGCGTCGGCCTCGCCTCGGAGGCGGTCGAGCGCGTCGGGGGTGATGGCGAGCACCACGCAGCTCCCGGGGAGCGTCCCGCCGCAGTAGTACGAGAGCGAGCGGAGCGCCGCGCGCCGCTGCGGGGCGGTGAAGGCGCGGAAGAGGTTCTCCGCCTCGTCGATGAGGATCATCGGGCCGCGGCACCCGTCGGCGCGGGAGAGCAGCTCGAGCCAGAGCAATAGGCGCTGGTAGGCGTCCCTGCGGTAGGCCGCCGAGGCGGGCCGGGCGCGCAGGTCCGAGGCCGAGAGGAAGCCCTCCGCGACGGCGCCGGGACGCTTGCTGCGGCGCATCCGGGCGAGGGCCTTCGTCGCCGCGGAGGCCGCGTCTCCGGCCCCCTCGGCGATGGACCCGAGCAGCGCGCGGAGCGACTCCAACGCGGCGGGCGTGCGGGTCCACGCGACCAGCCGGTCGAGGGCGCTGGGGGCGCCGGGGAGCGGCAGCACGGCCTGGTCGAGCATCCGGTGGAGGTGGCGCTGCGGGTGCCCGAGGTCGGCGTCCAGGTACTCCAGCGACAGGCGGAACACCGGCCGACGCTCGGCGAGCGAGCGCGCCGTGAGGTGCATGAGCAGGTGCGATTTGCCTGATCCGTAGGCGCCGGAGACCAGGGCGAAGACCGAGCTCTCCAGCGAGGCGTGGCGGAAGAGCTCGTCGATGGTGGCGTCGATGCGCTCGTGGCCCACGCTCAGCCCCACGTCCGGGTCGACCGGGGGCAGGCCGTGCGCCGCCCGCAGGATCGCCCGCAGCCCCGCGGCCTCGCTGCGCACCGCCGGGAGCGGGATCGGCAGCATCGCGGGCGCGTGCCACCCGGACGGCGCGGAGAGGTCGAGGAGCGGGCGGTGCGGCGGCGGCAGGTCGGCGGAGCCGCTCGTCGGCGCGAGCACCCGGGACGAGAGCGGGCCGCTGAGGGCGATGCCCCGGGCGCCGTCGTAGAGCAGCGCGGTGGCGCTGACCCAGAGCTGCGCAGAGACGAGCCCCCTCGCGCCGTCGGCGTTGTCGATGAGTTCGCGGAGCACGGTGAACCCGCCGTCGCGGCGCGAGGCCGAGAGCCGGGTGAGCACCTCCGCGCCCTCGAAGATCAGGACGAGGCCGCGGTGGCCGAGCGCCCGCGCCAGCCGCGAGCACTCGCCGAGGGCGCGCAGCGCGGTGGGAGCGGAGAGCGCCGCGAGGGCGGTGCCCCGGGACTCGACGCGCGAGAGGTCGGTGCCCGAGAGCCACGCGTCGATGCGGGAGGCCGGGCGCGCGGGGCGTCCGGCGGCCTCGAGGTACTCGCGGGTCAGCACCGCGAGGTCGCCGTGCGTGCCGAACACCGCAGCGCCGCGGTCGAAGTCGGCCAGCGCCGCGGCGGGCGAGTCGTGGGCTGCGAGGAAGGCGTCGAGCAGCGGGGCCCAGCCCCGGTCGCGCTCCCCGGCGCCGGGGGCGCGCAGCGAGAGCACGAGGTTGCGCACGAGGCCGTCGAGGGTGTCGAAGCAGCGGTCGGCGAGCACGCTCACCCGGGCGACGCAGAACCCGCGGGTCCACGCCGCGTCGGAGAGCGCGTCGAACCAGGCGCTCGCCGCGGAGGCCCGCTTCGCGCGGAGGAACAGCACCTCGGCGGCGCCGGTGAGGGCGATGTCCTCCATGCCCTGCTGCGCGGAGCGCAGGAGCGCGGACTGCCACGCCGCCTCGGGGGACTCTGGGGGACTGGAGGTGCGCGGAGACGTCGCCACGGCGGCGGAGTCTACGCCAGCGACGAGCAGGGACGCGGGCCCCATCGCCGCCCTACGGGATCATGTCGTCGTCGTCGTCGGCCGCGCCCCGCGCCACGTCGACGGCCTCGCGGATCTCCTCCATCACGTCGGCGAAGGCGGCGCCCAGCCACGCCGCCCACTCCTCCTCGAAGGACTCCAGCGAGCCGGTGTAGCCCTCGCGTCGGCCGTCGATGGCGAGCACCGACACGGCGACTCCCACCCGGTCGATGGTCACGGTGATGGTGTCGCCCGCGGCGGTGTCCTGGGACCAGGTGCGAGTCATTGGGTATCAGACCTCTTCGCGCGGCGGCAGCAGCGACGCAAGCACCGCCACGAGCTCGGCCGGCTCGACGGGCTTCGGCACGTGGGCCCGGAAGCCGGTGAGCAGGACGCGCGTGCGCTCTTCCGCGCGGGCGCCGACGGTGAGCGCCACCGCCGGGGTGCGGCCGCCCTCGGCCGCCGGGAGCGCGCGCACCTTGCGGATGAGCTCGTAGCCGTCCTCGCCGGGCATCCCCAGGTCCGAGAGCAGCACGTCGGGCCTCACGCGCCGCAGCAGCGTCAGGCCCTCGGACGCGGAGCCCGCCACCTCCACCACGGCCCCGCAGGGCTCCAGCAGCGCGCGCATCAGGTCGCGCGCGTCGGGATCGTCATCGACCACGACGAGGCGCACGCCGCGCAGCGCCCCGGAGGCCGCGAGGTCGAGGTCTTCCTCGAAGCTGCGACTGTGGCGAGCTTGCGACTGCGGGTTGCGCGCCCGAGGCGAAAGCGCTGTCGGTCCGCACACCTCGCGCATCGGCTACAGCGGCCTGGGGCGCTGCGGTCCGCCCTGTGCACCGCGCTCCATCATAGGGGCGTCACCGTGGCGCCCGAGCCATCAACCCGCCCGCTGAAGGACCTTCCTGATGGGAACCCTGCCCCCCGGAACCTCTCCGTCCGACCTGTCGCTCATCCTCGAGCGCTTCCACGCCGACCGCATCCCGATGAGCGCCCTCTGCGAGCGGCTCCGCGCCGCCTCGGGAGACCTCTCGTCGCTCCACCGCATCCAGGCTCCCATCTCCGTGCCGCCCTCGGACTGCGCGCAGCGCCCTCCGCGGCCGGGCTCCGCCGACCGCCGGGCCCTCGAGGCCGAGGGCACCGCCGCGCTGCTCCGGGGCGAGCTCGCGGTGGTCATCCTCGCCGGCGGCATGGCCACCCGCTTCGGCTCGACGGTGAAGGCCCTGGCCACGCTGCCGTACCCGGGCGACCCTCGCTTCCTCGACGTGAAGCTCGACGACGTGCGCCGCTGGGACGGCGCCGTCCCCGCCGTCCTCATGACCAGCTTCGCCACGCACGACGCCATCGCGAAGGCGCTCGGCCCCCGCTCTCGGGTGAGGCTCGCGCCGCAGTTCGTGAGCCTGCGCGTCACCTCCACGGGCGAGCTGTTTCTTACCCGTGATGGTAATCCCTCGCCCTACTCCACCGGGCACGGCGACCTCCCGGAGGCGCTGCAGCTCGCCGGGGTGCTGGGGGAGCTTCGCCGGGAGGGCGTTCGCACGGTGCTGGTGTCCAACGTCGACAACGTGGGCGCGACGATCGACCCGGCGCTCTACGCGATGCACCGACGCAGCGGCGCGAAGATCTCCGTGGAGCTCGTCTCCAAGGCGACCGGCGACCGGGGCGGCCTGCCGGTGCTGCGCGACGGGAGGCTGGTGCTGGCCGAGGCGTTCAGGCTGCCCGGGGCCTTCCCCGACGAGGCCTTTCCGCTCTTCAACACCAACACGCTCTGGATCGACCTCGACGCGCTGGAGGGCGAGCACCCGTGGACCTGGTGCGTGGTGACGAAGAAGGTCGAGGGGCGCGAGGCGATACAGTTCGAGCGCCTCATCGGCGAGCTCACCTGGTGGAACCGCACGGCCTGGCTGCACGTCGAGCGCGAGGGGGCCCGCTCGCGCTTCCTCCCGGTCAAGGAGCGCGAGGACCTCACGCGGCTGCGCGACCAGCTCTGCGCGATGCTCGACGCCCAGCGCCGCCCGGACGGTCACCGCAGCGCGAATCCGACCGAGGAGCGCTTGACACAGGGCCGCGATCAGGAGAGGCATTCGCACTTCTGAGACGGGGATCCGGGCTGCGGCCGGGACGACGACCACATCCGCCAGAGCGCCGCCCATCGGGCTGCGACAGCCGTGGCCGTCGTCCCGACCGCAGCCCCTGCAACGGGGGGATCAGTCGTTGAGGGAGCTGCGCTCGAGGCGGCGGCGTCGGTGCCGGCGGCCCACGGTGACGGCGCTCTCGACGAGGCCGAAGGTGAGGTAGCAGCCGAGCAGCCACGGCAGCGCGAAGGCCGGGCCGAGCCAGGCGCCCACGAGCACGGTGCTGGAGACGCCCGCGGCGATGAGGGCCAGCGGGCGCCAGCCGGTGAGCCGCACGTCCTTGAAGGAGCGGAAGTTCACCGTGCTGACCATCAGCGCGGAGAGCACCGCGATGAGCAGGGCCACCGCGGCGGGGTGCGCGAAGAGCCGACCGTGCACCGAGTGGTTGGCGAGCACCAGCGCGATGAGCATCCCCGCGGCGCCGGGGATCGGCAGCCCGACGATGTACTTGCCGGGCTTCGTGGAGACGCCCGCCTCGCGGGTGGCGATCACGTTGAAGCGCGCGAGCCGGATGGCCCCGCAGGCCACGTAGAGGAAGCACACGGCGACGCCGAGGTCGCCGAGCGGCGCGAGCGCCCAGCGCCACGCGAGCAGCGCGGGGGCGACGCCGAAGGAGATGACGTCGGCGAGGGAGTCGAACTGGAGCCCGAAGGCGGACTGCGTGCGGGTGAGCCTCGCCACGCGGCCGTCGATGATGTCGAAGAACATCGCGAAGACCAGCAGCAGCGCGGCGGACTGGTAGCGCGCGGGGTCGACCGCGGGAGACTCCGCCGTGGAGAGCAGCCGGATGGCGTTGAAGCCACAGAAGATGCTCGAGACGGTGAAGAGGTTGGGGAGGATGAAGAGGCTCTTGCGGAGGTCCATGGCTTCGCCCGCAGGCGTAGCACTGGACCGGGTGGCCGGTCGAAGGACCGGCCTCTTCGCTCAGCCGGGGGCGCCGCAGCGGTTGGCGACGCCGCCGCCGCCGCAGGCCTGGCCCGCCGGGCAGGGGCCGCAGTCCAGCAGGCCGCCGCAGCCGTCTGCGACAGGGCCGCACTCGGCGTTGAGCGCGGCGCAGGTGCGCGGGCTGCACGGCCCTCGACCGCAGACGCCGGGCATCCCGGCCCCGCCGCAGCTATCCGGCGCCGTGCAGTTGCCGCACTGGATCAGGTTGCCGCAGCCGTCGCCCGCCGGGCCGCACTGGATGCCCTGGTCGGCGCAGCTACGCGACCGGCACGAGCCCGAGCCGCAGACGCCCGGGGTGCCGCCGCCGCCGCAGGTCATGCCCGAGGGGCAGGTTCCGCAGTCGAGGGTGTTGCCGCAGCCGTCGCCCGCCGGGCCGCAGCGCAGGCTCTGCGACTCGCACGTCTGCGCCCTGCACGTCGAGGTGCCGCAGACGCCCGGCGTCCCGCCTCCGCCGCAGGTCAACGGCGACGCGCAGGTGCCGCACTCCAGGGTGCCGCCGCAGCCGTCGCCCGCCGGACCGCAGCTGAGCCCCTGCTCCGTGCAGGTCTGCGGGCGGCACGGGGTCGAGCCGCAGACGCCCGGCGTCCCGCCTCCGCCGCAGGTGGTCCCGGCCGCGCAGGTGCCGCAGTCGAGGGTTCCGCCGCAGCCGTCGCCCGCGGGGCCGCAGCGCAGGCCCTGCGCCGCGCAGGTGGTGGGCGTGCACGACGGCGAGCCGCACACCCCGGGGCGTCCGCCGCCGCCGCAGGTGCCGGTCGCGCAGGTGCCGCAGTTGAGGGTTCCGCCGCAGCCGTCCCCCGCGGGGCCGCAGCTCAGGCCCTGCGCCGCGCAGGTCACCGGTCGACACGCGGGGGTGCCGCAGACGCCGACGGTTCCGCCGCCGCCGCAGGTCATGCCTGCCGGGCAGGTGCCGCAGTTGAGGGTTCCGCCGCAGCCGTCGCCCGCGGGGCCGCAGCTCAGGCCCTGGTCCCCGCAGGTGCGCGGGCGGCAGGTCGTGGTGCCGCACGCGCTCGGAACACCGCCGCCGCCGCAGGTGGTGCCCGCCGGGCAGGCGCCGCAGTTGAGGGTCCCGCCGCAGCCGTCGCCCACCGGGCCGCAGGTGGCGCCCGCCGCGACGCAGGTGCGAGGCACGCAGGAGGTCGGGCGCGGCAGGTCGGGGCTCACGCACGACGCGAGGTCGAAGAGCATGAACTCCAGCACCTTCTCCTGCGCGGTGAGGGTCGTCCCGGAGCACTCCGTGGGGAACGTTCGCCCGCTCGTGCGCCCGTTGCTCACGTGGAAGTCGCTGAAGAGCACGCGCCCGCACTGGGTCTCCGGCGCGACCCCGACGGGGGTGTTGAAGGTCAGGTGCTGCACCGTCGAGGGCGCGCTCGAGTAGATCCAGCGCGCGGTCGGGGCGACCACCGCGTCGACGTCGTGCCGGGGCTCGTTGATGGAGATCTGGTTGAGCCCGGTGGAGGCGCCGACGATGGTCAGCCACTGCGAGAAGGCCTGGCCTCGCGGAAACGACGTGTCGACGATGCCCGTGAGGGGGTTGCCCGGGTTCGACTGGCGGATGCGCCACGTGGCCACGCTGGAGAAGGGCGCGATGTTGTAGAGCCACGTGTAGCTGAAGTGCGTGGTGAACACGCGCCCGCCCGCGTCGGCGTACTGCACCAGGTTGCGCTGCGCCGCGGGGGGCTTCTCGATGTGCCCGCCCTCGCAGGCGAAGAGCACCATGTCGTAGCGCGAGAGCGTCGCGGGGGCGTTGTAGAGGTCGCTCGCGGGGGGAGTGTTGCGCCCGGCGTTGGCGCCGTTGGCGACGTAGAGCTGCACCCGGCCGCCGCCCGCGGGGGTGGTGAACTCCGAGTCCGAGATGCCGATCTTGCGAAGCACGCACTCGAGCGCGTCGACGTTGCCGGTGACCATCGCCATCAGCGGGATGTCACCCTCGGTGCGGTTGCGAGGCAGGCGGGTGAGCGTGGTGGGCAGCGCGTTGTCGACGCACGACGCCACGTTGCTGATGGTCACCTGGCGGCGCCAGCGACCGAGCTGGATCACCAGCGGGATGTTGGCGCCCACCGGCACGTCCCGGAGCACGAAGCGGCCGTCGGGGCCGGTGACGGCGCTCACCACCGGGGAGCCCGACGTCGCGGCGCCGCAGCGGTCGCACGCGACGCCCGGCGCGAAGGGAGCGACCGCCGCGTTGGGGATGTAGACCACGGCGTTGTAGAGCGGGTCGGGCGCCGTCAGCGCCGGGGTCACCACGGTGCCCGAGATGGTGGTCGTCGCTCCGCCCGAGCACATCGCCCTGCGAAGGCAGAGGCCGGTGCACGCGGACGACCCCCCGGGCGCGCCGCAGACGCTGGGCGTCCCGCCGCCGCCGCAGGTGGTGCCCGGAGCGCAGGCGCCGCACATCAGGAGGCCGCCGCAGCCGTCGGCCACCGGGCCGCAGTTGGCGCGGGCCGCGGAGCAGGTGCGAGGCACGCATCGGGGCGCGCCGCAGACGCTCGCCACGCCGCCGCCGCCGCAGGTGGTGCCCGCCGCGCAGGTGCCGCACATCAGCAGCCCCCCGCAGCCGTCGGAGACCGGACCGCAGTTGGCCCCCGCGCTCGCGCAGGTGCGAGGCACGCAGGCGCGCCCCGCGTCCGGCGCTCCGCCGGAGCCGCACACGCTGGCGCGCCCGCCGCCGCCGCAGGTGGTGCCCGCCGGGCAGGTGCCGCACATCAGCAGCGCCCCGCAGCCGTCGGAGACCGGGCCGCAGTTGGCCCCCGCGCTCGCGCAGGTGCGTCGAGCGCACGCGCTCCCCGCGTCCGCCGATCCGCCGGCGCCGCAGACGCTCGGCCGGCCGCCGCCGCCGCAGGTCTGGCCCGCCGGGCAGGTGCCGCACATCAGCAGCGCCCCGCAGCCGTCGGAGACCGGACCGCAGTTGGCGCCCGCGCTCGCGCAGGTGCGAGGCACGCACGCGCTGCTGCCGCCAGGGACGCCGCACACGCTGGCGCGCCCGCCGCCGCCGCAGGCGGTGCCCGCCGCGCAGGAGCCGCACATCAGCAGTCCGCCGCAGCCATCGGCGACCGGGCCGCAGGTGGCTCCCGCGCTCGCGCAGGTGCGAGGCACGCACGCGCTGCCTCCGCAGCGGCCAGGCACTCCGCCGCCGCCGCAGGTCTGGCCCGCCGGGCAGGAGCCGCACATCAGCAGCCCCCCGCAGCCGTCGGAGACCGCCCCGCAGGTGGCTCCCGCGCTCGCGCAGGTGCGAGGAGCGCAGGCCGCCGCCGCGTCCGTGGCCCCGCCCGCGCCGCAGACGCCGGGCCTTCCGCCGCCGCCGCAGCTCTGCCCGTCGGGACAGCTCCCGCACTCGAGCAGACCGCCGCAGCCGTCGCCCGCCGGGCCGCAGCTCACGCCGAGCGCCGCGCAGGTGCGCGGGACACAGCCCGAGGAGCCGCCGCACTGGCTCAAGCGACCGCCGCCGCCGCAGGTCTGCGGGGCCGCGCAGTCGCCGCAGTGGAGCACTCCGCCGCAGCCGTCGCCGATGGGTCCGCACGTCGCGCCCGCGCTGGCGCAGGTCACGAGACCGCAGCCGCGGCGAGGGACGTCCGAGACCACCGCGTCGGTGACGGAGGTCCCGTCGGCGGAGCCGTCGGTCGAGGAGACCACCGACTGGTCGCTGCACGAGGCGACGGCGACGGCCACCATCAGCACTCTCAACAAGGCAATAGAGGGAGCCTGCATCCCGCGATCATTCACGAGAGGCCGACTCCCACTCAACCCGACAGGACAACTATTCCGCGGATGGATGAGTCGTATCAACCCCGAAAGAGTCGCCTGCCTTTCATATCTGCAATCCCTCGAAATCGTCTGGAATTCAGACGCTATCCCGACACTCGTCGGCGCATCCGAGATAACCGATATCTCATCCATGGTCGGTGTGGGTCGCACCCTCTGGGAGCAACGGTATCGATGTACCGACAGCGCCCTCGCGCCCCTCGCCCGGGCGCCCGGGCTGCGTAGCGGGCGACGCAGGCGCGCTCATTCTACGCGGCGATTCCCGTGCAATTCGCGCGGCGAGAACGCGTGACCCAGGAGGCGCCGCGGGATATGTCCGCCGGCATGACGACGCCCGCCGCCTCCGTCGAAGCGCCCGCTCCGCCACGGTCGAGCAAGCCCCACGAGTTCATCGCCGTCGAGGCCCCTTCGCCGGAGCAGCGCCGGTCGCGCGCGGCGACCTTCGCCGGCGCGGGGGAGAAGCGCAGCCGCTATCACCTCCCGGAGCGCCTCGACTCGTCGTCGCCGGTGGGATACCGCACGCGCGTCTCGCTCACGAGGGAGGAGGCCGAGACGATGCTCTCGGTGCTCGCGCTGCCGCGGCCGACGGGCTTCGTCCCGGGTCCGGCGCCGGTGGAGTCCGAGCTCTTCGAGGAGTGCTCGCTCGGGGTGATGACCGCCCGCCAGTCGACGAACTTCCGCGGGCACCGCGACGTGCTCCTCGGCCCCGGCGACTCGGCCCGCGCGGCGGCGCTGCTGCGGCGCATCGGCACCGCCGGCGTGCCGGTGCTCGACGGCGCGGCGTACACCCACGTGGTGCTCGCGAGGCCGTACCGCACGGCCTTCACGCTGCTGCTGACCTTCGTGGGGCACCGGGCGCTGTCGAGCCTCGCGACGGTGCCGATGCGCGCCTGGGCCAAGCGCTTCCGCCACGTCGACGACATCCCGACCATCGGGCACCTCACCGGGCTGCACCTCGGCGTGCTCGCCGATGCGATGGAGCGCGCGGCGGTGGTCGCGTCGGCGGGAAAGCGCCGGGCGCAGGTGTTCCTCCGGCCGATGGACGAGCCCGCGGACCCGGAGGCGCTGCGGGAGCTGGAGGCGCTCGCGGGCCTCGGCGCGAAGGAGCGGGCGCTGGGCTGGCGCATCGGCCTCGTGGCCCAGGTCGGGTACGCGACGCCCGGAGAGCGCGTGGCGATGGAGCCGTCGTCCGCGCGGCGCATCGGGGCGGCGCTGCTGGCGCTGCGCAGCGAGCGCATCCAGCCCGGGGTGAACGCCGAGGAGAGCGCCCCGGCGCCCTACCAGGAGCGCCAGTCGATGGACGTCTCCGACGCGCTCACCGAGCAGGCGGGCCGCGCGGCCTACAACGCCTTCGCGCACTTCACCGGCGTCGAGCGAGACCGCGCGAGGGAGCTGCTCCTGCTGGAGCGCATCGACGTGCTCACCCCGGGCGGCAAGGACCGTCTGCGCGCCGTTCGCTCGCAGCTCGCCGAGGTGACCGATCGGGTGGTGAAGGAGATCCCGCTCTGGGCCGACCTCCCGACCGGGCGCGCGCTCAGCCGCAACGCCGCCCGCGGCCGCAAGGCCTTCGCCCTCGCGGGGCAACGCATCTACGTCGGCGGGCTGTCTCGCCGCGACGTCGAGGCCTCGGGGCTTCCCTTCGACTTCGCGGTGCGCGCGTTCGGCGCGGCGGCGGCGCGCAGCGCGCTGGTGGCGGAGCTGTCGGGCACGACGGAGATCCCCGCCGGGTGCGACCTGCTCGCGGGCGTGTGCCTCATGGCCGGACCGGTGAACCAGAACGACATCGGCAAGCAGTTTCACGGCGCGAGCGACCTGCTGGCCGAGGCCCATCCCGACCGCGATCCGACGAGCCTGCTGGTGTGGACGCTCAAGGCCAAGACCGTCGCCGACCCCATCGGCAACGAGCAGCAGCTCCTCGACGCCTCGCGCAAGGGCGCCCTGGTCGACCTGCGCCCGGGGCCACACGAGGTGGTCTCGCTGCGCCGCGGGTCGCAGCTCACGCCGATGCGATCGCGCGACGGGAGGGTCAACGCCGAGCGGGCCTTCGGCGACGTGGGCAACTTCGTGACCGCCCCCGATGGCCGGGAGATCGCGGGCAACCGCGGCTCGGCGTGGCCCTCCTCGTGGTCGCAGGAGGTGGGCTGGTGAGCGCCGGCTCCTTCGCCTCGCTGCTCGCGGCCCACGCGAAGCTCTTCGCGGCGCGTCGCCCCGGCCTCGCCCGAGGCGCGACGCTCCCGACGCTCGAGCGCAGCGCCCGCGGCGTGGTCGCCGACCCGACCTGGCTCTCGGACTACCGCAGGGTGTGCGGCCTCGCCGACGACGGCTCGCTGCCGACGCTGGCGCCGCAGCTCATGGCCGCGCCGCTGCATCTGGAGCTGCTGGCCGACCGGGCGTTCCCGATCGCCGCGATGGGCATCGTGCACGTCGCCAACCGCACCGAGGAGCGGGTGCGCCTGCCCGACGGGGCGGCGCTCGACCTGGTGGCGCGCGTCGCCGGCAGCCGGGAGACCGCGCTCGGCGTGGAGATCGACCTGGTCACCGAGGCGAGCCACGCGGGAGCGCTGGCGTGGAAGACCACCACGACGGCGCTGTCGCGGCGGCGAGGCGAGGCGTCGGGAGAGCGGCCGAAGCGGGAGGCCCCGGCGGCGGGCGTGGAGGGGGCGCCGCTGCGCTCGGTGATCGTGCGGGTGCCCGAGGACACCGGCCGTCGCTACGCGCGCATCGCGGGCGACCTCAACCCGATCCACCAGAGGGCGTGGCTGGCGCGGCCCTTCGGCTTTCGCACCGCGATCGTCCACGGCACCTGGACCGTCGCTCGCGCCCTCGCGGAGTGCCAGGACGACCTTCCGCCTCGGCCTCGCGTGGTGGAGGTGCGCTTCCGCAAGCCGGTTCCGCTGCCCTCGTCGGTGGTGGTGTCGGCGTGGCGCCGGGCCGACGGGGCGCTCGACATCACGGTGAGCCCGCCGAAGGGCGGCACGGCGCACGTCGAGCTCCGGGTGACGCCCTCGTAGGGTCGCGCCCCGCGGGAGCGATCGGCCTCAGCAGCCCTCGTCCACCATGCCGTTGCAGTTGTCGTCGCAGCCGTTGCAGCGCTCGGTCATCCCCTGCGCGCACGGCGCGCACGCCGCGCCGCTCGCGGGCGCCGGGGTCGGCTGCGGGTGCGAGGGCACCGCCACGGGACCAGTCGGCGGATACTCCGGAGCGGGCGGGACGTAGCTCGGAGCCGGCGCGACGGGCGGCGGCGGGACGTAGCTCGGTGCCGGCGCGACGGGCGGCGGCGGGACGTAGCTCGGAGCCGGCGCTTCGGGCGCCTCGCGCACGGCGGACCACGCCGGCACCGTAGGCGGCTCGGCGGGCCTCGCTCGCGGCATCGCACGACGCGGCGTCACGGCGGCGCGGCGAGGGAGCCGGGCCGGAGGCTCGATGCGCTGCGGCGCGGGCGCGGCTGCGACTGCGGGTGCGGGCGCTGCTGCGGGTGCGGGAGGCTCGCTCGCGACGACCGGAGAGGGAGGGGGCTCGGCGGGGCTTCGCTGGCTCTCGGCCACGGCGGCGCGGGTGGGTGCGACGCGGGCGGCGACGTCGCGCGAGGGAGGGCGCGCGGCGATCCACGCGCCGAGGCCGAGGGCCGGTAGCAGCACCGCCGCGGCGACGAGCGCGGGCGCCCAGGCGCGGCGACGCTTCGGGCTCGCGGGCAGAGGTCCCGCGGGCACCGACGGGGCCCCGAGCATGGTCGGCGCGGCGGCGACCGCGGGCGCGGTGCCCAGCGCCAGGAAGGCGGCGATGCAGGGCTCGGCGCTCACGAAGCGCTCGCTCGCCTCGCGCGCCACGCACTGCGCGAACCACTGGTCGAAGCCCGTCGGGAGCCTCACCGGGAGCCCCAGCTCGACGACCCTCTCGCTGGCCGCCACAAGGGGCGCGGCGAACATCTCCGTCAGCACCACGGTGAGCGGGACGTCGTCCGAGGCGCACCGCCAGTACGAGCGCCCCGCGAGCAGCGCGAAGCCGATGAGCCCGAGCGCCCACACGTCCGTCGCGGGGGTGATCTTTCCTCCGTGCGTCTGCTCGGGGGCCATCCAGAGCGGCGTGCCGAGGCCGCCGATGGTGGCGCCGGTGGCGCGGGTCTCCTGCATCACCTTGGCGATGCCGAAGTCGAGGATCTTCACCATCGCCCCGGCGCCCTCGTGCCTCGTGTCGGCGAGGAAGAGGTTCTCGGGCTTGAGGTCGCGGTGCACGATGCCCTGCCGATGCGCGCGGGAGAGCGCGTGGCCCACCTGACGAAGGACGCCCTTCGCCTCGGGGAGCGAGAACGCGCCCCGCTCGGCGAGCGCCGCGGAGAGGTCGCGCCCCTCGAGGAGCTCCATGACCATCCAGGGAATGCCCGTCTCGGCGTCGACGCCCGCGCCGACGACCTCCACCACGTGGTCGCTCGCGATCTTCGCCCCGAGCCTCGCCTCCTGCGTGAAGCGCTCTCGCAGCGTCGGGTCGTGGAGCATCCGAGGGTGCATCACCTTCAGCGCGCGGCGCTTGCCCGTGGAGCGCTGCTCGACCACGTAGACCGAGCCCATGCCGCCGTCGGCGAGGAGCCGGATGACCTCGAAGTCACCCGCGAACACGGACCCGGGCGCGAGCGGCGTCGTTCCCATCGGCAGGGAGATACGTTGGGCCGCGCGCGATGATTCGCCATCGGCGCCCGGGGAGAAGGGTAGGGACCTTCTGCCGCTCAGCCCGAGCGCAGCAGCGACTCGGCCCGGTGGGCCCTTCGAGAGCGCTGGGCCACCGTCGCCTGCGCGACGCCCTTCAGCTCGTCGATGGCCGTCGCGAGGTCGTCGTTGATGATCAGGTAGTCGAAGAGGCCGTAGTGCGCGACCTCCTCGCGCGCGTTGCGGAGCCTCCGCTGGATGACCTCCTCGCGCTCGGTGCCACGGCCCCGCAGGCGGCTCTCCAGCGCCTCCCACGACGGCGGCAGCACGAAGACCGCCACCGCGTCGGGGATCGCGGCCTTCACCTGCCGGGCTCCCTGCACGTCGATCACGAAGACCACCCCGCGGTGGGTCTCCCTCGCGAGCCGCACCCTCGACATGGACGTGCCGTACCGGTGCCCGTGCACCTCGGCCCACTCGCAGAGGTCGCCCTCGGCGATCATCTCGTCGAAGCGCGACGCCTCGACGAAGTGGTAGTCGCGCCCGTCGACCTCGCCCGGCCTCGGAGCCCGGGTGGTGTTCGAGACGCTCTGCACGAGCTGCGGGAAGGACTCCAGCAGCGCGCGCACCATCGTCGTCTTCCCGGCGCCGGAAGGCGAGGTCACGATCAGGTGAAGAAAGCCGTCCATCCGCTCACTCGACGTTCTGCGCCTGCTCTCGCATCCGCTCAAGGTCTGCCTTCAACGCGACCACCCCGGTGGTGGCCGCGGCGTCCGTCGCCTTCGCCCCGAGCGTGTTGGCCTCGCGCGCCATCTCCTGGAGCAGGAAGTCCATCCTCCGCCCGATGGCGCCCTCCTCGGCCAGGAGCGCACGCATCGCGAAGGCGTGCGCCCGCAGCCGGGTGAGCTCCTCGCTCACGTCCGAGCGCTCGCTCCACAGCACCAGCTCCTGCGCGAGGCGCGCCTCGTCGATGCCCTGCTCGCCGAGCGCGCCCAGCACCCTCACCCGTGCCCTCGCCCGCAGCCGCGCGGTCATCCCCTCGGCCAGCGCCGACACCGCCTCGACGGCGGCCTCGACCCCCGACAGCAGCGCCTCCATCGCGACCCGCAGGTGACCGCCCTCCGCCGCGCGGCTCTCCTCGAAGCGCGCCACGGCCCCGCGCAGCGCGACCTCGAGGGCCTCCCGGGCCTCCGACGGCGGGAAGGCCCCCGCGCTGGTGAACAGCTCCGGCATCGCCCCGAGCACCGACAGCGGCACCCGCTCGGCGTAGCCCAGCGAGTCGGCCATGCGCTGCATCGAGGCGAGCACCGAGCGCGCCCGCTCCTCGTCGAAGGCGCTCGCCCCGGCGACGGCGCCCTCGATGTGCCCGCTCACGTCCACCCGACCGCGCCCGAGGTGGGCGCGCACCCGCTGCTCGACGAAGACGCTGTGCTCGGTGAGCTCCCTCGGGAGGCGCACGCGCACCTCCAGGTAGCGATGGTTCACCGAGCGCAGCTCCAGCGAGAGGGTCGCCCCTCCGAGGCGCGCGTCCCCCGCGCCGAAGCCCGTCATGCTCCGCACGGGGACCTCCGCGCTCCCGCTACGCGCCGACGGGGTTCGCGCGGTACCAGTCGATGGCCTTCTTCAGGCCAGCGCGCAGGTCGAAGAGCACCTCGTACCCGAGGAGCTTCTGCGCGGCGGTGATGTCCGCGAGGGAGTCGCGCACGTCGCCCGGCCGCCCGGTCGCGTACTCGGGCTTCACGTCGGTGCCGAGCTCCTCGTTGATGAGCTTGATGAGCGCGTTGAGCGAGACCCGGGCGCCGCACGCGACGTTGACCACCTCGCCGTGCGTGGTGGCCTTCGCCGCCAGGAGGTTGGCGCTCACGGTGTTCTCGATGAAGCAGAAGTCCCGCGTCTGCTCGCCGTCGCCGAAGATCACCGGCCGCTGGCCCGCGAGGATGGTGGTGACGAAGCGCGGGATCACCGCGGCGTACTCGCTCTTCGGATCCTGCCGCGGGCCGAAGACGTTGAAGTATCGCAGCGACACGGTCTCGAAGCCGTAGAGCTTGCCGAAGACCGTGACGTACTGCTCTCCCGCGAGCTTGCTGATGGCGTAGGGGCTCATCGGCCGCGGGGTCATCGTCTCGACCTTGGGGAGCGTCGGCGTGTCGCCGTAGGCGCTCGAGCTCGCGGCGTAGACCAGCTTGCGCACGCCCGCGAGGCGGGCGGCGTTGAGCACCGACACGGTGCCGCCGACGTTGGCCTGGTTGCTCGCCACCGGGTCGGCCACGCTGCGCGACACGCTCGGGATCGCCGCCTCGTGGAACACCAGCTCGACCCCGTGCACCGCCCGGGCGATGGCCTCGGGGTCGCAGATGTCGGCCTCGATGAAGTCGATGCGATTGCGGACCCGGTCGATGTTCTCGCGCCTGCCCGTGGAGAAATTGTCGATGACGCGCACCTCCGCGTTCTGCGCGAGGAGCGCGTCGATGAGGTGTCCGCCGATGAAGCCCGCCCCGCCCGTCACCAGCACCTTCACGGTCGCCTACCTCTTCACTTCTTCGGGGCGAACAGCGCCGCCAGCTTCGACTTGGCCTTGAGCTCGCCCTCGTTGCTGCCGGGCTCACCGTTCTTGAACGTAAAGAACGAACAGAAGTTCGCCGCCTCGCGGTCGGGGATGTACTCGGTGATCTTCTCGCGGCACTGGTTGTGCGCGCTCACGTCCCAGAACTCGCAGTTCTTGCAGCACTGGAGATCAGCGCCGCAGTGCGGGCACTGGTCTCGTCGGCCCATCTTCACCTCGAAGACCAGCTCGTTCTTGCACTTGTGGCAGAAGTGCTTCTTCTCTTCGACCTTCGGGATCCACATGGCGGCGTTATAGCCCTTCGCTTCAGGTGATGCCGCGACGGCGCTTCACCTGCTCCGTCACGCGTTGGTACTCGACCTCCCAGGTGCGGGTGCCCTCCTGGAGGTTCTTGATCTGGTCGCGGACTTCCTTGTCCAGCTCTTCGTCGGCCGCCATGTGGCGCTCGAGGACCTTCTTCGCCTTGCGGCGGATCACGTCGTCCTCGGAGAAGACCTCGTCGACGTGCGGCGAGCGCATCAGCATCACGATGATCTGGTTCAGGATGAAGGAGATCGCATCCCCCCCGAGGCCGATGTTCTTCGCCTCGGCCATGGTCTTCTTGACCCGGGCGATGTCCTCCCGGCCGCCGCCCACCTGCTCCACCCGGTCTTTGGCCTTCTCCGTGAGGTCTCGCTCCATGCGCAGGTACTCCCGCAGCACGGCCTCGATGTCGGCCTCGACCTCGCGAGCGCTGGTGACCTCGATGTCCTTCTCGGCGGTGAGCACCCGCACGATGTCCATCGCGATCACCGGGACCTTGCTGGAATAGAGCTTCATGCAGCCGAAATCGTATGCCCCGCGGCCCCGCCGGGTGTCAACGCACGAGTGACGTCCCGGCGCGTCCGGTCACGGATTCACCCGCGCGCCGGTGCCGAGGGCCGCGACCCGCTGTCGCAAGCGCCGCAGCAGCTCGGCGAAGCCACGGTCACGCACGATGCGCGTGTACCCGTCGCGGTAGGACTGCACCAGCGAAGAGCGGTTGGTCACGATGTCGTAGACGATCCAGTCGTTGCCGCGGCGGCGCAGGTGGTAGTCGATGGTCACGGGCTCGGCGCGGGCGTTGGTGCGTGAGCGCGCCGTGGTCGGCACCACCGCGCTGCCGTCGGCGGCGCTCGTCGAGGGGCCGTAGGTCACCGCCCAGTCGAGCGTGGACTCCAGGTTCTGCCGGTAGTTGCGCTCGATGAGCTGACGGAGCAGCGAGACGAAGGTCGCCTGGTCGGCGGGGGTCTGCTGGGCGAAGTAGGGGTCGAGCGCGCGGCGGCCGAGCTCCTCGATGTCGAGCATCCCGTTGAGGATGCGGGCCACCTGGGCGTCTCGGGCCTCGACCGCCGCGACGCCTCCGTCGCGACCCTGGGAGAGCAGCCGGGAGACCGCGCCGAGGCGGCCCTCCACCCAGCGCCGGGGGTCGGGCCCCGCCGGCTGCGAGAACGCGGGAGCCGCCGCCAGCGCCGTCGCCGCGGACAGCAGGATTCCCCCGAAGCTACGTCGATCAAGGATCATCATCGGCTTGTACCTCCGAACGTCACGGAGTCCACAGACGTCGCAAGGGGGGCGAAGGATTCACCGGCGGTTGCAGGTCATGCCGCCCCCGCCCGCGACCCTTGACGCTCATGGAGCCCGTCCCAACCGACGACCAGCGGGATCAGGAGCCCGCCGGCACAACGACGACCCGCCCCCGGGCGCGGCCCGGTCGATGTAGCGTGCGTACCGGAAGCGCCGGGGCTCGCGTGACGCGCATCCACACCCAGAAGAAAGGATCCTCTCTTATGATTCGATGGAGGTTTGCCCACGGAGCGATGCTCGTGGGAGCGCTGCAGCTCGTCGCGGCGGGCTGTGATGATTCGTCCGTGGTGGGGGGCGACGCCTCCCCCTCGGACGTGGTCGTGGCCGACGTCGGCGACGCGGACGTCCCGGTCGTCGACTCGGGAAGGCCGGACGTTCCGGTGGCCACCGACGACGGCCGCACCGACGTGCCGGTCACCGAGGACACCGGCGAGCCCACGGACACCGGCGAGCCCACGGACACCGGCGACGACGCTGGCATCCCCGGGGACACCGGCACCCCCGACGACACCGGCACCCCCGACGACACGGGCACCCCCACCGATACGGGCACCCCCGACGACACCGGAGCGCCGACGGACTCGGGCACCCCCACCGACACGGGCACCCCCACCGACACGGGCCCGATGGTCGAGTGCCGCGCCTCGTCGGACTGCGCGACCGCCACGGGCGGCCCGGTCTGCGACCTCGCCACCAACCGCTGCGTGCCCTGCACCACCGCGGAGGACGTCTGCCCGGTGGGCAACTACTGCGCGTCCAACCGCTGCGCCCCGGGCTGCCGCAACGCCGGCGACTGCGCGGGCGGATCGGTCTGTGACACCGCCGCGCACGCCTGCGTGGGCTGCACCGCCGACGGCGACTGCGCCATCGGCACCATCTGCCGCACCAACATGTGCGTCCCCGGCTGCTCGCCGACCCGCGCCTGCGGCGCCGGCTCGACCTGCTGCGGCTCCTCCTGCGTCAACACCAACAACGACGGCGCCAACTGCGGCGCCTGCGGCACCGCCTGCGGCGCGGGCTCGACCTGCTGCACCGGCGCCTGCGTGAACCCCGCGAGCGACGTCGCCAACTGCGGCGGCTGCGGCACCCGCTGCAGCGTCGCCAACGGCACCGGCGTCTGCACCGCGGGCGCCTGCGCGGTGGGCACCTGCGCCCCGGGCTTCGCCAACTGCGACGGCATGGCGGCCAACGGCTGCGAGACCGCCCTCTCCAACGACACCGCCAACTGCGGCGCCTGCGGCCGAGCGTGCGTCGCGGGCGGCGGCGCCATGGCCCGCTGCACCGCCGGCGTCTGCGGCACCGTCTGCCCCGCGGGCACCGCCGACTGCGACGCCAACCCCGCCAACGGCTGCGAGGTGAACACCACCAACACGGCCACCAGCTGCGGCGCCTGCGGCACCGTCTGCCCGACGCCCGCCAACTCCGCCCCGGTCTGCGTGGGCTCGGGCTGCGGCATCACCTGCCTCGCCGGCTTCGGTAGCTGCGACGGGGCCAACATCAACGGCTGCGAGGTCACCCTCGCCACCTCGGTCGCCCACTGCGGCGCCTGCGGCAACCGCTGCTCCTTCGCCAACGCGACGCCCGCCTGCGTGGGCAACGCGTGCGCCATCGGGAGCTGCAACCGCGGCTTCGCCAACTGCGACGCCAACCTCGCCAACGGCTGCGAGACCAACACCACCAACAACCGATCCCACTGCGGCGGCTGCGGCGTGACCTGCGCCAGCAACGCGGCCTGCGTCGGCGGCGTCTGCACCAGCGTGTGCTCGACCCCGGCGATCATCTGCGGCGCCACCTGCGTCAACCCGGAGTCGGACATCAACAACTGTGGCGGCTGCAACGTCCGCTGCCCGGCGACGCCCGCCAACGGGCTCTCGTCGTGCACCTCCAGCGCGTGCGCCCTCACCTGCAACCGCGGCTTCGCCAACTGCGACGCCAGCCTCGCCAACGGCTGCGAGACCGGGCTGCTCTCCTCCATCACCAGCTGCGGCGCCTGCGGCAACCGCTGCGCCTTCGCCAACGCCTCGGCCGCCTGCGGCAACGGCGCGTGCGAGCTCGGCGCCTGCTCCGCGGGCTTCGGCAACTGCGACCGCGCGGCCGCCAACGGCTGCGAGAGCGCGCTCAATACCGTCACCCACTGCGGCGCCTGCGGCAACCGCTGCAACCTCGCCAACGCCACCGCGACCTGCACCGCGGGCGCCTGCGCCGTCGGGGCCTGCACCGCGGGCTTCGGCAACTGCGACCGCGTGGCCAGCAACGGCTGCGAGCTCGACCTGCGCACCGACTCGCGCAACTGCGGCGCCTGCGGCCGCTCGTGCGCCGTCGGCCAGGCCTGCTCCGCGGGCGCCTGCGTGTCCGCCTGCCCGGCGGGCACGACCTTCTGCAGCGGCGGCTGCCACGACCTGCGGACCTCCACCGCCAACTGCGGCGCGTGCGGCACCCGCTGCGCCGCCGGCCAGACCTGCACCGCGGGCGCCTGCGTCGCGGCCCCTCCGCCCAACGACACGCGCGCCGGGGCGACGGTGCTCAGCCTCGCTCAGCCCACGGTGGAGTTCACCGCGGACACCCGCAGCGCGACCAACCAGACGGCCGTCCCCTGCCTCACGGCGGGCGTGAACACCGGCGCCGACCTGTTCTATTCGTTCACGCTCTCGCAGCGCGAGCTGGTCTACGTCGACACCTTCGGCAGCGCCTACGACACGGTGCTGTACTTCACCGACGCCGCGGGCGTCCCGGTGTCCGCGAGCCGCACCGCCGGCGACACGGTCTGCAACGACGACGCGGGCGGCCTCTGCGCCGGCCAGGGGCTCAACTCCATGGTCGTCACCGTGCTCGATCCGGGCACCTGGTACCTGGTGCTGAGCGGCTACGCCACCCGCACCGGCACCGCCACCGTGCACCTCGAGCACGTCCCCGCCGGGGCCGGAACGCTCGCGGCGCTCGCCCAGGGCACGGGCTCGACGGCGGGCGTCCTCGCCACCAGCCCCGCCTCCGGGGCGGTCTCCTCCGGCACCTGCGGCGGCGCGGGCCTCGAGAACGCCTACTGGTGGCGCAGCTGCCCCGGCGCGGCGACCTCGACCCTCACGGCGCAGACCTGCGGCTCCGCGGCCTTCGACACCGTGCTCAACGTGATGCACGGCAACGGCGTCCGCGCCTGCAATGACAACGGCGCCGGCACCTGCGGGCTCCAGTCCGACCTCAGCTCGACCTACTCGCAGACCGCCCGGCTGCACGCGCTCTTCGTCGACGCCTTCGCGGCGGGCACCGGCGGCGCGTACACCCTCCGCTACACCCGCCCGTAGGCCCCTCTCCCCCCTCCGCAGGGCCCCGTAGCTTTACGGGGCCCTGTACTCCACACGCCTCAGCCCGCAGGACCGAAGAGCGGGTTGGTCAGCCGCTCGTTGAGGGGCTCCGGCAGCGTCATGCGCTGCTCCGCCATGAGCGCCGCCCGCTCCTGGTAGTAGACCTTCTCGTACTCGCCGACGAACACCGTGTAGCGCGAGGTGATCGCGAGCAGGTGGTAGAAGAAGTCCATGTCCTCCTGGGAGAGGAAGGCCCCGCAGAGCACGTAGCCGATCCACGAGGCCTTCACGGCGACGAGCATGTAGCGAGGCTCGTTCCACTCGTGCTTGTGGATGCGCTCCATCCGCATCTCGCACCAGCTCGCGACGAGCCAGCACATCGCCACCAGGTAGAGCCAGATGCCGAGGCCCACGAAGCCCTGCTCGCCGAGCAGCTGGTAGAACGACGAGTGCGCCACGTGGATGTCCGTGGGCACCGGCGCGTACTGCTGGAACCTCACCAGGAAGTTGCCGCTGCCCATGCCCCAGAGCGGGCGCTCCCTGGCCATGTTGCGCGCGGCGGCCCAGGCGTTGAGTCGGCCCATGGCGCTCGCGTCGTTCTGCGAGGCGCGACCGATGGTCATGAAGCGCGCGGTGACCTCCGTCGGGAGGTTGGCGAGGCCCACCAGCGCGACCATCACCCCGACCACCACCAGCCAGCGCTTGTGGTGCAGCCGGTAGAGCAGGTAGCCCCCGACCGCGCCGAGCCCCAGCATGCCGCCTCGCGACAGGCTGAAGAGCACCGTGAGGGCCAGCGGGATGATCCAGAACCACGCGAACAGGCGCATGTAGTGGCGCTTCGACGTGAGCCCCAGCATGAACAGGAAGGGCACGGTCATCACCATCGTCATCGCCATCTCGTTGCGGTCGCCGGTGGCTCCCTCGAAATTGCGCTCGTTGAGGTGAAACTTGCCGTAGACGAAGCGCAGCGCGACGACCACGCTGGCGGTCGAGATGGCCCAGTACAGCTCCCGCAGGTGCGCGTCATTCCTCATGAATGCGCAGATCAGGTAGTACTGCAGGAGCATCTTGTAATAGTTGTCGATCTGCACGAGCCCGGGGCCGAAGCAGGGCGCGTGCAGCACCGAGTTCACGACGCTCATGAAGAGGAAGAAGATCGCCCAGTGGAAGCGGTCGCTCGTGATGCGGTAGCGCTTGTAGAAGATGAGCAGGAGGCCGAGCGCGACGGCGTAGTAGGTGATGGAGAACCGGACGGTCTCCATCCCGAACTCGATGAACTCGTCGCCGGGCCGGATGGTGTCGCAGGCCACCATCCCGAACACCGCGAAGCGCGGGTTGCGGATGAGGGCGATGAGCACCGTGGTGAGCAGGATCGCGTAGCCGAGTGCCGTGCGCATGAGGTCTCAGGTGTTGGGGAGGGTGCCGTCTTCGAGGGACTTCACGGTCTCGTAGAGCTCGCGCGCGGTGACGTAGTGGAGCACCCAGCGGCGGGTGTCGGAGGTCGCCCGCTCGAGCGTGGTGAGCAGCCGGTCGTAGGGCCCGCCCTCGCGGAGGAACCACTCCGGCGCGTCGCCGTTGCAGCCGTGCGCGTGCAGCTTCACGAAGCGGTGGTTGGGCGCGCCGCGGAGGCTCACCCCGTGCTCCATCCAGCTCTCGACCCGCTGCTCGAAGGGCACCGGGTTCTCCGGCTCGAGCATCGCCGCCTCGACGCGGGGCACGAGGCCCATCGCGCGTGACCGCCAGTGCAGCGCGAGCGGCCCCGGGATGAGCATCAGCTCGCCGTCCCGGGCGGCCGACCCCACGCGCACCTCGCGCCCGGTGTCATGGCCCCGGGAGCGGCCCGGTGAGCTGCGCGCGTAGTAGACCTGGTTGACCACGCGGCCCTGCGCCGGGGAGGGCACGCAGGGCATGGTCATGTCGACGTAGCAGCCCGCGTCGAGCAGCACCGAGAGCTCGTCGTCGACGCCGCAGTACCGGCCGTCGGGCATCGAGTTGTCGAGGGCCCAGTTGCCGTGGATGAAGGCCCAGGTGACCTTGCCCGTCACCGGGTCCTTGCGCAGCAGGCCGTGCTCCTCGTGGAGCAGCGTGGCGAAGTCCACGAGGGTGGTGCGAAGGTGGTCGGCGGTGTCGTTCTCGTGGTGGAGGTGCACCTCGACGTCGACGAGCTTCTTCGCGACGAGCTCGTTGATCGCGTGCAGGTGCTCCGGGCGGTACTCCTCCACCGGGAAGAAGAGCGTGCGCTGGTGGTCGCGGCCGAAGCTGTCGCGGTGGCGAGCCGCGAGCGCGGGGAACCCGTCGGCCCAGAGGCGCACCCGGCGGCGCTCCTCCTCCAGCGATGGCTTGCGCCACCGGGGCTCGAAGTGGTCCGTCACGCAGACGTAGAGGTGCACCGGGAAGCCCTCGACGGGGGCCTCGCGGCGCAGCGCCGAGGCGGCCAGGTCGGGGGCCCAGAGGTGGGCGTTGCGGCGGTCGACGCGCTCCAGCGCGCGGGAGTACCAGGGTGGGCTCATACGGGTCTCGTAAGCGGTGGGGCATTGGCCTCGCGGGCGGCGAGGCAGCGGTCGAGGAAGGTGCGGGCCCGGTCGTCCCAGGTCTCGCCGGCGAGGAGGGCGACCCGCTCGGCGCGCCGGTCGGAGGACCCTGCGAGGGCGGCCTCGACGGCGGCGACGGTCTCCTCCGCGGTGTCGGCGAGGCGCACCTCCGGGGCGTAGCGGGCGACCTCCGGGAGCGAGGTGGCCACGATGGGGCGGCCCGAGGCGAGGTACTCGCGCAGCTTGAGGGGGTTGATGGAGCGGGTGAGCTCGGAGCGCACGTAGGGGAGCAGCGCCACGTCGAAGGAGGCCATCGCCTCGGGCAGCCGCTCATAGGGGACGGCCCCGACGAAGCGCACGTTGTCCCCTCGCAGCCTCGGGTCGGGCGCGGTGTCGGTGGGGCCCACGAAGACGAGGTCCCAGTCGGGCCGGGCGCGCGCGACGCCCATCACCAGCTCGACGTCGAGCCGGGCGTCGACGAGGCCGAGGTAGCCCAGCACGGGCCTTCCGCGGCGCACCCCGGGGAGCGTCGGGGTGCTCGGGTCGCAGGCCCTGGCGAGGTGCTCGACGTCGACGCCGTGGGGCAGCAGCGTGGCCTCGCCGCGGCGGGGGCGGCGAGTGTCCGCGAGGTTCTGGCTGGTGGCGAGCACGGCGTCGCAGACGGAGAGCAGCTCTCGCTCCAGGTCGGAGGCCGCGACGCGGTCGACGCCGGGCCAGTTGGTGAAGTCGTCGACGCAGTAGTAGACGAGGCAGCGGGAGCCCGCGAGGCCGCGGCCGTCGACGCCGTTGGGGACGGTGGTGACCACGATCGGGTCGCGCATCCCGAGGCGCGAGGCCTCGCGGCCGACGAGCAGGCGCACGCTCTCGCGGTTGACGAGGCGCAGCGGCGAAGGGCGCATCCAGGGGAGCATCGGGGGCGCGACGACGTGAAGGTCGAGGCCCGTGTCGGGGGAAGCTCCGACGGCGGGGGCGCCGGTGCGGGGGGAGAGCATCGCGCGCAGCTTGCGGACGACGCGGGCGGCGTCGCGGCGGTCGAGGCGCGGGGGGCGCAGGCCGAGGGTGTTGACCCAGAGCGTGCGGTGGGTGCGGGCGATGCGCTTGAAGAGGTGCTGCACGCTGGAGGGGTGCGCGCCCCAGTCGTCGCCGAAGACGATGAACGAAGGCTCGGCCATGGGGGGTACGCTACGCCGTGACCGGGACGGTGGGGGACGCCTCTCCGCGAGGGAGCAGGCCGAGGGACTGGAGCACCGTGCGCGCGGGCCCGAAGGGGTAGGCCCGGATGAGCCGGGTGAGCCGGGGGATGATGTCGTCGATGTTGTGGTAGCTGCGGAGCGTGGCGAGGCGACCGAGGGGGAAGCGCGGCTGCTGCGCGTCGATCTCCCAGGGGTGGAGGTAGACCATGAAGGGAGATCCCTCGGCGGCGATGCGGTCGAGCGCCCAGCGGGTGTAGGCCATCGGGAGCAGCCGGAGGTAGCCGCCGCCGCCCACGGGCAGGTTGCGGCCGGCGACCCGGATGGTGCTGCTCGGGAACTCCACCATCCCGGCCCCCTGGCCCGTGGCGATGCGGTGCGGTGCCCTCGGCGCCAAGGGGATGCCGTAGCGGTCGTGCCGGATGGGGAAGATGCTGGCGTCGTAGGTGAAGCCCTCTTCGCGCAGCACGTCGAGCGCCCAGCGGGTGCCCTCGACGACGGAGAAGGTCGGCGCGCGGTAGCCGTCGACGCGCACCCCGCCGATGTCTTCGAGGGTCGCCCTGGCGGCTCGGATGTCCTCGCGAAACTCCGCCGGGGACATCTGGGTGATCATCCGGTGGCCGTCGCCGTGGCAGGCGAGCTCGTGGCCCTCGGAGACGATGCGGCGGATGAGCGCGGGGTGGCGACGAGCGACCCACCCCAGGGAGAAGAAGGTCGCGTGGACCCCTTCCCTGGCGAAGAGGTCGAGGAGACGCGAGGTCTCCCACACGACGCGGGACTCCAGTCGGTCCCACTCCTCGCGGGCGACGAGGCGGGCGAGGGCCTCGACCTGGAAGTACTCCTCGACGTCTACGGTGAGCGCGTTGATGGTCATGGCGGAGGATCAGACTAGTACAGCCGCGCGAGCCTGCGAACCGCCCTCACGGGATCCAGCGCACCACGCGCGGCCCCACGACCGTGGCGACGGGCACCGGGAGGCGCTGCCAGGCGGCGATGACCCGGGCGAACTTGGGGTTGTCGGGCTTGAGCTCGGGGAGCGACCGACCCTGCGCCAGGAGGTAGTGGTAGGTCAGGGCGGAGGGGACGGCGCCCCAGTTCTTCTTGAAGGAGTAGGTGCCCGAGTCGAGCGACGAGCGCCCGAAGGAGAAGGTCTTGTACCCGCGGCGAATCGCCTCGGTCAGGATGGTCCAGTAGAGGAGCATGTTGCCGCGGAGGCGGGTGAACTCGTGCAGCGAGCCCGCGCAGGGGATCTCCAGCGTGTCGCCCATGCCCGCGAGGAAGCCGCCGCCCACCGGGCGCCCCTGGTAGCGCACCACCGCCACCCAGCAGCGGTCGGGCATCCGTCGTAGCGCCTCGCGGAAGAGCCTCGCGCTGTGCCCGGGGCTGCCCAGGTCGCGCATCACCGACGAATACACCGCGTGGTATTCGGGGATCAGCTCCTCGCCGCCGAGGTGCGCGGTGAGGCCCTCCTTCTCGGGGCGTCGGATGTCCGCCCGGTTCTTGGGCCCGAGCGCCTTGAGCAGCGCCTCGGGGTCGTCGGGGAGCGAGAGCTGCATCAGCACCTTGTCGCCCCTCGCCACGAGCCCATCGGCCGGAACCTCGTGGGCGTGGCGCAGCTCGACGCGCGCGGCCCCTTCGACGGGGAGCAGCTCGCGCGCCGCGGCGAAGAGGGCGCGGTAGGTCTCCTCGTCGTCGGCGATGGCGCCGCCGTGGCCGAAGTAGGGCAGCGACACGAGCTGCGTCCCGAAGGGCACCGACGAGAGGCGCACCAGCGGGAGCACGCCGCAGACGCGCGCGCCGCGCATGGCGACGAGCGGCCGCCAGCGGGTGCCGTAGACGTCGCGGAAGAGCTCGCCCCACTCCCAGCGGTGATAGACCGAGGCGTGGGGGTGGCGCTCGACATAGCCGTTCCAGCGGGCGCGGTCGTCGAAGTGCGCGGGGCGCGCGACGGGGGAGACGAGGGGTGCGGTCGAGGGCTCCATGGCGGACCGAATAGATGCCGCTTTCGTGCGCCGCGTCGATGCCCTATCGGGTCGGCGGGCTGTTTCGCCGGGCGCCTCGCCGTCGGGTGAGCGCCGCCGCCATCGCAGCGAGCAGGCCCCAGAGGCCCGCCCCTCCCGGCGAGGGGGCGCTACGGCAGCCGCAGCCGTCGCTCGTCGTCGTCGGGTGGACGGCCACGCCCGCGTCGGGCGCGGCGGGCTCGCCGGTGGCGGCGATCCAGATGTGCCCGGTGACCACGCGGGGTCGGTCGTTCACCGCGAGCTCGCAGCGCCAGCGGTCGTCCGAGGCGCCGGGCGGGGCGTCGACCTCCACCGTCGCGGTGAAGGGGTCGGCGTTCACCGCCACCGGGTCGGTGGCCTCGCCGTTGCGCACGAAGGAGAGCGTCGCGCCCATCGCCCCGGTCGCCGTCGCCCGCAGCGTCACCCGCTGAGCGCGCACCGTGTCGCCGATCATCGCGGCGTCGCCCGCGCGCAGCTCCACCATCGGGTCGCCGGGGCCCTGGAGCTTCACCACCGTGCGCCCGGCCCGCACCCCCGCGAGGATCGCCGGGACGCTCAGCTCGGTCGCGTAGACCATGGTGGTCGGTCCGCCGATGGGGCTGGCGAGGGAGCCGCGGTCCTCGCCAGCGCGGTGGTCGTCGCTGCCGCCGATCGGGGCGACGTGCTCGCCGCGGGCGAGGTAGGCCTCCCAGAAGCGCACCGAGCGCGCGTAGAAGAGGGCGCCGGTGACGGAGTACTGGCCGTTCTGAAGCTCCACGGCGCCGACGCTCCCGGCGGGCTCCCGGAGCGACCACGAGCAGCCGATGCACGCGTCGCCGAGGTTGAGCACCGGGTGGTTGATGGAGAAGATCGCGCCCTGCGAGGCCGCCGCGGCGGTGATGGCGTCGACGGTGACCATCGGGTCGGCGGACCCGACGCGGAAGTCGATCCAGCGCGTGGCGCCGATCGCGTTGGCGTGCCCCGCGTAGGTGGTGACCTCGATGCCGGGCACGAAGAGCAGCGCGGGGTGACGGGCCTGCGCCGCGCCGACGAGGTCGAGCTCGGAGACGGTGTTGTGCTCGCTGAGCTCGACGAAATCGAGGCCGCGGCTGCGGGCGAAGGTGGCCACCTCGTCGAGCGTGGGGCTCGCGTCGCCGCTCTCCCGGGAGTGCACGTGGAAGTCGCCCGCGTACCAGCGGGGGCCGGCGGAGAGCGCGGGCGCGTGAGCGTAGGGGCGACGCTCGGGCTGCGGAGGGAGCGTGGGGGTCGCGCGGAGGAGGATCTCGACGTGGTAGCGCGCGGGCCGCTCGATCACCTTGGCCTGGCCGATGAGGAGCGACCAGGTGCCCGCGGGGATGGCGCCGGGGACGTAGCTGCGGGAGGCGGCCTCGACGGAGACGACGGCGGCCTCGGTGTTGCCGCCGCCCCATCCGCGGAAGCGCGTCGGGTCGGCGAGGCCCCAGTCGAGGATGTTCCTCTCCGACTGGTCGTCGTGGCGGACCTCGATCTCGCGGATGCCCTCCGGCACCGTGAAGGGCACCGCGAAGTAGCGCGCCGTCCCCTCGGGGATCGGGCCGTCGAGCACGATGGGCGTCTGCGCCGAGGCCAGCGTCGGGAGGGCGACGAGGCAGGCGGCGAGCGCGGCGGCGAGATGGTGTCGGGAGGGCGCGAGCATGGAGCGCGATGGTAGGTGAAATCGGGGCGCGTTCGATGCGCTTGACAACGCTCCCCCCGGCGAGAACCTTCGCCCGTCGTCGCGAGCGTCGCGACACTCCACCGTCGGCGAGGTACCCCACGATGTTCGACCAGCTCCTCAACCTCTTCGGTCAGTCCCCGCAGGGCCAGCAGGCGTACTCCGCGCTCCAGGCGCAGGGATACTCGCCCACGCAGTCGGCCGGCATCCTGACGACGGCGTTTCCTGCGGCGGTGTCCGCGATGCAGAACGCGATGCAGTCGAACAACGGCCAGCTCGGGCTCCTCGACATCAAGAACAGCAACTACGCGATGAACTTCCTCACCGGCGCCGTCAGCGGCCTGGTGCGGGGACAGGGGATGAAGGGCGCGGCCGTCGACGGCCTGCAGAGCGTCGTCGGCGGCCACGTGGCGCAGGTCATCGCCTCTCGCTGCGGCCTCCCAGAGCGCGTCGCCGGCGTCCTCGGCGCCATCGTCACCCCGCTGATGATCGACTTCCTCTGGGACAAGATCCAGGGGATGAACCTCGGCCAGGGCGCCGGCGCCGGCGGCCTCGCTGGGGCCCTCGGCAGCGCCGCGAGCGCCCTCGGTCTCGGCGGCGCGCAGGCCCCCGCCGCGATGCCCGCCGCCCAGGCTCCCGCGGGCTTCGGCGCGCAGTTCACGCCCTTCGGCAGCCGTTAGTCCTCACCCTCTCCACCCCCCCCCTCTCCAACCGCCCCTGCTCGCCTCTCACGAGCGCGCGGGGAGCAGCCAGTGTCGGCCCACGCTCCACCCCAGGAAGCGCGGCATCTCGGGCGTCGGCGCCTCCCCCACGGCGACGGCCAGCAGCCCCCGCAGCGGCGGGGTGAGCCGGGCGCGCAGGTCGTCGCCCTGCTCGGCGAGGTGCTCCTCCGCCCAGAGGAGGAAGTCGTCCACCGAGCCGGGCGGGGCCACCGAGAGGAAGAACACCATCTGGCGCCACGCGTAGGCGTGGTTCTTCACCCGCTGGAGCTGCGAGCGCCACGCCGTCACCCGCTGCGACTGCTGGCGGCAGATGCGGGTGAAGCAGCGGCGGGCGAGCTCGGGCAGACGGTCGCCCAGGCGCTCGGAGAGGGCGAAGGTCTCGAAGAGCACCGCGAGGTTGTGCGTCGTCAGGATCTGCTCCTGCTCGACGATCGTTCCGTTGCGCGCGACCGACCAGCCTGCCCCGGGGGAGGCGCCCGCGAGCTCGGCGCAGAGCGCGGCGAAGGCCGGCGACGGGGCCGTGGCGCCGGGGCGGGCGTGCTTCGGGGTGACGACCTCCTTCAGCGAGAGCACCCGCTCGGTGGGCACGTCGTAGTAGCGCTCGTAGAGCGTGCCGCGGAGCATCGAGGCCGCGCACTTCGCGGCGCGGACGAACTTCGGGGAGAAGGTTCCCATGAAGATGTCGGCGGCGAGCTCTTCGACGAGGGGGAGGTCGAGCCCTGCGCCCTTCGCCAGCGCGCCGAGCTCCTGCAATAGCTTGTTGGGCAGGATCACCTCCGGATAGGAAGTGATCGCCAGCGTCGAGAGCTGCTCCAGGGTGACGCGCGAGGCCGCGGTCACGTCGGACCCGGCGCGGCGCAGCCCCTCGATGGCCCGCACCCAGGGCAGCTCCTCGAGGCGCACCTGGTGGGCGAGGTCGAGCAGCAGCAGCGAGCGACGGCGGCGGAAGGCCGCATACACCGCTCCGTAAAGCAGCCGCAGCGAGGGGTCGTCGATGCCCGCGGCGCGCACCTGCGACGTGATCTGCGGAGCCACCGCGGCCAGCACCTCGCTCGACGGGATCACCCCCCGCTCGACGAGCTCCTCCACGGGCGCCTCGAGCGAGCGGGCGAGCTTCGCGATGAAGCGCACCGGCGGCAGCGCGCCCTCGCAGGCCCGGACGCGCTCGGCCTCGGCGGCGGACAGCGGGCCATCGACGGCGTCGAGCGAGGCGATGCCCCCGTCGAGGGGGAAGGCCCCCAGGCGGTCGACGAGCACCCGGGCGAAGGCGTCGTGCGTGGGGAGGGCGACCACGGCGGACTGCGTCGTCCGCAGGGCCGAGAGCTCGGCGGAGCCCGGGGCGCCGCGCTTGCGGGCGATGGACGAGAGCAGCTCCCCCAGCGCGCGGAGCTCGCGGTCGGTGAGCGAGGAGGGGTCGGCGACGCAGCGGGCCACCGTGCGACGAAGGATCGCCAGGGTCTCTCCGGGCTTGTCGGGTCGTCGGCAGAGCGGGTGCGCCGCGCGGAGCCGCGGGTACTCGTCGAGCGTCGCGGAGGCCCTCGCCGCCCACGCCTCAGGGAAGCGGCGGCACGGCGCGTCGCCTTCGAAGGTCTCTCGCAGCAGCGCCACGAGGCGGTCTTCGTAGGGTGACCACACCGCGAGTGCCTCGTTCATCCGCGCCACCTGCGGCGACGGCTTCACCGCCTTCAGGGAGGCGACCGTCGCGCTCAGCGGCTGCAGCCGCACCACCGCGCTCCCGCTGAGCGCCCGCTCCTGCGGAACAGGGTAGAAGCGCAGCCGGTCGAAGTAGGGGGCGATCTGGTCGAGCAGGTCGTGCGCCTCGGCGCGGCGGTCGTGGGAGAGCAGCCACGCGGCCACCAGCAGCGCCCCCTCCTCGGGGACGTCCACCCGGTAGCGGCCGTCGCGCAGCCGGTCTCGGAGCGCCGCGAGCCCGTCCTCGCCGAGGTGCCACGCGTTGAGCCGCGCCCGGGCGTCGGCGCCCTCCGGCAGACCCAGCGACCCGAGCAGCGAGCGCTCGTGCTCGAGGAGCGGCCCGTCGGCGAGCAGGGCGCCGGTGGCGAAGCCGCCCGTCACGACCTCCAGCGTCGCCCAGGCGGGCGCGGCGACGGGGGTGCGCGAGCCGATCGCGAGGCTGCCATCGAGCATCCCGTCGAGCACGGCGGAGAAGCGACGGAGCTTCTCCTCGGCGCGGGCGCGCGTGCCGGCGTCCTCGTGCGAGCGGGCCGTGGTCAGCGCGCGGGAGAGCAGCCCGGACACGTAGCCGGGGTTCGGCGTGATCCGCGTGGTGTCGTCGCTCATCGGTTGCCTCCGTCGCGACGGGCGTCGCGACCGGCCAGCGTGGCAGGTGCTGCCCCTGCGCCCTCCAGGTCTCAAGCCTGGCGTTCTGCTGCTGAACTACACGCTGTCGCGCCTGCGCCGAAGGTCGGCGGGACGACCGGGCGACCGTAGATCCATGGGCGCTCCCCTGTCGAGAGCGGTAGCCCGCGCTGCGCCTCCGCGTAGGTTCGCCGCGGGGCCTGTGCGATGGACCGGCTCACCCCCCGCTCCTATGGTGACGCCATGACCGTACTCCTCCGGCTCGCTCTGCTCTCCTCGGTGCTGGCGTCGTCGCTCGCCCTCTCCGGCTGCCTCGTACGAAGCGACCGCGGCTACTACCAGGGCAACGGCGGGGGCTACCGCGGCCATCCCCATGGAGGCCCGCCCGGCCAGAGGGGCGGCAACGGTCACGGCAACGGTCACGGCAACGGCCGCGGCCGCGACTGACCCTCTCCGCTCTTCCCCCACCGCGCTCAGTCCGCCGCGCCTGCCCTCCACGCCACCATCGCCGCCGCGATCGAGACCGCGATCTCCGCCGGGGAGCGCGCCCCGATCTTTACCCCGAGCGGTATGTGCACCCGCCCCCGGTCGGCCTCGCTGAAGTCCCTCGCCTCAAGCCTCGCCGAGGTGCGCGCGGCCTTCGCGCGGCTCCCCACGGCGCCGACGTACGCGTAACCCTCGCGCAGCGCCCACTCGACGGCGTCCTGGTCCCGCTGGTGGTCGTGCGTCATCGCCAGCACCGCGCCCCGCCTCGGGACCACCTCGGCCAGCTCCCCAGGCTCTCCGCAGAGCACCCTGGCGCCCGCGAAGCGCTCCTCCAGCGCGTAGGCCTCGCGCGCATCCACCACCGTCACCGCGAACCCGAGGCCCACCAGCATCGGCACCAGCGCCGCCGCCACGTGCCCCGCGCCCACCACCCCCACCGGCCACTGCGCCGCCATCGCCTCGATCAGCACATCCACGCTCCCGCCGCAGCACATCCCCAGCCCCGCCCCGAGCCGGAAGGTCTCCACCCTCGCCGACCCCTCGCCGCGCCCGGCCCTCGCGAAGGCCTCCTCCAGCGCCCGCAGCACCGCGGCCTCCACCGCGCCGCCGCCTACGGTTCCGAAGCAGCCCTCCGCCGTGCGCACCAGCTTCTGCCCCGGGGTCGACGGCGTGCTCCCGTGCCGCCCGATCACCGTCGCCAGCGCCGCCGCCCGGCCGCCCTCCGCCGCCTCGGCCACGCGCCGTAGCACCCCCGCCAGGCCCGTTCCCACGGGCACCGCGAGGGCCTCGTCGACCGCCTCCACCTTCGCTCAGCCGCCCGTCTTGAGCATCGACACCGCGCGGGCCGTCACCTCGGTGCAGCCCTTCCAGCTCGCGTCGGGCT
Organism: Myxococcaceae bacterium; assembly: GCA_004297725.1. Lineage (GTDB taxonomy): Bacteria > Myxococcota_A > Polyangia > Polyangiales > SCUS01. The sequence continues at coordinate 222,843 of SCUS01000166.1, read as the reverse complement.
TCATCTCCCACGCCTCCCGCAGCGTCGCCGCCACCGCGCCCGGAACCCCCGCCTTACCCTCCTCGGTAAGCTCCACCCCCTCCTCGGTGGCGAGGCAGGGCCGCACGGTGCCGTCGCTGGTCACCCGCAGCCGGTCGCAGCCCGCGCAGTAGGTGTCCGTCGAGCCCGTGATGAAGCCCACGCGCCTCCCGCTCCCGTCGGCCGCGCGCAGGTACCTCGCCGGGCCGCGGTCGTCGTCGCGCGCCCCGTCGCCCGCCACCACCAGGCCGCCGAGCGTCGCGATCATCTCGTCGCGCGACACCAGCCGCTCGCGCCAGATGTTGCCGCCCTCCCCGACGCCCATCACCTCGATGAAGCGCGGCGTCACCCCCAGCGACCACGCCCAGCGCACCAGCGCCGGGAGCTCGTCGTCGTTGATGCCCCGCAGCACCACGGTGTTGGTCTTCACCTCCTCGAAGCCCTGCGCCAGCGCCGCGTCGAGGCCCGCCAGCACCGCCGGGAGCTCCCCCCCTCGGGTGATGGACGCGAAGCGCGCCGGGTCGAGCGAGTCGATGGACACCGTCAGCCGCTGCAGCCCCGCCGCGCGCAGCGGGGCCGCCAGCGCCTCCAGCCGCGACGCGTTGGTCGTCATGGCGAGGTCGTCCATGTCGAGCGCCGCCACCCGGCGCACCACCTCGACCACGTCGCGGTGCAGCAGCGGCTCGCCCCCGGTGATGCGCACCCTCCGCACGCCCTCCGCGCGCAGCCCGCGCAGCACCGACTCCCACTCGGCGACCGTCAGCCGCTCCTCCGCCGGCAGGTAGGCGGAGCGCTCCGCCGGGCGGCAGTACACGCAGGCCATGTCGCAGCGGTCGGTGAGCGAGATGCGCACGAGCCGCGCGGAGGCGCGCTCCACCATGACGGCGCCGGTCGTCTCGCGAAACATCGGGAGGGCTACGTTCATCGGCTACGGCGTCATCGTGGCGCGAGCCCGAGCGTTTGGAAAGTCGGGCTCGCACCGCGGCCGGCGCCTGTCGCTCGACCTCATCGGGCCGGGACGTCGCCGAGCAGCGGGAGCACCACCGCCTCAACCTCGTCGAGGTAGGCGGCCAGCCCGGCGGCCTCGCCGTTCCTCCCCAGCACGGGGAGAGGCGTCTCGGTCCAGCACGCGATCGTACGCGGGTCGTGGTGGTCGCCCAGGCCAAGGTTCTTGCAGACGCGCTTGGCGTCCCTCGGATCCGACGGGTTGTTGGGCGAGAGCGCGTGAGGGGCAAGCGAGGGATCGAAGCCCAGGCGGCTGCGCTCGAGGGTGAGCTTCGAGCGCTCGCGCCCGTCGCGCGCCTCGAAGCCAGCGACGGCCCATGCCTCGGACTCCTGATGCGCGATCGCGTGGAGCATCGGCACACCTGGATCCGCCCGGAGGCCGCCGCGCACCATCTCCGCACGAGCGTCGACATCGCCCTGGGTGTCTCGCGCAAGCACGAGCAGGTCGGGCTTGCGCTCGGGGCTCTGGAGCTGCGCCACCCTCGCTGCCTTGTAGGCCTCGGCCGCCGGGCCTTTCAGCCCCAGACCATGCGCGACGGCCCGCAACCTCGACGCCTCCGCCTTCAGCCCCGACCACGAGGTGAAGCTCTCCGCGCGGTCGAAGCCGCCCCACGAGCGGCACTGTTCTCGGAGGCTCGGGGCCTCCCACTGATCCTTCAGCCACGTCGCCCGAGCACGCTCGATGACGACCCGATCGCAGAGGTCGCGAGCGAGCGCCACGCCCATCCGGTCCTCCGCGACGACGACGACCCGGAGCGTCACCGAGCCGCCACCCAGCTCTCCCCCTCGGCGCTCCAGAACTCCCCGGTCGTCAGCGACTCCAGGTGACGGCGCGCAGGGTGCTCGCTCAACCGCATCGCTCGCACCGGACCTCCCGCGGACCGTCCGAGCACGACCACCTCCTCGGCGTCGAGCGCGTCGACCAGATAGGGCGAGTGCGTCGTCGCGACGACCTGCACGTCGGGCGCGACCTCCAGGGCCCTGCGGAGCGCCTCGATAAGCGAGCGCTGTGCGAAGGGGTGGAGCGCGCGGTCGATGTCGTCGACCAGCAGCACCCGCGGCCGCGGCTCGGCGTAGATCGCAGCGAGCATCCCGATCGTGACGAGGGTGCCCTCGCTGGCCGCGCTCGCCGGGAGGGTGGCGGCGTCGGCGAAGGTCAGGAGGATCTCGTCCGCTACGACCCGATTGCTCTCGTTCACGAGCACGCGCTGGCCGTCGACGCTCATCACCCTGGGGATGGTGCTCTGGACGATCGTGCGCTTGAAGCCGAGGCTGCGAAACATCGGCACCACCTCCTGCACCGCGCGCTCGAAGGCCTGAAACCGCGCGGTGTCCGTGCGCTTCAGCTCCGAGAGGACCGTAGCGAGCCCGAAGCCGTCTCCCTGCATCCGGGGATGCTCGTCCTCGACGTACGACGGCTCCGCGAGACGCGCCTCGTCGAGGCTCAGCAGCAGCGACTCGATCTGGGGGCGGAGCGCCGCGACCTCCTGCCGCTCCAGGCCGCACCGGATCTTCGCTTCATCTGGCATCTGCGATGTGTCAGCCCCCGGGTCGATCGACTGCGGGAGGATCACGTCGCCGTCGATCAGCGTGGATGGCAACATCGCGGAGTCGGACGGCGGTCGGCCCGGCTGGGTGCGCAACCCGAGGCGCCGACGCCCCGCCACGAATCCAACATCGAGTTCGATGAGCAGCGGGTCGGTCGCGCCCTGATGGACGATGCCGGGGAGCGCGAATCGCCCCGCGAAGAGCTCGCTCGTGGGCGAGCTCAGGCACCGGCCGAGCAGGCTCATCGCCTGGAGCACCGACGTCTTGCCAACCGCGTTCTGACCCACGAGCACCGTCATCCGCCCCAGCGGAACCCGCGTGTCACGATGCGCCTTGAAATTCTGGAGGGTGACGCTGTCGATCACGGTGCGGCCTTCTCTCACGGTGTGCAGGCGAAGTTCACGGTATGCGCGGCATCCCGCGCGGGGCAAGGCGCGCGTGGGGATGGCTCCTCCATCCCCGGGGTCTGCGGTCCCGGATACCCTCTCACTCCCAACTGGCCATGGCCCCCGACCTCGTGCGAGCCTCCGCCGCGCCGTGAACGAGGTCCTCGCTGCCGTCCGCGTCGCCTGGCGCATCGCCGCGGACGTCGCGATCTACCGTCTCCGCAAGCGCGAGATGGGCAACCTCGTCACCAGCCTCACCCTCGCCCTCGCCCTCGGGCTCGCCCCGGGCGACCTGGCCTCCCGCGCCGGCTTCGGCGCGCTGCTCAACCTCTTCGTCTACCTGGTCAACGACTGCTTCGACGTCGGCATCGACCTGCGCGCCCCCGGCCGCGACAACGAGCGCACGCGCTTCCTCTCCGAGCACATCGTCGCCGCCTGGGCCACCGTCGGCGCCCTCGCCCTCGGCCTCGTCGCCTGGGGCGCCCTCCACTCCAAGGGGCTGCTGCTCGCGGCGCTCGTCAACGTCGTGGTCATCGTCGTGTACTCGCGGGTGCTCAAGCACCAGCCGGTGCTCGACCTCCTGGCCATGGGAGCGTGGGGCCTCTCCATGGCGATGGTGGGCTTCCCCCTCGATAGCGCGGTCGGCTGGCGCTACGCCGGGCTCCTCGGGCTGCTCTCCATGGTCACCGAGGCCGTGCAGGTGCTGCGCGACGAGCCCTCCGACCGGGCCGCCCACGTCCGCACCACCGCCGTCGTCCTCGGTCCTCGCGCCACCGCCGTCATCGCCCGGGCGCTCATCCTCACGGCCACCGTCTACGCCGCCGCGCTGCTCCACCCGCTCGGCGCGGTGCTCGCGCTCGGCGCCCTCGTCCCCTTCGACCCGGAGCGCGCCAACGCCTCGTGGGACCGCCTCCGCGCCCTCTTCGGCCTCACGTGGCTCGCGCTCCTCGCGCTGCTCCGCTGGGCGCCGCACCCGTGACCGACGCGCCCCCGTCGTCGCCGCTGCGCGACCACGGCCGCGCGCTCGCGATCGCGATCCTGGGCCTCGCGATACGCCTCGACGCGCTCCGCTCACCGCCCGTCCAGGACGACCACGCGCAGCTCGCCATGCTCCGCGGCGCCTTCCCCCTGCACCGCGCCCCGTGGGACCTCTTCGCCTTCGTGCGCCCTGGCGAGGCACCCGCCCTCCGCGCCGACGGCCTCCTGCCCTGGTGGACCGACGATCGCTTCGCCATCGCGATGTTTCGCCCGCTCTCCAGCCTCTTCCTCGCCGCGCAGCTCTCTCTCGGCGGCCACCGCCTCGCGCACGCCGTCTCCGCGCTCCTCTTCGCGTCCCTGGTCGTCGTCGCCGGCGCCCTCTTCCGAACGACGCTCCCCCGCCCCGCCGCCTGGATCGCCACGCTCCTCCTCGCGCTCACCCCCGCCGCCACCCTCCCGCTGCTCTGGGTCGCCAACCAGAACGCCCTGCTCTCCGTCCTCCTCGGCCTCGTCTCCCTCTCGGCGCTCCTCCGCGGCCGCGTCGCGCTCGCCCACGCCGCCCTCCTGCTCGCCGCCCTCTCCGGCGAGTACGCGCTCCCGATGCTGGGCTACGCCGTCGTCGTCGCCCTCCGCCGCCCTTCGCCGGCCCGCCTCGTCGCGACCCTCTCCGCCGCTGCGCTCACCCCGATGATCGCCGCCCGCGCCCTCCACTATGGCGCCGCCAACTCCCAGTACCTCGACCCGCTGAGAGTTCCTGCCCTGTGGCTCGCCCAGAGCCCCGGCCGCGCCCTCGCCCTCCTCGGAACCGCCCTCCTCGGCCAGACCACCGGCCCCGACCACCACGGCTCCGTCTTCGCCGCCTCGGCCACCGCCACCCTCCTCGGCGCCACCCTCCTCGTCGCCGCCTTCGTCCTCACGCTCCGCCGCTGGCCCGCCGCCCTCCGCGCCCCCGCCATCGCCTGGCCCCTCGGCGCCGCCCTCGCTCTGCTCCCGGTGCTCGCTGCGCCGCCGCTGCCGAGGCTCCTGCTGCCGAGCGCCCCCGGCGTCGCCGCCCTGCTCGCCGTGCTCTGCGCCGCGCCCCTTACCCGATGGGGTATGCCCTCGCCCGCCACGCCCGCCGCGGTCGCGCTCTCCATCCCTCTCCTGATCGTCCACCTCGCGCTGGTCCCGTGGCAGGCCCACGTGGACGTGCGCGCGCTCTCGGCGACCTTCGCCCGCACCCGCGACGCCGTCTCCCGCGCGGCCCCGGAGGTCTCCCGATCCCCGCGCTGCGACGTGCTCCTCGGCGCCCTCGACCTGGACGCGCTGCACTACCCGCCGATGATCTGGCGCGAGGCCGGCGCCCGCTCCTCCGGCTGCTGGCGGGTGCTCACCGCCACGGCGCTCCCCTTCACGCTCACCCGCCTCGACGCCCGCACGCTGCAGCTGCGAAGCGACGGGGGAACCCTGGTGGAGCCCGTCGCGCTCACGGCCTACCGGGGGTCGCCGATGGTCGTGGGCCAGCGGGTGGTCACCCCCGCCATGACGCTCACGGTGACCGCGGCGCGCGAGGGATATCCCACAGAGCTTCGGGTCGACCTCGGGGCCGACGTCGACGCCTACGCGTGGTGGGTGCTGCTGGGAGGGAGGATGGTGCGGGTGGTGATGTCGAGGATGCCGGCGGAGCTACGGGTGCCGCCGGCCCTCTGAGGGGGTGGTCAGCCCGGGCCGCCGGCGCTGGCGTCGGTGCCGCCGGCCGCATCGGCGCCGGGGAGGCCGCCATCCGCGCCGCCGTCCGAACCCGGGGCGCCGCCGCCGTCGGTGCCGGGCATCGGCATCCCGGAGGGGCACACGCCCGTCATGGAGATGCAGAGGCCGCTCAGGCAGCAGTAGCGGACGGAGTCAGGGTCGCTGGAGGTGCGGCAGGGGTTGCAGTCGAGGTCGGTGCCGCAGGACGACGGGCACGCCATCGGGCTGCCGCGGTCGGTGGAGATGGTGCCGGTGTCGACGGGGGTGGTGCCGCGGTCGGTGCTGCTGCCGGTGTCGACGCGGGGGGTGCCCCGGTCGGTGCCCACGTCGAAGCTCGGGTTGCCTGTGTCGATGCCCGGGACGTCGAAGGAGGGAATCTCGCCCGCATCCATCTCGACGACCGCACCGTCCTGCTCGACCGCGGCGTCATCTTCCGGAAAAGCCATGGAGGGGTCATCGGCGCCACAGCCGACGAGCACACCGAGACAGAGGGAGAGCGCACGAAGGAAGCTGGAACGTTGCATGGTGTCGGCACCCTGAGGGCGGGAGTGGTGGGATGAGCGACCGCGCGAACTATCGCACGAAACTCACGGCCTACTATCAGGACGGCGTAACTTTTCCAACGGCTCAGCTGCGGCTCGTCATGGACGATGAGCCGCGGAGTGCATGCCCTGCCTCGCACCGCCCGGCCGGGTGCGCTACCTGATGCCCCCCTCCGAAGGGGGTAAGGCCCGAGGACCCGAAGGAGAATTCATGTTGGAAGAACCGCTGCGCGAGGCACTGACCTTCGACGACGTGCTCCTGGTGCCCGCCTATAGCGAGGTGCTGCCCAAGGACGTCGACACCCGCACCCGGCTGTGTCGCGGCATCGAGCTGGGCATCCCGTTGATCTCGTCTGCGATGGACTCGGTCACCGAGGCCCGCACGGCCATCACCATGGCGCGCGAGGGCGGCCTCGGGGTGATCCACAAGAACCTCACCCCGGAGGATCAGGCCCGCGAGGTCGAGCAGGTGAAGCGCGCCGAGTCGGGCATCGTGGTCGACCCGCTGACGGTGGGTCCGCACGAGAGCCTGCGCGACGCCGTGGCGCTGATGAAGCGCCACAACATCTCCGGCCTCCCGGTGGTGGAGGGCGGCCTCCCGGTGGGCATCCTCACCTCCCGGGACATCCGCTTCGAGACCAACCTCGACCAGGCGGTCTCCAGGGCCATGACCCCAAGAGAGCGGCTCGTAACCGTCCCCGCGACGGTGACCGCCGACGAGGCGCGGGCGCTGCTTCACAAGCACCGCATCGAGAAGCTGCTGGTGGTCGACCCCGAGCGGGGCACGCTCTCCGGGCTCATCACCGTGCGCGACCTCTTCCAGGCCGAGCGCTTCCCCGGCGCCGCGAAGGACTCCCGCGGCAGGCTCCGCGTGGCGGCGGCGGTGGGCCCCGGCGGCGACCGAGACGAGCGGGTGAAGCGGCTCATCGACGCGGGGGTCGACGTCATCGTGGTGGACACCGCGCACGGCCACTCGAAGGGCGTGCTCGACGCGGTGCGAGACATCAAGCGCCGCTACCCGGAGCTCCCGGTGCTGGCAGGAAACATCGCGACGCCGGAGGCCGCCGAGGCGCTGATGGACGCTGGCGCCGACGCCATCAAGGTGGGCATCGGTCCGGGCTCGATCTGCACCACGCGGATGGTGGCGGGGGTGGGCGTCCCGCAGATCACGGCCATCTCGGACTGCGCCCGCGTGGCTCGCAAGCGGGGCATCCCGGTGATCGCCGACGGCGGGGTGAAGTACTCGGGCGACCTGGCCAAGGCGGTCGCGGCGGGCGCCGACGTGGTGATGATCGGCGGGCTCTTCGCGGGCACCGACGAGGCCCCAGGCGACCTGGTGCTCTACCAGGGCCGCTCGTACAAGATGTACCGGGGCATGGGCTCCATGGGGGCCATGCGCAAGGGCTCCAAGGACCGCTACGGCCAGGCGGGCGCGGCCGACGAGAAGCTGGTCCCGGAGGGCATCGAGGGCCGGGTGCCGTACCGCGGGAGCCTCTCCTCCAACGTGTACCAGCTCATCGGCGGACTGCGCTCCTCCATGGGCTACACCGGGTGCCGCACCATCGACGAGATGCAGACCCGCACCCGCTTCGTGAAGGCCACCGCGCTCGGGCTGCGGGAGAGCCACGTGCACGACGTGATCATCACCGAAGAGGCCCCCAACTACCGCAAGTCGGAGTGAGGCCGCGCGTCGTCAGGCCCTGGTGACCCGCTCCAGCTCGGACCGATCGAGCCCGACGATGTCGAACTCCGGCGGCGACCCGGGCTCCGTCGCCCGCACGGTGACCGTCGCGGCGATGCCCATGTGGTGAAGCCGCTTCGTCGCCGCCTCCGCCGCCTCCCGATCCTCCGCGGTGGCCGTGCGCGGCTCCGGGGTCCGCTCCCCCAGCGCCAGCGCCCTCGCCCGCACCGCCTTCGTGTGCTCGATGATCTTCTCAGTCGGCACCTTCGCGAGGTCGACCCTCGGCCCGCCCTTCCAGAGCCGCACCACCTCGCCCGTGAGGATCGCCGCCGTGTCGTCGACCTCGGTCACCGTCGCCAGGTCGAGGAGCGCGTTGACCCGCCTCGGGCCGAGCGCCGAGAAGAGCTCGCCGGAGACGTGGCCGACCGCGCGCAGCAGCCGGTCGACGGTCTGCGGGTGAAGCTCGAACTCCGCGGCGCACAGCGCCTCGAAGCCCGCGTGCCCGGCCGCCTCGCTCATCCCGGGCCGCTGCAGCAGCGCGAGCGCCTGGCCCAGCTCGTACATGCCTCGCGACGCGTCGCGGAAGGCCCCTCGCGCCGCCTCGAGCGCCGCCTTCGCGGCCGCGGCGACCTCCGGCTCCACCTCGGCGGGGCGCCTCTGCAGGTCGGGCGCCGGGGTCTTCGGGGCAGCGGGCTTCTTCGGGGCGGAAGGCTTGGTGCGGGCCATCGCGCGACGGTGCGCGAGGTGCCGAGCGAGCGTCAAGGCTCTCCAGCAGCGGGAGCCCTCAGGTCACCGAGCCCAGGGAGAACTGGAAGTTCCAGCTGCGCTCGCCCACCTCGACGACGCGCCACGGGTTGAAGCCGAAGTCGATGGAGATGAGCCCGAAGGGCGAGTCGAGCCGCACCCCGAAGCCCGGCGAGACGCGCAATCGGTAGAGCTGGTCGAGCGCCGGAGGGCGCGCCCAGAGGTTGCCCACGTCCACGAAGGCGCCGAGCTGGACGCACCCGAAGGGCGTGCAGAGCGGCGTCGGGATGCGAAGGTCGGCGACGGCCACCATGAAGAACTCGCCGCCCGACGAGCCGCGCACCAGGGGGTTCGACGACGACGGGTCCGTGAGCGCCGCGTCGATGAGGTCCTGCGGGATGAGCTGGTTCTGCTGCCAGCCGCGCATCGCGTCGGCGCCGCCCATCCAGAAGCGCCGCGACGGGTGCGTGCTCTGCGCGCCGTCGCCGCCGAAGTTGCGCCCCACGCGGCCGCTCAGCAGCAGCACCATGCGACCGATGGGGATGGGCACGTAGCCCGTCACGCGCGCCGTCAGGTGGAAGGTGAAGGGCGAGAGGTTGGGGTTCGACGCCGAGAGCACCTGGAGCGTCTCGCCGGTCACCGACGCCACGAAGCCGCGCGTGGGAGAGAGCGCGCTGTTGCGGCGGTCGTACTGGAGACCCACCCGGATCGCCCCCAGCACCGACTCGCCGTCGGAGTAGCGCAGCAACTGCTGGATCAGCACCTGCTGAAAGGCCGTGCAGGCCTCCGGGGTGTTGTTGTTGGCGATGCAGCGCATCGGGTAGTCGCGCACCAGCGCCTCGATGGTCTCCGCCCCGAAGGGCTGCGTGACCACGTACTGAAACTCGCCCGTGAAGGTGATCGTGAAGTGCCGCAGCGCGGAGAAGAGCAGCGAGGCGCCGACGCTCTGCGTGCCGAGCGCATAGAAGGGCGGCTGGAGCTGGCGCACCGTCGAGAGGTCGAGCGTGGCGCCCCAGGAGGGGCCGAGCAGCGGCACGAAGGGGAAGCCCAGCGAGGCCGCGACGCGCCAGTTGAGCAGGTCGGAGAAGCTGGGGTTGATCTCCGGGGGGAAGGTCGGCGTCACGTTGGGGATCTGCAGCAGGTAGCCCGCGCGAGCCTGGAACGTGAGCGACACCGCGCGGCTGAGGACGTTGAGGTGCGTGTACTCGAAGCCGAAGCGCACGCCCTCGCCCAGGGAGTAGCCGCCGCGCAGCTCCAGCGACTGCGGTCGGCGCTCCACGAGCTGCACCCGCAGCACCTTCACCGGCGCCTCCAGGTCGGGGTCCTCCAGGCCGACGTTGACGCCGCCGAAGATCCCGAGCTCGCCGAGGCGCTGCTGCGTCGCCTGCACCTCCGAGGCGCGGTACCAGTCGCCCTCGCCCAGCGTCATCCGCGGGCGGATCACGTGCTCCGGCGTGCGGCGGTTGCCCTCGATCACCACCGCCCCGAGGCGCACCCTCGGCCCCTCGTGCACGACCACCCGCAGCCGCGCCCGGGTGTGGTCCGGCGAGCGCTCGATGGAGGGCTCCGCGCGCACGAAGGCGTAGCCCTCCTCGCGGTACCACGCGGTCAGCCGGATGCGCGCCTCCTCGATCGCGAGGTGCGACAGGGGAATGCCCACGCGCAGCCCGAGCGCCTCCGCGAGGTCGGCGGTGGCGCGCTCCGCGTTGCCCTCCAGCCGCAGCTCCTCCAGGTAGGTGCGCGGCCCCTCGGTGACCGCGAAGGTGAGGTCGACCACGTCCGGGTGGCGGTAGCCCACGGGCCCCCGCTGCGCGCTGCGACGCCACACCCGCGTCGGCACCGACACCGTCGCGTCGAGGTACCCGAGGTCGCGCAGCCGCTGCACCACGCGCTCTCGCGCCGCGCCGTCGACCAGGGCCTCGACGTAGGCCCTGCCCGCCTCGCGAGGGCCCGCGATGGGCCGCGGCTCCGTGGGGACGGCCTCCGCCACCGCGGCCAGGAAGGTCTCCCGCAGCGCGTCCGCCGGGAGCGCCCTCGCCCCGTCGAAGCGCAGCGCGCCCAGCAGCGCCGGGACGCCCTCGCGCACCGTCACCCGCAGCACCTTCGCGCCGGGGCCCTCGTCCACCACCGCCGCCGTGACCTCGGCCTCCGCGTATCCGCGGCTCACGTAGAAGGTGCGCACCCGCGCGACGATGGCGTCGATGCCGGCGCCCTCGAGGCCCTCCTCCTCGAGGTCGAGCGCCTCGTGGAGGGCCTCCACCGGGAGCACCCTCACGCCCTGCCAGGCCAGCCGGTAGCGCGCTCCCGGCTCGACCGCGACCTCGACCACCACCCTCGCCCCGTCGGGTCGCACCGTCGGCGTCGCGAGGGAGCCCGCGAGGTAGCCCGCGGCCCTCAGCGCCCGTCGCGCCGCGCGGAGCCCGGCGCGTAGCCGAGACGGCGCGGCGATGGACCCCGTGGGCAGGTCGAAGGCCTCGCGCAGCGCCTCGAGCACGTCGGCGGGAGCGCCCGGCCAGCGCAGCTCGGCCACCCGATGCGGGGCGCCCTCCTCGACCTCCACCACCAGCACCCGCGCGCTCGGGTCGTCGGTCTCGCGCCAGCGGCTCGTCACCCTCGGCGAGGGGAAGCCCGCGTCGCGGTAGCCCGCCTCCACCCGCAGCAGCGCGGCCTGCACCCTCGACGGGGTCACCGCCGCACCGGCGCGCAGCCCGAGCTCCTCGTCGACGTCCTCCAGCGGGCGCGCCCCCACCCCGCGGATCGAGTACGACTGCAGCCGGTAGCGCCGCTCGCCGCGCACGATGAGCTCGACCCCGCCGGGCGCCTCCCGCACGCTCACCCGGGCCTCCGCGAAGGTTCCGCTGGCGAGGGCGATGCGCAGCGCCTCCCGGGCGCGCGACGCGCTGAACACCGCCCCGGGCGCGAGCCCCGTGCGCACCCACGGGTTCTCCCCGGGCAGCGCGGGCTCCACGAGCACCGACACGATGGGCCCCGACAGCGCTTCCGCGTCGGGAATCGGAGCCGCGGAGGGAGCCTGCGGGGCGGCCTCCTCCTCGGCCACGGTCTGCGCCGCGGCGGGCGCGCCCACGAGCGCCGCGCACAGCATCAGTCGAGCCCGGAGCCCCCTCACTGGAACTCCATCCGCCAGCGGAGGTCGGCGCCCGCGTTGGCGTTGACGGTGCCGAGCTGGTTGTTGGCGCTCTCGACCAGGGCCTGGATCCCGAGGCCGCCGCGCAGGCGCATGTCGGCGGTGAAGCGCGCGATGGGGTTCTCGCTGGCGGTGGTCGATCCGCCCAGGCGCAGCCAGTCGAAGACCTGCCGCCCGAGGAACACCTGCGGCTCGGTGCGGTTGGTGCGCGGGTTGTACGCGCTGCCGATGCGCACGTCGTCGAAGACCGGGAGCACCCGCCCGAGGAGCCGGTCGAGCCCGAGGCCCCGGGAGAGCGCCTCCACCGCGAGGGTCTGCGCGGCGTTGAAGGCGCCGATGCGCTCGAGCTCCACGCGCGTGAGGCGGAAGAGGAGCATCAGCACGATGTCCTCGCGGGAGAGCGCGGGCTCGGCGGAGAGGTCGACGGAGAACTGCTCCGGGGTGCCGTGGGCGTGGAGCCCGACGCGCCACTGGCTGCGGGCGCTGTCTCCGGTGCGGCGCACCTCGGTCTGCGCGGAGATGTCGAAGCGCGCGGCGACCCGGTCGGGGCTGTCGAAGTCGACCACACCGCGGCGCACCTCGAACTCGTTCTCGTAGACCCGCAGCACCCCGCGGGTGATGTGCATGCTCCCGACGATGCCGGGGCGCTGGAGGGTCCCCACCACGCGGAAGGGCCGGGTCTCGTCGAGCCGCAGCTCGGCGTCCGCGAGGTTGTTGGCGATGCGCATCGGGGTCGGCGTACGAAACTGCACGTCGAGCCGCACGAAATCCCTCGCCGGGTCGTAGGCAGCCGGCGCCGCCGCGGGGCGCCCCTGCAGCCTCCCCGCGACGTCCGCGGAGAGGGGGATGGGCCGGGTGTAGCGGGCCCGGGTGAGGTCGACGACCCCCTGGAGCAGCGGGAGCTCCTCGCCGCCCTGCCAGCGCAGCCGGGCGTCGACGTCCGCCGCGAGCTCGATGCCCTCGCCGGGTTCGAGCGAGAGGTCGCGCACGATGATGGGAACATCGAGGCGATCGAGGCGCGTCCCGTCGAAGCGCACCATCGCGGGCGAGTCCGGGCGGGTGAAGGCGATCTGCCCCTGGCCGTAGCGAGCGCTCGCCCTCCGCAGGATCGCCTCGGTCCCCTCGACGCGCAGGTCGAGCTCGATCTCCCGGAGGGGCGACGCGAGGCCCGACACCCCGAGGCTGGCGTCGTGAAGCTCGACGCTCCCGGACACCGACGGGCGCTCCGGGGTGCCGCGGGCGCGGAGGTTCATGACCCCGACGCCCCGCCCGAAGGTGAGCTGCGGCACGCGGGCGGCGACCCGGGAGAGGTCCGCGTCGCCGCGGGCGCGGACGTCGAAGCTCGCGATGCCGAAGGCGGGCGTGACGTTGGCCGAGCCGGCGACCCAGAGCCGCGTCCCGTCGGGCCCGACCAGGAGCGGGCGAGCGAGGTCGAAGCCCGGCGCCGTGGCGGACGGCGCGGCCCCGCTCGCGTGGGCGTCGCAGCTCGTCGAGTCCGGCGGGGTCACCCACACCGCGCCCTCGCGAAAGCACACCGCCAGCGTCGCCCCGGGGCCGAGGGCCACCGGGAGCCCCTGCACCTGCACGTCGAGCGCCGAGAGGGTGGCGCGGCCGGTGGAGAGGGCCATCTGGTCGAGGCGCCCGTCGTCCACGGCGAGGTCGAAGCCCGCGGTCACGCGCGCGTCGGCGCCGAGGCGAGCGAGCATCGACGCCGGCAGCCACGGGAGCAGGTCGATCGGCCCCCGGGTGGCGACGTGGGTGTGCACCGACGAGTGCCCCCAGGAGCGCTCCCAGCTCGGGTGGGTCACGCCGAGGGCGTCGCGCCAGCGCACCGGCTCCCAGGGCACGCGCAGGGTGAGGTCGAGGCGGAGCTGGTCGGAGAGCGCCCCGAAGGAGAGGTCGATGCGACCGATGGGCGGGCGCTCGTCGGGCCGCGTGGGGATGGGTCCCTCGGGGAGCTGCGAGAGGTGCGCCACGAGGTCGCCGATGGGGCGGTCGTAGACCACGAGGTCGCGGAAGCGAGCGTCGCCGATGTAGCGCGGCGCGTCGGGCGTGCCCTCCACGGTGACCAGCGCCGAGACGCGGCCGCTCGCCGCGACGTGGCTCTCTCGCACGAGGTCGAAGGAGGAGACGGGCACGTCGCGCGCCTCGGCGACGAAGTGCATGCGGGCGCCGAGGTCCATCGCGCCGCTCGCCCGGAGGGGAGCGCCGCCCTTGGTGCCGGTGAAGTGGTCGAGGTTCACCCGGGCGCCGGCGACGCCGTCGCGACGCCGCAGCCACACGTAGGAGAGCCTCGCGTCGACGTCGTTGACGCTCTCCCCGAAGGCCGAGGCCTGCGCCCGCTGGATCGACACGTCCGCGGTCATCACCCCGTCGCGGTCGTCGCCCGGGCGGCCGAGCACGTAGTGGACGTCGGCGTCGACCACCCCGTGCCCGTCGTAGGGCGTGAAGGTCGGGTCGCCCTCGAAATGGAACATGTTGTAGAAATCCCCGAGCTCCATCGGGTCGGAGTGCATCCGGGCGCCCGCGCGCAGCGAGTACTGGCGGAAGTCGAGGTAGGCGTCGTGGATGGTGTACCGCGAGCGCCGGTGCGTGCCCTCCATGCGCGCGGCGTCGACGCGGTCGTCGAGGAGCACCCACTCGGTGCCGGGCGCGGTCGCGAGGTCGCCGAAGGGGAAGGTGTTGAAGGTGAATCCCTGGATGCGCGCGACGCCGTGCACCCTCGGGTGCTCGAAGTCGCTGCTGAGCGCCACGCTCGCCGAGCCTTCGCCCGAGATGGGGATGTCCGCGATGCTCCCGAGGTCGGCGAGGTGGAGCCGCTGCACCTCGAGGCCCTCGATCTTGATGTCCGTGTCGTGGCCGTCCGAGTCGTCGGTGTCGTGCGCGGTGCGCACCCGGATGCGGCGCACCGAGGCCCGCGACTGGCCGAAGGCGACCACGCAGTCGTTCCAGGAGACCGAGACGTCGTCGACCTCCATGCGCAGGCTGATGTGCGCCCTCGGCACGCGCACCACCGGCCGCTGCGGCAGCACGATGAAGAAGTCCCGGAGGATGGCGAACTCCCGGGTCTCCATGTCCGGGAAGTCCGCCACGAGGTGCATGGGCGCGAGCCCGCCGCTCAGGTGCGCGTCGCCCGAGAGCGTCCAGAGCACCTTGGTGCGCGGCGTCACCGTGACGTCCCTCATGAGCTGCGTGAAGTCGAGGCCGCGGATGGAGAGCGTCCCCTCGATGGGCATCGGGGCCGTGAGCCCGAGGGAGATCCGGTCGGAGCGCAGCGTGGCGCCCGCGTATCCGCCGCTCAGGTCGGTGACCACGACCCGAGAAGGGTCGGCGCTCACCCGCGCGGAGATGCGGTCGCCCAGGTTGTACCGGAGCATCTCCCCGGTGGTCTGGTCGGGGGCGTGCAGCGCGAGGCCCAGGGCGGTGAGCGCCACGCTGGCCCGGAAGCTCCGCTGCGGGGCCGCGAGGTCGGCCACCTCGCCCGCGACGTCGACGGTCACCGCGCCCTCGAGCTTCGGCGCGTCGGGGATGCCCACGAGCACGTCCTCGAGGTGCGTCTCGACCCGGGCGTCGACGCTGAGGTGCCGCGTCGCGGGATCGAGCCTGGCCTGGCGCACCCTCAGCGCGGTGCGGCCCGCGAGGAGCTGCGCCGAGGCCACGTAGATCACGCCCGTGCGCAGGTCGGCGGTGATCCTCGCCTCGACCCTGGGGATGGCTCCCTCGAAGAAGGGCGAGCGCCCGACCGAGTCCACCGCCAGCAGCCCGACGGACCACCGCTCGCGCCCGAGGTTCAGCAGGTCGAGGTCGACCGAGCCGAGCGTGAAGTCCCCCACGTCGGGGTGGCGCAGACGCACCCGCACGTCGCTCATGGCCACGTCGCGCAGCGGCACCTCGCCGCCGCCGCCGCCGCCGCTGGCGCGGGAGACGGGGCCGCAGCGCAGCGCCGCCGCGCCTCCGGCGAGGCGCTGGAAATCGAGGTCGACGGAGCCTCCGTCCACGACCACGCGAGAGAGCCGGGCGTTGCCGCGCAGCAGGTCGCCGAGCGAGGGGATCACCTCCAGCGACTCCAGGGTGACCAGCGGGGCGCACCCCGGCAGCGGTCGGCGCAGGCGGATGTCGCGGATCTGCACGGCGACGGCGGAGGGAGAGAAGCGGACGCTCCCGTAGGTGAGGTCGAGCCCCGAGGCGGCGAGTACCTGGTCGTGTACTTCCCTGGCGACGCGTCGGGCGAAGCGGTCGCTGCGCACCACGAGCACCGCCGCGACGATCGCCAGGAGCGCGAGCGCCGAGAACCAGCGGAACCTCGGGCGGAACCTGACCTTCTTCGGCGCTGGTCGATCGTCAGGCATCGGTCACGGGGAGGACTTTCCTACCCGATGTCACCGGCGGTCGCGAGTCGCGTCGAACAGAGCGATTTGCGGCGGGGTGCCCGGGCCGATACAGTCTGACGGTTCTGCCATGACACAGCCCGGTGACATCCTGGGTGACCGGTGGGTGCTGCTCGAGAAGATCGATGCAGGCGCCATGGGCGAGGTATTCCGCGCGGAACATCAGGTGCTCGGCCACTCGGTGGCGGTGAAGGTGCTGCTGCCGGAGATGACCCGCGACCAGGGGGCGATCGACCGCTTCCTCCGCGAGGCGCGCATCGCGGCGAAGCTGCGGCACCCCAACGTGGTGCGGGTCGAGGACTACGGCCTCTCCCACGACGGCCGCCCCTACCTGGTGATGGAACTCCTCCGCGGCGAGTCCCTCGCCCGCCGCCTGGCGCGCACTCCGCGGCTGCACCCCAGCGCCGCCCTCGCGCTGGTGCAGCAGATCGCCGAGGCCCTCGACACCGCCCACGCCGCGGGCATCGTGCACCGCGACCTCAAGCCCGAGAACATCTTCCTCTGCGGCCCCGCCGAGGCGCCGAGGCTGAAGGTGCTCGACTTCGGCGTGGCGAAGTTCACCGACGCGCTCGCCGCGGGCGGCGGCGCCACCGCGAGCAACACCCTCGTGGGCACGCCTCGGTACATGTCCCCCGAGCAGGCCCGCGCGTCGCGCACCCTCGACGGCCGCAGCGACCTCTGGGCCCTCGGAATCCTCGCGTACGAGATGCTCACCGGCCGTCACCCCTTCGAGGGCGAGGCCATCGCAGAGCTCCTGGTGGCGATCCTCACGCATCCCATCGCTCCGCCCACCGCGCTCCGCCCGGCGCTGCCCCTCGCCGTCGACGGCTGGTGCGCCCGCGCCCTCGCTCGCAACCGCGCCGACCGCTTCGCCAGCGGGCACGCGCTCGCCGACGCCTTCGCGACGGCCCTCGGCGAGAGCACCCTCGACACCTGGACCGACGCGTCCGCGCTGCCCCATCCGTCGTCCCGCCGGGGCCGCGGCACCCTCCGCGTGCCGCGCGAGCGCAGCGACCCCACGCCGCCCAACCTCGACGTCCTCCCGGCCGCCTCGCTCTCCGGCGCCGCCGTCGACGAGACCCCCCACCGCGGCCTGGCCGCGCTGCCTCCCCCGGAGCCTGGCTCCCGATGGGCCGCCTCCTGGTGGGCCGTGCTCCCCATCGCCCTCGTCGCCGCGCTGGGACTGATCGCGGTCAGCCGCCTCTCGCCCGGCGCCCCCTCCACCGCGCGCCTCGCGCCCGCGGCCGGCGCCCCCTTCGCCCCCCCTCCCCGGGCGCCCTCGCTTCCCGTCGCCTCCGCCCCCGCGGCCCCCCTCGCCACCGCACCCGATGCTGCGGTTCCGCTGGTAGAGGGCCCCGAGGCGGTCGCCCCTGCGCGTCGCAGCCGCACCCGTGGGGGGCGGCATCAACACCGCCACTCGACCGAGTCGGGATCCCGATCGGGCCACCGTACGACCGGCGCCAACGGCGGGCTCTACGACCCGGACGGCATCTAAGTCACGGCCAGTTTACGTGTCCTGAAGGGTACTTCAGCGTATAGATGGTTTGATCCACCCATGCGACTGCTGTGTCCCATCCTGCTGGCAGCGTCACTGGCACCGCTGAGCGCGGTCGCCCAGACGCCCCATGCGGACGCGCCGACGCTCTCCGTGGAGACCCGCGCGCAGGACCTCTACGTCTCGGGACGTGACCGCTTCCGCGCCAAGGACTTCCCCGGGGCGCTTGACGATTTCCGCCGCTCGCTCGACCTCGTCGACAGCCCCAACACCCGGATGTACCTCGGGCGCGCGCTGCGCCGGCTCGGCCGCCTCCCGGAGGCCTTCGCGACGCTACAGCGCGCCGCCATCGACGCCGAGCGCCGCTCGGTCACCGAGCCCCGCTACGCGGCCACCCGCGAGAGCGCGAGGGCCGAGGCCGACGAGATACGAGTGGGCATCGCCCTCCTCACCGTGCGGCTCACAGACCTTCCGACGGGCGCATCGATCCGGGTGGCCGGGGCGGAGGTGCCCGTCACCGCCATCGGCTTCCCGCTGCCCATCGTCCCCGGCGAGGTCATCGTCGAGTTCGACGCGCCAGGGTACGCCCCGGCCCGGGAGATCCGCATCCTGACGCCGGGCGGCGACGAGGTCGTCGAGATCGCGCCGCGCACCGAGCAGCCCCCTCCCCGGGAGCCCGCCGCCGCGGCCGTGGCGCCCGTGCGCGTGGCGGTGACGGGCGCCTCCGCTCCGGCGCCGAGGCGCGTCGAGCTGCCGCGTCCCTGGGCGACGACGCGCGTGCTCGGCGTCACGGCGCTCGCCGCAGGCGTGAGCGCGGTCGCCGCCGGGGTGGTCTTCGGCTCGATCGCCTGGTCGGAGTACGAGACGCTCCGACCGCTGCCGCAGCAGGAGCGAGACCAGTCGCTGGTCACGCGCGGCGAGTTTCACCGCGACCTCGCCAACGTGCTGATCGTGAGCGGCTCGGCCATCGCCCTCGGGGGCCTGGTGCTCTTCTGGCTCAGCGGGCGATCGACCACGGACGCGCAGCGCTCGCCGCTGCAGGTCGACCTCGGCCTCACCGCCGGCAGCGCCACCCTGCGCCTCGGGGGAACCCTGTGAAGCGCGGCCTCCTCGCCCTGCTCGCGTGCACCAGCGGGTGCATCCTCGACTTCGACGAGTTCCGCGTGCCCTACGGCTCGCCGGAGACCGGCGTGACCGCCGACGCGGGCTTCGACGCGGGCTTCGACGCGGGCTCCGTCCTCGTCGACAAGCCGACGCCTCCCCCCGACCTTCCCGCCGCCGACCTGCCTCCCGCCGTCGACGGGGCCAACCCCCGATGCCCCGCGCCGGGCAACGCGATGATCCGCCTCGCGCACATGGCGGCGGGCCTCGGGCCCGTCAGGCTCTGCATGCGTCGCCAGAACTCCGACGGACCGTACGCGCCGCTGCCCGCCAACGACTGGCCGAGCGCCGGCGTCGGGTACGCCATGGTGTCTCAGCACTTCTCGCTCAACAGCCCGGTGGTCTCGCCCAACGACCGCTGGCAGTTCGCGCTCGTGCCTCAGGGGACGGACTGCTCCGGCGCCGCCGTCGCGGGCGGAGCCATCGCGTCGCTCACGGTGAACGTCAACCCGCAGAGCCAGTCGACGCTGCTCTTCACCAGCGAGTACGGCGGCGACGGTCGGCTCTTCGGGCTCCTCGGGCTGCTCAGCGACCAGGCCTGCACCACCTGCCCCAGCAGCACCCTCGACGTGCGCGCGGTGCACGCCTCCCTCGGGGCCGCCGGCGAGCGCATCAACCTCTCGATCAACTACAGCCTGCCGCCGTCCAGCCCGCTGCCCTTCGTCAACGTGCTCTTCGCCAGCAACATCCCCTACGGGCAGACGGCCCCGGTCGGCGGCGCGGGCTTCGACTGCGACACCGCCTGGCGCGGGGCCGCCGATCTGCCCGCCATGTACTCGGTGCAGCTCGCCGCGCAGGCCGTCTCCGAAGACGTCCTCGCCCGGAGCGATCGCGTGGGGCTCAAGGGCGACCTGCTGCAGCGCTCGCGCATGGCGACGGTGTTCTACCTCGGCGGCGACGGCGTGCGGACCCCTGCTCCGGAGTTCGTGCTCTGCTACGAGGGCGCGCACGACGCGGGCATGACCGTCTGCGATCGCATCCCGGCGACGGCCGTGCCTCGGCCGGTCGCGACCGACGCGGGCATCGCGCAGGACGCGAGCGACGCGCAGGTCGAGCCCGTCGACGCCGCGGTCGACGACGACGTCCTGCTCTGATCGCAGGCCGCGAGGTCCAGCTCGACCGTCGAGGAGCGCGCGGATGTGGCGGCGCCGCCGCTCTTTGCTCGGTTTGCGGACTTGGTCTAAATCAAGTTCCCCTCAGAGGAGATGTACTGGATGCGCCGTTCTTCACATTTCACGTGGACGCTTGCCTTGGTGGGAGGCCTCACCGCGGCCTGCAGCGACCCCGCGACGACCCCCGCCGTGGCGGGTGACGCGTCGGTCACCGCAGACGTCTCCGCCGCCGTCGACGCCGGCCCCATGGGGCTCCCGGTGCTCGGCCGGGGCACGCACCGCGAGGACGCCGTGCAGGTGCGGGTCATCGCCACCGGCGAGCACACCCTCGCCACGCCGCGCGACGTCGCCTTCAACCCCGAGGCGCCTCGCGAGCTGTGGGTCGCCAACTTCGGCGACAGCTCCATGACCATCCTCCGCAACGCCGGCGCGGCCGACCAGGACTTCGACAACCGCGCCGGTCCTCAGCACACGCACTTCATGCCCCACGTCTCGAGCCTCGCCTTCGGGGCCCCGGGCATGCTCGCGACCGCCCACGAGGAAGACGAGCCCACGCAGGGCCCTCCGCCGCGCGGCTCACCCGCCGACTTCATGGGCCCGAGCCTCTGGCTCTCGGCCTACGACGACTTCGACGGCGGGCACGCCTCGCACATCGACATGCTCCACAACAGCCCCAACGCCCAGGGCATCGCGTGGGAGTCCGACAACATCTACTGGGTCGTCGACGGCTACCACCACTCGCTCACCCGCTACGACTTCCGCATGCCGCACGAGCCGGGCGGCGTCGACCACTCGGGCGCGGTGGTGCAGCGCTTCGCCGAAGGCGAGATCAGCTACGTCGAGGGCGTCTCCGGCCACGTCGAGTTCGACCGCGACGCCAACCGCGTCTACCTCGCCGACCCCGGCAACCACCGCATCGCCGTGCTCGACCCGTCGACCGCGCGCAGCACCACCTCCATCAGCCCCAACTACGACGGCTCGTCGCAGCGCCGCATGATGGGCGCCAGCACGACGACGCTCCTCGACGGCGCCACCGTGGGCATGATGGCCCCGTCGGGCCTCGCCCTCGCCGGCGGCCGACTCTACGTGACCGACAACGCGACCTCTCGCATCTACGCCATCAGCCTCGACGGCCAGGTCATCGACTGGCTCGACCTCTCGGCCACCGTGCGCACGGGCGGCCTCCAGGGCCTCACCCTCGACGCCGAGGGCCGCATCTACGTCGTCGACTCGGTCGGAGACCGCGTGCTCGAGATCTCCGCCCGCTGAGGCCTGAGGGGCCCCCCGCCGCCGCCGCGGGGGTTCCCTCACCCGTCTACTCCTAGAAGCTCCAGGCAAGCTGGAGGTTGCGCGCGGTGAAGCCCACGCGCGGAACCAGCGCGGCCTGGCGCTCGAAGCGCGAGCCCGACGGGGCGCCCGCGAGCAGCACCGTGCCCACGATGGACGTGATGAGCCCCGCGCCCATGATGCCCACCGAGGCCCAGCGAAGCGTGGTGGCGTTGTCCACGTCGACGCTCGCGTCGTTGCGCGCCTGCTCGACCTGCACGGGGCTGCGAGTGCTCGCGCACACCGCCATGCGCGCGCAGGCCGTGAGCTCGGACTGGTTGGCGTCTCGGCTGGCGATCGCGTCGCTCAGGGTGCCCTCGTTGAGGAAGAAGAGCGCGGCGCCTCCGCCCAGCACCGCGACGCCCACGCCGAGCACCACGCCGCCCGCGATGAGCGCCCGGCGGCGGCTCGACGAATACGACTGCCGGTAAGCGGGCGTCGGGAGCAGGAAGACCGAGAGGGCGTTGTCGCGCCCCGGGGCGAGGTCGACCTCGCGCTCGTCGGGCAGGAAGTCCGCGCGCTCGACGCGCAGCGTGTGGCGGCCCGGAGGCACCAGCGCGGTGCCGTCGCTGGCGACGCGCCGGCCGTCGATCATCGCGACGATGTCGGGCTCGTTGGCCTGCACCGTCACCCGGGCGCCCACGTCCCGCGGCATCGGGTCGGCCCACGCGAGGTCGGCGCGCACCCGGGCGCCGGCGCCGACGGAGTTCACGTCGGTCTCGTAGGTGGTGTACCCGGCGCGACGCACCACCACGTGGTGGCTGCCCTCGGGCACCGGCAGCGGCGAGGTGACGGGCGTGGTCGCGAGGGGATGGCCGTCGACGAGCACCTCGGCGCCGTGGACGTTGCACTCCACGGCCATGAAGGCGCGCTCGGGCGTGAGCGGCTCGGAGACGACGATGGTGCTCCCGCCGGCGACGTCGAACTCCGCCTCGCGGGACTGGTAGTGCGGCGCGGAGAGCGACACCCGGTGGCGGCCGGCCGCGACGCGCAGCTCGATGTTGCCCGACGAGCGCGGGCGCTGCAGGCCGTCGACGCGCACGTCGAGCCCCGCGGCCTCGAAGCGGATCACGATGGTGCCGATGCGGGAGCGCAGCCGGCCGAGGGCGGCGTCGACGTCGGCCCGGCGCTGCTGCACGGCGGCGGCGGGGGCGCGGCGCTCGTAGTCGAGCATGGCGTCGAGGGCCTCGACGAAGTGCCCCGTGAGCTCGTGCGTCGCGCTGATGTTGAAGAGCACCGCGGGGTTGTGCGTGAGCTCGTAGGCGCGCTGAAACTCCGCCATCGCGGCGTCGTAGTTGCGCTCCTCGAAGAGGTCGATGCCGCGCTGGTAGCGCTCCCGGGCCTCGGCGATGGCGGCCGGAGGGGGCGGCGGCTGCTGCGCGAGCGCGGTGGCCGGGCCGAGGGCGAGGCAGAGGGCGAGGGCGGTTCGGTGCAGTCGCATGGGAAGGGTTGGGGCCCGATCTACTCGAAAGGGTTGTTGCGGTCGATCATCGGGTGCCGACGATCGTGCGGGCGCGCAGGGGTCGGGGTCACCGAGGGGAAGGGCGTGGGCGCAGCCGGCGGCGCGGTGCGGATCAGCACCGCCGGGGCGGCGGGGACGGCGGGGGCGGCGGGGGCGACGAGCGGGGCGAGCACGCGGGAGATGCGGGCGTCGGCGCCGGCCACGAGGACGTCGCTCACGTTGGCGTGCCCCGGGGCGCTCAGCCGGAGCTGGTAGCGCCGGCCGTCGCGAGGGCGGAGGAGCTCTGCGTGACCCTGGCCGACGACGGTGCCGTCGAGGGCGATGGTGGCGGTCGGAGGGTCGACGTCGATGCGGAAGGTGACGTTGTCCCCATCGACGCTGGCGCCCGGCGCCCTCGGGGCGGCCACCGGCGCGGGCGGCGGAGCCGAGAGCCGGGCCCGTCGGCTGGCGGCGAGGGAGCCCGCCAGGAGCATCATCCCGAGCGCGACCACGCCGATGACCCCGGCGATCCACGGGAGGGCCCTTCCGCCGGGCTGCGCCCTCGGGGGCTCGGTGGGGGAGATCACCATCGGCGGGAGCGCGCCGGGGGAGCGGGCGAGCGCGGCGCGGCGGGCCTCGTCGGGCCCCGGCGTGCCGTCGGGGCGGGTCTGCTGGTGGAGCACCGAGGCGGGCGCCCCGGGGCGGGAGACGGGGCCGCGGGCGTGGTCGTCGCGGAAGGGCGCGAGCGCGTCGCGCATCTCGTAGAGCGACGAGAAGCGATGCGAGGGCTCGTACGCGAGGGCGCGCATGATGACCGCGGCGAGCGCCGGGTCGAGGTCGGGCCGAAGGTGGCGGATGTCCGGGGCGGGGCCGGTGACGATGGCCACCAGCATCGCGGGGTACGAGTCGGCCTGGTGGGGCACCGAGCCGGTGAGGGCCTCGTAGAGGATGGCCCCGAGGGCGTACTGGTCGGCCGCGGGGGTGACGCCCTTCGAGCCGCCGGTGGCCTGCTCCGGAGGCATGTACGCCGGGGTGCCGAGGATCATCCCCGTGGCGGTGAGGCCCACGTCGTCGGTGACGATGCGCTTGGCGATGCCGAAGTCGATGAGCTTCGGGGTGATGTCGTCGTCGCCCGGGGTGCGCGAGAGGAAGATGTTCTGCGGCTTGACGTCGCGGTGCACGATGCCGCGGCTGTGCGCGAGGGCGAGCGCGGACATGATGGGGTCGAGCAGACGGATGATCACCCCGGGGCTGAGCGGCGCCTCGCGCTTGATGAGCGCCCCGAGGTTCTCCCCCTCGAGGAACTCCATCACCATGAAGAGCCGCCCCTGGTCGTTGCCGAAGTCGAGCACCTCCACGATGTTCTTGTGGCGCACCTCGTTGGAGGTGCGGGCCTCCTGGAGGAAGCGCTGCGGCACCGCCGGGTTGGAGAGCGCGATCTCGGGCAGCAGGAGCTTCACCGCGACGGTGCGCTGGATGGTGCGGTGCCGCGCCTCGAAGACCGCCCCGGTACCTCCGACCCCGAGCACCCGGATGATCTCGTAGCGGCCGCCGATGACGTCGCCCGGCGAGACACCGAGCGGACGTTCGTGCGCGGCGTTGGAAGGCATCATCGGGGAGGGAGCGTAGCGGAACCGGCGCGGTCGTGTCGCGAGCAACCGCCCGCCGGCGGGTCGACGGGGGTCAGAGCGAGGCGTCGATGGTCGATGCGGCGTCGGTGGCCGTGCCGGAGTCCGCGGTCGAGCCCGAGTCCGCGGTCGAGCCGGAGTCCTGGTCGGCGGGCATCGGGCGCGCGCCGCCGTCGCGGAACGAGCAGGTGCCCACGTCGTCGGTGACGAGGCACACGGCGGCGGGGTCGAGGGAGATGGCGATGCAGTCGCGGGCCTCGCGGCACTGCGACGAGCAGCGGCCGTCGATGTTGCAGACGAAGGGGGGCGAGCACTCCGAGTGGTAGACGCAGTAGCCGTTGTCGCCGATGGGGAGGCAGGCGCCGATGTTGTTGAGCTGCGCGGCGGGCTGGCAGAGGGTGTTGGCGGGGCAGTCGCGGCTGCGGGTGGCCACCGGGGCCGCGAGGTTGCACTGCTGGCGGCAGTAGCGGCCCGCGCAGATGAGGCTCTGGGTCTCGTCGCAGTCGGAGTTGAAGACGCACTGGCCGTTGACCGGCTGCTTGCTCTTGCAGGCTGGCGCGAGCGCGCCGAGCAGCGCGAGGACCCACCACGAACGACGAAGCTTCACCATGACCGGAGCACCTTTACCCGGAGCGTAAGAAGAGGACAGCACGGACCACCCGGGCGCTTGCCGGGGACTACAACCCCAAGCGGGGCGCGGGCGCAAGAGCGCGCGGGGGTATAGGATCGCCGCCGTGCTGACGGTCCGAGCGAGGGTACTGCTGCGGGCCGTCCTGCTGGCGGCGGTGGTGGTGGCGTCGGGCTTCCTGGCGTGGTGGTCGTGGCGCACCTCGTCGGCGCTCGCGGCGCTGGGCGAGCGCTCGGTCATCGAGAGCACCGTGCTGCTCGTGCGCGAGAAGATCGACCGCGTCGAGGCCACGGTGATCGCCGGCGACAACGCGGTGCTGCACCTGGTCAACCCCGACGACCTCGACACGCTGGCGCAGCGCTGGCCCGACCTCGCGGAGCGCATCTCCCCGACGGTGCGCTCGGTGCTCGTGCTCGACGAGGCGATGCGCCCGCTGCGGGTCGTGGCGCACCGTGAGGACGACGACCGCTCGGAGCTCGTGGGCTGGGTCACCGGCCGGCTGCTGGCGGAGATGCACCTCGCCACCGAGCCCGCGGGCGCGCACCGCCACTGGCACGGCGCCATCGACGGGCGCAGCGTGCTGCTCTCCTACAGCACGCGCGAGACCGCCGGGCGGCGCTACTACGTCGTGCTCGAGGCCGACCTCGACTACATCCGCCACGAGCTGCTGCCCAAGCTCTTCGACGACCCGCTCGCGCGCGGGCGCTTCAACATCACCGACGAGAACAACCGCATCGTGATCGGGCGCTCGCTCACCGCGGCGGGGGAGTTCCTGGTGTCGACGAGGTTTCCCACGACGCTCTACAAGTGGCGCCTCGCGATCGCCCCGAGGCAGGCGCCGGAGCTGGAGGCGAGCGCCCGACGCCGCGGCGTGGTCGAGGGGTCCTACGTGGGCGCGTCGCTGCTGGTGATCCTGGCGGGCGTGTCGTTTCTGCTCTTCGCGGCGCGGCAGGAGGAGCAGCTCAACACGCTCAAGAGCGACTTCATCGCCACCGTGTCGCACGAGCTGAAGACCCCGCTGTCGCTCATCCGGATGTTCGGCGAGATGCTCGCCAAGGAGCGGGCGCCGACGCCGGAGAAGCGGGCGCAGTACCTCGAGATCATCGTGCGAGAGAGCGAGCGGCTGAGCGCGCTCATCGAGAACGTGCTGGATTTCGCGCGGCTGGAGCAGGGCCGGGCCGCCTACGAGTTCTCCTCCGCGGACCTCGGGGCGACGGTGCTGCGCGACGTGGAGGCGTTTCGCTTCCGCACGCACCACGAGCGGCCCGCGCTGGTGACGGAGATCGCCGACGGCATCGCGCCGGTGCGCCTCGACCCGCGGGCGATGCAGGTGCTGCTGTTCAACCTCCTCGACAACGCGTTCAAGTACGCCGGGGACACCGACACGGTGGTGGTGCGCGCGCGGCAGGAGGGCGCCAGGGCCATCGTCGAGGTGCAGGACCGCGGGCCCGGCATCGACCCGGAGGACGCCCGGAAGATCTTCGAGCGCTTCTACCGCGGGCGCGCGGTGCGCTCCGGCGGTCCGCGGGGGACGGGCATCGGGCTCTCGCTGGTGAAGCACATCGCGCGGGCGCACGGCGGCGACGTCACGGTGCACTCCGTCACACCCACGGGGACGCTCTTCCGGGTGGCGATCCCGGTCGAGGGTTAAAACCCTCTCAGCCCTCGGAGGCGTCGGGCTCGTCGGCCACCATGCGGTTGCGGCCCGCGCCCTTGGCCGCGTAGAGCAGCGCGTCCGCCCGCTCGAGAAGGGCCTCCGGCGCGGTCATCGTGGCGGTGAGCGAGACCACCCCGAAGGAGGCCGTGATCTGCACCGTGGCCCCGGAGGCCTCCCAGCGCGCGGCGCGCACCCGGTCTTGCAGGTCGCGCGCGAGCACCTTGGCGCCCGCGAGCTCGGTCTCCGGCAGCAGGATGGCGAACTCCTCGCCCCCGAGGCGCCCCAGCGACTCCTCGCGGCGCACCCGGGAGAGGATCATCCCCGCGAAGTCGCGCAGCACCGTGTCGCCGGTGAGGTGCCCGTGGCTGTCGTTGACCTGCTTGAAGTAGTCGAGGTCGATGAGCACCAGGGAGAGCGGGCGGCGGTAGCGCCGCGACCGGCGGAACTCGCTGTCGAGCCGCTCGCGGAAGGCCGCGTGGGTGAGCGCGCGGGTGAGCCCGTCGGTGATCATCGCCGTGCGGATGGTGGCGAAGTACTGCCCCTCGATGTCGCTCCCGGCGATGTACTTGAACACCGTCCCGACGATCTGGATGCAGTCGCCGCTCGACAGCCGCCGCACCTCCGCGGGCACGTCGTTGACCACGGTGCCGTTGGTGCTGCCGTCGTCGACCAGCCACCACTCGCCCTCGCGAAACTCCAGGTGGGCGTGCGCTCGGGAGACCCGCGGGTGGTCGAGCAGCACCGCGCAGCCCTCGGCGCGCCCGATGGTGTAGCGCCCCACGAGCGGGTCGAGCTCGTAGCGACGGCAGACCTCGCGCAGGTCGTTGGAGTGCACGATGACCAGCGATCCCAGCCGAGGGGGCGGCGGAGGGACGGGGGTGCGGATGAGCGGGAGGTTCGGCTCCGTCACGCGGAGTCGATCGGCGGTCTCCAGCGGCATGTGCGAGCGTCGTGATTTCACCAAGAGTGCATCGCTCGGCCCTGACCCTAGGCGGACGTTCTCCGTGGCGTCAATCCACAGGCGCCAGTCGAGCTGCGCCACGGCTGGCGTCGCCCGGTTCACCTGAGGCATGGTGGGCCCGTGAGCGAGCACACCTTCAGCGCCTTTCGAGCCGTGCCCCGCACCGGGGTGATCTATGTGACCACCGAGGCCCAGAAGCTCGGCTTCCGCTTCGGCGCCGAAGGGTGGTGCAACCTCGGCCAGGGTCAGCCCGAGACCGGTCCGCTGCCCGGAGCGCCCCCGCGCATCGAGTCGCTGCCCATCGCGCTCGACGACCAGGAGTACGCCCCGGTGCCCGGCCTCTGGGAGCTCCGTGAGGCGGTCGCGGGCATGTACAACGAGCTCTACCGCAAGGGGATGCCCTCGAAGTACACCGCGGAGAACGTCTCCATCTCCGGCGGGGGAAGGGTGTCGCTGCTGCGCGCCGCGGCGGCCCTCGGGCGCATCAACCTCGGGCACTTCCTGCCGGACTACACCGCGTACGAGGAGCTGCTGGACGTGTTCCGGCTGTTCTCGCCCATCCCGATCTTGCTGGAGGGGGAGAAGGGCTACGCGTTTCCCCCGGAGGCGCTGGAGCGCGAGATCGTCGGCCGGGGCCTCGGCGCGCTCCTGCTCAGCAACCCGTGCAACCCGACGGGCAAGCTCGTCGGCGGCGACGACCTCTCTCGCTGGGTCTCGATCTGCCGCGAGAACGACTGCGCCATGCTCGTCGACGAGTTCTACTCCCACTACATCTGGAACCGCCCCGACGAGCCCGCCCCGATGGAGAGCGCCGCGCGCTACGTCGAGGACGTCGACCGCGACCCGGTGGTCCTCTTCGACGGCCTCACCAAGAACTGGCGCTACCCGGGCTGGCGCATCACCTGGACCGTCGCGCCGCGCGCCATCATCGAGGCCGTCGCGAGCGCGGGGTCCTTCCTCGACGGGGGCGGCTCGAAGCCCATGCAACGGGCGGCGTGCGCCATCGTGACCCCCGAGCACGCGCGCGCCGAGACCGCGGCCATCTCCCGCGCCTTCGGCCGCAAGCGCCAGCTCCTGCTCGACGGGCTGCGCGCCCTCGGCGTCACCGTCGACAGCGATCCCGAAGGCGGCTTCTACGTCTGGGGCTCCGTGGCCAGCCTCCCGGCGCCGCTCAACACCGGCATGGGCTTCTTCCGCGCCGCGCTCGCCGAGAAGATCATCACCGTCCCCGGGGAGTTCTTCGACGTGAACCCCGGCAAGCGCCGCATCGGCCGCTCGTCGCGCTTCCGCGACCACGTGCGCTTCTCCTTCGGCCCCGAGGAGTCGGTGCTGCACACCGCGCTCGTGCGCCTCGAGCGCATCGTCGCCGCCGCCCGCGGCTGACCTACAACCGCCAGGAAATCGCCCCCGCCGGGACCAGCGCCCACGTCAGCGCGTCGACCGACTCTCCCGCCCTGCCCCCCACCGACCAGGCCATGCGCAGGTCGAGCTCGACCGCGGCCGACAGGCGGCCGAAGCCCACGCGCAGCCCGAAGGCCGCCGCGGCCTCCAGCCGGTGCGCCCCGACCTCGAAGGAGAGCGGCTGGATCGCCGTGGCCTGCACCGTCGCGTCGCTGTGCTGGTAGCCCCCGCGGAGCCCCAGCCAGACGTCGTAGATGCGGGAGCGGGTGATGCCCGCGACCAGCGAGAGCTCTCCCCCGTAGACGCTCGATCGCTGCACGACGAAGTCGGGCATCAGCCCGTCGAGCGCGCCCGCGATGAAGGCGAAGCGCCCCGCGAGGCCCGCGCTCAGGGTGAAGTCGCCGTCCCGGACGAGCTCGCGCCGGGCGCCGATGCGCACCGTGCGCCCGATGAGGGCGAGGCTCCCCTCGGCGCCGTGGCCGAGGCCCGCGCGCCCGCTGAAGTAGGGCACCACCCCGGGCGGGGTCATGGCGTAGGCCACCGCCGAGCGGATGATCTGCTCGTTGGAGGCCGTGCGCTGCCGGGCCTCGTCGAGGGTTCCGGTGCCGACCGGCGCGACCAGGGCGGTGCCCAGGTCGAGCTCGACCTTCTCCGCGGGGAGCACCCGTGCCGGAGCGAGGATGGGGGATGCGGTCGCGCAGCCCGCGGTCAGCCCGAAGGCCGCCAGGGCGGCGCGGCGACGCCAGGTCACTTGCGGAAGCGGGAGGGGTAGTTGTTCGCGGCGGTCTTGGTCTTCAGCGCCCCGTCGTCGGGGTGGAGCTGGAGCGCGCGCGCGATGAGGGCGTTTTCGTTCTCGGGGTGCTTCGGGTCGGGGAGGCAGCACTCCACGGGACACACCGCCTGGCAGGCCTCGTGGTCGTAGAAGCCGACGCACTCGGTGCACAGCTCGGGGTCGATCACATAGATCTCATCGCCCTCGCTGATCGCGTCGTTGGGACACTCGGGCTCGCAGGCGCCGCAGTTGATGCAGTCCGTCGTGATGTACGTGGCCATCGTTTCTCCGTCGCGCAGATCTGAAGTCGCGCAGTTCTACAGTCGCGCTGGTGCTTGTAGGGCGCGGGCGCGAGGTTTTCTAGTCAAGCGCGACCGGCCAGTCAACCAGAGCGATCGGGCGACGACGATCGCCCCAGAGCCGGTGCGCCGCTTCAGCGCCGGCGGTGCGCCGCGAAGGAGGCCAGCAGGAAGGCCACCGCGCCCACGACTCCGCCGAATCCCATCGCCAGGACGTCGCCGAAGGTGGAGAGGATGTCGAAGCGCGGCGCGAAGCCGAGCTGGTGGGTGATGAGCGCGGTCGCGAGCCTGTCGCCGAGCTTGTAGCCCGCGCCGGGAAGGACGAGGGCGACCGGCAGCGCGAGCAGCGCGAGGCGCCACCGGCGACCGGAGAGGGACAGGCGACGACCGAGCGCGACGGCGCCCGCGATCACCGCCGCGAGGCCCGCGAAGAGAAGCGCCCAGGGGAAGGAGCGAGCGAGCCGCAGCGAGGGCCGGGGCGTGCGCACCGAGAGCGCGATGGAGTCCGCCGGGACGGTGGACCACCGGGCGGAGAGCCCGTCGCCGCCGCGAGCGATGGAGGGCGCCGAGGCCGCGGGCCATCCTCTGCGGACGAGGACGCGGAACGACAGCTCGCGGAGCCCGGTCCATCGGCGCGCGGGCTCGAGGCCGAAGAGGAGCTGGTAGTCGCCGAGGGTGTGGTCGACGCTCTCGATGGCCTGCATCGCGGTGCGCTGGCGGATGCGTAGCCTGTGGGAGCCGGGCGGCAGCGAGAAGCGTAGCGCGCACGCCGCGTCCTGATGTTGCACATAGGCCACGGGGCCAGTGCCCGGAGGAGTCGGGAAGTCCCTGCGCCTCGGCCACGTGAACCCTCGGGGGAAGTAGGCCGGCGCGCAGGTCGGGAGCGCGACGCCGTCGAGCTCGGCGACCGGGTCGTTGTCGGTCCTGACCCCGCTGGTCGCGAGGACCTCCAGGTCGCGGGAGGGACCAGGGTTCACCAGCGTGTAGGTCGTCTCGCAGGGCACCACGT
This sequence comes from Myxococcaceae bacterium, assembly GCA_004297725.1. Lineage (GTDB taxonomy): Bacteria > Myxococcota_A > Polyangia > Polyangiales > SCUS01. Next base: position 191,790 of record SCUS01000166.1, on the reverse strand, counting down.
GGCGCAGGTGCACCTCCCGCAGGTCGAGCACCGTCTCCGCCCGCTCGACGGAGACGCCCTCGAGGCCTCCCACCACCAGGCCCGCCACGTCGGCGGAGGGCGGGCCCCCGCCGAAGCCCAGGCCGATCTGCGCCGAGGCCGGCGGGGAGAACGAAAGGCTGGCGACGGCGAGCGCGCCGACGATCCAGGCTCGAAGCGTCTGCGATCGCATCAGCGCCCTCATTGGTTCGCGCAGGCGATCATCGGGCGCGGGGCGCCGTCAAGCCGACGGGCTCAGTCCGCGGTGACCCTCAGCGAGACCCGCTTCTTCGCCCTGGGCTTCACCGGCATCAGGGCGTCTTCGTCCATCACCACCTCGCCCACGAGGTCGTAGTCGGCGCTCTGCGAGATGTCCGCCATCACCATCGACCCGGCGCTCACCTCGGCGCCCGACAGGTACACCACGCCGTCGATGTCCGGCGCCTGCCCCGCGTGGCGGCCCTGCAGCACGAACTCGTGCTCCTCGCTGGCGCCGTCGACCAGCACCTCGACGCGCGTCCCGACCAGGGCCCGGTTGCGCTTGCGGGCGATGGGGCGCTGCACGGCCATCAGCTTGCGGTGCCGCGCGGCGCTGTCCTTGGGCTTCACCTTGGCGTCCTGGGTCTCCGCCCCGGTGCCCTCCTCGTCCGAGTAACGGAACACCCCCACCCGGTCGAACTCCGCCCACTTCACGAAGTCGACGAGCTCGGTGAAGTCCTCGTCCGACTCGCCGGGGTGACCCACGATGAAGGCCGTGCGGAAGGTCACCCCGGGGATCTTCGTGCGCACCGTCTCCACCACGCGCCGGAGCCTCGCGCCGCCGTGGCCGCGCTTCATCCGCCGGAGCATCGCGTCGCTCGCGTGCTGCAACGGCATGTCGACGTACTTCACCACCTTGGGGTGCGACGCGATCAGCTCCACCAGCTCGTCGGTCAGCGTCTCGGGGTAGAGGTAGTGCAGCCGGATCCAGCGCAGCCCGTCGATGTCGCCGAGGCGGCGCACCAGGCCCGCGAGGTTGGGCTTCTCCTCGCGGTCGCGGCCGTAGGCGATGGTGTCCTGCGACACCAGGTTGAGCTCGAGCACGCCCTGCGAGGCGAGGCGCGCGGCCTCCTCGACGATGTCGTCGATGCCCCGCGAGCGCTGCTTGCCGCGGATCATCGGGATCGCGCAGAACGAGCAGGTGCGGTTGCACCCCTCGGCGATCTTCAGGTAGGCGCTGTGCCTCCCCTGGGAGAGCACCCGCGGGTCGCTCGCCCGCAGCACGTAGTTGGCGGGGTTGCCCACGAGCATCCGCTCGGCGCCGCCCGCGAGCACGTCGCCCAGCTTGAGCATGTCGCTCGACCCGAGGAAGTGGTCGACCTCGGGCATCTCCTTGGCGAGCTCTTCGGGGTAGCGCTGCGAGAGGCAGCCGGCGACCACGAGCTTCTCGCAGCGGCCCTCCTCCTTCATGCGCCCCATCGCCAGGATGGTGTCGACGCTCTCCTCCTTGGCCGGACCGATGAAGCCGCAGGTGTTGACGACGATGTACTCCGCCTCCTCGGGGGAGGCCGCGAGGTCGCAGCCCGCGCCGTTGGCGACGCCGAGCATCACCTCCGTGTCGACGCGGTTCTTCGGGCAGCCCAGGGAGATGAAGTGGATGCGCTTGCGCTCGGTGGCCATCGGGGTGGGGCACTCTCTACGCGGTGCCCCCCGGCCGGGGCAAGTCCGCCCCCGTCCCTTCGCCTGCGGCCCGGGCGAGGCCCTCCGCCGGTCGCGATCGGGCGGGGAGGCTTGTGCTTCCAGGGGGCGGCCCCAGGGTCCGCGGCATGTCTGCACCTCATCACGACTTCCATCGGGGCCTCCGCGTCGGGCGCATCGGGCTGGCGCTGGCGGTGCTCACCATCCTCTTCGGCTTCGCCTTCGGAGGCGCGTTCGGGGCCTTCGAGGCGCCGATGAAGGCCGACCTCACGGCGCGCGCCCAGGCGGTCTCGGACACGGTGTACGGCGGCGACGCCGCGAAGATCCGGAGCGTCGTCGACAAGAGCTGGAACTACTACAAGCGAGCTCACCTGCACGGCGGCGCCATCGGGGCCTCGGCCCTCGGCATGATCGTGCTGCTGGCGGCGCTGCGTCGGCCGAAGGAGATGCTCCGCCGGGCCACGGCGCTGGCGCTCGGCCTGGGCGCGCTCGGGTACTCGTCGTTCTGGATGCTCGCTGCGCGCCGCGCGCCGGGCCTCGGCAGCACCGATGCCGCCAAGGAGTCGCTGTCGTGGCTGGCGGTCCCTTCTGCGGGCCTGCTGCTGGTGGGCACGGCGGCGGTGCTCGTACTTCTGTTGATCGACGTGTTCGCCCCCGCCACGGATGCCTGAGCGCCCTCCGCTGACCGGGGTCCTGCCGGAGGGGGCGGTTGCGAGACAGCGCCGGGGTTAGCGGCTAGGGTGCCGCCTCCCAGCGGGCGCACTTTCCCGCAAAGAACGTTCAAATACTGCAGTGGAGAAGACTTTCATGGGTTCCTGGATCCGGGTGTTGTCGGGTTGGATGCTTGGGGTTGCGGTCGTGGTGGGGATGGTCGGTTGCGGCACGGCCACCGGGGGCGGCGGCACGGTCAACGGCTGTACGCCGGGGGTGACCCAGGCCTGCCTCTGTCCGGGCGGGGCGATGGGGGTACAGACCTGCAACGACCTCGGAAACGGCTACGGCTCCTGCGCCGGGTGCCCCGGGGCGGTCGACTCCGGAACGCCCGCGCAGAACGACGCGGTGGCCTGCACCCCGAACTGCGGCGCCCGGCGCTGCGGCGACAACGGCTGCGGCGGTAGCTGCGGCGCCTGCGCGGCCGGCCAGGCCTGCACCGCCGCGGGGACCTGCGCCGCGAGCACCTGCACCCCGAACTGCACCGGTCGCTCGTGCGGCATGGACGGCTGCGGCGGATCCTGCGGCTCGTGCAGCGGCACCGGCTCGTGCAACGCCATGACGGGCCAGTGCTGCACCCCCAACTGCGACGGTCGCTCGTGCGGTCCGGACGGCTGCGGCGGCGTCTGCGGGAGCTGCCCCGGCGGGCTCGTGTGCGACTCGGTCCGCGGCTCGTGCACCCCCACCTGCACCCCGACCTGCGCGGGCCGCAACTGCGGGCCCAACAACTGCGGCACCGGCTCGTGCGGCACCTGCCTCTCGGGCCAGGCCTGCTCGCCGTCGGGCACCTGCGTCTCGGCCTGCTTCGCTCGCGTGGGTGACGCCTGCACCGCCGACGCGGACTGCTGCTCCGACCGCGGCGTGACGACCCGATGCGTGCGCCTCACCGGCGTGGGCACCGTCTGCACCGCGGCCTGCGCCAACAACAGCGACTGCGTGAGCGGGTGCTGCGCCCCCCTCAACGACGGCACCCGCGCGTGCAACGTCGCCCTCTTCTGCGCGAGCAACGCCGCGTGCTTCTCGCCCGTGGGCGGCGCGTGCTCGGGCGACATGGACTGCTGCCGCGAGACGACCGGGCTGCAGAACCCGACCGCCTGCACCTGCGTCGGAGCCGCCTGCAACTGCGCCGCGCTCTGCAGCCAGCACAGCGACTGCGCCAGCGGATGCTGCGCCCGGCGCTCGGACGGCGTGCGGGTCTGCGCCGCGGCCAGCGCCTGCTGAGGCTGAATCCCCCTCAGGCGAGCCCGGACCTCGACGGGCTCGCCGACTCCTCCTCACGGGCCCACAAAGGGCCCCGGAAACCCCCTCCGCGAAGTGCTGGATCTCCGTGAAGCGCGCGGCGACGCATGAACGGCGCCCTGTCATCCATCGGGGTAGGAGCCGAAGGCTGCGCTCAGGTGCCCTGGAAGAACAGCGCGATGGTGCAGCCTAGGCCGGCCATCCACACGAGGCTGCGCAGCGGGGCGATGTCGGCGAGGTAGGCCGCGAAGTGGGCCACGCGCGCGGCGATGAAGACCAGCGCGAGGGTGTCGACGCGGCCCTGCGGCGCGTGGGCGAGGTGCGCCACGATCACCGCCGCCGCGAAGAACGGAAAGGCCTCGAAGCCGTTGTTCTGCGCTGCGTTGGCGCGGCGACGCCAGCCCTCCTGCTTCGCCAGCCAGTCACGCGGGTTGTTGTTGTCGAACTTCGCCCCCGCCTTCGCGACGGTGGTCGCGAGGTAGGGGAGGAGGCCCGCGACGAGTACGCACCAGTAAGCCGTGGTCATGGGATTCGTTGTCTCCAGCGCCGAGCCCTGCGGTCACGTCGGGGCCCCGGCGGCACCCCGGAGTACCACTGGCAGGAGCCTCCTGGCTCGCGCGCAGACCTCACCCGCGCATCACGGCCGGTAGCGCCGCCATCGACCCGAGGAGCGCCGCCGCGAACACCAGCGCCACCCCGAGGCGCCGCGCGCGCATCGCCCGATCGAAGGCCCGCAGCTCGGCCTGCTCCGGGTCCTCCTCCCCCGCCAGCGGCGCCTGACGGAACGGCGCTGCTCCCGCCGCCACGAGCGGGCTCTCGACCCGGGCGGACGCCCTCCACGGTCGCTGCAGCCAGCGCTTCGCCATCCAGCACAGCGCCAGCGACCCCGTGAGGGCCATGAGCGCAGCGCGCAGCGATCCTCGAAGGGGCGCGGGCACCGAGGGCACCCAGCGGAAGACCAGCGGGGGGAGGTCCTCGCGGCAGGTCGGGCGGGCGTTGCCGACGGCGCCGCCATCGCAGGCGACCAGGACGCAGTCGAAGGCGATGGCCGTCCCGTCGGGCGCGCGGCGCATCTTCAGCGAGTACTCGCTGTGTGCGCCCGGGTTGCTCGACGACTCGCAGGTCCAGCCGTGGCTCGACTCGCTGTGCTCGCTGCTGCCGTCGCTCCTCGATCGTGTGTAGGTGAAGGTCACGGGTCCGCTCTGGAAGGTCCCGGTGGACCGGCTCCAGTGGCCGTAGTGCGACGGATCGCTGGCGCCGCTGACCATGACCTCCTGCTCGCGCGGGGCGGGCTCTCCCTCCGCCGGGATTCGCGAGAGCGTCGCAGGATCGTCGTCGCGCACCCACTCGTCGGGGCGCGCCGCATCGGCGGCGTCGAGGGAGCGCGAGATCATCACCGCCGCGGCGCCCGCCCAGAGCGACGGCAGCGCCGCCAGCAGCAGCGTGAGCGCGAGGTGCGACGCGCGCGAGGCCAGCGGCGGGAGCGCCACGCAGGCCGCGAGCACCGCGATCAGACCGACCACCGTCGCGATGAGCGGGAGCATGCGCGCGAGTGCATCACCGCCCCGGGTCGGCGCGCCACCGCGGAGACGATTGAATACAAGCCGCCGACGCATCATATCGATCCAGTATCCAATGTTGTATGGAACATATCGATTCACGACACGCTCCGCCGGCCGCATGGTGGGTTGAGTCCCGTGGCGCTCGCGACCTCCGCGACCCCCCCGGGCGAGCCGAGGTGATGCGATGCGAATCGACAAGCTGTTCAAGGTGCTGGTGGTCGGCGGGAGCGTGCTGACGGCGGGCTGCGGCGACGGTGCGGGCGCGCCCACGGGGGCGAGCCGCGCGATGACCGTGGAGGCCGATGTCCCCGATGCCGCGTCGGCGCAGGTCGACGCGGGGCCCGCCGACGTGGGACCGACGGATGTGGGCGCGGACGCTCAGGACGACGCCTCGGCGGACGCCGGGGTGCTCGCGTGGCTCTCGTGGGTGTGAGCGCGCCGCGCGACCTCGACGAGCGAGGACGCGGGCTCGTGGCCGGGGTGTGGGCGTTTCGGGCGCGCTCCGAGCGAGAGGCGGCGTCGCGCTTCGGGCGGCTCGCGGCGCAGCTCGAAGCGGAGGACGCGGCGGCGGTGGTGGTGGCCATGGCGAAGCGCGCCGAGGACGACGAGGTGCGGCACGTGGAGATCTGCGCCGGGCTCGCGGCGCGCTACGGACACCGCGGCGGCGCGGTGGCGTCGGAGCCTGCGGGGGAGATCGGGCCTCGGGGCGCGGGCTCGCGGGAGCGGCTGCTCTACGAGGTGGTGGCCTTCTGCGCGGTGACCGAGTCGATCAACGCGGCGCTGATGACGGTGAGCCACGAGCGGGCGACGGACCCGGCGGTGCGCTCGGCGGTGCGGGAGATCCTGCGGGACGAGGTGACCCACGCGCGCCTCGGCTGGGCGCACCTCTCGGCCGAGCGGGCGCGGGGCGGGGGCGCGGGCCTCGCCGCGGCACTGCCGGCGATGCTCTCGGGGACGGTGCGCGACGAGCTCTTCGCGCCAGTGAACGAGGCGTCGGCCGATCCGCGCCTCGCCGGGCACGGCGAGCTCCCTCGCGAGGTGCGCGTGGAGGTCTTCACTCGCACGCTTGAGTCGGTGGTATTTCCGGGCCTGGAGGCCCACGGCGTCGACGCGTCCTCGGGGCGCGCCTGGCTCGCGCGAGCGCGGTCGGGCGCTCCGCAAAGAGTTGCCGACCACGCCCTGTCTTCTGCGCACTCCAGGGACCCCGAGCGCTCCGCCTGGCGGCGGTTTCTCGACGCTTCCACCGGAACGACGGTTGCACCAACCGACCTCAGGCCGGTCACTGGATCTTCAGGGGATCCGGCGACACCTGCCGCAATGGAGTGCGTCCCTAATGGCCCCTCGGTTCATTCCTCTGCGTTGGCGTAGATCGGGGGTCGTCGCCGCGCTGCTCCTCGGTGGATGTTCTCCCGCGACCCCGACCAGGCCCCAGGACGCAGCGGTCCTGATCGACGCGCCGGACGTCGCCCCCCTCCCGACCGACGTCCTGCAACCCGCGCCCGATGTCCCCACTGCCGACATCGCTCAACCGCTCACCGATGTCCCCACTGCCGACATCTCTCAAGCGACCATGGACGTCCCGTCCGCCGACGTGGGCGTCGCGCGTGACGTCCCCACTGCCGACATCCCTCGCCCCCCGCCCGATGCCCCGGCCGCCGACGTGGGCGTCGTACGTGACGTCCTCACCGCCGTCGATGCCCCTGGCATCCCCGCGGACGGCGGCGCGCCGGGAGCGTGGGAGCTCATCGGCAATTTCGACAACGGCCTCTGGCAGTGGGGGCCCTACCTCGCCGCCGCCCCCGATGGCACCGTCTACGTCGCGCGCTCCCGGGTCGGGGTCTATCGCGGGACGCTCCGCGATGGCCGCTACACCTTCGACCTCCTTCCCACCACCGGGCTGACCAACCTCATCCTCAGCTCGCTCGGCGTGAACGACCTCGGCGAGCCGCTGCTCGGCTGCTGGGGGGCGATGTACGGCGCGAGCGGGCCTGGGAGCATCTTCCGCTTCAACCGCGCCGCCGGGAGTTGGGTAGCGTCGACGATCCCAGCGCCGGGCTACACGCGCAGCGCGTCGGACTTCCTCGTGGCACGCGACGGCAGCGTGTTCGCGACGGGCGGCTGGGCAGCCGTGCTCCTGCGATCGACCGACCACGGCGACACCTTCTCCGTCGCGTACAACTTCGACGCCGAGCACCCAGGCGACCGCTATGGGTTCCTGTTCTCGGTCGCGGTCGGGCCGGGCGACGAGATGTTCGTCGGCGCCGAGACGGCGAGCTTCCAGCACTCCTTCGACAACGGCCGCACCTTCACCCCGGTGGACACCGCGCCGTGGGGAGCGCGCGGAAATCCCTACGGCGCGGGCTTCACGCAGTCGGGCGACGCGCTCTTCTCGCGCAACATCGACGCCGACCCCACGAAGATCTACCGCCGCGATGCCGCACGGGGCTGGGTGCGCGCAGACCTCGGCCTCGAGCGCGACGACTTCAACCACAGCTCCATCGCCGTGTGGGTGCACAACATCCTGCTCGCGCCCTGGGGCGAGAACTTCATCGTCACCGGCACCTCGATCTACCGCTCGCGCAACGGCGGCGCCTGGGGCCCCTTCACGGTCGGCATCGACACGGCGATGTACCGCGTGGTGCCCAACGCCATCGCGAGCGACGGGCGCTGCATCTACGTCGGGCTGCAGCCCGTCGCCGCGCGCACCGACATCGGCGCGGCCTACCGCTACTGCGGGCGATGATCAGACTCGACCCTGGGCCCTTCGCCTCGACCGACTGCCCGCTGAGCATCATGGGTTCGAGCAGAGGATCGAGAGGTCGTGGGTGCCGCAGGCCTGCGCCGTCGCGTCGCCGAGGACGTCGACGAACAACGCGTTGCCATTCACCCTCATCGAGCCTCGCATGTTCGTCAGCGTTGCCGTGTCTGGAAACGGCGATGGCCCGAGGGAGGGCGGCGGCCCGCAAGGCCGCTGAATGACGCACTCCCGCCCCGGGGTCAGCGCGGCGGTGACCGGGGCGTCGCCGAAGTCGAGGCCGCCGCAATCCCACCCCGGAGTCAGTGAATCGGTCCATGTCAGGCGGAGGGCCCCTGCGCTCCGGGTGACGGTGAGCGAGCCGATGCCGCCGGTCACGCCAGCCCGCACGGGCCCGTCGGTGCTGGATGCGGCGGTGCACGAGCGGTAGACGCCGTCGCTCAGACGCCCCGGCGGCGGAGCGCTCGTGACGATGCTCGTGGGTTGCAGCCCAGCGGGCACGCGGCAGTGGAAGAAGGTGCGGACGTCGTCCGAGCCGGCGCTCCCGTGGGTCGAGAGGAACAGCGTCTCTCCGACGATGGAGAGCGCGCCGCTCGTCGCGGTCACGGTCACCACGCGGAAGCCCGCGTTCGCGGTCTGCACGTCGAAGCGCTGGCTCGCTCGAAGGGCGGCAGAGTCTCCGGCCGTCGGGACGAAGGTCACGCTGCCGCTCGCGTACGAGGGGAAGGCGAACGCGGCGGCGACGCCGTCGCCCTCGCGGCGGAGGGTGATGGAGCCGTCGCGCCCGGTGCTGCCCACGAAGTTCGGTCGGGTGGTCACGGTGGCGGAGGTACAACCCTCGTAGGTCCCGAGGGGGATCGAGAGCGTCACGGCGACCGGGGAGGCGTCGGACGACGCCCCGGAGTCGGAGCCCCCGAGAGGGCCTGGGGACAAGGGAGTGCGAGCGCCGCACGCGAGGCACGCGGCTGCGATGCAGCAAGAGAGGCGAGCGCCGTCCATGCGCCGAACGGTATCAGCGAAGCGCGCGGCACGGTCGCCCGAGGCGTTCGTATGGAGTTCACAAAAGAGACTCATGACAAGAGCGCCACGCCCCTGGCGAATTGTCACAACGACCGGCACACCCATGGCGATCTGCCACAGCTTTCATTCGAGTATCCAGCGCCCAAGGCTCACTCCCAACTGCATCCAGCGCTTGCAGAAGGGGATTTGCGATGACAGGTGCTCTCAGGGTTGTTCAATGGGGTCTCGCGGGTTCGCTCATCGTACTGGGTTGTTCCCAGGGCTCGAGTGAGCATGAGTCGACGGCGGTGCAGCGGGTCACGGTCCCGCGGTCGGTGCTGCCCGTCATCGGCGCGTCGATGAAGTCCCGGCTGCGCTCGATCTACCTGGCGGGGCAGTCGGCGGGCAACCGCGCGGCGGTCTTCTCCAAGGTGGGCGACGACCTCACGGCGACGGGCGCCTTCATGGATGACCTCGGCTGTCGTGATGAGACCCTCGGGTCGTACGCCGCGCTCGCGCCGACGATCGACTACTTCCGCACGGTGACCTTCGCGGCCAGTCGCACCGGAGCGTGGTGCGGCACCGCCAACGCCTACTCCCTCCGCAGCGCCGCCGCCGACCAGGGATGGACCGCGGCGCGCTCGCTCGTCCCCTACTCCACGGCGCCCGCAGACTGCCCCTCTCCCTACAACACCCCGCTGCGCTGCGAGCTGCGCCGCACGCGCCCGGCGGCCGCGCTCATCATGTTCGGCACCTATGAGCTACAGGCCTCCGCCGACCCGGCGTCGTTTCGAGCGAGCCTCGCGCAGGTGGTCACCGACACCATCAACGCCGGGGTGATCCCCGTGCTGAGCACCATTCCCCCGCGCCGCGACAACGCCACCTACGGCGCCCGCGTGGCGGCCTACAACGACGCCATCATCGCGCTGGCCTCGGCGCAGCAGGTTCCGCTCTGGGACTACTGGCTCGCGCTCAACGACCCGTCGATGCTCAACCAGGGCATGGACTCCGACGGGTTCTATCCCAGCGTCGGCGGCGGCTCGGCGGCGGCCTTCACCACCACGGGGCTCCGCTACGGCTACAACCAGCGCAACCTCACCGCGGTGCAGGTGCTCGGCCACCTGAAGTCGGTGGTCTACGACGACGGCCCCGCCGACTCCGGCGGATCATCCGACGCGGGCGCCGCGACGGACGTGATCGACGCCTCCGATGTGGTCGACGCACCCGACGTGGTGGACGCGGTGGACGTGGCCGACGCGCCCGACGTGGTGGACGCGCCCGACGCGCCCGACGTGGTGGACGCAGGCGCTGCGGATGCGGGGACGGCGGCCGACAGCGGCGCGACGGATGACGTGAGCTACACCGGGAGCCTCAGGGTGCTCGCGGGGCGCTCTCGCCAGACGTTGCAGGTGGCCGGCATCGCGCGCCCGATGACGGTGTACCTCCCCTCCTCTCGGGGCAGCGCTCCGCCGCTGGTGATGGCCTTTCACGGGACCAGCGGCGATGGCAACCAGGTCTTCGACGAGTCCGGGGCGCAGGCCATGGCCAACAACCACGGCGTCGTGGTGATCGCGCCCGACTCGCAGTGGATGTCCGGAGGCGACTGGGACCACCCGAGCGAGACGGGCTACTGGCAGACCTGGCCGGACGTCGATCCGAACCACAACGTCGACCTGCTGCTGGTGCGGGCGATCATGGTCGAGGCGCAGCGTCGATTCGGCGTCGACCCGCGCCGCATCTACTCGATCGGTCACTCCAACGGAGCCTTCTTCGCGCAGCTCGTGGCGACGCAGCTCCCGTCGCGCATCGCCGGCTACGGGTCGAGCTCCGGGGGGCTGGTGCAGTGCGCCACCACGCAGTCGTGCCATTTCCAGGGACGTGGGACGACCTGCGACGCGCTGCGCACGCAGCCTGGGTGGTGCAGCTGCAGCGGTCCTGACAAGCCGGGGCCGGTGCCGACGAGCGGGCGCATTCCGCCGGCCTACCTGGCCCACGGAACCGCCGACCCGATGGTCTCGGTGCAGTACACCTGCGCGCTCTCCGATCGGATGCGCGCAGCGAGCGCCACGAGCCTGGTCGTGCTGCGCGACGGCGACGGCCACGTGCTGCCGTCGACCTTCGCGTCCGACGCGTGGGCCTTCCTGTCGACGCATCGACTCCCCTGACGAGAGAGCCCGCCGACCGGCGGCGGTCGGTTGCGCCACGACCGTCACCTGTGCCCACGATGCGGCTCCCCCGATGCCGTCCCTCACCCGCTGGACCCTCGCCTCACTCTTGATCGCTGGCTGCGCGAAGCAGAGCGTGGCCGTCGACGCGCCCGAGGCCGATGACACCGTGACCATCGACGTCCCCGCCAAGGACTCCCCGGAGGATGTCCTCCTCGTCGATGCGTCCGTGCGCGACATCCCCGCTCCCATCGATGTCCCCTCTCCCATCGATGTCCCCGCTCCCATCGATGTCCCCGCTCCCATCGATGTCCCCGCTCCCATCGATGTCCCCGCTCCCATCGATGTCCCCTCTCCCATCGATGTCCCCGTTGTCGACATCCCCGTTGTCGACATCCCCGTTGTCGACATCCCTCCCACCGTCGACGCGGGCTGCGATCGGCTCCCTCCGGGGTGGCCCGCCCGATGGAGCGTCGCCTCGGCCAGCCCGATGCTCGTCGCGACGGCGACCGATCCGCTGCAGGGTGAGGACAACGTCTACGCGCCCGACCTGCAGCGCATCGACGGGGGGTGGGCGATGTTCTACGGAGCGCAGGGCGGCGACGGCCACGACCGCATCTACGTCGCCACCTCGCGCGACGGAGCGACGTGGCGCAAGTGGCCCTCCGACGCCGCGCCCCGCCCGGTGCTCGACCGCGGGACCTCCAACCACGTCAACGACCCCAGCGTGGTGCGCGCCGACGGGCGCTGGTCGATGTTCTACACCGACGCGCCGACCGCCGAGAACGACCGCATCTGGCTCGCCCGGTCCGACAGCCTCACGGGCTTCGCGCGCGTCGGCGAGGTGCTCGGCCCCGGCCCCGCGGGCGCCTGGGACGACGAGAAGGTCGGCCGCCCCAGCGTGCACTTCGACGGCTCGACGTGGTGGATGTTCTACGACGGCACCTCCCGCGGCCGACGCCACGTGGGCCTCGCCACCAGCACCGACGGGCGCACCTTCACCCGACACCCTCGCAACCCCCTCGTGCTCGACGCGGGCGCGGTCGACGTGCAGCGCGTCCACGGCGTCTGGGTGATGCTCCGGGAGAGCGGCACCGGAACCCTCTGGTCGACCAGCCCGGACGGCCTCTGCTGGGTCGACCGCGGCCGGCTCTTCGGACTGAGCGGCGCTTCCACCGATCGCTTCGGCCAGGTCACGCCGCACCTCCAACTGCTCGACGGCGCCCCGAGCGCCATCTGGTTCGGCGGCGCCTCCGTCGTGAGCTGGAACCGCAACCGCATCGCCGTCGCCTACCCCGAGGGTGCGCCCGCCCCCGCGGGCTCCGGCTGCACCGCCTGCGTGGGCGCGGGCCTCTCGTGCGCGGCGGCCTGCCAGTCGGCCCTCGGCGCCACCGGCGGCGCGTGCGGCATGCCCGGCAGCACCGACCCATCGCGCTGCTGCGCCTGCGCTCCGGAGGGCTGCGAGCGCTGCATCGGAGCAGCCGCCGACTGCCACGCGGCCTGCGTCTCCGCGGGCGCCGCGGGAGGCTGGTGCGCCACCCCCGGCAGCACCGACCCATCGCGCTGCTGCGCCTGCTGGTGAGCGACGGTTCAGCAGGAGAGCCATCGGGGCCCCGAGAGGGGGCGCGGCAGGCAGGACGCGGGCGCGGCGCATCGGGTACAGTCGCGCCCCGCAGTTCGACTGCCCCTTCCCTCTCCTTCGTGGACGGAGTCCCTGCCATCGTGACGTTTCACCTCCGATCCTGCAGCGTCGTCGCGGTGCTCGCCCTCGCCCTCGCCCCTGCGATCGCGGGAGCGCAGAGCGTCTCCGCGAGCGAGCACTTCGACCGCGGCGTGCACCTCTCCGGCGAGGGGGATCTTCGGGGCGCGCTGGCGGAGTTTCGCGCGGCCTACGACGCCTCGCAGAACCCCGAGGTGCTCTTCAACCTCGCGGCCACCCACGAGAACCTCAACGAGTACGTCGAGGCCCGCGAACTCATCGAGCGATACCAGCGCCTCGCGCCGCCCTCGGCCGTGGCGCGCCACCGCGCCGAGATCGTCGCCGCCCTCGCCCGGCTGAACGCGCGCATCGGCACCATCGCCCTCACCGCGGACGTCCCCGACGCGACGGTGGAGGTCGACGGCGTCGCGAGGCGCGAGTGGCGAGACGGCATCCCCGTCTCCGTCGGACGCCGGCGCGTGGTGGTCACGGCCCCAGGGCGCGAGGCCTTCCGCGCGGAGGTGGAGGTCGTGGGAGGGCAGCGCGCCGCCGTCGCAGCGACGCTCCCTCGCACCCGGTCGACCATCCAGGTGGCCTGCGAGCTCTCGGGCGCGGCGGTGCGCGTGGACGGCCAGGAGGTCGCGCGCACCCCGGTGGAGAGCCCGCTCAGCGTCACCGAGGGGCGGCACCTGGTCGAGGTCGCGCACCCGGGCTACGAGAGCTTCCGCGCGGAGGTCGAGGCCTCGGGCGTGGGCGCTCGCGTGGCGGCGACGCTGCGCTGGGCCGAGCCGGTGCCGGAGTCCGAGGGGGCGCACCTGGTGCTGAGGGCGAGCGAGCCCGGCGCGCACGCGACCCTCGACGGGCGCCGGGTGCCGATGGACGGGAGCGCGGCGGTTCCGCCCGGGCGACACACGCTGAGGGTCGAGCGCGAGGAGTTTCTCCCGGTGGTGCGCGCGGTCGACCTTCCGGCGGGGCGGCCCACCCGCCTCGACCTGCGGCTCGAGCCCACGCCCGCGCACCGCGCGGAGGTCGAAGGCCGCTCGCGACGGATGCGCACCGCGGGCTGGCTCGCCCTGGGCATCGGCGCCCCGGTCGCGATCGGCGGGGCCATCTGGCTCGGCCTCGCGGTGCCGCAGTACACGAACTCCGTCAACGCCCGCGACGCCAACCTCGTCGTGATCCGCCAGTGCGAGAGCAGCACCGTGAGCTGCACCCCGGAGCGCTCCCGCGCGGCCTTCGACGACAACAGAGCCATCGACGCCCGCCTCGACGGAGAGCTCACCGCGGCCGTGGTCAGCGGCGTGCTCACGGGCGTCGGGCTCGTCGGCGCCATCACCGGGCTCGTGCTGCTCGTCAACGCGCCGCCCGGCGATCGCTTCGAGCGGGCGCCCACCTGGTACCTCGGCCTCTCGCCCGGCGGGGCGGGCGTGTCGGGTCGCTTCTGACGACCGCACGGGAAGGAGCGTTCCGACGTGGCCACTGCCCATCGACCCCATCGAGAGAGCCCCCTCCGGGGCGCGCTGCTCCGCGCGGCGGTCGCCCTCTCGCTCGCGGGCTGCACCGCCCCCGCCCGGCCGCTCGGCGAGGAGTGCCTCTACAACGACGACTGCGTCGACGGACTGCTCTGCGCCGCGCGCCGCTGCCGGGCGATCTGCCGCGACGCGCGCGACTGCCCCGCCGGGTGGAAGTGCGCCGCGCTCGCCCAGGGCGGGCGTAGCGTGTGCGTGGAGACGGACCACCCCGCGTTCTGCCAGTACCACTCGCAGTGCCCTCCGCCGCAGGCCTGCGGCTACGACGGGCTCTGCCGCTACCCGTGCCGCGAGGCCCGCGACTGCGGCGACTTCCACAGCGCCCTCCGCTGCGACCTCGACGCGGGCGTCTGCCTCTGGCCGCAGGAGTCCGCCGGCGCCGCGCCCTGAGCGCCCTCGATCGTCAGAACACCACGCGGCGTAGCGCCGCGGAGCCGACCGTGTCGCCCGAGCCGAGCTGCCCGACGTTGTTGTCGCCCGAGCACCACACCGTCCCGTCCGAACGCAGCACGCACAGGTGGTTGGATCCGAGGGCCAGGTCGAAGGCGTCGTCGAGGGCCAGGTCGATCGGCGCGGCGGAGCGCTGCGCGTCGAGGCAGCGCACGGTGAGGTCGTCGCGCCGGGCGCAGACGTAGGTCACCCGTCCGCGGAAGCGGTAGGCGTTGGTGTAGAGCCTCCGCGCGCCTCGCAGCGCCGCGACCTCGGTGAAGCGCGTCGCGCCGCCGCCCGGCAGGAAGGCGAGCTGACCGCGGCACCGCACCGCGCCGTCGCGGGTGGCCACGCAGGTGAAGCCGCCGGTGAGCCGCTGACCCACGCCGGTCGCGATGGAGACGATGTCCCTCGCGAAGGGCGCCGCCTCGTCGATGGCGAGCGGGACGGCGATGTTGTCGCCGATCGAGAAGCTCGCGACCTCGCCCACGGAGTTGTCGCCCGCGCAGTACAGCACCCCCGTCACGCCGAGCGCGCACGCGTGGTGGTTGGCGATCGAGGCCATCCGCACGGGCTCGCGGATCACCGAGCGCCTCGGCTCCCTCTGCACGCTGGTGAGCCCGTTGGCCCCGAGCAGGACCGCCGCGTCGTCGAGGCCCCAGCCCCAGAGCGCGCCGGAGCTGGTGATCGCCAGCGTGGACTGCCCGCCGAGCGCGAGGGCCGCCACGGGCCCGTCGAGGACCCGCACCACCGGAGCGGCCACCGTCGCGCTGCCGGTCGCATCGGACTGCGCCTGGAGGTTGAGCCCCCAGCACGCGACGCGGCCGTCGGCGAGGCGCACGCAGCTGTGCCCGGCGAAGGTCCCGTGGTCGGTGGGGCCGGGGCCGCCGCACGCGAGGAGGGTCGCGCCCGCGGCGCCCTCCACCGCGAGGGGCCGGGGGGACGAAGGGATCGACGCGGGCCTCGCGAGCCCGCCCATGTCGTTGCTGCCCCAGCACCACACCTGACCGCCCGATCCTCGCGCGCAGGTGCGGTCGGCGCTCGCGCAGATCTCCACCACCCCGCCGAGCGCGGAGGCGTCGTCTTCGGCCCCGGCATCGTCGGCGCGGTCGGAGGAGACGTCGGCGCGGTCCATCGGCGCCGCGAGGTCCTCGGCGACCCGGTCGGTCGGGGCGTCCGAGAGGGCGGCCGGAGCGTCCGTCGCGTCGGGTGGGCCTGCGTCCATCGGGCCGTCCGGCAGCTCCGTGGCGTCGAGGCTGAGCGAGTCCGCCGGCACCTCCGCGGCGTCGGTCGCGGGCGCGTCCGTCGACGCGTCGCCCCCGACCGCGACGCAGCGACCGCGCTGGCAGACCTCGGCCTCGGCGCACTCGCTCGCCCGACGGCAGTACGGCGGCTCGTCGGGGGGGAGGCACGCCAGCCGACCGTCGCCCGCGCTGGCGCAGCGCGTGGCGCCCGCGCAGTCACGGCCGTCGCGGCACACCACCCGGCACCGTCGGCCCGCGCAGAGCAATCCCTCGCGGCAGTCGCCGTTGAAGAGGCACTCCTCGCTCGCCCCCCGGAGCGGGCTCGTGCACGACGCCGACAGCGCCGCGAGCAGAGCGAAGGACCATCGTGCGGTCGCGCGTCGCATCGCTCAGTCGAGCTCCAGGTTCAGCGGGAAGCCCAGAGAGAGCACCCGAGGGCCGAAGACCCCGGCGCCGATCGTCCCCCAGACGGCGACGGTGCCGTCGCGGCGCACGGCGCTGAACGACGTGGCGTTGATCTCCACCTCGTTGGCGCGGAACGACACCACGTCGCGCAGCCCGAGCAGGGGCTGCGGGGCGGCGATCGATCCCCCGGTGCCCGCCACGCCGTCGCCGAAGGGGCGCATCCCGAAGCAGCTCAGCTGCCGCTCGGGGCCGTGGATGAAGCAGTTGGCGGTGCTCCCGAGCTGGATCGCCGTGACCCCGGCGGGGAGGTTCATCACCCGCACGGGCGCGCGGCGCTCGGTGAAGGTTCCGTCTCCGAGGAGCCCGTAGAGGTTGCTGCCCCAGCACCACTCGGAGCCGTCGCGCAGCAGCGCGCAGGTGGCCGCGTAGCCCGCCGTGATCTGCGTGGCCGTCGAGATGCCGACGACCGCCGCGGGCGTCGGAGCCGTCGGGGAGGCGTCGTTGCTGCCCACCTGGCCGTTGTTGTTGGAGCCCCAGCAGCGGACCGTCCCGTCGACGAGGCGGGCGCAGGCGTGGTTGTGACCGGCGGCGATCTCCGCGACCCCGGAGACCCCGGCGGGGCTCACCGGCGTCGCCACGCTGTCGGGCCCGGCGATGCCCGCCTGCCCGAAGCGGTTGAATCCCCAGCAGCGCGCCGTCGCGTCGCCGAGCAGCGCGCAGAAGCCGTTGGCCCCGGCCACCAGCGAGGTGGCCCCGGTCACGCCCGACACATCGACGAGGGTCGTGCTGTCGACGAAGCGCCCGTTGCCGAGCTGCCCGAGGCTGCCTCGGCCGACGCAGCGGACGTTGCCGGCGGCGAAGCGCGCGCAGGTGGTCTCGCTGGCGAAGGCGACCTCCACCGCGCCGGCGAGCGCGGGGACCTCCGTGGGACGGTCGACCACCCCGGCGTCGGTCGAGAGGCCGAGGACGTTGTAGGTGTTCGGCCCCCAGCAGCGAACCGGACCCGCCGCGGTGATCACGCAGACCCGAGCGCGCGCGGCGACCGCGACGGCGGAGCGCGGCGGCGGAGCCTCGTAGGGCGGCACGTCGAAGTACGAGGGGACATCGGGGCCCGGTCGCCCCGGCGGAGCGTCGACGGCCGAGGCGTCCGGGGCGCTCGCGCCGTCCGCCGCGGCGTCGGTCGCGTCCATCGCCGTCGCGTCGGTCACCGCCCCGTCCATCGCCGGGAGCGCGCCGTCGACCGTGGCGTCGGCGACGCCCCCGTCGGCCGTCTCGCGGTCGTCGGTCGCGACGGCGTCACGGCCCGTCACGTCGCCCTCCCCGGCGTCCGGCACCACGCACGCGCCCGAGGGGCTGCATCGCGCGCCGAAGGCCACGAAGCGGCAGTCGAGGTCGACGAGGCAGGCCGCCTGGCACTGCCCTCGCGGGCCGCACACCTGGGGCGACGGGCACTCCTCGTCCGAGGCGCAGCGCCACGTCTCGTCGGGCGGGAGGCAGACCCGAAGCCCCGGCTCGCCCGACGGGCGGCAGAGCAGACCCCCCGCGCAGTCGCGGTCGGAGCGGCAGGGACGGCGGCAGCGGCGCGCGGCGCACACCAGGGGGTCACGGCAGTCGCCGTTGAAGAGGCACTCCTCGCCGTCGTCGTGCGGCGCCGTGCACGAGCCGAGCGCCGCCGCCGAGAGGAGCGCCGCGAGCCCGAAGCCACGGTTCATACGCCACCGCCGTCGCATGGCCCGAGAGTGCACCCGATCGGCCCGCGTTGCAGCCGGGGAGCACACCGCGGGTCAACCTCGCGACGTGCACCCCGAAGACCTCCCGCTCGCCGAGACCGTCGCCGTCGACAGCGATTGCATCAAGTGACGCAAGGCGGCCGGCGGAGCGCTCCGCCGGTCACTCGACCAATCGGGGTGCCCTGTGGGAAACATCCCCGCGGCATGAGCACCTCCCCCCTCCGCACCCGGGTCGTCCACCATGTTCTCGCTGTCGCGGCTTCGCTGGCCGTGGGCTGCGGTAGCCCCCTCGGCACCGGGGACTTCGTCGCCCGCGATGCCGCTGTCGACGCCGCCAGTGACGTGCCGACCGCGCCCCTCGACACGGCCTCGAAGACCGACACAGGGTCGTCCCCCCGCGATGTCCCCGCGCCGCCGGTCGACGTCCCCACGCCGCCGGTCGACGTCCCCGCGCCGCCGGTCGACGTCCCCGCGCCGCCGGTCGACGTCCCCGCGCCGCCGGTCGACGTCCCCGCGCCGCCGGTCGACGTCCCCGCGCCGCCGATGGACGTCCCCGCACCGCCGATGGACGTGCCCGCCCCGCCGATGGACGTCCCACCGCCGCCGATGGACGTCCCACCGCCGCCGATGGACGTGCCCGCCCCGCCGGTCGATCGCGGCCCGATGTGCGCGGCGCTCGGCGTCGCGTGCTCCGCGAGCGGCTCGTGCTGCGCCGCGGACTCGTGCCGGGAGTCGCCGACCACGAGGCTGTGCTGCAACGAGCAGGGGCGCGCCTGCGCCGCCGACCGCGAGTGCTGCGGGCAGATGTTCTGCGTCGGCGGGCGCTGCGCCTGCCAGTCGGCGGGGCGAGCGTGCTCGGCCCAGGCGGACTGCTGCTCCGGCACGTCCTGCATCGCGGGTCGCTGCGTGGCTCCGGTGGTCTGCGCCGCCGAGGGCGCGACCTGCTCGGCCCCTGGGGACTGCTGCTCGGGTCGCTGCGCCGCGGGGACCTGTCGACGCGCCGCGTGCGCCGCCACCGGGGGGGCCTGCGCCAGCACCGCGGAGTGCTGCTCCGAGGCCTGCGCGGGCGGCACCTGCGGCACCGCCTGTCGCCTCCGCGGCCAGTCGTGCTCGGCCTCGAACGCCTGCTGCGCGGGCGCCGTCTGCACTGGCGGATTCTGCGACCTGTGCCGCACCAGCGCGGCGTCGTGCTCTACCTCGGCCGAGTGCTGCACGGGCCTCTCCTGCCAGTCGCGCGTGTGCACCGTGTGCCGACCGGACACCTACTCCTGCTCGGTCAACAGTCAGTGCTGCTCGGGCCGGTGCAGCGTCGGCGCGTGCGCCCCGGCCGCGTGCATCGCGACGGGCGGCGGGTGCGGCGGGTCGATCTACTGCTGCTCCGGCACGTGCTTCGAGTCGATCTGCCGCGCGCCCACGTGCCGACCGGGTGGGGTGCGCTGCGCCGTCGACACGGACTGCTGCGCGGGCGCCTGCACCGGCGGCACCTGCGCCGGCCCCAGGTGCCGCGGCGCGGGCCTGTCCTGCACGACCTCCTCGGACTGCTGCTCCTTCGCGTGCGTGACGGGGGTCTGCCGAGCGACGTCCTGCCACTCGACCGGCACGAGCTGCTCGACCACCGCCGACTGCTGCTCCGGGAGCTGCCTCGGCAACACCTGCCGACTGGAGTAGTCGCCGCGGCTGGGCCTCGCCCCAGGCCCGGCGCCATCGCGGTGCTATCGGGCCGTCGGGGTGACGGGTGGTACCGGTCGAGGGCGAGTCCGACCCTCCGACCGACCGCCCCCACCCGCCGAGACCCTGCACGATGCTCCACGAACGACGAGCCTCGGCCCACGCACCCGCAAGCGAATACGCCGCCGGGGGCACCCTCGCCGGGTCCGGCGCAGCCATGCCGCTGGGGCCGCGCGAGACGACGTCGACTGGATTCCTGCCGTCGTGGGTGCCCACCGACGCGCTGCCGCCCGCGTTGATGCCTCATGTCGAGGCGTGCCGGGCGCTGGCGGCGCGGTACCACCGCGACGGCGCCGACGTGCGCCCCTGGCTCGCGCAGACCTTCGCCGCGTGGGACCCGCGCGGCATCGAGGACCTCGCACAGGCCTCGGACATCGCGCGAGACGGCGCCATGAGCGCGGTGTCGATGCTGGCCCACGCGTTCCGCTGGGGGGCCATGCCCGCCGGGGACGACGCACGCGCGCTCACGGCGCTCGATCTCCCCCTCGGCCTCGCCGCCCCGCTCCGCTGGCTCGCCCAGCGCCTCGGCGTGCCGGCGTGCGGAAACCTCTATCACATGGTCATCGCCAACTGGCGGCTGCCTGGCTTCACACCAGGGACGGCCTACTCGCCCGCGACCCTGCGCGCCGAGATCGAGCGCACGACGACCATGCACTCCTGGCTACAGGGTCCGATGGACGGGCACCTCGCGGCCACGCTGCGGTGCCTGCTGCTCACCGAGGTCGCGGGGGCCGAGATGCTCCCCGCCGTGATGCGCCTCGGCGACGCGGCGCTACGACGCGACGCGAAGGAGACGGTCGCGCTCCTCCATACGCTGCGAGCGGGCATCGCCGAGGTGAGCGGGGTGCTCGGGCGGTACATGCGTCCTCAGCGCATCGCGCCCGAGGCCTTTCTCTCGGTGATCCAGCCGCATTTCGGATGGGGGTTGCAGCAGGACGGGCTGCGCCTCGACGGGGCGAGCGGGGCGCAGACCGCGACGATCCAGCTCCTCGACGCGGCCTTCGGGGTGCGCCGGGAGTCGGCCGTCGGGGCCATGGCGATGCAGGCGCGGGCGTACCTCCCCGCGGCGCAGCGGGCGTTGCTGGAGCTGGTCGACCGGCGAGCTCCTTCGGTGCGCGCCTTCGTCGTGGAGGTGGTCGGGCCCGAGGCTACGGCCCTCTGGAACGACTGCCTCGCCTCGCTTCACCAGTGGCGACGCGCGCACCAGAAGCGGGGCGCGATGTACCTCCGCACGGAGAACGCCAGCTACCACTCGGTGAGCGGCATCGTGGCGAAGCAGGACAGCCGATCGCGCGCAGCCGCCTTCGAGCGGGCCATGGAGGAGCACGTCCAGGAGACGATCGACGCGCGGCTGCGGTGAGTGAACCGTGACGTGGTGCACGGCAACGGAAGGGCCGTGAACGCCATGAGGGCGGGGATGGTCGCGGCTCTCCTCGCGTCAGGCTGCGGGGGAGGCGCGCCCGCAACGGCGGACGTTCCGGCGGCGCTCGATGCGCCCGACGCGGCGGTGAGCGTGACGCCCATCGACGTACCCGTGGCCACGCGCGACGGGGGCAGGGTCGACCGACCTCCGACCAGCCGCTGCGACGGCGGCCAACGGGACTGCTACCCCGTCGGGTGCCGGGACCTCCTCAACGATCGGCGGACCTGCGGCTCCTGCAACCGCTCGTGTGATGACACCGAACGATGCGTGGAGGGGAGCTGCGTCGCGCTGCCCACGGGTCAGGTGCTCTGCGGCGAAGAGGCCGTCGTGCTGGCCTCGAACGCTCGTCACTGCGGGGGCTGCGGGCGCCGTTGCGCCGAGGGGGAGCGCTGCATTCGTGGCGCCTGTAGGCCCCTGCGCTGCGACACTCCGCTCCTGCTCTGTGTCGAGGGCGAACCCTGCGTCGACCCCTCGAACGATGCGACCCACTGCGGCGCTTGCGGGCGCGCGTGTGCGGCGGGCGAGCGCTGCATGGGCAGCGCGTGCGTCTGCGAACCCGGGCTGACCCGCTGCGGCGACCGCTGCGTCGACCTGCTGAGCGACCGGGAGAATTGTGGCAACTGCGGAGTCCGGGCCTGCGGCGAGGCGATCTGCCACGTCGGCCGCGTCCTCGAGTTCTGTGTGCCGGGCTCGATCGTCTGCCCGAGCATGAGCGGGACCTGCACGGTGTGTTACAGCCCGCGCAACTGCGAGGGCCGTTGTGGCGGTTGCTGCGGCTCGTGCACCTCTGGCGTCTGTCGCAACGGCATCTGCGAGCCCTTCTGATGCTGAGCGTTGGTTTCATCGCCGCCGGAAGGCCGCCCACTCCGCGGTTGCGGACGGCCCGCGAGCGGGCCTGCAACCGCTGAAGTGGGAGCCTGGGGATGATCGTCCCGCCGGTGCGGGACTCTCTGCATGAGCATCGAGCGCTGGAGCGCTCGATGGAGAGGACGTAGGTGCTCACGCGCAGCAGCAGGACAAGTCACTGAGCGTCGCATGGAGTTCCATCGCGGCGGTCGATGAACTCCCGACGGTTGCGCCAGCAACCGGCGCTCCTTCAGCAAGCCCTGCGAAGGCAGGGCGCTCAGTTCCAGGCTCCCACTTCCAGCGGTTGCAGGCCCGCTCGCGGGCCGTCCGCAACCGCGGAGTGGGCGGCCTTCCGGCGGAGATCAGACCAACGCTCAGCCTTCTGATGCCCCGGAGGTGATCGCGGGTCAGCGCGGAGCGGCGGGCCCGCCGGTGCACTCGGGCGAGTTGCGGTCGACCCACGGCCAGACGGTGCGGTGGGTGAGCGCGAGGGGACTGTGCACCGGGATGATGCTCGCCACCGCGCGAGCGCCGCGCTGGACGATGCGCGTGGGCGTCTCGCCGCCGACCATCCAGGCGCCGTGGTTGGTGAGCGAGGCGCGGGCGAGGTGCGGGGCGAAGAGGATGGGGGTCAGCAGCACGAGGAGGCTCCACGGGAGCACCCACGACACGCGCGGCCGGCGCAGGAGGGCGTCGGTCTCGCGCCAGCGGCGGCGGGCGTTGCGCTCCCACCAGAGCGGCAGCGCGACCACGAGCACCAGGGCGACGGCGCCCGCGAGCAGCCGGGAGAAGAGGACCGAGGAGCGCAGCACGAGGCCTGTCCCTGCGAGCTGCAGCACGATCGCGCCCAGCAGCGCGATGGCGAGCGTCGCCGTGAGGACCATCAACACGCGTGGCACGATCGTCCCCGAGGCGGCAGGCCGGGCGGGGAGCGAGTCCGCCAGGCTGGGTCGGGAATGCGTCATTGTCTGGCTCATGCAGGAAGCTATGGTGCTCGGCCACCGCCCCTGGGAGTGGGGGGGGCCGTGGGAGCACCGCTCGAGGCCCTGCGCGGTTGACCCGAGCGGGGCGGCGGGCGTCAGCTTCGACGTCATGAAGGACAAGGTCATCGTGATCACCGGCGCGAGCTCGGGCATCGGCGCCGCGCTCGCGACGCTCGTGGGAAGCCGCGGCGCGCTCGCGGTGCTGGTCGCCCGCCGCGCGAAGGAACTCTCCGACGTGGCCGCTCGCTCGGGGCCACACTGCCTGGCGGTCGCTGGCGACGTGACGGTGCGGGACGACGTGCGCCGTGCGCTCGCTGCCGCCATCGCCCGCTTCGGGCGCGTGGACGTGTGGGTCAACAACGCCGGCCGGGGCATCTCTCGCATGGCCTCGGAGGTCACCGACGACGACCTCGACGAGATGATGCGCGTGAACGTGAAGTCCGCCCTCTACGGGATGCAGATCTCGCTCGAGCACTTCAAGGAGCACGGGCGCGGGCACATCGTGAACGTCTCGTCGCTCCTCGGGAGGGTTCCGCTGGCGCCGCAGCGGGCCGCCTACTCCGCGGCCAAGCACGCGCTCAACGCCCTCACCGCGAGCCTGCGCATCGAGCTGCGCGACGAGTGGCCGCAGATCCACGTCTCGTCGGTGCACCCCGGGGTGGTGGCGACGGAGTTCGGGCTCTCGGCGCTGCACGGCGGCGTCGACTCCCGCGCGCTGCCTGGAGCGCAGTCGGCCGACGAGGTCGCCGCGGTGATCGCGGAGGTGATCGAGCGCCCGCGCGCCGACGTGTACACCCGGCCCGGCGTGCAGACGATGATCGCCGGGTACTACGCCGCGGAGGACATGGCCGCGGCCGAGTCGGGCTTCGGACGCGGGTGAGCGCGATCCCCCTCGAGGGAGCTCACTGGCGCAGCGTGAGCGGCGGCGTCGCCGCGGCCCAGCGCAGCAGCACGCGCGTGTCGCCGCAGTGCCGACGCCGGGGCGAGCCCGACTCGTTCTCCGCGGGCGAGGCGCAGCGCGCTCGGATCACCCGGGCGACGGTCGCGGCGGGCACCCCCCAGAGGCGAGCGCACGCGACCGAGGTCGCGGAGACCTCGGCGCCGCCGGCGGTCTCGTCGCGCCTCGGGCACTGCTCCCGGGCGAAGCGCGCGGCGACCTCGTCGGAGCGAGAGAAGGTGCCGTCGGCGAGCGAGTGCGCGACGAGGGAGGGCCCCTCCATCAGGTAGGTGAAGTCGCTGGGCGAGTCGTCGCCGTTGGCGCGGTAGGGCGTGCGGGTGACGAGGTCGGGGCGGCCGTCGCCATCCACGTCGCGCGCCTCGTCGGGCTCGATGCCCGCCGCGTGCGCGTAGGGCGCCACCGCGCCGTCGCGGAGCGTGAACACCTCCCCGCTGGGGCGATCGGCGCCCTCGCTCACCGAGGCGCGGCCCAGCAGCACGAGCTCGGGCTCGCCGTCGCGGTCGTAGTCGTGGACCACCGCCCCGACGATGCCCGGGAGGTAGTGGGAGATCCACTGGTCGCTGCGGGTCAGCCGCGCCGCGCGCCCGTCGGCGCCGACGTGGACCACCGACCAGTGGCCCTGCACCGAGGTGCCCTGGCTCTCCGAGGCGTCGATCTCGGCGTCGTCGACGACCACCGCCCAGGCGCCGCCAGGGGTCGGCAGGCAGCGGCCGAAGGTGGCGAGGGGCTCGGCCCAGGGGGAGTTGTCGCCGCTGACGCGCGCGATGACGGCGCGGTGGCGGGCCAGCAGCGGCGCGCAGGGGTCGGCGGGCGGCGCGTCGACGGCGGGCGATCCGGCATCGACGGCGGGCGGCGCGGTAGCAGCGGGCGGAGGAACGGGCGCGGGCGAAGGGGCGGACGCCGGCAGAGACGGTCGGCACGAGGCGACGGCGAGCGAGAGCGAGAGCGAGAGCGAGAGCGACAGGCGGAGCAGGGACATCGGGCGTAGACCTCGTCGGCGGGGAGTTGCGGCGCCATCCTGGGACATCCTCGCGCCGCGCTGAAGCCCGTTCACACAGGGCGTTGGCGCATACGTCGGCACGCACGCGCCGCCCATTGACGCCCGGCGGCGCGCGGGTGTTCCGTGACGGCGATGCGCCCCCGCGGTCTCGCCCTCGCACTGAGCCTCCTGGCCGCCTGCACGAAATCCCCTCCCCGGGCTCCGAGGCTGGCTCCCGAGCCCGTCGCCGCGCCCCGGGCGATCGCCCCTGCGCCGACCGCAGTCGTCGACGCAGGCGCCGCCGTCGACGCCGCCCCGCCGCCCGCCGCGCCCGGCCCCTGGGCCTCGGCGTGGACCGATCCCGCCGCGGTCGCCCGCCTCGCCGCGGACTGCAACTTCCGCCCGCCGCCCGACCCGGAGACCGACGAGGGAAGCCCCCTGCTCTGCGCCACGGACATCGAGCAGCAGTCGTGCAGCTACGACCCCTGCCACGAGAACGTCGACCTGCCCTGCCGACGCGGCTGCGGCCGCTCGTGCACGAGCTGCGACGCCCGCTGCCGCGGCGCGTGCGGGCGGTGCCGCGCGTCCTGCCACGACGAGGCCTGCGTGCGAGCGTGCGCCGCCTCCTGCGGACAGTGCCTTCAAGGGTGCCTCACCGAGAAGGACCGCTGCCTCACCGCCGGGTGCACCGCGCGCTACCAGGCCTGCTTCCACCGGTCGGTGCTGCATTTCCGCAACGGCCCGTGCCTCGCGTCGTGCACGCGCTGCGGCGACGCCTGCCCGGAGGGGGATGAGAACCACCACCGGTGCCTCTCGCGCTGCCTCATCCGCGAGCGGGCGTGCACCGCCGAGGAGCGCGAGCACTGCGCCTGGGACGGCCAGGCCTATGGCCGCGACTACCTGGAAGAGCTCGACGCAGGCGTCGACGCCTCGCCGTGACGCGCCGCGCGGCCCTCGCGCTGGCCTCCCTCCTCGCGGGCTGCGCAGAGCGCCGGGCCACCGTAGCGCGTCCCCCCTCCCCCTCCCCCGACGCGGGCGCGGCGGCGACCGGCCGGGCGTGCCTGCCCGCAGGGACCTTCGTGCGGGGCGCCGCGGGCCGGAGGCGGCGTGACGAGCGCGACCCGCGCACCGTCGCGGTGGGCGCGTTCTGCATCGACCGCACGCTGGTGACGCGCGCGGAGTTCGCCCGCTTCGTCGCGGCGACGGGCCACGTCACCGACGCCGAGCGACGGGGCTTCGGCATCGAGTCCGTCGAGGGGATGCTCGACTGGGAGTGGCGCCGCGCGCCGCACGCGAGCTGGCGCCGGCCCTTCACGACGGAGGACGCCGACACGCGCTCCTTCCTCCGCGACGACGCGCCCGTGGTGATGGTCTCCTGGCACGACGCCTCGGCCTTCTGCGCCTGGCGTCGCGGCCGACTGCCCACCGAGGACGAGTGGGAGTACGCCATGCGCGCGGGCTCGCAGGGC
Source organism: Myxococcaceae bacterium (assembly GCA_004297725.1). Lineage (GTDB taxonomy): Bacteria > Myxococcota_A > Polyangia > Polyangiales > SCUS01. The sequence goes on along the minus strand of SCUS01000166.1, from coordinate 165,242 downwards.
ACCCGCTTCCCGTGGGGCGACCGGCTCACCGACGAGCGCGGCCGCGCGAGGATCAACCGCTGGGAAGGGGCCTCGCACGCCCGCAACGACCGCGGCGACGGGTACGTGTACGTCTCGCCGGTGCGGGCCTTCGCGCCCAACCCCTGGGGCCTCTACGACCCCGCGGGCAACGTCTGGCAGTGGACCGCGGATGCGTACCTCACGGGCGACGCCGGCGTCGGGTCGGAGCGGGTGCTGCGCGGCGGATCATGGTGGTGCGCCGCGTGTACCTGCGAGGGCTACGGGCTCTGGTACCGAGGCCACACCGAGGCGAGGGCGGCGTTCTCCAACAACGGCTTTCGCTGCGCCTACGACGCGGCGGAGCGGGAGTGACGGTGGACGGAGCCCGAGCCGCTCAGCGCCGCTTCTTCGCGGCCTTCGAGGCGGCGAGCGCCTCGCTGTAGCGCGCCACGTACCGAGCCGCGGGGAGGCGCGCCACCGCCTCGCCGACGAGGGCGATGGGCAGGTCGTCGAGCTTCTTGAAGCGCACGCAGCTCTTGCCCATGTCGAGCTTCTTGCCGGTGCGGGCCCACGCGGCGGTGAACCACGCCGCCTCGTCGGGGTCGCCGTAGAGGGCCATCAGGTAGAGCGACATGTGCCCCTTCTGCGACGCCAGCGCCGCGAAGGGCAGCGGCTGCCGCGGGTCGCAGTGGTAGCCCGCGGGGAAGACCCGGTGCGGCACGTAGTAGCCGATCATCCCGTACTGGATGCCCTCCTCGTAGCCGGCGTCCAGACTGGCCAGGATCACGTCGCGCACTGCGCTGAGCGCGGCGCGGCGGTCGTCGGGCAGGGCGGCGAGGTAGGCGTCGACCGAGGCGGGGGCGGCGGGGGGCATGGCGCCGCGGGTGTAGCCGCGCCCGGTCTGTGGGGGCCAGTTTCTGAGGGCGCATGGAGGGCGGCCTGTCACAGGTGCAGCACGAGGGCCTCGGGCGCAGCTGGTATCGTCGCGCCCATGATGCGCCCCGCCGTCCTCGCCGCGCTGGCCTCCGTCTTCGTCGCCCGCGTCGCTTCGGCGCAGGACTGCGGCGCGCGCCCCAACGCCGTCGTCGCCGACCTCGGCCTTCACGTGATCAACCTCGGCTACCAGCGCACGCTCGGCTGCTACGTCAGCGTGCAGGCGAGCGCGGGCCTCTACGGCCCGTGGACGGTGAACTCCAACGTGCTGGGCCTCGCGGGCGCCGACCACGACCCGGCCGGCGATGTCCTCGGCTTCGTGCTGCGGGGCCGGGTCTTCGTGCACCCCTTCGGCACCGCGCCGGGCGGCCTCTGGGTGTCGCCCTTCGTGCAGGCTGGGCCCGTCGTCGCGACCCGCGGCGGCGTCGCAGTGAGCGGCCTCGCCGCCGCGGCCGGGCTGAGCGTGGGATGGACCTGGCGCCTCGGCGAGCGCTGGCTCCTCGGGCTCGGCCTCGGGGCGCAGTACCACACCGCCACCTTCGACGGATCGGCGGCGTTTCCGGGCTTCGCGCGCCTCTCGCCGACGGTGGACATCAACGTCGGCTTCCGCTTCTGAGCGCCGCCGCTCTCCCGTCGCTACGGTGCCCAGAGCCCCGTGAGGGTACCGGGGCCCGCGCCGCGCTTCATGCGATGGCTTCCCGCATCGCGAAGCCCACATATCGAGGGCGTGGTCTACACTCGGCTGCCGCGAGCGCGCCTTTGGAGGGCCATTGATCAAGATCGCTGAAGTCGATGAGGTCTTGCGGTGGCTCGCGTCGTTCGAAGTGGCGTGCCAGGCGCACCTCGAGTGGCTCAACCGTGTTCACCATCTGCTGCTGTTCCATCGGGCGCCCGATGCGAAGTTGATGGTCGAAGACGCGCACTGCCACTGCGACTTCGGGCGGTGGTACGTCTCGTCGGCCAGCAGGGAGCTGGGCCATCTGCCCGGCCTCATCGAAATGGAGGGCGCACACCTGGAGATGCACCGCACGGCGTCGGTGATGTTCGCCGCGACCCTCGAGACCGGGGCGGTGCCGGAGCCCGAGTACGACGCCTTCATGATGCGGGTGACCCGGCTCGGCGCGCTCATCCGGATGGTTCAGTCGGAGGCGTGGGCCCTGATCTCCACGAAGGACCCGCTGACGGGGCTCTTCAACCGGAGGGCCATGGATTCGTTCATCGCCGGCCGACGAGACGCCCCTGCGGGGAGCGTCGTGGCCATCTGCGACATCGACCACTTCAAGCGCGTCAACGACACCTACGGCCACGTGGCGGGTGACGAGGTGCTGCGCCAGGTCGCGGGCTGTCTCCGCGAACAGGTGCGCGCGCAGGACATGATCTTCCGGTACGGCGGCGAGGAGTTCCTCATCGTCTTCAACGATGTCGACCTCACGCTCGACGCGGCGCTCTGTGAGCGTCTCCGGAGCGCGCTCGCCGAGCACGACATCACGATCCAGGGGTCGCACACGATCCGCGTCACGGCCTCCTTCGGCGTCGCCACCCTGCCGGCCTCGGGGGACTTCCTCTCCGCGATCGTCAGGGCAGACGCGGCGCTCTACCGGGCCAAGGACGAGGGCCGCAACCGGGTCGCCGTCGCCGAGTCCCCCACCCATCCCTCGTCGACGCTCCCGCCGTCGTCGTGACGCCCTCGGCGCGCGGGCGCCGCTCAGGGGGGACCACGGCTCCCGTCGCAGCTCCTACCAGCGGTGATACGCGGGGTGGTCGGGCTTCACCGCCACGAAGGTGCCGGTGCCGATCGCGGTGACCTTGCCGTTCGCGGTCATGGTCGCCTCGACGGTGGCGCGGTCGTCGGTGGACGACACGACGCGGGCGTCGACGTGCACCGGACCGATGGGGGTCGGGCGCTTCAGGACGACCTTGAACTCCGCGGTCACCGTGCACGGCGCGTGGTCGAGGCCCTGCTTGCGCATCAGGTGGTGCATCGCGGTCCAGTTCATGTGGCAGTCGAGGACGGTGCCGATGATGCCGCCGTTGAGCACGTTCTCGAAGGCCTCGTGGTGGCGCTCGGGGACGAAGTCGCACAGCACGTGCGCGTCGCTCTCGTCGCTCTCGGCGAGGCTGCGGATGCGCAGCCCCTTGTCGTTGGTCGGGCCGCATCCGAAGCAGCGCCCGTGCGGCGCGAAGATCTCTTGCAGCGAGCGCTCGTTCATCCCCGAACGATAGCGCCGCAGCGCCGTCCTGGCGCCTGGGATGGGGAGAGCGGACGCGAAACCGCTACACCGTCACCGCGCGGACGAAGGCCGCCCCGTAGCGGCCCTCCCCGGTGTGCACCACCAGGTTGTCGCTCGCGCGATACTCCCCCGGCGAGTGGGTGTGGCCGCAGTACACCTCGATGCGCTTCGACGGGTGCTCCGCCGCCATCCGTCGCAGCACCTCGCCCACGGCGACGCAGGTGAACCACGGCAGCCACTCGTCGTTCGAGCGGGCGCCCTCGTGCCAGCACGCCTCCTCGAAGGGCGGGACGTGCGTCAGCACCACGACCCGCGACGCCCCCGGGAGCACCGCGCGCAGCGTGGCCTCCAGGCCCGCCGCGTCCTGGTCGGCGAGCGCGGCGAGGCGGGCGCGGCGCGTCGCGCGGTCGTACATCGCCCCGGCCTCGGCCAGCTCCCGGATCATCTTCCAGTCATTGAGCAGCACCATCGACGCCTCGGGCGCTCCGGCGCGGCCGTCGGCCCAGCCGTCCACGCCCACCACGACGGTGCCGTCGGAGGCTCTCCAGGGCCCCGCCGCGGGGAGCCATCGCAGCCCCTCGTCGCCCTGGTGGAAGGTCGCCGCCCAGGCCTTCACCTCGGCGATCGACCCTCGATAGAAGTCGTGGTTGCCGAGGACGAAGAGCACCGGCACCCCGACCGCCGCGCGCACCTTGCGGAGCCACTCTCCGAGCGTGGTCGCCTGGGCAATGTCGCCCGTCAGCAGGAGCGCCTCCGGGCCGATCGCCCGCACCGCCTCCACGAAGCGCTCGAATCCCGGGGGATCGAGGAATTCCAGATGAACGTCCGTAGCCCACGCTGCGCGCATGACCGCGGAGGCTACACGCTCGGCGATCCATTGACCGCGCCGGGGCCCAGCGCGCACGGTCGAGCCATGAGGTTCTCGACCTGCACGGTGCTGGCATCGATCATCGCGGGCTGCGCTCCGAGCGTGGTCCTCGGCCCCTCCACCGACAGCGGGAGCGACGCCTCGACGGGCGCCGAGACCAGCGCCCTCGATGCCTGGCCAGGCAGGGATGCCCCCGCGCCCATCGATGCCCCCGCGCCCATCGATGCCCCCGCGCCCATCGATGCCCCCGCGCCCATCGATGCGCCCGCGCCCATCGATGTGAGGCCCTCGGACGACCTCGCGAGGGTCGACGTGGTCGACGCCGGTGTCGTGGCCGACGCGAGGGACGCTCCCTCGGCCGAGGTGTGCCCTGGCGTCGACCTGATGCGCGACCCGAGCAACTGCGGCGGCTGCGGCGTGCGCTGCTGCGGCGGGTGGTGCTTCAACGGCTACTGCGGCACCGAGGGCCCGCCCGGCACCATCGGCTGCAACATCCCGATGGCCGGGTGCGTGGGGCCGAGCCCGGTGAACTCGCAGTTCGACCCCGCCCACTGCGGCAGCTGCGACGTCCGCTGCGGCGCGGGACAGTACTGTCAGCGGGGCGAGTGCGTGACGCCCGACTCCGGCGTGAGGGATGTTCCGGTCTCGGACTCGGGGCCCTCGAGCGACGTGCAGGAGTGCCTCCCGGGCTCCGGGGCCTCCTGCGGCGCCGGCTCGTCCTGCCTCTGCTGTCCCGCCGGAGGACCGCGCTCCCACTGCCTCTGCACCACCACGTGTCGATCGAGCGCTGACTGCCGCGACCCCTCGCTCCCGACCTGCAGCGTGAACCCCTTCGGCAGCCCGAGCGGCCTCTGCATGCCCGACACGCTCCGCTGCGCCTGGGGCGCCGTCTGCGCCGCCGCCGACACGCCCATCGCCACCCCGTCGGGCGAGCGCCCCATCGCCGAGATCCGCGTCGGCGACGTGGTCTACGGCCGCCGCGACGGCGCCCTCGCGCCGGTGCGCGTCGTGCGCGTCTCGCAGACCCGCGTGTATCAGCACACCCTCGTGCGGGTGACGCTCCGCAACGGTCGCACGGTCTCCATGAGCGCGGGTCACCCGACCGCGGAGGGCCTCCGCTTCGCCGACCTCCACGCGGGCGCCATGCTCGGGGGCGCGGAGGTCGTGAGCCGCGAGGTGGTCCCCTACGAGGGAGCCGCCACCCACGACCTCCTCACCGACGGCGACGAGGGGGCCTACGTGGCGGCGGGCGTGCTGGTCGGCAGCACCCTGCGAGACTCCCCGACCCTGACCGGCGAGTGACGAGCGCCTCACCCCTGATCGTCACGCCTCCCACGGCGACGTCGGAGCTGTACGGCGACGTCGTGGGGGGCATACGCTCGCCGCGGGTTCATCGGTCTGGAGAGGGACGTCGCATGAAGAACGCGCTCTGCCTCGTGGGGTGTCTCTTGTTCGCCGGTCTGGTTCCCGCCTGCGGGGACAACAGCGTGGTCGGCGGCCCCGACGTCCCCGACGCGGGCTTCGACGTCCCCGACGAGCTCGTCGACGCGGGCCTCGACGCCGGGCTCGACGCGGGCCTCGACGCGGGCTTCGACGCGCCCTCCGACCGCGGCGCTCCCGACGCGCCCGCCGACGCGGCCGAGGCGGGCGACGTCGGCGGCGACGTCCCCGTCGGGCTCTGCCGAGACAACATCGACTGCGGCGGCAACGAGTTCGGCTTCCGCGTCTGCGACACCGCCACCGGCGCCTGCGTCGCGTGCACGGCGACCCACCGCGGATCGTGCACGGCCGGGCAGTACTGCACCCCGGCCAGCCGCTGCGAGGCGGGCTGCGCGGTCGACGCCGACTGCGCCGCCGACGGCGGAACCTTCCGCTGCGACCCCGTCGGCCACGTGTGCGTGGGGTGCACCCGCGACGACCAGTGCGCGCCCGGCACCGTCTGCGGCGCGATGGCGACCTGCGTGCCCGGCTGCAACGACCGCCAGGCGTGCCCCTCGGGCGAGGCGTGCTGCGCCGACGCCTGCCGCCGGGTGCAGCTCGACGTGGCCCACTGCGGCGGGTGCGGTCGCGCCTGCGCCGCCCCCAACGGCGTGGCGGGCTGCGCCGCCGGGGCGTGCGTGGTGGCGGCGTGCAGCACGGGCTTCGGCGACTGCGACGGCAACGCCGCCAACGGCTGCGAGGTCGCCGTCACCGAGAGCGTCACCCACTGCGGCGCCTGCGGCAACGCCTGCACCGCGGGCGCCAACGCCACCGCGACCTGCACGGCGGGGCGCTGCGCGGTCCGCTGCGCCGCGGGCTTCGCCGACTGCGACGGCAGCGCCGCCAACGGCTGCGAGGTCGACACCCGCGTCACCTCCGCCCACTGCGGAGCGTGCGGGCAGGCCTGCGCCGCGGGCGCCAACGCCACCGCGACCTGCGCGGCGGGGCGCTGCGCGGCCACCTGCGCGCCGGGCTTCGGCGACTGCGACGACAACCCCGCCAACGGCTGCGAGGCCAGCCTCGGCAGCGACCCGTCCCGCTGCGGCACCTGCTCGACCACCTGCGCGGGCGGCACCAACGCGCGCCCCGTCTGCGGCGCGGGGGTGTGCCGACTGGAGTGCGCCCCCGGCTTCGCGGACTGCGACGGAGACGCGCGCAACGGCTGCGAGGCCGCCCTCGACGGCACCTCGAGCTGCGGCGCCTGCGGGGTGATCTGCAGCGGTGGAACGCCCCTCTGCGCGACCTCGGGCGGCGCGTCGTCGTGCGCCTCGGGCTGCGCGGCGGGGCAGGTGCGCTGCAGCGGCGCCTGCGCCGACACGCGCACCGACGTCACCGACTGCGGGGCCTGCGGCAACGCCTGCCCGGCGGTGGCCAACGCCGCGCGCACCTGCGCCGCCGGGGCGTGCGGCTTCGCCTGCAACGCGGGCTTCGCCGACTGCGACGCCAACCCGGCCAACGGCTGCGAGGTGTTCACGGGCACTGACGCGCGCCACTGCGGCGGGTGCGGGACGGCGTGCGCCGCGGGGGCCAACGCCACGGCGACCTGCGCGCTCGGGCGCTGCGGCCTGGACTGCGCCGCGGGCTTCGCCGACTGCGACGCCAGCCCCGCCAACGGCTGCGAGGTCGACACCCGCGCGAGCGCCGCGCACTGCGGCGTGTGCGGTCGCTCGTGCCCGGGCGGCGCCAACGCGACGGCGACCTGCGCGGCGGGCGCGTGCGGCCTGGCGTGCGCGACGGGCTTCGCCGACTGCGACGCCAACCCGGCCAACGGATGCGAGGCCAGCACGCTCACCAGCGCGGAGCACTGCGGCGGCTGCGGGATGGCCTGCGCCTCGGGGGTGTGCGTCGCGGGCCGGTGCGGGTCGCTGACGACCTGCCGCACCATCCACGAGACGCTGCCCGCGGCGCCGAGCGGGGTGTTCAGCATCGACCCCGACGGGCCCGGCGGTGCGGCGGCCTTCGACGTGTACTGCGACATGACCACCGACGGCGGCGGCTGGACGCTGGTGGCCTACGCGTCTCGCGGGAGCGTGACGGCGCTCAACAGCGACACGGGCATCCGCAACCTCTATAGCCTCGCGACGGGCGGCGGCACCTACGACGGGCTCAACCGCCGGGGCGTGGCGTCGCTGGCCGCGGTGCCCATCGCCCGGCGCTCTCGCGAGATGCTGCTCTCGCGCAGCAACGCAGACTTCTTCACAGGGACCATCGCGGCCTACGACGTGGCCAGCAAGTTCACCATCCCGTCGCCGTCGACGGTGAACTTCCTCAACGCCAACCCCGCGGTGGCGCTGCCCGAGCGGGGCGCGTGCGTGCCGGTGATCCTCACCACGGTGCGCGGGCCGAGCGCGACCGGGGCGATGCGCTACGTGTTCCAGAACACGCTGTCCGTCTCGTGGACGGACACCTACCCCACCTCGTACGGCGTGATGGACACGAGCAACTGCTACAACGGCTCGCTCGGCCCGAACTACGTCTCGGACTACACCGGCGTCGGCAACACCCGCAGCTACCCGTGGCCCCGCGCGCCCGACGGCGCCGCGCACACGTACTGGCACCTCGGGTGGTGGGACGCCACGGCCACGAGCCGCACCGGCTCGGTCGCCATCTGGCTGCGGTAGAGCGCGCTCGACAGGTCTCCCGGCGCTACCGCACCGGTCGCAGCGTCACGAACGACACGCTGTCGCTCCCGCTGTTTCTCGTCGCGTCGAGCACCACGCGCACGGTGCCCGACAGCGCCCTCCGCCCCCACAGGTCCGTCACGATCGCCAGCGCCCCGTCGCCCGTGCGCTGGTCGATGCGCACGGCCTCCCCGTTGACGGTGAACAGCGCCCGCATGGCGTTGCGGTTGCTGGAGTGCCGCGACCCGATGAGCACGTCGTAGGTCGCCGCGGTCACGTTGGTGAACGTGAACGTCGCCGTGCCGCGCAGGGTCCCGTCGGGGGCGTAGCCGCCGGTGCAGTCCTCGGCGGCGTGGTCGCCTCGGGCCGTGTACGCGTAGTTGGCGTCGCACCGGAACACCCAGTTGCCCCGCTGCGTGTACGTCGCCGCGCGGTACCCGATGGTGCGCTCGACCACGGGCCCCGCCGGGGTCCCGGCGTCCGTGGGCGTGGGCATCGGCGTCGCGGCGCCGGGGCAGCGCTCGACCCTCGCCGTGAACTCCAGCGCCACGCGCCCCACCCGGAAGAACGACCGCGGCAGCGGCCCCGGACCGAAGGCCACCACGTTGTCGCCCTCGACGACGGCGCCGCCCACGTCGACCCGCTGCTCGGGCACGGTGACGTTGTCCCACGCGGCGTTGGCGACCATCGGGAAGCGCCGCCCGTTGAGGGTGATGACGCCCTCCTCGCCCGGGTGGTCGGCGTCGAAGGAGTCGTAGCGCAGCGCGGCCGCCGTCACCCCCGCTGGGATTCCGGGCAGCGTGAACCGCAGCCGCTCGCTCGACGAGGGCCCCACGTCGAGCTCCTGCATCGCGGCGCCGTAGGTGGTCGACTGGACCCGGCAGCGAAGCTCGGGGAGCACCGGGGCGGGAGGCCCCGCGTCGACGGGCGCGACGTCCACGGCCACCATCGTGCCCGCATCGAGGGACGAGGGCGCCCCGGCGTCGGGGATCGCCGCGGGCCCGGCGTCGAGGGCGGGCGGCGCGTCGGGCGGGACGATGGGCCCGTCGTCGTCCGGGAGGAGCGCGGCGTCGAGCCCGGGGCGCGGCCCCACGTCGTCGTCGACCGAGGCGTCGGCGGGCCAGGGGGGCTCGTCCTCCCAGGCGGGTTCGGCGTCGCCGGGCGAACACCCGACGAGCAGCAACGCGGTTGCGAGCGACGCCTGCCAGGCGGTCCGAACTACACCCATGCGCAGCCTCCGACGCCGAGGCTCGCACAGCTCTCGAAGCGGCAACAGCACCGTCGGTCTCCGATCGAATGTCCCGAGGGCTCGTGGGCAGTCCCTTCGTCCGGTGAGGACGCTCGGGAGGCGCCGGGCGCGGTGGAGCGGCGCTGTTATGCTCGCGCTGATGAGCACCACGGAAGACCTCAACGAGCGCCTGTTCGTGGCCGTGGAGAGCGGCGATCTGGAGTCGGCGCGGGCGGCGCTGGCGAGCGGCGCCGACGCCCGCTACGCCCGGGAGGAGAGCGGGGACTCGTTTCGGGTGGAGACCCCGGTGCTCTTCGTCGCGTGCGCGAAGAAGTACCCCGCCCTCGTCGAGCTCCTGCTCGCTCACGGCGCGGACCCCGACGCCTGCTTCAAGGACGACGACAGCTGGCACCAGAAGGACACCTGCCTCCGCGCAGCGATGCCTTCCCTGGAGATCGTGACCCTGCTGCTGGAGCGCGGCGCCGACCCGAACCAGCCCTCGGAGGCCGGGGAGTCGTGCCGGTCGCCGACCCACTCCCTGCAGGACGCGGCGGAGAACGCGGAGCTCGCCGCGCTGTTGAAGCGATACGGCGCGGACCTCGACAAGATGCCGTCGATGCTCGAGGCGCGCGCCCGCAAGCAGGCCGCGGACTCGAAGCGCCAGCGCTCGGTGAGCGCGATCGTCGCCAGCGGGCCGAACGCCTCGGCGAAGAAGCGAAACAAGCGTCGGCGACCACACTGAAGCGTGGCGGTGTCGCGAGGGCACCGGCGTTGGGGCCGTGGTCGATCGTCTTCCGACAGGCAGGCCTCGATCGCCGCGCATGGCGGCGCGGGTCACTCCCCGACGATGAGGAAGTTGTTCACGTAGCGCCCCGGGCACACCACCGCGAGGCGGCGGCCGCTCAGCACCGCGCGCGCGTGGCACTCGCCGAAGCCCGTGGAGGGGAGGCGCAGACCCCACAGCCGCCGGCCATCGCGCGCGAAGGCCGCGAGGTACGTCTCCGTGCGGGAGTCGCCGCCGGTCTGCAGCACGAAGCCGATGTACGCGTTGCCCGCGTCGTCGATGACCGCGCGCTTCGCGCCCAGCAGGTAGGGGTAGCGGAACCCTCCGCGGGGCGCGGGCGACCACCCGGCGTCGCGGATGAGGGTCGCGTCGTCGTAGAGGAGCGCGCCCTCGCCGGCGGCGTTGCGGGCGCGCGCGGCGTACCCGACGTCGCCCGGGGCGTAGCGCTCGTAGGTGAGGTAGGCCCCGTCGGCGTAGACGCCGAGGAAGCCCGACGGGGTGAAGGCGCGGTCCTCCGCCACGCGGCCGTCGGGCGCGAGGTGGATCAGCCGGTCGGTGTACGTGTTGCCCGGGAGCAGCACGTCGCCCGAGGGGGAGACGAAGGTGCGGAAGGTCGGCGGGGACGTCCCCGGCTCGGCGCCCGGGAGCGCATAGAGGAAGGCGCTCGACCCGCTGCGGGCGTCCCACCAGCGGTAGCGGTTGAGGGCATAGCCCGACGCCTCGCCCAGCAGGAGCCCGAAGGGGCTCCAGCGGTCTCCGAAGGCGTAGCCCTGCGCGCGGGCGGCCACCGCCCCGTCGGGCTGCAGCACCAGGGTCTGGGCGGGGACGCCGACCATCTCCGCGGCGAGGGCGACCTGGCCCGAGCCGAGGGATCGCAGCGCCATCGGGGGGTTGTACGCGCTGTCGGCCCGCGCCGATCGGAGGTCGGGGTACTCGGCCACCCGGGAGAGGGTCCCGGTCGCCGGGTCGAGGCGCATCAGCGAAGGAAACGAGCGGCCGTCGGACATGGCGCGGCGCTGCACGACGAGGATGCTCCCGTCGACGGCGACGAGGGAGCGCTCGCTGGGACCATCGGGGTCGGGACCCACGTCGCAGCCGTTGAGGCGGCCGTCGTCGCGGCAGGTTCCGTCGGAGGTGTCGGGCGTCGCGGTGATGGTGGTGCCGGCGACGCGGCGCATCCTGTAGTGCAGGTCGTAGATGGCGACGCCGGGCCTCGGCTGGGTGCGCGAGGTCTGGAAGCTGGTGAGCACGTCGCCGTTGGGCAGCTCCCAGAACGACCCGCGCTGCACGCTGGAGTTGAACACGATGCGCGCGCCGCTCTGGGGGCCGACGCGGGTGCGAGAGGGCATCACCGCGCCCGCGTCGGAGAAGGGCGAGCCGTCGATCGCCGGGACGTCCACGGCGCCCGCGTCCACGCGGCCCGCGTCCGCGGGGCCCTGGTCCGTCGGCGCGTCGACGGCGGCGACGTCCGCGGGGCGGGGCGCGTCCATCGTCACCGGCCCCCGATCGGCGGCGACGTCGCGCAGCCCCCCTGCGTCCACCGGCGGCCTCGGGACATCCGGGGCCAGTGTGTCCGCGACGGCGGTCGGCCGGTCGAGGGCGGCGTCTCGCGAGGCCGTCACGTCGGCCGCGACGGGAGCGTCTGCCACAGGGAGGTCCACCGTGGGGAGGTCCGTCGACGGGGTGTCATCGGCGACGGGGACGTCGACGCCTTCGAGCGGGGTCGTGGCGTCTCCGCAGGCCGAGGCCGAGAGCGCCGTCCAGAGCAGCGCGGGGAAGATGCGTCGGTTCATCGGTGGGATCGCTCCTCGTACGGTCGCCACGGGTCTTCGCCGCCGTGGACGGTTCATGGGGCCCCAGCGCCGACACCCGCGGTCCCATGAGCGGAGCGAGGGTGTCAACTGCGCCCGGTCGGTTGTCGGCTGTCGTGGACCGCTCCGCTCCACCCTTCGAGTGCTGCTGGATGAAAGGTACTGCGCTGCTTCGACGGGAGCCCTCCCGGGGGGCCTCGACGACCGCGAGGAGGCAGCCATGCAGAACCCCACCCGTCCTCCGCGCCTGGACGGCCGCACCGCCGCCCGGCTCCGGCGCATCTTCCGCGCCGCGCTCTCGCTCTCCCTCGCCGGGTCGGCCTTCGGCTGCGCCCGGCGCATCAGCCCCAGCGACCTCGACACCGACGTCTGCACCGCAGGGACCTTCCGCCCGCTGGCAGGAGCGACACCCTCGACGCCGGTCGACCACCTGGCGCTCCGCTCGGAGTACGAGTCCTTCGGCGCCGAGCGGCTCGCGGGCGTCCCTGGAGCCAGCGAGGCGCGCTCGCTGCACGCCGCCCTCTCCGAGGCGCTCTGGCGCTGACGAACTCCTGACGCCGAGGTGTCCCCGCCGTCGGTGGACCGGACATCGCGGGGGGCTGCATCCACGGGTTGCAGGCTGGCTCGCGGGCAGCCACGCTCCACGACCTTCCATGGCACGCGTCTACCGATACGGGCTCATCGCCTCTCTGGCGCCCGCGCTGGCCTTCGCGCAGCCCGCGGCGCTTCGGGTGGTGGCGCGCACCGAGGCCCGGAGCCTCTGGTCGATGCGCCCGGTGCAGGCGCGCGTGGGCGAGGACGTGACCCTCGCGGTGATGACCCTCGGGCCACGCGGCCGGCTCGACCCGCTGCCCGAGCGGGCGTCGGTGCGCTGGCGCCGGGTGGTCCCTCGCACCGAGCACCGCGACCACCCATCGCCCAACCCGGGCCTCACCAGCTTCTCCAACGCCGTGCTCTTCGGCCCGCGACACGGCCGCTGGATCGGCTACGACCGCCTCGAATACGACACCACGCCGGTGACGGCGGGGGGGCCTACGCTGTCGGTCCGTGACGCGGGCGCCGACCACGGGGGCGCGGGCTCGTCGTGGTACGCCGCGGAGGTCGCGCTGCCCGACGGCCGCACGCTCCGCACCCCCGACGGCGACACCGTCGACGCGCTCGGCCTGTCGCCCTCGGTGATGCGCGTGAGCTTCCGCACCGGCGACGACTTCCTCGGCTGGCTCTCCACCTACTTCCACGTGACCAGCGTGTTCGGCTCGAACGGCGGCACCGACGCGACCCACCAGACCGACCGCTACACGGGCGCCGACTGCGCCGACGTGATGGTGGGCGCGCTCAGGGCCTCGGGGCGCCGCGCGGTCCGGTACACCTCCGTGGCGGGCATCCACGAGTACGCCGTCGCGCGCACCCGCGTGCTGAGGGTGGAGCCCGACGGGAGCCTCCGGGGCGAGCGCGGCGCGGTCGAGCTGCGCTGGTCGACCGACGTGCTCCCTGGCGACCTCGTCACCATCGACTACGCCGACGCGGGCGGCGAGGCGCTCCCGCGGGCCTGGGATCACATCGGCGCGCTGGTGGCCGACCGCAACGGCAACGGCGTGCTCGACGGGGCCGACACGCTGCGCCACGAGGCCTCGACGGGGCTCGACGACACGCCGCTCCGGCACGCGGGCGCGATGCGCGTGGTGCTGTGGCGCTGGCGCGAGGGGCTGCGCTGACCGTCACGACGACGGTTGCGCAGGCCCTCGTCAACTGACACGCGCTCTGCGAGGGCGATCGACCGTGTAGCCTCCGCGCCTGACATGGGAACATGGAACCTCGGTGCCTTCGCCAACGACGACGCGGCCGGCCTCCTCGAGGAGGCGGGGGCCTCGCCGCTGCGACCCGTGACCGCCGCGCTGCGCGCGATCGCCGACGCCCCGGCGGACGCGTACCTCGACGTCGACGTGGGGGCGCCCGGCTGGGCCGCGTGCGAGCTGGTCGCGATGGCCTTCGGGTACGGCGCGGGCGGCGAGGTCGACGGCCTGCCGGTCGCGGTGGCCGCCCGGCTTCGCCCGAAGGAGGAGCTGCGCCGCCTCGCCCTGGAGGTGCTGCCCCGCCTCGCGCCGACCGCGACCTCCGAGCTCGCCGCGCTCTGGAGCGAAGGGACCGACGGCGGGCGCTTCTCGGCGGCCCTCGACGACCTGCGCGCCCGGCTCGAGGCGGCTGCGCAGGGCCCTCGCGCGGTGCCGAAGCTGGAGGCGGGCGACGTGGTGGCGCTGCCCGGAGAGGCGGGCGCGGTGCTGGTGCAGGTGCTGAGCGCCCGAGAGGCTGCGGTCTTCGCTGGCACCGCGCCCTCCGACGAGGAGGTGGCGGCGCGGGTCGCGGCGGGGGCGGCGCGCCGGGTCGCCTGCGACGTGGCCCGGGTGCTGCGGCGTGGCCGGACGCTCGGGCGGCACCCGGTGCGAAAGGACCTCCGCGGCCGGAAGCTCTACGCCTCGGAGGTCGGGCCCATCGAGGAGTACATGCTCAGCCAGGCGTCGGGCGCGGGGATGCGTGACGCCCCCTACGACGAGGCGCGACGCCACGACACCCTCGAGCCGCACTCCGAGGCGATGCTGCTGGCGGTCGCGCGGGGCGAAGCCCCTGTCGCCCTGGTGCGCTCGCCCGACGAGCGGGAGGCGGCGCTTCGCGCGATGCACCGCGGCCCCTGGGCGCGGCGCCGGGAGGTCACGACGCCGGGACCCTTCGGCGACCTCGAGCAGCTCGCCCGCTTCGTCGGCTGGATGGAGGACTACAGCGTGGCCAACGCGGTGACCCAGCAGCGCGCCATCGTCGCGGGTCAGATCGGCTACGGGCGCCCCAGCGAGGAGTCCGAGCGCGCCGGCTACGCCTTCGCGGGCATCGTCGCCCTCTGGCTCGGACGGTGGCCCATGGAGGAGTGGCCCGCGTCGCTCGCCGGGAGGCTCCCTCGCCCCCCGGCGGCCCCGGTGCTGGCCCAGGCGCACGCCGCGGCCAAGGCGCTCATGGGCACGGTGCTCACCCGAGACGCGGCGCTGCGGATGATCTGGGACGAGGCGCCGGACGGCGGGGCGGCGCTCGTGGCGTCGGTGACGGCGCTGCGCGAGGCGCTCTCGCGCTAGCGCGACGTGGCCATTCAGCGGATGGGGCGCAGCCGGGTCTCCTCGACGCGAGGGCGCCCCTGCTCGACGCCCTCGACCCGCGTCACGAGCGCGCCGTCGGCCGCGCGGCGGTACACGATGCGCGAGGGGAAGTCGTGCTCGGGGTTCACGAAGACGGCCTCGGTCCCGCTGGCGGACTCCAGGCGGAAGGAGGTCGCCGCGGCGCCGCGGGGCATCGCGACGTAGGCGATGCCGGCCCCGGTCGCCTCCACCCGCAGGAACTCGAAGAAGACCGTGCGCTCCCCCACGATCACCCGGCCCGTGCCCAGCATCGAGCCTGCACGCGGGGCGTTCCAGTGCTCCTCGACGGTCGTGCCGTCGGCCTCGGAGCGCCACGCGCCCTCGAAGAACGCGAGCGGCGCCAGCGGTCCGGCGGGCGCGGGGCGTCGCGGGACGTGGGCGTGCGCGCAGGCGAGCATCGTGAGCAGCGGGAGCAGGGCGGCGGGTCTCATCGCGGCGCGCACCATCGGCATCCCCCGCAGGCGGACACAAGTTCGCGACCGGCGTCACGGCATCGCGCCGGGCGTCGCTATCGGACGCGGATCGCGCCGTACATCCCGGTCCCCTCGTGGTCGAGGCAGTAGTAGGGATAGGTGCCCGCGGCGGGCAGCTCGAAGGTCGCGGAGGTGCCCTCGTCGCGCGCCGTCATGGGGTTGCCCGCAGGCGCCGGGGGATCCGAGGCCGCGCGGCTGGGCGCGACCCCGGGACGAAACTGGTGCACGGAGAACTCCCCCGAGAAGGTCACCCGCTGCCCCGCGGCGACGAGCATGCACGCCGGGTCGTAGCGGAAGTTGGTGAAGCCCACCGTGCGGTCTGCGCCGTCGGCCGTGCGGTCGACGAACGCGGTGCAGCCGTGGAAGACGACCGCCCCGGCGTCGGTCGGGCCCGTGTCGGGCGGGCCCGTGTCGGGCGCGATCACGTCGGCCGCGATCACGTCGGCCGCGATCACGTCGACCGCGGCGTCCTGGTTCGATGTGACGTCATCGCCACAGCCCGCCGCGACGGCGAGGAGCGCGAGCGGCCACGCGGAGCTTCGGGCCTTCTTCATGACATGAGGTCTCGGCAGACGGAGGGAGGAAGGGACGGGGTTACCGACGAACGATCTGCCCGCGGAGCTCGCCGCCAGGGTTCGCCGCGGTGTGGACGTTCACGTAGTAGCCGCTCGCGTTGAGCCGCTCGACGTCGGTGGCGGTCACGGCCTGCGAGCCGCTGAAGCCCGTCGCGGTGAAGCTGAGC
This sequence comes from Myxococcaceae bacterium, assembly GCA_004297725.1. Classification (GTDB taxonomy): domain Bacteria; phylum Myxococcota_A; class Polyangia; order Polyangiales; genus SCUS01. The sequence continues at coordinate 148,893 of SCUS01000166.1, read as the reverse complement.
GGGTAGACCACTGCCCCGGAGACGCCGACCGCGCCCGTGTGGATGTGCGCGGCCGTCGGGGTGAGCCCGGTGAGCACCCCCGTGTACGTGAGCCGATCGCCCGCCGTATTGAGGATCATCGCGGCGCTGCCCGTCGCCGTGGTCACGACCGGCGGGACCTCCGCCGTGCCCGTGAGCGGCGCGGTGTAGAGCACCTCGCCGGGGCGCAGCACCTGGCCGCGCACCTCGCCGCCGGCGTTCAGCGCCGTGTGGACGTTGGCGTAGAAGCCGCCGCCCTCGATGAGCGCCGCGTCCGCGGGGGTGACCGCCGACGTGGCCGAGAAGAACCCGTCCGCCGAGGCCAGCGGCACGGCCACCGGGCCGTTGACGCCCCCGGAGGCGCGGTGCAGGTGCGCCGCGGTCGCCGTCGCGCTGGTCGAGAGCGTGGCGGTCACCGAGTCGCGCGCGTAGTTGAGCACCACCATCGCGGCGCCGGTCGAGACCGTCACCACCGGCGGAACCTCCTGGGCGCCCGTGAGGTTCGCCACGAAGAGCTGCGCGCCCGGCGCCAGGAGCTGCCCCCGGATCTCGCCGCCGGCGTTCGCCGCGGTGTGGACGTTGACGTAGAAGCGCCCGCCGCGAAGCTCCGCGACGTCCGTCGGCGTCACGGCCTGGGTGCCGTCGATGTTCGCCCCGAGCGGCGCGAGCGGGTACACGACCGGGCCCGCCACCCCGGCGATGCCACGGTGGATGTGCGCCCCCGTCGGCGTGAGCGTCGTGGTCATGCGGTAGTGGATGGTGGCGGTGGCCGGGTTGAGGATCACCGACGCGGTGCCGGTCGCTGAAGTGGCGACGCGGGGCACCTCCTGCACGCCGCCGAGAGGCGTCACGAAGAGTTCCTCGCCGCGGCGCAGGATCTGGCCGCGGATCTCGCCGCCCGGGTTCGCCGCGCTGTGGACGTTCACGTAGAGCCCGCCGGATTCGAGCTCGGTCACCTGCGCGGCCGTGACCGTCGCGGAGCCGCTGATCTCCGACGTCGCGCTCGCGAGGGGGACCACGACCCCGCCGTTGACGCCCGGCGCGCCCCCGTGGATGTGCGCCGCGGTCGCGCCAGCCAGCGTGTGGCGGACCACGTACGAGATCGCGGTGCGGGCCGCGTTGAGCGTGATGGTCGCCGTCCCCGTCGCAGCGGAGGCCACGGCAGGAACCTCCTGGGCGCCGCTCAGCGTCGCCTCGAACACCGTCCCGACCGAGGCGTCGCCTCCGTCGGCGGTCGCGGCGTCCGTGGCCGGCACATCGCTGACCGGTACATCGCTGACCGTGACGTCCGCGCCCGGGACGTCGGTCGCCGGGACGTCGGTCGCCGGGACATCGCTGCCCGCGTCGACGGTCGGAACGTCGACGGCCGGAACATCGGTGCCCGTGTCCACCCGCGGCACGTCGGTGGGCGAGGCGACGTCCCCAGCGTCCGAGACATCGGCCAGGACGTTGGCATCGGTCGCCGCGTCCGAAGGCGTATCCGAGCTGTCGCACGCAGACGCAAGCACGCCGACGCAGACCGAAGAAAGAATGAGCGAACGCAGACTGGTCATATCGAGAGATCTCCTTCGAATGGCTTCCCCGAACAGCGACGGTTTCGGCCCCTGCCTGTGCCCCGACGCCCGGAGACGAGACCCCTGGCAACGGTGCGGTGTCAATGCCACTCGTCGCGGACATGATGTCGGCCGCCGTGCCGCCCGGCGGCTTGACGGGCGCGCGGCGCCCTCGGCGGACGTCGAGCCGTCGTCAGGACGCCTCCCGCCTCCCGCGCGGCGTCTCCCCCGCGTAGCGCCGAAACACCCTGCGAAACGCGGCCGCGTCGGCGTAGCCCACCCCCGCGGCGACCTCCTCGACGGACGCCTGCGTCGTCTCGAGCAGATGCGACGCGTGCGCGACCCGAAGCCGCTGCACGAACTCGATCGGCGTCATCCCGAGCGCGACCTTCGCCCGCCGGGCGAGCGTTCGGGCCGAGGCGCCCGCGGCCTTCGCGAGCTCGTCGAGCGTGAGCTGACGGCCGATGTTCGCGGCGACGAAGCGCTCGACCGCGCGCAGCGCCGGGTCGGAGGTGCGCAGGTGATCGATCACCATGTACCTCGCCTGCGACACGCGCTCATCGAGCACGAGGTAGCGAGCCACCATGTGCGCGAGCGAGGGGCCCGCGACGCGCGCGACGACGCCCAGCATGAGGTCGGCGTGCGCGAAGGCCGAACCCGCCGTGAGGACGCCGTCGCCCTCGACGACCATCCGCTCCGCACAGAGGCTGACCTCGGGAAACCGTCGAGCGAACTCGGGCGCGAGCCACCAGGTCGTCGTCGCGCGCTGCCCCGCGAGGAGCCCCGACGCCGCGAGCACGAAGGTCGCCGAGCACGACGCCGCGACGAGCGCGCCCCGGGCGGACACGCGCGAGAGCAGCTCGGCGCCGCGCGCCGTGTCCGCGCGGGAGAGCAGGCGCTCGACGGCGGGCTCGGTGACGGCCGAGAGCCCCGGCACCACCACGACGTCCCCGGCGCCCACGCCCCGGGGGCTGAACGCCCCGTCCACGGCGATGGTGCGCCCCGTCCCCGATCGCACCGCCTCGCCATCGACGGACACCACGCGCTGCCGCAGCGGCTTCGCCCGCCGAGCCACGGGGACGAGGCCCGCCTCGACGAGCCGCGCGGCGGCGCCCACCACGTCGAGGCCGACGCCCAGCGCGCCCTCCGCCACGCCATCGAACACGAGGTGCGTGATCACGCTGGCAAGATTAGACCGAAGCTTGTCCATCTCGCCACTCACGGCCGACCGCGCCATCCGGCATCGTCGGGCGCATGGACCCAACCGCTCCCACGTCGAACGCCGACGACCCGCTCGGCGACTTCGCGCGCCGCTCCGTCACCCTCGACTCGACCACGCGCACGGTCTACGTCGCGGGGGATGGCCCCGCGGTCGTCGTCATGGCCGAGATGCCCGGCATCAGCCCCCACGTCGCGCGGTTCGCGCGGTGGGTGCGCGACGCCGGGTTCACCGTCTACCTGCCGTCGCTCTTCGGGCGCGACGGGGCCTACCCCGAGGCGGAGGCCGGCCTCGCCGTGCTGAAGCGCGCCTGCGTGAGCGCGGAGTTTCGCGCCCTGGCGGGCAACGAGTCGGCCCCGGTGACCGAGTGGCTGCGCGCGCTCGCGCGCCTCGCCCACGGGGAGTGCGGCGGCGCCGGCGTCGGGGCCATCGGCATGTGCTTCACCGGCGGCTTCGCGCTCAGCATGATGCTCGAACCGGCGATGCTGGCGTCCGTCCTGTGTCAGCCCTCGCTGCCGCTCGACGACGCCGCGGGGGTGCAGATCGCGCCCGCCGAGCTCGACGTCGTGAAGGGGCGCATCGAGCGCGAAGACCTGACGGTGCTCGCGTACCGCTTCGAGGGCGACCGCTACTGCACGGCGCAGCGCTTCGACGCCTACGCCGCCGCGCTCGGTCCGCGCTTCCGGCCGAGGGTGCTGCCGTCGTCGGCCGCGAGCGCGACGCCTCCCGCGTTCTTCGAGCGGATCATCGGCTGCCCGCACAGCGTCGTGACGGCGCACCTCATCGACGCTGCGGGAGAGCCGACCCTCGCCGCGCGAGACGAGATCCTGGCCTACTTCGCTCGCAGCCTGAAGAGGGACGCGGCCGCGGGAGGGCGTCATGGCGAGTAGGCCCGCGGTGCAGCTCGTGGGGCGGAGCAGCTCCCACTTCACGCGCGTGGCCGCGATCTTCGCGTACGAGCTCGGCGTGCCCTTCGAGCTGCTCGTCGTGAGCGACCTCACGAGCCTGGATGCTGCGGCCTACGGCGGACACCCGGCGCTGAAGGTTCCGGCGCTGCGGGTCGGCGCGTCGGTGGTGTTCGGCGCGGAGAACATCGCTCGCCGGCTCGCGGAGATCGCCGGGCGTGGCAGCGACCCGCGCGTGGTCTGGCCCGAGCGCCTCACCGCCGACGCGGCCCGCAACGCGCAGGAGCTCACGTGGCTGGCGATGTCGGCGCAGGTGCAGCTCATCCTCGGCGCCGGGCTCGGCAGGCTGCCCTCGGACAGCGCCCTCCTCGTGAAGACCCGGACCGGTCTCCACGGCGCGCTCGCGTGGCTCGACGCGCACCTGTCGGAGGCGCTCGCCGCGATGCCGCCCGACCGCGACGTGTCCCTCCTGGAGGTGACGCTGTTCTGCCTCGTGGAGCACCTCGATTTTCGCCGCACGCTGCCCACCGACGGGTATGCGAACCTCCGCCGGTTCGCCGCGGAGTTCGCCACGCGCCCATCGGCCCTGCGCACGGCGTACCGCTACGACGCAGCCCGCCCACAACCCTGAGGAGTGACCATGACGCTCAAACGCCCCGCCCTCGACCCGTCGACCGTCGCCCCGCGCAACACGTCCGGATACCCGGAGGTCTTTCGTCAGCGAGTTCTCCCGCGTGAGAAGCGAGCGCTCGGCGACGCCCTCGGCCTCACGAAGATCGGGACCAACCTCACGACGCTGTTCCCTGGAAGGGAGTCGTCGATGCGGCACTGCCACACGCAGGAGGACGAGCTCGTCTTCGTGCTCGAAGGCGAGGTGGTGCTGCGTACCGACGAGGGCGAACAGCTCCTGACCGCGGGCATGTGCGCGGGCTTTCCCGCGGGCACACGAGACGGGCACCAGCTCGTGAACCGCAGCGAGCGCCCCGCCCGGTATCTCGAGATCAGCAACCGAGACCCATCGGACACCGCGGAGTACCCGGACGACGACCTCGTGTACTCCAAGGCGGCCGATGGGACAGCGCGCTTCACGCGCAAGGACGGCTCCTCGTACTAGCCCGGCGCTCGGTCGGCCTGAGCACCCGGGGAGAGCCCCTCACGGGCGGCGCTCGCCACCTGCCGGCCGACGGGCGCGCCCCCCGCACGTCAGCCGGCGGTGCGGCGCGTGGCGCGGGTCAGGAGGTAGTCCTGTCGGACGTGGTTGTCCTCGAAGTAGAGGGCGATGAGCTCCTCGAAGTCGCGCCGGAGCGCCGCGAGCCGGGGAGGGTCGCCGAGCTCGAGCGAGCGCACGAGCATGGTCATGGGGCCGATGTTCCGCTCCATGAGCAGGCGGTGGTGCTGCACGCTGAGCACCTGCACGCGCATCGCGTCGCGCGCGAACCGCACGCCCTCGACCGCGCCGCCGAGGCGCTCGCGAACGACGTGGGGGTCGCCCCAGTCCTGCGGCGCCGCGACGCCCTGGGGCAGCGGGGGGCCGTACCGTCCGATGAGCGCGAACATCTCGCCCACGAGGTGCTCCGGGGGCCACGTCGAGAAGGCGATGGTTCCGCCGGGCTTGAGGACGCGCAGCATCTCCGCGATGGTCACCTCGGGACGGGGAGCGAACATGTGGGCGAACTGGCTCAGCACGACGTCGAAGGACGCGTCGTCGAAGGGCAGCGCCTCGGCGTCGGCCTCGCGCAGATCGACGTCGAGGTGCATCACCGACGCGTTCTCTCGGGCGTGGGCGACCAGCTCGGGCGTCAGGTCGACCCCGGTGACGCGGGCGCCGAGGCGGGCCGCCGTCAGCGCGGCGACGCCCGTACCGCAGCCCACGTCGAGCACCCGCGCCCCGGAAGAGACCTCGGCGTAGCGCACGAGGCGCGGCGCCACCGAGGCGGTGAGCATCTCGGTGGGTCCGAAGGTCGCCCACGCGCGCCTGGCGCCCTGCTTGAGCTGCTCGATCGGATTCATGGTCACCCCTTCGGTCGCGCCATGGCGCTCGGAGGCAGACTGCCCGAGGATTCCCGAGGCCGCACGCCCCAACGACGGCTGCGCGGTCGACGCGCCCTCAACCCTCCATCGCTCGCACCAGCTCCGCCATCCGGTCGCGCTCCCCCTCGGGCACCTCCGGGTACACCGGCAGGAACACCACCGCCGACCGCCACGACTCGCACCACCCCGCCCGCTGTTCGGGTCGCTCGGGCGCCGCGGACACGGCCGCGATCGTGCTCGTCCCTCGCGCCGCGTCGTAGCCCTCGCGCCGCAGCGTCTGCACCAGCCGGTCGGGCTCGCGCACCAGCACCGCGAACAGCCAGTGGGTGCGCTCCTCCATCGCGTCTCCCAGCACCGTCACCGCCCCGCCGAGCCGAGTGAGCATCCGCTCGCCCGCCTCGCGGCGTCGCGCCACCCTCTCGCCCGTCGTCGAGGCTTCGAGGCGTCGGCGCAGCGTCGCGCACAGCGCCTCGCAGGGCCTCTGCCGAAGCGCCCGCAGCAGCGCCTCCGGGGTGTCCGCGGCGAACCCCCGCGTCAGCGCCGTCACCACCGCGTCGACGTCCCGACCGACTCCCGCCGCGACCCTCTCCAGGGCCCTGTAGCGCCACGGGTCGCGCGTCGCCGCCAGGGCCATGAAGGTCGCCACCTTCCGCGCGTACCGCTCTGTGGCTTGCTCGGGCCAGCGCTCCATCAGCGCCCTCATCCGAGCGCGCACTCCCCGGTCGCGCACCCGCACGAGGCCACCCCCGAGGGCGGTCGCCGTCTTCAGCGTCCCGAAGCTGTGGAACACCACGTCGGCGCAGGCGCTCCCCGCAAGCCTCGCGGGGCCGGAGTAGCCCTGGGCGTCGTCGTCGACCACCAGCATCCCCGCGCGCCGGGCGGGCTCCGCGAGGGCCTCGATCGGCGCCCTCGCGCCGAAGAGCTGCGCGATCACCAGCACCCGCGAGCGTGGACCGATCGCCCGCGCCACCGTCTCCGCCGTCGGCGCCAGCGTGGCCGCGTCGCAGTCGAGCGGAACCGGCACCAGCCCGTGCGCCCGCACCACGCGAGCCATGTCGGGGATGGTCCATGCGCTCATGAGCACCTCGCTCCCGGCGGGGAGCGCGAGCGCGGTGAGCAGCGCGTCGAAGCCCGAGCGCACCGAGAGCGTGGCGAGCACCTCGCCGTCGGGCGACGCCCACGCCTCCAGCGCTCCCGCAGCGCCGCGGGGAGGGAGCGCACACGCCGCGAGCGCGCGACCCAGGTCGGCTGGCTCGGCGTCGATGCGATGGCGGGGGAAGAGAGCGCGCAGGCTCATCGGATCACGTTAGACGCGCCGTCGCTTCAGACGAAGCGGCGGGTCCCGACGGTGCCGTCGTGGGCGTGGTCGTCGCGGTGCTGGTACGCCGGGTCGAGCAGCGCGTCGAGGCGGGCCATGAGCTCGTCCGTGGCGCCCTGGAGGGTCGGGCGGTAGGCGTCCTCGTCGTCGGGGTGGAAGGGCCGGAAGCCCGCCGGGAGCGCGCTGAGATCGGGGTGGTACGCGTCGCCGAAGCGCACCGTGACGGCGCCGCCGCGGAGGACCGGTGACTGCCCCCGATACACCTGGCGGCAGCCGCTCATCCCGACCGGGACGACGGGGACACCGAGCGCCTGCGCGAAGCTCATCAGCCCGATGCGGCCGCGACCGAGGCGGCTGGCGACGGTTCCTTCGGGGTACATGTGCACGGAGAAGCCCGCGGCGACGGACTCCCGAGCGAAGCGCAGCGCCTCGCCGAGGAGGGCGTGATAGACGGCGCGCCAGCACGCGCGGAGGGGTTGCCGCGACGGCTCGAAGGGCACGCCGAGCACGCGGCGGGGACGGGTCTGGAGGGCCTCGAAGAGCGCGGTGGACGGCAGCGGGACATCGCGGTCGAGGTGGTCGCGGCAGGCGCGGTACTCCTCGTCGGTGAGGCGCCTCCCGACGACCTGCGCCGCGTCCATGAGCAGGACGTACCCGCGCGACGCCAGCGGGATCACCCCGGTGTGGGCGAGCACCGGAGCGAAGGCGCGGGAGTGGTAGCTCTTGGCCTTGGTGACCGTGACCACGGGCTGACGGGCGCGGCGCGTCACCCCACGAAACGTGAGGAAGTCGTACCTCTGGGTGGAGTTGGTGGCGTAGAGCACCGGGCCCGCCGGGGGGCAGAAGCCGTGGGCGGTGACGCGGGTGCGGGTGAGGTCCTCCATGCCGAGGAAGACGTCCGCGACGGCGGACTCCCAGCGGGGGTCGGGCAGCACGCGATACCGGCGCAGGTAATCGAGGTCGAGCATCGGGCGGATCATCGCAGCCGCCGCGGGAACATGGCCAGACGCGGGCGCCACGCGCCCTCGAAGAACGCCAGCGACCTACTCGCGGAAGTTGTTGTACTGCGCCTCGAAGGCCAGGTCGGCGGCCTTGAGCATCTTCATCGCGCTCTGCAGGTCGTCCCGGTTCTTCCCGGTGATGCGCACCGTGTCCTCGTGGATCGAGGCCTGCACCTTGAGCTTCGACTCCTTCACCAGCTCGATCACCTTCTTGGCGTTCTCGCGGTCGATGCCCTCCTTGAACTTCACCAGCTGCCGGAAGGTGCGCTGCCCCGCGGGCTTCGCCTCCTGCGGATCGAGCTGCTTCGGCGACACGCCCCGCTTCACCATCTTGCCGAACAGCACCTCGTAGGCCGCCTCGACGCGCCCCTCGCTGTTCGCCACGATCACGATCCCCTCGGCGTGGCGCTCGATGGACGTGCCCGTGTCCTTGAAGTCGTAGCGCGTCGCGATCTCCTTCTGCGATTGCAGCAGCGCGTTGTCGACCTCGGGCTGGTTGATCTTCGACACGACATCAAACGACGGCATCCGAACACTCCTCCTCGCGCCGACCGGGCGGCGCTCTCTTCTTCTACGCCGAGCCCACCGCGCGCAAGGTTTCTCCAGCGGTCCAGAGCTCGGCCAGGGCCTCGGTGGCGAGCGCGACCCGGTCGATGCCTCGCCCGGCCTCCAGCACCCGCTGCCGCGTCGCCGCGTCGAGCACGAAGCGGTCGACCAGCCGGAGCGCCAGCCGCGACGAGGGCAGCTCCGACGGAACCGCATACTCGAAGTGCGGCTGCGCCTCCCTCGCCACCCGGATCACCGAGGCCAGCGTCGAGAGCATCGCCGCCCGCTCGACGGGGGCGACCTCCGCGTCGTCGGGCTCGGCGATCGCCGTCGCCCTCGCCCGCCGGTACGGCGCGACGAAGGGCAGCTCCTCGAGGGCCACCCTCACCATCCCCTCGACCAGGATGTGGAAGCGCCCGTCGGGCAGCGCCTGGTGCGCCACGATGCGCCCCGCGGTGGCGATGGTCGCGAAGGCCGGGGGCTCGGCCGCGGGGTCTCCCACGATGGGGCACACCACCAGCCAGCCGTGCGAGGAGAGCGAGTCGCGCACCATCGCCCGGTAGCGAGGCTCGAAGATGTGAAGCGGCAATCGCTGGTCGGGCAGCAGCACCACCCCGGGCAGCGGAAACACCGGAACCGACTCCATCGGGCTCATCACGCCGCCCTCCCCGCGGCGTCGAGAAACTCCCGCCGCGCCGCCACGTCGTCCGCCCACAGCCCCGCGAAGGACTGCGTCACCACGGTGCCCTCGGTCTGCCGCTCGCCCCGCAGCGACAGGCACGCGTGCCGCCCCTCGAGCACCACCCCCGCGGCGCGCGCCCCGAGGTGCTCCATCAGCGCGTCGGCCACCTGGCGACCGAGGGTCTCCTGGAGCACCAGCCGGTGGGCGAAGCACTCGAGCAGCTGCACCAGCGCCCCGAGGCCCACGATGCGCCCTCCCGGCAGGTAGCCCAGCGTCGCCCGCCCCGCGCTCGGAAGCAGGTGGTGCGGGCACATCGACGCGTAGCTGACGTGGGCGAGCACCACCATGCAGCGCTCGGTGGAGGGCAGCGCCTCGGCCAGCACCGCCGCGGGCGTGCGCTGGTAGCCGTCGAGAAACTCCTCGCGCCAGGCGCGCGAAGCCCGCTCGGGCGTACCCCAGAGCTCCGGGTCGGAGTCGACCGGAAGCCCCAGCGCCCGAAGGAATGCCCGCAGCGCCTGCGCCGCCTCGTCGCTCGTGTCACCCATGGGATGGTCTGGTCGTAAGAGTCTGTTTCAGAACTTCGGACCGAGGTGGCCGAAGCTCTGAAACAGACTCCAAGGGTGGATGCCGCAAACGCCCCGCCGCCGCAACCTCCCTCCGCCCGGCGCGCGACACGCTCGCTCCTGCGCCGGCGCCGGTGGTTGCGGGGATGGTTCCCCGGGTCGTAGCGTGTCGGCCGAGCGCAGAGAGAAGGGCCCTGAAGTCGTCGTGAGCAACATCAAACCCACTGGCACCAACGCCACCAGCCCCGTCGATCCGCTGGGCGACGCCGCGCCCGCCGCGCCCGCCGCGCCCGTCACCACCACCGCCCCCGCCAGCGCCGCCGCGCCTCCCTCGGAGGCCGTGATCTCCGCGCTCCGCGAGGGGAAGATCACCCCCGACGAGGCCGTCAGCCAGCTCACCACCCTCGCCCTCCAGCGCGCGGGCGTCCCCCCGACGATGCGCCCGCAGATCGAGTCCCGGATGCGAGACCTGCTCGGCAGCGACCCCACCCTCGGCGGACTGCTCCGCCGGATGGGGGCGACGCCCCCCGAGGAGTGAGAGTGTGTTTGCCCTTTTCTCGGTGAAATCGCGAAGAGACACGAGTCCGGCTAGGACGCTCGACCGCGCGTAGCGCCTGCTACGCAAGGGAGAGCAGACGCCGCCGGGCGACGTGGATCTGACGCGAGTTCGCCGGGAAACAGGGTCAAACACACTCCGAGTCAGTTGCTCCGTTCGCCGGGCGGGTCGAGCGCCGCCCGGTAGGCCTGCGCGCTCAGCCTCACCTGCCCCGGAAACTCCTTGTCCGCCCCGCCCATCAGCCGATCGACCACGCTCTCCAGCACGTCGAAGCGCGTCGAGAGCAGGTAGTACTGATCCTCCGGGAGCGTGCCGAGCACCTCCAGCGCCAGCACGAGGTGGCCCCGCTCCTCGTTGCTCACCCCGAAGCCCGCGCCGCCCTCCACCGCCTCGTGGCCGTCGATGGCCTCCAGCGCGAAGGCCACCGGGTTGAAGAACAGGAAGCAGGTCTCGAACTCGATGCGCCACGCCGCGTGGTCGTCCTGCGGGGCGTGCCATCGGGCGGGATAGACCCGCCGCACCACCTCGCCGAAGTACGCGCCCGCCGCCGGGGCGACCAGCCCGCGGATCTCCGGCTGGCTCGTGCCCACCGAGCGAAGGTAGTGGTCGAGCAGGGGGAGCGTGTCGCTGGTGAAGTCGAGCAGCACGCCGGTGGCGCGCTCGACGAACTGCACGCACGCCACCGCGAGGTCGCGAACGTGCTCGGGGGTGCCCTCGGGTCGAAACTCCCTGAAGTCCATGAGGGCACCGCATACGACGCGCGCGGGCTGATCGCCAAGGCCCCCGAGGGCGTGATACCCACCAGAGGCTGAAGGGTGCAGATGGCCGCACGCAGCTTTTCCCTCACCGATCCGCCGTACACAGGGACCCTGGGCTCGACCCGCCGCGAGGTGGTGTTCGTCCCGACGCAGGAGGGCGGCGCTCGGCGCGTCGAGATCGTGAGGGGCGTCAACGCGGCCACCGACCCCGCCCTCGCGCGGCAGTCGCTGGAGGGCACCCTGCACCGCCACGGCGACCTCGACCTCGCGGTGCCCTTCGTGTTCCATGACCCCGGCGCGCGGCGCTTCGCGCTGGTGATCCCCGCGGGGCTCGCGCACCGGGAGCTCACCCTCCGCGCCGAGCTGCTCACGGGCCTCGCCTCGGACACCAGCGAGCCGCTCCCGGCGTACGTCCGGGAGGCGCGCACCGTCCTCGGCGCCGCGGGCCTCCGCCGCTGGATGGAGGAGCCCGACGAGCGCGCCGCCCGCGACGACCTCGCCGCCAGGGAAGACCGCGTGCGACGGCGCGCGGAGGAGGTCACCCGACGGGAGAGCGACGCCCTCGTGCGCGAGGAGGCCCTCACCGCCCGCGAGGAGGCCCTCGCCCAGGAGGAGCTCGCGATGCGCGCCAACATGGCCGCGCTCTCCGCCCGCGAGACCAAGCTGCGGGTGCGCGAAGAGGCCGCCGCCGCGGAGCAGGAGGCGCCGGAGATCGAGGCGCCGATGTCCATCGAGCCCGAGCCCGCCGCCCCGATCGCCACGTCACACGCGACCGACGAGAGCATGGAGCTGGAGCCCGACGAGCTCACCGGGCGGCTCTCGCTGCCTCGCGCCGAGGCCGCCGCCGAGGAGGCGGAGATCGAGCCCGAGCCCGACGAACTCGCCGTCGAGGAGATGTCCCCGCTCGACGAGGTGCTCTCGCTGCCTCCCATGGAGGAGCCCTCGAGGCCGTCTCCGCGCAGCACCACCCCGTGGGCCGCCGTGGTCGACGGCACCGTGCGCCTCTGGTGCCCCGGCACCGCCGAGACCGCCACCGTGGTGAGCGGCGACGACGTGTCGGCGCGGCTGCAGGTCGAGGCCGACGGCACGCAGCCGCTGGCGCTGCTGGCGCTGCTCCGGGGCGACGCGGAGACCATCGCCCGCGTGGTGCTCGACCTGCGCAGCCCCGAAGACCGCGCGGTGCTGGAGTCCCTCGCGAGGGTCTTCCGGGTGCGCGTGGAGGTGGTGAGCGTGACCGGGCGCTCCATCGCGAGCCACGTGCTGGGCGCGCCGTGCGAGCCCGTGGCGCAGCGCGCGCTGGAGGTGCTCGGGGCGCGCGTGGCCGTGGACGGAGAGGTGACGGCGGAGTCCGCGAGGCTGCTGCACGACGGCGTGGCGAGCGAGGTCGTCGCGAGCGCGGCGCTGCCGGACGACGAGCGCGACCTGTCGACGGCGGCGGGGGTGACCCGGGCGCTCGCGGCCTATGCGCCGCTCCTCGACGCGGGCAAGGTGGCCCGCGCGTCGCTCACCACCGGGGTCCCGGTCGCGCAGATCGAGGCCGCGGCGAAGCGGTTGATCCTGGCGGCGCTGCGGGTGGGGGCGGCGCTGCCGAGGCCCTACGTCGAGCGGGCGATCAAGGCGGGCGTGGTGCCCGACGAGGCCACGCTGGTCACTCGCGGGATGCAGGCCTACCGCCGCTCGGTCGACGGGGGCATCGCCACCATCGGGCGAAGCCGGGCCGACGCCTCGGTGGCCTGGGGCCCGCTGCTGGAGTCCGCGCGGCGGCTGGAGCTGCCCATCGACGCGACGGTGCGCGCCGCCGTCGCCGCGGTGTGGGACCCCGACGACGCCACCTCCATCGCGCCCCCCGACGACCGCCCCGCGCCGCTGTCCATCGCCTCGATGGACCTCGGCGAGCGCCTCGGCTGGATCACCCACCCGGCCGTGCGCTGGGACGTCGCCCGCTCCCTCGCGGGGAGCGACGCTCCCGAGCACGTCCCGGCGCTGCGCCTCGCGCTGCACCGGCTGCCCGCCGCGGAGTGCGCCCGGCTCGCGGCGGAGCTTCTCTCCCACGGCGACGCGCTCACCGACCTCTGGGTCGAGCTGCTCTCCTCGCCGCGGCCCGCGCTGGCGGGCATCGGCGCGACGGTGGCGGGGCTGCTGCGCCTGCGCCGCGCGCTCACCCCGCTGGTGCAGCGCGCGCTCTCCCCGCAGGAGGACGCGTGGCGCCTGATGGGCTGGGCCGCCGGGAGCTTCGGCCCCGCGGCGGTGAGGGCCGTGCGTAGCCCCGATGGGGCCGCGGTCGAGCGCCTCGCCTGGGTGCTCGCGCACGCGGTCGCGCAGGGCGGGGCCAAGGAGATGGAGCGGGCCCGACAGGGCGCCGAACCGGTCTTCGAGCAGGCGGCCACCCGGGCGCTCTCGCTGCAGGACGAGGTGCAGCGCTGGACCGCGGCGCTGCGCGAGGGCAGCGGGGCCTCGGAGATCGAGCGGGCGGTGGCGCCGCTGCTGCGCCGCGCGACGGAGATCGTCGGCCGATAGAGCCGAGCGCAGCTCTTCCGTAGGGAGTCCAGCGAAGTCGGCGGTGGACACGCGCCCCGCACCTCCCTAGGATGCCCCCCTCCCCTTCATGCGCATCGGCATCTTCAGCGACGTCCACGCCAACATCGAGGCGCTCTCCGCGGTCGTAGAGACGCTCCGGCGTGAGGCGCCCGATGTGATGTACTGCCTCGGCGACGTGGTGGGCTACGGGGCCTCGCCCAACGAGTGCTCCGACCTGGTGCGCAGCGTCGCGAAGGTCACCATCCTCGGCAACCACGACGCCGCCGTCGCGGGCCGCATGGACTACAGCTACTACTACGAGGCCGCGCGCCGGGCGCTCGACCTCCACGCCTCGCTGCTCACCGCGGAGAACCTCGCGTGGCTCCGGGCGCTCCCCTACAAGCACGTCGTCGGCGACACCGGCGTCCACCTCTGCCACGGCTCGCCGGTGCGCATCGAGGAGTTCGACTACATCTTCGCCCCCGAGCAGGCGCGCGACTGCCTCTCGATCTTCCCCGAGCTCGGGCACCTCACGCTCATCGGGCACTCGCACCTCTGCAAGGCCTTCGAGCTCTCCAGCGACGACGTGGTCGAGCTGCAGGGCCCCCCCAAGAGCTTCACCCTGCGGCCCGACCGCAAGTACATCGTGTCGGTCGGCAGCGTGGGTCAGCCCCGCGACTACGACAACCGCGCCAGCTTCGTGATCTACGACTCCGAGACGAGGAAGTTCGAGTTCCGTCGCGTGGAGTACGACATCGAGGGCGCCGCGCAGAAGATCTTCGACGCCCGCCTCGAGCGCAACTTCGGGCACCGGCTCTTCATCGGCGTGTGAGCGTCGGGCCGCGGCTCCAGCCGAAGCTGGCGCCCACGGAGAAGGTCGTCGCCCCGAGGCTCGTGACGAAGTCCTGACCGACGCTGGCGTCGAGCTGCAGCCACCGCGTCGGCCGCCACTGCGCGCCCACGTCGAGCGCGAACACCCCGTCGACGGCGCTGAACTCCCGGCCCTCGCGGGTGGGCCCCACCTCGGTGACGTTCATGAACATCGCGCCGAAGCGGACGCCGGCGTTGAGCACCACCGGCCCCACCCTCAGCCGCGGCCCGGCGCTCACCCAGGCCAGCGTGGTGAAGCGCGCCCGGAAGGCGGGCGCGAGCTCGCCGCGGATCGTCGGAAACTCATAGAGGTCGGCGCCGACCCGCACATAGAACCAGCGCGCGTCGAAGCCGATGCCCGCGGTGAAGCCCGCGAGCGCCATCTCGCCGAAACCGAGCTGCTTGCCGGTGAGGCCCGGCGGGGGAGCGCTCCCTCGCGGGCCGCGCTGCGGGCGGAAGTTCATCGCGCCCGGGTCGAAGCTGCTCAGCACGAAGCCCGCCCGGGCGAAGATGCCCGTCGCCAGCGGATCGGCGCCCGTCTGCGCGTGCGCCTCGCCGGAGGCGAGCGACGTCGCGACGAGTGCGGTCATCGCGACTCCGAGGCGGGTGGGACAGGGCATGGGCAACGGCCTCAGCAATGGATGTTCCGCCCGGAGTGACGCACGATTCAAGGGGCTGCGGCGAGGGATCGTACTGGCTGCCGCGCTCGCCACACCGGCCACCCGAGGCGCCACCCCTCCGACGACCGGCCGCGATGGGGACGGGCGTCGATCAGTCGACGTGGACGTGTCGGAGCGGCGGCTTCACCGTGAGCACCGAGCAGGGGGCGTGGCGCACGACCGCCTCGGCGACGCTGCCGAGCAGGAGCCGGTCGAGGCCTCGGCGCCCGTGGGTGCCCACCACCACGGCGTCGGCGCGGATGGCGCGCGCGTGGGCGACGATGATCTCCGCGGGGGAGCTCCCGGGATGCGCCGAGAACTGCAGCCGCACGTCGGTGGAGTGGCCGTGGTGCCCCCGCTCGGCCTCCACCAGGCGACGGAGCTCGTCGCAGGCGTGCTCGGAGGAGCTCATGGAGGCGAGGTCATCGGGGTCGGGGGCGATCACCGTCATGAGATGGAGCTCGGCCGGCGCGGCGCGAGCGGCCACCTCGAGGGCGGTGTGAAGGGTGAGAGGTGAGCAGTCGCTGAAATCGAGCGCGACGAGGAGACGGAGCATCGATCCCTACAGCTCTGGGCCTGGTGGTGGGTGTCGGGGGCGTCAGGCGGACTTGCCGGACGGCGGAGGCGGCGGCGGCTCGGCGGAGGCGTCGTTGCCCTCGCGCAGACCGCGCTTGAAGTTGCTGATCCCCTCGCCCAGACCGCGACCCAGTTGAGGGATCTTCGTGGCTCCGAAGATGAGCACCACCAACAGCAGGATCACGACGAGCTCAGACGGTCCAAGACCCAACATGGGATTGAGGCTCCTTCCAGGGAACTGAAGTACAGGGTTCTACACCGCGCCTGCGGTGTGGGGCAACCCGACGTGGCTCGCCAGTGCCTCGAGGTCAACCCGCGACAGATGCACCGTCAGCCGGGGGACCTTCGCCGCCACGGCGACGCGGTGTCCGGAGTCCAGGTCGACCCGCTCGAAGCGCCAGCGCGACTCGTCGTCGCCGAGCGAGGGCTCGAAGCGCACGCTCGGGGGCGAGGCGTCGGGCGAGAAGGAGAAGTCCCGCAGTGGCAGCGCGAGGCCCATCCCGCGGGCCTTGATGTAGGCCTCCTTCAAGGTCCAGAGGGCGAGGAAGCGGTCGCGGTGGCGCTCCGTCGGGAGCGATCGCAGCCCGTCGACCTCGAGGGGAGAGAAGAAGCGATCGGCGACCTCCAGGGGTCGCACCGAGCGGTCGAGGCGCTCGACGTCGACGCCCACCCAGGGGTCGCACCCGAGCGCCAGCACCACCATCCCTCGGGTGTGCGAGAGGTTGAAGTGCAGCGGGGACTCCGGCGACGCGATGCCCGGGCGGCCGTGGGGGTTGAGGGCGAAGCGCCACGCGCGTCGGTCGACCGGCGCCCAGGTCGACAGCACCGCCCTCAGCAGCGCCCGGCCACACAGGAACTCCCCCGCCGCACCTTCGTCGCCGTAGCGTGCGTGGCGCGCACACTCTTCCTCGGGGAGTGCGCGGCGCAGCCTCGTCGCGAGCTCCTCCGGCAGGCGCCGGGGGATGTTTACGCAGCAAAGTAAAACCTCTCCGGGCGGGAGCGGCGAGGAGGCGGGCAGGAGGTGCTTCACGGGGCGCAGTCGAGGGTGACCGAGCGGAGGCTGGGGGTCGAGGCGCCGTCGCCCGCGAAGGTGGCGAGCACCTGCACCCGACGGACGCCGTCGCCCAGGGGGATCGAACGCGCGGCGGTGGGGGCGGTCCAGACGGTCCAGGTGTTGGGGGAGGCGTCGCGCTCCAGGCGCACCTGCACGGTGATGCCCTCGCGGTCGGCGTCCCAGCGCAGCGAGGCGGGACGACCTGCGACGGGGGCGAGCGGGCCCGAGAGCCAGTGGCCCACGCGGGCCCGACCGGGGAGGGTCACCGCCGGGGAGCGCCACACCTCGCGGGGGAAGGTGTTGTTGCGGTCGGCGGTCTCGGCGCCGATGCAGGACGTTCGGCCGCCCAGCACCCAGAGCTGCCCGAGGTGGTCGAGGCGCATCACCTGGTCGCTGCGCACCCGGGGCAGCGCGACCCCCATGGAGGCGCCGGACTCCCACGGGCCGAGGGTTCCGTCGGGGAGGAGCTCGGCCCACCAGACGCCGTCGTAGTTGTCGCCGCCCGCGTCGCCGCATCGGGAGCGACCTCCCGCGCGGCCGCCCGCCATCACCACGCGGCCGCCGGTGACCACGGCCTTCTGGTCGTAGTTGGCGACCGGGAGCTGACCCGCCAGGCGCCACGCGGAGAGGGCTCCGTCGGGCTGGATGTCGGCGACGAACATCCGTCGCTCGATGTTGGAGACGGTCTCGCAGTCCTTGCGGCGGCAGCCTCCGAAGGACCAGAGGTGCCGCGAGGTGCCCGCCCCGGCGAGAAACTGGTTTACCCCGTCGGGTAAAGGGGTGCTGCGGCGCCACGGGCCGAGGGAGCCGTCGGGGAGGATGGTCGCGACGGAGACGTCGTCGGTGGCGAGGTCGCCGTCGTCGCCGCCGAGGGTGTAGAGGAAGCCCGCGGTGATCACGGCCTCGTGGCCGAAGCGCCGGACGGGGTTGTCCGGGGCGGTGTTCCAGAGGGGGATGTCGCCGGCGGAGGGGGAGGACCAGCGCGCGGCGGCGAGCTGGCGGACGTTGTCGCCGCCGAGGTCCTGGGCGCCGCCGGTGAGGTAGGCGCGGCCCGCGTGGGCGAGCACGATGTGATCGAGGAGGGGGAGCGGGTACGGGGTGCGCGCGCCCCACGGCCCGAGGGTGCCGTCGGGCTGCACCGGCGCGGCGAGGAGCTCGGTGGAGGTGTGCGTCGCGTCGGTCTGGCCGCCGAGCAGGTACCACCAGCCGTCCATCACGAAGCCGTCGGCGTCGAGGGCTCCGCGAGGCAGCGGGCGGTCTTCGACGAAGGGTCCCGGGCGCGTCGAGGGCGCGAGGACGAGCCCTCCGAGGGCGGCGTCGTAGACGAGGGACTGGGCGCCGTGGGGTCCGAGCTCGCGCCCCGCAGCGGGGAGCAGGGCCGCGCCGCGCAGGCCGAAGCACCCCGGCGGACCGGCGTCCTCGGAGGGCGCGTCGGGGGAGGCATCGACCGGGGTGGGGACGTCGATCGGAGGGGGGACATCGACCGGGGGGGCGTCCGTCGGGGCGGGGCGATCGGCGGGCTTACCGAGGTCGGTAATCGTGGCGTCGCGACCGGCGTCCGTGGGCGCGGTAGACGCGTCGCAGGCGGCGACGAGGGCGACGAGGGAGAGGGCGGCCGGGGGACGCAGCACCGAGCGAGCGTAGCGCGGCGCACGCTCTGACGGAGATCGCGTGACAGTCGGCGGTGGGCCTTGACGCAAGGGTCCGCTTGCCCACAATCGCGCCGCTCGCGAAGGGTCCCGATGACCGGGATCGCTCCATTTCGCAGTACGAAGGGTTTGCTTCATTGGACGCTACGCCCGCTCCCGACGCCGCCGCCGAACCCACCGAGCGACCGGCCTGGACCACCGACGACGCCCTGGGCCTCTACCTCATCGACCGATGGGGCTCGGGGTACTTCACCGTCAACCCGGACGGGAACATCGCCGCCCGACCGCTGCAGGATCAGGGCGCGTCGATTCCGCTGCTGGAGGTGGTGAAGGAGGCGCGCGAGGAGGGCTTCCAGACCCCCCTGCTCATCCGCTTCCAGGACATCCTCCACCACCGGGTGCGGACCATCAACGGGGCCTTCCAGACGGCCATCGCGGAGCACAAATACCAGGGCGTGTATCGCGGGGTGTACCCCATCAAGGTCAACCAGCTCCGCGAGGTGCTGGAGGAGATCCTGATCGCGGGGGAGCCCTTCCACTACGGCATCGAGGTCGGGTCGAAGCCCGAGGTCTTCGCCGGGCTCTCGCAGCACAGCGACCCCGAGTCGCTCATCATCTGCAACGGCTACAAGGACGACACCTTCATCCGCACCGCGCTCGTCGGGCGCAAGCTGGGCAAGCGGGTGATCCTGGTGGCGGAGAAGCTCGCGGAGGTCGCGGCGATCATCCGCGTCGCCAGGGAGATGGGCGTCGAGCCGATGGTGGGGCTGCGCGTGCGGCTGCTGGCCAAGGGCGCCGGCAAGTGGGCCACCTCCGGCGGCGAGCACGCGAAGTTCGGGCTGAGCACGGCGGAGATCCTCGACGCGGGGCAGATGCTGCGCGACGCGGGGATGGCCTCGGCCTTCAAGCTGCTGCACTTCCACATCGGGTCGCAGGTGCCCGACATCCTGATCATGAAGCGCGCGGTGCGCGAGGCCGCGCGGTACTACGCCAAGCTCCGGCAGATGGGCCACGAGGTGGAGTACATCGACGTGGGCGGCGGCCTGGCCGTCGACTACGACGGGAGCGCCAGCACCTTCCATAGTTCAATGAACTACACGGTGCAGGAGTATGCCGACAACATCGTCTACAACATCATGGACATCTGTGATGAAGAGAAGGTGGCGCACCCGACCATCGTGAGCGAGTCAGGCCGCGCCGTGGTGGCGCACCACTCGGTGCTGGTGGTGGAGGCCTTCGGCTCCATCGAGAAGACCCCGAGCGAGCCCGCGCAGTCGCCGGTGGTGGACCACAAGCTCATCCGCGACCTGCTCTACATCCAGCGGCACCTCACGGACCGCAATCTCATGGAGAGCTGGCACGACCTCACGGACATCAAGGAGTCTTCGCAGAAGATGTTCGAGCTGGGGATGCTCGATCTCACGGTGAAGGCCCGCGTCGAGTCGCTCTACTGGGAGATCGCCGAGGCCATCCAGAACCGCGCGAAGACCCTCGACCCGGAGGAGCGGCCGGACGAGCTCGGCGACCTCGACAACCAGCTCGCCGACCAGCACATCTGCAACTTCTCGGTGTTCCAGTCGCTGCTCGACCACTGGGCGCTGGGGCAGCTCTTCCCGATCGTCCCGATTCATCGACTGAACGAGGAGCCCACGCTGGAGACCACGCTGGTGGACATCACCTGCGACTCCGACGGGAAGGTGTCGAAGTTCATCGACCTCAGCGACACGCGCGACACCCTGCGCCTGCACGAGGTGACGAACTCGCCCTACTACCTCGGCATCTTCCTGACCGGCGCCTATCAGGACATCATGGGCGACCTGCACAACCTCTTCGGCCGGGTGAACGAGGTGCACGTCTTCCTCGATGAGGACGACGAGCGCGGCTACTACATCGAAGAGACCCTGCCGGGTAACACCGTCGCGGAGGTGCTGGCGATGACCCAGTACTTCCCCAACAACCTCGCGCAGAAGATGAAGTCGCAGATCGACCAGGCCATCAAGGCCGACCGGCTGCGCCCGCAGGAGGGCATGCGCCTCCTCGCCGACTACGAGCGCGGCCTGAAGGAGCAGACCTACCTGTCCTTCAAGCCCACCAACGGGAAGTAGCTCCCCGCCTCCCCTACTTCTTCAGGTGCTCGGCGTAGAGCCGATCGCGCCAGTCGAAGAACCTCCCCAGCACCGGGTCGTTGATGAACTCCCGCACCCCCTCGCCCACCCGCCCGGGCAGGGGGTTGTAGCGGGTGTCCGGGATCTTCAAGAGCAGCGTCAGCCCGGCGGCCGTGAGGTCGGCCATCGTCGGCTCAGGGCCGCAGAGGTAGCCCCGCTCGGCGATGCGCTCGCAGAGCTCGACCAGCATCGTGCGCACCGTCGTGCGCGCCTCGTCCAGCTGGTGGCGCACCCCGGGGACGAAGGTCGCCGGGCGGGCCACCCAGCCCACCGCCCGCACCAGCAGCCGGGGGACCCTCGGCTTGCCCATCGAGGCCGTGCCCACGTCGGCCCAGAGGTCGCCGTCGCGCAGCGCCTCGTCGGCGGCGATGCCCGGCACGCGAGGGCCCAGCACCGCGTCGAGGCGCTCCTCCAGGTCGAGCACCTCCCGGCGGCGCACGAAGTCCGAAGGCAGCATCGGGCGCGCGTTGGGGAAGGCGTGCTCCAGGTAGAGCCCGATCGCCGTCGAGTCGTGCACCACGCTCCCCTCGTGCTCGATCACCGGCACCTTGCGCTGCCCGGAGAGCTTCATGATCGCGAGCTGGTCGGGCCCCGGGCTGTGGTCCACCACCCGGTAGTCGAGGCCCTTGAAGTCGAGCATCACCCGCACCTTCTCGGAGAAGTGACTCAGCGGAAATCGATGCAGCACGATGGTCATTGGATATCTCCCCCTCTCAACCGACGACTCCACTCGCCCGTAGGTCCATGATCTCCGCGGGCGCGAGGCCCAGCAGCCCCCCGAGCACCGCGTCCGTGTCTGCCCCCAGCACCGGCGCCGCCAGGAAGCCCTCGCGATCGGGCTCCCCCGCCCGCAGCGGGTCGCCCGCCGTGCGGACCGTCCCCGCCGTCGGGTGCTCCATCGTCGCGACCATTCCCCGGGACAGCACCTGCGGGTCGGCGCACACCTCGGACACCCGCTGCACCGGCCCGGCCGGGACGCCCTCTCCATAGAGGCGAGAGAGCCAGTGCGCGGTGCCCTCTTCGGACAAGCGTTGTCCGATGAGCGACTGCAGCTCGGTCATGCGCTCTCGGCGCGCGGCGTTCGTGGCGAAGCGGGGGTCGGAGGCCCACCCGGGGCAGCCCAGCGCCCGGCAGAAGCCCGGCCAGAAGGCGTCGGTGAACACCGCCACCACCAGGTGACCATCCCTCGTCGCGAAGCGCTGATACGGAACCGCGTGGGCGTGGCCCGATCCCTGTCGACCCATGTCGTCCCCGGCCATCAGCCAATTGCCCGCGGCGTAGGTCAGGAGACCCACCTGACAGTCGAGCAGCGACAGGTCGATGAAGCGGCCGACGCCGGTGCGCTCCCGCTCGTAGAGGGCCGCGCTCACCGCCAGCGCCGAGAAGAGCCCTCCCCCCAGGTCGCCCATCGGGACGCCGCAGCGCACCGGCTCGCCGTCGGGCTCGCCGGTCAATCCCATCATCCCCCCGCGCGCTTGTAGGGTGAGGTCGAAGGCGGGGAGGTCGCGGTCGGGGCCGGTGCGACCGAAGGCCGTGATGCCACAGACGATGAGCCGGGGGTTGTCGGCCATGAGCGTCGCGGCGTCGCAGCCCAGGCGCTCGGCCACCCCGGCGCGGAAGTTCTCCACCACCACGTCGCAGCGAGCGGCGAGGCGGCGCAGCAGGGCGCGGCCCTCCGGTCGGGCGAGGTCGAGCGCCACCGAGCGCTTGCCCCGGTTGACCGAGAGGAAATACACGCTCTCCCCGTGGAGGAAGTGCGGACCCACCGCGCGGATGTCGTCGCCCACGACGGGGCGCTCGATCTTCAGCACCTCGGCCCCGAGGTCGGCCAGGAGCATGGTCCCATAGGGGCCCGCGAGCATCCGGGTGAGGTCGAGCACTCGCACTCCGCGGAGGGAGTTCATGGGCACATCCGAAGCAGGAAGGAGTAGCCCGTGGAGCCCGCCACGGCGTTGCGCTGATATCCGATGAGCGCCCCTCCCCACGGGGAGGGCGCCACCACGTCGAGGGTGCGCACCGGGTCGTTGAGCAGGGTGCGGAGATCGACGAAGCGGGCCTCGTGGTCGTATTGGAGGGTCACCAGCCGCGCGTCGACCTCGGTGCGGCGAATGCCCAGTACGGTCAATGAGCGCATGGTGCCCGTGTCGTCGACCCCCACCAGGATCGACGGCCGCTCGATGGGGCCCTCCAGCCGCCGGGGGCGCACCCGCAGCCCGCCGCGCGCGCCGAGCGCCGCGAACCACCCGGCGCGGTTGCCGTCGGTGAAGGTCACCCAGGGGCCCATCGGGCCGGCGCTGAGCTCGCGCCAGGGCACCACGCCCGCGTCCTGCGAGAGCACCGCGCGGGAGCGCTCGCGGCAGTCCTCGTCGAGCCACACCGCGGAGAGCCCCGGGCGCTCTCCGGACACCAGCGCCACGAAGCCGTCGCCCGAGGCCATCACCGCGTCCGGGACCACCCCCGCCGGGCAGCGCGCGGTCGAGCCGAGGTCGCCGTCCTCGTCGATCAACACCCGCTCGGTGCCTCGGAGCGTCTCCAGGAACACCGCAGCCGGGACCGAGGCGCTCCCCGGCCGCGCCACCACGGAGAGCCTCCCGGTGAGGGCCGCGTCGAGCGAGGCCACCGTGGGCTCCGCGCCGTCGGCCACCCGCACCACCTGCACCGTCGCGTCTTCGCGGGTGGCGAAGGCGACGCGCTGGGTGCCGTGGACGACCGCCATGGCCGCGCGGTCGAGGCCGCCGACGTCGTTGGAGAGGGCGATGGGATCACCCGACACGGCGCCGTCGGGGCGAAGCCCGCGGAGGTAGAGGGTGCGGCCGTCGAGGACCAGGGCGCTCCATCCCCGGCCGTTCCAGGCGAGGTGGGGCGTGGGGAGGCCCTGCTGGGTGCCGACGGTGCAGGCCACGCGCGGCGGCGGGCGAACCCGCGCGGCGCCGCAGCCCACCACCGCCGCCAGGCTCAGCGCACCTGCGATCGAGGAACGAACACCGCGCTCTGCCATGGTCCCAATGACACCGTCACCTGTCCGCCATTGCCGACGGTCGCCGTCCGGGGCTCGGTGCCCAGGATGTTCACCAGCTCGGTGCCCTCGGGCTGGCTGACGGTCATCGCGCTGCCCCCCGTCCGGGTCGTCGCCGTCTCCGCCGTGCCGTCCTTCGCGTGGATCACCACCAGCGCGAAATTCACCCCGTCCACCCGCTCGAAGGCGAGCATCCCCGCGTCCTGCTCGGCGCCCGTGTGCTCCGTCGTCCAGCGCACCGAGAAGCTTCCGCGCCGCAGCGCCGGGTACGTGCGACGCGCGTTGATCAGCCGACGGGTCCACCCGAAGGTGCTGACGGAGCCGTCACGGCGGGTCTCGTTGGTGGGAAAGCCGGTGTCCCAGAGCCGCTCCCGGTTGGAGGGGTCATTGCCACCACGGAAGTCCTGCTCGGTGCCGTAATAGAGACAGGGAATGCCGTCTTCGGTGAGCAGGTAGGTGAGCGCCGCCAGCATCCGGGGGCGGAAGCGCTCCACGTCCGCGGGGTTGTTGCCATTGACCAGGCCGGAGGAGCAGTCGCGCCCGTCGCCCCGGCGGATGTCATCCACCACCGTGGGGTTCATTCCATAGAGGAAGCGCGAGACGTCATGGTTGTCCATGAAGTTGACCAGCGCCTGCGTGGGGGCGACGCCGATGCCCTGGGGCTGGGGCATCGCCGAGAAGTCGCGGAGCCGCTCGGTGTAGAGGGTCTCGATGTCCCGGGTGTTGCCCGTGCCGCACTGGAAGATGTTGTCGAAGACCCGGTACTTCTGCGGGAAGTAGAACACCGAGTCCATCTCGTTGGGGTTGGTGTACGAGCCCACCAGCCGGTCGTCGCCGTCGAAGGCCTCGCCGAACATGAAGAAGCGCTGCTTGCCCGCCCGCGTCGCGCGCTGCCTGATCTGCGCCCCGAAGTATTGCCAGAACCCGTGCTCGACGTGCTTGAGCGTGTCGATGCGGAAGCCGTCGATGTCCGTGAGCTCGACCCAGCGCCAGTAGGCCTCGACCATCGCGAGGCGCACCCGCGGGTCTTCGGTGTTGACGTCCTTCAGGCCGCCCGGGAAGTCACCGAGGAGGGTCTGCTCTCCGGGCTGGCTGTTGACGTTGTCGTAGGTCGTGATGCGGCCGCGGCGGTGGTAGCCCTCCGGGCGGGCGAGGATCGCCTGCGAAGGGAGGATGTCCGAGCGCGGCGGCACCCGGAAGATCTCGGGCATGTTGAGGAAGATGACCGGCGCGTCGCCAGCCGGGCCGAGGGAGGTGAAGGCCTGCACCGGGCCGCGGAGGTTGTAGTCGGGGTCGTACTCGGTGACTCGGGAGATGGGGCTCGTCGCGCCGCCCGGGTTCTGGAAGCCCGACACGGCGCCGCTGCCCCCGAGAAACTCGTCGGGCCGGCCGTTGTTGTTGATGTCATAGAAGAACATCTGACCCATGTGGTTGGTCACGATGTCGACGATGACCTTGATCTGACGGGCGTGGCACTCGCGCACCAGCCGGCGGAGCATCGCGAGGTCGCCGAAGTGGGGGTTGGGCAGCGTGAGGTCGGAGGCCCAGTACCCGTGGTAGCCGTCGAAGCCCGCGTCGGTGTCGACGTTGCGGACGACGGGTGAGATCCAGAGGGTGGTCACCCCGAGGCGCTGGATGTAGTCGAGCTGCTGGATGACCCCGAGCCAGTCGCCGCCCTGGTAGCGGCCGAGCGCGGTGCGGTCGACGCGCACGTCGTTGCCGGTGTCGCCGTCGGCGAAGCGGTCGACCAGGAGCTGGTAGATCACCTCGTCGCGCCAGTCGGTGACGTGCGTGGCCAGGGGCTGCTGGGCGTAGTCGTCGATCTCCCCCAGGCACGATGCCCCGCCAAGGAGGGTTCCCAGGAGTCCCAGCGTCGCGAAGAGTCCTCGGAATCTCACGGGCGCGCAGCCTATACCCCCGCCACGCCGCGAGGGAAGCACTCACCGCATCAGCGCCAGCGCCAGGAGCGCGAGGAGCGCCAGCGCCGCCGCCACGGTCGCCGCCACGCGGAGCGCCGATCGGCGGCGGGCTCGCTGGAGGGCGAGCCCCGAGGAGGCCATCGCCGAGCGCACCGAGGGATGGCCCGAGGACTCCACCCGGGAGCGCAGCGCCGCCGCGTCGTCGAGCGCGCCCCGTGACACCAGCGCCACGGCCTGGGCGTCGAGCCGACGACCGAGCTCGGCCGCCAGCGACTCACCCTCCGCGTCGCCGGGAGCGGTGACATGGAGCTCGCCCAGCAGGTCGAGCGCTCGCGCATCGAGCCCTCGCTGGAGCGCCGAGCGGGCGTCCTCCAGCAGCGCCCAGGAGGAGCGCTTGTGGAGCCGACGGCCCGCCACGCGCTCGGCCTGCACCAGCCGCGACACCGCGTCGGGCCAGCGCACCGCCGCGCCGCGCCCGGCCAGCCGCTGGGCCTCGTAGAGCTCGCCCCGCTCGGCCATCGCCAGCACCGCGTCGCCAAGCGCCGTCGCGGCGTCGCGGGCGGAGGCGTGGCCCGGGTCCTCCTCCGCGAGGGCCACCAGGCGGTCGATGGCGGCGTCGAGGGCGTCGGAGGCGATGAGGGCGCGCACCGCGGCGACCGCCGACTCGGTGGCGGCGTCGAGGGGGGAGCGCTCGGCCCACACCCGCCTCCGGGCGCCGTGCACCCAGAGCGTGAAGGGCTCGTCGTTCACCCGGACCTGCAGCCGCCACGCGGGGTAGCGCCAGACCACCACCTGCTGGCGGGTCACCCGCTGCCCCTCGGAGGCGCGGGCGGTCTCCGCCGAGAGAAGGTCGGCGAGCGCGGCGCCCAGGTGGTCGTGGGGGAGCTCGCGCGCCAGGGCGGCGGGGTCGATGGCGTCGGCCTCGAGGTGCACCACCGCGGCGGCCTCGCTGCCGGGGACGCCCACCTCCCCGGAGAGGCCCGGGGGAAGGCCCACGGAGACCACCGCGCGGGCGCGCACCCCGAGCGCCGACTGGGACACCCACGGGCGGGTCTCGACGACGCCGTCGGCGCCGCAGGTGGGGCACGGGCAGTGGCCGACCCCATCGCAGGCGCGGCACGACACGCGGCCGAGGGAGCAGCCGCAGACCGAGTCGCCGCGGCCGTCGCAGGCGGGGCAGCGACGGGTTCCGCCGCCGGGGACGAGCACCTCGCCGTTGCCGCCGCAGCGGCCGCAGCGGGAGCGGCCGAAGCCGCCGCAGCGGGAGCAGACCACCGTGCCGACGGCGTCGCATACCTCGCAGCGTAAGCGCCCGGGGGGAGTCCCGGAGGGGGCGTCGACGGCGCACCGGGGACACGGCTCACGACGGGGGCGGAGCGAGAGCGGGGCGTCGACGGTGAGGCGGTCCCAGGTGTCGACGGGGGAGAGGTCGAGCAGCCAGGCGTCGATGGCGTCCTCGCCCGCGGCGGAGGCCTCGGGGCCCACCGCCACGGCGTCCTGGTCGTCGCTCCCGGTCACCACCCGGCGCTCGATGGCCCGCGACTCCAGCCGCGTCGCCACGTGCGCCTCGAAGGCCGGGATCATCGTCACCGCGTCGACCACCATCGCCGCCCCGAGCGAGGAGAGCGGGTGCCTCGGCCGGGCCCGCGACCAGGCGTCCACCGCGTCTCTCAGCCCCGAGAGCGCCGCGTCGTCGACGCCCTCGTAGGCCACCGCGAGGCGGTCGAAGGCCACCTCGTGGCGGTCGCTGCTGAGCAGCTCCTCGCCGACGTCGTCCGCGGCCTCGGCGATCGGGTCTTCGGTGAAGGCCTCGTCCACCGTGGGCTCGTCCGCCGCCGCGGGGCGCTCTCTCGCGGCCTCCAGCCCGAGGCGCGTCGCCTCCGCGCGGCGCTCCCGCTCGGCCCTCGCCAGCGCCTCGATCTCCTCCTCGGCCCTCGCCTGCTGCTCGGCCCACTGCGCGGCGACGCGCTCGGCCCTCGCGGCCTCCGCTCGCCTCGCGGCCTCCTCGGCGCGCTGCTCGGCCTCGGCCCGCTGCGTCTCGCCCTCCGCCAGAGAGAGCGCCACCCTCGTCGCCTCGTCCGCCGCGCGCTCCGCCTCGACGCGCAGCGCGCCCTCCCTCGCCAGCAGGTCGCCCAGCGTGGCGGACAGCTCCGCCTCGGCCCGCTCCCGCCGCGCCCGCTCGGCCGCCACGATCTGCGCCGCGCGACGCACCTCCTCCGCCGCGGCCCCCTCCGCGGCCCGCAGCGCCGCCTCTCGCAGCTCGGCCTCCGAGCGCGCCACCGCCCGCTGGACCTCCTCCTCCGCCGCCAGCCTCGCCGCCTCTCGCCAGCGCGCCTCGAGCGCCGCCGGGTCGACCGCCGCGGCCTCCCCGGTCGAGCGCGCTTTCGACAGCGAGAGCTCGGTCATCGCCCTCGCGTGCTCGGCCTCCGCCAGCGCCCGCTCGGCCTGCAGCGCCGCAAGGGCCCGCTCGTGCGATCGACGCGCCGCCTCGCGCTCCGACTGGATGCGCGCGACCTCCCGGTCGACCTCCCTCCGGAGGGCGTCCCTCGCCGCCTCTCGCTGCGCGGTGAGTCTCTCCGCGGCCACCCTGGCGGCCTCCCGCTCCAACTGGGAGCGGGCGGCCTCCCGCTGCGCCGCGATGCGCTCGCTCTCTTCCAGCAGCGCCCTCTGCCGGGCGCGCCGCTCGGCCTGGGCGGCCTGGTCTGCGAGGGTCTCCGCGAGGGGCGCCGAGGGGATCGGTCGCCCTGCCGCCAGCAGCGCCTCTCGCACCGCCTCGCGAGCGGCCCCTTCGCCCGCGGCGGTGAGCACCCCGAGGGCGGGCGCGTGCCTCGCGGCCCAGAGCAGCGCCGTCCCCTGCCCCAGCGGGTCGCCCGGAGCATCGAGCAGCTCGGCCCACACCGCGTCGTCGCGCCTCGACGGATCGATGCCGACGAAGCCCACCAGCGCCCTCCCCTCGGCGCCTCCGCTCGCGGTCGGGTCGCTGGGGATCACCGTGAGCCCGCAGAGCAGCGCGCACCGCAGCGCCGCGATGCCCGAGGGCGCCACGCCTGCGCCGAAGGCCGCGCCCCAGCGGGTCATCGCGTCGCCGAGGCTCAGCCCCGAGACGCCGTCCTGGGAGAAGAAGCGACGGAGCCACTCGCCCACCAGGCCCGAGGAGAGCGCGGCCTCCAGGGCGAGCGGTCCTCGACGCCAGGCGAGCACCAGGTCGGCGGGGGTGTCGATGGCCGCCCCGGAGGGCCCGCGGGCGAGCACCATGCCCGTCGCCCCGAGGGACCAGAGCAGCCGCAGCAGCGCCCCGTCGTCGGCGGTGGAGGGGGGAGCATCGAGCTCCAGGCCCGGCGCCGAGTGGGCCAGCCAGGCGTGCAGCTCGGAGCGCACGTGGGCCTCGCGCAGGGCTCCCCAGGCGGCCGCGACGCGAGCCGTCGAGCGCAGGTCGCCGATGCCCTCGAAGCGCACCGCCCGGGTCGAGGCGCCCACCTCCACGAAGACCCGGAGCGAGGCCCGGGGAGCACGGCGGTAGACCCCTCGCCAGAAGGCTCCCTCGTCGGAGTCGTGGGCGCGAGGGGCCGAGAGCTCGTCGATCCAGGCGGCATCGCGCTTCGCCCGGGGGAGCGAGTCCATCCAGGCCAGGAGGGTTCCGTCGCGCCAGCGGTCGAGGGCCTCGGCGCGCGCCTCGGGCCGTCGCAGCACCTCCCTCGCCAGCGCCGTCGGATCCCCCACCGGCTTCGACGCCAGCCTCAGCGGCTCGCCCAGCGCCCAGGAGAGCCGCTGCTCCGCGTGGGCCTCGTCGCGCGCCAGGGCCTCGCACGCCGCCGCCACCGCGCCGTGGCCCTCGCGGCGAAACCACGCGCCCAGCGCCCTGCCCTGAGAGCGCACCCGGGAGGCGTCCAGCCGACCCGCGCGGAGGTGGGTGCGGAGCAGCTCCGGCGAGGTGACCGCGAGCCCGTCGACGGCGACGCCCTCCCGGCCCATCGCCCAGGCGAGGGTCCAGGCGCCGACGAGCGCCGCGTCGGTGTCGGGGCCGCGGGCGAGGGCCTCGGACTCCAGGGCGATCGCGACGAGCGCCGCGTCGCCGCGGTTGGCGCGCAGCCAGGCCGAGAGGGCGCCGCCTCGGAGGGCCACCACGGCGTGGGCGACGCTCTCGGTGATGGCCCCGGCGGCGGCGTCGAGGGTGCGGGGCGCGCCGGGCAGCGCGTCGCACGGCGACCAGGCCAGGGATACCTCGGTGTGTAACGCGACCCCGAGGCGCCCGGCGAGGGCGCGGGCGAAGTCCGGGGAGAGCCCGCGGCGGGCGGCCTCCTGGTCGAGGCGGCGAAGCTCCGGGGGGTACAGCGCAAGGGCGTCGCCGGCCTCTCGGGTGATGAGGGCTTCCAGGGCGCGCTCGTGCCAGGCCATGAGCTCGGAGAGCGCGGCGGCGGAGAGCTCGCCCTGGCGGGAGAGGGCCCCGAGGCGACGGGAGAGGGCCGACCCGGCGACCTCCGCGCGGGCTCGCCACTCCGATCCCCGGCGGGTGACCTGGTTGAGCGCGGCGCGCACGAAGGCGAGGCGCTCGGCGAGGGCGGCGGCGGAGGGGGGGCGGGCCGCGAGGTCGGGCTGCGCGGGGTAGAGGGCGTCGAGGAGGGGGCGGTCGTCCTCGGCGAGGGCGGTCACGGCGCGCAGGTCGTCGTCGCTGACCACGCGAACGGCCCGAGCGAGGGGGCTCTGGGCGACCTCGTCGAGCTCCAGGAAGGCCTCGTCGTCGAGGGCCTCGGGGAGGTGCGGCGTGGGGTCCGGCGCCGCGGGGGCGTCGCTCTCCAGCTCCAGGAAGGCCTCGTCGTCGGAGCTCATCTGCGCGTGCCGGGGAATGCCAGGACCTTCCTCGCGATCATGGCGCGCCCTGCGGCGGTTTCACCAGAAAGCGGGTCGCGCGTAGAGTCCGCGGCGGCTACGAAGCCCCCTAAACACCCCAATGGCGTTCTACGGCATCGACCTCGGCACCACCTACGCGTCCGTGGCGCTCGCTCACCGCGGCGTGGCGAGGATGATCCCGCTGGAGTCCGGCGGCGTCACGCTGGCCTCCACGGTGCTGCTCGACGGGAGCGACCCCTCGCAGCCCTCGGTGATCGTCGGCCGCCGCGCGCCCATCGCCTGGCGCGACCGCTGCGCCTCCCTGGGCTGCGCTCCTCCCCGCGTGGCCCTGGTGCGCGGCAGCAAGAACCACCTGGCGGTCACCCACTCCGTCGCGGGCGGCCCTCCGTGGTCGCTCGGGGCGATGGACCTCTACTCCACGGACATCGGCGCCCTGGTGCTGCGCGCGCTGCGCTCGTGGGTCGAGCGCACCCCGGGGTTGGCCCCCATCGACGGCGTGGTGGTCACGCACCCTCAGCGGCTTCGCAACCGGGAGCGACGCGCGGTGGCGCAGTCCGTCTCGCTGGCCGGTCTCCCCTCCGTGGCGATGCTCCCGGAGCCCGACGCGGCGGCGTGGGCCTACGGGATGGGGCAGCGCTTCGGCTCCCGGGGAGCGCGCTTCATGGTCTTCGACTTCGGCGGAGGCACCCTCGACGTGACGATCCTCCGTCGAGAGGGCGGCGGGGGCGCTCCGACGCTGGAGGCGCTGGCCTCGTACGGGGTGCAGCTCGGGGGCCTCGGCGTGGACGAGCTGCTGCGCGAGCGCCTGCTGGAGCGCTACGCAGACGCCGCGCGCGCTCCGGGCCTCGGGCTCCACGAGGTCGACGAGGCGTCGAGGGAGGCGCTGCTCTCGGTGGCCGAGGGGGTGAAGATACAGCTCAACCAGCACGCGACGCTCGACGCCAACCCCATGGCGAGGGTGGCCTCCCGCACGCTGGCGCTGCGCACCGAGGGGGGCGCGTCGCTGCCGCCGGCGGTGGTGCGGGTGACCCTCGGGGAGCTCGCCCGCTGGACCGAGGAGCTCACCGAGCGCGCGGTCGACTGCGCCGAGGAGGCGCTCTCCCGGGCGGGTCTCGGGTGGTCGGGGCTCGACGAGGTGCTGCTCGTGGGCGGGTCGAGCTGGCTCTACCCGGTGCAGGCGCGGCTGAGGGCGCTGCGGGGGGCGGGCGCGGTGCGGATCTTCGACGACGCGGACGACCCGCTCAACCCGGCGTGCGCGGTGGCGGCCGGGGCGGCGCTCTACGCCGAGCGCTGTTTTACCGATGGGGGTAAGGCCGCGGCGGACTACCACGGGGTGATCCCCGACGCGCTCGGGGTGCGAGCGAGGGAGGCCGACCCGGCGAGGCCGGGGGAGCGGCGGGAGGCGCTGGCGGTGCTGGTCCCGGCGCTGACGAAGGTGCCCTTCGAGGGGCGGCGGGTGTTTCGCAAGCGGGGCGGCGCGAGGGTGCTGCCCATCGACGTGCTGGAGGGGGCCACGCTCTCCGAGGCGACGCCGCTGGGGCGCTTCGAGGTGGCGCTCGACGAGGGCCTGGCCGACGGATCGCCGGTGGAGGTGATCCTGCGCGTGGGCCGGGACGGGGTGCTCTCGCTGGAGCTGCGCGACCCGAGGAGCGGGAGCTCGCGCTCGGTGACGCTGACCGACGCCGAGGGGCTCTACGCCGACGACGAGATGGACGCGCGCAGGGCCTTCCTGGCGGGCGTGACCCTCGACGCAGGCGCGTAGTGCCTCAGTCGCTCTCCACCACAGCGGCCAGCGCCCGGCCGCACAGCAGCACCAGCGCGGCGGTCGCCAGGCCCGTCGCGACCGCGGGGAGCATCGGGCCGCCAGCGCTCGCAGCGCAGGCCGCGGCCCAGGCCATCAGCGCCGCGGTGAGCGCCGCCGAGACCCACCGCGCCGGGGTCGCCATCGCCACCAGCGCCAGCACCAGCGCCAGCATCGCGCCGTAGGACCACGGGCGAGCGACCCCGCCCGGCATCAAGATCGCGGCCACCGTGAGCACGACGCCGGCCAGCAGCAGGGCGCGACGCACGAGGGCGCGGTCGCGGGAGATCCACGCGCCGGAGGGCAGCAGCACCAGCGCGCTGGTGAGCACCGCGGCGCCAGCGCGGGAGAGCGAGGGGACGGAGAGCGTCTCCAGGGCCAGCGCCGGGAGGGCGACCAGAAGGAGCAGCAGCGCCCGCATCGCGAGGCCGCCGAAGCGCGCCAGCATGAGCAGCGACGCCGCCCCGGCGGCCGCGCGAAGGGCGACCGCCAGCGGGGCCGAGCGCAGCGCGATCACGGCGGACAGCACCAGCGCCGCGCCTCCGATGGACCATCCCCAGCCGACCGGGGTGACCGGCCCGGGGGCCCTCGAGGGGGGCGCGCGCAGGGGCGTGTAGGCCGGGAGGAGCGAGGGACGGGGGTCGCTCTCCTCGAGGTCGGCGGAGTGCTCGTCGAGCTCGAAGTTCGGGGCCGGGGCCGGGGCCGAAGGGATGTCGATGCCGTCCTGCATGGCGGCGACCTGATCGAGGGAGGGCGGAGGCCTGGTGGTCACCGGGGTGCCCGAGGGCTGGGTGCTGCGGATCAGCGGGAACGCGTCGGCCTCGGGCAGGTCGTCGGGCACCGCGAAGGGCGAAGGCGCCGCCGGGACCGCGGGCACCGGGGCGATGCCGAGCGCCGTGGTGCGGATGGTCGCCGCGGCGGGCGACGGACTCGCAGGGACCTCGGGGGCCTGGGGCAAGGGGGAGGGCCGTACGCCGACCCCGAGGGAGGTCTGCTTCAGGGTGCGGATGTCGAGGACGCTGCTCCGCGGCGCGGGGGACTCCGCGGGGGCGGCGTGGTCGAGGTTCCAGGCGAAGGGGTCGAGGAGGGCGGTCGAGCGCAACGGGTCGGCGCCGGGAGGGCGCACTGGCGCCGCGACGGGCGCGGCGACGGGCGCGGCGGCGTCTCGTGGGGACTGTATCCCCACAGCCATGGTCGAGCGGATTCCCCGGGCGGTCATGGGGGCTGGCACCGCGGGAAAGCCCGTGGGCGCCGCGGGAGGCACCGCTCCCCGCTCTCGCGGCGGCTCGGCGCCCTGGGCAGGGAGGTCCCATCGGTCTTCGGCGGCCTCGCGCGGCGGGACGCTGGAGCGGGACGGGTGGGGCGGCCGGGAGGAGACGGTCAACCCGGGCTGCATCGCCTGGAAGGAGAAGCCCGACAGCGAGCGCTTCCGCTTGCCCGCGATCACCCCGCCGCAGTGGGGACAGGCCTTTCCAATGTACCCATCGGGCAACGGCTTCTGGCAATGCGGACACGCGCTGGCGACGCTCAAACCAACCTCAGGTGCACTCTCGGAGACGCATCCCCGACACTAGCAGACTCCGCGCGCCGAACGCTCAACCGACCTTGCGCTGGCGCCCGGGCGACCGCGGCGACCGCGGCGCCGACGGACGACCCGTCCCGGGGACCCGTAGCACCACCCGACGGGTGCGCGCGTCGACCATTTCCGAGGGCGAAGGCAGCGGCGCGTAGGGAGGCAGCGAGGCCTCGCCCGCGATCTGCGCGAGCCCGGAAAGCAGGTCGGGCACCGCGGACACCCGCCGCGACGCCTGGCTCGAGACCGCGGCGCGCATCGCCGCTTCGAGGGCGGTGCCAAGGTCGGGCGCGGTGAAGTCCGGCGCCGAGGAGCGCGCGGGGTCGCCGGTGAGCAGCTCCGAGGCGAGGGCCCCGAGGGCGAAGAGGTCGGCTCCCGGGTTGGCGCGCTTTCCCACGCGAAGCTCCGGGGCGATGTAGGGCCAGATATCCGGCGCCCGCTCGACGCGCTCGACGTAGCGCCTGGGCGGCAGCGAGGCGGCGAGCCCCGGGTCGAGCAGCACCACGGCG
Source organism: Myxococcaceae bacterium (assembly GCA_004297725.1). GTDB lineage: Bacteria > Myxococcota_A > Polyangia > Polyangiales > SCUS01. The sequence continues at coordinate 114,587 of SCUS01000166.1, read as the reverse complement.
TCGGAGGTGATCGAGACGTTCTCGGGGTAGACCGCCCCGTGGGTGGTCATGGCGTGGAGCGCCTTCAGGCACTCGTAGGCGCCGCGCAGCACGCCCAGCACCTGGTCGCGCTCCAGCCGCCGGTCGGCCGCGCGGTAGGCCCGCACGATCGAGCGCAGCGACGCGCCGTACACCCAGGTCGAGGCCACGAAGACCACCTCGTTGTCGACGCCCACCTCCGTCGGGAGCGCCGCGCCGGGGAGCGTTCTCCCGCAGAGCGCCCCGTAGCGCTCGACGAACTCCCGCCGCTCGGTGTCTCCCGGGAAGAGCGCCGCGGGCAGCACCTTCACCGCCATGGTGCGCCCGGTCGGATCGTGCGCCCGATAGGTCGTCCCCAGCGGCCCCGACCCGTGCGACTCCAGGATGCGGTAGCGCCCCACCACGCGGTCGCCCGAGGCGTAGGGGGCCGGGGGCCGGGCGAGCGTCTCGATGGTCTGCGCGCCCGCCTTGGGGAGCACCGCGCCGCACCGCAGGCAGCGGCGCATCGAGGGCGTCACGCGGCTCTGGCACTGGGGGCATCGCATCGGCGCAGGGCGCACGCTACCACGTACGCGCGGCGCTTGACGTCCCGGGCGGGCCCATGCGACCCGACGTCTCCACCGATGCGAAGCCCTGTTGCGCGCCTGCTCCCGCTGTTCTTCGTCGGCCTGCTCTCCCCTGAGCTCGCGGGGGCGCAGCCCGCCCCTGCCCCCTCGGCGGACGCCGGGGTGACGCCCGCGGAGGCCGCGCGGCGGGCGCAGGTGGTGGCCCGCGTGGGCGACCAGGCCATCACCGTGGGCGAGTTCGAGGACATGCTCAACGAGGCGCCCGGGCCCGTGCGCCAGCGCTACCTCGCCCCCGAGGAGCGGCGCGCGTACCTCGAGAACCTGGTGACGACCTTCCTGCTGGCCGCCGAGGCGAGGCGCCAGGGGCTCGACCGCAACCCCGAGGTGTCCGCGTCGGTGCGTCGCATCCTGTCGCAGCGGCTGGAGCAGCGCGCGGTGCTCGAGTCGGTGACCCCGGAGTCCATCTCCGCGAGCGAGGTGACCGCCTACTACCAGGCGCACCTCGCGGACTACCAGCAGCCCGAGTACCGCCGCGCGACGGTGATCATCACCGCCGACCGGGAGACCGCCGCGAGGGCCATCGCCGACGTGCGCGCGGCGCGGGGCGACCTTCGTCGGGTGCGGGAGCTGGTGCGCCAGCACTCGGTCGACGAGCCCTCCAAGGCCCGCGACGGGGACGTGTTCTACTTCCAGCGCAGCGGCGCGCCCACGGGCGATGGGCAGCCCGTCGACCCGGCGCTGGCCGCGGCGGTGTTCACCCTCAACCGGGAGATGGACGTCACCGCGCAGCCCGTGGCACTGGCCAACAACCGCTTCGGCGTCGGGGTGCTCACCGGGACGCGCCCCGCGCTCCGCCGCGAGGTCAGCGACCCCGGCGTGGTGGCGACCATCCGGGGCTTCCTGGTGCGCGACCGCCGCACCCAGCGCACCGCGGCGCTGCTCCAGGAGGCGCGCGACCGGCTGCACCCGGAGGTGCACGAAGACCGCCTCGACCTGATCCATCTCCCGCCCGGCGAGCTGGGCAACCTGCCTCCCTTCGACCCGCAGGCCCGCCCGCACGCCGACCCGCACTGATGCCTTCGCTGAGGGCGCGAGGGCTGCGCAAGGCCTACGGCGACTGCGTCTCGCTGGACGACGCCTCGCTCACCCTCACCCCCGGCCGGGTGCACGCGCTCGTCGGAGAGAACGGCGCGGGCAAGAGCACCCTCATCCGCTGCCTCTGCGGCCTCGTGGCCCCCGACGCGGGGAGCGTCACCGTCGACGAGTCCGAGCTGCCTCCCGGGGACGTGCGCGCCGCGCTGGGCGCGGGCATCGGCGTGGTGCACCAGCACTTCATGCTGGCCGAGGCGCTCACCGTCGCCGAGAACGTCGTGCTGGGCGCCGAGCCACGGCGCGGCCTCTTCGGGTGGATGCTCGACCGCGCGGCGATGGACGCCCGGGTGCGCTCGCTGGCCGAGGCGCGGGGGATGCCCGTGGACCCGTCGGCCACGGTGGCCTCGCTGGGCGTCGGGGAGCGGCAGCGGGTGGAGATCCTGAAGGTGCTGCACCGCGGGGCGACGGTGGTGCTGCTCGACGAGCCGACGGCGGTGCTCTCCCCCGCGGAGGTGACGGAGCTGCTGGCGGCGATCCGCGCGATGGCGGCGCAGGGCGCGGCGGTGCTGCTGGTGACGCACAAGCTCGACGAGGTGTTCGCGGTGGCGGACGAGATCACCGTGCTGCGCCGGGGCAAGGTGGCGCTCACCACGGAGGTCGCGGCGACGAGCCACGAGGCGGTGGTCGCGGCGGTGGTGGGCGACGCGCAGCATACCGTGTCGGGTAAAGCTGTTGAGGCGGAGGGGGCCGCCGGCGAGGCGCTGTCGGTGCGCGACCTGCGAGGCGGGGGAGCGGGTCCGTTCACGCTGACGCTGAGGGCGGGCGAGGTGCTGGGGGTGGCCGGGGTCGAGGGCAACGGGCAGCGGGCGCTGCTGGAGATGCTCTCGGGGATGCGCCCCTGCGAGGCGGGGACGATCACCCTGGGCGGCGAGGACGTGACGCGAGAGACGGTGGCCGGGCGGCGCGCCCGTGGCGTCGGCTTCGTTCCGGAGGACCGCGAGGGCCACGGGCTCTTCGGCGAGCTCACGGTGGCGGAGAACCTGGCGCTGGGCGAGGTGGCGACGGCGACCCTGGGAGGCCGCTACGACGGGGCGGCGGCGAGGGAGGTCGCGGCGGAGGCGATCGCGCGCTTCGACGTGCGGCCGACGGACCCTGACGCGGTGCTTGCCTCGCTGTCGGGGGGCAACCAGCAGAAGGTGCTGATGGCGCGAGAGCTGCGGACCGCGACGCGGCTGCTGCTGGTGGCGCAGCCCACGAGAGGGGTCGACCTGCGGGCGGCGGAGGTGATCCGCGGGGCGCTGCGGGGGCTGAGGGCGAAGGGCGTGGCGGTGGTGCTGGTGTCGTCGGAGCTCGACGAGCTGCGAGCGCTGAGCGATCGGGTGATGGTGCTGCGACGGGGCGCGGTCGTGGGCGAGGTGCCCGCGAGCGAGGCGACGGACGCGACGCTGGGAGCGTGGATGGTCGGGGGGTGAGCGGGCGGCCGAAGCCCTACGGCGGACTCACCCTCATGGAGATCATGTCGAGCTTCTTCCCCGCTTCGAGCACCGCGCGGGGATAGAAGGTCCGGCGCCAGAAGACCCCCTGGTCCTTCCAGGCGAGCAGGCCCGCGCGGAGGGTGAGCGCCCCCATGAAGGCCTCCCCCAGCGGCCAGAGCAGCGCGCCTCGGATCGGTCCGTCGAAGTGTCGCGAGAGCACCAGGTGGGTCGCCGTCGCCATCGCGAGGGCCGCCGCACCGACCGCCGCCGCGGCCCCGCCGGAGGCCAGCGCCCACGCCGGGATCACCACGTCGAGCACCACCGGCGCGAGCCCGAAGAACACCGGGCGCCACCAGGAGAACCCGAGCATCCCGCCGCCCTTGTCGGCGCTGCGCACCAGCGCCGCGATCGAGTGCATGAACACCAGGTGCACGTCAGCGTGACCCACCAGCACGCGGCACCGCGCGCCCCGCTGCTTCAGGTACGCGCCGAGGGCCACGTCGTCGGCGACCTCCATCCGCAGGTGGCCGAGGGCGTCGCTCTCGAGCAGCGCGGCGCGGCGCACCAGCGTGAAGGCGCCGACGCTCATCCCGATGGAGCTGGTGTCGTCGTTGCCGCGCCACGCCCGCCCCGCGAGCGGGAGCACCCGGATCATCGACGCCAGCGACGCGTCGATGAGCAGCCCCACGGGGTGCATCTTCGGAAACACCGCCACCAGGTCGATGCCGCCCGCCTCGGCCCACGCGACCAGGCGCTCGAGCACGCCCGGCTCGACGTGCACGTCCGCGTCGCTCAGAAGCACCCACTCGCCGCGGACCCGCTCCAGCCCTCGGGCCATCGCGTGCACCTTGCCGAGCCATCCCTCCGGGAGCGCCGTGACGTGCACCGCGACCACCCGAGGATCGGCCGCCGCCGCACGGTCGATGATGGCCCCGGTGTCGTCGGTGGAGCGGTCGTCGATGGCCACCACCTCCAGCGAGGGGTAGCCGCAGGAGAGCTTCGACGCGAGCGCGGCGCCGACGTGCAGTCCCTCGTCGCGCGCGGGCACGATGATCGAGAGCAGGGGCCACGCCTCGCGCGACAGCACCGGCAGCTCGGAGAGCGCCGGGAGCGCGCGGCGGATGCGCAGCGCCAGCCAGAGCTGGACCGCCCACGCCAGCAGCACGACGCTCGCGAGGATCAGCACGCGGGCCTCACCGCGCCGAGGCCACCAGGGGGAAGCGCCAGAGCTGGTCGCTGAGGGCGACGCCCGAGCGGTTGATCACCAGGTGCTGCCAGGTGTCGACCTCCTGGCCGTCCTGGGTCTGCATCTGCTGGAGGTTCTGCGCGTACTGCCGGTGGAGGTAGTCCGCGAGCTCGCCCGCGCGCACGGCGCCGTCGTGGTTGTTGTCGGCCTCGGAGACGCCGCGCCGCAGGAAGTACGAGAGGTACCCGCCCGCCTGGAAGCGCTGGGCCACCTGGGAGAGCACGTCCTCCTCGGAGCTGTACATCCCGAAGCGGTTGCGCGACGAGGCGAAGGCCCGCTCGAAGCCGCCGGAGTAGCAGCTGTCGAGCGCCAGCATGTCGACATCGGCGCGCACCCCGTCGAAGAGCCTCGCCATCTGGTGGGCGTTGATCTCCCCGTCGCGCAGCACGATGGACTCGACGTAGCCGTCCGGGTCGGCGGCGGTGTCGTGCGACTCCGTGCGGTTGCCGTGACCCGAGTGGAAGAACATGAACACGTCGTTGGCCCCGACGCGCGAGCTCATCGCCTGGAAGGCCTGCGACACCGCGGAGGTGGTGGCCTCGGCGTCGGTGAGCACCACGAAGTTCTGCGCGCTCCCGAGGTGCGCGTTGATGTACGCCTGGGCGAGCTGCCTCGCGTCGTCGGCGCAGCCGTAGAGGTTGCCGCGGCCGCCGTAGTCGGAGATGCCGACGAAGATGCCGTACATGTTGCCCTGCCCCGAGCGGCCCGCGACGCTGCCCACGGGAGCGCCGTTGGTCGCCACCGTCGGGCGCGCCGACGAGCTGAGCGTGAGGCTGAACGGACCGGTGGCCCCGGGGCGGTAGGACGACACCTCGACCCGGTAGCTCCCGGCCGAGGGGAGCGTCATCGCGAGGGTGCTGTTGGTGTCCGAGGGGCTGGTGTCGTCGTTGCTCCATCGCTGCCCGTTGGGGGCGATGAGCGCGATCGTGGGGTCGAAGCCCGTCGAGGTGAGCCGCAGCGAGACCATGTCCCCCTGGCTGCCGTCGAGTCGGTACGACCGTACGAAGCGCCCGCCCGAGGAGGGATCTCCCGGGGTCAGGTACTCGTTGACGGGGGTGCCTGGGACGATGGTTCCGCCGGGGCCGGTCTGCGCGTCGGGGGCGTTGTTGTTGGAGCCGGTGACCATGAGCCCCTGGCCCGGCGCGCCGGCGCTCACCTGGATGGTGTACGCGCCCGCCGTGGCCGGGGCGTAGGAGGTCGCCACGATGCGGTAGCGGCCGTCGATGGGGGCGGTGAAGTCGACGCGCGAGTTGGTGTCCTCCCTCGCCACGTCATCGTTCTCGACCGCGTCTCCGGTGGGCGGCTCGACCCGGAGCAGGGTGTCGAACTGCGGGCTCTGCATGGTGATCGCCACGCGCGAGCCGCGCTGGAGCGAGACCTGGTGCACCCGGAAGTAGCGCCCGCCGGGGTCGCGCTCCGCCGAGGCATCGAGCGTCCCCTCGAAGCTCTGCGCCACGGCCCCGGTTGCGGTCGGAGCGGGCTGCCCCTGCGGAGCCGGAGCCGGCGCGGAGGGCTGTCCGCCGGGCGCCGGCATCGGCACCATGGTCACCCCGTTGCCCGCCATCGGGACCGCGCTCGGCGCCTGGGGCGGCACCCCCGGCGAGCCCATCGGCACCATGGTCACGCCGTTGTTTCCCATGGGCTGCATCGACGGCTGCCCGATGGGTCGCATCGACGGCTGCCCCATGGGCTGCATCGACGGCTGCCCCATGGGCTGCATCGGCGGCAGCGGGGTGATGGAGAGCCCCGGCGGCGGCGGCGCGATCGGGATCACCGTGCCCGCGGGGTAGGGGTTGTCGGGCTGGCCGGTGGGGTACCACTCGGGGTGCACGCGGTGGCGGTCTTCGTCGTCGTTGGGCTTGTCGTCGGGCGGCTTGATGCGCCCCTCGACGATGCCGACGGCGAGGCCCACCCGGGTGGGGCGAGCGGGAGTCCCAGGCACCCCGGCGCGAGGGCGGCCGTCGGGGCCGAGCGCGTTGGGACCGGCCTGCACAGGGCGCGTCGCGGGGGCCGAAGGGCGGTCGCGCTGGCACCCGAGGCCCTGCGCCGCGAGGAGGCCTAGCACGAGAGTGAGCGAGGAATGGTTCATGTCGGGTCTCCGGCCGGATGATACGTCGCCGCGCCCGCGGGTTGTCACGGGTCGTCGCCCGAGGGACCTCTCACGCAGCGCCAGCCGACGCCTCGCGCTCGCATCGACTCGGTGTGCCTCCCTCTCGTCGCCGCCCTCAGCCCCGACGGGACGCTGATCGCCCAGGTGCCTCCGCGAAACACCCGAAGCCCGTCGGGGGTCGACTCCGGGCCCGCGGGATCGATCGGCACCGCCGCGTCAGGCACCGCGTACTGCGGGGCGTAGAGGTCCGCGGTCCACTCGGCGACGTTGCCGGCCATGTCGACCAGGCCCGTCGAGGTGACGTCCCTCCTCGACGCGCCGACCTGACAGGTGCCCAGCCGCGGCGACACCCCCGACCAGCACACCTGCTCGCCAGGCACCCCGTCGCCCCACGGGTACCTTCCCCCCTCCGGCCCGTGGGCAGCGAACTCCCACTGCGCCTCGGTGGGCAGCCTCCTCGGGCCGCCGGGGTGTCCGGGCCACTCGCAGTAGTCCCGCGCCGCACGCCAGTCGATGCAGTTCATCGGGTGATCGACCCGGTCGGCCCGGCGCCAGTTGCAGTTGAATCCCTCGTCGGGCGCCAGCTCCGGGGGATGACCGCGCAGCGCCCAGTAGCGCCCGTATGCGCCGACCGTCACCTCCGTGCGCTCCATGCAGAACCCGCTCATGTTCACGACGTGCCGCGGCCGCTGGTCAGGGTCGCCTCGGTCTTCCCTCGAGCCCATCAAGAACTGCCCCCCCGGCAGCCACACCATCCCCGCCGGGCAGTGCGAGCGCGGCGCCGCGGGCCGATGACCCACCCCGGCCGCGCCCCCCGCCGGCGCATGGCGCTCCACCCTCCCCCGAAGATGCAGTGCCGCGGTCACCGCCACCCCGACCAGCACCAGCGCCAGCGCGCCCAGCGCCCACCGCGGTCGACCTGCGCGCTGCGGTGCGGCCACCCCGTGCTCCCACGCCTCCTCGGCCTCCTCGACCGACTGAAACTGCGCCTCCGGCTCGGCGGCGACGCAGGCCTCGAACCACGCGTCGAACCACCCGAGCGCCACCGCATCCGGCACCCCGAGCCCCTGCAGCGTGGCGCTGGGCGCGAGCGTGCTCTCCCCTCCCGGCTCCGCCTTCCCGGAGAGCATCGCGAGGCCGAGCATCCCCAGCGCGCGCACGTCCGCCGAGTGGAGCGTCGAGGAGTCGTCCTCGCGGAGGCCCTCCTGCCATCGACGCTCGGCCAGGCCGCGCGCCACGCCGAAGCCGAGCACGCTCACCCACCCGGCGCCCTTCGCCCTCGGGGAAGGCGCCACGAAGACATCGTCGGCCGTGAGGGCGCCGTGCACCACCCCCGCCTCGTGCGCGCTCGCCAGGGCGTCGAAGACCTGTCGCATCAGCCCCGAGACCACCCCGATCGGCAGCGGGCCGGTCTTCGCCAGCACCGCAGGGAGCGCCTCTCCCTCGATCTCCTCCGTCACCAGCCACGCGGCCTGGAGCGTCCGGTCGAAGCCCGCGGCCAGCACCGCCGGGACGTGCTCGCTCTCGATCGAAGGCCCCACCCGGGCCAGCTCCACCAGGCGCTCCCTCGTCGCGACGTCCCCCAGCGAGGACGACAGCACCATCACCGCGCAGCGCTCCCCGGTGCCCCGTCGCACCGCCCGATAGACCGCCCCGGCCCCGCCGACGCGCAGCGCCTCGCCGACGACGTACTCATCGGCGATCAGGTTTCCCGGCTCCAGCCTCCCGTTGCCCACGCAAGGCCCCTCTATCACCGATGCGGAATCGTTGCAGCAGCGGATCTCCCTCCACATCGTGCGGACCTCCCCGGCCTCGGGCTCCGTGGTAGATCCCTCGGCCGCCGCCGCCATGAACCGCGACCCCCTCGAAGACCCCACCCTCCTCGATGCCCTCGACGCCGCCGACATCGAGCTCGCCACCGACCTCGCCGCCGAGTCCGACGCCTCTCCGGCTCGCCGCCCGAAGCCCCTCGACCCTGCGCTCGCCGCGCTCTTCGCGGAGCCCCCGGAGGCCGCCGCCGCACGCATCGCGGAGGCCTCCCGCCACTGGCGCGAGGTGACAGCCCGCGAGGCCCCCTCCATCGAGCGCATCGCCACCGCCGGGACCCTGGTGCGCGTCGACACCGACCTCGTGTCGGGCTACCTCGCCGTGGTCACACCGGAGGAGACCTGGCGGGCCTTCGTCGATCGACCGCAGCTCGGCACCATCCTCGCGCTGCTGCTCCGCCGGCCGCTGGCCTCGGTCGAGGAGGCCATCGCCGAGGGGCCGGTCACCCTGAAGCCGACGGAGCCTGCGCCGCCGACCTGAGCTCGGCCTTCAGCGCGTCGAGCTCCTCGCGGCTGAGGGCCTCGGCCCCGAAGCGCGCGGCCGTGTACCGCTCGGACACCCTCGTCGCCAGCGCGGCCATCGCGTCCTTGCGACGCGTCAGCTCCTGCGCCCACGCGAGCGGCGTCCGGTTGGCCGGCCGGGCGACGCCCCTCGCCACCAGCGCCGCGTCGAGCGCCCTGGCGAGCTCCTGCGCCGCCTTCACCGCGGCCGTCGGCGGAGCGCCGCGGATGCCTCGCCCGCTCCGCCGCCACGCGTTGATCTGCCACGCGAGCGCCCCGAGGGTCAGCACCCCCAGCACCACGCCCGCCGCGCCCTTCCACGGCAACGCCGGCGCGTCGATGGACCTGCGCCCCCGGTCGAGCACCCGCCCGGAGAGCGTGTCGTGCCTCCGGCGCTGCTCGAAGAAGCGCCACACCTTCTTGGCGATCTCCGCCTGCATCCCGAGGTCGAAGTCGACCACGTAGTGGCGCCAGCGCATGCGCATGGCCTCGACCACCGCGTCGATCTCCGCGAAGAGCCCGGTGCGCACCACCGGCGCCTCGCCCGCCGGGGGCGTCGGGTCGAAGGTGACCCAGCCCTCGATCGGGTCCCAGACCTCGACCCAGCTGTGCGCGTCGCCCTGGCGCACGGCGTAGAAGCGCCCGTAGCGGTTGAAGGTTCCGCCAAGGAAGCCGGTGACGTTGCGCGTCGGGATGCCCACGGTGCGGAGCATCACGGCCATGGCCGTGGAGAAGTACTCGCAGTGCCCGGCGTGCGTGCGGAAGAGGAAGTCCTCCAGCGGCCGCGCCGCGCCGCCGCTCTCCAGCTCCAGGGTGTAGCGCCAGCGGGAGAGGTAGCGCTCCACGGCGCGGGCGCGGCCGAGGTGGGTGTTCTCGTCGGCGATCACCCGCTGGGTGAGCTCCCTCACCCGCGGCGAGAGGTCGCTCGGGAGCTGGACGTATCGGTTGGTGAAGGCGTCGCGCCGCTCGTCGATGCGACGACGCCCCGCCGGGCGCGAGGGGCCGCGGCCCAGGTAGGTCGTGTACACCAGCCCGATGCCGTCGTTGCTGCTGTAGCGGACGCCGTCGTCGTGGTCGATGGAGAGGTCGGCGTAGCGGGCGTAGCCGCCCTCGAAGCGCGCGTCGATGCTGAAGCCCACCGCCCCCTCGAGCACCGGGACCACCGGGGGCTCGAGCGGGTCGAGCACGATGCGCACGGCCAGGTCGCGCTGCGGGTCGGGCGCACGGGTGAGGGAGTAGAGGGTGCCCTCGCGGTCGATGCGATGGTGGTCGCCTCCGACGTTGGGACGGCGCGACCACGAGCGGCCGTTGTAGGTGTCGAAGGTCGTCCCTCGCAGGCGGAAGGTGCGCACCGGCGGAGGGTTCTCGGGCAGGTCGGGCGGCTGCACGCGCAGCACGATGGTCTGGTCGGTGCGGATGGTCCCGTGGCCGCTCAGGTCGACGCTGGTGCCGAAGCCCGCCATCACCGTGTCGGCCCGCGAGCGCACCGTCAGGATGCCGAGGCCGATGCGCGGGAAGAGCACGAAGATCACGGCCGTGAGGAGGAAGATCGGCACCGCCAGCACCGACGAGCCCACCAAGAGCCCGGCGCCCACCACGCGGCGCGACCGGAGGATGCGCGCCACGTCGATGGGCACCCCCGCGCGGCCCGCGCGCGCGTCGGCGAGGTAGTTGCCCTCGATCTCCCGGCGCAGGTGCCCGAGGGTCATCGCCCACGGGGTCGCGATGACGAAGCCCACGAAGCAGAGCGCGTAGGAGAGCCCGCCGCCCAGCACCGTCGCCGCGATGAGCTGGAGGATCGCCAGCAGCGTGATCTGCTGGTAGTCGCGCGCCGTGCGGCGGCTCGCGAGGCGGTTGACCTGGAGCAGCGCCGCGAACTCCACGATGGTCAGGAGCGCCTCGGCGCCGAAGAAGAGCGCGCGCGAGGCCTGGAGGGCGAGGGCGAGGACGAGGGCGATGTTCCAGCCGCGGGCGTAGCGCTCGGAGTGGAGGAGCTCGCCCTCGATGAACCAGCTCGCGAAGACGCCCGCCGCGGTGAGCCCGAGGCTGAGCATGGGCATCTCGCCGCCCGCCCCGAGGGCCACGAGCCCCAGCGCCGCCAGCGTGAACACCGCGAACTTGTGGACCTGCGAGAACCTCACGCGGGCTTCACCCTCCGCCGCCCCTCGGCCTCGGCCTCTTCCGGCAGCATCGGCTCGGGGGGCAGCCTCGCCAGGAAGGCCAGCACCCGATCGGCCGCCCCCGAGGAGGGCCGCGCGTGGAGGGTGCCCGCTCCCTCCAGGGGCGCCACCTGCGCCACGAGCTGCACCGAGGCCCCGCCCTTCAGCGCGTCGAGCGCCGCCCCCGCCGCCCTCCGGATCTCGTCCTCCACCCGCAGCATCGCCGCCCTCCGCTGCGCCGGCTCGGCGCCGCCTTCCGCCGCGCGGTTGGCCACCTCGATGCGCACCGCGCGCGCCCCCTCGGCGCGCCGCTCCCGCGCCACCAGCTTGCCCGTCGCGGCGGTCTTGGCCCAGTGGATGTCTCTCACCGGGTCGCCGTCCGCCAGCTCGCGCACCCCGTCGACCTCGCCGTGCCCTCGCTCCTCCCGGGCGACCTGCTCTCCCGCGACCACCGTGGGGGTGCGCTCGGAGCGGGAGCGCAGGGGCGACGGGTAGACCAGCTGCTCCTCCCTCATCTCGATCTCGCGCCACTTCTCGAAGAGCCCGAAGGGGAAGCGCGTCGCCACCCGGAGCGAGAGGTAGCGCTCGATGCCCCGCACCGGCGCGACCCGACGGTAGGCCGCCGTCTGCCGCGCCCCGGCGCTCACCTTGAGGAAGTAGCAGCGCTTGTCGGTGCGGCGGTTGTCCAGCCGGTCTTCGACCTCGATGGAGTAGCTCGGGGCGTAGCGCTTCTGGTTGAAGACCTCGATCTCCACCAGCGCGGGCGTACCCGCGTAGGCCCGGCGAGGCAGCCGGCGGCGAAACTCGAGCCCCCGCAGCGCGATCTCCGAGAGCACCCCGCTCAGGATCACCAGCGACAGCAGCAGACCCAGCACCAGGTAGAGCAGGTTGTTGCCGGTGTTCACCGCCGCGAAGCCGACGCCGAAGGTGATGCCGATGAAGACCTTGCCCTCGCGGGTGAAGCGCAGCCTCCGGGGCGGTCGCATCAGGGCCCACGCCACGCGGCGGGCGCCGTTGAGCACCGCCCTCGGGAGCCGCCGCACCAATGCCTCTGCGCGCGCCATCGATCGACCGGCCGGGAGACTAGCATCGGCTCCGGCGCCGCGGCCCCTCGCATCCCGCGCTATCGTCGCGGCCCCATGCGCCGCGCCCTGCTCCCTGGCATCGCCCTGCTCGCCGCCTGCGGTACCCCGGCCGACGCGCCCGCCGCCGGCCCCACCGTGCGCATGGACTTCTCCCGCCGCGACGGGTTCTTCACCGCCCCCTTCCCCAGCGACGACCTCTCCCTCGACGGCGCCATCGTCCTCGCCCGATGGCCCAACCCCGCCCGCCAGCGCTACGTCCAGGGCCTCATCGACCTCGCCGCCCGCGTTCGCGGCTTCGCCACCTCGTCGACGATCTACCTCCCGCTCACCGACGCGCCCGACGCGGCGCAGCTCCCCTCGCCCGCGACGAGCGTGGCGCCCGGCGCGTCCGTCTTCGTGCTCGACCTCGACCGTGCCGAGCTCGCCCCGGTCACCGCCCGCTGGATGCCCGACGGAGGCCCCTATGGTGGCAGCGGACTGCTCACCCTCGTGCCCGTGCAGGGCATCCCCCTGCGCGCCAGCACCCGCTACGCCGCCGTGGTCATGCGCTCCCTCCGCCTCGCCCGCGGCGGAGCCTTCAGCACCTCGCCCACGGTCACCGCGCTCGCCGGTGGCTCCGACGCGGGGCTCTCCCCGGGCGCCGCGAGCGCCTACCGAGCCGCCCTCCAGACCCTGCAGCGAGCGCTCGTCCCGACCGCCGACATCGCCGGGCTCGCGGTCTTCCGCACCGGCGACCCGGTGGGCGAGCTGCGCGCCTTCCTCGACGACGCCCGAGCGCGCCCGCTGCCCGCGCCCGCGGCACCGCTCTTACGCACCGATGTATTCCCAGGCTACTGCGTCTACCAGGGCACCGTGCGCATGCCCTCGTACCAGCAGGGCGAGCTCCCCTTCGGAACCGCCGGCGGCGGATGGTCCCTCACCGCCGAGGGCCGCCCCCGCTTCGCGCGCGACGAGGAGAGCCGCGTGGTGGTGACCATCCCCCGGCGCCGAGCGACCTCCCCCGGCGCGCTGCCCGCGGTGCTCTTCGTGCGCACCGGGGGCGGAGGCGACCGGCCGCTGGTCGACCGCGGCGTGCGCACCGTGGCGGGCGTCTCGCCGACGCAGCCCGGCACCGGCCCCGCGATGGAGTTCGCCCGCGTGGGATGGGCGGGCGTCTCGTGGGACGGCCCCCACGGAGGACCGCGCAACGTGTCGAGGGGCGACGAGCAGTTCCTGATGTTCAACGTCGCGAACCCGACGGCGTTACGGGACAACGTAAGGCAGAGCGCCCTGGAGACCGCGCGGATGTTCGACGTCGCGAGCGCCCTGCGCGTCGACGTGAGCGACTGCCCGGGCGCCATGGCCGCCGACGGGAGCACCACGGTGCAGGTCTCGCCGACGGTGCTGATGGGCCACTCCATGGGGGCCACCATCGCGCCGCTCGCCCTCGCGGTGGAGCCGCGGTTTCGCGCGGCCATCCTCTCGGGCGCGGGCGGCAGCTACATCGCCAACGTGATCCACAAGCTGCGCCCCCTCGCCGTCGCGCCGCTCGCCCGGGTGCTGGTGGGCTACAGCGGCTCGGGCCGCGAGTTCCGCGAGGACGACCCCGCCCTCGCGCTGATGCAGTGGGCCCTCGAGTCGTCCGACCCGCAGGTGTACGGCCGGCACATCCTCGACGAGCCCTTCTCCGGCGATCCCCGCAGCGTGCTCGTCATCCAGGGCATCACCGACCACTACATCCTGCCGCCCATCGCCAACGCGGTGACCCTCTCCATGGGCCTCGACCTCGCGGGCGCGGCCCTCGACCAGAGCACCGCCGAGCTCCGGGCCTTCACCTCGCTCGTCGACCTGCTGCCGCTGCGGTCCGCCTCCGTGCGGCCCTTCCCCGTCTCGGCCAACCGACGGGGCGCCACCGCCGTCGTGGTGCAGCTCCCCGGCGACGACCTCGAGGACGGCCACGAGGCGGCCTTCCAGACCGCGGAGCCCAAGCGGCTCTACCGCTGCTTCCTCCAGAGCCTCGCCGCGGGGAGGCCCGAGATCGTCGGCGCCGACGCCGCCTGCGGAGAGTAGAGACACCCCCACCGATGCGCACCGCCGAGCTCCTCACCCCGCCCCTTCCCCTGCTCGTCCCCGCGGAGACCTTCGACGGCCTCAACTGGCACCCGAGCACCACCCTCACCTGGCGCTGCGCCACCGGGTCGCTCGCCCTCAACGACCTCGACGACCAGATGCCGCTGGGCCTGGCCTTCGTGCTGCGCGTCCCGTGGCCCGCGCTCCCGACGGAGCTCGCGTGGCTGCACACCGGCCGCGCCCACGCCGCCGCGCTGGGGATCACCGACGAGCTCGCCCTCGCGCCCTACGCCATCGACGACGCGACCGACCTCCTCTACGCCGAGCGCCGCCCCCCCACGGAGACCTTCTGGCTCTCGGCCGACAACGCCAACGGCCTCTACTGGGCGCTCCACGACTGGTCGCACTTCCACAACCACGGCGAGTTCACCGACCGGCCCTCGACCGAGCTCCAGTGCGACGCCGCCGCGCTGGTGTGGCTCTGGATCAACCGCGCCGCCATCGGCCTTCCCGACGCGCACTGGGAGGTGCTGCGGCGAGGCGCGCTCGCCAACCACGTGGCGCTGCGAGACGCCACGCCGGGCACGCGCTGCCCGCCGCCGCGGGTGCTGGAGGACGCCGCGGCGCTTCAGGCGCTGGCGAGGGAGCTGTCGGGGAGAGTCGAGGTGCAGGAGGGGTGAGGCGAGGGGCGAGCGATCAGGGCGAGCCGAAGACCTGGACGCCGATCTCACCCTCGCCGCGAGCCATGCGGATCTCGAGCTGCGCCGACTGGTTGCCCATGCCCGCCGGGAGGCAGAGCTGGCGGTCGAGGCCGATGACCGGGAAGTTGTCCGGCGCGCGGTCCTGATCGATCACGTTGCCGGTGAGGTCGCGGAGGTAGAGGTCGAGGTCCTGCACGCCGGCGCCGCCGACGCCGATGATGCGGTAGCAGTGGCCGCCGACCACCGCCGCGACGACGGTGCGACGCTCGCCGTGGCGCATGATGCCGCGGACGAGATCGGTCACGGCGATGAAGCCGTTGGCGAACTGACGGGCGCGCAGGGTCATGTGGTTGGAGACGAAGTCCGAGACGTTGTAGCCCGTGGCGGTCCAGGTCTGGCTGACCATGGAGCCCTGGCTGCCGCTGCCCACCGAGGCGGTCGGCTGCATCATCGCGGGGGCCGTCACCACCTGCTGCTGCATCGGCTGCGGCGGCGGGGGCGGCGGGGGCGGCGGCTGCTGCACCGTCATGGTGCCGGCCGGCGTCGTCGTCGTGCAGCCCGAGAGTCCGGCAGCCGGGAGGCTCGCAAGGATCGTCAGAGAGAGCGCCAGAGTCCTGTTCATCGTCACGTCAACCTCGTGGTTTTCACCGGCGGTCACCCAATCGCCCGGCGGTGTGGCGCGGGAGTCTCACACCGGCACGGCTCGCGTGTCAAAGCCTCTTCTCGCCGTATTCGAAGCCCTTCCAAGCCCACGACCAGGGTGTTACGCCTCCCTGTATGCCAGTCAGCAAGAGAGACCTCGTCGACGACCTCCGCGGCGCCCACCCGGAGCTCACCCGCAAGCAGGCCACCGCCTTCGTGAACGACCTCCTCGCGACGGTCGCCGCCGCGCTGAAGCGCGGAGACAGCGTGCGCCTCCTGGGCTTCGGCAGCTTCGACGTGCGGCAGCGCGCCGCCCGCACCGGCGTCAACCCGACCACGAAGCAGCCGCTCGCCATCCCCGGTCGCAAGGCCGTGCGCTTCCGCGCGTCGAGCGCCCTCAAGGCCACCGTCAACAAGAAGCCCAAGGGCTAAACCCCTCGGCCCCCTCCGGGCCCCGGCTCAGGACATCATCGGCCGTACGCTCGCGCGCTTCTTCCGGATGTCGTCGAGCGCGGCGGTCACCGTCTCCGCGTCCTTCGCCCCGGGCCGGCCGTTGAGGTAGGCCCTCAGGTCGGACGCCGCGGCCTCCATCGCCCCCAGCGCCAGCGCGTGCATCCCCCGGTCGCGCCTCAGCTCCGGCGCGCCGGTGAGGTCGACCAGCCGGTCGCACACCACCAGCGCCCTCGCGTGGTCGCCGCGACGCTCGTGGGAGTTCTTGAGGTTGGCCAGCATCCGCACCGCCACCGCGCGAGCGCCCACCACCGCGGTGTGCTCGTCCTGCACCCGGGTCGCCTCGCCGGTCACCCGCTGCAGCAGCGCCTCGAGGGCGCTCGGGGACATCACCCTCGCCCGGAAGAAGGGGTCGACGTACACGCCCCCGGGGCCCCCGAGGCGCACCAGGAAGTGCCCCGGAAAGCCTACCCCCTCGACGGCCATCCCCGCCCGGCGGCCGAGCGCCGCCAGCACCACCCCGAGGCTGATCGGGATGCCCTTGCGGCGCGCGATCACCCTCGGCAGGTAGCTGTTGGCCGGGTCGTCGTAGGTCTCCTCGTCGCCCGCGAAGCCGAGCTCGTCATAGACGTAGGTGCCGAGGAGCGCGGCCTGGTCGAGCGGGCGGTGGAGCATCGAGGCCCTCGCCCGCAGCGGCGCCGCAAGGTCGTCGAGCCCCGCGCGCTGGGCGTCGAGGTCGAGCATGGCATCGGCGTCACGAGCGATGGCGAGGGCCACCTCGTCCAGCGGCGGCTCAGGGTCGCTCTCGAAAAGCTCGATCACATTCATGGCGCTCATCGGATGAAAAGGCATACGCCCCGGCAGGGGTGCTTTCCAGTCGCCGGGGCGATTCCAGCCGCGACGCTCCCTCGCGGATTCCGATAGGCTCGCGGGCGCCGTGAACCCCACCGACGACGACTCCCTCGCCCTGCTCACCGACCTCTACCAGCTCACCATGGCCTGCGGGTACTGGCGCAGCGGCATCGCCGAGCGCGAGGCGGTCTTCCACCTGCACTTCCGCAAGAACCCCTTCGAGGGCGGCTACGCCGTCGCGTGCGGGCTGCACGCGGCCATCGCGTGGCTCGACCGGCTGCGCTTCACCGAGGGCGACCTGGCGTACCTGCGGACGCTCCAGGGCAACGACGGGGGCGCCCTCTTCCCGGAGGAGTTCCTGACCTGGCTCGGGCAGATGCGGCTGTCGCTCGACATCGACGCGGCGCCCGAAGGCTCCGTGGTGTTCGCCCACGAGCCCCTGGTGCGGGTGCAGGGTCCGCTGCTCCAGTGCCAGCTCGTCGAGACCGCGCTGCTCAACCTCCTCAACTTCCACACCCTCGTCGCCACCAAGGCCGCCCGCGTCTGCGCCGCCGCCCAGGGTGACCAGGTGCTGGAGTTCGGGCTGCGCCGCGCGCAGGGCATCGACGGCTCGCTCGCGGCCAGCTACGCGGCCTACGTGGGCGGCGTGCACGCCACCTCCAACGTGCTCGCCGGGCGTCGCTTCGGCATCCCCGCCAGGGGCACCCACGCGCACGCCTGGGTGATGGCCTTCGGCGACGAGCTCGAGTCCTTCCGGGAGTACGCGCGCACCCTGCCCAACAACTGCGTCTTCCTGGTCGACACCTTCGACACCCTCCAGGGGGTGCGCCACGCCTGCGAGGTGGGCGCCTGGCTCAGGGAGCAGGGGCACAAGCTCGTGGGCGTCCGCCTCGACTCCGGCGACCTCGCGTACCTGTCCATCGAGGCGAGGAAGATCCTCGACGCGCACGGCTTCACCGACGCGGCCATCGTGGCGAGCAACGACCTCGACGAGCGGCTCATCGAGAGCCTGAAGCACCAGGGCGCGGCCATCACCGTCTGGGGCGTCGGGACCAAGCTGGTGACCGCCTTCGACCAGCCCGCCCTCGGCGGCGTGTACAAGCTCAGCGCCATCCGCGAGCGCGGCGGCGCGTGGCAGCACCGCATCAAGCTGAGCGAGCAGGCGGCCAAGATCTCCACCCCGGGCGTGCAGCAGGTGCGGCGCTTCTTACAAGACGGTGTATTCGTCGGGGACATGATCTACGACTCCAGCGAGGGGGCTGAGCCGTCGCGCACCATGATCGACCCCTTCGACCCGACGCGGCGGCGCTCCTTCGCCGAGGGGCTCACGCACCTCGACCTGCTGGTCCCGGTCTACCGCGGGGGGCAGAAGGTGTACGCGCAGCCGGGCATCCACGAGGCCCGGGAGCGCACCCGCGCCCAGGTGGCCTCGCTGCACCCGACGGTCCGGCGCTTCGACAACCCGCACAGCTACCCCGTCGGGCTCGAGCAGTCGCTCCACGCCCTGCGCACCCGGCTGGTGCTCGAGGCGCGCGGCCTCGACAAGGCAGACTGACCGCGCGGCCCGAGAGCCATCCGTCAGAGGTCTCGTCTCCGCAGGGGTGAACCGGTTACTGTCGGGGCCGAAGAGGTCCCCCACGTGATTGAACCCAAAGCTCCGCTCCGCGCGCTGTCGGCCGGTCTCCTCCTGACGACCCTCTCCCTCGTCGGCTGCTCGTTTCCGACGAGCGAGTTCGGCCTCGGCGGGGGGTCCTCCGATGTCCCCGACGCCCATGCGCAGGACGTCCCCCTGACGACGGACGTCCCGGTCCTCGACGCGCCTCCCTCCGACCTGGGTATCGACGCCCCCTCGATCGACGCCCCCGTCGACGCAGGCGCCCCCGACGCCCCCGACGCCCCCGACGCCCCCGACGCAGCCGCGGCCGACGTCCCGGACGACGCGGGAGGCGCCGCCGATGCGGCCGACGCCACGGGAGACTCTGGCGACGTGCCGTGCCCGACGGGGCAGGTCTGGTGCGTCGACGCCTGCGTGGACACCGACACCAGCGCGGCCCACTGCGGGCGCTGCGGAAACCAGTGCTCCGCCGCCAACGCCGCGAGCGCCTGCTCGGCGGGCGTGTGCTCGTTCACCTGCTCCCCCGGCTACGCCGACTGCAACGGCGTGGCGTCCGACGGCTGCGAGGCCGACCTCTCCTCCGCGGCCACCTGCGGGTCGTGCATGACCCGCTGCGACGCGACGAACGGGACGCCCTCCTGCGCCGCGGGAGCCTGCGCCATCGCCTGCGCCGCGGGCTACGGCAACTGCGACGGCAACGCCGCCAACGGCTGCGAGACCAGCCTCCAGACCGACGTCGCCCACTGCGGCTCCTGCCCCGTCGCGTGCGCCAACACCAACGGCACGCCCTCCTGCGCCGCGGGAGCCTGCGCCATCGCCTGCGCGACGGGCTACGGCAACTGCGACGGCAACGCGGCCAACGGCTGCGAGGCGAACACCCAGTCCGACGGGGCCAACTGCGGCGCCTGCGGCACCCGATGCGCGAGCGGGCAGTCGTGCGTGCGCGGCGCCTGCACGGCGATCTGCCCGTACACGATGTGCGGCGCCGCCTGCGTCGACCTCCAGACCAGCGTCGCGAACTGCGGGGCCTGCGGGCGGACCTGCACCGCCCCCAACGGTACGCCCCGCTGCGCGGCGGGCGCCTGCGGCATCGCGAGCTGCAACGCGGGCTACGCCGACTGCGACTCGACCGTCGCGGGCTGCGAGGTGAACACCACCACCGACGCCGCCAACTGCGGCCGATGCGGGACGCGCTGCGCCTTCCCCAACGCGGCGGCGAGCTGCTCCGGGGGCGCGTGCCTGCTCGGAGCGTGCAACCTGGGCTACGCCAACTGCGACGGCATCGCGTCCAACGGGTGCGAGACCGACCTGCGCACCAGCGCGACCAACTGCGGCGCGTGCAGCAACCGCTGCTCGGCCCCCAACGGGACGGCCACCTGCGCGGCGGGCGCCTGCGGCCTCGGCGCCTGCAACGTGGGCTTCGCCAACTGCGACGGCGTCGCGGCCAACGGGTGCGAGGTCAACACCACCAACGACGTCAACAACTGCGGCGCCTGCCGCACCGTGTGCCCGGCCGCGTCGGTCTGGTTCACGGGCAGCGTGGCGTGCGTGGCGAGCGCGTGCGCGCCGGTCTGCAACCCCGGCTACGCGAGCTGCGACGGCGTCGTCGCCAACGGCTGCGAGGCGTCGATCAACACCAACCCGAGCTGCGGCGCGTGCGGGCGCGCCTGCACCGGGAGCTGCAGCGCGACGGGCGGCACCTGCTCGTCCGCGACCACCGGCGGGTACAACCGGGTGTTCTACCGGTTTCCGGTTCCGGTCTTCGTCGACGCGTGCGCCGCCGCGGGCAGCCAGCGCTTCATGCCCAACCTCGACGACAGCTCGGTGCGCCTCCCCCTCCCCTTCGGCATGCGCTTCTGGAACACCTCCGTGCCCGTCAACACGCAGGTGAACATCACCAGCAACGGCTGGCTCTCGCTCAACGGCGTGGCGTCGCAGAGCTACGTCGGGCTGCTCCCCGACCCCGCGGCCCCCAACTGGACCGTGGCGCCCTACCTCACCGACCTCTACACCAGCGCGACCGGGGTCTGCGTGGCCACCATCGGCGTCACGCCCTCGCGGCGCTTCGTGGTCGAGTGGTTCGACGCGGTCTTCCTCGCCGACCGCACGCGGCACGTGACCTTCGAGGCGATCCTCAACGAGAGCGGCACCATCGAGTTCTATTACGACACGATGGCCGCTCCCCCCACCGGGCAGAACATCGCCGCCGGCATCGAGAACCAGCTCGGCAACGCGGCCGTCACGGTCTGCACCCCGGGCACCGCGTGCACCATCGGGAGCGGCGCCCGCGTCGGATACGCGCCCATGTAATCTCTCCTCGCGAGCCGCGCACTCGCCGCTCCCCGCCACGCAGCCCGATCGGGTAACCTCCGCGCCCGATGAGCGAAGACCTCTGTAGCCTCCCCGCCACCACGCTCCGCGACCTCCTGGCCCGCGGCGACGTCTCCTCCCGCGAGGTCGTCGACGCCCACCTCGAGCGCATCGCCACCCACGACCACACGCTGCGCGCCTTCACCCAGGTGTTCGTCGACGAGGCCCGCGCCGAGGCCGACGTCCGCGACGACGAGCGCCGCCGGGGCATCTCCCGCGGCCTGCTCCACGGCCTGCCGGTCACCATCAAGGAGTGCTTCGACCTCGTCGGGCTGCCCACCACCATGGGCGTGCGGGGGCTGCTTCACCACCGGGCCTCGCGCGACGCCGTGATGGCCACGATGCTGCGCGAGTCGGGGGCGGTGATCCTCGGGCGCACCAACCTGTCGCAGACGATGCTCTTCGCCGAGAGCCGCAACCCCATCTACGGGCAGACCGCCAACCCCTTCAGCCTCGACCACACCCCCGGCGGATCGTCGGGTGGCGAGGCCGCCGCCGTCGCCGCGGGCCTCTCGCCCCTCGGGGTCGGAACCGACATCGGCGGCAGCATCCGCACCCCGTGCAGCTTCACGGGCATCACCGGCTTCAAGCCCACCCTCGACCGCCTCCCCTCTCGCGGCCAGAGCACCATCCTCAAGGGCCAGGAGGCCGTGCGCAGCCAGAGCGGCCCCATGGCGCGCACCGTGGCCGACCTCGACCTCTTCTTCCGCGCGATGGACCCGGCGCGCATGAGCGCGCTCGACCCGCGGGTGCCGCCGCTCCCCTGGCGCCCGCTGGGCTCGCTGGCCGTGCGCGGGCTGCGCGTGGGCTACTACGCCAACGACGGCGTGGTGCCGGTGTCCACGGCGGTCGCTCGCGCGGTGGAGGTGGCCCGCGCGGCCCTCTCCGAGGCGGGCTGCGAGACGGTGCCCTTCACGCCCCCGGACGTGCCCTCGCTCTTCGACGAGTACCTCGCCGCGATGAGCGCCGACGGGGGCGAAGGGCTGATGGAGGCCCTTCGCGAAGACCCGGTCGACCCGACCCTCGCGCCGCTGCTCTCGCTGGCGAAGCTGCCCGACGCGGTGCGACGCGGCATGGCCACGGCCTCGAAGATGGGCGGGCAGTCGGGGCTCTCCCGCATGCTCAACGCCATGGGGAAGAAGAGCGTGAGGGCGTTCTGGGGGCACATCGACGCGCTCCGTCGCTACCGCCTCGGGCTGCTCGACATGATGGACGCGGTCGGGGTCGACGTGATCCTGTGCCCGGCCTACGCGACCCCGGCGCTGCCGCACGGGATGTCCAAGAACTTCACCGCCGCCTCGACCCCGGCCCTGCTCTACAACGCCGTGCAGTTTCCCGCGGGCGTGGTCCCGGTGACGAGGGTGCGGCCCGACGAGACGAAGCGTCCGTCGCCGCAGGGGCTCCTCGAGCGCCACGCCGCGAAGGTCGACGCCCGGAGCGCGGGGCTCCCGGTGGGGGTGCAGCTCGTGGCGCGCCCGTGGCAGGACGAGGTCGCGATGGCCGCGATGGCCGCCCTCGAGGCCGCCCTCCGCGAGCGCGGCGACGTGCCCCGCACGCCGGTGACCCCGTGAACGACTCCCCCCTCGGCAAGCACCTCCCGGAGACGCCCGGCGAGATCAGCTCGGACGACATCTTCGCCCGCTTCCTCGACTACGTGGGCGAGCGCGGGCTGTCGCTCTACCCCGCGCAGGAAGACGCCCTGCTGGAGATCGTCGCGGGCCGCAACATCATCCTCAACACGCCCACCGGGTCGGGGAAATCGCTGGTCGCGACGGCGATGATCTTCCGCGCGATGAGCCTCGGGCTGCGCTCGGTCTACACCTGCCCCATCAAGGCTCTGGTGAGCGAGAAGTTCTTCGCGCTCTGCGACGACTTCGGCCCCGACAACGTGGGGATGCTCACCGGCGACGCGAGCATCAACCGCGACGCGCCCATCCTGTGCTGCACCGCGGAGATCCTGCTGAGCATGTGCCTCCGAGAGGGGCACATGGCGCCGGCCGACGTGGTGGTGATGGACGAGTTCCACTACTACGCCGACAAGGAGCGCGGCGTGGCCTGGCAGGTGCCGCTGCTCACGCTGTCGAGCGCCACCTTCCTGCTGATGAGCGCCACGCTCGGCGACACGACCTTCTTCTCCACGGAGATCACCCGCGTCACCGACCGCCCCACGGTGACCGTGCGCTCGCTGCTGCGCCCGGTGCCGCTCAGCTTCAGCTACTCCGAGGAGCCCCTCCACGAGGCCGTCGAGCACCTCGTCGAGAAGAACCGCCACCCGATCTACCTGGTGAACTTCACCCAGCGGGCCTGCGCCGAAGAGGCGCAGAACCTGATGAGCTCGGACTTCTGCACCAAGGAGGAGAAGAAGGCCCTCGTCGAGGCGATGCGCGGCGAGGACTTCGCGAGCCCCTACGGCAAGGAGCTGCAGAAGTTCCTCCGGCACGGCATCGGGCTTCACCACGCGGGGCTGCTCCCTCGCTACCGGCTGATGGTGGAGAAGCTCGCGCAGCAGGGGATGCTGAAGATCATCTGCGGCACCGACACGCTCGGCGTGGGGGTGAACATCCCCATCCGCACGGTGCTCTTCACCAGGCTCTGCAAGTACGACGGCGAGAAGACCGGCATCCTGTCGGCGAGGGACTTCCACCAGATCGCCGGGCGCGCTGGGAGGAAGGGCTTCGACGACGAGGGCTGGGTGGTCTGCCAGGCGCCGGAGCACGTCATCGAGAACCTCCGCGCGGAGATGAAGGCCGGCGACGACCCGAAGAAGAAGCGCAAGCTGGTGAAGCACAAGCCCCCGGAGAAGGGCTACGCGCACTGGGATCGGGCGACCTTCGACAAGCTGCGCACCAGCCTGCCGGAGCCGCTGACGTCGCGCTTCCGGGTGACGCACGCGATGGTGCTGGCGATGCTCCAGCGGCCGGGGCGGCTGCACGACGGGTGTCGCGCGATGCGCAGGCTCATCAAGAGCGCGCACGCGGGCCCGAAGGAGAAGCGGCGCCACGGGCAGATGGCGTGGACGATGTTCCAGTCGCTGGTGGGGGCGGGCATCGTGCGCAAGGTCGACGCGGGCGACGGCGCGGGCGAGCGCTTCGAGGTGCGCACCGACCTTCAGGTGGACTTCAACCTCAACAACACGCTCTCGCTGTGGCTCATCGACACGCTCCCGAAGGTCGACAAGGAGTCGCCCATGTGGGCGCTCGACGTGCTCACGCTCTGCGAGAGCATCGCGGAGAACCCCGACGCGATCCTCTTCAAGCAGGTGGACTACCTCAAGCGCGAGGCCATCAACCGCATGAAGGCGGAGGGCGTGGAGTACGACAAGCGCATGGAGGAGCTGGAGAAGATCAGCTACCCGAAGCCCGGCGCGGAGTTCATCTACGAGACCTTCAACGCCTTCGCCGCGGAGCACCCGTGGGTGGGCACCGAGAACATCCGGCCGAAGGCCATCGCCCGGGAGATGTTCGAGAACTACAGCACCTTCGCGGATTACATCCGGGAGTATGAGCTGCAGCGCAGCGAGGGCGTGCTGCTGCGCTACCTCTCGGACGTCTACAAGGTGCTCTCGCAGACCGTGCCGGTGACCGAGCGCACGCTGGAGCTCACGGAGATCCTGGTCTTCCTCCGGGCGCTGGTGCGCGACGTGGATTCGAGCCTGCTCGACGAGTGGGAGCGCCTTCGCGCGCCGGACCCCGACGACGTGCTCGCCCCGCCTCCGGTGACGGACGAGGCCGCCCCCCCGCCGGACATCACGCGCAACCGCCGGGCCTTCACGGCCATGGTGCGCAAGGCGCTCTTCTCGCTGGTGCGGGCCATCGCCAACGGCGACTGGTCCTACGCGTCGCGGCTCATCGACGCGCCGCTCGGGGCCGAGGAGCCCTTCTGGTCGTCGTCCGTGCTCCAGGCGGAGATGTGGCGGTACTTCCAGGTGCACCCGAGGCTGCGCGTGGACGTCGAGGCCCGCGCCCCGAAGAACACCCGGGTGCTCAAGGAGACCGACGAGGTCTGGGACATCCAGCAGACCCTGGTCGACGACGAGGGCGACCTGGACTGGTTCCTGGAGGTGGAGGTCGACCTGAGGCGCTCGCGCGAGGCCGGCCGGCCGGTGATGCTGCTGCGCCGGGTGGACGACCTCCAGATGTCCCGAGAGACGAGCGCCTGACGAGGCACGCCCCCTGCAACTCCCCCGGAGCCCTCGCGCCGAACCCCGGACGCGCTGCGTACAACGCTGCGGGTCTCCTGGGGGCTCTCCGGTACGAGCGCGAAGCCTCGGGGGGGTGCTTCGCGCTCGTACCAGGGAGCCCCGCCCGGGTGAGCGCGCGGGCCCCTGGTGGGAGGCTCCGTCATGCCCCGCGAGACGACGCCTCGTGCGCGCGGCGCACGAACACCCGCACGCGCTGCACCCCCCCGTTGCGGCGGAGATACCGCGCCCCGACATGCTTGACGCGCGGGCTCGATTGGTAGACCCCTCAGCCCGAAATGCCAGCTTTTCTAGTCTATCGCCTGGGGATGCCGATGCGCCGCGTGTCGATCGACACGCCGCCCATCCGCGTGGGTCGCGACCCCGAGAACGACATCGTCGTCGCCAACGACACGGTGTCCCGCGAGCACGCGGCCTTCATGCAGGACGAGCGTCGGCAGTGGCACG
Source organism: Myxococcaceae bacterium (assembly GCA_004297725.1). Lineage (GTDB taxonomy): Bacteria > Myxococcota_A > Polyangia > Polyangiales > SCUS01. The sequence goes on along the minus strand of SCUS01000166.1, from coordinate 89,185 downwards.
TGTCCTGTGTGTCCGGGTCGAACCCCATCGTGGTCGACGGCATCCTGGTGTCGACCTCCACGCCGGTCTCCGACATGGCGGAGATCGTCGTCGGCAACGACTGCATGATCGTGTTCGTTCTCAACCCCGCCAACGCGTCGCACCTGATGGAGCACCGGCAGCTGCAGCAGGTCGTCTGCCAGCGCTGCTGGTGGACGGGCATGGCGTCGGCGTTCCGGCAGGACTCGCCGTGCCCGCGCTGCGGCGCCGCGACGGTCGAGCCCGCGGAGTCTCCGGCCGACGTCGACCCGTCGATGCTCAACGAGACCGCGGGCACCCGGGTGATGACCGAGGTCGAGGTGCGCTCCTCGGCGCGCGTGCTGCGAGACGCCAAGCGCGCGGTGCTCGTGTGCACCGACGACCGCGGCGGTCGCCGGGTGCTCTCGGAGAACGAGCCCACGCGCGTCTCGAAGAACAGCGCCGAGCTCCCGCTGCGGGGCTTCCTGCTCCTCGGCGACGGCTTCACCCTGAGCTGGGACGGCCACACCTGGAACCTCCAGAGCGACATGCTCTGGCCCGGCGTGAGGGTGAACGGCAACAAGGTGAAGGCGACGCGCCTCCACGTGGGCGACGCCATCGAGGTGGGCAGCAACCGCTACGAGCTCACCACCGAGTGAGCGCCGCTCAGACCGCGGTGAAGACCTCTTCGAGCGCCACCTGCAGCACCCGGGCGTCGCTGTAGCGGAGCCTGAGGTCGCGCTCGAGGCAGCGCCGGACGACCGCCCACGGCGCGGCGCGCATCTGCCCGCTGGCGGCGAGCGAGCGCGGCTCCTTCGAGGCGATCTCCACCATGATGGAGTAGAGCGTCTGCGCGCCGACGCCGAAGGGGGGCTGCCCCGCGATCATCTCGTACAGGATCACCCCGAGCGCCCAGACGTCCGTGCGCGCGTCGACGTTGCGGGCGTTCATGAACGACTCCGGGGACATGTACGCGGGCGTGCCCATGATGTCCGTCGAGCCGGTGAGCCGCGCGTCGCTGAGCTGCGCGGCGCCGAAGTCGAGCACCTTGGCGACCGGGCCACCGTCACCCTCGACCATGAAGATGTTCTCGGGCTTGAGGTCTCGGTGCACCACCCCGGCCTCGTGGGCGCAGGCCGTGGCGTCGATGACGGGCATCATCAGCGCGAAGGCCTCGAGGGCCGAGACCCGGTGCTCGGGGAGGTTCTGGAGAAACGCGTCGAGCGTCTCGCCGTGGAGATACTCCTGCACGGTGAAGAAGCGCCCCGAGTCACGGTCGCGCCCGACGTCCACGCAGTCGACCACGTTGGGGTGGATCTTGTTGCCGACGCGCACCCGGTTGGCGATCTGCGCCTCGCGCACGAAGCGCTGGAGGGCGGTCTCGCGGTTCTCGCCCTCGTAGTGGAAGACCTTCACCGCGCACTCGCGCCCGGCCCACACGTTGGTCGCCCGGTACACCGCACCGGTCGCGCCGGCCCCCAGCAAGGCGTCGAGGCGATATTTTCCGTCAATCAGCGAACCCACCCGGCCCGCGCAGAGCTTCGCGAGCTGGGTGGAATCGTTGGACCTGATCATCCCGGCACCACTGTCCGCGGACACTACACCGTCAGGTGCGCATTCAACAGCGCGATCAAACGCGGATGATCCTCCGCCGCCGCGCACTCCCGGGACGAGTGCATGGAGAGCATCGGGTTTCCGAGGTCGACCACGGGCATGCCGAGGCGCGAGGCGCAGATGGGCCCGATGGTCGACCCGCAGCCGATGTCGGTGCGCGTGACGAAGTCCTGGAGCGTGACCCCGACGCTGGCGGCGAGGCCTCGGAGGGCGGCCGCGGTGCTGGCGCTCGAGCCATACCGGAGGTTGTAATTGGTCTTGAGCACCGGGCCGCCGCCGAGCACGGGCTTGTGCCGGGGCTCGTGCTTGTCGCCGTAGTTGGGGTGCGCCGCGTGGGCCATGTCGGCGGAGAGCATCAGGCTCGACGCGACGGAGGCGTGCCAGGCGCTGCGGGTGAGCCCCCGCTCCGCGGCGATGCGCTCGAGCACCACCGAGAGGAGCGTCCCGTCGGCGCCGTCGAGGCTCGACGAGCCGACCTCCTCGTGGTCGAAGCAGGCGAGCACGGCGCAGGTGTCGTCTCGGCCCACCTCCGCGGCCTCCATCGCGGCGAGGCCGGCGTGCGAGCAGGCCAGGTTGTCGAGCCTCGGGGCGAAGACGAGCGACTCGTCCATGCCGCCGAGGGTCGAGGGGGTGAGGTCGTAGAGCGAGACGTCGTGCGAGCGCACGGCCTTGGGGTCGACCCCGGCCGCGTCGGCGAGCAGGGCGAAGAGCGCCTCGGCGGCGTCGACCCCGGGCCGGGCCAGGCCCCAGGTGGGCGCGAGGTGGAGCTGCGGGTTGAGCTTGAGCCCGTCGGTGTTCACCGACCGGTCGAGGTGGATCGCGAGCTGCGACACCCTCGCGATGGGCCGGTGCACCCGCAGCGGGTGGGCTTTACCGTCCTCGGTAAACACGACCCCGGCCAGGCCCAGGTCGCGGTCGAGCCAGGAGTTCCACAGGGCCCCGCCGTAGACCTCGACGCCGAGCTGGAGGCAGCCCTCGCTGGTGTACGCCGCGCGCGGCTTGAGCCGGAGGTTGGGCGAGTCGGTGTGCGCCCCGACGACGGCGAAGCGGCGCAGCGCGCCGTCGCGGAGGCGCCACGCGATGACGGTGCCGTTTCGGTGGACGTACCAGTTGCCTGGCGAGAGGTCCCACGACGGCGCGTCGAGCTCCAGGCGTCGAAAGCCCTTGGCGACGAGGCGATCGGCGAGGGTGAAGGCGGCGTGCCAGGGCGACGGCGAGGCGTCGACGAAGGCGCAGAGGTCACGGGCGGCGTGCATGGAGGCAGCACAAACCAAAGCCCGACCGGACTTGTCAACGTCGGGGCCGCAACGCGGGCTTTGCGTCGCCGCGGGAGTGCCCGTACTGTGCGCGGCCCGTGAAGCAACGACCTGTCTTCCTCGCCCTGGTAGCGCTCTCGGCACTGGCCTGCTCCCGCGACCGCGCGCGCCCTGCGGCCCCCCCGACCGCGCACGCCGTCGCCCCCTCGGCCCCGGCCCCGACCCCGGCGGTCGTTCGCACGCTGCGGACGGTCTCGCCCTACCCCGACACCGCCGCGGGCCTGCAGCAGATGTTCACCGAGCTGGCCCGCGCCGCCGCCGCGAATGACCAGGCGCAGGTCGACCGGCTGGAGGAGCAGCTCCGCCTCGACGACGACCGCTTCGCCCTGGCCTTCACCTTCGAGGGCCACCGGCAGCTCCACTCGGCGGTGGTCCCTCCCTCGCGGGCGCGCCTCGCGGAGAAGCTCGGCCGCCTCCGGGCGCTGGGCCCCGGCGCCACGGTGACGGTGCTCAGCGCGACCGGCGAAGAGCTCGCCGACGGCGCGGCCCACGGCTTCGACCCTCGCATCGCGTCGGTGCGCGCGTCGCTCCGCCCGACCGTGAGGTTCTACCGGGCCGAGGTGCGCGGCGCCGCGGGTGAGTCGGTGGTCTTCGAGCCCATCGCGTTCGCCGGTGGCCGCTGGGTCTGGCTCGCCGAGCCGTGGGCCGTCGTGGCCCCGGTGGTGACCGTCCCGGGCACGACCCCCTCGCGCACCCGCTGATCCGCCCTCGCCCCTGGCCTCTCCGGGCGGCGCAACGATCAGGGATGACGTCCGTCGTGGGTGGTGGTCGCGCGGGGCCGCAATCGGTGTACTCCCCATGGAATGGAAGTTTTCACCGTGAGCCCCGAAGACTGGATGGTGACCGCGTGAGGCCCGTGGAGCTGGCTGGTTCGGAGCATTGTTGTCTCTTGCGAAATCGCGGCGGGGTCGCACACGCTGACGGTGGAGAATCCATGAACGAGAACCTTGAGAGCAGCCGCTCGGGCCTCCTGCGTGATGCGGAGGCACGGCGTGAGGTGTCGGCGCTATGCGAGGGCGTGCGCGCCGCGCTCGAGGCGGTGGAGGGCGCCCGGCTTCTCGAAGACGACACCCCCGAGATGGCCCTCGAGGCGCTCTGCCGGTGGAGCGACGGGGCCGCGAGCACCGAGGAGCTCGATGGGGTGGTCCATCAGCTCGACGGCCGAGCCCGCTCGATGCGGGACGAGTCGTCGAGCGCCTCGCCCGCGCTCGTGGCCCTGGTGCACGCGGTCGACTCGCTGGCCCGCGTGGCGCGAGACGTGGCCTCGGCGGACGGGCGCACCGTGGCGGTCGATCGCACCGCGCTCTGGTGGGCGGAGACGACCCTCGAGCTGCTGGGCGAGGAGTCCGAGGCCGCGGTCGCCCGGGTGGCCATGCGCTGGGACGCCGCGCTGAGACTCCGCGAACACTGATGTCGCCAGTCGGACGGCGCGCGGTCGGAGCCGTGCTCGCGGCGGCGCTCGCGACGAAGGCGCACCCGGCTCAGGCGCAGATCCGGACGTCGGCTGACGAGGGGCTGCCGGCGCCCCCCGGAGACGCGGCGTGGGAGCGGGCCCTGCTCGACCAGGTGACCGCGCTGCTCGGGAGGGCCCAGGCCAGCAGCGCCCGCGCCCTGGCGGAGGGAGAGCTCCGACGGCGCGGCGAGAGCCCGGATGGCTACTCGACCCTGGCCGTGCTGCTCCGGGTGGCCCGCTCGCTCGAGGCCGGAGCGCCCGAGACGAGGCTCCGCCCTCCGTCGCTGCCCCAGCGCCGGAGCGGCTTCGAGGCCGTGACCCTCTATGGAAGCACCATCGCCTACGGCGCGGCGGTGGGCCTCTGGATCGACGCGCTCGCCTCCCTCGACAGGCCGCTGACGGCGCCGTGGCTCCCCGCGCTGGGCGCCTCCGCGGGAGCCGTGACCGCGTGGGCGATCGACCGCCGCCCGGTGCGCGCCGGCCTCGGAGCGACGGTGAACGCCGGGCTGGTGACGGGCACGCTCATCGGGGTCGGCCTGGCAGCGGAGCTATCCTCGGGTCGACCGTGGCGCGAGGTTCCGATGGCCTCCTCGGTGATGCTGGGGGGCGCCACGCTGGGCCTCGGCCTCGGGGTGGCGCTGGGTCTCTCGCTTCACCCGGAGCCCGGAGCCGGCGCCTTCGTGGTCTCCGGGTCGGTCTGGGGCACCACCCTTGGCCTGGTCACGGGCATCGCCACGCAGTCCGATCGGCACATCGGGATCTTTGCCCTGTCGGGCACGGTGCTGGGCGCCACCGCGGCGATGATCACCGCGGGCGCGGTCGCCCCGACGCCCGCGCAGACCCGCTGGCTCGACCTCGGCGCGCTGGGCGGCGGCCTGCTGGGCCTCGGTCTCGGGATGCTCCTCTTCGAGTCCTCCGCCCCGCCAGCCGCCCGCATGGCCGTGACCGAGCTGGGGATGATCGGCGGAGGGGTTGCGGGCTTCATGTTCGGACGCCAGTGACCGATCTGTGCAATGATGACGTTGCTCGGGCCGACGATGAATGCAGGGAGGGGAGACGGAAACCCATACCTGGCTTCGCAGCGATCCAACGGCTCTGGCAGCGCCCTGCCAGCAGCGTTGACATCCTGGGGATGGTCGGTAGAGTGTCGGCCCTGATTCCAAGGGCCGTAGGAAGGAAGACGCGTGATGATTCTGGCGGTACGGCGGGTTGGGTTCGGTGCGCTGGTCGCACTTGGACTTTCCGTGGGAGGCGCCGACGCGCAGACGGTGACGCCGACGGCGCGACCTGATGCCGAGGTCGGCAGCCAGCGGACGGCTAACCTCTCGGGGGCCGACCAGCTTCGCGAAGCGAGCTCGACCCTGGATTCGATCACGTCCACGCGTCGCCGCGTGAGCGACCTTCTCGATCGGGCGCGCACCGATCGAGACCTCATCAAGGTCAACTGCATCAACGACAAGCTGACCCAGATCGACGTCACGCTCCGCTCCGCCCGGGAGCACCACGAGCTGCTCCAGAACTCGGTGAGCCTGAACAACGACGGGCAGCGCAACCACGAGTTTCAGCTCATGGTCATCTTCCGCCAGCGCTCGGAGAACCTCAGGGTCGAGGCTCAGCAGTGTATCGGCGAGGAGACGGGCACCTTCGATCCGACCCGCACGGTGATCACGGTACGGGTAGACCCGAGCATTCCTGAAGAAGATCCCACGCAACTGACGGTAGATTCGCTTGCACCAGAGCGGCCGCTCGTCACGAGCCCCGTGAACTGAGTCACGTGAGCGTGGTGGCCGGGTCTCTGGTGTATCGGTGGGAAACGGGTTGGGAACGATGAATCGAAGATCGCTGGCAGCGCTCTCGGCGGGCGTGGTGTTTGGTCTCGCAGCGCCCGCTTCGGCGCAGGTCTGGCTCCAGGACCGGCAGCTCACTCAGGGTCGCGGCATCCGGGTCGGCAACTTCGAGCTGCACCCCGGCATCGGAGCCGAGGTCGGCTACGACTCCAACGTCTTCTACCGGGCCAACGACCCCGCGAGCGCGCTGCGCCTGCGGGTGACCCCCAGCCTCCATGTGTCCTCCCTCGGGCCGCAGCGTCGCACGAGCTCCGACGCCCCGGCGACCGCGCTCCCGACGGTGAACTTCCGCGGCGGCGTCGCGCTCGTCTATCACGAGTTCATCGCCCTCCAGTCGCCCGACACCACGAGCAACCTCCGCAACCTCGGCGTCGACAGCAACCTCCGCTTCGAGTTCTTTCCGGGGCGCACCTGGCAGTTCGTCATCGCCGACGAGTTTCTTCGCACCATCCAGCCGGGCGCCCAGACGAGCGCCGGATCCGATGGTGACCTGGCCCCTGCGCAGACATTCAACCGCAACTTCAACACGGCCACCGCCGAGCTCGCGTACGCGCCTCCGCGCGGCACGCTGGAGTTTCGCCTGGGCTACAGCTTCATCTTCAACCTCTTCGACAGCACCAACTACAGCTTCTACGACTACTTCGCGCACTCGGCGTACGCGCGGCTGCGTTGGCGCTTCCTCCCGAAGACCGCGCTCATCTGGGAGGGATCGGTCACCCCGCTCAACTACATCCATCCCGAGCGCTCCCCGACCGGCCTGTTCTCCTCCTTCCCGGTCAGCACCCGGGTGGGCATCAACGGCCTGCTCACCGAGAAGATCTCGTTGCTCGCCCTCGTCGGCTATCAGGCCTCGTTCTTCGAGGCAGGCGACAACATCGACACCGTCATCGGCCAGGCCGAGCTCCGCTGGCTGATCAACCCCCGGGCCAACTTCCGGGTGGGCTTCCTGCGCGACTCGCAGAACAGCTTCTTCAGCAACTTCTTCGTCCGCAACCGCGGGTACGCGAGCTACTCGCACTCCTTCAACGGTCGCTTCCTGCTGTCCCTCGAGGGCGGCGTCGGGCTGTACCAGTACGGCTACATCGCCGACCGCAACGGCGCGCAGACCGTTCCGGGCGTGGGATACGGCTCGGACGGCCGCTTCACCGCGGTGCGCGTCGATGCCACCGCCTTCGGCGAGTACCGCTTCAACGAGGTCTTCGGCATCAACGCCACCGTGCGCGGCATCTCCAACATCTCCGACGTCCGCCTGGGCAACACCACCGGGACCGACGGCGGTCGCGGCCAGCCCATCGCCTGGACCCGCCTGGAAGCCTTCCTCGGCGTCCGCGCGGCCTGGTAGCCCCTCCCCTTCCCCTCCGGCTCCCGCTCTCTTCTCCTCGCTCATCCCCTCCGATCCCCAGCGCGGGCTCTCCGGGCTCGTTGGACGCGTGACAATGTCCGCGTTCCGGTGCTAGGCAGCCGCGGCGATGAAGACCCGCTACGCGCTCGTCCTCCTGGCTCTCCTCGGCTGCAAGAAGAACAACCCCACCCCGTCGAGGCCAGACGTCCCGGCCGCTCGCGCCAGCGACGCGGGCGCCGCCGCCGCCGATCTGACGATCCCCGAGCTGCCCAACGTGGCGCTGCTGGCGCTCCGAGGGAGCAACCTGCGCAAGGTGCTCAACCTCATCGCCCCGGGCGTGCCCACCCGGCTCGCGCTCGGACAGGCCGCCCCCGGCATCACCCCGGGCCTCGGTGAGCACGGCGTCGACATCGACCCCGACGCGCCCTTCTCCGCCATCCTGGCGCCGAGCAGCGGCGACACCCCCAGCGGGCAGATCAACATCACCGTCGCCTGGCCGCTGCGCCCGGGCATGGAGGTCGTGCAGAACGCCCAGGCGGGGCGGGGCTTTCGTGACGCGGGCGACGGGCTCTTCGAGCCCACGGGCACCGCGCAGGACGTGCTGCGGGGCGACGGCGGCGTAGCGGCGCCCCCCTGCTGGATCGCGCGCCGATCGGCCCGCGAGTGGTCCATGCTCTGCGGACCGAGGGATCAGGTGCGCCCGCTCTCGCGCTGGCTGGTGCGCGCCGCGGCGAGCGCTCCCCCCAACAACGCCCTGCTCGACGCGGTCGTGCGCCCCGCCCCGGCCCGGCGCATCCTGGCGCTGCAGCTCGCGGCCCTCGAGGCGCAGGACCCGCGGCGCAACGACGCGGGCACCAACCGCGGCCTCGTCGCCCAGTACGAGGCGGTGCACCGCAGCGCCGTGAACACCCAGCAGCTCTTCGAGGACCTCTCCCAGGCCCACGCCTCGCTCGTGCTCGACGACACCAGCTACCACCTCCGCTCGGAGATCGAGTTCGCCCACGCGGGCGGCGCGAGCACCCGGGCCCTCGTCGGCTCGTCCGTCGGCCAGCACGCCGCGCTCGACCTGCTGCGCCGCCTCCCGGCCGCCGCCAACGCCTACTTCGCCACGGGCTTCGATGTGTCGGCCCTCTCCCCGCTGCTCTCCGAAGACGCCACCGACCCCCGCATGGCCGCGGCCTTCGGGCCCGAGATGGTGCGCTTCCAGGATGCCCTCCGCGACCTGACCGGGTTCCGCCGCCACGGGCAGCGGGCCATGGGCTTCATCCCGGGCGATGGCGTCTCCCGCGTCGAGATCGTCCGCCTCCCCGGCGCCGCCGCGCAGATCGCCGCCCTCCGCGCCACCGCCACGGCCGTCCCGCGCACCCCCCGGCCGTCCGGCCAGAACCCGGCCGACCAGTTCGCCATCCTCCCCCCGACCCCCGGGCTCCCCGCCGGATCGCTCCGGCTGCGCCTCGGTCCCGACCCGGCCCGCCTGCCGCCGCAGGTCCCTGCGGAGGTGCGCGACCAGTACCGCCGCTCGGTGCTCCTCGTCCCCGAGGGCGACACCCTCGTGCTCGTCGACGCGCTCGACCCGGTCGCCCGCTACCGCGCCATGCTCACCGGCGACCGGCTGGCCCCGGCCGTCCCCGACGACCGCGCGGCGGTGGTGCACCTCACCCCGGCGGCGATCCTCTCGCTGCTCGGCGCTCCGCCCTCCCCCGAGGCCAACGCCACCGACGCCGTGCACGGCACCCTCCACGCGACCCGCGTCGGCGACACCGGCGCCCGCTTCGAGGTCTCCCTCGACGCCCCGGTCGTCGCGGTCAACAACGTGCGCGACCAGATCGCCGCCCTCCAGGCCCAGCAGGCCCAGATGATGCGGCAGATGCAGCAGGCCCAGCAGCAGGCCGCCGCGGCCCAGCGCAGGGCCGCGCAGCCCGGTGGGCGCCTGCCCGCGGCCGCGCAGCTCCCGGAGCCGGACTTCCAGTTGCAGCCGCCCCGGTAGGGGGGAGCATCCTACGGGTCATCCCCGAGCCGTAGGAGTCCATCATGAGAGTCGGAGTAGTCGGAGCCACGGGCTTCGTCGGCAAGGCGCTGGTCGCCGCGCTCACGGAGCGAGGCGACGCCGTCGTGGCGTTCTCCCGCGACCCGGCGAAGGCGCGCAGGGCCCTGCCTGGGGTGGCCGACGCAAGGTCGCTCGAGGCCATCACCGCCGAAGGGGTCGCGGACCTCGACGCGGTGGTCAACCTCGCCGGAGAGTCCATCGGGGCGAAGCGCTGGGACGCGGAGTACAAGGCCGCGATCCTCGAGAGCCGGGTGCGCACCACCCGACGGGTGGTCGACGCGATCGGCGCGGCCGGGCGTCGACCGGAGGTGCTGGTCAACGCCTCGGCGGTGGGCTTCTACGGACCGCGCGGCGACGAGGAGGTGACCGAGGCGACCCCCTCGGGGGACGACTTCCTCTCGGGCGTCTGCCGGGAGTGGGAGCGCGAGGCCGAGCGGGTCTCGGGCTTCGGCGCGAGAGAGGTGCGGCTGCGCCTGGGCGTGGTGCTCGGCGACGGAGGCGGGTCGCTCGAGAAGATGCTGCTCCCCTTCAAGATGTTCGTCGGGGGGCCGGTGGGCGACGGGCGGCAGTGGTTCTCGTGGGTCCACCTCGCCGACGTCGTGGGCGCGATCGTCTGGGCCCTCGACCACCCCACCCTCCATGGCCCGGTCAACGTGACCGCCCCGGAGCCGGTGCGCTTCCGCGACTTCGCCGAGGCCCTCGGGCGCCGCCTCCGACGGCCCTCGTGGCTGCCGGTGCCGGCCTTCGCGCTGCGCCTCGCCATGGGACAGATGGCCGAGGTCGTCGTCACCGGCCAGCGCGCGGTGCCCGCCGCGCTCATCGCCGACGGGTACTCATTCAAGTACTCCCGCATCGACGACGCCCTGGCCGCCGTGGTCTGAGCCCACTCGTCCTATTCATTGTACGTTATCAGCACACCGCACAGCCCGAGGGCAACGCGGGTGTGGCGGTCTTGCAGCCATTGTCTCCAAGCGCCGCAAGAATGGGCGATTGAGCAACAACACGCACTGGCATGAGGCGTGCGAAAGGGGCTGTGCGGCGAATCTGCGGAGAGGTTCCGCCAATGATCGCAGCACGAAACAATCAACGCTGTGGAGGTCTCTATGAAGTTCTCTCAAGTCGTCTTCACGATGGGCGTGATGGCAAGCGTGACGGCGCTCTCCTCGGCCTCCTTCGCGCAAACGGGGAGCAACATGTCGACGGGCGCCGCGGTGAGCGGCAGCGTCCAGGTCGGTAGCGGCACGCCGCCCGCCGCGCTGCCGCCTTCGCGCTCGGACAACGACCCGGCCCCGCGGGTCGCGGCGCCGATGGTCCCCGCGGGAGGCATCGTCTCTCAGGCCGGCATCGGCGGCAGTACAGCGTACGGTCGCCCCGGCGTGGTCGAGCTCGGCGGCTCGATCGGACTGACCCTCGCGGGTGACCTCACGCAGTTCAACATCTCGCCGACGGTGGGCTGGTTCTTTACCGACAACCTCCAGCTCTCCGGCATCGTCGGCTTCAACTACTCGAGCACCACCACCAACGGAGTGAGCACCTCGGCCTCTTCGCTCAACGTGCTGGTCGAGCCGAGCTACCACCTCCCGCTCACCCAGAGCCTGTTCGCCTTCCTCGGCGTCGGCGTGGGCCTCGGGTACGCGGACGGCCCGGGCGCCGGCTTCGCGCTCGCCCCGCGCCTCGGCATGAACATCATGGTGGGCCGCTCGGGCATCCTGACGCCGGCGCTCCAGTTCGTGTACTCGACCTCGGAGGTGATCCGCACGCCGCAGGGCACGTTCATCGGGGGCAACACCTCCTTCGGGCTCAACATCGGATACACCGTCATGCTGTGATCGCTCGAGGGCGGCCCCGAGGCGCCCCGACGCATCGATGAGCCCCCTGCGATCTCCCGAGAGGGAAGAGCGCAGGGGGCTCATCCCATTAGGGGGACCTGCACCCCGGCGATGCGATCGGAGCTTCGAGGCAACCGCTCGAGGTCAAAGGGGGAGTATCGGGAGAGAGGAAGGAGGGAGAGAGAGGGGACTTCAGTCGTGAGGGCGCGAGGCGCGGGTCCAGCCGTAGCGGACCGCCAGGCGGACCTCCTCCCAGGGGCGGCCGGAGCGCATGGCCTCCCAGTCCGTCTTGAGCTGGGACTCGAGCTCGGGGCTCCAGGTCAGGTGGCTTCGGTAGTTGGGAGAGAGGCCCGCTCCGTAGCCGTAGCGCACCGCGGCCTCATCGGACCACGCGCCCGACTCGTTGGCCACGTGAGGCCCGGGGATCGGCTCGGTCCCCGCGGCCTGGCGCACCGTGTCCTTCAGCTCCTGGTGAAGGTCTTCACCGAACTTCAATCCGAAGTCGTACTTCGTCTGGGCCCAGTCGCGGCGGAGCGCCTCCTTCGCGCGCTCCCAGCCGCTGCTCTCGTGCGTCGTCCACCAGCCGGGGTGTTCGGGGCTGTCCGTCATGGCCATTGGGGCCTCCTCGATGGGAATGGGATGGATGGAATCGAAAGGATATCCGAAGTGGGATCGTGCTCAGTGGTGGTGCTCGTGGCGCTCGCCGAGCTGGACCGAGGACTCGCGCCCCCCCTGCTCGCCGCGCTCTCGATCGAGCATGCGGTAGAGCGTCCGTCGGTCGAGGCCCAGCACGCGCGCGGCGCGGGACTTGTTGCCGCCCACCAGCGACAACACCCGCTGGAGATACCGGTGCTCCAGCTCCGAGAGGGTCATCATCTCCGTCGCCTCCTCCGGAGCGGCCAGCGGGCGCTCGGGCTGGAAGGTGCGGATGCGCTCGGGCAGGTCGTCCACGGTGATCGTGTCGCCGCGGGTGAGGGCCACCGCGCGCTCTACGCAGTTCTCGAGCTCGCGCACGTTGCCAGGCCAGGCGTAGGCCGCCATCCGGGCGATCGCCGAAGGGTGGAAGCCCACCACCCGCTTGCCGAAGCGGTCGACGAAGCGGGTGAGGAAGTGCTGCGCCAGCACCAGAACGTCGTCGCTGCGCTCGCGCAGCGTCGGCACCGGGACGATCACCACCGCGATGCGATAGAAGAGGTCTTCGCGGAAGGCCTTGGCCTCCACGAGGGCGTCGAGCTCCTGGTGCGTGGCGGCGATGACACGCGCGTCGAAGGGCAGCTCGCGGTCGCCGCCCACCGGCCGCACCGTGCGCTCCTGCAGCGCCCGGAGCAGCTTGGCCTGCATGTCGAGGGGCATCTCGCCGATCTCGTCGAGCAGCAGCGTGCCGCCGTTGGCCTCGACGAAGAGCCCCGGGCGGCCGCTGCGGGCGTCCGTGAAGGCGCCCTTCACGTGCCCGAAGAGCTCGCTCTCCAGCAGGTGGTGAGGCACCGCGGCGCAATTGATCGCCACGAAGGGGCCGTGGCTGCGAGCGCTCATGGCGTGGATGGCGCGGGCGACGAGCTCCTTGCCCGTGCCGCTCTCTCCGGTGATGAGCACCGTGGCGTCGGTGGCCGCGACCCGGGAGGTGAGGTCGTGCAGCTCGCGCATGGCGCGGCTCGACCCCACCAGCGCGCGGGAGGGCTTCACCCTCCCCACCTCGTCGCGGAGGCGCGTCACCTCGCGGCGCAGGCGCGCGTGCTCCAGGGCGCGCTCGATGGACATCGCCAGCACCTCGGTGTTCACGGGCTTGGTGAGGAAGTCGTAGGCCCCCGCCCGCATCGCGTTGACCGCGGTCTCCATGCTCCCGTGCCCGGTGAGCACGATCACCGGCACGTCGGGCCACGCGCCCGCGATGCGGGTGCAGAGGGTGATCCCGTCCATCACGGCCATGCCGAGGTCGGTGAACACGAGGTCGAAGGGCTGCGTGGTCAGGATCGAGAGCGCCTCCCCCGGCTGCTGCGTGAACGTGGCCTCGTGGCCGAGCTGACGGGCGAAGAGCGCGACCATCTCGCCGAGCTCCGGGTCGTCGTCGACCACCAGGATGTTCGCGGATGCACCCGGGGAGCCGGTCATGGGATCGCTCCCGCGCCGGGTCCCTGCTGCTCGATCAGCGAGACGAGCTCGCCGGTGCGATCGAACTGGGGCAGTCCGAGCGAGGGAGCGACCCGGTGGGCGCTCACCCTGGGGTTGCTGCGGGTGAGCTCCTCCAGCTTGTCGAAGCGGGTGTAGGGGTCCTGGTCGAAGACCACCCGGGTGGGGACCTTCAGGGGCTCGTAGAGCGAGCGAAGCGCGTCGGGGGTGAAGAGCGCCCCCCGAAGGAAGGCGACCGGCGCGAAGCGGGCGCCCGGCACCGCGGAGGTCTTCATCGCGTAGCGCACGAGGCCCTCATCGATGGATCCCACGAAGGACTTCTTCAGGTAGTGGCGAATCGAGGCCTCGGAGCGCAGCAGCCGGAAGAGCCCCGAGGAGAGCGCCCCCACCCCGAGGGCCTTGTCGAGCGCCCCGTGGACGAGCCTCCCTCCCGGGCGCGCCGGGCCGAGCCCGGTGGGAGAGATCAGCGTGAGGGAGCGGAACAGCTCCGGCGCCCTCACCGCCACCCGCGCGAGGAACTCCGACGACAGCGAGAGCGCCACCGCGTCGATGGGATCGCCCTGGGGCGAGGCCACGTCCACGATGAAGCGCTCGATGGCGTCGGCGTAGAGCCCGGGGCGGTACTCCCGATCGCCGCGCTGCGAGCGGCCGAAGCCTGGCAGGTCGAGCGCGAACACCCGGCGGCGCCCTCGAAAGGCCTCGAACAGGGGTCGCATCTCGTAGGCCGAGGCGGCCGCGTTGATCGAGTGGATGAGGACGAGGGCGGGGTTGCCCCCGGCGACGTCACGGTAGTAGCCGATGCCTCCGACGCCTCTCACCTCCAGGTGGCCCGCCTCGGCGTGGATGGCAGGTGGCAGCTCGCGCTCGGGGTCCGATGCGGCTGATGTCTCAAGTTCACCAAGGCTCGTCGCAGTCCGCGTGCTCATGCGTAGGGCCTTTCGCACTGTCCATGCCGACCACCCGGAGCGTCGAGAATCGCGGGAATCCCGCCTCAACGCAGCGTTCGGACGACCGTGGCGCCGCGCCACACCTGGGGTGCGATGGTGATGCCGGCAGCCGGTATCAGGTCGGCGGCGCGCTCATCGGGGCCTCGCGAAGCTCGCCGCCAGGCTCGATGCGCAGCTCGCGACCCCGCCAGCGCACCGCGCGGCTGCCCAGCGCCCGGGCGAAGGCCCAGGCCAGCAGGGCCTCTGCCAGCGCGGCGTCGGTGAGCAGCGAGGGGAGCGCCCTCGAGCGCCCGCTCGCCCTCGCCGCCGACCACCCGACCACCGCCCTCAGCAGCAGCACCAGCGCCACGGCCCCCAGCGTGGGCGATCCCGCCAGCCCGGAGAGCGCCGCGGCCGTCGCCGCCAGCGTCAGGAGCGGCGTCGCGAAGAAGAGCGCGGGGTAGCTCGCCAGCAGCGCCGGCCGCTGCGCCCGGATGACCGACAGCCATCGCCCGTAGCGGGCCGCCACGGCCCCGGCGGAGCGCCCCGAGACGCGCGCCACGGCGACGCCCCGGGAGGCCACCACGCGGGCCCCGAGGGCCCTCCAGCGTCGGGCGAGCTCCATGTCCTCGCCCAGGTGGCGGCAGAGCGCGTCGAAGCCTCCGACGGCCTCCAGCGCGCTGCGGCGGATGGCGACGGCCTTGCCCACCAGGCCGCCTCCGTCGATGCCCGAGAGGAGTGCGAAGGCGTGGAGCGATCCGCCCAGCAGGGCCTCCGAGGCGCGGTCTGCGGAGGTCTCTCCTCGGGCCTCGTGCGGGGGCGCCCAGACCGCCGCCACGGAGGGGTCGGAGAGGGGGGAGAGCAGGGCGTCCCAGTCGAAGGTCGAGAGGTCGACGTCGCTGTCGATGTTGACCACCACGGGGGCTTCGGGCTCGGAGGCGATCACCCTCGCGAGCTGGTCGCTCTTCTGGTTGGGGGCGGTCGCTCCGGTCACCACCAGGCGGGCGTCGATGCCTCGCGCGAGGAGGCGCTGGCAGGCCGAGGAGATCGCCGGGACGGCCGGGTCGTCGGGGGTCGCGACAGCGTAGCGCAGCCGGAGCAGGGCGCGGTGGGAGGGGTCGTCGGCGAGGGCCCCGAGGCTGGAGAGGGTGAGCGGGAGGGAGGTCTCGGCGCCCGCGCAGGGGCGCACCAGGAGGAGCGGGGCGGAGAGCGAGGAGGGGGCCCTGGAGGTGCCGGAGGGGACCGGACGGCGCAGCGAGCGGGCGGACGCCACCCCGTAGACCGAGGCGACGACCGTGGCCCAGGAGAGCAGCGCGGCGTCGGCGGGGGTCACGCGCCGCGACGCATCCGGAAGGGGATGAGGAAGCGCACCCAGGAGGAGGCGAAGCGGTCGAGGTCGACGCTCTCGTGCATGGCGTGGACGCGCGATCCGAGCAGCGAGGTGGAGAGCACGCTGCGGGCGTAGAAGGGCGCGTCTTCGAGGGTGCGGGCGACCTTCGCGCGGGCGCCGCGGTCGCAGCGGGTACCCCGGGAGATGCCCCAGCGGGTGCGGCCGAGGGGGTGCTCCGAGGGGAGCTCGATGAGCTCCGCGCTGCCGTCGGGCTGGTAGCGCCGGGCGAGGCGGGAGCGGGTGCGGCGGCCGTCGCGGAGCGTGGCGTCGTAGAGGATCACCGGGCGGCCGTCGACGTCGGCGCGGGACCAGTCCCAGCCGTGGAAGTCGTCCTCGAGGGCGGCGTCGCCCGCGTTGGCGTCGTGGTAGCCGGTGCCGGACCATCGGAGGGAGGGCTCGGTGAGCTCGACCTCGACGCGGCAGAGCGGCGCCACGGCCCACCAGAGGTGGCGGCCGGCGGGGTCGAGCGCCTGCGGGGCTCCGTGCTGCACCGTCGGGATCACCCTCACCCGGCCCACGATGCGGCCGGGGATCAGCGAGGGGAAGGGCGAGGTCTTCTCTCGGAGCTCGATGTGCAGCTCGCCGCGCTCCCAGCGCAGGCTGCTCGCGCCGAGGCTGAGGTGCGACGGGCCCCGGCTGACCTCGGAGGCGCCCCGCTCGGTGAGCGCCCAGGTGGTCGCGCGGGGGCCGTAGAGCGCGACGTTCATGGTGCAGTGCTCGAGGGGGTTGGCCCTGGCGCCGCGGGCCGAGGCCTCGGCGCGCGAGCTCGCGTACCAGGGAGAGAACACGTTGCCCACCATGCCGATGAGGGTGACGCCGTGCTGGCCGTCGTCGCTCAGCGCATCGACGTACCACCAGGCGTAGCCGCCAGCGGGGAGGTCGCGGTCGAAGCGAGGTCCGAGAGCACGCTCTCCGCCGCCAGCAGCCCGCTCCGCGCCACCATCGGGACCCCGGCCCCCGGGTGCGCGCTCCCTCCGCAGAGGTAGAGCCCCGGGAGCTTCGAGCGCGACGGAGCCCTCGCCAGCGGAGAGGTCCAGCCGTGCGAGGGCGGGCCGTAGAGGGCGCCCCCCGTCGCTGGAAACATCCGCTCGAAGTCCGTCGGCGTGGTGATGGATCGCCGCGAAGGGTCCCAGTCCAGGCTCAGACCGAGCGCGTCGAGGTGTCGTCGGGTCGTGGTCTCGCATCGTTCGATTTCGTCCTCGGAGAAGGGGCGACGGTCGCCGCGTGCAGGGGCGTTCACGATCAGGAACAGCCGCTCCCGCCCGTCGCTGGTGACCGGGGTGCGGGCGGTGTCGTCGCGGTCCTGGGCGCAGACGTAGACGGTGGGGTCCGAGGGGAGCGAGTCCCCTTCGGTGATCTCCCGAAACTCCCGCGGATAGTCTCGGCTGAAGAACACGTTGTGGCGCACCAGCGGGAAGCCGCCGGTCTTCGCCACCGCGCTGAAGGTCACCGCCGAGAGCGAGCGGCCGAGGCCCGGGTCGACGCTCCACGCCCGCTGCGCCGCCGGCCCGAGGAGCCCCGCGGAGAGGGCCCCGACGTCGCCGTTGAAGACCACGGCGTCGGCGTCGAGGGCGCGGCCGTCGTCCAGGCGCACCCCGGTCGCGCGGCCTCCGCGGGTGAGCACCTCGCTCACGCCGTGGCCCATCGCGAAGGTCACGCCGCGCTCCGTGGCGAGGCGGGCGAGACCCTCCGCGAGGCGGGCCATGCCGCCGCGCACGACCCAGACGCCCTCGCGCTCGACGTGGGCGATCACGTTGAGCGTGGCGGGCGCGAGGAAGGGCGAGGACCCGCAGTAGGTGGCGTAGCGGCCGAAGAGCTGCAGCAGCCGGGGGTCGCGGAAGAAGTCCCCGAGCGACGACCAGAGCGTGCGGGTCGCGTCGATGCGGGCGAGCGAGAGCATCCCCCGTAGACCCTGGGAGCGGAGCACCGTGCCGAGGGTGGGCCGCTGCGAGCGCATGAAGGGCCCCTCCACGTGCTCGTGGATGCGCTTCGCGTAGGCGCAGAACGCCCTGTATCCAGCGGCCTCGCGGGCTCCGGCGAGGGCGCCGACGGCGTCGGCGGTGCGGTCGACGTCGCGGTAGAGGTCGAGCCGCGATCCGTCGGCCCAGGCGTGCCGGGCGAGCACCTCCACCGGGTCGAGGGTGACGTAGTCGTCGAGGGAGGCTCCCGCGGCGGCGAAGAGCTCGTCGAAGACCGCGCGCACGGTGAGCACCGTGGGCCCGGAGTCGATGAGCCGGCCGGCGACCTCGACCTCGCGCATCTTGCCGCCCACCCGGGCGGAGCGCTCGACCACGGTGACGTCGAGACCGCGGGAAGACAGGGCGATCGCGGCGCTCAGGGCGCCGACGCCGGCGCCTACGACGACGACTCGCTCGGGGCGGTGCAGGGGGTTGGGTCCGTCGGCCATCGGGGAGTGTGATGCCCGAGGTGGGGGATCGGACGCACCTTCCTGGACGATCGCAGGGTGGGCGATCAGTGGCGCCGGGCGTCGAGGTCGCGGTGGAGGAAGGCGCGGAAGGTGTCGAGGCCGTCGTGGGTCCAGGCCGACTCGATGGCTGCGGCGATGGTGCGGTTGCGGGCCGTGAGGGCCTGGAAGGCCGGGTAGTCGGGGTCGGAGGGCTCGACGGTGACGTGCTGGTCGTGGGTGTCGGCCCGGAAGAACCAGGCCTCGCGCGAGGGAAGGCGCTCGATGACCAGCTTCATGTGGGGGTAGTAGCGGTTGCCCAGCCGGAGGGCGTAGCGGGACTCGCCGTCGCGCTCGAAGGCGGAGCACTCGTAGAGCCTGTCGGGGGGGGCGCGGCGCACCGCCTCGACCAGGGCGGCGACCGGGGGGGGAAGAGGACCCTCGTAGGCGAAGCGGAGATACTCGTCGATGGCGTGGCCCACGGTCGCAGGCGTCGGGCGTTCGGTGAGTGACATTCGTCCCCCTTCACAAGCCCAAAGGATGGTTTCGGGGCCTCGGGAGGCTACCACGCCCGAGGACCGGGGTTCATGTGGTAGAGCGATGGAGAGAATGGAAGCCGTGAATCCCGACGTGCTGGTGGTCGAGGATGATCCCGACCTCAACGAGATGCTTGGGGCCTACGTGCGCCTGGCCGGGTTCCGGTACCGGCCCGCGCTCGACGGCAACAGCGCGCTGAGGGAGCTCGGCTCGCACCGGCCCTCGCTGGTGCTGCTCGACCTGATGCTCCCGGACATCGACGGCTTCGAGGTGTGCCGTCGGCTCCGGGCCGACGACTCGACCCGGGACGTGCCGGTGGTGATCCTGAGCGCGCTCAACGAGGCGGACGCGCGCCGGCGGGCGGCGGAGCTCGACGTGAAGGAGTTCCTGACCAAGCCCTTCGACCCCGACGCCCTGATGGCGACGCTGCGGCACCACGGACTTTGACTCGACTCTGGCCATGACGACGGCTGCGAGCGCGACCTTGGCCTGTTTTCTCGGCTTTCGTCCTCGCTCACTCCCGCGACGTAGCAGCGCTACGTCTTGGTCGTTCGCTCCGGGCGCGCACGAGAAAACAGGCCAATCTCGCACTCTCGCTCGCCGTCATGGCCAGAGTCGAGTCTGAGGGCTGGTCGGGCGGCGCATGGCTCGACGCCGGGGCGGCGCGGCGCCATAGATGCCGACGAGTCGGGACGCGAGAGGGTGTACACCTCCGATGAAGCACGCGAAACGGCACACGGTGCTGGTGGTCGACGATGAGCCGGACGTGATCCAGAGCGTCAAGGACCTGCTTCGCCTCGAGTACAACGTGCTCGGTGCGACGCGGGCCTCGGAGGCGATGCGCCTGCTCGGCGAGCAGGAGGTGCACGTGGTCATGACCGACCAGCGCATGCCCGAGATGACCGGGGTGGAGTTTCTCCATCGCATCTGCGACGCGTACCCCGACGTGGTGCGGCTGCTCTTCACCGGCTACGCCGACCTGCCCGCGGTGATCGACGCCATCAACCGGGGCAGCGTGTACCGGTACATCACCAAGCCGTGGGACCCGGAGGAGCTGCAGTCGGTGATACGCGAGGCGTGCCTGCGGTACGAGCTCGTCGCCGAGCGGAGGCGGCTGCTGGAGGAGCTGGAGGTGAAGAACGCCACGCTGGCGAGGGCGAGCGACCTCAAGAGCGCGTTCATCCGGGTGGTGGGCCACGAGCTGCGCACGCCCCTCACCATCCAGCTCGGGCTGACCCGGCTGGCGCTGCGTACCCCGGGGCTCGCTCCTCCGGAGGTGCACGACTGGCTCGCTCGCATCGAGCGGGCGGCGCAGCGCCTCTACCGGCGCTCGGAGCAGCTCATGGTGCTGCTGCACGGGGAGCACTTCGCCCGCAGCATGGACAGGGAGCCGATCGACCTCGCGGTGATCGTGCGAGAGGCCGCGGACGAGGTGCGGCCCTTCGTCGACCAGCGGCACCAGGTGCTGGTGGTCGACGCGCCCGCGGGCCTCGGGTCCGTCGAGGTCGACGCGTCGAAGATCGAGGACAGCCTCAATCAGCTCCTGCTGAACGCGATCAAGTTCACCCCCGACGGGGGGACGGTGACGGTGAGCGCGAGGCGGGTGGACGGGAGCGCCCGCATCGAGGTGCGCGACTCCGGCAGCGGCGTGCCCGACTCGTCGATGGAGTACCTGTTCGAGCCCTTCTTCACGGGCTTCGACACCGACCGGCACTCGTCGGGCACCTACGAGTTCGGGGCGCGGGGCCTGGGGCTCGGACTGAGCGTGGTGAAGGCCTTCGTGGAGATGCACGGCGGCTCGGTGGACGCGCAGCGCCAGGCGGAGGGCGGGATGATGTTCAGCATCGAGCTGCCCGGCTCCGCGGCGAGCCCGGCTCAGGGCATGCGCTCGTAGGACGTCGGCTCGCGGGCTGGGGGTCGCGGCGGCAGGCGCACGGTGAAGCACGCCCCGGCGCCCGGGGTCGAGGCCACGCTGATGGACCCGCCGTGGTCCTGCACGATGCCGTAGCTGATGCTGAGCCCGAGGCCGGTGCCCTCCCCCTGCGGCTTGGTGGTGAAGAAGGGGTCGAAGATGCGGTCGACGATGGCCGGGTCGATGCCGGTGCCGGAGTCGACGACCTCGATGACCACGCCCCCGTCGCCGCCGGGCGCGGTGCGGCAGCGCACCTGCGACGAGGCCGGCGAGGCGTCGATGGCGTTGGAGAGGAGGTTCATCACCACCTGGTTCACCTTGCCGGGGTAGCAGGCGATGGTCGGGACGGGCTCCAGCGCCAGCACGATCTCGACGTTCTTCTTGCGGGCGCGGCCGCGGATGATGTTGGCGGTGGACTCGATGCCGGGGTTGATGTCGATCTCGTGGAGGTCGCTCTCGTCGAGGCGGGCGAAGGTGCGCAGGTCTTCCACGATCTGCCGGATGCGCTTGAGGCCGTCGCGGGAGCGCGCGAAGAGCGGGCCGAGGTTGCCGAGGGTGTAGTCGAGGTCGATGCGCTCGGCCCCGGCGGCGATCTGCGCCGCGAGCTCGGGCTGCGCGTCGGCGATGTCGACGTCGGCCCTGCGGTAGAGCGAGAGCAGCGAGGCGACCGCCTCGAAGTCCCGCTGCGCGACCGCGAGGTTGTTGGTCACGAAGGCCAGCGGGTTGTTGATCTCGTGCGCCACCCCCGCCACCATCTGTCCCAGCGCCGCGAGCTTCTCGGTCTGCACCAGGATGCTCTGGGTGCGGCGCAGCGCGTTGAGCGCCTCGCGCTCCGACTGCGCCGACGCGCTGAGCTCGTCGTTGAGCTGCCGCAGCCGACGGTTGGCGTCCTCCACCTGCTGCGCGCGCAGGTAGATCTCCGCCGCCATCTTCCCGGCGCGGGCGCGCAGCTCCTCGTTGCGACGGTCGTGCTCCATCTCCGCCTCGCGCCGCCGCACGACCTCCGTCATGTCCTCGGCGATGTGGAGGACCAGCGCGACCTCGCCGTCGGGGCCGAGCACCGGGGAGTTGCGGATGTTCCAGTAGCGCCTCTCGAGCCGGCCGTCGGGCAGCGGGAGGTCGTAGCGCTGCATGGGCACCTCGTCGGGGACGCGCTCTTTCAGCACCCGCTCCAGCGACGCCCGGAGGCTGCCCAGGCCCGCTCCCGCCGAGCGCTCCGGGACGTCCGGAAAGACCTCGAACAGCGGGCGTCCGACGATGTCTTCGCGTCGGGTCATGGTCCCGCGGAGGAAGGCGTCGTTGGCGGCGACGATGACGAGGTCGGGCGTCAACAGCAGGTAGAGGCTCGGCGCCGCATCGAAGAGGCGACGGAAATCCAGCGGAGGAAGCTCCATCCTCCAGAGACGATGGGGCCCGACGGGGGCGTCGTCCATCGAAGAGGTGAGCTCACTCCCTCTCACCCCCGCACGGCCTCCCAGGACAGGTGGTAGCGCGCGAGGTACTTCCGCAGCCGGTCGGCGTCGTTGACCGAGGCCTTGCCGCTGCGGGAGACCGCGAAGAGCGCGCGGCCCGCGGCGGAGAGCGAGGGCGACGCCCGGCACACCCGCACCACCTCCGCGAGCTGCGCCCGGTCGAAGCGGTCGAGCGCCGCCAGGCCCTCGTCGCCGAGCGTCGAGCGCAGCAGCGGGTCGTCGCCCGCTCCCGCTGGCGTCGCGCGCTCGGGCGTCGAGAGGCGCCAGCGGGCCCGCAGCCGGGCGAGCTCCTCGTCGACGCTGGCGACGTCGATGCGGCCGCCCGTGCAGAGCGTGGCCATGCGGGTGATGGCCGCGCTGAAGTCCCGGAAGTTGCCCGGCCAGGGGGCCTCCGGGGAGGTCGCGAAGGCCACGAAGCGGGCCCTCGCCTCGCGGCTCATGGTGACGCGCGACCCGAGCGTGCGCTCGCACTGCGAGAGCTCGAAGTCGAGGTTGGGCTCGACGTCCTCGGGGCGCTCCCGGAGCCCGGGGAGCGCGAAGGTCCAGAGCTCGATGCGCGCCAGGAGGTCTTCGCGGAAGCGCCCCTCGGCGACGCGCGCCGCCAGGTCGCGGTGGGTGCCCGCCAGGAGCTGGAAGTCGCTCTTCACCTCGCGGTCGCTCCCCATCGGGCGGAAGCTCTTCTCCTCCAGCGCCCGCAGCAGCATCGCCTGCTCGTCGAGCCCCAGCTCGGCGATCTCGTCGAGGAAGAGCGTGCCCCGGTCGGCCTTGCGCAGGAGCCCCTCGCGCTCGGTCATGGCGCCGGTGAAGGCCCCCTTCGCGTGGCCGAAGAGGGTGGACATCGCGCCGTCGCCGCGCAGCGTCGCGCAGTTGACCTCGACGAACTCCCCGGCCACCTGGCGCCGCGATTTCTTGAGCGCGAAGATGCGCCCGGCGAGCTGCGACTTGCCCGCTCCGGTGGGGCCGGTGAGCAGCATCGGGGCGCGCGAGGCGACGGCCACCCGCTCGATGCGGTCGATGAGGGCGTTGAAGGCCGCGTTGCGGGTCTCGATGCCGGCCTTGAGCCCCCCGGCGCGCTCCCGGGCCTCGGCGGCGAAGCGCGACGCGAGGCGGTCGTAGCGGGAGAGGTCGAGGTCGATGGCGCGCCAGGTGCCGGCGGCGCGGGAGGCGGGGTCGCGGTCGGCGCGCGTGGGCGGCGAGGTCTGCAGCAGCGTGGCCGGGAGGTGCCGCGACTCGGTGAGCAGGAAGAGCACGATCTGGGCGACGTGGGTGCCCGTGGTGATGTGCACGAGGTAGTCCTCGCGCTCGGGGTCGAAGGGGTAGGAGCGGGCGAAGTCGTGGAGCGAGGCGTAGACCTCCTCGAGGTCCCACGGGTCGGCCATGTCGAAGGGGACGAGGTTGACCTTCGTCTCGGGGGAGACCGCCGCGATGTCGTGGCGGATCAGCCTCGCCAGGGTCGCGTACTGGGGCTGATGAAGGAGCTCGAAGCGAGACACCAGCAGGTCGGGGTGCTGGCACACCGCGACGGAGGGGCGCCATCGCTCCCAGCGCTGCTCACGGGCTCCGGAGTCGAGCACCGGACCCAGCAGGCCGAGCACCACCGTGGGCTTCTTCTTCGCCATGGGGATAAGTCGCTTGATACCACGGTATCGTACCGACCCGCCCGATCTGCGAGAATTCCCGTAGAACGACGGTGGCACGCGCCCTGCGATAAGGCCGGATCAGGAGGTCACCGGATATGAGCGAGCGCGGCTACGAGGTCTTCGAGGTGCAGGGCGGGGTTCCGATCAAGGCGTGGACGCGCGGCGTCGCCGTCGAGGACATGGCGCGTGATCAGCTCTCTCGCCTCGCGGCGCTGCCCTTCATCCACAAGTGGGTGGCGGTGATGCCGGACGTGCACGTCGGCAAGGGGGCGACGGTGGGGAGCGTGGTCCCGACCTGCGGGGCGATCATCCCCGCGGCGGTGGGCGTGGACATCGGCTGCGGGATGATCGCGGCGCGCACCAGCCTGACGGCGAGCGACCTGCCCGATCATCTCTTCGGGCTGCGCTCGGCGATCGAGCGGGCGGTTCCGCACGGGCGCACGGACAACGGCGGGCGCAACGACCGCGGGGCGTGGCACGACGTGCCGGCGGCGGTGGACGAGGCGTGGGCCTCGCTGAGCGAGGGCTACTCGGCCATCGTGGAGAAGCACCCGCGGCTCGGTCGGGGCCCGGAGCGCTCTCAGCTCGGGACGCTCGGCACGGGCAACCACTTCATCGAGGTGTGCCTCGATGAGAGCGACCGCGTGTGGTTCATGCTGCACTCCGGGTCGCGCGGCGTGGGAAACCGCGTCGGGTCGCACTTCATCGAGAAGGCCCGGGAGGACATGGCCCGCTACCACATCCACCTGCCCGACCAGGACCTCGCGTACCTGCCGGAGGGTACGGTGCACTTCGACGACTACCTGCACGCCGTCGGGTGGGCGCAGGAGTACGCGCGGGTGAACCGCGAGCTGATGATGCGGGCGACGGTGGAGGCGGTGCGCTCGACGGGGCTGGTGCCGGCCTTCGAGGCCTCGCTCGAGGCGGTGAACTGCCACCACAACTACGTGAGCCGGGAGCACCACTACGGCCGCAACGTGTGGGTGACCCGCAAGGGCGCGGTGCGGGCGCGGGAGGGCGAGCTGGGGATCATCCCCGGGAGCATGGGCGCGCGGTCGTTCATCGTGCGGGGGAAGGGTCACCCGGAGAGCTTCCACTCGTGCAGCCACGGGGCGGGGCGGGCGATGACCCGGACGAAGGCGCGCAAGGTGTTCACCCTCGACGACCACGCGAAGGCGACGGCGGGCGTGGAGTGCCGCAAGGACGCCGAGGTGATCGACGAGACGCCCGGCGCCTACAAGGACATCGAGGCCGTGATGCAGGCGCAGCGCGACCTCGTGGAGGTGGTGTACACGCTGCGCCAGGTGGTCTGCGTGAAGGGGTGAATGGGGCGATGGGAGGCCCCCTTCCCCGCTGCCGCGCGCCCTGACCCCCGCGGAGCGGGGGCAGGGCTTCGACGACTGCCAGCGGAGGGGTCGTGCTGGAAGGCTTCCAAGGGGTCTGTTCGAGCACGCGGCCTCGATCCCCTGAGCCCTGCCCCCGCCCCGCGGGGGTCAGGGCGCGCGGCAGCGGGGAAGGGGGCCGCGAGCCTCGATGATGTGATCCATGTTCAGGGTCGACCCACCACGCAATGAGGTAGGGAGGATGGATTCGATGCGCGACGAGACGAACACGGTGACGCTGGACGGCTCCGAGGGAGAGGGCGGCGGGCAGATGCTGCGCTCGTCGCTCTCGCTCTCGCTGGTGACGGGCACCGCTCTGCGGATGGTCCAGGTGCGGGCGGGGCGCTCCAAGCCGGGGCTCTTGCGGCAGCACCTCACGGCGCTGCGCGCGGCGGCGGAGCTGAGCGGAGCGAGGGTGGAGGGCGCCGAGCTCGGCTCGAGAGAGGTGCTCTTCGCCCCGGGCCCGGTGCGCCCGGGGGAGTACACCTTCCGCGTCGGCACGGCGGGGAGCGCCACCCTGGTCATGCAGACGGTGCTGCCGGCGCTGCTCTGCGCGGAGGGCCCGTCGTCGGTGACCTTCGAGGGAGGCACCCACAACCCGATGGCCCCCTCGTATGACTTCATCGAGCGGGCCTTCGTCCCGGTGATCAACCGCATGGGTCCGAGGGTGGCGTGCTCCATCGAGCGCGCGGGCTTCTATCCCGCGGGCGGAGGGCGCTTCACGCTACGGGTGACGCCCTCCAAGACGCTCGCCCGGGTGGAGATCATGGAGCGGGGCGCGGTGATCTCCCGGCGCGCGGTGGCCCGCGTGGCGGGGCTCTCGGGGAGCATCGCCGAGCGGGAGCTCGCCGCGGCGGGCGAGGTGCTCCGCTGGGGCCGGGAGTGCCTGCGGGTGGAGATGCTGCCGAGGGAGCAGGGTCCGGGCAACGTGGTGGTGGTGGACGTGGCGTGCGAGCACGCGGCGGAGGTGTTCACGCTCTGCGGGGAGAAGGGCCGCTCCGCAGAGGCCGTGGGCGAGGCCGTGGCGAAGGAAGCCCTGGCGTGGATGGAGTCGGGCGTGCCGGTGGGGGAGCACCTGGCGGATCAGCTGCTGCTGCCCATGGCGCTCGCGGGCGGAGGGCGCTTCGTGACCAGCGAGCCCACGCTGCACACGACGACCAACGCGCGGGTGATCGAGAGCTTTCTCCCGGTGAGCATCGAGTGGGAGAAGCGCGACGAGCGGGCGTGGGTGGTGACCGTGGCGTCGAGGGGGTGAAGGGCCCTACGCGATCACCGCGAGCACCGCTCCGCCCGCGGCCAGCGCGGCGCCCAGCGTGAGCGCCACCGGGCGACCCACCGCCGCGCCCCCCACGGAGATCGCCACGCCGGACTTCACCACCGTGTTGGTGAGCGCCGCCAGCATGATGGCCGTCGCCGCGGTGGCGTTGGGGAGCCCTCCCCGGTGCATGTCGACCACCGAGAGGGTGATGGCGTCGACGTCCGTGAGGCCCGCGAGCACCGACGACAGGTAGAGCCCCGCGGAGCCCGCCCAGTGCTGCGCGGCCTTGGCCACGAGCAGCACCACCCCGTAGAGCAGCCCGAAGGAGACCGCCTGCTTCAGCTCGAAGGGGTTGCGCAGCGCGGGCTCGGCCCCGGGCTTCTCCTCGGAGGGCGCGTCGGCCCTGCGGTAGAGCACCACCGCGACGACGAAGCCCATCGCGGCGGTCACCGCGAGCGGCGGGGCGATGGAGCGCAGCAGCGGGCGGTCGACGATGGCCACCACCACCACGAGGCGAGCGAACATGGTCGAGCAGGCGGCGATGATGGCCACCGCGCAGAGCCTCGCGATGGAGGGCTCGTCGCGGCCGCGGCCCGAGTAGGTGAGCGTCACCGCCGTGGAGGACACCAGGCCCCCGAGCAGGCCGGAGACCAGCAGGCCGCGCGCTGATCCGATGAGCCGGGAGGCGACGTAGCCCGCGAAGCTCACGCCCGCCACCAGCACGATCATCTTGCCGATCTGGAAGGGGACGATGGCGTCGAAGGGCCCGTAGGCCTCGCGCGGCAGCACCGGGAGGATCACCAGCGCGAGCACCACGAACTTGGTCGTCGCGTAGACGTCGTCGACGGAGAGGCGCCTGACGAAGCCGTGCAGCGGCTGCTTGAGGGCCAGCAGCGCGAGCGCCGCGGCGGCGGTGGTGCCCACCAGCAGGAAGCGGTCGCGGTCGGGCATGAGCTCGCGCATCCCCGCGAGGGCGCCGAGGCCGAAGGCCAGCAGGCACGCCACCTCGGTGGAGATGCCGATGTCGTCGCGCGCGGAGGTGCGGAGGTGAGACACCGTCACGAAGGCCGCGACCGCCGCGAGGAGCCCCACGAGGAGCCACATGCCCGCGACCGGGCGGGCGAGCGCCCCGAGGGCGCCGAGCAGCGAGACCATCGGGAAGGTGCGGATGCCGGCGAAGTCCTTCTTGCCCTCCGTGGTGGCGTTCTGCTGCCTCTCGGTGCCGAGCAGCAGGCCCGCGGCCACCGCCACCGCGAGCGAGACGAAGGCCTCGGGGAAGGTCATGGCGTACCGTCTCGGGAGAGCGCGCGGGGCGTCAAGCGCGATCAGGGCCCTGATGGCCTGCTCACGGTTGCCTTCACCTTCGCGGAAGCGCCGCCCACTCCGCGGTTGCGGACGGCCCGCGAGCGGGCCTGCAACCGCTGAAGTGGGAGCCTGGGTCTGATCGTCCCGCCTGCGCGGGACTCTCTGCAGGCGCATCGAGCGCTGGAGCGCTCGATGAAGCGGACGTAGGTGCTCACGCGCAGCAGCAGGACAAGTCGCTGAGCGTCGCAGGGAGTTCGATCGCGGCGGTCGGTGACCTCCCGACGGTTGCGCGAGCAACCGGCGCTCCTGCAGCAGAGCCCCTCGAAGGAGGGGCGCCCAGTTCCAGGCTCCCACTTCCAGCGGTTGCAGGCCCGCTCGCGGGCCGCCCGCAGCCGCGGAGTGGGCGGCGTTTCCGCGGCGATGGTCGACGTGCGTCGGGCGGCGTCTCCGCAAAGATAAGGGCGACGATGAGATGGCCCGGGAGGGCCCGCGATAGAGTCGCCCCGAAGGAGACTCCCCACCGCCATGTCGCGCATCCGCACTCCCCTCGCCGAGCGCATCGGGCTGAAGTACCCGATCGCCTGCGCCCCGATGTTCATCATCTCCAACAAGGAGATGATCGTCGCCGCCGCGGAGGCCGGCATCCTGGGCTCGATGCCCTCGATCAACCTCCGCACGCACGAGGCCTTCCGAGAGGCCCTCGGGTGGATCAGGCAGCGCACCGACCGGCCCTTCGCCATCAACCTCACCATCAAGCTCACCGAGCCCGAGCGGCTCGCGCAGGACTTCGAGGCCTGCATCGAGTTCGGCGTCCCGGTGCTGATCACGAGCTACGGCAACCCCACGGAGATCGCCCGTCGAGCGCACGAGCGGGGCATGGTGGTGATGCACGACGTCATCCACCTCAAGCACGCGCTCAAGGCCCAGGAGTGCGGCGCCGACGCGATCATCGGCGTCGCCGCGGGGGCAGGCGGCCACGCCGGGACCACCTCGCCCTTCGTGCTCTACCCCTACCTCCGAGAGCACCTGCGGGTGCCGGTGGTGGCCGCCGGGTGCATCGCCACGGGCCGCCAGGTGGCCGCCTCGCTCTCCCTCGGCGCGGAGCTCGTCTACATGGGCACGCGCTTCATCGCCTCGACCGAGTGCGGCGCCGACGAGCGCTACAAGTCCATGGTGGTCAACGGGTCGCCCGAGGAGATCGTCTACACCGACGGCGTCAGCGGGGTGCACGCCAACTTCCTTCGGCAGACGCTCCCCGGCGCCACGATCACCGCCGCCGACCGCGGCGCCGCGCAGGAGGCGGTGCAGAAGGAGGGCGGGAAGAAGTGGAAGGACATCTGGAGCGCCGGGCAGGGCATCGCCCTCGCCCGCGAGGTGAAGCCCATCGCCGCGATCGTCGACGACATCGTGCGCGAGTACGCCGAGGCCGTGCGCTCCCTGCCCGCCCTCGAGGGCTGACCCGCGCCGCCGCCCCACTGGCGGAGCGGGCCCCGCGGTCCTAGTAGAGAGAGCAAGTCACTGAATGCCACACACCAAACGTCCCATCCGTGAGCGCCTCAGCCTGGTCGTGCAGGCTCCGCGCATCCAGCATGGCGTTCGGCTGGTGCGGAAGACGATGCTCCCGCCGCAGCGCCACTCGCGGCTGAAGCGCATGGGCGCCACGGCGGCCGCGCTGGTCGGCCTCGGGGTGGCCGCCTACTTCGGCACCGGGAGCATCGGGTGGGCGGTGCTGCTGCTGGTGGTCGGGGTGCCGGTGCTGGTGCTGCCGGTGCTGCTGCTCATCGGCATGGTGCTGGAGGCCCGGGAGAACCCCGAGCCCGACTGAGCGGCGCCCTCAGGGCACCACGCAGCGGTAGACCGCCACGGCGCCGGTGGAGATGGGCAGGCAGCGCTCGGCCTGCACGCAGTCGCGGTCGGAGGTGCACCCCTGGCGCTGCACCTGCTCGGCCCACTGGGCGATGTGGTTGCCCTCCGAGAGGCTCTGGAAGGGCAGCCAGAAGGCCGGGGTGCTCGCCTCCGCGGTGGCGACTCGCCCCGGGCGGAAGGCCGCCATCCAGAGCTGCGTGGTGCGCATCGCAGGCTCGCGCGACTGCTGCCTCAGCCGAAGCCCGTAGTCGCGCCGGCTGGAGAAGGTGAACCACATCAAGGGCTCGCCGTGGAAGCGCTGGACGAAGGGCGCCCACTTGGGCCACGAGTTGCCCATGGAGTCCGCGAGGTCGGCGCGAGCGAGGCGCGTCGGGCTGCCTCCCCCGGCGGGGACCACCCAGAGCTGGGCGTCGACGTTGTGGTTGGAGTTGCCCTCCGCGCGGTTGAAGAGCACCCACGCGTCGTCGGGCGAATACGAGGGGTAGTAGTTGTTGTTGCGGGTGCCGTCGGCGCGCACGAGCGTCGCGGCCGCGCCGAAGGAGGCGCCGCCCCACGGGATGGTGAAGAGGTCGGCGGGGCCGTTGTGGCCGGGGGTGCCGAAGATGGGGAAGGAGGTGCGAGGGCGGGAGAACACCGCCGAGCGCCCGCCGCGCGCCCAGTCGGGGTGGCTCCCGGCGGTGCCCGGGGCGAGGCCCGGGACCTCGTTGCCGTGGACCGGGTCGCGCAGCGCGAGGCGGTTGCCGTCGCTGGTGAGGAGCCAGCGGACGTCGGGGGAGAAGGTTCCGAAGTTGGCGCCGTAGTCCGGGGAGAGCGGGGCGCGGGTGGTCACGTCGAAGATGCGGGTGGCCGAGGGCGCGGGGATGAAGCGCCCCGCCATGATGCGGGAGCCGTCGCGGGAGAGCACGTGGCAGCCGACGCAGTTGATCGGGTCGCCGCGGAGGAAGGGCTCGGTGCGCGCGCCCGCGCGGCCGAACTCGTAGCGGTTGATGGTGCCGCTGGAGGCGGCCCAGTAGTAGAGCCCGCCGCGGACGTCGAAGTTGGTGACGCCGAGCGAACGCGCCGCCGAGCGGCCGACCCCGCCGCCTGCCGCGGAGGTCGCGCGCACCGTGAGCGCGACGTCGCCGGAGGGCTGCGCCACGCGGGCGAGCTCGGCGTACGCGGGCTCGTCGAGGCCGAGCACGCAGCCGTCGGCGACCGCCGTGCAGCGGGTGAACACCCGGAGCGCGCCGCGGTCTCCGCGGAGCGACACCTCGAAGAGGTCGTTGCCCGCGCCGGGGCGGAAGTGCACCTCGAAGCCCGTGAGGTTGGGAGGCAGCACCGTGCCGTCCTCGGGGTAGACGATGGAGGGCGCGCGGGCCGTGTCGTCGGCGCCGCCGAAGCGGGACGCGCTGTCCGAGGGGGCGCCGCCCAGCACGCGGTCGACGTCGCGAGGGGTCGGGTCGCCGGCGTCGCGCTCGGGGCTCCACGCGTCGCCGAGGGTGATCGATCCGGAGTCACGACCGAGGTCGACGGGGGCGCCGAGGTCGACGGGCGCGGGGCGATCGACAAAGACTGGAGGAACGTCCATCGCGGCAGGGCGATCGACCGCGACCGGAGGCACGTCCATGGCGGCGGGGGGAGCGTCCATCGCGACCGGAGGGCGATCGACGACGGAGGGCGCGTCTCGACGGAGGCCCGTGTCGCGCGCGGCCCCGGTGTCTCGCGGCGCAGCGCCAGCGTCGCGTGTCGCCACCTCGGTGCCGTCCCCGGCGGCGCACGCGAGGGGAGAGAGGGCGAGCAGCGCGAGGGGGAGGAGCGAGCGATCCATGGGCGCGAATCTAGCGCGCTTCGCCGCGGAGGGCGGACGCTCCGGCGGGAGCCCTGCGGGCCGTTGTACGCGTTCGCTCAGGACCAAATCGATACGCTAGAGTGGGGGATGCTCGACGTGCGCCCTCGAGTCCCATCACCCACCACCGCGACCAGGATGGCCCTGCCGTGACGACCGTGCTCGTGATCGATGACAGCGACGTCGACCGGGAGCAGATCCGTCGGCTGCTGGGCGGCCGGCACGAGCTCCTCGAGGCGGCGACGGCGAGGGAGGGAATGGCCGCGGTCTCCTCGTCCACGGTGGACTGCGTGCTGCTCGACTACCGCCTGCCCGACGAGGACGGGGTGCGGGTGCTCGACCTGATGTCCGAGCGCTCGCTGCCGGTGGTGATGCTGACCTCGCAGGGCAGCGAGAAGGTGGCGGTCGAGGCGCTGAAGCACGGCGCCATGGACTACCTGCTGAAGGGCGACCTCAACCGCGAGCGGCTCCGCAAGGCCATCGACCTCGCCATCGAGCAGGGGCGGCTGCGCAACGAGCTCGATCGACACCAGCGCGAGCTGCAGCAGGCGGTCACCCAGCTTCGCGAGCAGCGCAACGAGCTCGCGGCGATGAACGAGGCGCTCCAGCGGCGCGAGACCGACCTGCGCTTCGTGCTGGGACAGCTCCCGGTCGTCCACTGGACGACGGACATGGGGTTGAAGATCACCCACATCGGCGGGGCGGCCCTGGAGGCGATGGGCGTGCCCGCGGCGTCGCGCATCGGGAGGGACGTCGGAGACAACTTCGGCGACGAGGCGACGGGCAAGGAGTTTCACGCGGCCCACGCGCCGGCCCTCGAGGGAGAGCCGGTGCGGTACCTCGCGAACTTCGGTGGGAGACCGTACCAGTGCCACATCGGGGCGCTGCGCGACGCGGAGGGCGCCATCGTCGGGACCATCGGGCTCGCGCTCGACGTGAGCGAGGCGCGGGAGCTGGAGCAGCAGCTACGGCACGCGGTGAAGATGGACGCGCTGGGCCAGCTCGCGGGAGGCATCGCGCACGACTTCAACAACCTGCTGTCGGTGATCCTCGGCTTCGCGGGCTTCATCAGGGCGGGGCTGCCGTCGGAGGCGCCGATGCAGCAGGACCTCGGGCAGGTGATCGACGCGGCCAACCGGGCCGCCGCGCTGGTGCGGCAGCTCCTCAGCTTCTCTCGGCTCTCCACGGGCACGCCGCGCGTCGTCGAGGCCAGGGCGGTGATCGCCTCGACGCTGCCGATGCTCGAGCGGCTGGTGGGCGAGGACATCGCGGTGACGCTCACGCCCGACGCCGAGCCGTGGCGAGTGCGCATCGACCCCAACGCGCTCGAGCAGATGGTCGTCAACCTCGTGGTCAACGCGCGCGACGCGATGACCCGCGGGGGGCGGATCGAGATAGAGATCCAGCACCTGAGCCTCGTCGAGGAGCTGGCCGGCGGGGGCGACCGCCGCCTCGCCCCTGGGGACTACGTGGTGCTCTGCGTCACCGACGAGGGGGAGGGCATCCCCAGGGACGTGCTCGAGCGCATCTTCGACCCCTTCTTCACGACGAAGGAGGTGGGTCGCGGCACCGGGCTCGGGCTGAGCACCGTCTACGGCATCGCCCGGCAGGTCGGCGGCACCGTCACGGTCTACTCCGAGGTGGGTCACGGGAGCTCGTTCAGGGTGTTTCTCCCGAGGGCGCTCGAGCAGGTGGATGCTCCGCGCGCCGCGCCGTCGCCCGTGCCTCAGGGCACCGAGACGGTGCTGGTGGTCGAGGACGAGGAGCCGGTGCGCGAGGTCGCCGTGAGGGCCCTCCGCTCGCTGGGCTACACGGTGCTGGAGGCCTCCGACGGGCCCGCGGCCGTGGCGCGCTGCCGCGACTACGCCGGGGGCATCGACCTCGTGCTGACCGACGTGGTCATGCCCGGGATGTCCGGCCCGGAGGTGGCGCGCTCGCTCCTCGCGCTGCGCCCCTCGCTGCGGGTGCTCTACATGTCGGGCTACACCGACCGGGGCGCTCGGGAGCGCGGTCGGCTGCCGCAGGGTGCGCGGCTGATCGAGAAGCCCATCACCGCCGATCGGCTGGGCCGGTCGGTGCGCGCGGCGCTCGACGAGTGAGCCGCCGCGGGGGCTCCGCTCAGGGGAACTCCACGATGCGCCAGTAGTGGTCGAGGAGCCCGAGGAGCCGCACGAAGCCGGCGCCCACGTCGCTCTTCACGATGTAGCCCGCGACGTTGAGGTTGTACGAGGCCACGCGGTCTTCGTCGCTTCGCGAGGTGGTGAGCACGAAGACGATGCTGTCGCGCAGCTCGGGGTCGGCGCGGAGCTCGGTGAGGAACTCCAGGCCGTTCATGCGCGGCATGTTGAGGTCGAGCAGGATGAGGTAGGGCCGCGGCAGGGCCTCGGCGCCGCCCGCTCCGCCGCGCAGCAGCGCGAGGGCCTCGATGCCGTCGACCGCCGTGATGATGGGGTTGCCGATGTGCTCCCGCTTGAAGGCGCGGCGCACGGCCTCCTGCTCGATGACGTTGTCCTCGACGAGGAGGACGTTCACGGTACGACCCGACATCGCTCACGCTCCCGTTCTGGCCCAGCGGAGGGGCCACGTGAATACTACGGCGGTGCCGCGCCCGGCGGACTCGACGTGCACCCGGCCGCCGAACACCTCGACGGACTTCTTCACGATCGCCAGGCCCACCCCGCTGCCCTCCACCTCGTCCCGCGGCCGAAGCGTCTGGAACATCCTGAACACCCGCTCGTGGAACTCCGGCCGGATGCCCGGCCCGTCGTCGGCGACCCGCACCCTCACCCGGTCGCCCTCGAGGGCGACGCTCACCACCACGTGCCCGTGCGGGCGGTCGTGATGCTTGATGGCGTTGCCCACCAGGTTGCGCAAGACCTTCTCGAAGGGCATTCGGGGCGTGCTGATCGTCACGTCCTCGCCCTCGAAGGTCACCGAGAATCCGGGGAGCGGCGGGTCGAGCGCCTGCACGCTCTCGAGCACATCGCGGACCGTGAAGGTGCGCGGCTCTTCGGCGACGCGCCCGACGCGCGAGTACTCCAGCAGGTCGTCGAGGAGCTGCTCCATGCGCCGCACGCGGTCGTTCACCAGCTTGAGGTGCTGCGCCGAGGTGGGAGGGAGCGCGTCGCCGACGTCCTCCACGATCCAGCTCACGAGGTTGCGCACGTCGCGCAGCGGGG
This sequence comes from Myxococcaceae bacterium, assembly GCA_004297725.1. Classification (GTDB taxonomy): domain Bacteria; phylum Myxococcota_A; class Polyangia; order Polyangiales; genus SCUS01. Next base: position 54,517 of record SCUS01000166.1, on the reverse strand, counting down.
ACTTGAGGTCGTGCGAGGTGACGTACGCGAAGTCGTCGAGCTCGCGGTTGGAGCGCTCGAGCTCGCGCACGTGGTGGTCGAGGCGCTCGGTCATCCGGAGGCGCTCGGTCACCTCCTCGAAGATCACGCCGAGGTAGTTCTCCCGCAGCGCGAAGCAGCGGACGTCGAAGTGCCGGAGGGTCTCCGGGTCGTCGCCCACCGACGCGGTCCAGCTACGCGGGGTGCGGTCGGCCAGCGTCTCGGCCCAGAGCTCGACGTAGGGCGGAAGCTCCGGCGCGAGGTCGCGCAGGTGGCGGCCCACGGTCTCGGCCAGGTCTTGCCTCCCGGAGCGCGCCGCCGCGGGGTTGGCCGTCACCATCCGGAACGACCCGAGGTCGGACGGGTCTTCGAGCTGCCAGATCACCATGCCCAGCGAGGCGTTCTGGAAGAGGTCGACGAAGCGGTCGACCTCGGCCTCGGCCTTGCGCACGAGGTCTTCCTTCATCGTGAGGTACGCCGTGCCGAGCTCCGCCATCGCGATGTCGGTGAAGCGGTCCATCCCCACGAGCACGCCCTCGGCGCGCGCGTCGATGTGCGGCAGGGCGTTGCGCCGGATGACCTTCCGGTACGACCCCAGCAGCGCGTACCAGTCGCGGAACTCGATGCCCATCTGCGCGTAGGCCGCGCCCTGCACCTTCAGGTCTGCGAGGTACTCGTCCCACTCGCCGTCGACCAGCACCTGCCGCTGCCTCGCGACGTCCCTCGCCTGCTGCGCCTCCAACATCTCCGGGGTCATCGTGGCCAGCACCGCCGCCACCGACGGGATCTTCTCCGCCGCCTGCAGCGTCGCCGCGTTGACCTCGTCGCGGGTCGCCTCGAGGGCCTCCCAGAAATACCGAAGCGCCAGCCGCTCTTCCGTATCCTCCATGACAGACGAGAGCGTTACACGGTTACGCCCGCCGCGCGACGCCCCATCGGGCGCTGAAATACCCCGCCGCCATCGCCACCGGGACCAGCGCCAGCAGGCTCCAGAGCCGGCCCGTGACGGCCCAGAAGATCAGCACCGTGAGCCCGCCGGAGAGCATCCCGTGGCGGGCGTTGGTGCCGTTGCCCCGGCGCCCCACCACGTACGAGCCGACCGCGACGGAGAGCAGCAGGGTGAGCAGCGGGATGAGCGCCGCGGTGAGCTCCACCGAGCGCGCGGCGGCCGGGTGCGCCGCCCGGATGTGCGCCACCTGCGCGGCGGTCGCCCCCATCGGGTAGACGCGCCCCAGCAGGCGCACCGAGAGCGCGGCGGCCCCCTGCGCCAGGAGCCCGAAGCCCACCAGCGAGACCGTGGTGCCCAGCGGGATCCAGTGCCACGGCGGCGGCTCCGAGGCGGCCTCCTCGGCGCTCGACGCGGGGACGGTCGCGGGCGCGGCGTCGCGCAGGATCGGGAGGTGTCGTCGGGTGCTCATCGCCGGATGACAGGTGGTGGGCGGTCTCCCAGGTGCTTGTCAAACGCCGCGCTCCACTTCGCGCTCCGGTCGCCTCCGCGGCTTGCGGTCGGGCGGTCGGGTGCACCACTCTCCCGAACCCAGCGAAACCCCTATGAGAGACCCACTCGTCGACGACCTCCGCGCGCGCTTCGGCGACGACGCCGTCTCCACCGACAGCGCCGACCGCAGCGCCTACGCCCACGACCTGTGGCCCCGGCAGCTGCTGTCGACCCGAGGCGGCCTCGACCGCCCGCCGGGTCCGCGCGCCGTCGTGTGGCCCTCCAGCCGCGACGACCTCTCGGCCCTCGTCGGCTACGCGCGCAGCTACGGCGTCGGGCTCATCCCCTTCGGCGCCGGCAGCGGCGTCGTCGGTGGCATCGCCGCCGGGCGCGACGCCGTCGCCGTCGACCTGAAGCGCATGCGCACGCTGCACTCCGTCGACCTCGAGGCGGGCGTCTGCGTGGCCGACGCGGGCATCCTCGGCACGCACCTCGAAGACCAGCTCAAGCGCCGCGGGGCCACGCTGGGGCACTTCCCCAGCTCGATCCAGTGCTCGACGCTCGGCGGCTGGGTGGTGACCCGGGGCGCGGGCCAGTGCTCCGGCCGCTACGGCAAGATCGAAGACATGACCCTCGCCATGGATGGGGTGCTGGGCAACGGCGAGCCCTTCACCCTCGACGCGCCTCGCCCCGGGGAGCCCGACCTGCGAGAGCTGATGGTGGGCAGCGAGGGCCTCTTCGGCTTCGTCACCCGGGCCACCATGCGCGTGTGGCCCGCCCCCACCGACTGGCGCGGTCGGGGCTTCACCTTCGCCACGATGCGCGACGCCTGGGAGGCCATCCGGGCCATCTTCCAGGCCGGGCTTCGCCCCGCGGTGGCGCGCCTCTACGACCCGATCGACACGTACGTCTTCCTGCAGGGCGCGACCTCCGCCACGCCGAGCGCCCCGAAGACCCCGGAGCGCCCCTCCCCCGCGGCCGAGTGGCTGCTGCGGCGGGTGCTCGACGCCCCCTCGGCGGTCAACGCCCTCGCCGACCTCGCGAGCACGAAGCTCTACACCCGCTCGCTGCTCATCGTGATCTTCGAGGGAGACGGCGACGACCCGCAGGCCGAGGCGCTCGCCCGGGCCACGGCCCTCTGCAAGAAGGGCGGGGCGCGCGACGAGGGAGAGGGCCCGGCGAAGCGCTGGCTGCTTCGGCGGCACGCGGTGAGCTACCGGCAGCCGCCCACCTACTCGCGAGGACTCTGGGTCGACACGATGGAGGTCGCGGCGCCGTGGTCGCGGCTCGGGGCGCTCTACGAGTCGGTGCACGCGGCGCTCTCCCACGGCGGGCTGGTGATGGCCCACATGAGCCACGCGTACCCCGACGGCTGCTCGATCTACTTTACCTTCGTGGGCGCCTCGCCCGACGACGCGAGCGCGAGGCAGACCTACGACGCCACCTGGGCGAGGGCGCTGCGGGCCGCCCACGAGGCCGGAGGGACCATCGCCCACCACCACGGGGTCGGCCGCTCGAAGAAGGCCGCGATGGCCCTGGAGTGGGGCGCCGGGCTGCGGTGGATCGACGCGCTGCGACGCGCGGCGGACCCGGACCACGCCATGGCGGGAGGCCCGCTGGTGGACGGGGAGATGATGGACGCGCCGGCGCCGGCGGCGGTGACGGACGTGCACGTCGACGCGGCGTCGCGGCTGGTGGAGGCGCCCGCGGACGCGACGCTGGCGGAGGTGCGCGCCCGCGCGGCGGCGCACGGGCTTACCATCGAGGGTAAAGACACCACGACGCTGGCGGAGTGGACCCGCGACGCGCTGGCGGCCTCGCTGCTCTCCCCGCGCGACCCGGTCGACCACGTGGTGGCGGGCTGGCGGGCGACGCTCCCCGACGGGGCGAAGGCGTGGTGGCTGCCGGCGCCGAGGAGGGCGACCGGGCCCGACCCGCTGCCGCTGGTGCTGCACGACGGGCGCTTCGGGAGGGTGCAGGCGCTCTCGGTGAGGCTCCATGGGAGCGACGAGACCGGCCCCGCGCGCAAGACCCCGGGGAGGCCCGTCGGGAGCACCGACGACGCCGCCGTGACGGGGTGGATCGACCGGGCCGCGGCGCTGCTGGCGAAGCCATGAGCGAGGGGGCGGGCGGCGAGGCCTTCGCGCTGACGCGGCCGAGCGCGAGGGCGCTGCCGCTGCTGGTGGAGGTGCCTCACGCGGGCCTGGAGGTTCCGGCCGAGGCGAGGGCGCTGCTCACGGTGGACGACCGGGTGCTGCTGCGCGACGCGGACACCTGGGTGGACGGGCTCTTCGGCGACGTGGTGGCGCAGGGCGCGACGCTGCTCGCGGCGCGCTGCTCGCGCTACGTGGTGGACCTGAACCGCGACGAGAGCGACCACGACCCGGCCTCGGTGGCGAGCTCGACGCACCCGAAGGGCACCGCCCCTCGCGGCGTGATCTGGCGGGAGTCCAGCGACGGGACCCCGGCGCTGCGGAGGCCGCTGACGGACGCGGAGTTCGAGCAGCGCATCGAGCGCTACCACCGCCCCTACCACCGGGCGCTCACCCGAGAGCTGGAGGCCCTGCGGGCGAGGCACGGCGTGGCGGTGCTGCTCTGCGGACACTCGATGCCCGCGACCGGGCGCAGCCAGCTCGCGCAGTCGCCGCGGCGGCGGGCCGACGTGGTGCCCGGGACGCGAGGGAGGAGCACCGCCGGGGGGAAGCTCATCGACGCCGTGGACGCGCACTTCCGGGCGGCGGGCCTGAGCGTGCGGCACGACGATCCGTACCGGGGGGGAGCGACGACGCAGCGCTACGGCCGTCCCTCGGCGGGGATGCACGCCATCCAGGTGGAGCTCAACCGCGACCTCTACATGGACGAGCGCACGCTCAGCCCGAAGCCCGAGGCGATGGCGTGGCTCCGCTCGCTCTGCACCGCGCTCATGCCGAAGCTCGCCGACGCGCTCTAGCGGACGATGCTGTTCTCGGTCGCGGACGGAGAGGCGCGGCGCACCTCGAGGCGGTACCGGCTGTTGGTGGTCTGGAGGTAGTAGACCTCCTCGCCCGCCACCCGGAGGATGCGACGCACCGGCGTGGTCACGTACTCGTGGAGCCCATCGGGGAATTCGATGACGACCACGGCCCCACGGCGGGGCGCTCGCACGAGGCGGCCAACCACCGGGCGTCCAGGCTTCGGACCAAGCTTGCGGAGCACGACCTCCACAACGCGAAGCTAGCATGGCGCCGACGACGACCGCACGGCCGTCGTTGCCAAATCAGCGACGCGCCGTGCTCGCCTGCTGGTCACAGCTCCCCCGTGTACGGTGGTTGCGCTACTGCTCTCTCCCTCCGCGGAGATCCTCCCCCTCCGATCAACCCGATGAGCGCCACCGCCCGCCTCCGCCCCGAAGCCCCAGCGACGCCTCGCGCTCGCCGCCCGCGGGTCCGTCGCTCGAGCGTCGCTCCCGCCGGGCGTAGCGCCGCCGCGCTCGTCGCCGGGTGGTTCGCCGCCCGGGGCGACGCGCCGACGGCGGTGCAGCGCGCTGTCTTTTCGGCCTTCGATGAGGGCCGCCCCCTGCTGGTCACCGCGCCCACCGGCAGCGGCAAGACCGCCGCGGTGATGCTCCCGCTCATGGCCGAGCTGATCGCCCATCCGACGGAGGCCCCGGCCGGGGTGCGCGTGCTCTACATCGCCCCGGTGCGCGCGCTCTCCGCCACGCAGACCGAGGCCCTCACCGCGATGGTGGCCTCGCTCGGCGGAGCGCTCCGCGTGGCGCAGCGCACCGGCGACACCAGCCCGAAGCAGCGCGCCGCGCAGAGGGAGCGCCCCCCGGAGGTGCTGCTCACCACGCCGGAGTCCCTCGCCGTGCTGCTCGCGGGACCGGGCCGGGAGATGCTCACCGGGGTCCGCGCCGTGGTGCTCGATGAGCTGCACCTGCTCGCCGCTGGCAAGCGCGGCGCCCTGCTCTCCACCACCCTCTCGCTGCTCGACACCTGGGCCGCCCTTCACGCCTCCCCTCCTCCGCGGCGGCTCGCCCTGAGCGCCACCGCGCGACCGCTCGACGCCCTCGCCGCCTGGGTGCACCCCGACACGGAGGTGATCGCCGTCGCCAACGAGTCGCCCGCCGAGCTGCGCATCACCGATCCCCCCATGGAGCAGGCCTTCCCGGATGGATCGTGGGCGTGGCGCAAGGTGCTCCCCATGATCGCCCGGCAGGTGGCCGAGACCGACGGCACCACCCTGCTCTTCGTGGGCGCCCGCACCCGCGCGGAGCAGTGGTCCGTGGCGCTGCGCGATGTCCTCCCCGCCCGCTACGGCGTGGCGTGCTTCCACGGCTCGCTCTCCCTGGAGGAGCGCGCCCGCGTGGCCGACGCGCTGCGCGCCGGGTCGCTCCGCGTGGTGGTCGCGACCAGCGCCCTGGAGGTGGGCGTCGACCTGCCCGCGGTGCGCCGGGTGCTGGTGCTGGGCGCCCCCAACGCCACCTCGCGGCTGCTCCAGGCTGCGGGGCGGGCCGATCATCGACCGGGCGTACCGGCGCGCGCGGAGCTCATCCCCACCAGCGCCCTCGACGTGGTGCGCTGCGCGGCGGCCATCCGCGCGGCGCAGGGCGGCGAGGTCGAGCCGATCACGCTGCGGGAGGGCGACCTCGACGTGGCGGTGCAGGCGGCGCTGGGGCGGCTGCAATTGGGCTCGGCCACGGCGAGCGAGGTGGGCGAGGGGCTGCGCGCCTCGGCCTCGCTGCGAGGGTTGAGCAGCGACGACCTCGAGCGGGTGATGGGCTACCTCGCGCACGGCGGCGACGCGCTCGCGGCCTACCCCGAGATGGCGCGCGCGGTGAGCGACGGGGAGCGCTGGGCCATCAGCGGAAGGCGCTCCGAGCGCCTCTACCGCCAGGGCATCGGCACGATCGTGGGCGAGGTGACCGTGGAGGTACGCCACGGGCGCCGCGTGGTGGGGCAGCTCGACGGACGCTTCGCGGTCTCGCTGGAAGTGGGCGACCGCTTCGTGCTGGGCGGCCGCAAATGGCGGGTGACCGAGCGCGCCAGCGACGCGCTGCTGGTGCGCCCCGACCACAGCCCCGAGCGGGCGCTCCCGGCGTGGCACGGGCAGCGCGCGGCGCAGAGCGCCCAGGTGGCCGACGCCGTCGAGGCCCTCTGGACGGAGCTCGGCGCGCTCGTCCACCTCGCTCCCGGGGAGCTGGTCGGGAGGGTGACCTCGCTGCTTGGCGTTCACCCGGTCACCGCCCGCGCGGTGTGCGAGCTCGTCCGCGCCCAGCACCGCCACGCGTCGCTGCCCTCGACCGACCGCTTCGTGGTGGAGCTTCACCGCGACGGAGCGCGCGCCCACCTCGTGGCCTTCACCTTCGCGGGATCGATGGCCAACGAGCTCATCGCCCGCGCCGTCGCCGCACGCTACCGCGACGAGACCGGCGAGGCCGCCAGCGTGTGCGCCCTCGACGAGGCGGTGTGCGTGACCGCGGACGCCTCGCTGGCGGAGGCATCCCTCGAGACGCTGCGACGGTGGTTCTCTCCGGAGGGCTTGCGAGAGGTCGCCATGGGGGCGCTCTCCGAGGGGGTGCTGAGCGGCGCGTACTTCCGCGAGGTGGCCCGCGTGGCGCAGCTCTGGATGCCGGGGACGAAGGCCGGGGCGGCGACCCCTGGATTGCTCCACGATGTATTGCGCAAGCACGACCCGGGGCACGTGCTTCTGCGAGCGCTCGACCACACGCTCTGGACCACCCTCGAAGGAGAGCGCGCCCTCGAGGCGCTGACCGAGCGCACTGGGCGACGCTGGCACCTGCACCGTCTCGATGGTCCGTCTCCGCTCAGCATCCCCGCGCGCACCTGGATGGACCGCGACGCCGTGCGCGGCGACGACCCCGAGCGGGCGCTGCTCGACGCGGCCAACCGGCTCTTCCAGGCGACGCTCGGGCAGCCGTGACCGCACGATGCTGACCCTCGACGACGACCTTCGCTGCGTGGCCCCCGGCGGGCTCTTCGACCCTGCGACCCGCACCCTGGTGATCGCCGACGTCCACGCGGGCTACGTGCGCTCGCTCCAGTCGCGCGGGTACCTGCTCCCCGGCGTCGATGACCGCGAGCTCTTCGCCCGCATCGCCCGGCTGAGAGAGCGCCTCGACCCGGCCACGGTGGTGATCGCGGGCGACGTGGTCCACGGTCCTGCGTCGATGCGCGCCTCGCCCGATGGAGCGAGCGCCCTCGACGGGCTCCTCTCGGCCCTCGACGGCTGCGCCGCGGTGATCGTCCCCGGCAACCACGACCGCGGCCTCGACGCGGCGCTTCATGGGCGCGGCGTCACCGTCTGCGAACGCTGGGCCTTCGGCCCCCATGTGGCGCTGCACGGCGACGACCCGGAGGTCCTGCGCGCGGAGCGGGCGAGCGCGCGGCGAGGGGGAGGCCGCGTGGTGATCGGCCACCACCACCCGGCGCTGGTGCTGCGCGACGCGGTGGGCGCCCGCACCAAGGTGATGGCCTTCGCCTGGGCGCCGGGGATCGTCTGCCTGCCCGCGCTCACGCCCTTCGCCCGGGGCAGCGACCTGGTGCTCGACGACGAGGCCGCCGGGCTCACCGCGGCGGTCGATGCGAGCGAGCTGGAGACCGCGGTGATCGTCGGAGAGCGGGTGCTGCCCACGGGAAGGCTCGACCGGGTGCGCGCGGTGCAGCGACGCGGCCCCGCCCGGCGACAGCGGGCGGGTTAGCGAGGGTTCACCACATCGCCTCGAAGCGCCGCAGCGAGGCCTCGAGGCGCCACTGCTCCCTCGCCCGCTCGCTCCCCGCCAGCCAGCGCGCGCAGCCCTCGCCAGGACGCTCCGCGCCCGGCACCTCGGAGCGACACGCCGCGTTGATGGAGCCTCGCTCCCACAGCGTCGCGCCCGGCAGGAAGGAGTGCGACAGCGCGTTGCGCGCCAGGGTCTTGAGCTCCGTCCACCCGAGGCCGAAGGACTGCAGCGCGAGGAGGTACTCGCGGGAGAGGTCCGTGCGCGAGACGCCCTCGTCGTCGGTGCAGAGCACCTGGGCCACGCCCGCCTCCCGGTAGAGCCCCCACGGGTGCTCCGCCCCGCGCAGCCCGAGGATCGCGTCCGCGCTCCGGAGGCAGTGCTCCACCGCCACGCCTCGCGAGGCCATCATCGCGAGCGTCCCCCGGGCGTCGTGCTCCCACGCGATGTCGGTGCCGTGCCCGATGCGACGCGCGCCCGCGAGCTCCACCGCCAGCCGCACGTGGTCGCTCGCGACCTCCGGCGTCACCAGCGAGGGGGTGAGCTCCCCGGCGTGCAGGGCGACGTTCACCCGGGTGCCGTGCCTCGTGACGTGGTCGATCACCCTCATGTGGTCGCGGTAGTCGCGCACCGCCACCGGGTCGTCCTCCGGGGCCACCAGGTTGAGCCCCACCGCGCGAGGGTCGGCCTCGATGATCGCCACCGCCGCCACCGCCTGCGCGAACACCTCCTCCCGAGGCACCGTGCGGATCATCTGCACCAGGTAGCGCAGCGTCACCCCGCAGCCCGGGTCCTCCCCGGCCTGGCCGCATCGGAGCAGCGCGCGCATCCGGGCCTCCTGGGCGTCCATGCGCTGCCTCGCGTCGGCCACCACCGCCGCGACGGCGCTCTCCGGGACCCGCGTGGACATCACGGCCAGGTCGTCGCTCCACCCTGCCTCGCGGCCGAGGCGGTTGGCGCCTCCGACGCCGAGCGACTGCATCACCTCGACGTAGCGGGTGTTCTGCCTGGCGAGGCGGGAGACCACCTCCGCGAGCATGTCGCCGTAGCGCTCGCGCCTCGCGTCGAAGCGCTCGAAGGTGTCGAAGAAGTGGTCGTGGCCGGAGCCCGTCGCGTAGGGGAAATTGCGCATCGAGAAGCCGTCGACGAGCGCCCGGTAGAGCGGGACGTCGAGCGCGATGGCCGCCCCGCTCACGTCGCCTCGCGCCGGGTCGCAGGGAGGGTCGACGATCGACGGCGGCGAGCGTCGGGCGCAGAGCCCGTCCTCGGCGGCCCAGCGGAGATAGCTCTCGGCGTACACGGCGCCGCTCAGGTGGGTGTGAAGCTCTCCCCCCTTGGGCATCTCCCTCACGAAGACCGTCTCGAAGGCCGTTCTCCCGCGAATCGACGCCAGGTATTGGGTGGTGCGCGCCTCGGGGCTCGCGGCGATGGGTCCGGCGCACCCGGTGGCGAGCAGCGCGATCAGCGGGAGGGCGGCGGTCTTCATCGCCGCCGAGACTATCAGTACACGACGCGGGTGCTGATGCTGGTGCCGAGCGCGCGGACGGCGTCGGCCACGGCGGTCGAGACGTCCTGGTCGATGTCCATGATCAGGTAGCCGAGCGTGGAGTCCGTGGCGAGCGTCTGCGCCCGGATGTTGGCGCCCAGGTCGCTGGTGATGCGGTTGATGTCTCGCAGCACGCCGGGCACGTTGCGGTGCGCGTTGAGCAGCCGGTGCGTCCCCGCGGTCGGGGCCATCTCCAGGTTGGGGAAGTTCACCGCGCCGACGGTGCTCCCCATCTCCAGGTAGCGCACCAGGCTGGTGGCCACCTCGCGGCCGATGTTGGCCTGCGCCTCCAGCGTCGAGCCGCCGATGTGCGGCGTCAGGATCACGTTGGGAGCGCCCTGCAGCACCGACACGAAGCCGTCGCCGTTGGCCTCGGGCTCCTCGGGGTACACGTCGATGGCCGCGCCGCCGAGGTGGCCGCCGCGCAGCGCCAGGGAGAGCGCGTCGAGGTCGACCACGCTGCCCCGGCTCGCGTTGAGCAGCATCGCGCCCTTCTTCATCCGCGCGATGGCCCCGGCGTCGATCATCATCCGGGTCTGCGGCGTCTCCGGGACGTGCAGCGTGACGAAGTTCGAGACCTCGAGGAGCTCGTCGAGGGAGTCCATCATCTTCGTGTTGCCCATCGGCAGCTTGGTCGCGATGTCGTAGGCCACCACGCGCATGCCCATGGCCTCGGCGAGCACGCCCACCTGCGAGCCGATGTGGCCGTAGCCGACGATGCCCAGGGTCTTGCCGCGCACCTCGACGCAGTGCGCGGAGACCTTGTTCCACTTGCCGGCGTGCACCTCGCGGACGCGGTCGCCGAGCTGCCGGGCGAGCATCACGATCTCGGAGATGATCATCTCCGCGACGCTGCGGGTGTTGCTGAAGGGCGCGTTGAAGACCGGGAGCCCGAGGTCGTGCGCGGTGCCGAGCGCCACCTGGTTGGTGCCGATGCAGAAGCACGCCACGGTCATGAGGGCGGGGGTGGAGGCGAGCACCCGGGCGGTGACCTGGGTCTTGCTGCGGATGCCCAGGATGTGAACGCCCTTCAGGCGCTCGATGAGGGCGTCCTCGCCGAGGGCGCCGGAGAGCGCCTCCACCTTGCAGCCCGCGTCGAGCAGCAGCTCGTGCGCGCTGGCGTGAACGTTCTCCAGCAGCAGGACCTTGAGGCCCGCCGCGCTTCGGGAAGGCGGATTGGATCGCGACATGGGGGGAATGTGGGGCGCGTCAGCGGTTGTCGCAGTTGGTGAAGCTGAATTCTCCGAACTCGTTGTCCGCGGTCTGCGGGGCGAGGCCGGCGAGGTAGCGGGTGCGCGGCGGGGTGAGGTCGTCGGTGACGCCGTCGCACTTGATGCGGCCGTTGAAGCTCTGGCCGTTGATGCGGTCGATGAAGACGTGGCAGTTGCCCACGACCCCGATCGAGGCGTTGCGCACCGCCCAGCCGGAGCCGCGCACCTGCACGAAGCCGTTCTCGTCGTCGGCGCTGCGGAGCTCGGCCCCGGCGCCGGTGAGCAGCCCGGTGGCGAAGAGCGCCTCCTGGGACTCCTCGAAGTTCTGCCCGCGCTCGATGGCGGCGATCTGGAAGGACACGCGCGTCCCCCCGGTGCCCGGCGCGACGTTGCAGGAGACGATGACCGTCGGCGAGCCGTTGCTGCCGCTCACCGCGTGGCTGTTGGCCGTGCACGACGAGGCCGAGGCGGCGGTGCAGCCCTCCCGCCAGAACGCCCGCCCCGTCATCGGCACCGGGTCGTCGCCGCAGCCGAGACCGAGCACCACCAGCGAACCGATCGCCAACCCACGCCACGCTTGCTTCAGCACAGAACCTCCGCCGCCGTCATTCAAGAAGAGTTGCCGGGAATCTACCGCAGTCGGCTAGCGCGACGCGGAAAACGCATGATCCAGGTCGCCGATCAGGTCGTCGACCGACTCGAGCCCGACGGAGATGCGGATCAGCCCGTCGTCGATGCCGAGCAGCGCGCGCGTCTCCGCGGGCACCGAGGCGTGGGTCATCACCGCGGGCAGCTCGATGAGCGACTCCACCCCGCCGAGGCTCTCGGCGCAGGTGAACACCTTGAGGTCTGCGAGGAAGCGCTGCGAGCGCTCGGCCACGGTGCCGCTCGCGCCCTTGATGACGAAGGAGATCATCCCCCCAGGGGTCTTCATCTGCCGACGGATGAGCTCGCGCTGGGGGTGGTCCTCGTTGCCCGGGTAGTATACGCGGGCGACGTCGGGGTTGCGGTGCAGCCACCCGGCGATGATCTGGGCGTTGGCGGCGTGGCGGTCCATGCGCACGGGCAGGGTCTTCAGGCCGCGCAGCACGAGGAAGCAGTCGAAGGGCGACGGCACCGCGCCCATGGCGTTCTGGAGGAAGCGCACCTTCTGGACCAGCTCGTCGTCGTTGGACATCACCAGGCCGCCGACGACGTCGGAGTGGCCGTTGAGGTACTTGGTGCTCGAGTGCACCACCGCCGTCGCGCCGAGCCCGAGCGGCTGCTGGATCATCGGCGTCGCGAAGGTGTTGTCGACCACGACGGGCACGCCCTTGCGGCTCGCGATGGCGCACACGCGCTCGATGTCGAACACCTTGAGCATCGGGTTGGAGGGGGTCTCCAGCCAGACCATCTTGGTCTCCGGGCGGAAGGCCGCCTCGGTGAGCGCGAGGTCGGTCATGTCGACGAAGGTCGCCGTGATGCCCATGGGCTTCATGACCTTGTCGATGATGCGGAAGGTGCCGCCGTAGACGTCGTCGCCGCAGATGACGTGGTCGCCCGGGGACAGCGTGTGGAGGATGGTCGTGGTGGCCGCGCAGCCGCTCGCGAAGGCCAGGCCGTGGCGGGCGCCCTCGAGCGCCGCGGCGCAGGCTTCGAGGGTGCCGCGGGTGGGGTTGCCGCTGCGAGAGTAGTCGTAGCCCTTGTGATGACCGGGACCGTCCTGGGCGAAGGTGCTCGACAGCACGATCGGCGTCATGACGGCGCCGGACGTGGGGTCGGGGTGCTGGCCAGCGTGGATCGCGAGCGTCTCGATCTTCATGGGGCGGGTGATCCCACACCCCGAGCGCGGGTGGCAAGGACCGTGGCGGGCGATGGGGATCGGTCGGGGAGGAGCGGAGGGCCTTCGGTCAGCGACGCGAGACGCGCAGCACCGGGGCGGGCGCGGCGGCGCGGCGGGCCGGGGCGGGGGCGCCCGGCGTGGCGCCGAGGACGACCTCGAGGGTGTTGCCTCGGGCGCGGGCGAAGAAGGGCGGAGCGGCCTCGCGGAAGCGCAGCGTGAGCTCGGCCCCGGCGGCGCGGTTGATCACCCCCGCGTTGAGGATGCGCGAGTCCATCCGGGCCAGCGAGGCCGCGAGGTCGAGCGAGCGCCGGCCGGGGATCACCATCGAGATGGTGTTGCCGCGCGTGCCCGGGCCGGTGATGGAGACCACCGGGCCGTCCATGCGCAGCGCGAGGCGGGTGCCGACGCGCACGCTGGCGTTGCCCATCGCGGCGGGGCGAGCCGGCGCCACGGTCACCGCCGCCACCGGGCGAGCGGCCACCGGACGGGAGGGCGTCACCGCGGGGACGAAGGCCGCCGCGCGGGGGCGGCTGCGGACGACCACCGGCTGCGTGCCGTCGACCTGGTTCGCGGAGAGCGCCGCGCCCTGGAGGTCGGCCGGGAGGTTGTTGCCGCCGGCCGCGATCATCCGGGGCTCGGCGCCCATCGGGGCGGGCTCCTCGTTCGCCATCTCGGGCACCGCGGGGGCGGGCGCCGGGGGCGGAGCGAGCTCGGCCACGGGAGCGGGGTCGGTGGTCACCGCGACCTGCGGGTGGGGCGTGGTGGCGCTCGGCCCGCCGGCGATGGCCACGGCGATGATGAGGATGGTCAGCACCGCGGCGGCGCCGGCGTACATCACCACGCGGCGGTTGCGCTTGCGGGCGATCGACCCGTCGGGGTCGCTCTCCGTCGCGAGCACGGTCGAGTGCTGCGGCCGGAGCCCGCTGCGGGGCGCCTCCACCACGGCGCCGTCGCCGGTGCGCTGGAACCTCGCGCGCAGCGCCCCGACGCCCTTCACCACGCCCGCGGCCACCGGGGTCGCGAGGCGCACGGTGCCCTCCCAGGCGCCTCGCGCCGCCGAGACGCCGCGCTGCATCCAGGCGGGGCCCGCCGGGGCGTCGTCGTCGAAGTCCTCGTCCTCGTCCGAGGAGGAGTCGATCGCCGAGGGCGCCGGAGCGGGAGGAAGGATCACCGTCGAGGACTTCGCCCGAACGGGCTCCTGCTCGGTGCGGGCGGTGTCCACGGCGCTCGCGGCCACCTTCACGGGCTCGGGCTGGGCCTTCGCGGGCTCGACCACCGTCGCGGCCTCGGCCACCGTCGCGGCCTCGACCACCGTCGCGGCCTCGACCACCGGGGCGGCCTCGACCGGCGGGATCGAGACCCGCGCGGCGTCGATGAGGGCCGCCGTGACCGGGGCCTTGGCGACGGAGGTGACGCGCATGGCGCGGGCGGGGGCGCCGCCGTCGAGGTCGATGGTCAGGATGAGGCGAGGGTTCTGCGTGGCCGGGTCGATCTCGACGTCGACGGCGCTGATGACGCCGGCCTCGTTGTCCTTCGCGCCCTCGACGGTGACCTTGCCGCCCAGCTTGAGGAAGGAGAGCTCGTGGCCCACGACCACGGCCCCGGGGAGGCGCTCCCGGAGCTTCGCTCGGAAGGGAGCGTCCATGCTGTCGAGGTGCAGCCGGACCTTGGTCTCGGCGCCGGACGGGCTCTTGATGGCGGGCTCCAGCGAGCGGCGCAGGGAGGCCCTCGCGTCGCCCGGCATCGCCAGGAACTTCACCCCGAAGGCGCCCGAGCGGGAGCCCTCGTCGTGGGTCCAGACGACCTCGCCGCGGGTGTTGATGGACTTGCCGTCCTCGAGCATGAAGCGAAACTCCAGCTGCACCCCGACGTCCGGGAGCAGCGGGCTTCGGACGCTCATGCCGCCGACCGAGAGGTCGATGGCGTCGGCGGAGATGGCGTCGGTGGCGTCGTACGCGCCGAGGCCGACGGAGGCGTGAAACGGTCGGCGGGCGGCGGTCGGGTCGCGCCGATCCGCGGTGGCGATGGAACCCATGGAATCTCTCCTCTTCCTCGCGACCCCTGTAAGACGGGCAGAGAGCTCCCGCCGCGGCGGGGATCACCTCCCCGTCGACGTCGGGAGGACCTTGGTAGCGGTCCCCGCACAGTTCGCTCGGCGCTTGAGCGGCCTATGCGACGGGGCGTTCCGATGCGTCCAATTTTCGTCGCGGCGCTTCTTCCGATTGCACGGGAATTGACGGCCTTCTCACCGATGCGCTAACGGCCGCGGCGTGGCTCTGACGTTCCTGGTCACGGTGCCGGGGAGCGATCCCCAGACCATCACCCTCGATCAGCCGCGCGTCGTCATCGGCCGCGGCGCGCACGTCGACGTGCGCCTTCCCTCCCGGGCGGTGAGCGACCAGCACGCGCTCATCCGCGTCGACGGCCCGGACGTCTCCATCGTCGACGAGGGCAGCACCAACGGCACCCGCGTCAACGGCGTGGCCATCGCGCGGGGTCGGAGGAAGTTCCTCCGTGACGGCGACGAGATCGGCGTCGGCGACTACGCCGTGAAGGTGTCCTTCGTCATCGCGCTGGCCGACCCCCCGGAGCGCACCGCCACGCTCGCCCGTCGGCTGCTCAGGGACTCCCTGCGCTCCCTCGGCGGCGACAGCGCGCCCCCCTACCTGGAGCTTCGCTCGGGCAAGACCGCGGGCCGACGGTGGGAGATCCCCGCCGCGGGCTCCCGGCTCACGCTGGGGCGCGCCGAGGGCTGCGAGGTGCTGCTCGACGACCGCGACTGCTCCCGGCAGCACGCCGAGGTGGAGCGCGACGCCGAGGGCTACGCGCTGCGCGACCTGGGCAGCAAGAACGGCATCGTGGTGGGCGGCCGCTCGCTCAGCGAGAAGCGCCTGAAGAACGGCGACGAGTTCACCATCGGCAAGAGCACGCTGCGCTTCGTCGACCCCACCGAGGAGCTTCTCCGCAGCTTCGAGACGGGCTCCGACGAGGCCGCCCCGCCGCCCCCGCCGAGGCCCTCGACGCCTCCGCCGACGCCCTCGCTCCCTCCCCCGGCGCCCGCCGAGGAGCCCGCGGCGGCCCTCGCCCCGACGCCCGACCCCAAGGCCCTGAAGGAGCGCCGGGGCGACGCCGACTGGATCGTGCTGGCGCTGGCGGTGGTGATCCTGGTGGTGAGCGTCGTGGCGCTGGTGATCGTGCTCAAGGGCTGAGCCGAGCTCTCACCCCCGCAGCTTCCGCTTGTCCCCCACGCGCAGCGTCAGCTTCCTCCCGTCGAACCACTCCAGGTACTGGATCGCCCACTTCCTCGACAGCCCGCTCAGCTCCTTGAAGCCCTGCGCGTCGATGGTCCCCTTCTCCTTCAGCCACTGCACCAGCGCAGCCTCCAGCGCCCCCATCGCCGCCGCGTCCACGTAGAGCTCGCTCGTCACCTTCAGCGCCTCGCCCCGGTCGACCAGCCGCTTGATCGCCAGCGCGATCCCCTTCGCGTCCGTGCCCACCGACTGCGCCAGCTCGTTCACGCTCGGCGCCGACGTGCCCGCCCTCGCCAGCGCCGCGCGCACCTGCGCCAGGTACGGCGTCTCGTCCGCGCTCCTCGCCTTCCACCCCGCCCTCGCGATCACGTCGCCCTCGCGCGTCACCCGCTTCGCCGCCACCAGCGCGCCCAGCGCCGAGTCCACCACCGCGTCGTCGCCCAGCGCCGCCAGCGCCCTCCGGTCGAGGCCCCGCTCGTCCGGGTGCTTCGCGTGCTGGCCGCTCAGCGCGTCCAATACCTTCGCTTGTAAAGCCTCGAGCGCCGCTCTCGACACCCACCGGTCGGCGCCCACCGCCACCCCGGCCCTGCCCTCCGAGGCCGCGTAGCCCGCGCGCGCCATGAGCCCGTCGGCGTCGAGGCCCTTCAGCCCCGCGGCCTCGAGCTCCACCTCCGCGCGAGCCCTCGCGTCGCCCGCCGCGCTCCGCCTCGCACGCTCCAGCGCCACCGCCCTCCGCCGCACCCGCTCGGCGATCGGGCGCACCACCGTGAGCCCCCCGACGGTGCCTCCGACGCCCGCCAGCGAAGGCGGACCGCGCAGCACCAGGCGCTCTCCCACCCGCAGCACCAGCGGCCGGTCGGTGCTCACCCTCGCCAGCGCCTCGGCCCCGGGCTCCAGCGAGTCGCCCTCCAGCAGCGACACCGTCGCGAGCGCGTGCGTGGCCCCCGCGGCCACCTCCAGCTTGGTGCGCCTCCCCAGCGCGCGCCTCGTCTCCGGCAGCAGCCGCACCCTCGCGTCGAAGGAGCGCGTCACCGCCACCACCCCCTCCCGAAACACCCACTGCCCCCGAGGGACCTCCGCCACCTCCACGCCCGCCAGGTTCGCCGCCACCCGAGAGCCCGCGCGCGCCTCGCTCACCGCCGCGCCGTGCACCTGCAGCCCCCGCACCCTCGCGGTGAGCACCCGGTGCTCCGGCCCCGTCGGGCCCACCGCCACCACCTCGCCCTCGCGCAGCGTCCCGGCCACCAGCGTCCCGGTCACCACCACCCCGAAGCCCTTGCGAGCGAACACCCGATCGATGGGCATCACCGGCGCGCCGCTCGCGTCCCGAGGGCTCACCGCCGCCGCGGTCAGCGCCGCCCTCAGCGCCGCGAGCCCGGTGCCCTCCTTCGCGCTCACCGGGATCACCGGCGCCCCGTCGAGCGCCGTCCCCCGCAGCACCTCGCGCACCTCCTCCACCGCGAGCTCCACGAGGTCGTCGCTGGCGAGGTCGCACTTGGTGAGGGCGCACACCCCGCCGCGCACTCCCACCAGGTCGGCGATGGCGAGGTGCTCCCTCGTCTGGGGCATCACCCCCTCGTTGGCCGCCACCACCAGCAGCATCAGGTCGACGCCCCCCGCCCCGGCGATCATGGTGCGCACGAAGCGCTCGTGGCCCGGCATGTCGATCACCGCCGCGCGCCTCCCGTCGTCGAGGGTCAGCGCCGCGAAGCCCAGCTCGATGGTGATCCCCCGGGCCTTCTCCTCGGGCAGCCGGTCGGTGTCGACCCCCGTGAGCGCCTTCACCAGCGCGGTCTTGCCGTGGTCGATGTGCCCCGCCACGCCCACCACAAGATGGCTCGCCCCCGTCTCTGCTGCGCTCATGCGCGCGGACCATAGCGCACGTTCCGACGGCCCCCGCGCTCTGGTAGCGTCCCCGCCCACCATGCGAACCGCGCGCGCGCTCGTCCTGCTCCCCCTGGCTCTCGCCGCCTGCGACGACACCCCCTCGACGCCCGCCGACGCCGCCGTCCTCGACGCCGCCCGCAGCGACCTCGGGGCCGCCGACGTCCCCGCCGCGGACGACCTTCCCCCTGCCGCGGACGTGCCCCCCGCGGACGTTCCTCTCACCATCGAGCCCTTCGAGCCATCGCCCCGCGGGCCCTTTCCTCCGGGCTTCCTCTGGGGCTCGGCGACGGCGCCCTACCAGATCGAAGGGGGTCTCGACCGCACCGACTGGGGGCAGTGGGAGCGCATGCCGGGGCGGGTGCTCAACGGCGACCGCGCCAACGACGGACCGCAGAGCTACACGCAGTTCGAGGCCGACCTCGACGCCCTCGTCGCCACCCACCAGAACGCCTACCGCCTCGGCTTCGACTGGTCGCGCCTCTTCCCCACGCGCGCCCAGTGGGACCGCTGCGCCGCCGCCCGCACCCGCCCCCTCGCGGAGTTCATGACCGAGTGCCGCGCCGCCGCCGACCCGGCAGGCGTCGCGTACTACCACCGGGTGCTCGACGCGATGGCCGCCCGCCGCCTCGTGCCGATGGTGACCCTCTACCACTTCGTGCTGCCCGACTACCTCCACGACCTCTCGATGCCCTTCGACACGCAGGGCTTCGTGCGAGACGGCATCGTCGACGACTTCGCCGCGTGGTCGCGCTTCGCCGGCGCGGAGTACGGCCGCCAGGTCGACTGGTGGATCACCCTCAACGAGCCCCTGGTCATCGCCGCGGGCGGATACCTCCAGGGGGTCTTCCCCCCCGGCGCCCCGCTCAACTTCGACCGCGTGCGGCGGCTCGTGTCCAACATGATCCGCGCCCACGCCCGCGGCTACGACGCGCTCCACGAGGCCGACACCTTCGCCGTCGCGGGCAACGCCGACGCGGGCGTCGGGGGCACCGGCGGCCGCCCCGCGCTGGTGTCCATCGCCACGCACAACCGGGTGTTTCGCGCCGACCGCCCGGGCAACGAGGCCGACGAGGCGGGCGCCCGCGCGGCGAGCTACGTCAACAACGACCTCTTCATGAACGCCATCGTCCGCGGCGACCTCGACGCCGACGCCGACGGCACCCTCACCGGCCCGACCGACCGCACCAACGACCCCTCGCTGCGCGCCCGCGCGGACTACATCGGGCTCAACTACTACGGGCTCTCGCTGGTGCGCGGACTGCCCACGCTCCCCATCCTCCGGGGCCTGCCGCAGCAGACCTCGCTCGCCACGCCGCTGCCCAAGTCCGACCTCGACTGGGACCTCTACCCCCAAGGGTTCCTCCTGGTGCTGCGTGAGCTCCGTCGATTCAACCTCCCGATCCTGGTCACCGAGAACGGCCTCGCCGACGCCTCCGGGACCAACCGCCCGCGCTACCTCGCCGAGCACCTCGCCATCGTCGCCCGCGCCATCCGCGAGGGCCTCGACGTGCGCGGCTATTTCCACTGGTCGATCATCGACAACTTCGAGTGGGCCGAAGGCTTCTGCCCCCGCTTCGGGCTCTACACCGTCGACTACCGCGACCCCTCGCGCCGACGCATCCCCACGCCCGCCGCCGAGACGATGCGGCGCATCATCGACGAGAACCAGGTGAGCGACGCCCTCCTCCGCGAGGTGCCCGCCTACCACCCGCCGACGCTCTGCCACCCGCGCACCGACGCCGGGACGTGACCCGCCCCGAAGCCCTCTCCGCCCTGCTCGCGCTCCTCGTCGCCGCCTCTCCCCTCGCCGCGCAGGGGCGCCGCCGACGCCACCGCCCTCCCCCTCGCGCCACCGCCTCCCGCCCGGTGGACCTCCGGCTGCTGCGCACCGAGCGCGCCTCCGCCGCCTCCGCCGCCCTCGCCATCCCGACGATGCTCCCCGGGGTCGAGCGCTGCATCGAGCAGGCGCGCGTCGTCGACCCGGCCGCCCTCGCCACCATCCGCCGCGTCGACGTGGTCGTGAACCTCACCCTCGGAGGTCGCGCCACCGCCGTGACCTTCGATCCCCCGCTGCTGGCGAGGGGCCTCTCCGCCTGCCTCGGCGACGCCCTCCTGAGCTGGAGACAGCCCGGCGTCACCCACCCCCGAGCGTCGCTCTACCTCGCGCTCGAACTGCGCCCCCGCTGACCCGACCTCTTAGGGCGGCATGAGCCTTGTAACCGACGGAGGAATTCCACGGTCCAGCTTCGTCACCGACCTCCCATTCCCCGCGCGGAACAGCCATGCACGATCTCTCCTCATCGGCCGCGGCTCCCCCGACCTTCCCCTCGGAGCCGCCTCGGAGCGACGCCTCGGACGACCGTCCGCGCCTCGAAGACCTCGACCTCCCCGCGGCCATCCTCGACGAATCCGGCACCGTGTGGGACGTCAACGACGCCTGGCGCACGAGCCCCATGAAGTTCGCGACCGTGGGGCAGCGCTACCTCGACGGCCTCCCCACCCTCAGCCCCTCCGACGCCGACGCGCTCTCGCGCTCCCTCGACAGCTCCCCCGAAGCGAGCGGCGTTGTCAGGGAACAATCACTCGCTTGCCACAACAATGACAGCGAGCACTGGCTCATTGTCAGCATTTCGACAGTGACATGGGGAGGCCGTCGTGCATCGCTGGTGCTCCATCAGGACGCCACCGCGCTGCGGCAGATGGAGCGGCGCCAGCGGCTCTCGCGGAGCATCGCCTCGGCGCTGGTGATGCCTCTCGACCCGGCGCTCCGGGCGGCGCGGCTCGCGGTGACCATCGGCGAGGCGCTCGAGTCCTCGGCGGTGGTGCTGTGGGAGCGGGCGCCCTCCGGGGTGCTGCGCGCCCGCCCCCTGGAGACCAGCCGACTCTCGCCGCAGGTGGCCACCATCGCCCACACCCGCCAGCTCATCGGGGTGATGGACGGCCGCGCCCCGCAGTGGATCCGACTGCTCGACGGCACCCCGTGCTTCGCGGTCCCCCTCGAGGCGCTCGGGCAGGTGGTGATCTTCCACTTCCCGCATCGCCCCCGCTTCGACGCCGAGACGCTGCGTCTCGTCGCCCACGCGCTGCATCCCTCCCTCTCGGGCCGCGAGCTCGCCAGGCCCGGGCGCGGGCGCTCTCCGAGGGAGATCCGCCGTCAGGTCTGCCGCGAGGAGAACGCCGGCTCGCCGAACCTGGCGATGCAGGAGCGGCAGCACATCGAGCGCACCCTCCAGCGCTGCGGATACAACCTGCTCCGCACGGCGCAGGCGCTGGGCATCGCGCGCTCGACCCTCTACGAGCGCATCAAGGACTACGGCATCAAGGTGCCGCCGCGCTCGGCCTGAGCGCCCTTCAGCCCTTCACCCGCATGAGGAAGAGCGGGTTCCAGGCGAAGAGCGAGAGCTCGTTGCGCGCCTGGAGCCAGCGCCTCAGCGCCGCCCCCGCCTCCGGATCATCGTAGCGGCCCTCTTCGATCAACGCGCACAGGGCGCCGTCGCCCTCCGGCGAGCCCGGCAGGGCCGCGCGCCCCCGGTCGATCTCCGCGGCCATCTCGGGTCCGCGGGAGAGCTCGCGCGAGGCGACGCCCAGCACGTGCGTCGCCACCAGCGTCTCGAAGCGCAGCCTCGGGTCGGTGATCGTGGGGAGCACCCGGGTCGCGAGGTGCTCCCTCGCGGCGTCGATCAGGTCGAGGGCGCTGGGGTGCTGCTCGAAGGCGTCTCGCTCGTCGGACATTCGGTTCAGCGCGCTCCCTTCTCGATGGCGTCGATGCGGTCGATGAGCTCCCACTCCATCTCCGCGGCCTTGCGTCCGAGGCTGAGCAGCTCGACCGAGCGGTCGGCGCCGCCCAGGTGGCGCTGCGCCTGGGAGTGGCAGGTGACGGCCCAGCGGAGGTTGCCGAGAAGCTCCCACCAGACGAGGGCGTCGCGGTCGACCGGAGCGCCGCCGGCGGAGGAATACCCGGCCAGGTAATCGTCGAGCGACCCGACGCCCCCGACGGGGCGCGCGTCCTGCTCGAAGCGCCAGTCGCGCACGGTGACCCAGCCGAGGTCCTCGTGGCGGTCGCCGAGGTGGGCGAACTCCCAGTCGAGCACGCCCGCGAGCCCGCCCGGGTCGACGAGGAGGTTGCCGATGCGGAAGTCGCCGTGCACCAGCGAGAGCGCGCCGTCCCAGGCGGGGGTGCGCGCGCTGAGCCAGCGGAGGGCGTAGGTCCAGACGGGGTTGCGTAGCTGGAGCGAGGAGAGCACCTCGCGCACCTGGTGGAGCGCCTCCTCCGCGGGAGAGCGCCCCTCCGTGGGCCGCGGCAAGGGGGGCAGCCCGCGGTCGATCGGAACCCGATGGATGACCGCGAGCGCCTCGCCGAGCTGGCGGGCCAGCGCCTCGCGGGCGGCGGCCAGCTCGGGGGAGCGCACCACCTTGCGGCCCACGCTCTCTCCCGGCAGCCGATCCATCAGGAACCACCGTCGCTCCGCGCCCGGCGAGGAGAGGTAGCGGGGCCTCGGGGCGAGCACTCCCGCGGCGCAGGCGGCCTGCAGCAGGGCGAACTCGGTGGCCCGGTCGAGGGCGTAGGCGCTCATGTTGGCGCCCATGTCCCGGCGCAGCACCAGGGCCTCGGCCCGGTCGCCGACGCGAAGGTCGACGGACCAGGTCTCCATCGAGGCTCCGCCCGCGAGGCGCTTCGCGGAGACGAGCGCAGCGGGGAGGCCCGTCGCAGCGCTCACGGCGGCGAGGAGCTCGTCGCGCAGCGGGGCGGGGAGCGCGTCGGGGCGGGTCGCGTCGGTCATGGCGTCTGTCCCTGACGCTACACGCCCGGGACGTGGCTCGCGACCCCGAAGGCCGCTACGATCCGGCCTCATGGAACCCCAGCAGCACCCCCACGCCGAGCACCAACGCTTCCTCGCGACGCTGCGCGCCAGCGTGCACGGGCAGACCCTCGGGCTGCGCCTCGCGACGCTGGCGGGGGTGTCCGCCTGGCTGCTGGTGCACGGGCAGAGCGCCGAGCCGAGGTACCTCTTCGTGGCGCCGCTGCTGGCGGTGGCCGGGGGCTCGTTGGAGGTGGGCCTCGCGCGGCGCGACCTGCTGCTGGCGGCGCTGGCGCGGGTTCCGACGGCGATGGTCGACCTCGACCTGGTGTCCGAGCAGGTGCCGTGGCGTCGGGCCGTGGTGCGCTCGGCGATGTCGTGGCTCTACGCGCCGATGGCGGCGGTCGCGGCGGCGATCACCATCGACGCGCTGGGCGCGCGCCCCGGGTGGACGCAGCAGGCGATCTGGATGGTGGCGCTCAGCCTCTCGGTGCTCGCGACCTACGCGGGGCTGGCGGGCGCGTGGTGGCTCGACCGCTTCGGCGAGCAGGCTCCCGCGCCCGGGCTCGCGGCCCTCCGGAGCGCGGCGAGCCCGAGCGCCGCGTCGGCCGCAGCGCCGGCCGTCGGGGTGGTGCAGCGGACGCCGTCGCTGGTTCCGCCGGAGCCGACGCCGGGGCCCTTCCCGGTGAAGCGGCCTGAGGCGACCACGCAGAACTTCGGCACCCCGGTGAGCTGACGGTCCGGGCTGCCGCCGGGGGCGACCGCCGACGGGGTCGCTGGGCGCCCAAATGGCAGATCGGCCCCTGTTCGACTACCGCGCGACTGCTTCTTCGGGAAATGCGTGGACGGACGCACCCCAGCAATCGCGCGGCCGTACGAACGGAGCCGCTGCCGCGAAGTCCGATGAGCGCTCACGCGCCGCATCGTCCACGCACCCGGGAGGGTGGTACCGCAGGGATCGAGGAGGGAGGACCTCGACCAGCACCGCAGCGCCCTCAGGCAAGAGGGACCCTATCGCGGGTCTCTCGGGCCACAAAGAATTCGTCACGTCTCCGTCGCGGCGTGGATGAGCGCCTCGTACTGCGACTGCACCCGCTGCAGGGCGATGGCGTCGAGGAAGGACAGGAACGCGAACTCCGGCACCAGCGTCCGCCAGCGCCGCAGCCACGCGGGAATGTAGCGCGGGCGCTGCAGGATCCCCCGGCGCCGCAGGTGCACCAGCGCGGTCAGGTCTTCCAGGGCGAGGCGCCCGCTCACCAGGAGCTCCATCTCGTCGCGGAAGCCCTCGCGCACCACCGCGCTCAGGAAGGCCTGCACGTCCAGCAGGCCGGCCAGGTAGACGGTGTCCTTGGTGAAGGGCGCTCCGCCGGTGACCAGGCCCCCGCGGCAGACCCGCTGCGCGTCGAGGTAGGCCTCGCGCTCGGGCGCTCCCCGCGCCACCAGGTGCCGGTAGAGGTCGAGGAAGCTCGCCCCCTGCTCGGCCATGTCCACCAGCAGCACCCGGTTGGCGAGGCGCTGCAGCCGCTCGATGGACGCGCAGTGGTGGTGCAGCTCGCTGAACACCGCGAGCCCCTCCTGCGTGCGCGTCGACCGCGGGCCGCCCGTGCGCAGGAAGCCCAGCGCGGGCTGCGCGGCGCCGTTCTGCCCGGAGAGCGAGTGCGTCTCGACCTCGTGATGCCAGAGCGCGTCGGCCTCCCATGGGGAGAAGGTCGCGTCCGCGCGCACCCTCACCCGGCTCGCCCCGGCCACCACCTTGGCGGTCGCCCCGGGGTCGACCAGCACCGCGATCGCCATGCTCGGGTACTCGCGCGCCAGCCTCGCCCGAAGCGAGCTCGCCAGCGCCTCGGCGTCCAGGGTCTCCACGTCGCCCTCGTCCACCGCCTCGTCCCTGCCGTGCGGTCGGAGGCGCTCGATCACATGGTGGGCCAGGTCGATGTTGCGCTCGTTGCCCCCGTGGAAGCGAGTGCGAGGGCCGCCGTAGAGTTCCTTCGAGAGCCGCGAGAACTCCGCCGTCCCCAGCGCCAGCACCAGCCGCGAGGCGTCGCGCATCGAGGCCACCGACGAGCGCAGCCACTCGGTGATCGGGTCGTCCCCCTCGATGCTCTTCTCCGCCCGGTCGAGCTCCTTCACCCGGTCGCGCAGGGCGTCCCGGTCGACGTCGTAGCTCACCTCCGGGAGCGAGCTCGCCCCTCCCTCGAAGAAGCGCTCCTCGACCTCGCGCGGCCACCCGATGGCCTCCAGCACCCGCACCTTCACGTCGCTCTTCGCGAGGCCGTCCACCCAGGCCAGTCGCTCTCGGATCGTCTCGTCGGAGGGCAGGTCCATCGCTCGACATCTTAGTGCCTGGCGCGATCGCCGCCCGAAGCCTTGGCTCCCCCTCCGGCGCGCCGCTACGCTGACCCACCCGGAGAGTCCCACCGATGCCCACGCGCCGCTCCGCCCCCATCGCCCAGCTCGACCTCTTCGCCGGCCCCGACCCCCTCGGCCCGGTCTACCGCGAGGCCGCCGCGGTGGCCGCCCGCCTCCCCCCGAAGCTCCACTTCGGCACCAGCTCGTGGTTCTCCACCGGCTGGGAGGGCCTCGTCTGGTCGCGCCGCTACACCGAATCCGACCTCGCCCACGACGGCCTCCGCGAGTACGCCCGCCACCCGCTGCTCACCACCGTCGGCATCGACCGCAGCTACTACGCGCCGCTCCCCCCGGCGGACCTCGACCGCTACGCCTCGCAGCTCCCTCCGGGCTTCAAGTGCGTGCTCAAGGCGCCCGCGAGCGTGACCTCCGCGATCGTCCCCAACCGCCGCGACGAGTCGCCCGTCGCCAACCCCGACTACTGCTCCGTCGAGCGCTTCCAGCGCGACCTCGGCGACGCCGTGCTGGGGCACTTCCTCCCGCACACCGCGGCGGTGCTCTTCGAGTTCCCGATGGTGCCGCGGGCCTTCTCGGGCGACGCGGCGGCCTTCGCGCGCCGCCTCGACGCGATGCTCTCCGAGCTCGATCCGCGCATCCCGGTGGCCGTCGAGCTGCGCGACCCGGGGCTGCTCAAGACCGCCTACGCCAGCGTGCTCCGCGAGCGGCGCGCGGCCCACGTCTACAACCTCCACACGCACATGCCGCTGCCCGGGGCGCAGCGCGCGGTGGTGGCGCTGCGCGATCAGCCCTTCGCGGTGGTGCGGCTGCTCATGCCGCCGCACACCCGCTACGAAGAGCGGAGGCGGGACTTCGCCCCCTTCAACCGACTGCAGGACGTCGACCCGGCGAGGCGGGCGGACACGCTCTCGGTGATCGTCGAGGCCCTGGGCGGCGGACTGGAGACCTGGGTGCTGGTGAACAACAAGGCCGAGGGGAGCTCGCCGCTGACCATCCGCGCGCTGGCGGAGGCCGTCGCGGGGGGGTGATCAGGGAGCGCGCATGTCGAGCACGCCGAGGTAGTCGCGCTTGCCCAGCGGCACGCCGTTGTGGCGGAGGATCGCGTAGGCCTGCGACATGTGGAAGAAGAAGTTCGGCACCACGTGCTGGAGGAAGAAGGCCGCGCCGGTCATGGTCTTGCCCTCCCAGCGGGGCTGGGTGATGACCCGGGTCGAGGTGCCCTCGAAGTCCTTCGCGCTGAAGGTGTCGAGGTAGGCGATGGTGGAGTGGACGCGGGCCCTGAGCTCGCCGAGGTTGCCCTCGTTGTCCTCGTGCTTGGGGGCCTCCCTCCCGGTGAGGCGCGCGGCGCCCAGCTTCGCCGTGTCGCAGGCGACCTGCACCTGGCGGGCGAAGGCGAACTGGTCGGGCGCCAGCCGCAGGCCGAGGTAGACGTTGGCGTCGAAGGACTTCGCCTTCGCGTGCGCCTCGGCGTGCTCGAACCACACGTCGAACTGCCCGAGCATCTTCTTCATCTGCTGAAACATCTCGAAATACATCGCTGTCTCCTTCAATGGGTCCGTTGGGTCGATCGAGCGATCAGCTCATCGCGTCGCGCGCGGCGTTGGCGATGTCCTGGTCGGGGTGCTGCCCCAGCCGGGTGAGCAGGGCCTTGGCCTCGCGCGTGGTGTTGTGGTCGCGCAGCCCGCTGATGATCGCCCAGAGGGTCTCGGTGTCGGGGTTCTGGTTGAGCTTGCTCTGGTAGTAGGCGATGAGCTGCTGCGGGGGTGAGATGCGCGCCATCCCGCGAAGGGCCTCGCGGCGAACCTCCGCCGAGGGGTCGTTCTCCGCCGCGTGCTGGATCAACGGCAGAAGCTGCGGGAAGCGCTCCATGTTGCAGAACTGGAACGCCATCGCGCGCCGCACGCTCTCCGAGGAGTCGCTGAGCAGCCGCTGGGCGAGGCCCCAGATGCGCTGCGCGGCGGCCTCGGGCTGCCAGTGGAGGTTCTCCGCGATCTCCTGGCGCACCCGCTCGTTGGGGTTGGCGACGTGCTTCTCGTAGACCGCGAGGGTGAGCTCGCCGAGGCCGTGGTGGTGCGCCAGCGAGAGGGTCCCGATGCAGGCGGCCTGCACCTCGGGAGAGGGGTCGCTGTCGATCTGGTTGGCGACGCCGTACATCACCTGCTGGTCGTCGCGGAAATCCCCGAAGGCCATGACGGCCGCGGCGCGCACCTGCGGGTCGGCGTCGCGGATCATCTGGATCAGCAGCTCGCGCTTGCCCTGGAAGCGAGACGCGGCGTGGAAGCGCAGGCTCTCCGCGGTGACCCGGCGGACGTGCGGGTCGGCGTAGGTGGCGAGCTGCTGCACCATCGCGAAGGCGCCCTCCTCGGCGAACTTGCACGCCGAGCGGATCACCTCGTCGAAGGTCTCCTGGTCGAGCCCGGGGACGTTGGCCACGGCGTAGAGCGACTGCAGGTGCTGCGGCTGCACCCGGTTGTCGACCAGGTTGGCCCAGGCCTGGAGCGCCTGGCGGCGAACCTCCACGGAGCCCGTTCGCATGTGGTGCGCGAGCAGGGGCTCGGCCTCCATGAACTGCCCCCCGTTGGAGTAGCACTCGAGGAAGAGGTCGTTCATGGCGCGGCAGAGCTGCGTGGGGTCGGGCGACTGCAGCCCCGGGAAGCGCGCGTAGATCTCCTGCAGGGGGATGGTGCGGTGCGCGTCGACGTCGGCGTCGACGACCTTGAGGTCGACCTCGGCGGCCGGGTCCTTCACGCCGGGGATGTCGGCCACGGCCTGCACCCGGTAGGTGACGTTGTGCGCCGTGGGGAGCGTGTCGTAGGGGAGCGTGATGCGGAAGGTGAAGGCGTGCGACGAGCCGGGCGCGAGGTCGATGCCCGCGGCGACGGTCTGCTCACCCACCACGCGGGTCTGGATGTCGGGCAGTCCCCCTTCGGGGTTGGAGTGCACCGAGACGTAGATCAGGTGCGCTCGCAGCGTCGTGAGCTTGAGCGGCTTCTTGCCGCCGGTGAGCGTGATGGCCCCGCCGATGACGCCGCCGGGCGATCCCGTCGGTCGGTCGAGCGTGAGCGTGAGGTTGGTCCCTCCACCAAACATCGAGTCGAGCAGTCCCATGCGAGTCTCTCCGGCGCCGAACCCTCTCGGCGCGCGGAGACTCATCCCGGGACGCTCCCGCTGTCCAGTGGGCGCAACCTCACTCGTCGCCGCGCTCGTCCTCCCGCCGCGTCCCCGCGGCCACGGCGCGCACCCGCTGCCGCAGCCACGCGTGCCCCGGGTCGCGGTGCCTCCGCTCGTGCCAGCTCTGCCACACCGTGAAGCCCTCCAGCGCGATGGGCACCGGCACCACCGTCAGCGGCAGCAGCGCCGCGTACGCGCGGGCCATGCGCTCGGGCGCCGTCCACACCAGCTCCGACGCCGCCACCACGTGCGGCGCCAGGAGAAACTGCGGCACCGAGAGCCCCACCCTCCGGGTGCGACCCATCGCCGCGAGCGCCGCGTCCACCGCGCTGCCGGGCCTGCCCGTCGGCGCCACCAGCAGGTGCGGCAGCGAGAGCCAGCGGTCGAGCGTGAACTCCCCTCGCGCGGCCGGGTGCCCCCGCCGCAGCACGCACACGAAGCGCTCGTGCAGCAGGCGCTGCCGGTAGTAGCCCGCCACCTCGCGCTGGTAGGGCCCCACCAGCAGGTCGAGCTCCCCGTCGAGGAGCTCGCGCATCCCCTGCTCCACCGTCCCCGCGCGCACCGCGACGTCGACACCCGGGGCCTCGGCGTTGAGCGCCGCCCAGAGCTCGGGCAGCAGCACGAAGGAGCCGTGGTCCGCCGTCGCCACCGCGAAGGTGCGCGTCGCCGTGGCCGGGTCGAAGGCGGCCGGTCCCTCCAGCGTGCGCCGCACGGCCTCGAGGGCGTGGGCGAGCGGGGCCGAGAGCGAGAGCGCCCGCTCGGTGGGCTGGAGGCCGCCCGAGGAGCGCACCAGCAGCGGGTCGCCGAAGAGCTCGCGCAGCCGGCGGAGAGCGTGCGAGACCGCGGGCTGGCTGAGCCCGAGGCGCCTCGCCGCGAGGGTGACGCTGCGCTCGGAGAGCAGCGCCTCGAGCGCCACCAGGAGGTTGAGGTCGACGGAGGAGAGATTCATGGCGCGAATATCCATCATGCCATCCTTCGATTGGATGAATGAAGGGAGCCGCGCCAGACTCTCCTTCGTCGGGGACGCTCAATCC
The DNA here is from genome assembly GCA_004297725.1 of Myxococcaceae bacterium. Taxonomy (GTDB): domain Bacteria; phylum Myxococcota_A; class Polyangia; order Polyangiales; genus SCUS01. The sequence goes on along the minus strand of SCUS01000166.1, from coordinate 25,255 downwards.
ATCAACGCCTCCCCGACGGAGGGATCATCGCCATGTTCGTCGTCGCTGGAGTCTCTGGGCATACCGGTTCTGTGGTCGCGGAGACGCTGCTCTCGCAGCGCAAGCCCGTGCGCGTGGTCGTGCGAGACGCGGCCAGGGGGGAGGCCTGGAAGGCCCGGGGGGCGGAGGTCGCCGTGGCCTCGCTCACCGACGCCGAGGCCTTCGGCCGGGCCATCGAGGGGGCCGAAGGGGTCTACGTGCTGCTGCCGCCCTTCGGCTTCGCGGACGAAGATCCGTCGCGCGAGCGCCCGGCGCAGATCGCGGGCATCACCGGGGCGCTCCGCAAGGGCAGGCCCGCGCACGTGGTGGTGCTGTCGTCCATCGGGGCGCAGCACCCGGCGGGCACCGGCCCCATCGCGGCGCTGCACGCGCTGGAGCGTGAGGTGGCGGCCACCGGGGTTCCGGCGACCTTCCTTCGCGCGGCGTACTTCATGGAGAACTGGGGGGCGAGCCTCGCTGGGGCGATCGAGGGCGGCGCGCTCTACAACGCCCTCATCGCGGACAAGAAGATCTCCCAGGTGGCGACGCGGGACATCGGCACCACCGCGGCGCGGCTGCTGGTCGAGCCCGTCCGCTCGGGAACGCGGGTGGTGGAGCTTTCAGGCCCGGTGGACTACTCGCTCGACGACACGGCGGCGGCGCTCTCGGCGGTGGTGGGCAAGCCCATCGCGGCGGTGCAGGTTCCGATCGAGGGGCTGAAGGGCGCGCTGAAGGGGATGGGCGCCTCGGCGGCGGTGGCCGATCTCTACGGGGAGATGACCGACGCGATCAACCGCGACCACGTGAGCTTCGAGGGAGGCGCCGCGCTGAGGGTGCGGGGCGCGACGACGCTGGAGACGGTGCTCCGTTCGCTGCTCGGGCGCTGAGGGAGCTCAGCCCCTGCCGGCGGCCCTGCGCCACGAGGGCCGGGCGCTGCAGCGGGACCACCACGCGCCGACGAGGGGGTGGCCCGTGATGAGGTCACCCTGCTCGCAGGCGAAGAGAAACTCGATGTACGGGAGGTACACGAGGTCGGCGAGGGTGAACTCCGGGCCCGCGAGGTACTCCGACCGCTCCAGCCGGGCCTCCATGATGGAGAGCGTGTGGCCCAGCGAGGCGCGGGCCATCTCCACGATCGTGAGGTCGGGGGTCTGGCCGCGCATCGGCCCCAGCATGAGCTGGTAGATGATCCTCATGGCGTGGGGCGTGAAGTTGGCGCTCTCGACGCTGATCCACTGCTCGACGACGGCGCGGTCGCGGGCATCGCCGGGGATGAGCTTCGGGCCGTCGAGGACCTCGTCGAGGTAGCGGCAGATCGCCCGCGACTCGAAGAGCTCGAAGCCGTCGTGCTCGATGGCCGGAACCTGCCCGAAGGGCTGCCTCGCCAGGAAGGCCGGCTTCTTGTGCTCGCCCTTGGTGAAATCGATCAGCGAGAACTCGAAGGGCGCGTTCTTCTCCGCCAGGAGGCAGAGCACCTTCCGGGTGCAGGTGCTCAGCGGGTTTCCGTAGATCGTCAGCATCGCAGGGATCTCCTTCAGTGGAAGCAGCGGTCGGGGCATCCATCGACCCCCGACGGAGGGGGCCGCGCACCCGCGGCTTCGGTAGCACTCCCGAGACCCCCGCCGGTAGCGCCCCGTGGGGTATTTCGCTGGCACATCTGGTGCGAGTGGGGCTGTCGTCCGGATGCCCCATCGTCGCTCAGCCCAACGCCCGAGACGCGCTCCCGCCCCGGCGGCTGTCACGCCTCGCCCCGCGCCTGCCACCCCGCCCGCTCCTTCGGCGCCGAAGGGCGCGGCGCATCGCCATGCTCCCTTCGTCGCCTTCGCCGCGGTGGTGCTCGCGACCGCGACGCTCATCGGGCTCCGCACCCGCCAGCGCCCGGCCTCCGCGACGTCCTCCGCGACGGCCTCCCCGAGGGCGCGCTCCTCGCCGGGGGACGTGCGCTGGCGCTTCCAGGTGCTGCCCCTCCCCGCGGGCCTCGTCACGCCCGATCAGTGCGACATGGTCCAGGCCGACTGGGTACTCCCGGGCTACTCGCGCGCCCAGTTCGACGGGCTCCTCGACTCCATCGCTCCGGTGCCCGCCATGCGGGCGGGGCTCGAGGCCGCCGTCCGCTGTGACGCGAGCGGCTGCACGATCCACCCGACGCGAGAGCTCATCGAAGACATGCGCCCCGCCACCCGCAGGGCCCTCTACGCCAACCTCTCCCGCCACGGCGAGAACTCCTCCATCATCAGCCACTTCAGCCGCAACGCCGCGGCCGAGCCGTGGACCCGCGCGGAGGGCCTCTCCCCGAAGGCCCGCGAGCTGCTCACCCGGCTGTCCTGGCAGGACGGCGAGAGCACCCACTTCGCCGACGTGGCGGACGTGTGCCCGCAGCTCCAGTCCGACGCCGAGCGGGTGCGCTTCATCGAGGTGCTCAAGGGCCGGGAGAGCGTCTCGGCGACGGTCTTCGTCGCCGCGGGAGCCGACGTCGAGCCCATCGTCCGGTACTGGTCCGCCGGGGGCGACGAGGCCGCGGTGCGACCACTCCTCAGCGTCGCCGCGGCGCAGCGCTCCGGTGGCAGCGTCGATCTCGCCCGCCTCCTGCCGCCCTTCGCCCGCTCCAGGGTCGACACCTTCCCCTCCCCGAGCGCTCCGGCCTTCGACTGCTTCTGGACCGCGCTGCACTTCGACCTCCGCGGCGAGCCCGACGCCCGGCTCTACTCCGCCGAGGAGTTCAGCCGGCAGCTCTCGCTCACCCACAGCCCGGTCGCCCTCGACGAGGTGACCCTCGGCGACGTCCTGGTGCTCCGACCCCCGGGAGGGCTCCCGCAGCACGCCGTCAACTACGTCGCCTCGGGCCTGGTCTTCTCCAAGAACGGCGGCTCCGCGAGGCGGCCCTTCACCCTCCAACGGCTCTCCGACGTGCTGGCCCTCTACCCCCTCGCGACAGACCTCCAGGCCTGGCGTCGACGGCGATCGTGATGGGGAATTAAGTCTCACGGGGCGGGGCAGCGGGTACTTCTGACCCGCGACTTCAGAGCCGCCCGAGACCGTGCGCAGAGCTGGTCCTTCACCGCTGCGCAGGGCTGGTACAGCGCCTCAGCGCATGCCGCGCAGGGTGGTCTCGCTCTCGATGCGCGAGGGCGCCGTCATCGCCGCCGCGGCCACCCGAGCGCGCGCCGCCTCGGGGATCGGGATCACCAGCTCCACGTTGCGGTCGAGCGCCGTGCCGACGTGCGAGTGATCCCACGCGGAGAGGTAGTCCATCATCGCCAGCCTGCGGAAGCGCCGCTCCATGCAGGTGGTGGCGGTGAAGTCGATCATGGTGCCGAAGAGCGAGAGCGTCCCGTCGCCGTTGTCGACCACCTCCATCGCCCGCGCCTGGTTGGGCCAGTCGGCCATCGAGCCGCTCTGCACCTCCCAGTACCCGGGGTGCGCCGCGTCGGCGCCACGCACCGGCCGCACCCGCACGTCGTGCTCGTGGCCGACCAGCCACGCGACCACGTTGGCGTAGGACGCCACCCTGGCCTCGACCTCCGCCGCGCTCACCGCGTCGGCCATCTCGGCGCCGAACTCCCCCTCGCGCCGGTCGATGGAGGTCGTCGGGTGGTGCGAGGCCAGCATCACCAGCACCCCGTCCCGCTGCGCGCGATCGAGCTCGGTGCGCAGCCACCCGTCGAAGACCGAGCGCTTCACCATCCCGGGCGAGCCGCCGGAGAAGTCGCTGGTGTCGAGCGCCAGCACGCGCAGCAGCCCGGGCACCACGTCGCTGGTCCAGTGGGCCCCGGTGCTGACGTCCGCGCCCTCGGGGTAGCCGTGCCCCACCGGACCGGGCGTCGCGCCCCCGGCCCGCAGCGCGCTCACGATGTCGGAGCGGTCGAGCAGCCGCCGCGCAGGGTCCGCTCGCACCTCGCCGCGACGGGGAGCGGCATACCAGGTCGTGTAATCACGGGTGCCGAAGGAGGAGACCGCCCCGATGGCGCTGGCGCGCTGCGCCGGGGTCGGCGCGGTGGTGCCGACCACCATCACGTCGTGGTTGCCAGGAACGAAGTACCAGGGCGCGGGGAAGGCCACGCCGTCGAAGGGGTCCTTCGGGTCGTTGCCAGGGCCGGGCACCGGGTCGTCGTCCTCGCCGGAGTCGGTGTGGATGCCCGGGGCGCCGTCCATCACCTGCATGAACCACCGGAGCTCGTTCTGCTGCGCGCTGTCCGCGCAGTCTCCCGCCACCACCCCGAACTGAAACGCCCTCCCTCCCTGGGTGAGCTCCCTCAGCGTTCGGTTCATCGCCGTCATGGCGCGAGGCAGCCACGCCTCCTGGGGGCGGACCGCCCCGGGCGCCCCGGGGCTGTCGAGCATCCCGTAGCGGGTGGGCGACTCGTCATCCGCGAGCTGCGTGTCGGAGAAGGCCACGAACCACGCGAGCGAGCGCCGCGCCGCCGGAGGGGTCGAGGCCGGGCCTCCGAGGTCCATGCGCCGCTCCCGCGCCACCGCCGCGCCGCGGGCGTAGCGGTCGAAGCCGAGCGCCCGGTAGGCCCGCTCCCCGGCCTCGGACACCGGGTTCATCATCGGCCTCGTGTCGGGCATCAGCGCCCGCGTCGCCATCGGCAGCAGCGCCCCCACCAGCGTCGACGCCACCGGCGCAGGCTCCGTCGCCCCCTCGGGCTCGCTCTCTTCGCAGCGCGGCAGCCGAAGGCCCCCGTGGGGATCGCCCGCGTCCGCCTCGCCCCCACCGTCGACCCCTGCGTCGGTCGCTCCGTCGAGCCCGAGGTCGGCCGCCGCGTCGGTGCCCGCCTCCTGCGCCGGACCGCCCGGCTCTGAACTACAGCCCAGCGAGCCGAGCAGCAGCGCGAAACAACCGCCGAGGATGCGCTTCATCCACACCAACGTAACCGACGGCCCCGTCTCCCCGAAAGCGCAGCAACCCCCGCGGAGTACGCGCCGCTGCGCCGCGGCAACGGGTCGCTTGCAGCGCTCCCGGCGCCCTGATACGCGGCCCTGTAATGGGAGACCTACATCATCTTCGCGCCCGCTCGCTCGGGCTGCTCGCGCTCTGGGCCGCGCTCGCCGCGGCCTGCTCCACAGGTCAGAGCGTCGTCGGCGGGCCGACCGACGCCGCCGTCGTCAACGACCTCGGCCCGGCGGACACCGGCGCGCCGGACGTCGCCACGGGCTGTCGCACCGACCCCGACTGCGCCGACGACGCCATGGGGCTTCGCGTGTGCGACGCCACCAGCGGCCGATGCGTCGCCTGCCTGCCCTCGCGCGACACCTGCCCGAGCGACCAGCACTGCGCCGCGGGCACCAACGTGTGCGTCGCGGGCTGCCACGACGACCAGGGCTGCCTGGTCACCTCCGGCGCCGACGCGGGCGCGGCCGACGGGGGCCTCGGCTCCGAGCGCGGCCGCTGCAACGTCGCCACCCACAGCTGCGTGCAGTGCGTCGTCGACGACCACTGCCCCGCCGGGACGCGCTGCACGGGCAGCGTCTGCGTCCCCGGCTGCGACGCCGCGCGGGCCTGCCCGACGGGCCTCACCTGCTGCGCCGGGGGCTGCGTCGACACCGCGCGCAACCCCGCGAGCTGCGGCGCCTGCGGCACCGCCTGCACGGCCCCCAACGCCGAGCCCGGCTGCGTCGCCGGGGTCTGCGCCGTCGCCCGCTGCACCGCCCCCTTCGGCGACTGCGACGGCATGGCGGCCAACGGCTGCGAGGTCGACACCCTCCGCAGCACCAGCCACTGCGGCGGCTGCGGCGTCGCGTGCCCGACGCGCGCCCACGCCAGCAACGCCTGCGCGATGGGCGCCTGCACCTTCACCTGCGACGCGGGCTTCGCCGACTGCGACGGCGACGCGGCCAACGGCTGCGAGGTCGAGCTCGCGGTGACCACGAGCCACTGCGGCGCCTGCGGCACCGCGTGCTCGGCGGCCAACGGGGTCGCCGGGTGCGCCGCGGGCGCCTGCACCGTCGCGTCCTGCGACACGGGCTTCGGCGACTGCGACGGGATGGCGGCCAACGGCTGCGAGGTGAACCTCCGCAGCAGCACCGCCCACTGCGGCAGGTGCGCAGGAGCGTGCCCCGCCCCGGCCAACGGCGCGGCGGTCTGCACCGCGGGGGTCTGCGCCCTCGGGGCGTGCTCCGAGGGCTTCGCGGACTGCAACGCCATGGACGCCGACGGCTGCGAGGTGGACACCCGCAGCGCCCTCGCCCACTGCGGCGGCTGCGGCATGGCGTGCAGCCCGGCCAACGCCACCGGGAGCTGCGCCGCCGGGGTGTGCGGGGTCGCGAGCTGCAACGCGGGCTTCGCGGACTGCGACGGCAACGCCGGCAACGGCTGCGAGGTCAACACCCGCACCGACCTCTCGCACTGCGGAGCCTGCGGCACCGTGTGCCCGACGCCCTCCAGCGGCAGCGCGGTGTGCGCCGCGGGCGTGTGCGGCATCGGGAGCTGCAACACCGGCTTCGGCGACTGCGACGGCGTGACCGCCAACGGCTGCGAGACCGACACCCGAGGCGCCGTCGCCCACTGCGGCAGCTGCAACAACGCGTGCTCCGGGCGGCCCAACGCGGCCCCGCTGTGCAGCGCGAGCGCCTGCGGCCTCGGCGCCTGCAATGCGGGCTTCGCCAACTGCGACGGCGACGCGAACAACGGCTGCGAGGTCAACACCCAGACCACCGTCACGAGCTGCGGCGCGTGCGGTCGGGCGTGCTCCTTCACCAACGGCTCGGCCGCGTGCGTGGCCGGGGCCTGCGCCCTCGACGCCTGCAACGCGGGCTTCGCCGACTGCAACGCGACGGCCTCGGACGGCTGCGAGGTGAACACCGCCAGCAGCCTCACGAGCTGCGGCCTCTGCGGCCGGGTGTGCTCCTTCCCCAACGCGGCGCCGGCGTGCAGCTCGGGCGTGTGCGCCATCGGCTCGTGCAACGCGGGCTTCGCCGACTGCAACGGCGCGGCGGTGGACGGCTGCGAGGTCAGCGTCACCAACGACGTCCGCAACTGCGGCGCGTGCGGCCGCGTCTGCGCGTCGGGCTCGGCCTGCGTGGCGGGCGCCTGCCAGTTCGGAGGCGGCACCGAGGACCGCACCATCACCACCACGGTGACGCTCGACCCGCCGCGCGCCGCGGCGAGGGGCACCGCCGGGAGCACCACGCTCACCCTCACCAGCACGGTGGGGAGCTTCGTGGTGGGCCAGTCGGTGATCGTGCACCAGACGCAGGGCGCGGGCGCGGGGCGCCATGAGTACAACCGCGTGGCGGCCGTCGGGGCGGGCACGCTCACCCTCGCGACGCCGCTCGCCAACGAGTACTCCGTCGCGGGCAGCGACAGGGCGCAGGTGATGCTGGTGACGGAGTTCCGCTCGCTCACCGTCGCCACCGGGGCCTCGCTCTCCGCCCCTGCCTGGAACGGCTCCCACGGCGGCATCCTCGCCGTCGACGTGGCCGGGGCGCTCAGCGTCGCGGGCACCGTCACCATGGCCGCGCGAGGCTTCCGCCCGCAGAGCCACGGGTGCCTCTACCACTGCGGCCGCGGCTTCCAGGGCGAAGGCGCCCTCGGCGTGGGCGGCGCGAACATCGTCAACAACGGCTCCGGCGGCGGCGGCGGCGGCGCGGGCCAGGACGACGGCTCCGGCGGCGGCGGCGCCTACGGCACCACCGGCGAAGGCGGCGTCTACACGGGCGCCAACTACTGCAGCGCCTGCGCCGAGAGCTGCCCCATCCCGCACGGCCTCGGCGGCGCGGTGGCCGGCAACATCAACCTCGGCGCCAGCCTGCTCTTCGGCGGCGCAGGCGGCGAGGGCGGCGCGGACGAGGACGGCGGCAGCCCCGGCGCAGGAGGCGCGGGCGGTGGAGCCATCGTGCTGCGCGCGGCGACCATCACCGTCACCGGCGCGGTGCTGAGCGACGGCGGCAACGGCGCCGGGGGCAACAACACCTGCGGCGGCGGAGGCTGCGGCATGGGCGGCGGCGGAGGCGGCGCGGGCGGAGGCATCCGGCTGGTCGCCACCACCTCGGTCAGCGCGGGCACCAGCCTGGTCGCGGCCCGGGGCGGCTCCTCCGGCGTGGCGTCCTGCAACCGCGCCCGCGGCGGCGTCGGCGGCGTCGGCCGCGTCAGCGTCCTCTCCCCGGCCCTCGTCGGGACCTCCACCCCCACCCTCACCCGAGAGTAGCCGCCCGGGCGCCCACCTTACCCGATCGGGTAAGGCGGGCGCTGGCGCTCGCTCAATTCCTCGGCAGCCCCACGAGGCTGTCCCGGCCGTCGCTGAGCTCCGGGGCCTGGCCGTCCTCCAGCGCCAGCGCGTCGACCCGCCGCACCAGCAGCGCGTCGAGGCCCCTCGGACCCAGCGCGTCGGGCCTCCCGGAGACCCAGCCGGTGACCGCGTCTCGCACCAGCGGAGGCGCGGCGTCGTAGCGACGCACCACCTCCTCGGGCGCCTCCACCGCGACCGAGAGCGCCGCCAGCAGCTCTCCCGCGACCGCGGCGTTCTCCGTCGCCGACTGCTCGTTCTGCAGCGTCAGCCTCGCCCCGCTGGGAGCGCGAAACTCCACCACCGAGCGCACCTTGCTGCCGTAGCGCCCCTGCCCCTTCACGCTGCGCTCTCCGTCCCGGGTGGCCACCACCGAGTGCCCCGCCTCGCAGGGGGCCACCCGCACCGCCGCCACCACCCTCCGCCCGGGGCTCTCCGCGCTGCCGGAGAGGCGCAGCCGGTGGAGCCCCGCCTCGCCGCGCAGCAGCCCGAAGGCGTAGGGGCCTCGCACCCCCAGCAGCCACGACTCGTCGTCCTCCAGCGGGTCCCTCCACCAGGTCACGGAGAAGCCCCGGTGCTTCGCCCACGCGACGTACATCTCCGCGAGGCGGTCGCGCATCTCCGGCCCGGTCGAGCCCACCACCCGGCACTCCACCAGCGCGTCGGCGCGGCCCGTCGGGCCCAGCACCACCAGCTCCCTGCGCGCGCTCCGCAGGGCGTCCTCCAGGGCCCTCACCTCCTGCGCGGCGCCCTCCAGCGCCCGCCGCGACGCGCCCTTCTCCAGGGCGTCTCGCGCCCCGGCGACGCGCTCCTCCAGGGCCTCGACGCGGTCGATGAGCTCGGAGAACACCTGGAGCTCGTGCTCGTTGGCCGAGGCCCTGGCGGCGTCCCTCCAGAAGCCCGGCGCGTCTCGGGCGCTCAGCAGCTCGGCCCGACGGTCGAGCGCCACGGAGAGCTGCACCGTCTCCATCAGCCCGTTGAAGGAGGCCTCCGCCTGGGTGAGCTGCTCTCGCAGCGCCGCGCGGTCGAGCACCCGGGGGTCGGTCTTCGGCGCGGGGACGAAGCTCGCCCGGTGCGCCCGGGAGGCCTCGGTCTCCAGCACCCGCACCCGGATGGCCCCCTCGCGCACCGTCACCCGGAGGATCGCCCCGGGAGAGACGGCCTGCTCCATCAGGGTCATGGCGATGGGCAGCACCAGCCGCTTCTGGATCTCCCGCTTCAGCGCCCGGGCTCCGTAGCGGGCGTCGACCCCCTGGCGGATGATCAGGTCGAGCGCGTCGTCGTCGACGTCGACGGTGAGCCCCGGGGCGACGATGCCCTCGCGCTGTAGCACCCGCGCCAGCTCGAAGCGGGCGACGGTGCGAAGCTCCAGCAGCGACAGCGAGTGGAAGACCACCACGTGCTGGAAGCGGTTGAGAAACTCCGGCCGGAAGGAGGTCTCCAGCGCCTGGCGGATGCGCCCCTCGCGCTCGTCTCCCGCGCGGTCGCCGAAGCCGACGGAGCGCGTCGACTCCTGGGCGCCGACGTTGGAGGTGGCGATGACGATGGTGTTGCGGAAGTCCACCGCGTCGCCGTCGGGGGTGCTCATGCGGCCCTCGTCGAGCAGCGGCAGCAGCAGGTCCCAGAGGTTGGGGTGGGCCTTCTCGAGCTCGTCGAGGAGCACCACCTGGAAGGGCTGCGCGCGCACCGGGTCGAGCAGCCGGGCGGGGGCGTCCTTGCGGCGCGGCGAGCCGAGCAGCAGCTCGAAGGCGTGGTAGTCCTTGAACTCCGAGAGGTCGAAGCGCAGCAGCCGGTCGGGGCTGCCAAAGACGAACTCCGCGAGCAGCCGGGCGAGCTCGGTCTTGCCGACGCCGGTGGGGCCCACGAAGAGGAAGGTGCCGATGGGGCGCCCGGTGTCGTGGAGGCCCGACTTGTAGAGCGCGATGGCCTCGACCATGGCGTCGATGGCCGCCCGCTGCCCGACGAGGCGCTCCTGAAACCAGGCGCGCACCTCGCTCGCGGTCTTGGTGACGGCGCGCGACACGATGAACGACGGCAGCCCGGTGCGCCTCGCGAAGGCCGACTCGACCAGCGCGGGGGTGAGCTCCTCGTCCCTGAGGTCGGGCTGCTCGAGGATCCACTGGAGCAGCCCGAGGGCGGGCCCCGGCTGGAGCTGCGCCCGGAGGAAGCGCGACGTGAGCTGCACCATCGCGCGGCGCACTCCCTCGTCGACCTCTCGTCCCGCCCCCTCGGCCACGCGCTGCAGCACCGAGTCGACCTGCGCGGGGTCGAGCGCGGGCACGTCGAAGCGCTGGAAGAGCCGGGTGAAGCCCGGGATGCGGTCCATGGTGCGGATGCGCTCGACGTTGAGCTCGATCACCACCGCGAGCTCGCCCGCGTCGAGCATGGGCCGCAGCGCGTCGAGCACGTTGTCCGTGGAGGTGTCCGAGGCGCCGGCGGTGTTGAGGTTCCACGCGTCGGTGAAGAAGAGCACCTCGTTGCGCTCCCTCGACTGGCGCACCCACGCGCGCAGCTTCGACTGCCAGTCGCCGAGGTAGTGGGTGCCGCTGAGCAGGTCCATCGTCGAGACGCGCACGATGCCGCCCTCGCCGCGGGCGATTCTCGCGGCGTGCACCCCCTGGAGCACGGCGGTCTTGCCCACTCCCGGCGGGCCCACGAGCATCACCGAGCGCCCCGCCGAGAGCTGCTCGTCGATCTTCGCGATCAGCTCGTCGCGATACGGGACCCCGAGGTCCTGACCGCCGAGCGCGAAGGGCGAGAGCGTGCGGCGCTCCTGAACATACAGCCCGTAGTAATCTTTTTCCGCCACCCTCGAACCATACCATCGGGCGTTGACCCGACACCCCCGCCCGGTGTTCTCCTTCGAGAATGCCGCGGCGGCTCGATTTCTGGTTCGACTACACCTGCCCCTACGCCTATCTGGCGAGCACCCAGGTGGAGTCCCTGGCGCGGCGCACCGGCGACGAGCTCCGCTGGCGCCCGATGCTGCTGGGCGGGGTCTTCCGCGCCAACGCCACGCCGCAGAAGCTCTTCGCCACGCTCTCGCCGCAGAAGGCGAAGCACAACGCCGACGACCTCAAGCGCTGGTCCCGCGAGTTCGACGCCCCGCTTCGGATGCCCCCGGGTCACCCGATGCGCTCGGTGGAGGCGCTGCGGGCGACGCTGGCCACGGGCTGCGACCCGGCGGTCATCCACGGCTTCTTCCGCGCCTACTGGGTAGACAACCGGGAGATCTCCGACCCCGCCACGATGCGCGACGTGCTCGCCGCCGCGGGCCACGACGCCGACGCAGTCCTCGCGACGCTCTCCGGCGACGCGCTCCGCGACGCGCTGAGGAGGGAGACCGATCAGGCGGTGGCCCTGGGCATCTTCGGCGCGCCCGCCTACGTGATCGACGGCGCCGCCCTCTACTGGGGACAGGACCGCGCGCACTTCGTCGAGGGACTCACCCCCGAGCGCTACCTCTCCCCATCCACCAAGGAACCCTCCATGGCACACACGCTCGAAATCTATTGGGACTTCTCATCGCCCTTCGCGTACCTCGGCGCGACGCAGGCGAAGGCGCTGGCCGAGCGCACCGGCGCGACGCTGGTGTGGCGGCCGATGCTGCTCGGCGGGCTCTTCAAGTCCATCGGACAGGAGCTGGTGCCCCTCAATACATGGAGCGACGCCAAGCGGCGCTACTACTTTGATGACATGAACCGCTGGGCGGAGTTCTGGGGAGTGCCGCTCAGCTTCCCGGCGATCTTTCCGGTGAACAGCATCAAGGCCCTGCGGGCCTACATCGCGCTCCCCGAGGCGCGGCGAGACGCCTTCCGCGACGCGGTGTTTCGCGCGTACTGGGCCGAAGGGCGGGACATCGGCGACGAGGCCGTGCTCTCGGAGTACCTGGGAGACGACGCGGCGCAGGTGCTGGCGCGCACCAACGACCCGGAGGTGAAGAAGGCCCTGGTCGACGCGACGAAGCACGCGGAGAGCGCCGGGGTCTTCGGGGCGCCCACCTGGGTGGTCGACGGCACCGAGCTCTACTGGGGGCAGGACCGCATCCCGCTGGTGGAGCGAGCGCTGCGGAGGTGAGTCGCGAGCCGTGAGTCGCGAGCGCCTTCCCTCCGACGCCGCGTAGGGGGTACCGTCCGCGGCGGTCCTGTCGGGGGACCTCAGGCTCCTCCCTCCCGCCGCACGAGACGCCGGTGAACACGCGCAACCGCATCCTCCTCGCAGTCAGCCTCGCCGCCGCCCTCGGCGCCCTCCCCCGAGCCGCCCACGCCGACGAGCGCGCCGACGCGCGACGCCACTTCCGCGCGGGCCTCGACCTCGTCACGCAGCGCCAGTACGTGCGCGCCATCGAGGAGTTCCAGGCGGCCTACGCCATCCTCCCCAACGTCAACGTGCTCTTCAACATCGCCCGGGCGTACTCCGACCTGGGAGACGTCGATCGGGCCATCGACTACTACCAGCGATACCTCCAGGGGGATGTCGAAGACCGGGCCGAGGTCGAGCAGACCCTCCGCGATCTCGAGCAGCGTCGCCGCGCCGCAGCCACCACGGTCACCCCTCCGAGCCCGACGCCCTCCGCCCCGACCGACGCGCCCCCCGCGGTGAGCCCGGTCATCCCCCTGGGCGCCCTCTCCCCGGAGCAGGTCATCGCGCTCCGCAACGCCGTCAACGCCCTGGTGCAGCTCACCGGCGGAGCGCCCTCGACGACCGCACCCGCCGCGCCCGCGACCCCCGCGGCGCCACCGGCGGTCGCCCCTGCGGCGGGTCCCGCCCGCGGCGCGGAGGACACCTACGAGGAGCGCGTGGTCACCGCGACCCTCACGGCCCAGAGCCCGCTCGACTCTCCCAACGCCACCACGGTCATCACCGCGCAGGACATCCGCCTCTCCGGGCTCACCAACGTCGCGGAGATGCTGCGCCGCGCGGTGGGCGTCGACGTGATGTCGCTCGACAACAGCGACCAGCAGGTGGGCATCCGGGGCTTCAACCGCCGCCTCTCCAACCGGGTGCTGGTGCTCATCGACGGGCGCTCGGTCTACCTCGACTTCATCGGCGTCACCCTCTGGTCGCTGCTGCCGGTCAACCCCGAGGAGATCGAGCGCATCGAGGTCATCCGCGGCCCCGGCTCGGCCCTCTACGGCGCGGACGCCTACTCCGGGGTCGTCAACATCATCACCCGCACCCCCGGCGAGGGGCGCAGCTCGGTCGCCGTGGGCGCCGGCAACGGCGGGGTGTTTCGCACCGCCATCACCCACAGCGGGCGCTCGGGCAGCGTCGGGTATCGCACCGGCGTCGGCTATGAGCAGGGGCAGACCTTCGGCCGGCTGGTGCCTGCGACGGACCTCGCCTACCGCATCGGCGCGGGCGACCTCAACCTCTCGCTCCAGAACCTCCACGCCGACCTCGACCTGCGCTCCCAGCTCTCCCGCCATGTCTCCCTCCAGGGCGGACTCGCGGCCTCCACCGGGACCATCTGGTTCAACGCCATCGGCCCGCTGCGGCGCTTCTGGACGGACATCTCCTTCATCCAGCCGCACCTGCAATTGAACGTCGGGGGCTTCACCGCGCGCGCCTTCATGAACCACGTCGAGGGCACCTCCGGCGAGGTGCTGCAGCGCATCGGAACGCCTCCGATCAACACCCAGTTCACCCAGGACATCATCGACGTGGAGGCCCGCTACCAGCGCGGCTTCCAGCTCGGGAGCATCCCCTTCGACCTGACCCTCGGCGGCAGCTACCGCGCGAAGCACATCTCCTTCTCCTTCCTCGACGCCGACCACCTGCTGCACCACTTCGCGGGCTTCGTGCAGGCGCAGGCGCGCTTCACCAGCTGGTTCTCGACCACCGCGTCGCTGCGCGTCGACCGCCACCCGGTGCTCGACTCCCCGGTGCTCTCTCCCCGCCTCGCGCTGATCTACAAGCCCACCCCGAGGAGGGCGCTTCGACTCACCGGGGCGACCTCCTTCCGCACGCCCACCATGCTCGAGCTCTACCTCGACCTGGCCAACCCCTCGCCGGTGCCCGGCATCGCGGTGCAGGGGCAGGGCGGCGAGGTGTTCAACAACGGCCAGCAGCGCCTCTCCGCCGAGAGCGCCATCTCCGTCGACCTCGGCTGGCAGGACCAGACCAGCGACCGCTTCCAGTACGAGCTCGGCGCCTTCTTCATGCGAGGCGTCGACCTCATCGAGCTCACCAACGTGCTGTTCAACCCGCTCCCCGGCGCCAGCAACCCGGGCGGCCTGGTGGACGTCGGGCGCTTCCGCTTCGCCAACGACCCCTTCGCCACGTCCATGTACGGCGTCGAGGCGGCGGTGCGGGCCTCCCCCATCGAGGGCCTCGACCTCTTCGCCAACTACACCTTCGCGTACACCCAGCAGCAGTCGGGCACGCTCCGCGAGGGAGACCAGCGCACGCCGAGGCACAAGCTCAACCTGGGCGCCCAGGTGCGCACCGCCTTCGGCCTCGACGTGGAGCTCACCGGCAACCTCGTCTCCTCTCAGGTGTGGAGAGAGCAGGACTTCGACGTTGCGAGGGGGGTCATCTACACCTCCTATGCGATGGACACGTATTTCCTCTTGAATGGGCGTGTCGGATATCGCGCGCTCCGAGACCGGCTGGAGTTCGGCGTCAGCGGCACCAACCTCACGGACAACCGCGCCCGTCAGCACCCCTTCGGCGCCCCCATCGGGGCCCGGGTGATGGCCACGGTCGCCTTCCGGTATTGATTGGAGCGATGTGAGATGAACCGCCCCCGAACGCTGCTCCTCGCTCCCCTCCTCCTCGCCGCCTTCGGCTGCGGCGACGCGCCGCTCGACCGCGACCGCGAGGACGGCTTTCCCAACCACAACGCCCCCCTCGCCCGCATCGAAGGAACCCTCCTCTACGAGGGCCCCGCCCCCTCCCTCGACCGCGAGGGAACACCCCTCGGCCGCGTGGTGCTGCTGCTCTTCCGGGCCGACAACCCTCCGCCCCCGCAGGGACTCGCCACCACCGCCGAGTCGGTGCAGACCCTCCCCGCATCCCAGGTCTTCCGCTCTCTCATCCCCACCGCGGGGGGCGCGGTGAGGGCGAGCGTGCCCTTCGTCTTTCCCAACATCACCGCCGCGGGCGTCTATCAGCTGAGGGCCTTCTATTCCAACAGGGATGAACGCACCGGATTCCATCCCATCTATGGAGTGAGGAGCCAGCCCGTGCGGGGAGACGTGGGCGGCGGCGCCGTGCTCGACCCCAGGGCGGCCGTTCCGACCTTCATCAACATCCCCGTCGGCGTGCCCAACGGCAATGGCGGATACACCCTCCCGGAGACGGGCGCGGTCACCAGCGACGTCACGGTCTTCCTCGGTGCGCCCATCACCGAAGACCGCCCGATCTTCCATGTGAGCCCTTCGCCCCCCGACCGGGGACAGACCCTCACCCCCGTCGCCTTCGAGCCACGCCCATCGGCCCCTGGCGCCGCGCAGGTGACCTACGCGTCCCGCACCGGCTTCAGCGCTCCGGAGTCCAGGGCCTATGAGCTCCCCAGCAACGTGCCTGCGACGGACGTGCTGGGCTTCCTCGGGGCGCTTCCCACGCTCACCCTCAACGGTGGATTGCCCGAGGCGGAGGTGCAGCCCGCGGCCAACGCGGGGGTGCTCTTCGGCAACCCGATCTCCTTCGCGCTGGGGACGGTCTACCGGGCGCAGCACCCCACCCTCTTCGCCCCCAACCTCGCGGGCGGAGAGCCCCCGGTGCTCCGCTTTCCGTGGGTGTTTCCGCTCGCCATCATGGTGAAGCTCCACGAGCCCAACGCCGAGGAGCGCGCGGTGCTCTCCTCGGCCTCGCCCGACCCGCTCGCCCTCGCCCGCGTGGTGAGCGCGCTCAACCAGCCCGAGCGCGCGCCCGGAACCGTTCCCGTGGTGATCTTCGGCAGCGTGGCCCCCAACACGGGCTTGCAGGACTTCGCCAGCATCGTGCGCCCCTCCCCTGCGCCTCCGGTGGTGCAGCCCTCGGTGAGGGTGGTGTTTCCTCCGGTGGCCTTCGAGATCCGAGGCTCGAACCCCGAGCGAGACTGGGCGGCGGTGGTGCCGAAGCTCCCGGCCCCCATCGCGGCCGCCGCAGGACCGCTCCCTCCTGGCTCTCGCTGCGCGGGAGACCGGGGCCTTCCCTCGGGGCGCTACTCGCTGACCATCGTGACGGCCCGTGGCGCGACCTGGTCGCTCCCCAACGAGCTGGCGCCTCACAGCTTCCCCGGGAGGGTGGCCGGCGCCGCGGTGACCTCCGCCTCGTCGCAGGGCGCGGTGATCCGGGTGGTGCCCTCGATGCCCGCCGCGGGAAACGTCTGCCCCGCGGGCATCCCCTCGGACTGAGCGGCGCGGCGTGGGGAGTGCCCCCTTCCCCGCTGCCGCGCGCCCTACCCCCGCCTCGGGGGCAGGGCTCAGGGGGCTGCCGACAGAGAGATCGTACTGGCAGGCTTCCGCGGTGCCCGTTCGAGCACGCGTCCTCGATCCCCTGAGCCCTGCCCCCGAGGCGGGGGTAGGGCGCGCGGCAGCGGGGAAGGGGGCCGCGCGAGCCCTTGAGCGCGAGCCCCAGCGTTCGCGCAGGCTGTAGCACCACCGCCTCACGCCGAGGCTGGACACGCCCCGCGGGGCTGTGGGAAGTTGCGCCCCCGAGCGTGATGCGCGCGGCGGAGCGGCAAACGATGGCGGTGTCGGGAGAACTTCGGTGAACATCACCTGCCCGCGGTGCGGCAAGGAAAACCCCGAGGACGTTCGGTTCTGTCTGGGCTGCGGCACCGACCTGCACGGCCGGGGTAGCGCCGGTCGCCCGCCTCCCCTCGGCGCCCCGCCGAGGCTTCAACCGCCGCCTCCCCTGGGCGCGCCCCGCCCTGCCGGTGGACCTCCGGGGCCTGCTCCGCTGGGTCCGCCGATGGGTCCGCCCTCCTTCGGTGGTGGCCCGGCGCCGCTCAACGCGCCTCCGTCGCTCTCGTCCAACCAGCACAACCCCTCGGCGCCGCTGGGGCCTCCGCCCTCGTCCGCCGGTGGGCCGCTGCTCGGTCCGATGCCCTCCCTCGGCGCGCCTCCGGGCCTCGGGGCCATGGGCGCTCCCCCGGGCTTCGGATCGCCGCCGCCGTCCTCTCCCCACGGTCCTCCGCCCTCGCTGGCGGGCGCGCCGCCTCCGATGGGTGGTCCGCCTCCGCTGCTGGGCGCGATGCCGCCGCTCCCTGGCGCCGCGCCGCCTCCGGTCGCCCCTTCGGGTCCTGCCGCGATGCCTCCTCCCATGGGCGGCTTTCCTCCGCTGGTGAGCGCCATGCCCGCGGGCTTTCCTCCCCCGGTCGGTGGCTTCGGAGCGCCGCCCCCGGTGGCGCCCAACCCCTTCGGATCGGGCATGGCCCCGGTGCCTCCGCCCGTCAACATGCCTCCGCCGGTGCCGCCCATGGGACCGCCCCCGGTGGGGATGCCTCCTCCCGTGGCGATGCCTCCCATGGGTCCTCCCCCGGTGCCGGCCTATGGCAGCGGCGATCCCTTCGCGTCGTCCGACCCCTTCGGCTCGGGCGGCGATGCCTTCGCCAACGTGGCTCCGAGCGATCCCTACGCCTCCACGGCGCGCTCGCAGCCGATGCCCCCGGCGGACCCCTTCGCCGCGCTCAACAACCCCTTCGCCGCGCCTCCCGGGGCGCCTCCCCTCGCTCGCCCGATGACGGCGATGCCGGGGGTCAACAGCTTCCCGGGCGGTCCGGCCCCGGTGCCCGCCTCTCGCCCCCGCGCCGCCACGGTCGGACCGGTCGGCGGCGCATGGCCTCCTCCGCAGCAGCCCTCCTTCCACCAGGACGTTCCGCTCGAGAACATGACCGAGGTGCGCGGCGCGCTCGGCATCAACCGCCCCCGGCTGATGGTGACCCAGCTCGATGGAAGCGAGCAGGGGGAGATGCCCCTCAACGAGGGAGACAACCTCATCGGGCGCGAGGTCGGCGGCATCTTCGCGGAGGACAACCTGCTCTCCAGCCGCCACGCCACGGTGATCGTGAAGGGCGGCGCGGCGTGGGTGCGCGACGAGGGATCGCGCAACGGCGTCTACGCCCGCGTCGCTCCCAACCAGCGCATCGAGTTGCAGGAGGGCGACCAGTTCTGCCTGGGGCGCATCATCCTCCGCTTCGACCACCGGCCTCCCCCCGGGGTGATGGTCTCTCCCGACGCGGTGGGCTACCTCTCGCTGGTGGTGGGCCGCGACGTCGACAAGGCGCTCTTCCCGCTGGCCATTCCCCCGACGGGCCTCACCCTCGGGCGCTCCCGCTCGGACGTGCGCTTCCCCAACGACGGCTGGATCTCTGGCCTCCACTGCCAGCTCCTCGCCATCGGCCCCCAGGTCTTCCTGGTCGACCTCAAGAGCTCGAACGGCACCTACGCCCGCATCCGCGGCACCCGCGCCCTCAACCACGGCGACGCCCTGCTCATGGGCCAGCGCATCTTCCACGTGAACCTGGCCTGAGAGCGCCTCCCGCTCCGCCGCCCCCGTCCTAGACTGCTCCGTAGCCGCCGTGTGGTCCTCGCTCTGGTTCGAAGTCCTGGGCTTCGTCGTCGCCGTCCTCCCGGTGGCCCTGCTGCTGCTCGTCTTCCGCTACGCCGACCGGTGGCGCCCTGAGCCCAAGCGAGAGGTCGTGCGCGCCGTGGTGCTGGGCGCCCTCGCGTGCGTCCCGGTGTTCTTCGCGGAGGTCGCACTGAAGCGGCTGCTGGGGCCGTGGTCGCTGGCGGGAGCGCGCTTCTTCGACGCCTACGGGGTGGTCGCGCTGCCCGAAGAGGCCGCCAAGCTCGCGGTGGTGCTCGCGGTGCCTTACCGCCGTAGGTATTTCGACGAGTACACCGACGGGGTGCTCTACACCGGCGCCGTGTCGCTGGGCTTCGGCCTCTTCGAGAACCTCCTCTTCGTCTCCGGCGCCTTCGCCAACGCCATCTGCGCCGTGCCGTGGATCTCCGCCATGTGCGGCAACGAGACCAGCACCCACACCGACGCGCAACACGTGGTGCTCGGGCTGGTGAGGGCGCTCACCGCGGTGCCGATGCACGCCATCGCGTCGGGGCTCATGGGCTACTTCATCGGGCGGTCGCGCTTCGTGCGAAGACGCCACGCGCCGCGGTGGTGGGCGGCCGGGCTGATGGTCGCGGTGATGGTGCACGGCTCGTACGACTGGCTGGTGTTCACCCTCGGGAGGAGCGCGGTGATCTTCCTGCTGCTGCCGGCGCTGCTGGTGGTCGCGGGCTTCGGGCTGCGCCACGCGCTGCGCCACGCGCTGGAGCTGGACGAGGTGATGCTGGGCCCGGAGCGGAGAAACTCGCGGGGCTCGCTGGTGGGGTAAGCCGCGGGGGCGGGTCCCCGGTAGGCGGGAGAGCCCGCCCAGGCCCTCCCAATGCGGGCTCGCCCGGAGGGGAGCGACCGACCACGTCAGCCCGATGCGGCCTCGCCCGGAGGGGAGCGAGTGACCACGTCAGCCCAATGCGTCTTCGTCGCTACGAGCGACGTCAACGATTGGGGAACCACACCAGGCTGACGTGCCTGGCTGCTCCCCTCCGGGCGAGGCCGCGGACTGAGGACGTGGTCGGTCGCTCCCCTCCGGGCGAGGCCGCATTGGGAGGGCCTGGGTGGGCTCTCGGTCGAACCGTCTGGTGCTCTCGATCGGCCTCTCGGCGGATGTAGCATCCCAGGCCATGGCGACGACGAAGGCATCGGGGAAGGCGCGCAGGGTCTCCACGGCACGAGCGCCCGCGACGCGCGCGAAGGCGACCACCACGAGCCGGGCGAAGACGCCGCGCGTGCCCGCGGTGCTCGTCAACAAGGCGATGCTCGCGCGCTACGACGCGCTGCTGAAGGCCTTTCACGAGGCCCAGGGCACCGAGCTCGGCGGCTGGGACGCCGCGTACGAGGCGCTCGACTCGCTGCTCCACAGCGAGCCGCCGCTGTTCATCGCGGGCGGGTACAAGACGGCGAAGGCGTTTCTCGCGGCGGTCCTCCCCGGCGTGGCGCTCTCCACGGTGCGCGACGGAGTGCGGGTCGCGAGGCACTTCAACGCCGACGACGAGCGGAAGTACGGGGTGCGGAAGCTCGCGCTCCTGATCGACTACCTGGAGGCCGAGTCGGGGACGGAGCTTCCGAGGGTCCGCATCGACCTGGCGAAGACGAAGATCGATGTGGGGGAGAAGCGAGTGCTGTTCACGTCGCTGAGCTTCGACGAGATGCGCGACGTCGCGCGGAAGAAGAAGAGCGCGAAGGGCCGCGCGGGGACCGACGCGCCGGGCGTGCTGGCGCTGCGGCGGGTGTTCGGCGGAAGCGGGCTCGGCAACGTGGCGGTGCAGTGCCGCGGGGAGAGATGGAGCCTCGGGCGCATCGAGGAGCGGCAGTTCGCCGACCTGGGCGCGGCGCTGACGGGCTACGCGAAGAAGCTCGCGAAGGGGAAGCCGGGCTGACGAGCGGGGATAGGCGGGCGAGCGGGGTGGGAGAGTGAGGTGGGAGAGCGAGGTGGGAGAGAGGGAGGATGGGGTGGATGGGATGTCGAGCGCTCGTCATCGGGATGTCGAGCGCTCGACATCGGGGGATGGGGCCTTCGGGGGAGCGGGGAAGCGGGGGAGCGGGCGTACGAGTCGGCGCAGTCGGGAGGTGCGCACTCAACGGGGACGAGGATCGGGTCAAATTCGTTGACACGTTCCGGCGGCTGCGTAACGCTCGCTTTATGTGGATATGCAGCCGGGGGACCGGCGGCTGCGGTGTTAGGGAGATAGGCAGCGGCTGCATAACACTACCTTTATGGGGATATGCAGTCGGGATACTACCGATTGCGATGTTGGGCAGCCTCGGCAGGCAACGGTTCTGAACTCGCGTCTACCGAGCAGGCACGTGGTTGAGATGAAGAAGGCGACGGCCACACTCTCTGGACTAAAGGAGCAGTTGCTCCGCGTCGTCAGAGTTCTTCAGGTCGAAGCCGAACTCGACATTGAGGCTCATGCCGCCGGGTGGATGGTCGAGCCGTCGACGATAGCGGAGAAGTTCTTCGCGATTGGAGAGCCCCTGTCAGCCCCCGATCGTGGACGAGGGCAGCGCGTCCGTATCCCGGTGAGTTGGATGTGGGGGCCGGCACCGATGGACGAGCAAAAGGGAGCGGACATGATCGTCGAGCAGATAAGGACGATTCCCGGCGTCGAAGACATAACAGACCCCCGCAGGGACACGCAGAACGGGGCGTTCTGGAGCGTCGACGTGACAATTCGAGTCGCGCAGTGATGTCTGGAGCGGCGCGTGGGTCTACAAGGAATCGGCCGTGACGGGCCAGCCGTGATGCTGCTCGATGAACGAACCGTGGCATATCCACACACCATGAGTGGCGTGCCCAACAAGCCGATGGTGCCGACCGCCCCCACTCCACCCGTCGCCAACCCGCTTTACCCAATGCGGCGGCACATCGGCCAGCCGTTGGGCAGACAGACATGAACTACCGGGACACATTGGAAGACCTTGAACTGCGGCTGGACCTGGGGCGCGAGTTCGATACGATCGAGCGATTCTATATCGGCGTATGCAGCTCCTTGGAACTGTCCGCGACGGCTCGCGAGGCACTTGCGGTCGCCACTCAGTATCTTGATCTTGCCATTTCAGACGAGGACCTTGAACGGGCGCGCGTTGCGTGTTGGGCCTCGATCAAGGGGCGAGACACCAACCTCGTTGACCGTGAAGTCGCGAGTACCCGCGCGGTCATCTGCGCCACCTACCCGCGAGGATGGGGCGATGACGCCTTCTGCGGCCTCGAGGCTTTTGGAGGATTTGCGACGGCTGCGGGGGCGAACCCTGACGACCTCACCCTTGCACTGCAGACGACGTTCGCCGATACCCTAGGTCAAAGTGCCGCCCAACAAGCCGATGGAGCCGACATCTCCCGCTCCGCCCAATGAACGCCCACTTGCTCCGATGCGGCGGCACAGCGGCCATCCGTTGGGTAGCCAAGGAAACCCGGATGCCATTTGAAGACTGGCCCCTGCACGATGCGGTCCTCAAGGAACTGCGTGTTGATTGGGAGAATAGAACCTGTACTGTGCACGTGCTCGCGTTCGTAGAACCTCGTCACAATGCAGCACCTTGCCAGATCAATTGGCGAGGCCTCCGCAAACTGATCGTGCCAGCCGAATACCCTTGGGGTAGATCGATATTCATCAATCGTCAGTGGAGAGATTGTAACAACTGCTATTCGATCGAAGTGCAGTCGGGCGATGTCCTGACGATTGAGGCAGATCCCCCGGAATTCATTCAATGAATCCCCCGGTGGGCCGCAGCGACCGGCCTGAACGGAGTTTCTCCCGTCGACGTAAGAGAATGTTGAACGCCGGGACGCTGGGCAGCATCGAGACCACGGATAGGTCGCGTGAGAACGGACGACTGGCCTCGAGGGAGCACGTGACGGGACGCAAAATACGAGCAACGGGGGGCTGGCGGGGCAGCGGCGTGAGGACGAGCAGGCGCCTGGATGAGGCAACGAGCGGCGACCGAGAGAGTCTGTCAATAGCCCTCGGTATCGCCGCGTTAGAGGTGTCTCCGACGTGGAGCGTGCCCAACAAGCCGATGGTGCCGGCCGCTCCCAATCGACCCATCACCAACCCGCTGCACCCACTGCGGCGGCACATCGGCCAGCCGTTGGACAGCCGATCGGGAGACCCAATGCGAGAGCGCGTTTATGGGACAGTTGACTACTGCGACGGCGTTCTCGGTGGAGTCGCCGACTTTCACGGAAGTCCGCATGCATTTGAGTTGGACGACGATGCCGACGCCCCCTCCCCAATCTATCGTCTCGTACCGGTCGCCGGAGTTGGCGTTGAGGCAGCGATGCGCGGCAGCCGCCCGGCAGTGTCTGCGGATTCCGTGTTGCGGGCGCGGGGAAGATTTCTCCTTCGAGATGAAGATCGCCGAGGAGAAGATGGCGAGTGGGCAATGGACGTTGAGTGGCTGGACAAGTGACGCGCGGCATTCGCTGTCCGACCCGCCATTGCAACGGAAGGGCGCGTCGATCGCGGCGCTCTCGCCCGGGCACCGCTGAACGGCAGTATCGTTGGACAGCCAATAGGGTAACGAACAACGGGTTACGAAAGAGCAAGACACGGGCCGCGGTGAACGGACAACGAGCGGCGACGACGGCCAAGGAGGACAGCGGCGTGACCACGGTCCAGGCGACGGCGAGCGACGACGAACCACGGCGGGCGGCTGCCTCGAAGCCCATGCCGGCGCCGGGCGTGTCCAACAAGCCGATGGTGCCGACCGCTCCCAGTTCACCCACCGTCAACCCGCTTCACCCATTGCGGCGCCACATCGGCCAGCCGTTCGGCAGCCGGAAGACAGCGATCGGGCTGCGGAGCGAATCCGTCGGTGAGACCCGTTTTGGCCGTCGGGCCGCGCAGATGGTGGTGATCCGATGACGAAGCCGACCTTTGCTTCCGTGACCGAACGGCCGTGTGCCTGCGACTATCTATCGCACGCTGCCGACGATCCGCGGTCCCCGATCGTATTCGACCCCAAACTGAACGAGTACAACTTCGAGTATCCCAGCCTTCGCAGTGATGAAGCCGGCAAGGCGTACTTGCGGATCTACCACTGCCCGTTCTGCGGAGGCGCGGCCCCCGAGTCCAAGCGAGATCAACTGTTTGCCGTTATCTCTCCGGAGGAGAAGCGTCGACTCAACCAACTTCTATCGGGGATCAAGTCGGTGGAGGATGCGTTCAGCGTCCTTGGGACCCCTGACCACGACGACCCCCACGGACTCACGGCCCAACGACCAGAGCGCGAAGGGTCGGCTCCTACACGGCAGAGCTACCGTTCGCTCACATACTCGCAGTTGTCAGACACCGCGGACGTGATCCTCACTGACTACCGCGCGGACGGGGTGCATATCGCCCTCCAGGGCAAGTATGTGGGGCTGTCGGGGGCGGGGGCTGAACCAGGCAGCGGAGCGGTTGGGCAGCGAGCGACGAGGCACGACGACGGGCGGTGAGCGGCGGGTGGCGACAGACAGCGGAACACGAGCGACGAGCGGCAAACGACGGACAGCGAGCGACATGACCACGACGGCGACGAGCCCAGACGAACGCGAGCTGCCAGCAAAGCCTGGAACTGCGACGTCCGCGTTCTCGTTGACCAAGATGCCGAACAAGCCGATGGTGCCGACCGCTCCCACTTCACCCGTTACCAACCCATCGCGCCCGGTGCGGCGGCACATCGGCCAGCCGTTGGGCAGCCTCGGGAGCGATGATCACCGCACTCCGACGTGGAGCCATGAATGACCCCTGAGCAACGTCAACTAGTCTTTGACCTTGCGCTGAACCGCGTCTCTCTGGAGGAATTCAGCAGGCGAGCGGGGCTCGATCCACGTCAGCCCGGCATTGCCGCCCAGGTAATGCGCCACGCGCTGCAGAGCCGGGATCCGGTCGAGGTGGAGTGCGCACTTTTGCTGGCGAACATAGGGGGAATCTCAGAGCATGACGTACCGACCCTCTGCGAGATACTGATCACGCCCTGGCACACTCGTCACGAGGACGTTGCTGGCCATCTTCAGCGGTTGCGCGACCCCCGCAGCATCGATGCGTTGTCCCGGGCCGCAGTCGTAAAGCACGCCTATCTCGACTATGATGACAGTCACGCACTGGCGCGGAAGTGTACGTGGGCGCTCGCCGACATCGGCACGCGGGAGGCGAGGTCGCGCCTAGAAGCATTGTCATGCAACTCAGACGCAGAGTTGGCGGCGTACGCCCAGAAGCGCTTGAACGCTTGGGAGGAAGAGCGCCCTCGGAAGCGAGGAGACTGATGGGCGCGAGGACCCAAAGAGCATTCCGGCCCAACAAGCCGATGGTGCCGACCGCCCCCACTTCACTCGCCGCCAGCCCGCTGCACCCACCGCGGCGGCACATCGGCCAGTCGTTGGACAGCCTCGGCGGGTGGCGGTCGACGGTCCCCAACGGTGCCTGTGACGCCGGGCGATGAGCGCACGGGGAAGTTGACGGGCAAGGCGGAGGGCG
>SCUS01000165.1 GCA_004297725.1 Myxococcaceae bacterium | reverse complement strand
GGTTCGCGGCCATGAGCACCCCTGGCATCCCCGGCATCGACGCCGGTTCCGTCACTCCTGTCCCGATCGATGGCGAGCTCGTGGTCGGCGGCGAGGCCGTCGAGGTCCGTGCGCCGTACGACGGCTCGCTGCTGGGTTCGGTCCCGGCGCTGGGCGCCGACGAGGTCGACCGCGCGGTCGCGGCGGCGAAGAAGGCCCTGCACGAGGATCCGCTGCCGCAGTGGAGGCGCGCGGAGATCCTGGACAGGGCGGCGCTGCTGCTGGCCGAGCGGGAGGAGGAGTTCGCGCGGTGCATCGCGCTGGAGGCGGCCAAGCCGATCCGCACGGCGCGGGCCGAGGCCCAGCGGGCGGTGTCGACGCTGCAGTTCTCGGCCGCGGTGGCGCGGACCCTGGCGGGGGAGGTCGTGCCGATGGAGGCGTCGGCCGCCGGGATGGGCAAGCTCGCGTTCGTCCTGCGGGTTCCGGTCGGGGTGGTCGGGGCGATCGCGCCGTTCAACTTCCCGCTGAACCTGGTCGCGCACAAGCTCGGCCCGGCGATCGCGGCGGGCTGCCCGGTGGTGCTCAAGCCGGCCAGCCAGACGCCGTTCTCCTCGATCCTGCTGGCGCGGGTGCTGTTCGAGGCGGGTCTGCCCGCGGGCTACCTGCACGTGGTGACCGGTGGCGGGTCGAAGGTCGGCAACCCGATCGTCGACCACGAGGACATCGCGCTGATCACGTTCACGGGCTCGCCGGAGGTCGGCTGGGGGATCCGTGCCCGGGCGCCGCGCAAGCGGGTCGGGCTGGAGCTGGGCAACAACGCGCCGCTGATCCTGGAGGCCGACGGCGACTGGCGCACCGCGGTGGCGAAGGTGAAGGTCGCGGGCTTCTCCCACGCGGGGCAGTCGTGCATCTCCACCCAGCGACTGTTCGTGCACGAGTCGATCGCGGACGAGGTCGTGGCCGAGCTCGCCGCGGCCGTGAAGTCGATCGTGGTCGGCGACCCGCTGGACGAGGCCACCGATGTCTCCGCGCTGATCAGCACCGGTGAGCGCGACCGCGTCGCCGGCTGGGTGAAGGAGGCCGCCGAGCAGGGCGCCCGCATCGCCGCCGGTGGCGAGATCGGCGCGGACGGCGTGCTGGCCCCGACCCTGGTCGACGGCGCGACGCCGGACATGAAGGTCTGCTCGCAGGAGGTCTTCGGCCCGGTCGTGGCGGTCATCCGCTACAGCGACTTCGACGACGCCCTGGCCCAGGCCAACGACACCCGCTACGGCCTGCAGGCCGGGGTGTTCACCTCGGACATCACCAAGGGCCTCAAGGCCGCACGCACGCTGGACTTCGGCGGCGTCGTCATCAACGAGGTGCCCACCTTCCGCGCCGACCAGCAGCCCTACGGCGGCCTGCGCGACTCCGGCAACACCAAGGAAGGCCCCGCCTGGTCCGTCCGCGAGATGACCGAGGAACGCCTCATCATCCTCAACGGCTGACACGGGCACGCACGTCGAAGGGCCGGCACCCGTCACGGGTGCCGGCCCTTCGTGCGTCGTGACGGGGGTCAGGCGGCGGCGCTGGTGGCGTCGGCGGAGCCCAGCCCGTCGAAGGCCAGGCCGAAGCGGCCAGAGAACGCGAGGTCCTCGAGGTCGAGGCGGCTGCGCGCCGCGCCCTCGCGGGCACGGGCCCATTCGGGGAGGTCGGCGGCGTCGCCGAGGCGGCCGACGGCGAGGACGGCGACGGGCCGGTAGCCCACGGGCACCTCGAACGCGTCGACCACCGCGTCTGCGTCGAAGCCGCCGATCTGGTGGACGTGCAGGCCGAGCGCCGCGGATTGGACCGTCAGCTGCGCGACCGCGAGGCCGAGCTCGTAGGGACCGACGGAGCGGGCGCTGCCGTCGTCCTCGAAGACGCGGGTGAGCGCGGCGACCAGCACCGGCGCCCGATGGGCCCATGCGCGGTTCGGCGGGGCGAGGGTGCCGAGGAGCGCGGTGTGGGTCGCGTCCGGCCCGTCCTCGGTGGTGCGACCGACGAGGAATCGCCACGGCTGGGCGTTCATCGCGCTCGGTGCCCAGCGGGCGGCCTCGAGCAGCGAGACTACCTCCGCGTCGGGCACGGGAGCGGGGTCGAACGCGCGCGGGCTCCACCGCTCGTCGCCGACCGGT
>SCUS01000164.1 GCA_004297725.1 Myxococcaceae bacterium | reverse complement strand
CGGATTCGCGGTGCAGGTCGGGGCGACGCACGCGTGGCAGTTCGTGCTCGGCGCGGCCCTCGCGGGCTTCGGCATCCAGACGCTCACGATGGCCTCGGGCCCCTTCCTCGCCCGGCGCGTGACCGACCAGGATCGCGTGCGCACGTACGCCCTGCAGATGATCGCGATCCAGACGGCGCCGGGGCTCCTCGGAGCCGTGCTCGGCGGTGAGCTGCAGCGCGTCGCGGCGGCCTACGTCTCGGTGGTGGGCGGCCACCGCGTCGCGCTCGCGTTGGGTGCGACCTCGGTCGCGTTGGCGCTGCTGCCGCTGCGAGGTCTCTCGAGCGGCGACTCGCCGCGTCGGGACGCGCCCTCGCTCCGACTCTCGGAGCTTCGGCGCTTCGCGGTGTTCCTCGCCCCAGACGCGGTGCTGTTCTTCGGGGCGGGGCTCGCGGTGCCGTTCCTCCAGGTGCACCTGCAGGTCGCGTACGGCGCGCCGCCGCACCACGTGGGCTGGTACTTCGGCTCGATGATGGTCGCGGGCACCCTCGGCAACCTGGTGGTCCCCCGGGTCGCACGACGCATCGGAAACGTACGCGCTCTCACGCTGCTCCAGGTCGCGACCGCGGTGGGCTTCGTCGGGCTCGCGACGGCGGGCACGGTGGGCGGCGCCGTGGTGGCGCTGGTCGCGCGGTACGCCTGTTCGGTCACCGCGATCCCGCTGTGGACCGCCGCGCTGCATGCCGCGCTGACGCCGCAGGACGGAGAGACCGCGGCGTCCTGGCGCATGGTCGTCCAATCCGTCGCATGGGCCGCCGCGAACCTCCTCGCGGCGGCCGCGCTCTCGCGGGGTGCGGACGCGCTGCGAGGACTCTTCGTCGCCGCCGCGGTCTCCCAGGCGCTCGCGGCCTGGGGATGCTGGCGCGGCCTGGCGGTGCTCGCCCGTCGGCGCGAGGCAGGCTGAAGGTCGACCGCGTGACCGACGCTGCTGGCCCGTCGGTCCACCCGGCGATGGTCGCCCGTCGCTGGCGACTTCGAGCGAGTCCGACGAGCGGGGTCCCTATGCGGCTCCAGGGACGGCGCGGCTCACGGAGACCGCATCCACGCAGACGCTCCCGCCGGTGCGTCGAGTCGAGATCCTGACGAACCGGCCCACCCTCACACCGAGGTGATCGATGTCGAGCGCCTGGTCGCCCGACAGGTTGCCCTCGACGGGCACGAACCGGTTGTGTCCGACGCCGATCTCCAGATCGAAGGCACCCGGGCTCGGTGATCCGAGTCGCAACTCGAGGTCGCTGCGCTGCGGGTTGCCATCCGAGACGAACTGGTCGCCGCCGGGTAGCTCGATGGTCAGCATCGCGCCGGTCAGTCGGATGCAATGACCATCGACGCCGTCGAGGTCGCCCGGGTGGAGATCGACGCCCCGCGGGCTGCGGTAGTGAACGGACGAGAGCCATCCGGGTCTGGTCAGAAGGCTCGGCGCCGCCACGTCTGCGGGTGCGGCGACAGGCGCCGCGGCGGGCGTCGATGGGGCGGCGGGGACTCCGTCGTGGTGTTCCACGCGCCCCGCGGGCGCGGGGGTGGACACCGTAGGGACCGCGACCGGAGGGCTGCTCGATCCCAGAAGGAAGTAGGCGACGACACCTCCGCCGACGACGAGCGTCGCGGTCAAGATCGACACGGCGAGCATGGACGATCTCCGGCTGGATCGCTGGGGAGGCGGCGCCCATGGGGGGGCGAGCGACGGCACCATCATGGTCTGCGGCAGTCGCGCCGTCAGCGGCGCTCCGCAGCGCGCGCAGAAGGCAGCGCCGTCATCGGTCGCGATCGTCCCGCATGCGGGGTTTGGACACGCTCTTCCCATGTTTCATCCTCCTCGACTCCGACGACCCGTGTGCCTGGCCGCAGCCATGGTCCAGGGCGATATCCCACACCCACGCTGGTCCCGTCCGATCCGAGCAGGCGCAGCAGGCCGAGGTGCCTCTGCCCGACGACGTGGCGCGACCGACGACTTCCTGCCATCGAGCGGGCGGCGAGCCGCATTGGCTTCTCCGAGCAGATGGTGCAGATGTGCAGCCACATGGGCGCCGGTGCGCCTGGCTTCACCGAACCGACGCTCGACGTTCACCACACCGCCGACCGCGATCGGGCGCGGGCCGTGACAGAGCTCGGCGCCACGCTCCGCACCTCGTGCCACGCCGCGCGGCGCCTCCGATTCACGGCGCGCAGCACCAGTGCTCCGCACGCGCCGATGTGACGCGTACACGCCGACCATCGGAACGTCACGGAAGAGCAGCCGACCGACGGAGCGAGGCTCCCGGTCAATCGGCTGCCAGCTCATCGACCACGACCTGGGGCCGGGCAAGGAAGGAGTACAGGGCCGGAAGCACCACCAACGTGAGCAGCGTCGAGGAGACGAGCCCCCCGAGCACGACGGTCGCCAGTGGCCGCTGCACCTCGGCGCCGATGCCCCGGCTCAACGCCATCGGGAGGAACCCCAGGCCCGCGACGAGCGCCGTCATCAGCACGGGCCGCAGTCGCTCCAGGGCCGCCGCGCGGATCGCCTCCCGAGGCTCGACACCTGCATCGAGGGAGCGTCGGATGGTCGAGGCCAGCACCATGTCGCCCAGCACCGCGACGCCGCTCACGGCGATGAAGCCCACCGCGGCCGAGATCGAGAAGGGCATCGCCCGCAGCCACAGCGCGACGACCCCACCGAGCGCCGCGAAGGGCACGCCGGTGAAGACGCGAAGCGCGTCGAGCACCCGCCCGTAGGTGAGGTAGAGCAGCGAGAACACCAGCAGCAGCGCGAGCGGAACCACGAAGAGCAGCCGGTGGCGCGCTCGCTCCAGGTGCTCGAACTGCCCTCCGTAGGTCACCGAGTACCCCGGAGCGAGACGCGCCTCGGCGACGATGCGGCGCCTCGCCTCGGCGACGAACGACGCGATGTCGCGCCCGCGCACGTTGGCCTGGACGGTGATGCGACGCCGCGCCCACTCACGCTGGATGGTCGAGGGCCCGGACTCCGTGCGGACGCGGGCGAGCTGAGAGAGCGGAACCTGCGCGCCATCCGGGGCCGCCACGAGCAGGGCGCCGATGGCGTCGGAGTCCATCGCGCGCGCGGGCTCGATGCGCACCGCGACGGGAAAGCGTCGCTGCCCCTCGCGGAGCTCGGCGACCTCCACCCCGGCGAGCGCCGCCACCGTGGCGAGCACCGCCTCGGCGGGGATGCCGAAGCGAGACGCGGCGGCCTGGTCGAGCTCGATGCGCAAAACGGGCAGGCCCGTCACCTGCTCGACGGAGACGTCGGCGCTCCCTGGGATGGTCCGAACGATGGCGTCCACCCGCCGCGCCGCGGCGCGCAGCTCCTCGAGGTCGTCGCCGAAGATCTTGATCCCGAGGTCGGCGCGGATGCCCGCGACCATCTCGTTG
This sequence comes from Myxococcaceae bacterium, assembly GCA_004297725.1. GTDB lineage: Bacteria > Myxococcota_A > Polyangia > Polyangiales > SCUS01. The sequence continues at coordinate 422 of SCUS01000164.1, read as the reverse complement.
ACGCGCATCTCGATCGGCTGCGTGAACACGGTGCGCATTCCGGGCATGTCCCGCAGCGCGGCCTGCATCGCCCGCACGAGCTCGTCCTGCGAGCGGGCGCGGCGCCACCGGGCGCGCGGGCGGAGCGTCACGAACACGTCCGAGAGCTCGACGCCCATCGGGTCCGTGGCCACCTCCGCGGTGCCGGTGCGGGTCCAGATGCGCAGGATCTCGTCCGGGAAGGCAGCGAGCAGCGCGCGCTCGATCTGCGTGCCGTAACGCACCGACTCGTCGAGGTCCACGCTGGCGAGGCGCACCGTATTGACCACGACCGTGCCCTCGGAGAGCCGCGGAACGAACTCGGCTCCGAGCCCCCTCGCCAGGACCGCCCCGTTGGCCACGAGCAGCGCGGCCAGCACGACCACCCACCCGCGGCGGCGCAG
>SCUS01000163.1 GCA_004297725.1 Myxococcaceae bacterium | reverse complement strand
GACGGCCTCGCGGTCGTACCGGGGACTCTCCACCGACGGCCTCGCGGTCGTACCGGGGACTCTCCACCGACGGCCTCGCGGTCGTACCGAAGAAGCGCCCACCGACAGCCTCGCGGTCGTACCGCTTCACCCGCTGCCCGCCCGCGCTCAGCCCTCCGCGTCGCCCTCGGCGTCGTCCGGGCCGAAGACCATCTCGTAGTACGCGTCCAGGCCCCGCTGCTCCTCCGCGGGCTTCTCCGCCAGCGCCGCGTGCAGCTCTCCCTTCGCCGCGAGCACCACCTCCGCCAGCGCCGTCCCGCCCCACCAGCGCCCGGTGCTCTCGCACCAGCGTAGCCACCCGGCCACGTCGTCCAGCGCCGGCGCCAGCTCGTCCGGAACCACCGGAACCTGCTCGGCCACCTCGCGCACCCACGCGCCCACGTCGGCCTCGTCCCAGACGCTCAGCTTCACGCTCTCGCTGTCCTCCAGGCCCCCGCACAGCACGTCGGCCAGCACGTTGAACCCGCGCAGCGAGCGACGGTCGCGGCCCGCCGTGAGCTGCTCCTCGAACCAGGTCTCCGTCGAGAGCCACACCTCCTCGGCGTAGGACTCCGCCTCCGTCGGAGGGTTCTCGTCCGCCTCCGCGCCCACGATCTCGTCGACCAGCACGGGCTCGACCTCCACCCGTGGCAGGCCCGGGATCATCGCCGCCACGAAGGTCACCGACGCGTCGCGCTCGGCCAGCGCGTCGAAGCGCAGGGTCTTCCCGTCCTCCTCTCGGCCCGACACCCAGGTGACGGCCTCGACCACCGCCCACGCCTGAAGGATCTGCCTCGGCGACGCCTGCCCGGGGCCCTCCTCCAGCTCCGGCCCGGTCACGAAGACCGCGCGGCCCTCGACCACCGGCAGCCCGTGCTGCGCCACCTCGCGCACCACCCCCGGGGAGAGCGTGCGCGGCGTCAGCAGGTTGACCACGAAGCGCGGCAGGTGCTCGGTGGCCTTGTCCCCGTGCTCCAGCACCTCCTTCTGGAAGGCCTGGAACACCTCCAGGCTCTCGAAGCACGCCACGCCGCGTGTCCCGTCGCCGGGCTCAGGGAGGTTGAACACCGAGGCCACCAGGCCGTCGACGCCCAGCGCGGGGCAGCGCACCCTCACCAGGTCGGCCTCGCCGAGGTTTCTCCACGGCGACGCCAGCTGCATCCTCGCGGCCGCCTCGAAGAGGCCCGCCAGCACGCCCACCGGGATTCTCCCGCCGCGCGTCAGCGAGGGCTCGCCCGTGGTGGGCAGCGACGCGTCATCGTCGATCACCGCCTGCAGCCGAGCCACCTCCGGCACCTCGCCCGTCACCAGCTCCACGCCCGCGACCGGCGTCAGCGCGACGCCCGCCTCGACGCGCGCCCGGGTGGGGCGACGGTCTTCCGGGGCGCCCTCCAGCAGCGAGCTGAGCGCCTCGCCGAGGGTGAGCCCGTCCATCGCGCGCTGCGCCACCGGGCGGCCGCGGTGTACCCAGATCGCCACGGCGTGGCCGTCGACGGTGGTGAGCTGTCCGCCGATCCACTCGGTGACGGAGGGGGTTGCGTTGCGCTTGCGACGGTCGACGATCTTCTGGGCCATGGTTGGCCCGCGCCTACCACGTCACGGCCCTGAAATCACCGACCCTGGAAGCTGGTGCGCCCCTTCGGGAGCGAGGGCATCCTCGGCGGACCGACGGGCGCCGCGGGCTTCTTCGGGGCTGGAGGCGTCGGCGCAGCAGGAGCCGCCGTCGGCGCCGCGAAGGCCCGCATCTTCGGAGCGGGAGGAGGAGCGGGAGGAGCGGGAGCTGCGACCGCGGGGGCGGTGGGCTCCAGCGCCCGGGGAGCCGGCGAGGAGGCAGGAGCGATCAGCCGCTCTCGCGCTCCGCCCGGCGGCGGGAGCGGCGGGGTCGACGGGGTGACCACCGCCTGCAGGTCGCCGCGAAACACCGCGCCCTCGGCCACGGCCAGCCGCGCCGCGCGCACCCTCGCGTCGACATACCCTCCCGGCTGGATGCGCATCTCGTCGTGCGCGGTGACGCTGCCCGAGAGCACGCCCGCCACCACGACCCCGTTCGCCTCGACCTCCGCCTCGACGATGCCGCCCTCCTCCACCACGAGCGTGCCGTTCAGCACCAGCGCGCCGCGCAGCCGGCCGGCCACCACGAGCTCCCCTTCGCCCCGCACGCTGCCCTCGATCGTCAGTCCCGATTCGATCCTGCTGCTCATTGGGCGCGGGACACTACTCCCATTGCCCCCGCGGCGTCTCGCACCTGCGGCGCGCGAGTCTCCGTTGCCCTGGAGCCCTCGCAAGGTATGTTCGCGCGCGATGACTGCCACCAGCCAAGATGACCTCCTCCAGGGCGAGGGCGACCTGCTCGCGGTGTTCGAGCAATCGTTCCGTCCCTCCAAGCGCGCGGTGGGCATCGAGTCCGAGCGCGTCGCGCTCTTCGACGACGGCGCGCCCCTTCACTACCACTCCGACCCCGCCCGCCCCGGCGTCGACGCCATCTTCGCCCAGCTCATCGAGCGCCACGGCTGGACGCCCACCGCCCCGGAGTCCGAGGGCGGCCCGGTGCTCGGCCTCGAGCGCGCGAGGGCCAACATCACCCTGGAGCCCGGCTCGCAGTTCGAGCTCTCCGGCGCGCCGCACGACAGCCTCCACGGGCTCCAGGCCGAGCTCAGCCAGCACCGCGAGGAGATGCGCTCGCTCTCGCTCTCGCCGAAGCTCCACATGCTGGGCCTCGGCTTCCAGCCCTACGCCACGCAGGGCGACCTCGACTGGGTGCCGAAGTCCCGCTACCCCATCATGCGGGAGTACCTGCCCACCCGCGGCCCTCGCGCGCTCGACATGATGCGGCGCACCGCCACGGTGCAGGCCAACTTCGACTTCGGCGACGAGCGCGACGCCATGCGCAAGCTGCGCGCGGCCCTCGGGCTCTCCTCGGCGGTGTCGGGCCTCTTCGCCAACAGCCCGATGAAGGACGGCGTGCGGCAGCCCGTGAAGAGCGAGCGGGCCCTCGTCTGGCTGGGCATGGACCCCGATCGCACCGGGCTCCTCCCCTTCGCCTGGAAGAAGGGCGCCGCGCTCTCGGACTATGCGCAGTGGGCGCTCGACGCGCCGATGTTCCTGGTGAAGCGCGACGGGGTGGCGACGCAGGCCACGACGCACTCCTTCCGGCGCTTCATGGCCGAAGGCTTCAACGGCCACCGCGCCACCGCGTACGACTGGGAGACGCACCTGAAGACGATGTTCCCGGAGGTGCGCCTCGCCCGCACGCTGGAGGTGCGAGGGGCCGACTCGGTGCCGCTCCCCTACGCCGTCGCGCTCGCCGCCCTCTGGACCGCCGTCCTCTACGACGACGCCGCCCTCACCGCCGTGGAGGAGACCTTCGTCCCCTTCGGCCACGACGCCTGGCACGCGCTGCGCCCCCGCATCGCCGCCGAGGGGCTGCATACCCCCATCGGTAAGACAACGGTCGGCGCCCTGCTCCGGTCGGTGCTCCCGGTGGCCGTCGAGGCCCTCGGCCGGCGAGCCCTCCTCGACGCCGACGGCCAGGACGAGCGCCGCTACCTCGACCCGTTGCTCCCGCTGGTCGCCGACGACCGCTCGGTCACCGACGCCCTGCTCGAGGGCTGGTCGCCCGAGCAGCCCGGCGCCCTCGCCTCGCTCATGGCCCGCTGCGAGTTCTGACGGAGCCCATCCGGGTCCTCGTTCTTTACTTCCCTTCACCGGACGCTTCGTCTAGTCGGGCAAAATCATGGAAGCATGGCACTTCATCAAGCAGCTGGTGAGCATCCCCGGGCTCACGGCGCTCACGCACCAGTACGGCACGGCCATGTACTGGCTCCTGATCGTGATCGTCTTCGCGGAGACGGGCCTGGTGGTGACGCCCTTCCTCCCGGGTGACTCGCTGCTCTTCACCGCCGGCTTCGTGGCCAGCAGCACCGGCGAGCTCAACGTCTTCCTGCTGGGCGGCGCCCTCATCGCGGCGGCCATCGTCGGCGACACGGTGAACTACCACGTCGGCCGGGCCATCGGCCCCCGGGTGATGTCCAGCGAGGACTCTCGCTTCTTCAACAAGAAGTACCTCGCCAAGACCCACGCGTACTTCGAGCGCTACGGCGGCAAGACCATCATCCTCGCCCGCTTCGTCCCCATCGTCCGCACCTTCGCGCCCTTCGTCGCGGGCGCCGGGGCGATGAGCTACCCGAAGTTCATCACCTTCAACATCGTCGGCGCCGTCGCCTGGGTCACCCTGATGATGGGCTCCGGGGTCTTCTTCGGCGGGCTGGAGATCGTCCAGAAGCACTTCGAGAAGGTGGTCATCCTGATCGTGCTCGTGTCCGTGCTCCCGATGGCCTTCGAGTACTGGAAGGCGCGCTCCGCGGCGAAGCCCGGCGACGCCTGATCGCAGCGAATGGACGCGACGCCATGAACCGATCGCTCCCTCCCCTCCTCCTCCTCGCGCTGCTCTCCGGCTGCGGCCGCAAGAGCCCCCCCACCGGACACCCCCCGTCGTCTCCGACCGAGATCCCGCTGCCGCTCCGGGGGGACGTCCCCCGGGTGCGCCTCCCGAGCCTTCCTGCCTCCACGTCGGACGTCGACGCGCAGACCTTCCCCTCGGACGCCGGCTCCACGAGCACGAGCACCTTCGAGGGCCCCGGCATCCGCGTGGTGGTGCGCCCCGATCGCCAGGTCGAGGTGCACACCTCCGACCGCTGGGACGGCGGCGTCGACGAGGTCTACGAGAGCTGCGTGTTCGTGCGAAGCTCGCTCCCCACGCTGCGGCGGTCGCTGTCCGAGGAGCGCGTCGCGGTGGTGGTGGAGGCCTGCGGTCCGCCCCGACCGGGAGAGCGCCCGCCGCCTGCGCTGCCCTCGCGACCGGCGCCCGCGAGACCGGCGCCCGCGCGACCGGCGCTTCCCGCGCGCTGAGCCCTTACCGAGAGCGACGACGGCGCAGCGCCCACCCGAGGCCGAGCAGCCCGAGCAGCAGCCCTCCTCCGCCCGCCCCGCGGCCCATCCCCGCCCCGCCCACCGCGCAGGCCCCGGGCTCGGCCTGGCCCCCCTGGCGGCGGTACTCCTCCCAGAAGTCGTTGATCGCCCTCGGGCTCACGCAGTCGCCCGCGTAGGTGACGGCGCTGCGGTTGCCTGCGAGGTCCTCCGCCACCACGGCGAAGCGGTGAGGGGTCGCCGCCGGGAGCCCGGCGATCATCACCGTACGGGCCGTGGGCTCGACGGAGGTGCGGGTGCAGCTCCAGCGCTGGAGCTGCGCGTCGTCGTTCACGTCGAGGCCCGCGAAGGGGACCGAGGGACAGGTTCCGCCGTCGATGGCGGGCGCCGGGGGAGCGCCCGGCGGAGGGCTGCACAGCACGTAGAAGCGCGAGAGGGTCTCCACCTCCGGGTCGGCGCTGGGCCCGCTGCCCGTGTCCACCGGCACATCGACCGCCGTCGGAACATCCTCGACGCCTGCGTCAGCGCCCGAGTCGACGACGCCCGAGTCGACGACGCCCGAGTCGACGGCGACGGTGCCCGCGTCGGGGGTGGCGTAGCCCCAGGTGATGGTGGCGGTCTGCTCGGGGCCTCCCAGCGAGGCGACCACGGACTGCGGCGCCTGCGGGAGCACCAGGTCGACGCGCATCGAGGGCGAGCTGCGGGCGACCACGGTGTCGCCCACGACGACCTGGAGGTAGCGCCGACCCGTGACGGCGGAGCAGAGCCCGAGCCGCGGGTCGATGATCCAGCGGGCCGGGACGCGGAAGGTGTACTCGCGCTCTCCCTCGGCGTACGGGAGGGTGCAGGCGCGGCGCGTCGAGGGGCTGCAGATGGGGAAGCAGGTGGCCCCGAGGTTGGGCTCGCGGACGCTCGGGTCGCAGCTCGTGGTCTCGCTCACCCAGAGCTCGGCCACCCCGGCGGCGGGCGCCGGGAGCGAGGCGGTGACCGTGATCACTTCGTCGGCCGCGCAGTCGACGCGGTTGATGCGCGCGGAGAGCGTGGTGGCCCCCCGAGGGCTCCCGGCGCGGGACACGAAGGCCAGGGGGACGAGCTGGGCCCCGGCGGCCGGAGCAGCGAGGAGCACGGCGAGGAGGGCGGAGACGCGACGCATGAGGTTGGGCGGTGACACCACGGCGAATGGGGCAACGTCAACGGGAGGGGTTTGTTCCCGGGGGAGGCACGGGTGCGGGAGCGAAGCCTTGGGTGAGGAACCCCCGAAGCCGCACAACATGCAGCAGTGACCTCCCCAGGAGGCTCGATTCGGCCTCAATCCACGACTCGAACTGTGTTCTCATCGCTCGCTGAAGGAGTATCGCATGAGTCTATTTCCTCCATGGTTCCGGGTCACGATGGTGACCCTCGCGCTGGCAGTCACGGGCTGTACCAGCGGCGCAGCGGTGGTCGGCGGTCTTGGCGACGGCGGCGGCATGGACGCCGCCATCGACGTGAGCTGTACGACCGGACAGAACGCCTGCGGCGGACGCTGCGTCGACAACCAGAGCGACCCTGACAACTGCGGCGCCTGCGGCACGCGCTGCCAGCGCATCGAGGCCTGCGTGGCGGGCCGATGTGCGCTCGCCTGCCCGGGCGGCCAGACGGCCTGCAACGGCCGCTGCGTCGACCTCGGCACCGACCGCGCCAACTGCGGCACCTGCGGCACCGCCTGCGGCACCGGCCTCGTCTGCTCCGGCGGCCAGTGCGGCCTGGAGTGCGGCGCCTCGCTGGCGACCTGCATGAGCGGCGGCGACGCCGGCACCGACGCCGGCGCGGGGCGCTACTGCGCCAACACCCGCACCGACCGCCTCAACTGCGGCTCCTGCGGCAACGTCTGCCCGGCGGGCCAGATCTGCGAGGGCGCCACCTGCGTCACCTCGTGCGCGGCGGGCCTCACCACCTGCTCCGACCGCTGCGTCGACCTGCAGAGCGACAACAACAACTGCGGCACCTGCGGCACCGCCTGCCCCGGCGGCCAGGTCTGCTCGGCGGGCACCTGCCGGGTCTCCTGCGGCGCGGGCCTGATCGTGTGCGGCGGCGTCTGCCGTGATCCGCAGACCGACAACGCCAACTGCGGCGCCTGCGGCACCGCCTGCCCCTCCGGCCAGCTCTGCTCCGGCGGGATGTGCCGGGTGACCTGCGGCGCGGCCACCACCGAGTGCTCCGGCGTCTGCCGCGACCTCCAGACCGACAACGCCAACTGCGGCGCCTGCGGCACGGCGTGCGTCGCCGGCCGGGTGTGCTCCGCGGGCGTCTGCCAGGTCTCCTGCGCGGCGGGCCTCGACAACTGCAGCGGCACCTGCCGCGACCTCACCACCGACCGCGCCCACTGCGGCGCCTGCGGCCGCACCTGCGGCGCGGGCCAGGTCTGCGCCAACGGCGTCTGCGCCGTGAGCTGCCTCACCGGCTACACCGACTGCACCGGCGCCTGCCGCGACCTGCAGACCGACAACGCCAACTGCGGCGCCTGCGGCCGCGCGTGCGGCGCCGGCCAGGCCTGCACCGGCGGCGTCTGCCAGGTGTCCTGCGGCGGCGGGCTCGTCGAGTGCTCGGGCGTCTGCCGTGACACCCAGAGCGACCGCAACCACTGCGGCGCCTGCGGCACGAGCTGCCCCCCCGGGCAGGTGTGCAGCACCGGCAGCTGCGTGCTGAGCTGCCAGGCGGGCCTCACGAGCTGCTCGGGCTCGTGCCGCGACCTGCAGGGCGACAACGCCAACTGCGGCACCTGCGGCCGCACCTGCGGCGCGGGCCAGGTGTGCGCCGCGGGCGTCTGCACCCTGAGCTGCTCGGCGGGCTTCACCAACTGCACCGGCGCCTGCCGCGACGTGCAGAGCGACAACCAGAACTGCGGCGCCTGCGGCCGCGTCTGCCCGGCCGGCCGGCTCTGCTCGGCGGGCGTCTGCGAGGTCACCTGCGGCACCGGCCTCGACAACTGCGACGGCACCTGCCGAGACCTCACCACCGACCGCGGGCACTGCGGCGCCTGCGGCCGCACCTGCCCCACGGGCCAGGTGTGCGCCGCGAGCGCGTGCGTCCCGAGCTGCGCCGCCGGCCAGGTCGCCTGCGGCACCGTCTGCCGCGACCTGCAGACCGACAACGGCAACTGCGGCGCCTGCGGCACCGCCTGCCCGGCGGGCCAGGTGTGCTCCGCCGGCACCTGCGCGCTCTCCTGCGCCACCGGCACCACGAGCTGCGGCGGATCGTGCCGCGACCTCCAGACCGACCGCGCCAACTGCGGCACCTGCGGGCGCGCCTGCGGCGCCGGCGAGATCTGCCTGGCCGGGGCGTGCGCGGTGTCGTGCGGCGGCGGCACCACCAACTGCTCGGGCGTCTGCCGTGACACGCAGACCGACCGGCTCAACTGCGGCGCCTGCGGCACCGTCTGCGCGGCGGGCCAGGTCTGCTCCGCGGGCACCTGCCAGGTGTCCTGCGCGACGGGCACGACCAACTGCTCCGGCGCGTGCCGCGACCTCACCACGGACAACGCCAACTGCGGCGCCTGCGGCCGGGTCTGCGTCTCCGGCCAGCTCTGCACCGCCGGCACCTGCGTGGTGTCGTGCAGCAGCCAGCTCACCAACTGCTCCGGCGTCTGCCGCGACCTCCAGGTGAGCAACCTCAACTGCGGCGCCTGCGGCGTCGCGTGCCCCGCGGGCCAGATCTGCTCCGGGGGCACCTGCCAGGTGTCCTGCGGCAGCGGCACCACCAACTGCTCGGGCACCTGCCGTGACCTCACCACGGACAACAACAACTGCGGCGTGTGCGGCCGCGTCTGCTCCAGCGGAACGCTCTGCCAGGGCAGCGTCTGCGCCGTGTCGTGCCCGCCCTCGCAGACCGCCTGCGGGAGCACCTGCCGCGACCTGCAGACCGACCGCAACAACTGCGGCACCTGCGGCCGCGTCTGCGCCTCGGGCGAGGCGTGCACCGGCGGCGCGTGCGTGGTCTCGTGCCCCGGCACGCAGACCAACTGCTCGGGCAATTGCCGCGACCTCAACACGGACAACAACAACTGCGGCGTGTGCGGCCGCGTCTGCGCGAGCGGGCAGGTCTGCACCGGCGGCACCTGCGTGATCTCCTGCGTGTCGGGTCAGACCGCGTGCAGCGGCACCTGCCGCGACCTGCAGTCGGACAACAACAACTGCGGCACCTGCGGCCGCGTCTGCGCGGCGGGCACCGTCTGCTCCGCGGGCACCTGCCAGGTGTCCTGCGGCGCGGGCACCACCAACTGCAGCGGGTCGTGCGTCGACCTCCAGTCGAACCCCTCCAACTGCGGCACCTGCGGGCGCGCCTGCACCAGCGCCCAGGCCTGCCGCGCGGGCACCTGCATCGCGCTGAGCAGCCGCTGCCCGGCCGGCAGCGGCGAGTTCGCGGACCACTGCCTCGTGGTCTGGGCGACCTGCGGCGAGGGCAGCGCCGCCGCCTGCGCGCGCGTGGGCCTGCGGGAGGGTCCGGGCAGCATCCCCACCGCGTGGAACCCCACGACCATGGCCCAGGCCACGGCCTCGCTGGGCTACACCGTCAGCGCGGGCGGCTGCTGCGCCAGCTCGATGTGGTGTGACATCCCCTCGCGCCAGTGCTTCACCGACAGCAGCAGCGGCTCCTCGCTGATCACCTTCGGCGTGTGCATCAACCGCGGCTACGAGGGTCACCCCGTGGCCAACTGCCTCCCGCTCTTCTGATCCGCTGACCTGGCCGCGGGCGTAGCGCGCTACCGACCCAGCGCTCGCACCGCGGCCACGGTCTCCTCCCACCCCGACAGCTCCCCCCGACCCTGCCGCAGGAAGCCCTCCAGGGCCTCCATGCGAGCGATGGCCGCGTCCGTCGTGGGCTCCGTGCCCGCGCGGTAGGCGCCGAGGGCGATGAGGTCGCGCCGCTGCTCGTAGGCCGAGAGCAGCGCCCTCACCCGCCGCGCCGCCGCCCGATGCCCGTCGTCCACCACGGCGTCCATCACCCTCGACACCGAGGCCAGCACGTCCACCGCGGGGTACCTCCCCCTCGCCGCGATCGCCCGGTCGAGCACCACGTGCCCGTCGAGCAGGCCGCGCGCCTCGTCGGCGATGGGCTCGTCCATGTCCCCGCCCTCCACCAGCACCGTGTAGAGCGCCGTGATGGTCCCCTCCCCGGCGCCGGGGCCCGCCCGCTCCAGCAGCCTGGGGAGCAGCGCGAATACGCTGGGCGGTAATCCCCGGCGCACCCCCGGCTCGCCCGCCGCCAGCCCCACCTCCCGCTGCGCCCTGGCCACCCGGGTGAGCGAGTCCATCACCAGCAGCACCCGCGCGCCCTGGTCGCGGAAGTGCTCCGCCACCGTGGTCGCCGTGAAGGCCGCGCGCAGCCGCACCAGCGCGGGCTCGTCGCTCGTGGCCACCACCAGCACCGAGCGGCGCTGCGCCTCGCCGACGTGGTCCTCCCAGAACTCCCGCACCTCGCGGCCGCGCTCCCCCACCAGCGCCACCACCACCACGTCCGCCGAGGCGCGCTTCACCACCTGGCCCAGCAGCGCGCTCTTGCCCACGCCCGATCCCGCGAAGAGCCCCACCCGCTGCCCCGCCCCCACGGTGAGCAGCCCGTCGATCACCCTCACCCCCAGCGGCAGCGCCTCCCTCACCCTCCTCCGGGTGAGCGCCTCGGGCGGCGCGGCGTCCAGCTCCCTCCGGGTCGTCTCTCCCTCCACCGCCCCGAGGCCGTCGCAGGGATCGCCCAGCCCGTCGAGCACCCTGCCCCGCAGTCCGTCTCCGCAGGCCACGGAGAGCGCCTCGCCGGTGCGCCTCACCCGGTCGTCGACCCCGAGGCCCCGCGCGTGCCCGAGCGGCAGCAGCACCGAGCGCGACCCGTCGAAGCCCACCACCTCGGCGCGCAGCACCGGGCCCTCCGAGCGGGCCACCTCCACCACCTCGCCGACGCGCGCCCCGGGGACCTCGGCCTCCAGCGCCAGGCCCCGCACCCCCACCAGCCGACCCGACGCCGCCGCGCCCACCGGCGCGAGGTTGGCGCGCAGCCGGTCGCGCAGGGCGCCGAGCTCGTCGCTCACTCCACGTACCGGCGGATCTTCGACCACATCCGCTCGAGGATCTTCGCGAAGGGCTCGACGCTCTCCTCGGGGATCTCGAAGAAGGACAGCCGCACCCCCCGGGTCACCACCCGCACGCCCTTGAGCTTGGGGTGCCGCCGCAGGGCGCGCTGAAGGGCCCTGGCCACCGAGGCGCAGCGCTCGCTCTCGCTCATGCGCAGCGTGGGCTTCTTCACCAGCTTCACCGCCGGGGCGGGCTTCTTGGCGGGCGCCGCGGGCTTCTTCTTCGCCGTCGTCGGGCTGGGCTTCTTCGGCTTCGCGGCCGCGGGCTTCTTCGCGGCGGTGGTGGTCTTCGTCGAACGCCTGCTCCGGGTGGGGGTCGGCATGGAAATCACCTTGGCGCGATCGGTCGCCCTCGCGCAAGCGTCACGTCACCCGGTGCACGGCTCTCAGTCCGGGTCGCCTTCGAGCTTCACCTTCGCGACCTCGCCGTGGAGCATCTCCACCACGATCTGCACCAGCGGGTGCGCTCGCAGCACGGCCTCCTTCGCGGCGCGCTCGGCCTGCCTCGCGAGCTCCTCCAGTCGGGCGATGGACGGCGCGTCGTCGGGCAGCGTGCCCTGCACCAGCTCCATCGTCGGGCGCGTGCCGAAGACCCGGCTCGCAGCCTCCAGGATCACCGCCTGCGCCTCCTCGGTCGCCAGCTTCTTCCTGAAGAAGCTGTCCCTCAGGTCGATCGCCAGCCGCACCGCCTCGCCCGACACCTCCAGCGGCACGGCGCCCTTCAGCACCGGCACCAGGGTCTTGTCGACCGCGTCGACCACGCGCCTCCAGGCGTCCATCGCGCCCATGGCGCCGGAGACGTCCACGGTCACCACCGGCGCCGACGCGACCACCGGCGCCGACTCCGCGGCCTCCGTCGGGCGCGGGGCCTGCGACACCCTCGGGGTGTTCTGGATGAGCACCTTCGGCGGCGGAGGCGCAGGCACCGGCCTCACCGCGGCCGTCACCGGGGCGGGCGCCATCTCCGGCGCCGCCGCAGCCGCGGCCGTCGACATCCGCGGCGGGCTGAACTTCGGCGCTCCCCCGGCGGGCGCTCCGACCGTCGGCGCAGGGCGCTGCACCGTCGGCGTGGGCGCTCCTCCGCCGGTCGGGCCGGCGCCCCCGGACGAGGGACGCGCCGGCGCGGAGCCCGGAGCCGCGGCGCCCGCCGCCACCCGACGCTCCATCTCCACCAGCTTCGCCATCAGCTCCTCGACCGGAACCAGCGTGGGCCGACTCGCGAGGCGCACCGCGGCCATCTCCAGCACCCAGCGGGGCTCTCTCGCCCGGCTCACGTCCTCGGTCACCTTGGCCCACGCGGTGAAGAGCCGCTGGAGGTCCGCCGGGTCGTGCTGCTTCGCGAGGTCCATCGCCTGCGCCCGCTCCTCGTCCACGAGGTCGAGCAGGGCGTCAGGGTCCTTCGCGACGCGGGCCACCACCAGGTCGCGCAGCACGCCCAGCACCCGGCGCGCGGCGTTGGGCAGGTCGAAGCCCTCCCGGGCGAACATCCCCACGGTCTCCAGCGCCGCGCTCGCGTCGCCGGTGAGCATCGCGCGCACCAGCGTGTCGAGCAGCCCCCGGTTGGCGATGCCCAGCAGGCGCGAGGCGGCCACGCCGGTGAGCTCGCCCTCGACGCCCGCCAGCACCTGGTCGAGGAAGGTGAGCGCGTCTCGCAGCGACCCGGCCGCCTCGCGGGCCACCAGCATGACCGCGTCCTCGTCGAAGCGGATACCCTCCTGGGTAAGGATGTACGCCACGCGGTCGCGGATCTGCTTCGTCGGCAGCAGCCGGAAGTCGTAGCGCTGCACCCGCGACAGGATCGTCGGGATGACCTTGTGCACCTCCGTCGTCGCGAAGATGAACTTCACATGGGGGGGAGGCTCTTCGAGGGTCTTGAGCAGGGCGTTCCACCCGTTGGTGGAGACCATGTGACACTCGTCGATGATCACGACCTTGTAGCGGTCGCGCAGCGGGCGGTAGGGCAGCGTCTCCTGGAGGCGCCGCACGTCGTCGACGCCGTTGTTGGAGGCGCCGTCGATCTCCTGCACGTCGGGGTCGCGGCCGTCGGCGATCTCCAGGCAGGCCGAGCACTTGAGGCAGGGCGTGGCGGTGACCCGGTCGCTGGCGAGGCAGTTGAGCGAGCGGGCGAGGATGCGGGCGATGGTGGTCTTGCCCACGCCGCGGGCGCCGGTGAAGAGGAAGGCGTGCGACAGGCGATCCTGGGTGATGGCGTTGTGCAGCGTCTGGACGACGTGCTCCTGGCCGACGAGGTCGGCGAAGGTCTGCGGCCGCCACTTGCGAGCGAGGACGAGGTAGCTCATGCGAGGGGGCACTCTAGGTTCGCGTGGGGGAGTCGGTCCACAACGCGACAGGGGCGCATGCACTGGCGGGGAGCGCGCCGATCGGCTAGGCACCTGTCCCTGGCGTAGCCGTGCTTGATCCCAGCGTCCGCAAGACGGTCGACCAGCTATGGGACCTGATCTGGTCCTCCGGCATCACCAACCCGCTGGCGGTGGTGGACTACCTCACCGGGCTCTTCGTCCTGTCTCGCGGCGGCGGCGCGGCGGTGCGCGAGGCCACGGCCTCGGGGGACTCCTCCCGCTGCGTGGCCCTCATGACCGGGGCCATGGAGTCGCTCGGGCTCAGCACCCCCGACCCGGCGCTCTGGCAGGACGCCGCCCTGCTCCACCTCTCGGCCGGGCTCGCCGGGAGCATCACCCCGGGAGAGCGCAACCGCGACATCCTCGGCGACTGCTTCGAGCACGTGCTGCGGAGGCTGAGCACCGCGGGGCACTTCGGGCAGTTTCGCACCCCCAGGCACCTCGTGCGCTTCCTGGTGGGGGCGGTCGATCCTCGCGAGGGAGAGAGCGTGCTCGACCCGGCCTGCGGCACCGCGGGCTTCCTGATCGCCGCGCACGAGCACCGTGGCCGCGGAGCAGGGCGCTACCTGGGCGACGAGTGCGACTGGACCATGGCGCGCATCGCGAAGGCCAACATGATCCTTCACGGGGTCGACGGCGCCGAGATCCGTCGGCGCGACGCCTTCTCGGAGCTGAGCCCCGAGGCCGACGTGATCCTGGCCAACCCCCCCTTCGCAGGGAGCGTCGACGAGGCACGGCGCAGGGCCTTCGGGTCTCGCTCGACCCGCAGCGAGGTGCTCTTCGTCGAGCTGATGATGCGGCGGCTCAAGCCCGGAGGGCGCGCCGGGGTGGTGGTGCCCGCCGGCTTCCTCAGCAGCGCCGCGAGCGCGTCCGTGCAGGTGCGCCGCGAGCTGGTGCTGCGCCACGGGTTGAGGGCCGTGATCGAGCTGCCCGCGGGGGTGTTTCGCCCCTACACCGACGTGCGCTCGGCGCTGCTGCTCTGGCGCTCGGGCGACGCCGCGACGGAGGTGCTGATGGCCCGCGCCCGCGCCGACGGCTTCTCCCTCGACGACCGGCGCGAGCCTGGCGGGGAGAGCGACCTCGACGCGCTGCTGCCGCACCTCCGCGGAGACCACGGTGCGAGCGCCCTCAGGCCCGAGCTGGCTCGTCGGGTGGGCGTCGACGAGCTGGGCGAGGGCTTCGCGCTGAGCCCCGGGCGCTACCTCCCGGGCGCCGGTAGGAAGGCGCGCCCGCAGCGCACGATGCAGGCGGTGCTCTCGGACACCGCGGCCTCGGCGCAGCGGCTCGCGAAGCTCCTCGATGCGATCGCGGAGCGGGTGCGATGAGCGCGCGCGCCCCTCGCTGGCCCGGGGTACGGCTCGACCGCCTGGTCCGCGCCGAGCGCACCCCGTGCCGCCCGGAGAGCATCCCCGCGGGGGCCTTCTACGTGGGCCTGGAGCACGTCGTTTCGGAGGTGGGGGTCCACCGAGAGGTGCCCGCGGCGGAGGCGGGCCTGCGGTCGGCGAAGTACCGCTTCGAGCGCGGCGACGTCCTCTTCGGCAAGCTGCGCCCCAACCTCCGCAAGGTCGCGGTGGCTCGCTGCGACGGGGTGTGCAGCACCGACCTGCTGCCGCTGCGTCCGATCGATCCCTCGTCGGCGCACCTGCTGGCCTTCCAGCTCCGCAGCGCCGAGCTCTCGGAGGTGATCGTGGGATTGATCGCCGGGGCCAACCTGCCCCGCATCGGGGTGCGCGACCTGCTGGCGCTGGAGGTTCCGATGCCCCCGAGGCGAGAGCGGGAGCGGCTGTACGAGCTGGCGCGCCTGCTCGACGAGGCGCGCGCCGAGGCCGATCGTCTCGACCTCCACATGAAGGAGCTTCACCGCATCGCCGCGCCGCTGCTGCTGGGCGGCGTCGCTCCGAGGAAGAGGCGCCCATGAAGCGGCTGCGCGTCGCGCTCCTCACCCTCGGCGCCCTCGTCCTCCCGGCCCCCGCGCTCGCCCAGCCTGCGTCCTCGCTCTGGAGCCGCGCCACCGCGCCCGGGGCCGGCGAGGCCCTGCGCCACCGCCGCGCGGCGAGCTGGATCTACCTGCTCGACGAGCTGCCTGAGTTTCTCCGCGACCGGCTCGCCCCCGAGCGCGCCGACCTCTCTCACGACACCCTCCGCCGCGAGGCCCTCGCCCACCTCGACCGCGCCCTCGCGCTCGCCCCCGACGACGTGCGCTCCCTCAGCCAGGCGGCGCACCTCCGGGAGCGCCTCGGCGACCTCGACGGCGCCTTCCGCGACGCCTCCCGCGCCCTGGAGCTCGACCCCGACGGGCCCTCCGCCCCGGACGCTCACTTCACCCTCGCGGTGGTCCACACCTGGCGAGGCGAGCACGCCGCCTGCCGGGACCACTACCTCGCCAGCCTTCGTTTTCCGATGAGCGACTACGCGCGCTCGATCGTGCTGGGCAACCTGGGAGACGCGCACCTGGCGCTCGGCGACGTGCGCTCCGCGGTGGAGAGCTACGTGGCCTGCGTGACGCTGCGCCCGGAGTACGCCCTGGGCTGGCTGGGGCTCGCCATCGCCCGCGACCGCTCTCAGATGGACCCTCTTCCCGACGCCGCGATGGCCGTGCGCGCCGCCTCCGACGAGGTCGTCGCCCGCATGCGCACGCCTCGCACCGCCCGGGGCTTCGACCCGGAGGCGCTCATCGACGCGCTCTCCGCGGAGGGGGTGTTCTACGTGCCCGCGTACGATCGCTTCTACTACCAGGGCATGGCGCACGAGGCGGTGGCGAGGGCCGTGGCGCCGGGCAACCCCTTCGGCGCGACGGCCGACCCGGAGGCGGTGAGGGCCCACCGGAGGGTGGCGGCGGAGGCGTGGCGGCGGTACCTCGACGGCGCGGCCCCCGACGACCCGTGGAGGACCCGCGCGGAGGCGCACCTGAGGGCGCTGGGGGAGGCGAGGCGATGAGGCCCTCGACGATGAGGCCGAGGGTGCACGTGCTGGTGTGCACCCACGCGAGGCGCTCGGACGACCCGCTGCGATCGGGCTGCGGGGAGGGCGGTCCCGCGGTGTTCGAGGCGATGAAGCGGGCGACGGCGGGCGTGGCGTCGAGGGTGTGGGTGACGGCGACGGGGTGTCTGGGGCATTGTCCGCGCCGAGGGTGCGCGGTGGCGATACACCCGCACAACGAGCACCTCGTGGAGGTGGTCGCGGAGGATGTCCCGGCGGTGCTGGCGCAGGCGCTGGGCGCACGGTAGGAGGGGCGCTGAGCGATGGAGACCGAGATGTATCTGGCGATGGAAGACCTGCTGCAGCGCATGGTCGAGCATCAGGAGCTGAAGGTGCTCTCGCTGGCGCGTCGGCTGCGGCCGGGGCTCACCGCGGAGGACGTCCGCAACGCCCACGATTTCCGCGAGCTCGACGACCCGGATTTCCACTACGAGGACGGACTCCTGTCGGGCCTGCTCGCGGCGCAGACGGCGCTGCGGGCGAGGTTCCGGGTTCCGGCGACGCCATGAGCAGGAAGAACAAGCCCGACGCCAACCACCCCTTCGCGGCGCTGCAGCGGGTGAAGGACGACCTCCAGGCGGTGGCCGACGCGAAGGTCGCGGAGGAGAAGAAGAAGGCCGAGGCGAGGGCCGAGCACGCGAAGTGGCTCGGGCTGCCGCAGGAGAAGGCGAAGCCCTCGAAGGCCAGTGCGCCCGCGGCGAAGGCGCCTCCCGCGAAGCGGGGGGACGTGGAGGTGTGGCGCCCGGACGAGAACACCCTCTTCGCGTCGGCGATGATGGGGGTGAAGCCTCTGACGGAGAAGGCCGCGCGGGTGAGCGCGAGCGACCCGCAAGGGGAGGTGAAGCCCAAGCGGGTTCCGCTGGAGACGAAGCTGAAGCGCGCCGCGGCGGAGGGCGGCGCGGGGCTGACGGTGCAGTGGCGCGAGAGCGGCGAGGTGGTGGGCTATCGCCGCGGGCATGAGTTCGCGCTGGAGGCGTTGGGGCGCTTCGCGCTGCCCTCGGAGACGCTCGACCTGCACCGGCTCGAGGCGGTGGAGGCGAGCGCCCGGGTGCAGGAGTTCGTGCGCTCCCGGAGGGCCCGCGGGGTGCGCTGCGTGGGCGTGATCTGCGGCCGCGGGAAGAACTCCCCGGATGGCGTGTCGGTGCTGCGCGACGCGGTGGTGAAGGCGCTCGCGGCGCCGCCGACGGCCAACGAGGTCGACGCCTTCCGCACGGCGCCCGACGAGCTCGGCGGAGCGGGCGCGCTGCTGGTGTCGCTGCGGGGGTGAACCCGCCGCTACACTGCGCCCCGCGATGACCGATCGCGCCATCCTCCACGTCGACATGGACGCCTTCTACGCGTCCGTCGAGCAGCGCGACGACCCCTCCCTCCGCGGTCGCCCGGTGATCGTCGGCGGCCGCCACCGGGGCGTGGTGCTCGCCGCCAGCTACGAGGTGCGCCCCTTCGGCGTCCGCAGCGCGATGCCCATGGCCCACGCCCTGCGCCTCGCCCCCCGCGACGTCGTCGTGGTGCGCCCCCGCTTCGAGGCCTATGTCGCCGCGAGCGAGCGCCTCCACGAGATCTTCTCCTCGGTCACCGACCTCATCGAGCCGCTCTCGCTCGACGAGGCCTTCCTCGACGTGACCGGCTCCCGCGCGCTCTTCGGCGAGCCCGAGGCCATCGCCCGAACGCTACGGCAGCGCATCCGCGACGAGCTCCACCTCCCCGCCTCGGCGGGCGTCGCGCCGGTGAAGTTCGTGGCCAAGATCGGCTCCGACCTCGCCAAGCCCGACGGCCTCCGCGTGGTGAGACCCGGCGAGGCCCGCAGCTTCCTCGCGCCGCTCTCCGTCGCCCGCCTCTGGGGCGTCGGCCCGGCCACCCATCAGCGCCTCGCCGCGCTGGGCCTCGCGACCATCGACGACATCGCCCGCCGCGACCGCGACGAGCTTGCGCGCTCGCTCGGTCCGCTGGGGGCGCACCTGCACGACCTCGCCCACGGCATCGACCCGCGGCCCGTCACGCCCGACCGCGACGCCAAGAGCATCGGCGCCGAAGACACCTTCGGCGAGGACCTCTCCACCCGCGACGAGCTCCTCCCCCACCTGCACGCCCAGGCGCTGCGCGTCGCGCGACGGCTGCGCCGCTCCGGTCGGGTCGCCCGTGGCGTGGTGCTCAAGCTCAAGACCCACGACTTCGAGCTGCGCACCCGGCGCACCACCCTCCGCGCGGCCACCGACGACGGCCAGACCCTCTACGACGCCGTGGCGGCCCTGCTCTCGCGTGAAGACGAGCTCGGCGCGCTGGTCCCGATGAGGCTCGCGGGGGTGAGCGCGGTGCTGCTCGAAGCGCCGACGGTGCAGCCCGGACTCTTCGACGCCGACGCGCGTCGGGCCACGAAGCTCAACGGGGCGCTCGACGCCATCGCCAACCGCTTCGGCGTCGGGGCCGTCCGCCCCGCCGACGTGCTCGACACCGACCGAGGAACCCTCCGCGACGAGGTGCTCCGTCGCGACCGCTGATGCCGCGAGGCAGCTCCATCCAATGGGTTGACAAGCCCCCGCGCCATGGTGCTAACTCCGCCTCCCTCATCACACCCGGTGAGAGGTGGTGCGGTAGCCAAGTGGCCAGGCAACGGTTTGCAAAACCGTGATACGTGGGTTCAAATCCCATCCGCACCTCAAAACCCGACGCCGAGCCTCACCGCCCTCCGCGGTCTGACCCTCGGCGCCACGGCCGGCGCCCTCTCCGCCCTCGCGGACGTCGCCAGCACCATCCTCTGGCTCGCGCCTGGCCGCGATCAGCTCCGCCTCGTCGCCGTGCTCCTCCCGCTCGGCGCCGCGCTCGGCGCCCTCGTCGGCGCCTCGGCCCTCCTCGCCGACGCCCTCCTCGCCCGAGCGCTCCCTCGCCCGCTCCTTCGCCACGCCGCGCTCTCCTCGCTCCCGCTCTCCCTCGTCGCCTGGCTCCTCTTCACCGGCGGCCGCATGCGCCGCCTGCCCGCCCAGTGGCTCCTGCGCCCGCTCGCCGCGCTGGCCCTCGTCGCCTCCGCCGCCCTCGGTCTTACCCTCCTCCGTAAGCTCACCGCCGCCCTCCGGGCGCGCTCCCTCCGCGTCCGTGTCTTCGGCGCCGCCCTCTTCGTCGCGGCGGCGCAGCTCCTCCACGGCCTCGACCACCGTGTGCTTCCCCGCCTCTACGAGTACCTCCACGCCACACTCGGCGCGCTCACCCTCCTCGCCTTCGCCTGCGCCGCCTCGCTCTTCGCTCGCCCCCGCCCCTCGCGCCCCGCCGTCGCCCTCGCCGTCCTGGGCCTCGCGCTCTCCCCGTGGGCCTTCACCCGCCTCGACGCCTGGCCCAACGTCCGCGCCGAGGTCTTCGGCGTCCACGCGCCCTTCGTGCGGCACCTCGCGCTCGCGCTCACCGCCCTGCGCCCCGCCCCCGTCGCCCGGCCCTACGCCCCGCCCTCGATCGACCCCTCGGCGGGCGTCGATCGCAGCGCGCTCCCCCGCTGGGAGGGCGCCCACGTGCTGCTGGTCACCATCGACGCCATGCGCGCCGACCGCCTCGGTCGCGTGGTCGACGGCCGCTCGCTCACCCCCACCCTCGACGCCCTCGCCGCCCGAGGAACCGTCTTCTCCCGCACCTACACCCAGGCCCCGCACTCCAGCTACTCGCTCTCCTCACTGCATACGGGCGAGTACCTCCATGAGACGGTTCCGCTGGGGCAACGGCAGCCGCTGACCACCATGGCCGAGAGCTTCGGCCGCGCGGGTTACGCCACCGCGGCGGTGTTCACCCGGGGGGTCTTCTTCACCGAGGGCGAGCGCCTCACCCCCTACCGCGACCGCGACCTGGGCTTCACCCGCGCCGACCACGTCGACCGAGACGCCCGAGGCCAGGCCGACGCGCTCGTGCGCGAACTCGACGACATCGTGCGCCGGGGAGAGCCCCCCTCCCTCGCCTGGGTGCACTTCTTCGACGCCCACGCCCCCTACCAGGGCCGAGGCGCCACCCCCGAGGCGCAGTACGACGACGGCATCCGGCACATCGACGCCGCCCTCTCCACGGCGCTCGACCACGCCCGCTCGGTGCTCCGCCGCCCGATCATCGTCGCCGTCACCGCCGACCACGGCGAGGAGTTCGGCGAGCACGGCGGCGTCTATCACGGCTCCACCCTCTACGAAGAGCAGGTGCGCGTCCCGCTCATCATCGCCGCGCCAGGGATGTCCCCCCGGGTCGTCACCCAGCCCGCCCAGCTCATCGACCTCGCCCCGACCCTCCTCGGCCTCGCCGGTCTCACCCCCCCGGCCTCCATGCGAGGGACCGACCTCCGCCCCTGGATGCTCCCCTCGCCCCCCTCCGCACCGCGCACCGTGTTCGCGTCGGTGAACACCCGGGTGATGGTTGTGCGCCTCCCCTTCAAGCTCATCGCCGACCTCACCTTCGGCGTCGAGGAACTCTACGACCTCACCCGCGACCCCACCGAGCGCCGCAACCTCGCCGAGGCCCATCGCTCCGAGCGCTCCTCCCTCCGCGCCTCCCTCGACGCCTGGCTCGCCGCCCTCGCGGCCGAGTCCGGCGGAGGCGCCGCCCTCGCCCGGGGACGCCTCGGCGACCGCACCGTCGCCCGCGACCTGCTCGCCCTCGCCCGCGACCGCTCCCGCCCGGCGGACACCCGCGCCGAGGCGGTCACCCTCCTCGCCCGCTTCGCCGACGCCTCGCTCATCGCCTCGCTCGCCCCGCTGCTGCGCGACGCCTCCCCCGACGTGCGCGCCGAGGCCGCCATCGCCCTCGGCCGGGCCGGCGACCGCCGCGCTCGACCCGCCCTCGTCGACCTGCTCTCCAGCGATCCCCCCGCGCGACGGTGGAGGGCCGCCCTCGCCCTCGACGGCGACCCCCGCGCCACCGAGGCCCTCACCGAGGCCCTCTGGAGCGACGACG
>SCUS01000162.1 GCA_004297725.1 Myxococcaceae bacterium | reverse complement strand
ACGGGCAGCGCGGCGGCGTGTCCTGGCAACGCCTTCACGGCGGCTGGCACCCAGTGCCGTGCATCGGCGGGCGTGTGCGACGTGGCCGAGGCGTGCACCGGGTCGAGCGCGGCGTGTCCGGCCGACGCGGTGGTGTCGAGCGGTACGTCGTTCACGAGCACTGGGGCCAGTGGCGCTTTCGCTCCTGCGAGCAACACGGTGCTCGCCCCCGGCGTCTACAACTTCACGACCATCAACATCCCTGCGGGTGTGACGGTCACGACCAACGGCACGGGCACGCTGGACCTGCGCGCGACGGGCGCGGTGACCATCGCGGGCACCATCGACGTGAGCGGCTCTCGCGGCGGCAACGGCGCGGCCTACGGTGGCTGCGTGCAGGGCGCGACGGGCGGCGGCGGCGCGAGCGGCACGCCCAACGTTCCTGGCGTCAACGGCCTGGTGGGCTGCCCCGGTGCGGGCGCCGGCGGCTCTGGGGCCGTGGGCGGCACGAGCGCTGCGGGTCGGTACTGCAACAACCCCGGCGGCTCCTTCGGTGGCGGCGCGGGCGGCGGCATCTGCGAGGGTGGCGGCGGCGGCGGCGGCTACGCGGGCGGCGGCGGCTCGGGCTCCTACGTCGGGTACAACGGCGGCGCGGGCGGCTCTTCGGGCGGCTCCTCGGGAGGCGCGGGCGGCACGGGCTTCTCGGCGGGCGGCGGCACGGGCGGCAGCGGTGGCGTGGCCTCGGGCGTCTACCTGGGCGGCACCGGCGGCCGTTCGGCGGCGTGCGACACGTACGCGGCGGGCGGCGGCGGCGGCGGCTCGATCGGCGCCGTGGCGGCGGCGGACCTCGCGGTGGCCACGACCTTCCAGCCCGGCTCCGGCGGCGGCGGCGGCGGTGGCCCGTGCACCTGCGCCAAGCCGGGCGGCGGCGGCGGCGGCGGCGGTGGCGGCGCGCTTCGCATCGCGACCAACACCTCGCTGACGATCACCGGGGCTGTTCGGGCCAACGGCGGCGCGGGCGGCACCTCGCTTCAGGGCGCGTCGGGCGGCGGCGGCGGCTCGGGCGGTGTGGTCTACCTCGACGCCGCGACGCTCAACGTGAGCGGCACGGTGCAGGCCGTGGGCGGCGCCGGCGGCAGCTCCTCGGGCTGCGGCATCGACGGCGGCGCGGGCGGCATGGGCCGCATCCGGATCAACGCGGTGACGTCGACGTGCTCGCTCTCGGGCTCGTTCAACCCGCCGCTTGCGGCCGGGTGCTCGCCCTCGGGCGCGGTGGCCGGTCGTGCGTATGTGACGGCGCGGGTCGCGGGCACGGAGTGCCGGGCTTCTGCGGGCGTCTGCGACACGGCGGAGACCTGCAACGGCGTGGGCACGGCGTGCCCTGCGGATGTGTTCGTTCCGTCGACGACGGTGTGCCGCGGGTCGGCGGGCGTGTGCGACACGGCGGAGAGCTGCACCGGGTCGAGCGCGGCGTGCCCTGCGGACGGCTTCCTTCCGTCGAGCACGGTGTGCCGCGCGAACAACGGCGGCGGCTGCGACGTGGCGGAGAACTGCACCGGTAGTGCGGCGGCCTGCCCGGCGGACGGCGCCGTGGCGGCGGGTACGGTGTGCCGCGGGTCGGCGGGCGTCTGCGACGTGGCCGAGGTCTGCAGCGGGTCGAGCGCGGCGTGCCCGGGTAACGGCTTCACGGCGGCGGGTACGGTGTGCCGCGGGTCGGCGGGCGTCTGCGACGTGGCCGAGGCCTGCACCGGCGGCAGCGCGGCTTGCCCGGGCGATACCTTCACGGCGGCGGGCACGGTGTGTCGCGCTTCGGCGGGCCCCTGCGATCCGTCCGAGGCCTGCACGGGCGGCTCGGCGGCCTGCCCGGGCAACGCCTTCACGGCTGCGGGGACGATCTGCCGCTCGGCGGTGGGCATCTGCGACGTGGCGGAGACCTGCACCGGCGGCGGCGCGGCGTGTCCTGGGGATGTGTTCGTCGCGGCGGGCACCGTGTGCCGCGCGTCGGTCAACGTGGCCTACTGCGACCCGGCGGAGACCTGCACGGGCTCGGGCGGGTTCTGCCCGGGCGACACGGTGATTCGCGCGCCGACCACCGAGGTCTGCGACGGCATCGACAACAACTGCCAGGGCGTCGTGGACGAGGGCACGTCGAGCACCTGCGCCGCGCCGCTGACCCTGGGGTCGGGCTCGGTGGCGACGGGCGGTTCTACGTCGGTGAGCGGCTATGTGCCGGCGACCGTGGGCGCCGAGATGTGGTACCAGATCTCGTTCCCGGGCACGGGCGGCACGCCGACGATCTCGCTGTCGGGCACGGGCGTGACGGGCAGCCCGACGATTCGGATGGAGGTCCGCGCGACCTGCGCGTCGACTCCGTTCTGCTCCGGCACGCCGGGCACGACATGGTCGTTCACCGACAACACGCCGGGCTCGGGCTTCACCACCCGCAACGTCGCCTGGCCCGCCACGGTCTACGTGCGCCTCGTCCGTACGTCGGCGCCGAGCACCTGCGGCACCTTCGCGCTCAACGTCACCCGCTGAGCGTCACCCCGCCGGACTCTTCGGGTTGCGTCGCAACCCGTCGTCGGCTGTCATCATCCCACTGCGTGGTACCCTCCGGGCCCGATCGTCGGCCCGCTGATATCCCCGTGTAGAAGACCCCCCAGGAGGTCGTTGACGGATGACCCGTTTGAAGGTGATCAACGCCTCGCCTCCCCCTCCCCCGTCCCGCGTCGCCCTCATCAGCCTGACGACCTTCTGCAACGCGGCGTGCCCCTTCTGCTGCGTGCTCGACATCCTCAATCGTCCGGAGCTCAACCCCACCGACGACCAGATCATCAAGCGCATGGTCGAGTCCCGCGCGGAGGGCTGCACCATCCTCGGCTTCACCGGCGGCGAGCCCACGGTGCACCCGCGCTTCGCGGAGTTCTGCCGGCGCGGTCGCGAGCTCGGGTACGAGTCGATCACGATCAACACCAACGGCATCCAGTTCAAGAGCCGCGCGTGGACCGAGGCGGCCCTCGACGCGGGCCTCTCGCACATCGACTTCTCCATCCACGGCGAGGACGCCGAGATGCACGACGCCATGATGGCCCGCCCGGGGGCCTTCGAGGCGTTTCGCCGGGGGATGAGCCACCTGCGCGAGCTCTCCGCGAAGTACCACCCGGTGCTGGGCGCCACCACCGTGGTGACCGCGCGCAACGCCCCGAGGCTCCCCGCCATCGCCGCGATGCTCGTCGACGAGGGCATCCCCACGCTGCGCTTCAAGCACTGCTTCGAGGGCGCCGAGGGGGCCGACGTCGCCCTCGTGGCCCGCTACTCCGACCTCATGGTGCACGTGCGCGAGGCCGTGCGGGTGGCCCGGGCGCGCGGGGCCATGGTGACGCTCACGCACTTCCCGCTGTGCCTGCTGGGCGACGAGGCGGTCTTCGCCACCGACCTCGTGGAGGAGAACATCCTCTCCATCAACCGCGACGGGGCGGTGCTCATCGACGGGCGCGCCTCGGACCATCGCCGCGGCGCGGCCTCGGTGTGTGAAGGCTGCTCGCTGGCGTCGGTCTGCACCAAGCTCGACGAGCGCTACGTCGCGCTGCACGGCGAGTCGGAGCTGCGCCCGGTCGCCGGGGGCGCCGCCCTGCGGGATTTCCTCTACCAGGGCCTTGCCCGCCACCCGGGGGAACCCATGGCCGGGCAGGTTCGCCGGTTTCTCACGGCGACCCAGCCCAGCGCCGCCCCGAAGCCTTCTCTGCTCGTTCCAGGGAGCGATTCCATGAACATCGGTTTCATCAGTCCGACGTTTCGCGTGCTCGAGATGAACTGGGAGCACGACTACGAGATGGTGAAGCTCGGGGTGCCCACGGTGATGGGGCACCTCTACCGCCTCGGGTATCGGGACCTGGAGCACTGGGACTTCGACGCGCAGATCTGCGACGCCTGCGCGGAGGACCCTGCCGCCTTCGACCTGCGGCAGTACTTCGACCAGGCCCTGGTGGCGGGCTTCCTCGCGGGCACCGACGACACGCTGCGCGCGCAGACCGAGAAGCTCATCGCGGTGCTGGGCGTCACCGAGAAGGCCATCTTCGGCATCTCCCTCTCCGCGGTGCTCGACCGCATCGTGAACGTCATGGCCCTCGCCGCCGTGGCGCAGTGCATCGCCCGGGTGCTGCGCGAGCGCTACCCGAAGTGCACCATCATCATCGGGGGCCTGCAGGCCTCGCCGGACAGCACACAGCCGGCCATCTACCAGCGCATCATGGAGGAGTGCCCCGCCATCGACTACGCCTTCGTCGGGCACGTCGAGGCCATCACCATCCAGGTCTTCCGCAACATCCTCAACGGCGAGCACGAGCGCAACCGGGTGCTCGGTCCGCGGGTGATCTACCGCGGCGAGGACGGGGCGATCCACTTCGGTCGCGGCGACGACGCGGGCGTCGCGTCCGATGTGCTGAAGCTGTCGGGGCTGCGCAAGGGCGTCCCCGAGCACACCAACATCGGCGCCAATGCCATGGCCGCGGCGGGCGGGCTGGTCGAGCCGCTGCCCCCGGTGGTCATCGCCGCGCAAGCCCTCATGCGGCGCAAGACCGTGATCGACGGGCTCCAGCACACGCCGGCCCCGGAGGGGTCGAAGGCGGGGGACTTCGAGCGCACCGACCTCAGCGCGGCGGAGGCCGGGGAGCACGCGTACGACACGATCCCCGCGGCGGTGCCGGTGTTCGACCCGAAGCTGGTCGACCGCTTCCGGTACTCCGGGCGCCAGCTCATGAAGCGCTTCCACTTCGACAAGGAGACGATGTTGAAGTTCTCGCGCTTCGAGGACGACAAGATCGTGGTGCTGCCGCACATCTTCATCCGCGGCTGCAACGCCCCGTGCGGGTTCTGCTCGTACGCCTACTCGAAGATCGAAGGGGAGGACCTCGCGGAGACCGTCGCGGGGCTGCGCTTCCTCTCAGAGACCTACGACTGCAAGCATTTCCACTTCCTCAATACGCAGATCAACTCGGTCTACAAGTACGCCGAGATGTTCTGCGACGCGCTCGTCGACCAGAAGCTCGACATCCTCTGGTCGGACTGCTGCAACATGCGCTCGCTCGACGAGCACCTGCTCGAGAAGATGCGCAAGGCCGGGGCGATGCGCCTCGTCTTCGGCGTGGAGTCCCCGGAGGACTCCATGCTGCGGATGATCAACAAGGGCATCAACACCGAGACCATCGAGCGGCTCCTCAAGGCCAGCCACGACCTCGGCATCTGGAACCATGTGCTGCTCATCGCGGGCATGCCCCATGAGACCAAGGTCAAGCAGGACCGGATCATGGAGTTCCTGGAGCGCACGGCGCCCACCACGGACTTCTACTCGGTGTCGTCCTACTACCTGATCGCCACCTCCCCCTGGGGGAAGAACCCCGAGAAGTTCGGCATCGAGCGCATCACCGACCCGGGGAGGTTCCTCGAGGAGCAGTCGTTCAACGAGATTCCGGGCGGGCGCTGGGAGAGCGAGGGGCTGCGCTGGGAGGAGAAGAAGAAGCAGATCGTCGCGTCGACGCAGCTCTTCTACAAGACCATCACCCGCGCCAAGGGCCAGTCCCGCTGCGTCGCCGGGAACATCGACCTCTACCTCCTGATGTTCCTCTACTCGGCGCTCGGGCACGACCAGAAGGCGGAGATCTCGCGGCTCTACCTGGAGACCGCCAAGACCATCTTCCCGGGCCAGGGGCCGTCGGCCGGCACCAGCTCCGAAGGCTCCGCGGAGACCGTTCCCCGCCACCGCTTCCGCGTGAACATCCCGTACATCCTCGGCCGCGTGAACGAGGCCGACCAGTTCTCCCTGGTGAACATCCCCGTCGACTTCGACGTGCACCCGCACTCCTCCGGCGAGCGCGGCTTCGCCAGCTCCCCGCGGTACACCTTCACCTGGCGCAGCCCCGCGCTGCAGAACCTCAGCGAGCAGGGCACGCTGCAGACCCGCAACCGCCTCGCCGACAACCTCCCGCAGCTCGTCTCGCAGCTCATCCGGGTGCTCACCCCCTTCCTGCAGGCGCTCGACGGGCGGCTCGCGCCCGCCACCGCGGAGCGCATGGCCGAGCTCGTGGCCATCAACCTCCCTCGCTACAAGCCCTTCACCAACGAGGGCTACACCGTCGTCGGCCCCTCCACGCAGCGCACCATCATGGAGCGCAACCTCGAGTGGAGCGGGCTCAGCAGCTGAGCTACGGAGCCCCCAGCGCGCTGAACCCCCCGACGGGCGACGCCGGCCCCGTGTAGACCCGCTCCACCTCGCGCACCACGCCCCGCTCGTCGACGAAGTACTCCGTGTGCCAGGCCCCGGGGATGCCCTCCACCCGGAAATGGCCCTCGTGCAGGGTGTAGCTGTCGCTGCGCACCAGCGTCGCCAGCGCCTCGAGCCGCCAGTGGGCGATGAAGTCCGGGTTGGCGTTGGTGACCAGCATGACGCTCGGGCCCTCAGGGTTCATCGGGTGCCGGGCGAGCCACGCGAGGTCCTGGAGCTCGGGCCAGAGCGCGACGCAGGTGTCGTTGTTGAACACGATGACCTGACGCCGACCCGTGAGCGGGAGCGTCACCGGGGCCTGTCCGCGCTCGCTCTCCAGCGACGGAAACGCCGCGCCGATGGGGGGCGCCGGGTCGTCGCTCGACGCCACCCGGAGCGCCGTCCGCGCCCCCTCGGAGCCCGCCGACGCCTCGCGCGACCGGGCCTGCAGCGCCACCATCTCGCGGCCCTGAGCGAGCAGGGCCGAGGGGATCCGCACCGTGGTCGTCGCGCCAGGCGCCAGGGTCACGGAGGGGAGCGACCGGGACGCGGGGCTCAGCGTGAGGTCGACGTGCAACGTCACGGCGCCCGGGTTCACCAGGGGGATGGTCAGGTCCTCGCCCGGGCGGACGTAGCGGCCGCGAGGCAGCAGGGCGTGGACGGACTCGCCCGCAGGGTCGGCGCGCAGCGAGGCGAGGTCGGTCCAGTCGGTGGCCACCAGGGCGTCTCCCGCGAAGGCGAGGTCGAGCGAGGCCGTCCTCGCCGGGACGAAGCCGCGGAGGTGCCGTGGGTCCTCGCGCCAGGCGTAGAGGTAGAGGCCGTCCATGCAGCCCACGGCCGCGAGGTCGCCGCGTAGCGCGATGGACACGGCCGAGCAGGGCGGGTGGAGCGTCGTCAGGAGCGTCGGTCGAGCGGTCGCGGCGGCGTACACGGCGGCCCCCCGGGAGCCGAGCGCCACGCCGATGGTCGTGCCGTCCATGGTCACCGCGAGGGGCGGTCCGTCGAGCGCCGCGGCCTCGCCCTCAGGCTCGATCGCCGAGGGCGTGACGCGCCAGAGGCGGAGCCCGGCGTCGCGGTCGAGCTGCGCGAGGAGCTCGCCCGCGCCCGCGAGCGCGACGGCGTCACCCGATCGGGGCAGCGCGGTGATGGCCCCGAGGGAGCCGTCGGCGGAGATGGGCGCCTGGAGCAGCCCGTGGTCGAAGGTGGCCAGCAGCAGCCGGTCGCCGTGGACGTGCAGCGCGGCGACGAAGGCCTCGAGACGTACCGCGGAGGGAGAGCGGAGCGAGAACACGTCGGGGCCGCCGACGCGGTAGGCGGCGATCGGGGAGGTGGTCTCGCCGAGCGCCGGTCCGGAGCGGTCGGCCGCGGCGCAGAACAGCGTCGAGGAGGCCGGGTGCAGGGCGATGGTCGTGCAGCGGGGGACGCCCGGGGCCATGCGCTCCTCCTTCGTCAGCGTGACGCGTCCGCCGGCGCCGAGCTGGAACGCGGCGATCCCGTCGAAGGAGTTGGCGACGTACGCGGTCGCGCCATGGACGACGAGGCGCCCGAGGTGGGGCGAGGCGCCGGTGCGGAGGTCGATGCCCGCGCGGCCGGTCTCCTCGAGGCCTGCGCGCACGCTCGAAACCGGGGGGCCTCCGGGCCCGGAGGGAGAAGGCTGGCCCACGATCGATGTGCCCTCGCAGGCGCTCGCGAGCGCGGCGAGGAGCGTCAGTGCGCGCCAGGGGCGGGGCGTCACGACCCCGGCGGGGGCGGCGGGGTGGAGAGCGAGTCGTACAGCCGGGAGAGCACCGGCGGGGCGACGTGGCGGCCGTCGTAGACGGTGGTGACCACCAGCTGGTCGTCGCCGACGATGGGGCCGGAGGGGTCGCGGCGGTTCCAGTGGGTGAACATCGTCCAGAGGGGCGTCGAGGCCGTGGGGGCCGCGTCGGCGATGGGCGCGAGCATGTCCGCGAGGGCCTGATCGCCGCAGGCGCGCCAGCGTCGCTTGAGGGCGTCGGTGGGGGCGAGCGCGGCCCCGTCGCCGAGGGCGCGGAGGTCGACCCAGCGGAACTCCGTCGGCGTGTTGCGGGTGCTGCCGAACTGGAGCTGGTCGCGCACGGGCCGCTGCTGCGCCTCGTCGAGCAGCAGGTCCACGTCGCGGGCGTCGCGGTCCATCCCCGCGCTCGCCGCGCGGACCTTGAGCCGGGTGAGCGTGCCCCCGTCGACGCCGTAGGCCTCGAGCTGCGGCCCGAGCGCGGGCAGCCCCCGCAGCCGCGCCAGGAGCGCTCCGTCGAGCTCGCGCTCCGCCAGCGACCGCACCTGCTCGGCCACCTTCACCGGGCGCACCTTGCCCGAGAAGAGCCGGAGGTACTGCGGCTCGAGCCGGGTGCAGGTGCGCCGCAGGTCGCAGGTGCGGCAGGCCGAGAGCGCCGCCGCCGCGCGGTCGCTCCCCTGGTCTCCGCTCGCGAAGCCGCCGACGGTCTGGTGGTGCTGCGAGACCTGGATCTTCTCGTCCTGGAGCCCGGGGTTGCTCGGGATGTCCCGCAGGATGAGCGCGAGGTAGCTCGGGTCGAGCAGGCAGTAGAAGACCTCGGAGAAGCTGAAGAAGACCTCCGGGTCGAGCAGCACCTGGTCGAGGCACCTCTCCAGCCCGGGCTTGAGCCGCTGCAGGTCGAAGAACCAGCGCGCCGATGGGTCGTTGCGGGTGTTGTCGGTCTCGCGCAGGAGCTGCACCGCGAAGGAGCGGAAGCCCTCCTCGCGCCAGAGGCGGTACATCTCCGCGAGCTCGTGCCAGTTGTCCGCGTAGAGCGTGAACTGCGCGGTGCAGTGCACCGGGCTCGTGCGCTCGAAGGCCCCGAGGGCGGCGAGGTTGCGCACGCCCTCCAGGAGGTCACGGAAGGCGTGGCGCACGCCCATGGCGGCGTCGTGGGTGGGCTCCGTCGCGCCGAAGATGCTGATGCCGATGCTCGTCACGCCCGACGCGAGGAGCCGCTCGGCGAAGGCCCGGTCGCGCAGCCTGCGGCCGTTGGTGATGACGATCTGCTCGCGGAACCCGAGCTCGCGCCCGTAGGCGATGAGCTCGCAGAGGCCGTCGAAGATCGTGGGCTCGCCGCCCTGGATGGAGAGGGTCTCGACCCCGTCGGCGCGCAGCCGCTCGTAGGTGGCCCGCGCCTCGGAGAGCGTCTGGGTGTACTCGGTCACCGGGCGGAAGGCGGGCTTCGGCCGCAGGAGCCGCAGCAGGGGGTTGCGGGGGCGCTTCTGCGCGTCGCGGTAGTCGAGCGGCGAGGTGATCCCCTCGGGGGTGTACGTCCGCGACGAGCAGAACGGGCAGTGGGCGTTGCAGGTCAGCAGCGGGAACACGATGGCCGCGGAGCGCTCGTGAGGGGTCGGCGCGGGGGGCTCGCGGGTCGGGTCGATCCATCGACCGAGCGAGAGCAGACGCCTTCGGAAGAGGCTCCATTCCATGGTTGATCTCAGGGGCGTCGAGGCCGTGGGGGCCGCGTCGGGGCCTTAGTGGGGTGGCGCATTGAAGCTGCCCTCGGTCAGGCCGGGCGGCGGGGGGCGGCTGGCGTGGGGGCGCAGGCTGGCGGCGAGCGCCTCGGCGAGCGGGGAGGATGCGGCGTTGGGCGTGCGCTCCCAGATGTAGACCGCGTACTGGCCGGCGCGCGGGGCGTTGTAGCCGGCGTGCTGCAGGCCGATGGCGAAGTGGAGGACCTGGCCGTTCTTGCGGAGGTCCACGTGGATGAGGCCCTCCTCCACGCCGCTGATGTGGACCACCTCGGCGCCCCCGACGGAGCTTCCCACGGTGAGCGGCGCCAGGAAGGCCAGCACCGGCTCGCCCGCGGGGACCGCAGCGACAGGGCCTTCGGTCGCGCTCCGGGCGCCTCCCCTCGGGCCCCACTGGGAGGCCCGCGATTTCAGGGCCCAGCCCCCGAGGCCCAGCAGCACGAGCGCCGCGACCAGGATGGGCACCCGCTTCGTTCGGGTGGAGACTCCGTCGCTCTTGCTCTCGGCCGTGCTCATCGGGCTCCTTCCGTGGCGTCGTCGGCGCGTTGCGGTGGTGCGCCGGGTTCGCTGCTATGTACCGCAATAGTTGTCACCGTGCGGCTCCCCGTGGAACCGTCCGCCCCGCAGGTCGCTGCCGCCGCCCGAGCCCGGCGCCAGAATCCGCCGAGGTGCACCGCGTGGACGCTGAGTGGATCGCCTTCTCCGCCGGTCTCAAGCCCGCGATCCGCCGCACCGTCGACCCCGCCGAGCTCCCCCGGGTGGAGGCCCAGCTCCGCTCCGGGGGCGCCGTGGTGCTGCGCGCTCGCGAGACGGCGCGGCTCGGCGCGAGAGAGCAGGCCGTGCTCTACGTGGCGCGCTCGGCCGAGCACGCCGAGGCCCTGCGCGAGGCCGAGGAGGGGGTGCTCCCGGGCCGCGGCAGCGCGGCCGATGCGCCCGAGCGCCACCGCGCCATCGGGCGACTGCTGGGCTTCCCGTCGTGCTGCGTGGAGGCCTTCCTCGTGCGGCTCCACCGTGGCGTCGACCGTCTCGAGGCGGACGGCCCCGGCGGGCTCGCGGAGGACTACGTCGCCGCGCGGTGCGCCTGGGTGCCGGCGGCCGACGCGCGGGTCAACCCGCTGCTCATGCCGGTGCGCGCGCAGCTCATCTCATTCTACCCGTGCCGGTATGACTGCGCCGAGGCGGTGGGGCTCGCGGAGGCCGTGCGCGCCCTGATCGCGGCCCGGCAGCCGAAGACCGCGGCCTCGCTCATGGGGCTGCTCTCCCGCCCGGTGGCGGTCGCCCCGGACGGAGCGCGCTCGCTGCTGGAGCTCGACGACGCGCGGGCGGAGGTGCTGCGGGCGGCGGCGCCGCGGAGGAGCGACGGGGCGAGCGATCCCCGGGACGCCGCGCTGGCGGAGCGCCTCGTGGGCGCGCGCGTGGGAGCCGACGGCGAGGTGACGGCGGCGACCCTGACGGCGGCGCCGAAGGTGTGGTGCGTGGACTTCGGGGGCGTGTCGCTGCAGGCCAGGTTCAGCTAAGACACGGGGCATGGACGAACCCTCGGCGGCGATCCTGTTGTTCCAGGTCGCGCAGAGCCGGAACTTCATCCACGACGACCTGGTCCCCGCGTTCTCCGCCGCGCTCACGGCGCTCGGCGTCCGCAACGAGCTCTTCGAGACCACGCTCCCGGCCATCGACGCCGCCGACGCCGCCGACCTCTCCGCCGTCGACGCCCTCGCCGACCGGCTCCGCGGCCGCTACACGGTCTGCGCCTACGTGCGCCTCTGGAGCGAGGCCGTCTTCCAGCGCCTTCGAGCGCAGCTCCCGGGCGTCACCTGGATCTACCTTGGCGACCCCCGCGTGGCCTTCCCCGGCACCACCCACGCCTTTCCCCTGACGCAGGTCGAGACCTTCGCGGCGGTCACCCGCGCGGTCGCCTCGGGGGAGCCCGTCACGGCGGAGATGTTCCAGCTGCCGCACAGCGAGCTCACCCGGGCGCACGCCCAGGACAACCTCGTGCGCATCGGCGTGGGCCGAGAGCAGCGCCCCGACCGGCCCGCCGTGGTGCACGGCAGCGCGGGCTGCGCCTACGGCCAGAGCGTGCTGGAGAACCCGCATTTCCAGGGCGTTCCCTTTCCCTCCGAGAAGGTCGTGCTCCGCGGTTGCAGCTTCTGCGCGACCGGGGGCATCCCCCGGCGGCCGTCGGGCGAGGTGCTCGCGTCGGTGCTCGCGCAGCTCGACAACCTCATCGACCACGCGCCGGAGACCGCGCGCATCCAGCTCAACGACCAGAACCCCTTCCCCTACCTGGTGCAGTTCATCGAGCGCCTCGGCGAGCGCGCCGCGCAGCCCATGGAAGTGCTTATCGAAACGAGGGCCGACTGGTTCCTCGGGTCGATGGCCGTGATGGAGCGCGCGCTGCAGACCGCCGAGCGCCACGGGCACCGGATCCTGCTCTTCCTGGTGGGTCTGGAGAGCCTCTCGCAGAAGGAGCTCGACCTCTACAACAAGGGCGTCACCGTCGAGCAGAACGAGCGCACCGTGCTCGAGTGCCGCCGCCTCCGACGGCGCTACCCCAAGAGCTACTCGGACACCCCCGCGGCCTTCGGGTTCATCCTCTACAACCCGTGGACCGAGCTCACGGACATCACCCTCAACCTCGACACCGCGGAGCGCATCGGGCTCCTGGAGTTTCGCGGCCAGCTCACCCGCGCCAAGCTCCGGCTCTACCCCGACACCGCGCTCTTCTACAAAGCGAAGCACGAGGGCCTGCTGGCCGATCGCTTCCCCTACGAGGCCATGGATTCGGCGCGGCGCTACGGCTACGAGGCCGAGGTCCCGTGGCGCTTCCAGCACGCCGCCACGGACCGCGCCTACGGCATCCACGACGCGATGTTTCGCGTGGTGGGACGGCACGACGAGGTGCGCATGCTGCGGGAGATCGTGCGCTTCCTCGAGCGGCACCCGGGGCGCGTCACTGAGCCGGTCTCCGTGCTCGCCCGCGACGTCGTGCGCTCGCTCGGGTCGCGCTTCCAGCAGATCCGCCACAGCTCCCCCGGAGAGCGCCCGGCGGGCCAGCCCAGGCCCAACGCCAACGCCAACGCCAACCCCTCGCCCCGGCTCGGCCCTCCCGCCGCGGACGACCGCGACGCCTGGCGCCGCGTGGCCGAGTCCGCGCGCGCGGCGACGACGCCCGCCGAGGCCCTGCGCGCCGCGGGCTTCGAGGCGCCCGACGACCTGCCCGCCGACCCCCCGGCGCTCCCTCCGGACCCGCTTCGGGTGGAGGTCCCCCGGCTGGAGGTGCTGGCCTACGAGCACGGCCTCAAGCCCGCGCTCTACCTCACCCTCCCCCGCGCCGAGGCCGACGCCATCGCCGCGCGCTTCGCCGGCCACCACGCCGCGAGGGTCGATTACCTGTTCACGTATGACGCCGTCACCGACGTGCGCGGCCGCGCCCCCGCCGCGCCCGGAGAGGGCACCCACGTCGACCTCTTCCTCTCCCGCG
Source organism: Myxococcaceae bacterium (assembly GCA_004297725.1). GTDB lineage: Bacteria > Myxococcota_A > Polyangia > Polyangiales > SCUS01. The sequence goes on along the minus strand of SCUS01000162.1, from coordinate 123,801 downwards.
ACGCGGGCCTCGTCGAGCGCGCCCGCGCCATCTACGAAGACCCGCGCGGGCCGAGCCAGCACCTCGCCGAGATGGGCGCCATGCTCGGCTACCCGCCGTGCTGCGTGGAGGCCTTCGCGGCGCTCCCCGACCGCTCGAACAACACGGCCATCCGCTACGCCGCCCTCGCCCGCACGCGGCAGCTCGGACTGCCCTTCGCGCCGGTGCTCAACAACCTCTTCGCGTACGTGCTGCCGTCGTTCCCCTGCTCGTACGGGTGCCCCCGCGCCGTCGCCCAGGCCGAGGCGGTGCTCGAGCTCTTCGCGAAGGAGCAGCCGGAGACGGTGGCTACGATCCGTCGGGCGCTCGCCCGGCCGGTGCTCTTCGTCGACCACGCGCGCCTCGTGGTGCTCGAGGGCGCCCGGCGCGACGGCGACGTGGTGCGCTACGGGCGCGCGGTGGGCGGCGTGTCGCCGACGGACGACCGCGCCGTGCGCGACGCCTTCGAGCGGGCGATGGGCGCGGTGCTCTCCCGGGGCGACGGGCTGAGGGTGACGGACACCGCGATCGAGGTGCTGCGCGGCGGAGAGCGGGCGGCGTGGCTGCCGAGGCGGGCGCCGGGCCTCGGGCTGCTCGCGCCCTTCGGGCTGTAACGCCCCTTCAGCGAGGGGCGAGGCGGTACCAGCCCAGGCGCACCCGGCAGGGCGGACCCCACGGTCCGTCGAGGGTGAAGCCCGTGGGGTCGCCGGGGCACTGGCGGCTGATCATCGTGCTGGTCAGCGCCACCGAGCGCTCGACCTCCTCGACCGGGACCAGCTCGAAGCGCGCTCGCAGGCCGGCGAGGCGGGGCTCCTCGCGAGAGAGCCCGAGGTAGACGAGGGTGCGCGCGGGGTCGATGGTCTCGGGGCACTGCGCGACGACGCGCTCGAGGTCGCGCACCGCGAGCGCACCGCCGCTCGCGCGATCGCAGGCGTAGGGCCACGCGATGGGGCCGAAGGCGGTCGCGAGGGCCATCGAGGGATTGCCCTCGATGGCGATGCTGGACAGGCCCTGGTGCCCGCGGTTGGCCAGGATCAGCACGTCGCGCCGGGCGCCGAGCACCCGGGGCGCGGAGCTTCGGAGGTAAGCGAACTCGACGGAGAGGTCCTCCGGGCGGCGGAGCATCGGGAGGTAGAAGGGCAGCGGCGCGAGGGCGATCGCGACCAGCAGCCACGACGCTCCCTGGCGGGCGCGGCCCTCGGGCGCGAGACCCGTGAGCCACTCGCCGAAGCACGCCGCCGCGAGGGCGATCGCAGGGACGAGGGCGACGTAGTAGCGCCACTGCCCCCAGCGGGGGTTCGCCTCGGAGGCCATCACCCAGTAGCTCAGGCCCAGCAGGGCGACGGAGAGGCTGAGGGCGAGCCGGGCGTTCCAGCGAACGCGCGTGGGCACGAGGAGGCCCAGGGGGGCGGCGTAGAGCCACCACACGGGCGTCATCGAGGCGTCGGTCAGCGTGTGCGGGACGAAGCCTGCGGAGTGGCCCGAGCGCTGGATCGATCCCTCGTCGGGGATGAGGTAGCGCAGGTAGGGCGCGAGCCCGACGGCGAGGAGCGCCGCGAGCACGCCGCGCTGCTTCCAGGTCCATCCGGGGCCGAGCACCAGCGCCGCGAGCGGGACCACCAGCAGCCGGTACTCCGGCCGCGCGTAGACCCCGAGCACCGTCAGCGCCGCGAGCGCCGCCGGGCGCCACGGAGCGCCTGCGCCGCCCTCCGCGGCCAGGGCGAAGGCCCCGAGCCAGAACACCATCCCCTCGACGGAGAAGCTCAGCGCCGAGGAGTAGTGGAGGTGCGCCGGCCACGCGCAGACCACCGCCGCCGCCAGCAGAGCACCGCCGCGCCGGAGCCCGAGGCCCCGCGCCGCGAGGTAGGTCGCCAGCACGGCGCACGCGCCGATGACGGGCCCCGCCCAGCGCAGCAGGGCGGCGGCGCCGACCCCAACAGCGCGCAGCGCGGAGAGCAGCAGCGGCACCGAGAGGAAGGTCTCCGGGAGGGTCCGGGAGAGGCCCCACAGCCCCTCGAGGCGCTCGCCGTCGACGAAGTTGAGGGGCCCCCAGGGGAGCGCCGCGCGCAGCAGCAGCGCGACGGCGAAGATGCCCGGGAGCAGCCAGCGCTCGACCGGCGAGCGCAGCCACCACGGGATGCCCCGGACCGCGAGCCAGAGCAGGGTCACGACCCACGCGAGGCCGACGGTGATCCCGTCGGCGTGGGCCATCAGCCGGAGGTCGTGGAGCATCCGCGGTCGGCGGTGGTCGCGGCTACGCCGTCCCCTGGACGCTGGCCACGAGCTGGCCCTCGTGCGCGCGGAAGCCCTGGAGCACGTCGCGGTACCGCTGCACCATGACCGACTCGTCGAGCGCGGGGTCGATCTTCCGGTACGAGAAGCCGAGCTGCTCGCCGCGCACGAGCGCCGGGAGGCCGGACTTCAGGTGGCGCGCCTCGAGCTGGTGCCGGAGGCCGGTCTCGTCGCGGAAGCCGAGGGTGAAGCCGTCGTCGATGATCACCGCCGAGAGGTCTGCACGCCAGTTGGACGGGAGGAGGTTGGTGAGGAGGTCGTTGAACTCCTGCGTGGTGCGACGCCGGGCGTCCTCGTCGGTGGCAGGACCGGCGTTGGAGGGGTGCAGCCACGGGAGGATGTCGTCCTCGCGGGCGGCGAGGCCGCCGAGGAGGGTGCGGTAGCTGTTGATGTGCTCGACGTCCTCCGCCTCGCCGTCGAGGGAGAGGTACGAGAAGGCGAGCGCGTGGCCGCTGACCAGGGCGGGCACGCCCTCGCGCACCTCGCGGACGTCGAAGGCGTGCGGGGCGCCCTGCGGGTCGAGGAGGCGCACCCTGAGGCCGCTGTCGGTCCACACGATGGCCAGCTCGCGCCGCCACTCCTCCGGGAGCGCGGCCCGCACGATCGCGACGAGCTCGGGCGCCGCCGGCTGGAGCAGCGGGTCGTTGGGGGGGACGCTCGCGTGATCCTGGGGGGTGTCGTCTCCGGGCGGGAGCGTGAGCCACGGGAGGAGCTCGTCCTCGCGCGAGGCGAGGGCGGCGAGGGCGGCGCGGTACTCGCCGGCGAGGGCGGTCTCCTGGGCGCCCTCCTCGAGGGAGAGGTAGGAGAACGCGAGCGCGCGGCCGCTGACCAGGGTGGGCTCGCCGGAGTGCACCGGGCGCGCGTCGAAGGCGTGCCGCATGCCCTGCGCGTCGCGGAAGCGCAGGATGAACCCGCCCGGGGTGAGGGAGACGGCGAGGTCGTGGCGCCAGGCCTCGGGCAGCGCGCCGCGGGCGAGGGCCTCGAGCTCCGAGGGCGCGGGCCGCTCGTTGGGGAAGGGGCCCTTCCACGAGGGCGTCGAGAGCTCGACGTTGGGGTGGCCCTCCGCCTCGTCGGGCGAGAGCGCGAGCCAGGGGAGGAACTCGCCTTCGCGGGCGGCGAGGGCGGTGAGCGTCGCGCGGTAGCCGTCGAGCACGGCCGCCTCTTCGAGCGCGGGGTCGACGAGCGTGTACGAGTAGCCGAGCGCCCCGCCGGAGACGAGGGCCGACGGGACGAGGCGGAGCTCGCGGGCGTCGAGGGCGTGCTGGCGCCCGGCCGCGTCGCGGAAGCGCAGGATGAAGCCGCCGGGGGAGAGGGTCACCTCCACCGCGTGGCGCCACGCCTCGGGCAGGGCGGCGCGCGCGATCGCGGCGAGCTCGGGCGGCGCGGGGTGCTCGTCGGGGAGCGACCTCGCGGCCTGCGCGCTCACGGGCGCCGCGGCGCTCGGGCCGTCGCCCGGGGCGGTGGGGTCGAGCCAGGGGAGCAGGTCGCCCTCTCGCGCGGCGAGGCGGCTCAGCACGGCGCGGTACTCGCCGGCGAGGGCGGTCTCCTCGGCGCCGCCCTCCACGAAGAGGTAGGAGAACGCGAGCACCCGGCCGCTGACCAGGGTGGGCGACTCGGGGCGGATCTCGCGGGCGTCGAGGGCGTGATGGGCGCCCGCGTCGTCGACGAAGCGCAGCACGAAGCCGCCCGGGGTGAGGGAGACGGAGAGGTCGTGGCGCCAGGCCTCGGGCAGCTCGCCGCGCAGGATCGCCACGAGCGCCGCCGGCGCGGGTCGCTCGCCGGGCATCGGGCCGCGCCAGGGGAGCGAGGCCGGGGCCTCGGGCTCCGCGGCGGGGCCGGGCAGCCAGGGCAGCAGGTCGCTCTCTCTCGCGGCGAGGGCGGTGAGCACGGCGCGGTAGCCGTCGAGCACGGCCGCGTCGTCGATGGCCGGGTCGACGATCGTGTACGAGTAGCCGAGGGCCTCGCCCGTGAGCAGGGCCGTAGGGACGAGGTCTCGCGGGCGCGCGTCGAGGGCGTGCTGGTGACCGTCCGCGTCGCGGAAGCGGAACACGAACCCCTCGGGGGTCAGCGTCGCCTCCACCGCGTGGCGCCAGGCCTCGGGCAGCGCATGACGGAGGATCGCGGTGAGCTCGTCGGAGGCTTGCGAGGAGGGCTCGTCCATAGTGCCGCGATGCTATCATGGTGGGCCGATGTCACTCCCCATCCCCAAGGGTTCAGCGGTGCGGTTCCAGAGGGCCCTCCCCCGCGCCTCGTCGGCGTCCTGACCCTCATACCCCCCCCAATGGACCATCCCCCATCGCTCGATAGCCTCGCCCTCCACGAGGTGTGCATCACGCTGCGGTGCGACGGGGGGTGCTTCTGGAACCGTCACTGCCGCGGCCCGGACGGTCCGGTCTTCGCGCCGGGCGAGGGCGGGCACCACTTCGACCCGAGGGAGCCGGGGCGTGTGCGCCTCGCGGGGGGTGACCCCTTCCGCCACGGCGACCTCGTCGGCTGGGCGCGCTGGGCGCGGCAGCAGGCGCCAGGCTTCCTGGAGGTCGAGGGGCCCGCGGCGTCGCTCGTCGATCCTGGCGTCGTCGCCCGGCTCGTGGAGGCCGCGCCCGACGCCGTGCAGGCCGTGCTGCCGACCCTCGACGCGGCCGCGCTCCTCGCGCTGACCGGCCGGAGCGTCGACCCGGCGGCCCTGCTCGACTCGCTTCGGGCGGTGCGCGACGCCGGGCTCCGGCTGGTCGTGGTGGTGCCGGTCGACGCCTCCACGGCGCCCCGGCTCTACGCCACCGTCGCCGCGCTGCGCGCGCACCTCGGGGCCTCGCTGCCGATCGTGCTGCGCCGCGTGAGGGCGGAGGGCGCGGCGCCGTGGCCGGAGGTCGACGCCCTCGCGGCGTCGCTGACGGCGGTGGTGGACGACCCCTCGCTCTCGGGCTCCCTCTCCGTCGACGCGTCGGCCAACTGGGGCGCCTGCCTGATCCCCCGCGCGGCGTGGCGCGAGGGCATGGTGCCGCTCTCCCGTACGCCCCTTCGCGGGGGCGACCTGCTCGCCCCGGCGTGCGAGACCTGCTCGCTGCGCCCGCGGTGCACCTGGCGGCCCGACGAGGCTCCCCCGCCCGAGCGCATGCGCCCGCTCTCGCACGACGAGGCGCTCTCGCTGCACCGCCTCTCGCCGCACCTCTCGCTGGAGCACCAGCCCTCGACGCAGCGCACCCGCCGCGACCGCCGGGCCTTCGACCTGCCCGAGCTCCTCTGCTTCGCGCCCTTCACCTCGCTGGTGATGTGCGACACGCCCAACGCGCCGGTGCCCTGCGCGGAGTCGTGGGTGCGCACGGAGATGACCCCCGCGGAGCAGGCCGCCACGCTGGGTGTCCCGGTCGCCGAGATCGAGGCCCGCAACGCCACCTCCTACGCCCGCTGGGGCTACCCCTCCTTCGTCCCCGCCAACGAGGACTGGACCATCCAGGAGATGTGGAACGGTCCGCTCGTGCTGCACATGCGCCGTCAGATGCTGGGGGGCGGTCCGTCCGACCGCTGCCGCGGCAACTGCCGCCCGATGCTCGGCGTCGAGGAGCCCTTCTTCGACGCGCTCACCCGCCCCGACGGCGAGCTCACGCCAGAGATCGTCGCCAACCGCCGGCGGCTGATCGAGGAGATCCGCGACGGTCGCAGCGTGCTCACGGCCCACCCCCTGGAGCTGGTGCTCGGCGTGGCCTCGCACTGCAACATCACCTGCGGCTTCTGCACGGGCCCGATGGGCGCCTACGGCGAGCTCACCGAGCGGCGCTTCGACGAGGTGGTCGAGCTGCTCCCGACGCTGATGACCCTCAGCGTCATCGGCCCGGGCGAGCCGCTGATGAGCCAGCGCTTCCCCAAGCTGCTCGCGCACATCAACGACCGCGGATACTCCGCGCTGCAGGTGTCGCTCACCACCAACGGCACGCTCATGACCCGCAGCTGGCTCGAGCGCCACGCCAACGTGCGCTTCAACCACATCCGCATCTCCCTCAACGCGGGCTCCGCGGCGACGCACGAGCGCATGACGGGCAAGCGGTTCTTCGACCGGCTGCTGCCCGCCATCGACGCGCTCGCCGAGCGCAAGGCCCGCAGCGACTCGCGCTTCGAGTTCACCCTGAGCTGCGTGCTCTCCAACAACGTGCTGGGCGACCTGCGCAACTTCGCCGAGATCGTCGACCGCGCCAACGCCAACATCGTCGTCGAGCCCATGTACGGCAACATGCTGGGGCTCAGCCCCTACGTCCGCGCGGAGAAGCTGCGGGCCCTGCGCGACGAGTGCGCGGCCGTCTCCGAGGCCTTCGAGGTGCGCAACCCCAAGGTCTCGCGCGCCTTCCGCGCGATGGAGCAGTTCGCCAGCGAGCGCCTGCGCACCCGCAGGCTCGCGGTGCTCCCGCAGCATTGAGCTCCGCTCTTGCGCCGACATAGCATCGCCGCCGTGTGGCGACGCGTAGGGATGGCTGCCCTGGTCGGCGCGTCGTGGGCGTGCAGCGAGGGCGACCGCTTCGGCCCCCTCGCGAGGGACGCCTCCGCCGCGAGGGAGGACGCCCCGGTGGACGCAGGGCGCGTGCTGCCTCGCGTGGAGCCCGCGCTGCGAGGGTCGTACGAGGTCACGGACAACTTCCTCGGCGGTCAGGAGGGGGTCACCGTCGTGGGCGACTGCAACGGCGACGGGAGGGTGGACTTCCTCAACCGGGCGACGCTCTTCGTGCAGAACGCCGGCGGCGGGTTCGATCCCGTCCCGCTCGAAGGGATGAGCGGCCGCAAGGGCGGGACGCTCGTCGACCTCGACGGCGACGGGGCGCTCGACCTGGTGCTCGCCGGGGCGGGGGTGGAGTGGCGGCGGGGCGACGGGCGCTGCGGCTTCGGCGCGCCGCAGGGGATCGCCGCGGACGTGGAGGGCGAGGCGGCGCAGGTGCTCGCGCAGGACGTCGACCTCGACGGGCTCGCGGACCTCACCGTCGCCCGGCAGGAGCGGCCCGACCTGGCGTTTCAGTTCTTCGTGGCGCGAGGGGACGGCCGCTTCGAGGACCGGACCTCGCCGCCGACCCCGATGGCCATGCACCAGGATGTCCCCTACCGCACCTTCGGGACCTTCTACGACGACGTCGACGGCGACGGCGTGCAGGACCTCTTCGCCGCCGTGGACATCGACCTCGGGTGGTTCTCCTGGGGGGTCGCCGGGGATGCGCCGTCGTTCATGCAGGACCCGGCGATCACGGGAGACCTCTCGCAGTCGAGCCCGATGAGCCTCTCGCCCATCGACTACGACCGCGACGGGTCGATGGAGTACTTCGTGAGCGGCAGCTTCGACCACAGCCGGCTCTACCGCTACCGCGGCGGGCGCCGGCTGGAGGACGTCGCCGCGCGCGCAGGGGTCGGCAGCGTCGCCGTGAGCACCGACGACCTCTGGGGCTCGCTCTCCTTCGACGCCGACCTCGACGGCTACCCCGACCTGCTGGCGCTGGTGGTTCCGGATGACCACCGGGGCGGCGGGTGGTGCCGGCTGCTCATCAACCGACACGACGAGACCTTCGCGCTCGCGGCCCCCTCGGTGCTCCACCAGAACCTCCAGGCGATCGGCATGGTCTGCGCCGACTTCTGGTCCGATGGGCGGGTGAGCTGCCTCGCGAGGGACATCGGTCCTCGAGGGCTCGTGCTGCTGCGCAACCGCGTCGAGCCGCAGGGGCGCTGGGTCGGCCTGCGCTTGCGCGGCACCGTCTCGTCGCCCGACGCCTCGGGGGCGCGCGTGTCGCTCGATGGGGCGTCGCCCCCGCTCGTGGTGATGGCCGGAGGTCAGTCGCCGACCCTGGGCGAGCACGACCGCGGGGTGCTGCTGGCGGTCGGCGCCGCGAGCGAGGCGGCGGTGACCATCACCTGGCCGAGCGGGATACGGCAGCGCGTGGAGGGTCTGCGCGCCGGGTCCTACGCGACGGTGACCGAGCCGAGGGCGCTGGGGGTCTCTGCCCGCGTGGCGCCTGCGGATGGGCGGGCGCTCGTCGAGGTGGTGGTCGACCCTCGGGCCGCGGGCGCGTCGTCGGCGACCCTGGGCTGCCGCGGCGCGTGCGCCTGGCAGGGAGAGGCGAGCACCGACGCCGAGGGGAGGCTGCACCGGACGCTGCGGGCTCCCTCGACGCCGGGTGTAGCGAGGGTGGAGGTGGCGCTCGACGGGCGCGCGCTGCGGGTGCGGCCGAGGGTGCGCTTCGAGTAGCGCTCAGGGCTCGGCGTCGCTGGAGGGAGGCACCGCGCGCAGCCGTCCGTCGCGGGTGAAGTAGGTCACGCAGGACGAGGCCCGGTTGCCTCGGAGCATCGTGAGCATCTGCTCCAGGAGCCGCACGAGGCCGTCGGGGTCGAGGTCGGTCGAGGGGTCGAGGGAGAGCGCCTCGAGGGCGTCGGAGACGAAGCCCGGGGCGCGGCGTCGGAGCAGCGCGACGGTCGCCCTCACCGCCTCGACGTCGCCTTCGCTGGCGTCGAGCAGCGCGAGGTTGACCCACGCCCCGATGCGCCCGGGGTTGCGGCGCACGGAGGTCATGAGGTCGGCGCGGGCCTCCTCCGAGCGACCGAGGCAGCGCAGCGCCTCGCCGCGGTAGACGAAGGTGGTCGGCCCCGGGGCGCCGGCCTGGACGATGCCCTCGGCGAGGTGGTCGAGCGCCTCCTCGTGGCGGCCCTCGATCACCGCCGCGCCCGCGAGGCCGATGTACGCCCAGCGCGAGCGGCCGTAGAGGGTGATCGCCCGCTCGAACTCCCGCCGCGCCGCCGAGGCATCGCCCAGGTACAGGAACAGCTCGCCGCGGTAGTTGTAGGGCTCCGCCGCGCGGGGCACGAGGGCGTGGACGCGGTCGAGCTCGGCCAGCGCCTCGTCGAGGCTCCCGGTGGCGACGAAGCGCCAGAGCGCCCGCTTCGAGGCCACCCGGGGCGACGAGGGGACCGCGAGGCGCACCAGCGATCCGTCCTGGCGCACGTAGGTCGCGACGGGGGAGCGGTTGCCCCGAAGGCGCACGAGCGCCCCCTCGAAGAGGGCCTCCAGGGCGGTGGGGTCGGGGTCCTCGGGGAGCTCGGCCGGGGGGAGGAGCGGGGCCGTCGCGGCGCTGTCCTTCCAGAGCGTCGCGAGCGCGGGCCGGAGCACGTACTCGGGCAGCCCGGGAAAGTCCCCGCCGCGGAGCTGCGCCAGCGAGATCAGGAGCTGCGCCGCGACGTGGTTGGAGATGTCGTCCGAGCGCTCTCCGCCGCGACGGGTCTCCGAGAGGGCCTCGTCGCGCCGGCCGAGCCGGAGCAGGGCCTCGCCGCGCCACACCGCCGCCACGGGATCACCGGGGTCGAGGGCCGTCGCGCGGTCGAGGTCTTCGAGCGCGAGGGGGAGCGCTCCGGAGAGCATCCGCGCCGAGGCGCGCAGGCAGAGCGCGGTCGCCGAATCGGGCCGCACCGCCAGCACGGCCTCGGCGTGAGCGAGCGCCGTCGAGGTCTCGCCGCGCCAGGCGCAGAGGGTCCCTGCGGCGATGCGGGCCTCGGCGCTGGAGGGGTCGAGGGAGAGCACCCGGGCGTAGAGGGCGTCGGCGGAGGCGTAGTGCCCGGCGTCGCGGTGGAGGCTGGCGACGTCGAGCAGCAGCGCCGTCGAGGGGGCTTCGGCGGCGGAGAGCACCCGGTCGGCGGCGCGGCGGGCCTCGTCCTCGTGGCCCAGCGAGAGCAGCACCGTCGCGGCCTGGAGCAGCAGCCCGGGGGAGTCCTGGGCGCGGTCGACCACCGCGCGGGCGTGCTCCGCGGCGCGCCCGGTGTCGTGCAGCTCGCCACGGAGCACCGCGGCCCTGGCGTGCAGCGAGGGGTCCTCCGGGGAGCGGGCGATCGCGTCGTCGAGGAGCACGAGGGCCTCGCGGTAGCGACCGAGCTGCCACATCCGCCGGACGCGGAGCGCGGAGGGATCTTCGACGGGGGCTTCGGGGTTGGCGGCGGGCCCCGGGTCGGGCGGTCCTGGCTCGGCGGGCGTCGGGGTCCAGCGGGTCGTGCCGTGCACCGCCGGGAGCGGCACCACCGGGCGCTCCCAGACGAAGGCGGGCTCCTCCGCGCGCACGGAGGCGAGCAGGGCCTCGCGCAGCGGGGCGAGCGAGGCCTCGGCGCGCGGGCTCAGGAGCCGCAGCCGGAAGCACCCCAGGAGGAGGCCCTCGGAGGTGGCGCTGGCGTGGGCGAGGCGCAGCTCGGCGAGGAGGGGTTCGGCGAGGAGGGCGGGAGGACCTTCCCAGCGGTAGCGGGCGCGCACCTCGACGGGGAGGATGCTCGCCTGGAGGAAGGTCCATCCGGGAGGGAGCGCCGGGGCGACCATGCGACGGACGAGGGCCTCCTGGCCCGCCGGGATGGTGGGCCCGTCGGCCTGGTCGGGGGCCTGCGCGGGCCGCGATGCGCGTTGGTCCTGGGGCTGCGACACCTGCTAGGGTGCCGACCCTATCATGGCCCCTGCACCGCTCAGCCCCTTCGTCGGGGCGCTGGCGATGGCGGTCCGCGAAGCGCTGGTCGCGCTCCTCGCGCTCGACCCGTCGCAGGCCGTGGCGTTCTCCCTCGCCGCCCCACCCCCCCCGACGCCGGGCTGGATCGCCTCGCTCACCCTCAGCCTCCCTGAGGGCGACCTGATCCTCGACGTGGCCGGCGTCACCACGGCCCGCGACGCCTGGTTTCGCACCGCCCACCTCGCCTGGTCGTACCGCTCCTCCGGCGGCCGCGACCCCTTCTCTCAGCCCGAGCTCGCGCGGTGGCTCCACGCCCTGCGCGAGACCGCCACCCGCCTCGACCGCTCGCCCCTGGCGCCGCCGCCCGTGCGCGCGCTGCTCGACGCCGTCGACCGCTACCTCCCCTTCTCCCGGCTGAGCGACGAGTCCTACCGGCTCCTCATGGACGGCCCCGACGGAGCGGCCGGCATCCTCTGGCTCGGCTTCGGCTGCGACCAGGACTGCGTCGTCTGCTGGCAGGACCGCGCCGCCCCGTCGCCCCCGCCCGAGCTCTTCTCCCGCTGGCTCGACGAGATGCTCTCGGCCGGCGCCCGCTCGGTGATCCTCTCCGGCGGCGAGCCCACGCGGCACCCGTCGCTGCTCGACCTCGCGCGCCGGGCCCACGCGGCGGGCGCGCACACCATCGTCGAGACCAACGCGCTGCGGCTGCTCGACGACGACTACCGCCGGGCGCTCCTCGCCACCGGCGTCGACGAGCTCTCGGTGTCCCTGCACGCGGCCGACGCGGTCACCTCCGACGCCATCACCCGCGCGCCGGGCACCCACGCGCGCACCGTCGCGGGCATCGAGGCCTGCCTGCGCGACGGCCTGCCGGTGGGCATCCACTGCGTCGTCGAGCGCGCCAACGCCTCGTCGCTCGCCGCCCACGCGGACTTCGTGGTGGCGCGCTTCGCCCGCCCGCTGCGCGGGCTGCGCCGGGTCTCCTACAGCCTGCCCACGCGCTACGCCGACCAGGAGCGCTACCGCCGAGGGCTCGCTCCCGTCGACGCGCTTCGTCCCGGCCTCACCGCGGCGCTGCGAACGCTCCGCGGCGCCGGGGTCGAGGCGCGCTTCCTCGGCATGGGAGGCTTCCCCCTGTGCGCGGTGGAAGACCCTCGCGCGGAGCGCCCGGCCGCGGCGCTCTCCGAGGGCGAGCGGGGCGATCGGGTCTACGCGCGACCCTGCGAGGGCTGCGCGGTGCGCCCCTGGTGCGGCGGGGTGCCTGCGGCCTACCTGGAGGCCTGCGGCGAGGGCGGGCTGCGTCCCGTGCGGGGCGCCTCGGCGGTCGATGGAGCGAAGGGCGAGCAGCCCGGGAGATCGGTCCCCTGACGATGAGCGAAGACGAATCCAGCGCGGCGCCGATCGCGCTCTTTGGCGAGTCGAGGAGGGTCCTCGGAGAGTGGACCGTGGCCAGCGTCACGGGCCTTCTGGCCGGGGGCGTGTCGATCTGGCTCGAGCGCCCCCGGGACGGCGCGACGCTCCAGGTCGTGGTCGCCGCGCGAGGCACCCGGGCGCTGGTCGAGACCCCCCTCGGCAGCGTGCTCTACCACAAGCACTCGGGGCTCACGGAGCGCGAGGCCGGCACCCTCACCCGCGACTTCGCGGCGCTGCTGGAGCGCGGGGAGTTCCGCATGGGCGCGCACTTCCCCCACCTGCTGCTCGGCGTCCAGGCCGACGCGGCGTCGCGGGCCCGGGTGCTCCAGCTCGCGGGCTCCCAGCTCCGGGCGCTCCCCGGTCCGGGCGGCGCCGAGGCGCTCCCCGAGGGGCGGTCGGAGCTGTACTTCGACCCGCCGGGCATCGCGGAGTTTCTCGGGCCCGAGCTCGCGGTCGACGGACCCATGCTGGCCGGGTACTCGCTGCGCTCGATCTACCTCCCCGCGGTGGGCAAGCGGGTCTCGCAGGACTTCCGCAGCTACGTGATCGAGTTCGTCGACCCGGAGACCGCGGAGAGCGTGCGGCTGCGCGTGGCGGCGGGCGTCGACGGGGAGAGCTTCGGCCGCGCGGGCGAGGTCTCCCTCGGGGTGCTCGGGTTCACCCAGGACCTCGACGCCCTGCCCCCTCGGGTGGCCTCGCTCTGCTCGTGGGTGCTCGCCCTCCTGCAGTTGAAGAGCGACGAGGGGCTGCGGGTGAGGGTTCCGCAGGACGCCTCGGAGCTGCGCGCGCTCGCCCACCCCTCCGAGCGCGGCCGCTCGGTGGACGAGGAGCCCGCGGCCTCGGAGCCCTCCCCCTCGGGCCCGCCCTCGGCGCTCAACCTCGCGATCGACACCGAGTGCGGGCAGCGCTGCAGCTTCTGCTCGGTGAAGGCCTACGTGCGACCGCTCGACGAGGGCGTCGCGGCGCTCGACCGCATCCGGGTGCAGCTCCGCATGGCGAGGGCCCAGGGCGTGCGCGAGGTGCGGCTCAACGGCATCGACCCGCTCACCTTCTCGCGCGTGCTCGAGGTGCTCGACGCGGTGCTCGAGTGCGGCTTCGAGAAGCTCTCGGTCTACAGCCCCTGCCGTCGCCTGGCGGACGGGGCCTTCCGCCGGGAGTTTCTCCAGCGCATGCCGCCGGAGTTCACCATCTCGGTGCCGCTCTACGGGGTGACCGCGGCGGCGCACGAGGCGGTGACCAACACCCCGGGATCCTTCGCCGAGGTGATGGCCGCCCTCGAGGGGCTGCGCGCCGAGCTCCCGCCCGGCCACGTGGTGATCTCCACGGTGGTGGTGCGGCAGAACCTCGAGGAGTTTCCCGCGGTGGTGGCCTTCGCCCGAGAGCGCGGCATGGGCGTGCACCCGCACCTGCCCTACCCGATGCGCCAGACCACCCGCGACCCCTACGCCGACTCGGCGCTGCGAGAGCGCGACCTGGTCGAGCACTTCGTGGCGAAGACCGCCGAGGCCGCCCCGAACGACCGCGCCGGGCACCTCAACGTGCTGGGCTCCGCGGTGCCGCACCCCTGCCTGCTCTGGCGCGCCGAGCAGAAGCACCGTCTCCCGGTCTTCGGCGCCCGCACCGTCGAGGGTCGGCAGCTCCTCGCGGGCACGGAGTACCGCAGCCGCGCGATCGTCCACGACTCGCAGGGCGCGAAGTCGCAGGAGAACGCCTTCGCGGTGGCCACGGTGCCCTGCCCCCACGTGGAGGCCTGCGCGCTGGCGCCGGTCTGCCCGGGCGAGCACTACAGCGTCTACGAGGCCCTCTACGGCCTCGGGGAGTTCGCCCCCGTGCGCGTCGCCGAGGTCTACGCCGCATCGCCCATGCTGGACCCTCGGCGCTGAGATGCGGCGGCTTCGCGAGCTGGCCTTCGCGTCGTCGCTCCTCGCGGCGTCGTGCACCGGATCCACGCCGCCTCCGGTGTTCTCCTCGGACGCCGCCCCGGTCTCGCCCGCCCTGGACGCGGGGGCTCCGGTCACGCTGCCTCCGCTCTCGGGGGGCTTCACCGACCTCACCGCCACGCTCGGGCCGCTGCCCTTCGGGCTGCACCCGGGAGACGGGAGCGCCGCGGAGCCGGAGTCGACCATCGGGCTCTTCTACGACCTCGACGGCGACGGCCAGGACGAGCTGCTGCTCTCGCCCACCCGCGCGGCCGCGGCGCCGCTCGCCAACCGTCGCGCGCACGTCTGGCGCCTCGATCGCCCATCGGGCGAGTGGCGCAGCGCGGGCCCCATCGCGGGCGATGGCGACCTGATCGTGATGGCCGTCACGGACCTCGACGAGGACGGCCACCCGGACCTGCTGCTGGGCCAGGACGCCATCCCCCGCCTCGTGCTGCTGGCCTGGGGGCGCGACGGGGGCTTCGATCCGCCGATCGCCCTGAGCGACCAGGCCACGCTGGGAAACTTCGGCGCAGGGGCGCTGCTGCTCGACGACATCGACGACGACGGCTGGACCGACCTGGTCATCGGAAACCGCTACTGCACGCAGGGATCGCGGCTGGTGGTGGCCTTCCACCGGAGCGGCCCGCGCACCTTCCGCCCGCTGCTCTCCGCCTTTCCCCCGTCGGCCGGATCGAGCGTCTACGCGCTCCTCGCCTTCCGTCCGACGCCGGAGATCCACTACGTGGTCCCGCTGGGCCAGGGGTGCGGGGCGCCTCCGCCGACCTTCATGCTCCGCGGCAGCGCGGACGCCGAGGCCCTGCCCCGCTTCGCGGTCGCCGACCCGGTGCCCGACCCGGCGTACTTCAACTCCTTCCATCTCGAGCAGCGGGTGATCTCCGAGTTCGCCCCGATGGCCGGCGCCATCACCGACTTCGGCACCGACGGCATCGCCGACCTCTACATCTCCCTCGACCCGATACGGACCTTCTACGAGACCGTCCCGGGAGGCCGCTTCCGCGACCTCACCGAGGCCTCCGGGATGGCCATCGCGCTCACCCCCAGCGGAACCAAGATGATCCCCTGGGGCGCGGCCTTCCTCGACCTGAACCGCGACATGCTGCCCGACATCGTGGTCACCCACGGCAACGACAACGGCGCCTGGTACCAGCCCTCGAGCTTCCTGGGTCCGCAGCACGCGGTGGCGCACCTCAACCTCGGCGGCGCTCGCTTCCGGGAGGTCACCGCGCAGGTCGGGCTCCAGCGCCCGGGCCAGTGGCGCTCGCTGATCGTCGGCGACCCCGACCAGGACGGCGACCCCGACCTCATCGTCGGCGGCCAGGGCGAGTCGCCTCGGCTCTACCGCAACGACCTTCGCGCCCCCGGTCACCCCGTCTCCTTCCGCATCGTCGGCACCACCAGCGGGCGGGCCGCGACCGGCGCTCGGGTGACGGTGCGCGCGGACGGTCGGGTCGCCCGGGCCTGGGCCGGCGACTCGTCGGCGCCCTACGCGCTCTCCGAGCCGATGATGTTCCTCTCGACGGGCGCGGCGCCGCGGGCGGAGAGCGTGGAGGTCGACTGGCCTTCGGGCTTCCACCAGGTGCTGCGCGACGTGCCCTCGGACACCCGGCACGTCCTCACCGAGCCGAGGGTGCTCTCGGTCTCGCCCGAGAGCCGCCACGCCAGGGCGGACGGGGCCTCCGTCATCACCGTGCGCGTGACGCCGCGCAGCCCCGACGGAGCGCCCCGCTCCGGCGTGGTGACCGCGCGCGTCCTCACCGGAACCTGCGTGCCAGGGAGCCCCTCCCCCGCGGGCGAGGCATGGGATCTTCCGGTCCGCGCCCCATCGACCGCCGGCTCGTGCGTGGTCGAGGTCGCCATCGACGGTCAGGCGCTGCGGGTCCGCCCGCGGCTCTGGTGGGACTCCTGATACCTTCGAGGGCGATGAAGCGAGGGCGTCCGTGCTCACCGTCCCTCGTCGCCCGGTGGATCCTCGCGGCGTCCCTCGCCTCCTGCGGCTCGTCGACTCCGCCCGCCCCCTTCGACGGCGGCCCCGTCCACATCGGCCCCTTCGACGGCGGCCCCCTCGACGGCGGTCCCTTCGACGGCGGGCTCCTCGACGGCGGCGGTCCCTCCGTCGACCGCGCTGCGATGTCGGGCACCTGCGGCAACGCCGCGGCGACCTCGTGCGACGGCGTGGCCCACTGCATCCCGTACCCGGCGCCGGTTCGTCCGCTCTCGGGCCGCTTCGTGCGGCGCATGGACGTGGAGGCCGCGCTCCGCTCGGCGGACGCGATGCCCTACCTGGGCGACAAGCACGACTACACCGCCGTGCTCTTCGCCGACCCGGACCGCGACGGGCGGCAGGATCTCATCTACAGCCGCACGCGGGGAAACACGGCGTGGCGGATCTCCCAGCCGATGCCCGGGGTGTTCCGCAACGAGGGCGCGCTGCCCCGTCAGCTCAACGGCTGCCAGGCGGCGGCGGACCTCGACGGCGACGGCTTCGAGGACGTGCTCTGCGGCGCGCAGGTGGCCTGGGGCGGAGCGGGAGGGGCCGACTGGTCACGCGCGACGGAGATCTTCCGGCCGACGGACACGCAGATGAGCACGACCCTCGCGGACCTCGACGAGGACGGCCTGCTCGACGTGCTGCTGGGGTACTTCAACGGCCCCAAGGTGGCGCTCCGCAATCGCGGCGACCGCACCTTCGAGGACATGGCCTCTCGCTGGGGGCTCACCATGGAGGGCTACACCTGGTGCGCCGGGACGATCGACTTCGACGCCGACGGGCGCCTCGACGTGTTCATGATGCACGACGGCTCCAACAAGCCGAACGGGGCGTTTCGGGCGCTGGGCCCGGGGGCCGACGGCGAGGCCCGCTACCAGCGGGTCTACCCGATGCCCGAGAGCTGCGACCGGGACGGCTTCTTCCGCAGCGGCAACGCCACGCCGATGGGCTCCGCGGTGGGCGACCTCGACCTCGACGGGGTGCCGGAGCTGTTCCTGTCGAGCGTCACCCCGGGCGCGCTGCTGGTGCGCCAGGGCGACGGGCGGTGGCTCGACGCGCTCTGGAGCTTCGGCGTCCAGACGCCCACCACGACCACCGGGCAGCCCATGATCCCGTGGTCGCCGGTGTTCTGGGACGCGGACCACGACGGCCGGCTCGACCTGCTCCTGCTGGGCGGCGACGACATCGGGCACGGCAAGCGTCCGGGCCGCGGAGAGTCGCAGAACCAGCTCTACCAGGGCCGCGCGGACAACCAGTTCGCGGAGTCGCACGCCAGCGTCGGCCTGGACGCCGCGGGGCACTTCATGACCGTCGCGCTGGGCGACCTCGACGGAGACCGCGACCTCGACCTGATCTTCGGAGGCTTCGGCCAGGGTCCGGTGGTCTACGAGAACCAGCTCTCCCCCGCGGGCGAGCACCTCCTGCTCTCGCTGCGCGGCCACCTCTCGAACCCTCACGGCTTCGGCGCCCGGGTGGAGGTCACCGCCGGGTCGATGCGCCGCACCCACTGGATCGGCCAGCGCTTCAACCCCCGGCTGGCCGACGACGGGGTGCTCGACGTGGCCCTCGGCGCGGCGAGCGCGGCGGACACGGTGCGCATCACCTGGCCGAGCGGCTACGTCCAGGAGGTGCGCGGCCTCGCCGCGGGTCGCTCGCACGTGGTGCAGGAGCCCGCGCTGGTGACGCTCGATCCGCCCTCGCGGCACGTGCGCGCGGACGGCATGAGCACGGTGCGCTTCACCGTGAGGCCCGCCGACCTCACCGGTGCGCCGCTCGCTGGAGCGCGGGTCGAGCTGCGCGCCTCCGCGGGCTCTCCCTTCGAGTGGACCGGCCCGGAGGAGACGCTCGCCGACGGGTCCGTGGCGCGTACGCTGCGCGCCCCGTCGAGCGCCGGGAGCGCGGTCGTCGAGGTCCTGGTGAACGGCGCGCCCTATCGGGTGCGGCCGCGGGTGTGGTTCGACTGAGGTGCTCGCGATCAGGGCGACGTCGGGTGAGATCGGTTAGTCTCGGCGGCGTTCGGACAATCGTCGTCCCGGCGCGGTCTGCCCGGTAAACACAGGAGCGATGTTGATGGATCGAAGGGCTCGTTCTGGCCAGGGCTGGTTGGTCTTCGGGTCGGTGCTGGTGCTGGCGGCGTGCTCGGGCGACGACCACCCCGGCGTGCTCGACGGCGGCGACCTCGACGTCTCGACCATAGGCGATGTACCGCGCGTCGATGGTTCGGCGCCGGACAGCGGAACACGGGACGCGGGCCCCGGGGTCGACGCGGGCCCCGGGGTCGACGCGGGCCCCGGGGTCGACGCGGGCCCCGGGGTCGACGCGATGTCGCCTGGCGACGTAGGGCCCGGCTCCGACGCGACGGTCCCTCCTCCGGACACGGGCCCCTGCGGCACCCTCGGTCTGATGTGCTGTCCCGGCGGCACGCCGTGCGGCCCGATGCTCTCGTGCATGGGCACCACCTGCCAGGCGGCCACCTCGACCTGTGGAGCGCAGGGGCAGGCGTGCTGTACGTCCGGGCCTGCGTGCGCGGGCACCATGACGTGCATGAGCGGCACCTGCCAGATGTCGGCCATGGGCACCGACGGGGGCACTGGCCCCACCGACTCGGGGACGGTGGTCTGCGGCGGCTCGGCGCAGCCGTGCTGCACCAGCGGGATGGCCTGCGGCTCCTCCCTCGCGTGCGCGGGCGGCTCCTGCCGGCCCTGCGGCGGCTCGAGCCAGGTGTGCTGCGCGGGCGCGTCGCCGTGCGGTTCGGGGTTCTCGTGCGTGAGCGGAAGCTGCCAGCCGATGATGGCGATGTGCGGCACCCTGGGCCAGACCTGCTGCCCCACGGGCGCGCAGTGCAGCGGCTCGCTGACGTGCCAGGGCGGCACCTGCCGGGTCGCCACGGTCATGGACGGCGGCACTCCCCCCATGGACGGTGGTCCTCCTCCCATGGACGGCGGCTCGCCCCCCATGGACGGTGGCCCTCCCCCCTGCGGCAACCCGGGGCAGACCTGCTGCGCCACGGGCACCGGCTGCGGCTTCGGCTACGCCTGCATGGGCGGCACCTGCCAGATGTCGGCGGTGACCTGCGGCGGAACCGACCAGATGTGCTGCATGATCGGCCCGTCGTGCACGGCGGGCCTCTCGTGCATGGGCGGCTTCTGCCGGGGGGCGACCCCGGTGGACGCCGGCCCGGGCCTCTGCGGTTCCATGAACACCCCGTGCTGCGCGGGGAGCGAGCCCTGCGCGGGCACCTTCGTGTGCAACGCGGGGATGTGCGTGACGCCCACCACCTGCGGCGGCGCGTCGCTGGCGTGCTGCACCGGCGGCGCCTGCATCCGCGGCTACACCTGCATGAGCGGCACCTGCCGCGGCTCGAGCGCCGACGCGGGCCCGGTCGGCGGCTGCGGCTCCATGAACACCGCGTGCTGCCCCGGGACCGAGCCCTGCGCCGGGGAGTTCGTGTGCAACGGCGGGATGTGCGTGACGCCCACCACCTGCGGCGGCGCGTCGCAGACGTGCTGCAGCGGCGGCGCCTGCGTCCGCGGCTACACCTGCATGAGCGGCACCTGCCGAGGGTCGGCTCCGGCCGACGGCGGCTCCGGCTGCGGCGGGCTGGACACGGCGTGCTGCGCGGGCTCCGACCCGTGCGCGGGCGAGCTGGTGTGCAACGCGGGGACGTGCCGGACGCCCACCACCTGCGGCGGCGCCTCGCTGGCGTGCTGCGCCGGCGGCGCCTGCATCCGCGGCTACACCTGCAGCGGCGGCGTCTGCAGCGCCGGCGGGGGAGACGCGGGCTCGAGCTGCGGCAACCCCCGCGAGGCGTGCTGCACCTCCGGGACGCCGTGCCTCTACTCCACCTGCGTGTCGGGGATGTGCTCGGTGCCCACGACCTGCGGAGCCGTGGGCCAGCCCTGCTGCGGGACCATGTGCTCGCCCGGGAGCACCTGCTCCTCGGGCACCTGCCGCTGAGCGCTCCATGAGCACCGAGCGCCAGTCACCCTCTCCCGCGTCGACCGCCTGGCGCGGGACCTTCTACGCCGACCCTCGCGCCGAGCGCGAGATCGACGAGCACCTGGAGCTGGTGCCGTACATCGACCTCGGGGTCGCGTTCGACCACGAGGCCTGCCTGGCCGAGGCGACGGCCCTGCTCGGGGAGTTCGTGCCCTACCAGTCCGATCCCCGCTACGGCATCCGGCACTGGCACGGCCTCGCGCTGCGCGCCCTCGACGGCGACCCCACCAAGGCCGCCGTCGCCCCCTCGCCCGGCACCAACCAGGACCAGCGCTACGCCACCACCCCGGTCGCCGAGCGCTGCCCGCAGACCATGGCCCTGCTCCGAGAGCTGCTCGACTGGGACCAGTGCCGGGCCGTGGCCTTCCTGGCGCTGAGCCCGCGCAGCCGCATCGCCACGCACGTCGACGACCCGCAGCACGAGGTGATGCGCTCGCTCAACGTCGCGCTCAACATGCCCGCCGGCTGCGAGTTCGTGATCGACGTCGAGCCCGACGGCGCCGCGGGTCCCTTCACCCGCACGGTGCCCTTCCGGCCGGGCGCCGCGATGGTCGTCAACGTCGCGCGCCAGCACTACCTCGTGAACGACTCCGACACCGTGCGCATCCACGTCGTCGCGCGCGGCCCGGTGCGCTGGCCCGCCGCGCGGCTGCTCGAGCTCGCCCGGGCGCAGAACGGCCTCCGCGACGAGGAGACCCTGCGCCTCGCCCTCGACGAGCGCTACGCCCGCCTCGGCCGCCCCAGCGACCACGACCCCGAGCCCACCCGCTACCAGCGCAAGCGCCGCAACGACCCCGGCGCGACGCCGTCTTACTGACTCACGTATTCAGTCCCACCAGAGGCGCGGTCGCACCCGGGCGGCGGCGCCGTCGACGCGCACCTCCACGACGCTCGATCCGCGCATGGAGGGCGCGGTGACCGTGGCCTCCCAGGCGGTGCCGGTCCATCGCGCGGGGGTGATGGTCCCGGCGCCGTGGGCGAGGGCGACCTCGACGCGGGCGTCCGGGCGGAGGGTGCCGTCGGGCGCCCTCGGGGTCACCCGCACCGTGGCCGTGGCGCGGCCGTCGGCCGGGAGGTGGCGGCCCGAGGGTGCGACGGCGATGAACGAGGGCTCCTCGAGGGTGTGCATCGTCCCGGCGGGGACGTTGCGGAGTTCCTGCACGAGCCCGGAGGGCCAGGTGACGCGCACGCGGGAGGCCTGCGTGGCGGCGCCGAGGCCCGCGAACACCATCGGCGTGCTGAACAGCAGCGGCGACCCGATGGAGCCCACGACGTGCACCTGCTCGGGCTGCCCCTCGGCGACCTGCACGGCCACCGTGGCGCCCACCCCGAGGATGTTGCTGGTGGTGCCTCGCAGGCGGATCGAGAAGCCGTGGTGGCCCAGAGAGACGTCGTTGCGCAGCACGCGAGGGTTCTCCGCGAGGCTGCCCACGACCAGGTCGGCGTCGCCGTCGCGGTCGAGGTCGCCGACGGAGAGCGAGCGCCACTGCCCCTGGCGCCCGACGCCGATGCGGGAGGTGACGTTGGTGAAGGTCATGGCGCCGGCGTTCCAGTGCACGGTCGAGTACTGCGGGCCGATGAAGTAGCTCGGCAGGCTCGCGGCCGTGTGGTCGTTGCCGTGGGCGGTGAAGAGGTCGAGCCGGCCGTCCTGGTCGAGGTCCACCAGCGCGAGGCCCCACGGGATCATCCGCTGGCCGGACATCATGGCCACCGACGGGGCCTTGGCGAACTGCTCGGTGTGGTCCACCAGGGGGAAGGCCCCGGTGTCCTGGAAGATCCCGACGAAGAAGTTGAGCGACATGGCCAGGTCGATGCGGCCGTCGCCGTCGGCGTCGCCCACCGCGGCCCCCATCGGGACCCAGTGGGAGAGCGAGTGGTCCCGGGCGCCCATCCCCGGGTCCGTGGCGCGGATGTACGCGTCCGGCGGGGTCGGATCGAAGGCCGCGAGGCGAGAGAACCCGTCGGGGCTGCGGGCCTGCCAGCGGTAGAAGGTCGGGGAGTCCTGCTCCGAGCAGGGCTGCCCGATGGAGATGAGCATCCGGGCGTCGTGGAGCGTCGCGCTGAGCATCGCGTAGGACGAGGCCGCCGGGGCCATGGCGATCAGGTCGGAGCGGTCGGCGAAGCTCCGCGGGCCGTCGCGCAGCATGAGCTTCACGTCGCGGCAGGTGGGGCAGCAGCCGGCGATGCCGAAGGCCACGTCGAGCCAGCCGTCGTCGTCGAAGTCGTCGAAGAGGAGCGACTGGTAGCCCGGCGCCCACATCGAGGTGTTCGTGGTGATCGACGAGGGCGCCCCGAAGCGAGCGCCCCCGAGGCCCCAGGCGAGCTCCCTCTCCGGGCGGTTGAAGACGAGGTCCTGAGAGCCGTCGCCGTCGAGGTCGACGACCGCCATGAGGTCCAGCCGGTCGTTGCGCTCCGCGGTGGCGAGGCGCCCCAGCAGGGTGAGGCCGCCCGTGGCGTCGTAGCGGAAGGCCACCGTCGTGCGACCCTCGGGGCCGTCCTGCGTGGCCGCGAAGAGCACCTCCGGGGCGCCGTCGCCGTCGAGGTCCGCGAGGAGCCCGACGGTCGGCTCCGGGTCCTCTCCAGGGACCATCCGCGGCGTCGTCAGGAAGGTCGAGGGCATCCCGTCCAGCGGCGTCGAGAGGTCGGTGAAGCCCCTGCCGAAGGAGGTGGGCACCCTGGCGTCGATGGGCGCCCTCGCGTCGACCGACGCCCTCGCGTCGACCCCGGGGCCCGCGTCGAAGGGCGCCCTCACGTCGACCCCTGGACCCGCGTCGAAGGGGGTCGTCCTTGCGTCGAAGGGCACCCTCGGGTCGATCGGGACAGCGCCGTCCAGCGCGTCGGCCGTCGGGGGCCGTCCCTCCTTCGAGCACCCGGCGGCGGCGAGCAGCGCGCCCGTCCAGAACATCGCCGACCAGGGGAGCAGTGGAGGGGTGCGCATGCCAGCGTCTGTTATGTCCCACGCCTTCGCGCCGGACACGTCGAGTCTAGGCGCGCTTTCGCTCCGGGAGGGACAGTGCGCCGCAGCGCCAGAGCATTTCCCTCCTGCGCCCTGATCGGTGCTGGTACCCTTCGCCGTCGCTGAATGATGGCCACCTGGCACGCGCGTACTCTCCCGTGGCTCCTGGCCATCGTGGCGAGCCTGTTCGGGTGTTCGAAGCCGGGTCGCGCTCCGACCTCCTTCAACGAGCGCTTCGAGATCGGCCCCGATCAGCAGCAGCTCGTCGCTACGATGACCGGCGAGGGCGCGGCCCTGCCGGGCGGCTGCACCCTCGGCCGGGCCACCTTCGGGCGAACCTACTTCCAGGCGAGCTACTCCTGCCCGGGCCTCGCCCAGCCGGCGATGATCGAGTTCCGCCACCGCGAGGTCGCGCCGCCGGGCAGCGTCGTGACGGCGCAGTTCACGCTGATCCCCTTCGGCTCGCGGGGCGTTCCGCCCGCCCTCCTCGCGGCGATCACCGCGAGGGTCAGGGCCCAGGAAGACCGATGGCACTGGGTCGGGCACGGCCAGGGCGGCCCGGTCCCACCGCCGCGAGGCCCTCCCTCCCCGGCAGCGCCAGCGCCAGCTCCCGCTCCGACCGCTCCTCCTCCGCCGCACGACGCAGCCGCCCCGCACGACGCAGCCGCCCCGCACGACGTCACCCGCGCCGTCTCCCTCGACGCCACGTCGCGCGACGTGCCCCGCGACGTGCCCGCGACCCCACCGCCTTCCCTCGACGCTGGCGCTCGCCTCGCGGTGGCCACCCCGCCACCACCGCCGCCTCCACCGCCGCCACCACCGCCTCCGTCTCACGTGGATGCGGGCCCTGCGGTCGACGCGTGGACGCCCCCGTCCCCTCCTCCGGCGGCTCCGCCCGGGCCCGCGAACACCCCGCGCCGGGAGGACTTCGGCGAGCACGCCCCGCGCGTCATGAGCCTCGTCGACGGCCTCACCGACGGGGTGCTGATCTACCTCGCGGGCCTGGTCTTCGTGCTGCTGGTGATCCGTCGGCAGCTCCGCGACACCCCGGCGTGGGTGGGCCCCGCGCTCGCGGCCATCGTCCTCGGCGGGGCGCTGCTGCGCCTCGCGGTGTCGCCCGTCGCGCCGCTCAACGCGTGGTCCTACACGCGGATCATCCCGCTCGCGAAGTACAGCTACGAGGGCCTCCTGCTGCCGCTCCTCAGCCGCGTGACGGGCGCCACCTTCCTGCTCGACGAGGTGAACTTCGCCGCGGGCTTCGCCATCGCCGCGGCCACGCCCCTCGTCCTCTTCGCCCACGCCCGCTACGTGCTCAAGGACTGGCGCAGCGCCCTGGCCGCCGCCGCCATCCTCGCGCTGCTGCCCATGCACCTGCGCTTCTCGCGCAGCGACGTCGAGATCCTCCAGGCGCTGCTCACCTCGTCCTTCACCTTCGTGGTGCTCTACTGCGCGCTCACCGACGCGTCGCCCTGGTGGCGGGCCGCCTGCTTCGTCGCGCTCCCGCTGCTCTGCCTCGCGACCTACGACGCCCGGCCCGAGGCCATCATCTTCTTCCCGCTCGACCTCGGCGGCGTGGTCATCGCGTGGTCCGCGACGCCCCGCGCCCGGCGCGCCCTCGCGGCGGCCCTCATCACCGCCTCGGCGGCCTTCTCCATCGTCACGCACCTGCTCGTGCGCTACCGCCACAACCTCGACGACGGCCTGAGCCTCCGCACGCTCCGCACCGCGATCGAGACGCTCCTCAGCCTGCGCTTCAACATGCTCCTCAGCCCGTGGAGCACGCCGCCGGGGCTCGTGGTCGCCGCCGCGGTCGGGGCCGCGCTCCTCTGGCGCCGAGGCGATCGGGCGCGCTCGGCCTTCCTGCTGCTGTGGCTCCTCACCTTCTTCGTGGTGCACTCCTACGTGGCCCCGGCGGTGCCCGCGATGCAGGCCCGCTACCACCTCAACCTCATCACGCCCTTCGTGCTGCTCGCGGCCGCCGCCACCCCCGCGCTGCTGCGGGCGCCGCCCTGGGCCCGCCTCGGCGCGGCGCTCTACCTCCTCGCCTCGCCGGTGCTCCACCGCGGCTTCGTGCGCGACGTGGACTACTTCGAGATGCGCGAGTTCGCCTTCCTCCAGTCCGTGCGCGGACGCATCCCCGACCGCTGCACGGTGCTCGAGTTCCAGCCCGCGCTCTCGACCACGGCCCCGGTGAGCACCCACGCCTCCCGCCTCGGCCGCATCGGATCGCGGATCCACGACGGCGTCTCTCGCTGGTCCTGGCGCGTCGTGCCCCTGGGCGAGCTCGCGCCCTCTCGCCCCGGCGAGGAGCCCCGCGAGGTGCTCTCCGCGAGGGCCCGCGCGATGATCGCCAACCCCCCGTCGTGCCTGATGGTCTACCTGGGCCTCACCTGCCGCAGCCACCGCCCGCGCTCCTCGGAGGTCGCGCCGGTCTGCGAGGAGGTCCGCGCGGCGCTCGACCTCGCGCCCGTGGCCGAGGCGCGCTTCCGCTCGCGCATCTACGACTCCGTCAGCGTGGGGCGCATCGTCGTGGGCGCCGACGGAAGGACGCACGCGGTCCGCGCCCTCACCGACGGCAGCGAGGTGAGCCTGGGGCTCTACCGCCGCCGCTGAGGTCACGGCGCCTCTGTACGAGAACGACACAGCCGCATGGCGGAAGAGTGCTCAGCTCCGCTGCGTGGATGAGGTCGCAGGGAGATCGACTCGCAAGCCACACGGGCGCGAATCGAGGACACCGTGATGTGGCCCTGAAGCCTTAGGGGGCGGGGCCTCGCAGCACAGCGATGCGCCACGCAGCGGAACGCCGATTGCTGAGTGAAGTACGCAACTTATGCCTATTTCTGCTCGTCATCGCGCCATGGCTCGGGTCGTCGGAGCGTTCTGCGTGGTGGCCGGCGGCTGCTCCAGCTCGCTCTTCGGCGAGAGCGAGCGCGAGCGCCCGCTGCCGCCGGACGCGGAGCCGCTCGTGCCCCGGCAGGGACAGTCCTGCGCGGCCGAGCTCCGCTGCGGCGGCACCTCGTGCTGCGACAGCATCGCGGTGCCCGCTGGGACGCTCCCGATGGGTCGCTCCCTCGTCGGCGGCGACGCCTTCCCGGTGCCCAACCCCGAGGAGCTTCCCGAGCACCCGGTCGCCGTCGAGGCCTACTCCCTCGATCGCTTCGAGGTCACCGTCGGGCGCTTCCGGGCCTTCGTCGAGAGCTGGCGCGGGCAGACGATCCCCGAGGGGGCCGGGGCGCACCCCAGCCTCCCCGGCAGCGGCTGGCGCGCCGAGTGGAACGACCACCTCCCGCGCACCTACGAGGCCCTGGTGGGCACCCTGCACTGCGGCGCCGGGGACGAGCCGTGGACCGACGTCGCCGCGCAGAACGAGGACCGCCCGATGGGCTGCCTCAACTGGTACGAGGCCTTCGCGTTCTGCGTCTGGGACGGAGGTCGGCTCCCGACCGAGGCGGAGTGGGAGTACGCCGCCGCGGGCGGAGAGCAGAACCGCGTGTACCCGTGGGGAACGCTGGTGGCCGACTGCTCGCGCGCCGCGCCCCTCGACGGCTGCCACGCGCCGGGGGACTTCTTCGCCCCGGTGGGCTCGCACCCCGGAGGCGCCGGGCTCTGGGGCCACCAGGACTTCGCCGGGAGCGTCGAGGAGTGGACGCTGGATGAGTGGGCTCCCTACGCCAACGCCGCCCCCAGGCCGCAGGGGACGAAGGTGCTGCGGGGCCTCGGGTTCTGGGGCGGCGGCGGGGACATGCGCTCGGCCGATCGGGGGCACGCGCTCCCGGACGCGCGCTACCTGCGCTACGGCGTGCGCTGCGCTCGCGACGTCACGCCCTAGGAGGGCGCTACGGCCTCGCCGCGGGGGCCGCGGGCCTCGGGGCGGGTCTCGCGGCGGGGGCGACGGCTGGCCTCGCCACCGGGGCGACGGGCCTCGCGGCGGCGGGCGCCGGGGCGCGCACCGGGGCGGGCGCCGGGGGCCTCGGGGGGCACACCGTGACGGCGGGCGGGGCGCAGTCCTGGTCGGCGCAGTCGGAGTACCCGTCGCAGTCGTCGTCGAGGCGGTTGCCGCACGCCTCGTTGGTGTTCTCCGGGCCGCGGCGGATGCAGTTGGACGTCGGAGGGCGGGGCGCGCTGGCGTCGCTGTCGCAGCCGGCGCCGCGGACGTTCAGGCAGTCCTGGTCGCGGCAGTCGGACTGGCCGTCGCAGTCGTCGTCGCTGCCGTTGCCGCACGCCGCGGCGGTGTTCTCCGGGCCTCGCGGCGCGCAGTTGGACGTCGGAGGGGGCGCCGGGGGCGCTCCGCCGGCCCGGCAGCCGGGGACGTTGGCGCAGTCGTGGTCGGCGCAGTCGACCTGCGTGTCGCAGTCGTCGTCGCTGCCGTTGCCGCACGCCGCGGCGGTGCTCTCCGGGCCGAGCGGGCGGCAGGCGTTGCCCACGTCCTCCGAGGCGTCGGAGGTCGCTCCGCCGGAGTCCGTCACGGCGACCGCGCCGTCGGTCGTCGGCGGGACGAAGGTCGGCATCGCCGCCGCTCCGGAGTCCCGCACCGCGGGGGCAGGAGGCTGCCGCGGCGTCGAGGGCGTGCAGGCCCACCCGCTCAGTCCAACCAGCAGGAACCAGTTCCCGGCGCGCGTTCGCATCTACAGCTCTCCTGTCCTCTCCGTGTGGCCCGCGGACCATATCAGCATGCGCCGCCGCGGGGCGGTCACTCTGCCGCCGCCAGCGGGGCCTCGGCGGGCGTGAGCTTGTAGAGCGCGCGGTCGTAGAGCCACTGCCGCGTGGCGAAGCCCAGCGCGTCGAAGCGCGCCCCCGGCTCCGACGCCTCGAAGAAGCCGGAGCCCGCCAGGGAGCGCGCGAACTCCACGCCCGACGGCAGGAAGAAGAAGTAGTACGGGTTCTCCCAGAGCCCCTCCGGCGCCGCGCTCCCGGCCTCCGCGAAGCCCCTCGCGACGGCCTCGCGCCAGCCCTCCACGCGCTCCCCGAGGCCCTGCTCGCGGAGGTGCTCCAGCGTCAGCTCGCCCAGCCGAGCCCAGGTGCGCTCGGGCTTCGCGAGCTGCACCCAGCGGGCGCCCAGCCGGTGACCCTCCGGCACCCGCGCGAGCCACTGGAAGAGCCGCTGCAGCGCCACCGTCTGGTCGCGGTAGAGGTCCTCCGCGGCGGGGTCGAGGTACTCGATCTCGCACACCGGCGAGGCGCCCGGCAGCACCCGGTTGAAGGCCGGGTCCTTCACGTAGACCGCCGCGCGACGGCCGCCCGCGGGCTTCACCGCCATGCGCTGCAGGGGGTTGTCCTGCGGGCTCCTCGTGGCGGCGCGCACCACGGGCTCGATCGCCGCGCGCCCGCCGGCCGTGGCGCGCAGCACGCTGCGGGAGAAGAAGCTCTCGTCGAGGTCGTCGTTGTTGCCCTCGTAGAGCCCGAAGTCGTGCGCGATGGCCCCCATGCTGGTGCCCAGGTACGGCGCCAGGATCGACGACCACGCGATGTCGGGCTGGATGCGGTTGTTGAGCGCGAGGCTCTCCAGGTCGGTCTCGATGTCGCTGAAGGGCACCGCCAGGATCTGCTGGGTGCGCAGCGAGAGCCCCTGCGCCTTCACCTTGCGCGTGCCCTCCACGATGAGCTCGTCGGACATCGGGCGCAGCAGCACGTAGCGCCGCAGGAAGTCGTTGCCCGACTCGATCGCGAGGGTGATCCCGGTGCAGCCGCCCTCGCGGAAGAGCGCGAGCCGCTCCTCGTCGCGGGTGAGCTCCAGCCGGATCTGGCAGTGCCACGGCACCCCCACGCGCTCTCGCCACGCGCGGACGAACTCGCGCAGCCACGGGATGTTGAACCCGAAGATGTCGTCCTGCATGTAGACCATCGCGAGGGGCCAGCGCTCCCGGATGGCGAGCGCCTCTCGGACGATGTCGTCGACCGGGCGGAGGTTGAGCGCGAAGCCGCCGTACATCGCGTTGTAGCTGGGCGCGTAGCAGTAGCTGCAGTGGAAGGGGCACCCCACGGAGCAGAAGATGCTCTTGATCGGGCTCTGCGCGAGCGCGGGGTAGCGGTCGTAGAGCAGCGCCCGGTCGGGCTGCGGGAAGCCCTCGGCCATGCGCTCCTCGTCGAAGTGCGACCCGGGCCCGAGCTCGCCCTGGAGGATGCGGCGGAAGGTGCGGAAGCCCTCTCCCTTCACCACCCAGTCGGCGTGCGCCGCGCAGTCGGCGGTGAAGTACGTCGCGTGGGGCCCGCCGATGACCACCCCCACGCCCGCCGAGCGCACCCGGTCGCAGGCCGCGAAGTAGGCCGCGTGCCCGCCGGTCCAGACGGAGAAGCCCACCAGCGAGGGGCCGAAGGAGGCGAGCTCCTCGTAGAGCGGCGTGAAGTCCCCGTCGCGCACCAGCACCACCCGGCACTCCCACCCGAGGCTTCGCGCCAGGCCGAGCAGGTACAGGATCCCCAGGGGCTCGATCAGGTAGTACCTGCCGACGAGGATCAGCCGCGGCTTCATCACGCCGAGGCGTAGCACCATCAGGCGCCCTGGCGGAGCCGCGCGATCAGCGCCGTGGTCGACCGACCGGGCTCCAGCGCCACCAGCTCGACCCGGCCGCCCGAGGCCTCCACGACCTCGCGCCCGACCACCTCGTCGAGGCGGTAGTCGGCGCCCTTCACCAGCACGTCGGGGCGCACCGCCTCGATGAGCGCGAGCGGCGTGTCGTCGTCGAAGCCCGCCACGCCGTCCACGCACGACAGCGCCGCCAGCAGCGCCGCCCGGTCGGACCACGGCACCGTCGGCCGCCCGGGGCCCTTGAGCCTCGCCACCGAGGCGTCGCTGTTGAGCCCCACCAGCAGCACGTCGCCGAGGGCCGCCGCCCGCTCGAGCAGCGCGACGTGGCCCGCGTGCAGCAGGTCGAAGCACCCGTTGGTGAACACCACCCGCCGCCCGCTGAGGCGCCACCACGCGAGGCGCTCGGCCAGCGCCTCGGGCGACAGCACCTTGCCCGGGGGCGCGAGGTCGAGCGCGGCGATGAGCTCGGCCATGGCCACCACCGCGGTGCCCACCCGCCCGACGGCCACCCCCGCGGCGGCGTTGGCGAGTCGCGCCGCCGTCGGGAGCGACGCGCCGCAGGCCAGGCCCAGGGCCAGCACCGCGATCACCACGTCGCCCGCGCCGGTCACGTCGTAGACCTCGTGGCGCTCCGCGGGGATCATCACCGCCTCGACGCCCCGCTCGACCACGCACATCCCGCCCGCGCCCAGGGTGACCACCATCGCGTCGATGCCCGAGGCGTCGAGCACCCGGCGGGCCGTGTCGGCGACCTCGTCGGGCCCGAGCGGGCGACCCGCCACGGCCTCCAGCTCTCGGAGGTTGGGGGTGATCACCTGGGCGCCGCGGTACACCGAGAAGTCCCGGCGCTTGGGGTCGACCAGCACCGGCGCCCCCAGCGCGGCGCCCCCCTCGATGAGCGCGCGCACCGCCTCCGGCGTCAGGAAGCCCTTGGCGTAGTCGCTCAGCACCACCGCCCCGGGGCGCTCCCGGAGCACGTCGCCGATCAGCGCCCTGGCGACCGCCGGGTCGACCGGGGCGGGCGCCTCCCAGTCCATGCGCAAGAGCTGCTGGTGCTGGGAGAGCACCCGCACCTTGCGCACGGTGGACCACGCGCTGCCCCGCGCCACGGCCCCTGCGTCGACGCCCGCCGAGCGACACGCCTCGAGCAGCGCCGCCCCCGCCGGGTCGTCGCCCACGACGCCGCAGAGGGCCGCCGAGGCGCCGAGCGCGGCGAGGCAGTGGGCCACGTGGGCGGCGCCGCCGGGGCGGTGGAAGGTCCCGGTGACCTCCACCGCGGGCACCGGAGCCTCCGGGGAGATGCGGCTGACGGTGCCGACGATGTACTCGTCGAGCATCAGGTCGCCGGCCACCGCGATGCAGGCCCGGGCGACGTGGCCCAGCACTCCGATCGCCTCGCCAGCGGGAATCACCGCGCGGACGTTACGGGACGTCCTGCGCGCGAACAAGCGAGCGCGTTGACGCGCGCGACGCGGCCTCCGTACCATCGCGCGGAGGCCCGTACACTCCCCGTAGCCATGGCGCGTCGTTGAACCAGGAAGTCATCCGACGCCTCGATGCCCTCCCGGGACGCGTCCTCTGCCTGCTGCTCACCCTTCACCGACGGGTGGCCGACCGGCTGCGCCCGCCCCCCTCGGACGAGCCCCGGCGCATCGTCTTCATCAAGCTCATCGAGCAGGGCGCCACGGTGCTGGCGACCGCCGCCGTGCGCCGCGCGGTCGAGCGCGTCGGCCGCGAGGGCGTGTACTTCTGCGTCTTCGAGGAGAACCGGGCGATCCTCGACCTGCTCGACCTGGTGCCCTCGGAGAACGTCCTCGCCGTGCGGAGCCACTCGCTCGTGGCCTTCGCGCGCGACATCCTCTCGGCCCTCTCCTCGCTCCGCCGGGCCGGCGTCGACACCGCGGTGGACCTGGAGTTCATGGCCCGCGCCTCGGCCATCCTGGCCTACCTCTCCGGCGCTCGGCGCCGCGTGGGCCTGCACCGCTACACCGCCGAGGCCCCGTACCGCGGCGACCTGCTCACCCACCGGGTGCAGTACAACCCCTTCCTGCACACCGCCCAGGCCTACGCCTCGCTGCTCGACGCGCTCGACGGAGACCCCGCCGACGAGCCCCTGCCCAAGGTGGTCCCTGCCCCCATCGACGCCGACGCGCCCCGCTTCGTGCCCGAGGCCGACGAGGTCGCGAAGGTGCGAGGGCTCCTCGAGGCCCTCGCGGGCTACGCCATCGCCGGGCCCGTGGTGGTGCTCAACCCCAACACCGGCGACCTGATCCCGCTGCGGATGTGGCCCGCGGAGCGCTTCGTCGAGCTCGGCCGGCGGGTGCTCTCGGCCTTCCCCGAGGCGACGGTGGTGATCACCGGCATCGCCTCCGAGCGGGAGGGCGCCGAGGCGGTGCGCCGCGCCATCGGCTCCGAGCGCGCGGTCTGCGTGGCGGGCCTCACCACCCTGCGCGACGTGGTGGTGCTCTACACCCTCTCCGACGTGCTGGTGGCGAGCGACAGCGGCCCCGGGCACTTCGCCTCGCTCACCGACATCGACGCCGTGGTGCTCTTCGGCCCGGAGGCCCCGCAGCTCTTCGGACCGCTCGGCCCGAGGGTGCACGCCCACTGGGCGGGCCTGGCCTGCAGCCCCTGCGTGAGCCCGTACAACCACCGCTCGTCGCCCTGCACCCGCAACGCCTGCATGGACGCCCACTCCGTCGACCGGGTGTTCGAGACCGTCGCGGGCTGCCTCGCCGCGCGCCGACCGCTCGACGCCCTCCGTCGGGGAGGCGCGCCGTGATCGTCGTCACCGGAGGCGCGGGCTTCATCGGCTCCAACCTGGTGGCGGCGCTCAACGCGCGGGGGCGCGACGACCTGCTGGTGGTCGACGACCTCACCGACGGGAGGAAGTTCCGCAACCTCGCCTCGGCGCGCATCGCGGACTACGTCGACGTCGAGGACTTCGAGCGCATGATCGACCGCCGCGACGCGGCCCTCGACGGGCTCGACGCCGTGCTCCACCAGGGCGCCTGCGCCGACACCACCGAGCGCGACGGCCGGCGGATGATGCGCATGAACCACGAGTCCTCCAAGCGCGTGGCGGGGCTCTGCGCCCGGCTGCGCGCGCCGCTCCTCTACGCCTCCTCGGCCTCGGTCTACGGCGTGGGAGCGCGCTTCGTGGAGGAGCCCTCCGCCGAGCGGCCCGTCAACGTCTACGGCTGGTCCAAGCTGCTCTTCGACCAGTGGGTGCGGCGCGCTCTCTCCGAGGCGCAGACCCAGCTCGTGGGCCTCCGGTACTTCAACGTCTACGGCCCCCACGAGGCCCACAAGGGCGCGATGGCCAGCGTGGCGCTGCACCTCCACGAGCAGCTCCGCGCCACCGGACGGGTGCGGCTCTTCGAGGGCACGGACGGCTACGCCCACGGCGAGCAGCGGCGGGACTTCGTCCACGTGGCGGACGTGTGCGCCGTGGCGCTGTGGTTCCTCGACCACCCGGAGCGCTCGGGGGTGTTCAACGTCGGGACGGGCGCGAGCCGCTCCTTCCTCGACGTGGCGCGCGCGGTGATCGGCTTCCACGGCCACGGCGAGGTGGACTTCGTCCCCTTCCCGGAGACCCTGCGCGGCGCCTACCAGAGCTTCACCGAGGCCGACCTCACCCGCCTCCGCGCCGCGGGCTACCAGGGCTCCTTCCGCCCCGTCGAGGTGGGCGTGCCCGAGTACCTGGCGACCCTCACCGATCGCCCGGCGGCGCGGTAGGAAAGGGGCCCCGGAGAGCGATGTCCGCCGAGTGCCTGCGCGCGACCTTCCTGCTGCCGCTGCTGGTGACCCTGCTGCCGCTGCTGGTGGCCGCGATGAGCCTCTGGGCGCACCTCCGAAGGCCCGCCTGGGCGGGGCTCCCGGCGGTCGATCCGAGGCCCCTGCGCGCCCTCGACGCGGCGCTCTACGCGCTGCTCTTCGGCGCCGTGCTGGCCGTGTGCTTCTGGAAGGTCTCGCCCCAGTGGCGCATGCAGAACGACGAGGAGCGCGACCAGATGATCGCCGCCCTCTGCGGCATGGGGCGAGCGTGCCCCCTCGTGGGCAACGAGATGAACCGGCTGCGGGTGCAGCTCGGGCCGCTCAACCGGTACTTCATGACCGCGGGCTTCCTGGTGAGCCCCGACCCGAGGGTGTCGCTGGGGATGATCCTGGCGCTGCACGCGCTCGCGACGACCTGGGCCGCGCGCATCGCCGACTCGCTCTTCGGGATGCCCGCGGGCCTCGCGGTGGCGGTCGTCCTCGGAACGCACCCGGTGCTGCTCGACACCTACGCGCAGCCCTCCAACGGCTCGTGGGTGCCGCTCTTCCTGGTGGCCACCATCGGCCTCACCCTGCGCTGGCTGCGAGGCGACGGGGCAGTGCCCTTCGTCGGCGCCGTCACCGCCCTCGTGTGCGCGATGCAGCTCCACGGCACGGCCCTGGAGTTCGCCCCCATCGTGCTGGGCCTCGGGCTCCTCTACCGCCCCCGCACGCCGCGCTGGGCGCTCGCGGCCGCCGCGGTCGTGGCCGCGGTGATGTACCTCCCGTGGCTGTGGTTCCAGCTCGACTCGGGCGGGTCGGGCTTTCGGGCCTTCTCGCTGGACTGGGTGCTCCGCGGATCGACCGCCACCGGCCCTTCGCTCTCCCTCGGCGCGCGCCTGCTCGCCCCCCTGCGCAGCCTCGGTCCGGTGGCCCTGCTGATCGTGCCGGGGATGCTCTCGCTGCTGCCCGGACGCGACCCCGCGCGGCGAGGGCTGCTGGCCTTCGCGGCGGTCCCCCTGGGCATCTCGCTGGCGGGCGCGGCGGCCTCCGGGGGGCTCTGGGCCGACCGCTACTGCGTGGTGTTCCTTCCGGGCGTGACGCTCGCCGCGCTCGGGTGGGTGCGCCTGCTGAGGCAGTGGTCCCCCCGGGCGGTGTGGCTCGTCGCGCCCGCGCTGGCGCTCGCGAGCGCATGGGTCGGCGCCGACGCCCTGCGGCGCATCGGGCGCCCCCACGAGGTGCTCGGGCGCAGCCGGGTGGAGGTCTCCCTCGCGGAGGACATCGAGGCCACGCGCATCCTGGGCGCCCACGGCCTGCGCACCGAGGACCTCGACCACCGCGTGCACGGCAAGGCCTGGCCCCGCTGGACCAGCGCCCGCACCTACCTGGGCTTCTGGCTCCTGGGGCGCAGCCACGCGCCGCCGCCGCCCGAGCACGTGCTGATGAGCGACTGCGCCGTCAGCGACCCGACCTTCGCCCGATGGCAGCGCCCGCTGCTCCGGGGCCCCGGCCTGCGTCACCACCTGGTGGGCTACCTGCCCTCGCTCGGCCCCGCGCGCGTCGAGGTCGACCTCGGCGACGGGCCCCCATGGGCCCTCGACGACGGACTGCCCTTCTTCTCCGACCAGCAGTACGTCGGAGACAACCGGCTGCGCACCCTGCTCGACCCCGCGCTGGCCTGGCCCGAGGCCTTCGGCGACCTCACCACCCGCTGGCTGCGACCCCACCCCTCGGGGGTTCGCATGCGGGTGCGGGCCTCGCTCTCCCGCTGCGCGGCCGATCGCTACGTGACCCTCCTCGCGCCCAGGGAGTACGTGCCCGCGCTCAGCGTCGACGGCAGGCCTCGCACCCCTGACAGGACCCTGGAGGACGCCGGAGAGACCCGCTACCGCATCCACGTCCCGAGGAGCGACTGCGCGGAGGCGACGGTGGTGATCGCGGCGGAGCTGCAGGTGCCGCCGGGGATGATGCTGCCGCGCCGGGTCGACCTCTACGAGGAGCCCTACCCCGGCTGCGAGGCGGGCCCATGAGCGCGCCGCGCCGCCGACGCGCCCTGCTGGTGGCGACCTCCCTCGCCGCCGTCGTGGCGCTGCTGCTCGTCGCCGAGGGGATCGCCCGCGCGCTGCTCCCGGAGCCTCCGCGACAGCGCGAGGAGGTGGAGTTCATCGAGCGCAGCCTGGACTACCTCCAGCCCTGCTTCCGCCACGTCGGCGACTCGCTGGTGGAGACCAACGCGGGCCTGCCGGGACCTCCCCGGGCTCGCTCCATCCGCCGCGCTCGCACGCCGGGCGTGGCGCGCATCGCGGTCGTCGGGGAGTCGAGCGCCGACCTGCTGGCGCAGTCCCTCGACGCCTCGCTCTCCCGCTCGCCCTGCGGCCGCCGCTTCGAGCTGCTCGACTGCGCGGTGCCGGGCTCCGGCCTCGAGCACCTCGAGCGACGCTTCGACGAGGTGATGCAGGAGTCGCCCGACGCGGTGGTGGTGACCTTCGGGCACAACCTGCGCTTCATCCTCCCGACCGGCGAGGCGCAGCTCCGGGCCCGGCGCCTGCGCTACCGCAGCCGGCTGCTCACCCGCCTCGGGGCCTTCCTCGACCCGGAGCCGCGGAGTTCCAACGCGCCCCTCGCCGAGCGGCTGCCGCTCTTCGAGGCCTTCCTCCACCGCGCGGGGCGAGAGGCGCGAGCGAGGGACATCCGGCTGGTGGTCACCACCATGGCATCCAACCTCTGGATGCCCCCGTCGAGCCAGGCCCATGACTACGCCTCGCCCGCCCTCCTCGACGCCCGCTACGCCGAGGCCACCGCAGGACCCGCGGCCGCCGCGCAGGGGCTCGCGCCTTCGACCGACCGCAACGCCCCGGTGCTGCTCGACTTCGAGCGCGGTGTGCTGCGCGCGAGGGCGGGCGACGCCGCGGCCGCGAGGGAGAACCTGGAGCGCTCCCTGGAGCATGACTCCTTCGCCACGAGGGCGACCCCCGCGGTGAGCGAGGCGATCCGCCGGGTGGCCTCGCAGGAGGGCTTCGCGCTGCGGGACACGGCGCGCGCCATCGAGGAGGCCGCGCCGCTTCACCTGCCCGGCTGGGAGAGCTTCCAGGACAACTGCCACCTGCTCCCCGCGGCGATCGACCGGGAGGCCGTCGAGGTCTTCGCCCTGACCCGCCCTGCCCTCGGGCTTCCCGCCTCGTGCGCCCTGCAGCCGGGAGGGCCCTCGGAGAACCGGGACATCGGGTCCTTCCTGCGGCAGCTCCGGGGCTTTCCTCCCGACCAGGGCGCGATCTGGTACTCGGCCGCGGCGCTGCGGGTGGAGCGCCAGCTCCTCGTCGACCCGGCGGGCGCCTCGCAGGAGATCGGGCGCTACCTGCAGGGGACCCAGGCGCCCCCGCCCGAGGCGCTCACGGCCCTCGCCGAGGGATCCTGGCGGGGCGGTCGCACCGACGAGGCGCTGGCCCTCAACGCGAGGGCGAGGGAGGCCGGGAGCGCGGCGGCGTGGGTGCAGCTCGGGGAGTTCCACCTGCGGCGGAGGGCGCCCGGGGAGGCGCGCGAGGCGCTGCAGCGGGCCCTGGCGATCGACCCGCGGAGGGCGGACGCGAGGCGCTTCCTGGGGCTCCTCGGGGGCGCTGCGCCGTGAGGGCGCGGGGGCTGCTGCTCGTGGCCGCGGCCCTCGGCTGCACGACGGGCGGCCGCGACGACAGGGCCCCGGACGCCTCGACGACGGCCCCGCAGGACACCCCCCCGGCGGACGCGGGCGCAGGGGACGCGGGCGCAGGGGACGCGGGCAGCGACCTGGGCGCGACGCCGCTGGGTCGGCTGGTCGAGGTGGGGGCCGAGGTGGCGAGGGCGGTCCCGACCTTCAGCGGGGCGATGGGGGAGTACTACGGCGCCATCGCGGAGGACGTGAACGCCGACGGGCGGCCCGACGTGCTGGCCTGGTCCGACCGGGGGTGGGTGCTGCTGCAGCAGTCCGCGGACGGGCGCTTCTCGACCGCGAGCCGGTCGGAGGCGGGGCTGCGCTGCGCGGGCTTCGGAGACCTCGACGGCGACGGCGCGCCCGACGCGGTGCTCGCCCGGCGGATGCCGATCTTCCTGCGCAACGAGGGAGGCGCGCTGGTCGACCGCACGGCCACGGCGCTGGGCGGGGCGCTCTACCAGGGGGAGTTCTACGGCGTGACCTTCGCGGACATCGACAGCGACGGGCTGCTCGACGTCGCCCTCGCGCAGATGAACTGCGGCAGCGGGCCGAGCCACGTCTTCCGCAACGAGGGGGACTTCCACTTCGTCGACGTGGCGCCCGCGCTGGGCCTCGACCTGAGCGACGGCGCGGCCTTCTCGCTGGCCATCGACGCCGTCGAGGACGACGGCGTGCTGCACGTCTGGAGCTTCCCCGAGGGCTGCGTCCCTCGGCGGATGCAGCACTGGCGCTTCCGCGCGGGCGACGACCTCCCGAGCCTGGTCGACCTGCGCGGCACCGACGCCGACTGGGCCAACCCCATGGGCAGCGCGCTGCTCGACGTCGACGCCGACGGGCGGCTCGACCTGTACCTGAGCGCGGGCGGCCGCAACGCCGTGCTCGCCTCCCCGGAGCTGGTCACCTCGCTCGCCGACGCGCGCGGCCTCGGCGACCACCCGAGCACCTTCGAGAACCCCGCGTCGGCCTGGTCCGCGGTGCTCCTCGACGCCGAGCTCGACGGCGCCCCCGACCTCTACGTCACGCACTCCGCCGCGCGCCCGGAGACTCCGCCGATCACCCTCACCGACGCGCTCTACCTCCGCGGCGCCGACGGCCGCTACCGCGACGCCGCGCGGCGCGCGGGCATCGACCGCGACCACGACTGCCAGGCCGCCTTCGGCATCGACCTCGACCGCGACGGCGACACCGACCTGCTCTCCGGGTGCCGCGAGGGCGTGCGGGTGCTGCGCAACGACCTCGCGACCGACCACCGCGGGCGCACCGTGCGCCTGCGCGGAACGGTCTCCAACGCCGACGGGGTGCACGCCCTCGTGGTGGGCCCCGGCGGCGAGCGGCGGGCGCAGCGCGGCGGGGGTCAGCCCTACGCGGGCGGCGTGGCGCACGAGAGCCTGCGCGCGGGGGGAGGGAGCGTCACGGTGCTCTGGCCCAGCGGCATCCACCAGACCGTCGAGGCCGGCAGCGAGCGCGTGCTCACCATCACCGAGCCCATGGCCGTGCAGGTCTCCCCCCGGCGCGTGGCGGCGGGCGCGCAGACCCCCGTGCGCGTCGTGGTCGACCCGGGCGCGCTGGGCGCCGCGTCGGCGGCGGTGCGGGTGGAGGCCACCGGCGGGCGCTGGTCCGAGCCGATGGCCGCGGGCGATGACGGGCGCTGGCGAGGCACGCTGGCGCCTCCCGCGGAGCGCTCGACGACGTCGCTCACGGTGACCATCGGCGCGCTCACGCTGCGGGTGCGACCGAAGATCTTCGTGCGCTGACCGGGCGAGCAGACCCCCCTGGCGCCGACGCCCGCGTAACCACGGAACATTTCCCGCACATGCTCCCGTGAGACCCTGCGGTGCCTGCTAGAAAGGCCATGGGGCCTCTTCAGCTCCCGGGTCATGGCGTGGTATGAAAGCCGCGGCTCACGTGGGCGACGCGACCTCCACTCCCCAATCCGTCGGGTTCCGGGCGGCGCTCGACAGGGTTCAGCGGCGACTGCCCTCGTGGCGGCTGTGGCTGGCGCTGGGCCCCGCGCTGCTCGTCGCCTGGCTCGTGCTGTCCTTCGTGCTGTCTTCTCGACGGGAGGAGTACTGGGGCAGGGCGGACTGCCCCGGACGGGAGGAGTACCCCCTCGCCCGGCTCGTCCTGAGCGAGGCGCAGCTTCGCCCCGGCATGCGCGTCGCAGACATCGGCGCGGGGGGCGGGTTCTTCTCGTTCCGCTTCGCGCGCGACGTCGGGCGCGAGGGTCATGTCTTCGCCACGGACATCGACCCTCACATGATCGGGCAGCTCCACCTCGAGCGCCTCCACCGCGCGGCCTGGAACGTCTCCCCGAAGCTGGTCGGCGAAGACGAGGTCGGCCTCGCGCCTTCGAGCGTCGACCTGGTGCTGATCATGAACACCTATCAGTTCAACGACTGCAGGGAGGCGCGCAACCGCGACTACCTCCGAGAGCTGGCGCGCTCGCTCCGCCCCGGCGGGCGCGTGATCATCGCCGACGGCTTCGTGCACACCGCCGGCTGGGCCTCTCCCCGGGGCGACGACCCCACGCAGTGCGGCAACCTCCCGCCGGCCCGCCTCGCCGCGCTCGCCGGTCCCCACCTGTCCACGCTGCGAATCACCCCGCTGGTTCGCCGCGGGTACCGCTACGCCCCGCACGAGGAGCCGGGCTACGTGATGGTGCTGCAGCGCGCGGCCTCGGCCACCGCCACCGCGCGCTGATCACTCCGGCGTGGCGCGCGCGTAGGCGATCACCCCGTCGAGGATCGCGTCGAGCTCCCTCATGGGCACCTCGCCCAGCAGGGCGCGCAGCCGGGTGAGGTCGGGCACCCGTCGCTGCAGATCCTCGAAGTCCGGCCCATAGGCCTCGGCGTAGGGCACGCAGCGGATCTCGCAGCCCGGGTCGACCCTCGCCCTCACCCGCTCGGCGAGGGCCATGATGGACACCTCCCGGTCGTTGCCGACGTTGAACACCCTCGCCCTCGCGCCCGGGTGCCCCAACAGCCTCGGGAACACCGCCGAGACGTCCCACGCGTCGGCGAAGCATCGGGTCTGCGAGCCGTCGCCGTAGACCACCATGGGCCCGCCCCCGAGGCACTGCCGCACCAGCCTCGGGAGCACCATCCCGTAGCGCCCGGTCTGCCGCGCCCCAACGGTGTTGAAGAGCCGCGCGATCACCACCTGGAGCCCCAGCTCCCTCGCGAAGGCCAGGGCCATGAACTCGTCCACGGCCTTGGAGCACGCGTAGCCCCAGCGCGCCCGGGTGGTGGCCCCGAGCACCATGTCGGCGTCCTCCTGGAAGGGCACCGCGACGCTCTTGCCGTAGACCTCCGACGACGAGGCCAGCAGCACCGGCGCGCCCGCCGCGAGGGCCGCGCGCAGCACCCGCTCGGTGCCCGCGATGTTGGTCTCGAGCGTGTGCACCGGGCGGTCGACGATCATCCGAACGCCCACCGCCGCGGCCAGGTGATAGACCTCGCCGCAGCCCGCGATGGCCCCGGCCAGCGCCGACTCGTCGAAGATCGAGGCCTCCACGAAGCGGAAGCCCGGCGACGACTCCACCGCGGCGAGGTTCTCCCGTCGGCCGCTGGTGAGGTCGTCGATCACCACGACCTCGTCGCCGCGCGCCGCGAGGTGCTCGCAGAGGTGCGACCCGATGAGCCCCGCCCCGCCGGTGACGAGCGCCCTCACGACGCGCCCGCCGACAGCGTGACGAAGCGAGCGCCCGCGGAGCGCCACCCGTCGATGGCGCGCCAGAGGGTCTCCTCGGCGACGCGTCCCTGCCCAGCGGTCACGAAGGGCCGCATCCAGCGAGGGAGGGCGAAGCCCTCGACCCGGTCGAGCAGCTCGTAGGGGTGCAGGTAGAAGACGCGAGGCGCGCCCGCCCAGCGGGCGATCGGGGAGAACAGCCGGCGGTAGGAGAGCCCCTCGGGGATGGGCAGCCCCAGCATCCGAGGAACCGGAAACTCCCTCACCGCGCTGCCCGCGAGCTCGTGCGGCGCACCCGTCGCCCGCAGGTGCCGATAGCCCGCCACGGGAGAGAAGGGCGCCTTGGACGACGACCACCGGTAGCCCGCCTCTTCGAGCAGGGGACCCAGGTCGCGAGGGAGGTCGAAGTAGGGCGCCCGGAAGCCCTCGCAGGGCGCCCCGGTGATGTCCTCGAGGGCGGCGCGGGAGTCTCGCAGCTCGGCCCGCCGCACGGCAGGCGCGCTGCGGGAGAGCGCCGGGTGGGTCATCGAGTGCGAGGCCACCGCGTGCCCTCGCCGGGCCGCCTCGCGGATCGCCGCAGGGCGAGCGCGGGCCACCTCGCCCACCACGAAGAGCGTCGCGCGCACCCCCCGCTCGTCGAGCGCGTCGAGCAGCCGAGGGAGCACCTCGTCGACGCCGCGCAGGTCGCGCGTGCCGAAGTCCCCTTCGACGTCGAGGGTGAGGGCCACGTCCACGGTCAGGGGTCCTTCTGCCGGTCGGCGAGGCGCCCGAGGTGACGGGCGATGTCGCGCAGGGCGCGGTGCACGCCGCGCATCTCCCACGCGACCCAGACGCACGCGAGGGCGATGGGGGTCTGCGTGAGCAGGATCGACCAGACGGTGTCCCTCATGGCACCCGTGCGCCGAGGGCGGCGGCGATGGACTCCAGCACCCGACGGGCGTGGCGCAGCGCGAGGGCGATGACGACCGCGGCGACCCAGTAGGGCGCGTGCGTGGCGTACATCGATCGGAGGAAGTCGGGGTGGTGCATCGCTCGTCAGCTCTTGCGGGGGGCGGGCCCGAGCGCCCAGGCCAGCGGGGCGCCCAGCGCGAGGCCCGCGACGCAGCCCGCGGCGAGCAGCGATTTGCGCCACGGGGAGAGCGGCAGCGAGCCCAGCTCGCGCAGCACCCAGCGGTCGAAGTGGTTGTTGGCGCGGAGCATCTCGCGGGGGGTGACGTGCGAGGTCTCCGAGGGCGTGGTGGTGATGGGCACCGAGGCGATGCGCAGCCCCGCGGCGACCGCGCGGAGGATCACCTCGTGCTCGTACACGAAGCCCCCGGCGCTGTTGTGCACGGCCGCCAGGGCCCCGGCGCGGAAGCCCCGGAAGCCGCAGATGGTGTCGCGGATGCCCGGGTCGAGCACCCGAAACCAGAAGAGCGCCAGGGCGTTGAGCGCGCGCCTCGCCCCGGAGCGGTAGACGTGGCGGTAGCCGAGGGCGACGTCGTGCGCGTCGAGCGCCGCGAGGAAGGCGGGGATCTCGTCGGGGTCGTGCTCTCCGTCGGCGTCGAGGGTGATGACCCGCTCGGCGCCCATGGCGACGGCGGCCTCGAGGCCGTGCACCAGGGCCGCCCCCTTGCCCCGGTTGGGGTCGAGGCGCAGCACCGTGGCGCCGCCGGCCTCGGCGCGGGCGCCGGTGTCGTCGCGCGATCCGTCGTCGACGACCAGCACCCGGTCGACGTGGCGGGCGGCGCGGCGCACCACGTCCTCGATGGTGTCCGACTCGTCGTGGGCGGGGATCACCGCGACCGAGGCCACGCTCACCGCTTGAGCCCCGCGCGCACGAACTTCAGCCCCGAGGCGGACATGAAGCGCACGTTCTCGAAGAGGTCGGCGTTGAAGATCTCCCGAGCGACCTTCCGGGGCGTCAGGTAGAAGCGCGAGAGCGCCCGGTCTTGCAGGGACTTCATGCGCTCGAGGTCGATGACGCCGTTGAAGGACAGCTTGGGGTCGCCGTCGAGCAGGTCGTCGAGGGTGATGGGCTTCGTCCAGCCCGCGCTCACGGCCTGGGTGTACAGCTCCGTTCCAGGGAAGGGCGTCGCGACCTCGTAGTTCATGTACGAGACCTTGAGGGTCTCGATCCAGTCGAGGGTGCGGTGCATCTCGTCCTCGGACTGCTCCGGCACGCCCACCACGAAGAGCCCCGCCGTCGCGATGCCGTGGGACTCCATCGCCGCGATGAGCTCCGCGGCGCGCTCGGGCTTGATGCCCCGCCGGTGCGACGCCTGGCGGGTGTGCTCGTCGATCGGGTCGACGCCGAACTCCGCCGAGCGGCAGCCCGCGCGGCCCAGCAGCTCGATCATCGCCTCGTCCATGCGGTCGAGCCGGGTCTCGATGCCCCAGTCGAGCTTGATCCCGCGGTCGAGGACGATCTGGCAGAGGTCCTTCACGCGCTTCATGTCGAGCGAGAAGGTGGGGTCTCGGAAGAGCACGCTGCGCACGCCGAAGCGCTCGACGAGGCGCTGCATCTCGTCGGCCACCAGCGCGGCGCTGCGCGGCCGGAAGGGCGCTCCCTGGGCCACGGGGTAGGGGCAGTAGTGGCACTGGAAGGGGCACCCGCGCGACGACAGCATCGTCAGGAAGGGGCGCTTCTTCAGCAGCGGGAAGTACCCGTACTCGTCGCGGGGGAAGGCATCCCAGCGGGGCTCTGGCAGGGTGTCGAGGTCGGCCACGAAGCCGCTGACGGCGGGCACGGGACGCCCGGTGTCGTCGGCCATGAGCACGCCGTCGAGGCCCGGCCGGAGGGTGCCCTCGGCGAGGTGTCGCACGGCCACCTCGGGGTCGCCGCGGTTGATCACCTCGGCCATGCCCCGGGCCAGGATGTCGTCGGCGAAGAAGGTCGCGGCCTGCTGGATGAGCATGCGCTT
This sequence comes from Myxococcaceae bacterium, assembly GCA_004297725.1. GTDB lineage: Bacteria > Myxococcota_A > Polyangia > Polyangiales > SCUS01. The sequence continues at coordinate 80,198 of SCUS01000162.1, read as the reverse complement.
CGCGCCCGTCGCGGCGCGCACCCGCTCCAGGTAGCGAAGCTCCGCGCCCAGGAAGGCGAAGGACGAGGCGACGATCACCCAGTCGGGCCGGGCGCGCACCAGCTCGTCGAGGGCCGCCGGGTCGCTCGGGTCGAGCCTCGACTGGTCGTGCACGGTGACGTCGTGGTCGCGGAGGATCGCCGCGGCGAAGGCCAGGGCGATCACCGGGAGGCGGGTTCCCTCGTTCTTGAGGAGGGCGACGAAGCGGGGTCCGAGGCCGACGCCGAAGTCGTCGTCGATGCCCATGCCGCCCATCAGGTCACGGTTGGTGAACCGCCCCGCCGGGACCGGTGGATTGACGAGTGCGATCCGCATGAACCACCTAAGCACCGGCGGACGGCCGCGGCGCGTGACCTCTACCGAATACTTTATCTGCGCGGTGAAGAGGGCGTCAAAACCGCGCGAAGGGGTTCAGCGCGGCGCGAAGGCGTGCTCGCTGAGCCAGCGCGCGTAGAGCCGGTGGCCGTCGTCGCCGAGGTGGGGGTCGCGGTGGTTCTCCGGGGAGTACCAGAGGGCGGGGGTGGGGCTGCGCGCGGCCTGCTGGAAGACGTCCCACGGGTCCACCGTGCGGATGCCGAGGGACTGCGCGGCGGCGAGGGCCTCGGCGCGGAGGCGGCGCACCGGGTCGCTCGGGTCGTCGGACTCGAGGGTCCATCGCGCCGGGAGCAGGGAGAGGGTGAGCGGCACATGGCGTCGAGCGACCTCGTCGCGAATCGCCCGAAGGAGCAGCCCGGTGCGAACGCGGTCGGGGGTCGATCCCCAGCCGAAGGAGCCCGAGTGCACCCGAGGCGAGACGATCGAGCGCATCGCGCGCTCCATGCGCTCGACCACCCGCGCGGCGGCGACGGAGCGGTGGCCCAGCACCCGTAGCGCGTAGGGCGCCGGGCCGAGGCGCCATCGCACGCGGCCGTCGTCGACCCAGCGGGGGGCGTCGCAGCGCCAGGTCATCGCCCCGTCGGGCGTGAAGGCCACGAGCGGAGCGCCCTCGCAGCACTGGTACTCGGGGTACTCGTTGAGGTCGTTGCCCAGGAAGACATGCACGACCACCTCGTCGGGCCGCGTCTGGTCGAGCCAGTGTCGGAGCATCAGCCCGTAGGCGTCCGGGGCGGTGCCTCCCACGCCCAGGTTCATGTGCACCTCGCCGCGGCGCATCCGGTCGAGGAGGCTGGTGAAGACCTCGCGCTGGAAGCTGTTCACCATCGAGTCGCCGACGTGGAGCACGCGCCGACGAGCGGTCGTCGGCTGGAGGTTGCGCCAGCGCTCCTGCAAGAGGTCGCGGCCGTAGGCCTCGGGGAAGATCGCGCGGCAGCGGTGGTCCCTGCCCTCGCGACGGAAGACGATGCGCATCCGCGAGGGGTCGCCTGGATCCTGCGGCGCGCCGGGCACCTGGCGGGATCGCCACTCGACCAGGGCGCCGCCGAGCACGAGCACCACCAGCGTCGGGAGCAGCGCCTCGCGGCCGATCAGGCGGGGGCGTCCTGGGCGCTCGGAGAGCAGCAGACCGAGCGCGAAGAGCCCCGCCATCAGCGCGTGGTCGTAGGCGCTCAACCAGGTCCTGGGGGAAGGGAGGAAGGGCGACGAGAGCGCGAGGAGAGCGAGCGCGAGGAGGACGAGCGCGCGTCGCTTCGGGGACCACGGGAGCGCGTGGATCCGGCGACCGACGAGGAGACCCGAGAGCAGCGGGAGCACGACGGTGCCCGCCGCGAGGAGCCAGGGGAGGAGCGTCGCAGGGGACATCGCTAGAAGAGACGCTCCCAGCGCGTCGGGTCGGAGGGCGGAGGGGGCAGGTCGTGCCAGTGGCTCGCGGCGTCACCCCGGCGGAGGCGCAGCCGGTCGCGGCCCACGAGGCGCGCCGCGAGGCCCATGGGCACGATCGCGAGCAGCCAGGTGAGCACCAGGATCACCCGGCCGGAGACGTTGCCCATCACCCAGGCGACGCCCATCCAGGACCGGTAGAAGGGGAGCGCCACGCGGGTTCCGGTGAGGCCCGTGACGCCGAAGAGCAGCGCGACGGCGAGGCAGGCGCGGCTCGCGACGAGGTGCGGAGAGCGCGCGGGCCAGAGGCCGAAGTGGAGGCAGACCGAGGCGACGCCGAAGGCCGCGAGCGTGACGGCGCCGAAGCGCCGGAGCTCGGTGGGAGAGGGGTTCCACTCGATGCGGACGAGCATCGGCCGACGGCGCTCAGAACACCGTGTAGAGGAAGGGCCCCACGCTGCTGGAGCCGGCGTAGACCAGCGCTCCCAGCAGGATGAGCACCACCACGACGGGGGTGAGCCAGTAGGCCTGGTGCTCCCTGAGCAGGGCGATGATGTCCCGGAGGACGCTGCGCCGTCGCGACATGGAGAGCGACCGTAGCATCGTCGGGTCGTTGCGCGGAGGCCCCTCAGTCGAGCGCGGCGGGCGTGGTGCGCCGCGACGACTCCGGCAGGCGCTGCTCGGACTTCAAGCAGAGGTGGTCGCCGATGAGCAGGGCGTCGATGTCCGTCGCGGCGAAGCAGCGCCACGCGTCGTCGGGGGTGCAGACCACGGGCTCGCCGCGGAGGTTGAACGAGGTGTTGATGAGCACCGGGCACCCGGTGCGCTCGTAGAAGGCGCGCAGCAGCGCGTGGAAGCGCGGGTTGGGCGAGCGGGCGACGGTCTGGATGCGCGCGGTGCCGTCGACGTGGGTGACCGCGGGGATGTCCGAGCGCTCGATGTCGAGTCGCGCGAGGCCCTGCAGCGCCTCGGCCCCGGGCGGGAGCGGGCGCCGATGGGCGGCGCTCACCGGGGCGACCAGGAGCATGTACGGGCTCGGTCGATCGAGCTCGAAGTAGTCGCCCGCGTGCTCCTCGAGGCAGGCCGGAGCGAAGGGGCGAAACGACTCCCGGAGCTTCACCCGGAGGTTGAGCGTCTTCTGCATCGAGGGGTCGCGCGGGTCGGCGAGGATCGATCGGTTGCCCAGCGCCCGGGGGCCGAACTCCATGGGCCCGTCGAAGCGCGCGACGACCTTGCCCGAGGCGAGCAGCTCGACCACCGCGGCGTGCAGCGAGCCCTCGTCGTCGTAGGCGGTGTAGCGGGCGCCGACGCCGTCGAGGCAGGCGCGCACCGCCGCGCGATCGAAGCACGGGCCGAGCAGCGAGCCCCGCTGCACCCCGCCGGGCTGCGCCGAGCGAGGGCGGCCGAGGATCGCGTGATACCCCTGGAGCGCCGCGCCGAGCGCCCCTCCCGCGTCGCCCGCGGCGGGCTGTATCCAGAGCTCGTCGAAGGGCCCTTCGCGCAGGAGCCGCCCGTTGGCGACGCAGTTGAGGGCGACGCCTCCGGCGAGGCAGAGGCGCTTCATCCCGGTCTGCCGGTGCACGTGCCTCGCGACGCGCAGCACGACCTCCTCGGTGAAGCTCTGGATCGCGCCCGCGAGGTCCATCACCCGCTGCGTGAGGGGCGCCTCGGGCGGGCGCGGCGGTGCGCCGAAGAGGGCGTGAAACCGCGGGCTGGTCATGGTGAGGCCCGCGCAGTAGTCGAAGTACGACTGGTCCATCCAGAGCGATCCGTCGTCGCGCAGGTCGACGACGTGCTCGCGCAAGAGGTCGAGGAAGCGCCGCGCGCCGGCCGGGTCGGCGTAGGGCGCGAGGCCCATGACCTTGTACTCGCCGGAGTTCACCCGGAAGCCCGTGTACTGCGTGAACGCGCTGTAGAGCAGGCCCAGCGAGTGGGGGAAGCGCTGCTCCTGGCGCAGCTCGACGCGCGCCCCTCGGCCGACGCCCCAGGTGCTGGTCGACCACTCTCCGACGCCGTCGAGGGTGACGATCGCGGCCTCCTCGAAGGGCGACGCGAGGAAGGCGCTCGCCGCGTGGGCCTCGTGGTGGCGCGTGTAATAGAGCGGCGCCTCGCAGCGGTCGCCGAGCGCGCGGTCGATCTCGCGGTGCACGAAGAGCTTGCGGTCGAGCCACGCCGGCGCCGCGCGCATGAACGACCGGAGCCCCCGCGGCGCGAGGGCGAGGTAGGTCTCGAGCAGGCGCTCCATCTTGAGCACGGGCTTGTCGTAGAAGACCACCGCGTCGAGGGCGCTCGGGTCGAGGGCCGCCTCTCGGAGGCACCACGCGACCGCGCGCTCGGGGAAGTCGCCGTCGTGCTTCACGCGAGAGAAGCGCTCCTCCTCGACGGCCGCGACGACCTCGCCCTCGACGACCAGCGCCGCGGCGCTGTCGTGGTAGTGCGCCGAGATCCCGAGCACCGCCGTCATGGAGACGGGTGTACCGCAGGCCAGGATCTCGCCCCACCGACATCGCCACGGCTTGACCATGTCGAGGGCGGAGGGCTTCCATCGCGGGCCCTCATGTTCAGCACCGGGGACGGAACCTTCTCCAGCGACCTGGCCGCGATCGCCTTCGCCCTCGCGCTGCTCCTCCTGCCCGCGGTGCTGGGCCTGCTGATCGCCGCCGCGCTGCGCTCGCTCTTCCCCTCCCGTCGCGCGCAGCTCCTCTGGGCCGCGCCGCTGGTGCTGGGCCCGGTGGCGCTCTCGCTGGTCGCGATCCCTCGCATCAACGCGCTCAGCTTCTGGGACGTGCTCCTCGCCGGTCTCTGCGTCGCAGCGGGCGCCGCGCTGGGGATGTTCCAGCCCGCAGAGCGGGTGGTGTCCCGCGGCCTGCGCGCGGGGGCTCGGGTGCTGGTGGGCCTGCTCATCGCGGAGGGGATCGTCCGCGTGGCGCTGCCCTCCACCGGGTCGGTGCCTCCGCCGCGCTCGGCCCGGCTGGTGGTGCCGGTGACCAACCGCGACCCGCCCTGCAACGTGATCTTCCCCACCGACGACGAGGTGCGCCACCGCTCGACCTCGGGCGCTCCCGGCCGCCCCACGGTGCTGCACATCGGCGACTCGCTGGTGGCGGGCATCGGCGTCTCGGCCTCGGAGAACTTCGTGTCCGACCTCAACGCCGCGCAGCCCGAGGTGCGCCACCTCAACCTGGGCTCCGTGGGCGCCGGGCCCGACGTGTACCTGCTCGCCCTCTCGCGATGGCTCCCGGCCGCGCGCCCTCGCCTGGCCGTGGTCTATGTCTTCGCGGGCAACGACCTCTTCGACCTCAACGCCCGCTACCTCTGCTGCCCTCAGGGCCTGCTGCGCGACGAGGGCTCCCGCCTCGCTCCTCGCTGCCCCACCGCCCGCTGGAACATCCCCCTCGCGGCCCACCTCGCGAGCAGCCCGGGCCCCTTCGTGCTGCGCGCGCTCGCGGGCATCTCCCGGGTTTCCGGGCACCTGCTCACCTTCGTCACCCGCGTGCAGCAGGACCTCTTCCGCCGAGGCTTCGGCATGGTGCCGAGCCCCAACGACCCGGCCTCGCAGCGCCCTCGCTGGGGGCTCTTCTCGAGGACCATCCGCGCCATCGGCGCGACGGCCGCGGAGCACCGCACCCCGCTGCTGGTGGTCGTGCTCCCGAGCCGCACCACGCTCGAGCGCACCCTCGGTCTCCCCGCCGTCGCCAACGACTACTGGGGCGACCGCGCCCGGGGCGAGGCCGGTCACCAGCAGATCGTGGCGACCGCGCGCGAGGCCGGCCTCGACGTGCTCGACGCCTGGGGCTTCGTCCGAGAGGCCATGGTGCGCGACGGCGCCGACGGCCTCTTCGCGAGGGAGTACCCCGGCGACGTCCACTTCAGCCCCCTCGGCCACCGACGGCTGACCGACTGGCTCCTCCCGGCGCTCCGGGCCCGGGGCGTCACCCCCTGAAGCCCCCCCCTTCCCTCCCTCCTCGCACCGCCCAGACCCCTCCTTCCCTTACCTCACGGAAAGGAATGTTTCCGTGAACTAGACGGGAGCTCCGGGGTGGGGGTAGTTGCTGGAGCACGATGACCGGCCGAGCGCCTCGCCCCCCCGAAGCCCCGCCCCCCTCCTCGCTCGCGGTGATCGACGCCCCCTCCGGGTTGCCCCCCGCGCTCCTGCGCCGCCTGGCCGACGCGAGGCGCTTCCTCCGGGAGGGCTCCCACGCCCCGGGCACCCGCCGGAAGTACGCCGAGGACTTCACCCAGTTCAGCGGCTGGTGCCAGCGCAACGGCGTCGCCCCCCTCCCCGCCGAACCCGGGCTCATCGCCCTCTACATCCACGCCCTGGTCGACCCCGACCCCTCCAACCTCCCGAGGATGCGCCGCACCGTGGGCGGTCCCCGAGGCCCCGAGCCCGGCCAGGGGCCGATGCACCCGAGCTCCATCACCCGGATCGTGGCGGCCATCCGCTACGCCCACACCCAGCAGGGCTTCGCGCCCCCCACCTCCCACCCGCTGGTGCAGGAGGCCCTTCGCGCCGCGAGGCGAACCCTCGGCGTCGCCCCCCGTCGACGCGTTCAGGCAGCAGTGTCCGAGGTGATCCGTCGGCTGCTGCTCGGGCTCGACGACTCGCTGCGCCACCGCCGAGACAGGGCGCTGCTCACCCTCGGCTTCGCGGGCGCCTTCCGCCGCGCGGCCCTGGTCTCGCTCGACCTCGCCGACGTGGTCGCGGTGCCCGAGGGCCTGGAGGTCACCCTCCGCCGCGACAAGACCGACCAGACCGGCGCGGGCCGCACCCTCACCATCGCCCCCGGCAGCTCCCCCCTCTCCTGCCCGGTGCGAGCGACCCTCGCCTGGATCGACGCCCTCTCGGCCCTCGGGCTTCGCGAGGGTCCGCTCTTCCGCTTCATCGACCGCCACGGCAACGTGCGGCCCGCGCACCGCCGCGCCGCGAGCGACCGGCTGAGCCCCCAGTCGGTGGCCCTCATCGTCCAGCGGAGGGCGAGGGCGGTGGGGCTCGACGCGACGCAGCTCTCCGGCCACTCGCTGCGCGCGGGCTTCGTCACCAGCGCCGTGCGCGCGGGCAAAGGGGTCCCGAAGATCATGGAGCAGACGGGGCACAGGAGCGCCAACACGGTGATGGCCTACGTGCGAGAGGCCGACCGCTGGAGAGACCCGGCCTCCGGAGGCATCGGACTCTAAGACGTCTGGACGCTCAGACTCTTGAACGTCTGGACGTCTGGACGCCTGAACGTCAGGACGTCAGAAGAACGCCTTCGCGATACGCAGGGCGCCCTGCTTCCAGGGGGTGCGGTGGGAGACGCCGAAGCGCTGCGAGGCCTGCGGCCGGTGGTCGAGGTACCACTGGAAGTTTCTCAGCAGCGCCTCCCGGTTGGAGAAGCGGGGATCGAAGCCGAGGACCCTCGCGGCCTTCTCGACGGAGACGTACGAGTCGGCGGTCACGGTGCCGTAGGTCCAGTGGTAGAGCGGGGACAGCCGCAGGGCCTCGAGCACCCGCAGCGCGGCGAGCATCGGGGCCGCGGGCAGGGCGACGATCCTCTTGCCGTAGCCCGCCCGGTCGAGCACGGCCTGGAAGTCCTCCCGCAGGGTCGCGAACTCCCGAGCCCCGATGTTGAAGGTGTCATTGGCCTTCGTGACGTCGGCCTCGACGACCCGCTCGATGGCCTCGCAGAGGTCCTCCACGTCGAGGAGCTGGTAGCGGTTCTCCCCGCCCCCGGGGAGGGGGAAGCCCTTGCCGCTCGCGGCCCAGTCGTAGAGCAGCGAGAAGATCCCGAGGCGCTCAGGGCCCACGAAGGACTTGGGCCGCAGGATCGTCACGCACGCCCCGCGTCGCCGGTACTCGCGGCAGACCTCCTCGGCCAGCACCTTGGCCTCGCCGTAGGGTCCGACGCCTCGCAGCGGGTCGTCCTCGTAGAGCGGGTGCCGCTCGGGGATGCCGTACACCGCGGTCGAGGAGATGTGCACCACGCGCCCGACCCCGTGCCGTAGCGCGGCGTCGAGCACCTGGCGCGTGCCCTCGACGCCGGTCGAGAAGATCACCTCCCTCGGGTAGAGCGGCAGCGCCGCGGCCGCGTGGACCACCACGTCGACCCCGGCCATCGCCCGGTCGACCGCGTCCCGGTCGCGGACATCGCCTCGGATCACCCTCACCCGCCCGGCGACGTCGGGGTAGTCGAAGTCCGCGAGGTCGAGCGAGCTCACCTCATGGCCGCGCCCCAGGAGGAAGCGCGCGAGGTTGATGCCGAGGAAGCCGGCGCCGCCCGTGATGAGGTAGCGCACGGTCATCCGGCGGGGCGAAGGCCCCGTGACTGCGAGCTGTCCCCGTCGGTGGGCATCCCCGTGATGCTATCGCCATCGGCGCAGCCCTCGCGTCGAAACACGACCAGTCGACGCAGCCACGTCAGCGCGTCTGGACGTCTGGACGTCTGGACGTCTGAGCGTTCTGACCGCTAGACGTCTCCGGGGCGGATGAGCCCGGCGAGGAGCTGCCGGGCCACCGAGGGGTAGAAGGTCGGGTCGGCCACCTGGGCGTTGCCGATGGCGCAGCCCCAGTTGCAGTTGCACTTGCCCCGGCCGAGGTGGGCCTCGGCGAAGGCGCCCATGGCCTCGCCCCGCAGCACCCTCGGGAGGTCGTAGCCGTGGTCGCGCACGTTGCCCACGGACTTCTGCAGCGGCTCGCACGGCTGCACGTCGCCGTAGGGGCCCAGCACGACGATCTTCTGGCCCGCGCCGCAGATGCGCCCGAGGTCGGCCTCCTCGTGCAGGCGCTTGAGGCGGGAGTCCGAGGCGCGCTTGACGGCCGTGAAGAGCCGGTGCCGCAGGCCCCGGTAGCCGCGGCGGCCCGACAGCCGGAAGGCCTTCTCCGCCAGCTCCAGGAAGCGCTCGTGCGAGACGCTCATGGACCTGTCCTTGTAGTTGCCGTGCAGCGGAACGAGGTGGATGCGGTCGCACTCGGCGGTCGAGGCGAGCTCCTCCAGCCAGGCGTCGAGCGAGTCGACGTTCTCCGTCGACACGGTCACCACGAACTTCACCCCGAGGTTGGCCCGCCGCCTCGCCAGCGGGAGCACCGCCGCGTGGGTGGCCATCACCTGCGCGTAGCTCGCCGCCTTGGTCTTGCGGATGCGGTCGTGCACCGCGGGCGGACCGTCGAGCGAGAGGTGCACGTCGAAGTTGGTCCCCGGGTTGCGCCGGGTGAGGGCGTCCATGGCCTTCACCACCCGCTCGGGGAAGGCCCCGTTGGTCGGGATCGACACGAACACCGGATCGGCCGTGTCGACGATGGCCTGCACCACCTCCTCGAGGTCGTCGCGCAGGTAGGGCTCGCCGCCGGAGAGCGAGAGGTAGGTCATCTTCGGCAGCGAGCGCGCCACCGAGCGCACCTCCTCGAGGGTGAGCTCCCGGGCCTGCGAGGCGTTCTCGATCTCCTCCCAGTAGAAGCACATCGAGCAGCGCGCGTTGCACCGCGCCGTCACGAAGAAGATCAGCCACTGCGGGAAGTCCCCGCCCGCCCACACCCGGTACGGCACCGTCGAGCGCGCCTGCGCCCCGAACCCCTGGGCCACCTCGACCCCGGTGAAGTCCGCGTCCCGGTCGCGGTAGCGCCACGCCTTGTGGGAGCGGGCCGACCCCCGCTGCAGCCACGACACCGGGCCCCACAGGAGCCCGCACCAGAAGCCCAGCAGCGTCCCCCCGGTGGCCAGCGCCGTCGCGGCGCCGGTGCGAGCGCGGTCCCACCACGCGGGCGAGGGCGAGAGGGCGAGCGCGCCGTAGACCGCCACGGCGAGCGTCCCGAGGGCGACCACCCCCGCCAGCGCCGCCATGCGCACGGGATCCCTCGCGCAGACCGCCAGCACCGCGAGCGCGCACCCGAGCAGGGCGATGGCGACCCGCACGCCGACCTGCGGGAGGTACAGCTCCGGAAACGACCAGGTCGACTGCCCCCCGTGCCAGCGCTGCCGGAAGTAGTGCCGCACCAGGGCCAAGAGCACCGGGCGCTTGAGGTGCGCCGACGAGAGGGCGGGGTCGTTGGCGATGCGGAAGCCCTCGCGGGCGGCCAGGAAGAAGAACTCCGCGTCGTCGACCCAGTAGGGGGCCACCTCGTTGAAGCCGCCCACCCGGGCGAACACCGCGCGCCGCATCGCCACGTTGCAGAGCGACACCCCGAAGTAGGGCACCGGGGCGCGCTCGGGGTTGGCCATCGCGGTCTTCATGCTGAAGATCCGGGCGGTCACGATGGCGTTCGCCGCCCGCTGCTCGAAGTCGTCGGAGTAGGGCTCGTTGCTCGGGCCGGTCACCACGTCGACCTCGTCGAGGGCTGCCAGCGCCGCGGCCACCCAGCCCGGCGAGAGCTTCACGTCGTCGTCGATGAAGCCCAGGTGCTCCGTCGCCAGCGCCGCGGCCGCCCCGACGTTGCGCTTCACGCAGGGGTGCCGCGAGGGCGAGCGCACGACCCGCACGCTCACCGAAGGGGAGCTGTAGTGCGCGTCGTCGTCGGTCACCAGCACCAGCTCGAAGGCGTCCCGAGGCGCGGTCTGCGCCTCCAGGCTGGCGATGAGCGGATGGATGATCTCCGGGCCCCGGCTCACCGGCGCCACGAGGCTGATCCTGGGGCGCCGAGCGCGAGAGATGTTCACCAGCCCGGACGTCATGGATCGCGACCACCATAGCGCCCCATGGGCGGCGGGTGGGTCAACCGCGGTCATCAAGACGTCTGGACGTCCAGACGCTTCAGCGTCTGATCAGGAGCGGCGCTCGAAGACGAGGAGCCAGGCGCTCCAGCCGCCCTCGTGGAGGGTGTGGCGGGAGACGGTGGTGAAGCGCGGCGACGCCATCTCGATCATCTCCTCGGCGGAGGGGACCTCGCAGGGGGAGTCGCCCTGCTCCCCGGCGACATCGACGTTGTTGAGGATGAGCAGCCGGCCGCCCGGGCGCAGGGCCTCCGCCGCCTGGCGGAAATAGCCCTCGTTGCGGGCCGGCTCGCAGGTCATGAAGGCCCCGGTGTCGAGGAAGGTCACCAGGTCGACCGAGCGGGGGGCCAGCCCGAGGGTTCCGATGGGAACCTGGGTGGCGTCCATGTTGGTGACCCCTCGCGCGGCGCTCTCGTAGGAGAGCTTGCGGGTCATCCGGCGGTCGATGTCGATGGAGTGGATGAAGCCCGTCGCGCCGACCGTCCGGGCCCACTGGAAGGTGAAGAACCCTCCGCCCGCGCCGACGTCCGCGATGACCATCCCGGGGCGCGCGTCGACGAGCTGCTGGACCAGCTGCACCGAGCCGCTCCGCTCCCGCTCGGGGTTGTCGATGGGCACCCAGAGCTCACGCCAGATCGGGTCCTGCGCGGTCTCGATCGCCGGGTCGACGGACACGGGCGCCTCGACCCGAGGGGCCCCCTGCGAAGGATCCTGGTGGTACCAGGGCCTCGGGGCCTGCTGCTGCTCGCCAGCCGAGCCACAGCCCATCGCCGTCACCGCTGCCAGCACCCACGCCACGACCGTGGCCGACGTCTCTCGCTTCATGGCCCAATGCCCTTTCGACACGAAGGGATCGCCAGGCCCCGCGGACGAACCGCCGGCCCCCGACACACCTGGGACCCATCCCAGGGAGTCCCTCTCCGACAGTGGGACACATCAGCAACAGGTGCGCCATTCGTGCCGCTACCCCATGCGTTCTCGTCAAACTGCTTGGAAATAAGTTATTTCAATCCATGGCGCCCGAGCATGGAAAGGTGGGTGTAGTAAAAAACATCACCAATTCAAGCCATGCGCATGGTGTGGTGAGAAAGTCGCCACGTCCGAACCCTATCAAAAAGGCATCCATGACAATTGAGGTCACCCGCGGATGACGTGATTTGTCATCGTCTGTGTCCTGGCTGCCACAGCACCCGACGACGAACGTCAGGACGTCTGAACGTCTCGACGTCTGGGCGTCGGTGGGCTCTCGGGCCCTGAACGGCGGACGGCGCTTCCGTTAGGCTGTCGGAGCGTCGGCCTGATCCGCAGCCATGAGCCACCTCCGCCCTGTACTCGCCGCGTCTCTGGGGCTGCTCCTCGCGGGCTGCGGCCTGGGGCGCGCCGTGGTGGGCGGCCCCACGGCCCCCGAGGCCGGGGCCCTGGTCGATGCGGCGAACGACCTGTCCCCGCTCCCCAGCTTCGACGTCCCCTCGGCCGACCGGACGATCGCGCGCGACCTGCCCGACGAGGCCGACGCGGAGTCCGTGTGCGCGGCCGACCGCGACTGCCCGCGCGGGCAGCGCTGCCTCCAGGGGCGCTGCTCGGAGGACGTCTGCCTCTCCTCGGAGACCGCCTGCGGCCCCGGCTCGCGCTGCGACATGCGCTGCGTCCCGGTGCGAGACCTCTGCGCCGGGGTGGCGTGCGCCGCCGGGGAGACCTGCTTCGGGGGACGGTGCGTCCGAGGCTGCTTCCCCTCCCCCTGCGTCGGGGTGCAGTGCCCGGCGGGGCAGTTCTGCAACGAGGGGACCGGCGCCTGCTCGCGCATCAACCCCTGCCCCGGCCGCTGCGACGACGGCTTCGCCTGCCACCTCGCCTGCATCCCGAGGACGCCCTGCGACGCGGTGACCTGCGCGACCACCGAGGTCTGCAACGACGGCCGCTGCGTGCCCAACCCCTGCGCGGGCGTGAGCTGCGCCGCCGGGGCGCTGTGCATCGACGGCCGCTGCGTCGACACCTGCGCCTGCGCCACGCCCTGCGACCGGTCGCCCCGGGACCGCTGCCTGCTGGGCCGCTGCACCTGCGACCGGCTCTGCACCCCGACCTCGCTCTGCGGCTCCGACGACGGCTGCGGCGGACGCTGCGTGGGGCCCTGCGCCAACCCCAACGCCACCTGCGACCCGGTGCTCTTCTCCTGCGACTGCGTCCCTCGCTGCGGCTCCGACCGCGCCTGCGGCCAGGACGACGGGTGCGGCGGGCGATGCACCGAGGGCTGCCGCGGGGGCGAGCGCTGCGACCCCGTCATGGGGCGCTGCATCTGCATCCAGCGCTGCCCTCCGCCCGAGAGCTTCGCCGACGTCTTCTGCGGCGCTCCGGTGCCCAACGTCTGCCCCGACGGGCCCCTCTGCGGCACCGGGACCATGTGCCCCCCGGGGCAGGTCTGCGACCTGGGGCTCTCCCGCTGCGTGTGCACGGGGGAGAGCTGCCCCCCGGCGAGCGACGCCATGGTCCCGGGGCCCGACGACGCCGCCATGGTGACCTGCCCGGTGGGCCTGTCGGCCTGCGACGGCCGCTGCGTGGACACCCGCACCGACCGCGACCACTGCGGCGACTGCACCGGCCACTGCCCCGCCATGACCTCCTGCGTGAACGGCCGCTGCGTGTGCCCCGAGCCGCTCACCCTCTGCGGCGTCCGCTGCGTGGACACCCGCACCGAGAACGGCAACTGCGGGCGCTGCGGCACCCTCTGCGCCGCCGGGACGTCGTGCCAGGAGGGCCGCTGCCAGTGCGCCGCGGCGTGCGTCGTCGACCTCAACGCCGTGCCCTGCGGGACCGAGGTCCCGAGCCCCTGCCCGGGGGGCGCCTCCTGCGGCTTCGGGCGCGCCTGCCCGGAGGGCCAGTCCTGCGACGTGCGGACGCGACGATGCGTGTGCGTCCCGCGCTGCCCCGCGGGCGTGCGCTGCGGCGTGTCCGACGGCTGCGGCGGCCAGTGCGTCGGCGTCTGCGGCGCCGGCGAGACGTGCACCCAGGACGCCACCGACCCGAGGCGCTTCTTCTGCTCCGCGGCGGGCTGCGCGGGGGGTTGCCGCTGCGACGAGGTCTGCGCGATGAACCGCTGCGTCCAGATCACCTGCGCCTCGGGCGATCACCCCTGCCCCTGCCAGTGCTGCCCCTTCGGACAGATGTGCGTCGGGAGCGCCTGCCTCCCGATTCCCCCGTAACGAGCGCCCTTCAGCCGCGGTCCCGGGAGAGGGCGTCCTGCTCGAGCGCGAGGGCGAGCGCGTGGAGCGCGAGGGCGTGCACCTCCTGGATGCGCGCCACGGAGTCGGACGGGACGGAGATCACCGCGTCCGCCAGGGCCGCGAGGGGGGCCTCCGGGGCGCGGCCGGTCAGCGCCACCACCGCGCAGCCCAGGAGCCGGGCCGAGCGGGCGGCGCGAAGCACGTTGGGCGAGCGGCCGCTGGTGGAGATCGCGACGAGCACGTCGCCGGGGCGGGCGAGCGCCTCGACCTGGCGGGCGAACGCCTGGGAGAAGTCCGAGTCGTTGGAGACGGCCGTGAGGGTGACCGTGTCGGCCGAGAGGGCGAGGGCCGGGAGGGCCGGGCGGTCGACGCGGTAGCGACCCACGAGCTCGGCGACGAAGTGCTGGGCCGAGGCCGCGCTCCCGCCGTTGCCGCACGCCAGCACCTTGGACCCGGGGCGGGAGAGCGAGGCCCCGAGGACGGCCGCCGCCCGGTCGACCTCCGCGGGCAGCGAGGCGCGGGCCTCATCGAGGACGCGCCGCAGCTCGTCGAGTTCATCCAGCGAGGACATAGGCGGGACGCATCATCTGCCACAGGGCGGCAGGCGCCACGCCGCGCACTGAAACGCCCGAACGTCCAGGCGTCCAGACGTCTCGACGCTCACCCGGGGGGAACCTCCCGGCGCAGCACCTCGACGGGCTCGAGGAGCATCCCCGATCCGCGCAGCTCCGGGACGAGCGCAGCCGGAAAGCGCTGGGAGCGCAGCCGTACGAGCCAGCGCTCACCCCGTGGGGGCGGAGGCTCGGGGAGCGCGATGCGCCAGGTCCGGGACGCGCCCCGGGCGATGCGCTCCCCGACGAAGCTCGTGGCGTGGACGCGCCAGAGCTCGTGGCGACGCAGGGTGGCCCCCGAGCGGTCGAGGAGGCGCTCCTCGAAGAGGCGCTCAGGGCCCGCGCGCCGCCACGCGGCCTCCGTGGCGCTCGCGGGGCGCAGCTCGAACCACCACTGCACGAGGTCGAGCGGGGCGGTCGGGAAGTCGTGCCCTCCGCCGCGGTTGGTGAGCTCGACCCTGAGCGACGGGGGCCCTGGGCCAGGCTCGACGGTGGCCCGCAGCTCCAGCGCCTCGGCGACGAAGGCCACGCGCTCGGCGCGGGTGTCCCCGGCGAGGGTGGCGACGCCGAAGTTGGTCCCGAGCATGGCGTGGTCGTGGGGGTGGCGCTCGGCGTCGTCGTGGCGCCCGGTCGCGGGCATGTGGCAGCTCCGGCAGGTCTGCCGATCGCCCGCCTCCGTGAGCAGCCCGAGCGCCTCGAACTCCGCCCCGGTGCGCCGGAGCGGCACCCCGCCGACCTGGAGGTTGTGGCAGGCCATGCACATCGCATCGCGCCGCAGGTGCTCGCCTCGCACCATGGCGAGGTGCTCCTCCATGTGGTCGTAGACCATCATGGTCCCGAGGGCCGGGACGGCGAAGAGCCTGGAGAGGGAGGGCTGCGCCGCGAGCCGGAAGCGCCCGTCGCCAGGCTCCGCGCCGGGGGCCTCGCGGGCGGCGTGACAGACCAGGCAGGTCACGCCCTCGGAGGGGCCCTGCGGATACCGGGCGCCGGGGGCCATCTCGCCGGCCAGCAGGGGCAGCGGGTCGTGGCAGCTCGCGCAGAGCCTCGCGCTCGCGATGCCCTCCTCGCGGACGAGCTCCCCGACGACCCGCCGGTAGGCCGGGTTGGCCGCGAAGCGGTGCGACGAGCGCGACCAGCCCTCGACCTCGCCCTGGTGGCACGAGACGTTGTTGTTGCACCCCGGCGAGCGCGCCTCGGGGCTGAGCAGCGCGCGAGGGATGCCCGACCCGTGGACCGTCGAGGCGATGACCCCGCTGCGTGGGTTTCCCAGCAGCGCCCGGCGGGCGTCTGCGCCCCAGGCGTACTCCCCCCGGGCGACCGTCGCCGGGCGAGGGCCCCAGGCCTCCGCGAGCGCGAGCGCCACGCCGAGCAGGGCCGCCAGCGCGGGGGACAGCGACCTTGCCGAGCGAAGCGTCCCCCGGGCACGGAGCGCCAGCAGGACGTGCGCCGAGGCGACCGCCGCGCAGGCGAGCGCGCAGAGCCGGTGCCAGCCCGTGGCGCCGAAGGCGAAGTGCCCTCCGCCGGTCGCCGCGCGGTTGATGCCGGTCATCAGCAGCCCGACCCCCGCGACCGAGGCCGCGAAGCCGAGGAGGCGATGGACGGGCGCGCCCGCGTTGCGGAGCTGGATGTGACGGAAGAGGAAGAGCGCGAAGAGCGGCGCCAGGTAGAGGCCCGCGAGGGTGTGGGCGTTCTTGAGCTCGAACCAGACGCCGCGAGGGACGGCCGCGACGTAGAGGAGCAGCCCCGTGGCGCTGAGGAAGGTCGCCCCGAGCAGGGCGCCCGCCGGGACCAGCGAGCGCGCCGCCTCCCAGCGAGAGGACGCCCAGGCGAGGGCCCACCCGACGAGCGACGCGAAGCCGAGCAGCGGGGCGAGCGAGTCGCCCGCGAGGTAGCGGCGGTTGTCGAGGTGGGCGACGAGGGCGAACGCGAGCGCGAGGCCCGCGAGCGCGGCGGCCGGCGCAGGGACGCGGCGGCGGTGGCGGATCACCATCCCGAGCGCGACGGCGGCGGCGACCAGCGCCACGACCGGAACGAGGGCTTCGCTCTCCGGGCGCATGAGGAGGCCGAGGGGGAAGGCGCGGCGCTCGGAGGCGACGACGAGGGCGAGCGCGAGGCCCATGGCGATGGAGGAGCCGATCGTTCGGAGAGCTTTCGGCGCCATCGGTGCGGGGTTTCAGGGGCAGTGGCGTCGGAGCGTTCAGACGCTCAAACGCCTGGACGTCTGAGGACCTCTATCGGGTGCGCATCGCCGGGCTGGCCACGTGCTTCGGGGCCTCGGGGCGGGCCATGCGCTCGGCCAGGGCGTCGACCACGGCCTGGGTGATGCGCATGGCGACGAGGCCGTCGAGGGCGCTCGCCGGGGGCGCTCCCTTGCCCAGGACCATCTCCCGGAAGGCCTCGAGCATCCCTTCGGCGTCGCTCCCCCGCTCGACGGAGGTGGTGCGGTCGCCCTGCGGGGTGTCGTGGACGAGGGCCTCCGCGGCGCCCTCCCTGCGCCAGGACACCCGGCGGTTGTGGGCGGCGGCCAGGGTGACCTCGTCGAGCGCGGAGGCCGCCTCGCTGTCGAGCACGATCTCCCCGAGGGCGCCGTTGGGGAAGGTGAACTCCGCGCGGATCCAGAGGGGCCGGTCGCTGCCCCGGGCCTCGGCGCGGGTGAGGGCGGGCTCGCCCGAGCCGAAGGCGGCCATGAGGTAGGCCGAGTGATAGAGGGGCTGGTAGAGGGCGTCGCGGCTCCAGGCCTTCGGGGCGTCGGCGGCGCTCGAGGGCCAGCGGCGGGTGACGGTGATGCGCCGCGGGGAGCCCAGCGAGCCGTCGGCCACCATGGCCCGGAGCTGTCGTACGCCCGGGGTGAAGAGCATCACGTGCGCGGCCATGACGGGCGCCTGCTCGGCCCACGCGACCATCGCCCGGGCCTCGTCGAGGGTGCGCGCGAGGGGCTTCTCCACCAGCACCGGGAGCCCTCGGTCGAGGGCGAGGCGGGTGAGGGGGTGGTGGGCGAGGGTGGCCGCGGCGACGATCACCGCGTCGGGGCGGGTCGCGTCGAGGAGGGCCGCCGGGTCGTGGTCGAGGGTGAGCCCGGCGAAGGGCCCCGGGTCGCGGTCGAGCAGGTGGGGCGAGGCGACGCCGACGACGGACAGGCCGCGGACCTGGCGGGCCGCGCGGAGCAGGCGCTGCGCGTGGGGCCCGGAGCCGAGGAGGGCGACCCGCACGACGCGGTCATCGGCCCGGAGCACCGGGAGGCGCCGGGGTTCGGGGGGGAGCGGGGGAACGGGCAGCTCGCCCTCGTCGCCCCAGACGCGCGCCGGGACGCGCATGGACGGGACCACCTGGATGAGCTTCACCGGGGGGCTGGCGATGGCGAGGACCGCGGCCTCCTCGGCGCTGAGCCGCTCGCCCTGGACGGGGACGAGCTCGTCGAAGCCGTAGCGCGCGGCGTAGGGCTTCCAGAGGCCGACGCACTGCGGGGCGAAGCGGCACCCGGCGCACTGCGGCCCGCAGGTCTTCTGGGGCTCGTCGTCGGCGTGGGCCTGCGGGGACATCTGGACGAAGTCGCTCCACGCGGTGAACTCCCCGAGGAAGCACGGCGGGATGCCCTGGCGAGAGCCCACCACGAAGGGCGAGGCGCGGGACTCCAGCAGCTTCATGGCGCGGTGCAGGTAAGGGATCACGTCGGAGATGCGCGGCATGAGCGCGGCGTTCTCCAGGGCCTTGAACTGCGGGGTGACGAACGCGAAGGAGATGCCCACGCGCCCGCCCCAGGTGCTGCTCACGAAGTCCGCGAAGCGCGGGAGGTAGGGGTGGTTGATGGCCGTGATGACGTGGTTGACGTCCACCACGATGCCCGCGTCGATCATCGCGTGGATGGCCCGCACCGAGCGCTCCCAGTCGCCGATCTTGGAGGTGGCGCGGCGGGAGAGCAGCTCGTCGTGGGCGTGGAGCGACACGAAGGCCTTGGTGAGCCCGGCCTCTCGCAGCGGCCGCAC
The DNA here is from genome assembly GCA_004297725.1 of Myxococcaceae bacterium. Lineage (GTDB taxonomy): Bacteria > Myxococcota_A > Polyangia > Polyangiales > SCUS01. Next base: position 61,908 of record SCUS01000162.1, on the reverse strand, counting down.
CTTCTCGGGCGAGTCGATGAGCGCGCCGTTGGTGACGAGCTCGATGTCCTTGATGCCCAGCCGCGAGGCCGCGCGGATGTAGTGGACGAGGTCCTTGGAGAGGGTGGGCTCGCCGCCGCTGAAGGAGATGTAGCGCACGCCCGAGCGGGCCATCCGGGCGATGCGCCGGAGCATGTCCTCGGGCTTGTTGAAGACGTTCTCGGTGGTCTCGTTGGCGCTGCAGAAGGGGCAGTCCTGGTTGCAGTGGATCGTCGGGCGAAGCACCCGGTTGACCACCAGCGCGGCGGCGCTGCGGTGCGAGGCGTTCCACTCGCGGCGGGGCGTGGTGCGCTGCTCGAAGAGCCGCCGGGGCTTCGCCGCGAAGGGCAGCAGGTCGCGGTCGCCGTGGGCCTCGCGGTAGGCGTCGCTCGGCCCGAGGCAGTGGGCGCGCACCGCGCACTTCTCACAGGGCGCGAGGTGCCCGAAGCCCGGGCGCCGCTGCACCGGCTTGCGGGGGTTGAACTGGTGCGCCCGCTGGTGCTCCTCGTCGTGGCCGAGCACGCAGAGGGGGATGGCGTCGTACTCGAAGAGCTGCACCTTCAGGCCGAAGGAGGCCGCGAGCGGGAGCGCCCGGCGCAGGGACGCGCGCACCTCCTCCCACGGCGGCTGCGTGAGCACGGCGGGGGTCGGGGCCGAGGGGCCGTACACCCGGAAGCCCGAGAGCGAGGGCACCGCGCGGTGGGCGAGGGAGAGGATCTCCGAGAGGTCTTGAAGGCGGGTCGGAAGGAGCGGCGACTCGACGGAGACCGAGAGCCCCGCGGCGTCCATGGCGCGCATCGCCCGCAGCGAGGACACCAGCGCCCCGGCGCGGCCGGCCACCCGGTCGTGCACCGCGGCGACGTGCGAGAAGAGCGGCACGATCACGCCGCGCACGCCCTGGTTGGCCAGGGTCATCGCCTGCGCGGCCGTGGCGAAGCGCCCGCCGTGGGTGCGCACCCGGATGTCGGCCCAGCCGGCCTGGTGCGCGACCTCGAGCACCCGCCCGAAGCTGGGGGCGTTGAGCGAGGCCCCGCGGAACACCAGGCGCTCTCCGCCCGAGCGCACCCCGAGGGGCACGCCGTGCTCGTCCGCGGGGGAGGGGCCGTCGGAGCAGTCACAGACGGCCGAGCAGCGCTGCTCGCAGACCCCCTGGAGGTGGATGTGAAGAGTCGAGCGCGCCAAAGGGAATTCTCGGGCGCAGCTTACACGATCAGGGCAGCTCGAGCCGCGGCCCGTCGACGACGCGCAGGCCCTCGGCGCTCCCTCGCAGCAGCAGCCACTCCGTGGGGCGCAGCGCCAGCGCGAGGTCGTCGTAGCCGTCGCGGTCGGTGTCGCCGGCCCAGGCGAAGGACAGGGCCGTCTCGGTCGACCCGAGGTCGGAGGAGCGGATCATCCGCGCGGGCTCCCGGGGCAGCCCCGACGGGCTCCCATAGAAGAGGGACATGGACGGGCCGCGCTCCTCGTTGTGCATCCACGCCACGACGTCGCCGTAGCCGTCGCCGTTGAAGTCGGCGCCGGCGCGCAGCCGGATGGACTCGGTCTGGGCGCCCCCGAAGGGCAGCGTGCTCGCGGGGGCCGTGCTCACCCCGAAGCCCCCGCCCTGGAACAGCATCGCCCGGCTTCGGCCGGTGACCGCGGGGGCGTAGGGCTCGGCCACCAGCGGGTCGCCGTAGCCGTCGCCGTTGAAGTCGCCGACGACGCTCACCGCGCGGCCGAAGAGGCTCGCGCTGCCGGGGTCGCCCCAGAGCCGGGTGGTCTCGGCCTGGAGACAGACGCCGACGCGGTTGATCCAGACGAGGGCGAGGCCGGGGCTGGCGGCGGAGGGCGAGCCCACGAGCAGGTCGGGGCGGCCGTCGCCGTTCACGTCCCCGCCGCCCGAGATCGAGGCGCCCAGCTCGGCGCCCGGATCGCCCTGCAAGAGAACCCCTCGCGCCGCCTGGAGGCCGCGCGCGGCGCCGAAGAACACCCGCACCCGCGCGGGTCGATCGCCGCGCTCACGGTCGACGCCCACGAGGTCGCCGTAGCCGTCGCCGTTGAGGTCGCCGGCGATGCTGAAGCTGTCGGGCCAGCGCTCCGAGCCCGCGAGGGGAGGGAGCTGCTCGGGCATCGCCCCGAGGCCCTGCGGACCGCCGTGGTAGAGGTACACCGCGCGCTGCGCCGGGTCGTTGGCGCGCGTGGCCACGGAGATGGCCTCGATGAACCCGTCGCCGTCGAGGTCGCCCACGGGGGAGAACCCGGCCCGGACGTCGTCCCCGGTCGCCAGCGTGAAGCGAGCCGAGGGCGCGATCGCGAGGCCCTCCGGGCCGCCCAGGTAGACGCCCAGGGGGCGGTCTTCGGCGAGGCGCAGCGCGAGGTCGGAGTAGCCGTCGCCGTTGTAGTCCGTGAGGTGGTCCATGACCGTGTCGGTGCCGCGGTCGCGGGCTCCCACGGCGAACTCCCAGACGGGCGTGGGCTTCTCGGAGAGGAAGGTTCCGCGCCGGGCGAGCACCCGCCAGAAGTACACGCCCGGGGCGAGCGGGGCCTCCGGGCGAAAGGTCTCCCCGACCACGTCGGCGGTCTGGAGCACCGCGCGGCAGAGCCGGTCGCCGCAGAGCTGGAAGCGCGCCCCCTCCACCCGCGCCGGCAGCACCCAGCGGAACGTGGGCCGCTGCGAGGTCACGACCCCGAGGGACTCCGGGGCGAGCGGGCGCGCGACGCCGTCGCTCCGCGGGGTGCACACGTCGCCGAGGCAGCGCTGCTCGGCGCCGCAGGAGAGGGCGCAGCTCCCGCAGGGAGCGGGGACGTAGCCGGGCTCGTCGGGGGGGTCGGGCAGCACCTGCGAGACCGTCTCGGACACGGGGTCGAGCGTGAACCTCGGGCCCGGCGTGACGTCGGCGCTGGTCGCGCTGTCGATGCCCGCGCAGCCCACGAGCACGACGTAGGAGGTGGAGCGAATCCAGGTGCCGACCGGGCGCACGGACATGAAGAGACCCGCTCCTCCGTTTCGGGAGGGAACGTATCAGCATCCGCCCGCGCCGCTCAAGGAGAGGGCCGCAGTACCCGCCGACGCTCAGCGAAACCGCACCCGGGCCGCGGCCCGCAGCCCCGAGCGGGGACCCGTCGTGCGCACCGAGACCCCGCCGTCGCCCGTGAAGCGACCGACGAGATCGCCCGTGGCGGCCTCCTCGGTCGGCGGGTCGAGCCAACGACCGCGCCCCCGCAGCTCGAGGCGCACCGCGCCCTGCTGTACCCCGAGGGCGCCCATCTGCGCCGCCGAGAGGCGCACCGTGACGGGCTCCTGGGAGCGGCGGTCGCGCGCGTCGACGTCCATCCAGCGCGGCTCGCGCACGGTGATCTCCCGATCGCCCGCCACGTCGCGGATCACCTGCACCGCGCCGCTCGGCCAGCGCACCAGCAGCCGGTCGACGGACGACGCCTCGCCGAGGCCGAAGTCCGCGATGCGCGAGCTCGAGCTCATGGTCGACCCGGAGCGCGAGACCTCCCGCAGCATCGTCTGGGCCCCGCTCGTCGCCTCGATGAGCGCGCCGATGCCGTCGCGGTTGGAGACCGTCCCGACCAGCCTCACGCGCAGCCAGTGACGACCGGGCCACTCGCCCACGTTGGTCAGGAGCAGCGCCCGGGACGGAGCGCCGTCGCACGGGCGGCGGAAGAGCGTCTGCGCGCCCAGCACCACGTCGTCGTCGCCGTCGCCGTCGAAGTCCGCGGCGGCCATCGCGCTCCACGCGCCGGGGCGCTCGAGCCCGGTGCCCTCGGGGGCCAGGCTCAGCCCCGCCGCGCGGTTGTTGAGGTACACCGCGTTGGGCCAGGTGGTCGTGCTCACCGGGATGACCCCGTAGGCGACCAGCGCGTCGACGTCGCCGTCGCGGTCGATGTCCCGGGCCAGCGCGCCCCAGCCGACGGCCCGGTCCTTGTTGTCCATGGACCGGAACCGCCATTCGCCAGGCCAGTCCGCGCGCGCCGCCAGCGAGCCCTCGCGGCTCACCCCGAAGAACAGCGGGTTGCCCACCTCGGTCGTCAGCAGGTCCATCTGCCCGTCGGCGTCGAAGTCCCCGCGCACGAGGCTCATCGGGGTGTTGTAGCTGCTCGACCAGTGCGCGTCGGCGGCCTGCACCGCCAGCCCGAGGTCACCCGCGGCGCCGTCGTTGCGGTACGCCGCGTTGATCCACGCCGCCGTGCTCGGCCCGTCGGGCGCCACGCACCCGACCACGCCGCCCTCCTCCGGGGTGCCCTGGTGGATCGCGTGGCCGTCGTGCGCCGTGAGGACGTCCGGGCGCTGATCGCCGTTGAGGTCCGTCGCGACGGTCACCCAGGTGAAGCCCTCGTCGTTCAGGCCCGCCGTCTGCGCGACGAAGGTGCCGTCGGGCTGGGCCTCGAACACCCGGGGAGAGTAGGTCTCCCGCACGTTGGTGCCCGAGAGGGCCGCGAGGATGTCGAGCCTCCCGTCGGCGTCCATGTCCGCGAGGTCGAGCGCCAGCGGAACCCCGGCGCCCCAGCGGCCGAGGGTCACCGGCGGCGCGAAGCGACCGTGGCCGTCGTTGTAGAAGACCAGCACGTCGCCGGCCTCGGACGAGGGCTCGGTCGAGCGCCGTCCGCCCATCACCAGGTCGGCGTCGCCGTCGTTGTCGAGGTCGCCGAAGGTGGCGCTCCACGCGCCGTAGCCCTCCAGGCCCGACGAGAGGGTCACGTCGCTGAAGCTCATCCCGCCGTCGTTGTGCAGCATCCGGAGCGGACCGAGCATCGAGAGCAGCCGGCCGGTGTCGGCCAGCAGCAGGTCAGGGCGCCCGTCGCCGTCGATGTCCCCCACGGCCACCGCGCTCCCGGCCTGCGGCAGCTGGTCGGCGCAGAACCACCGCCCACAGCGGGGCCCCATGTTCCACGGCTCGAGCGTCACGGGCGAGGCGTCGGCTCCCCCACCGGCGTCTCCCAGCAGCGCCGCTTCCGGATCGTAGGTCGGAACCGCCGGGGGACGATCCCCGGCGCCGCACGCCCCGGTCAGCACCACCCCCACCATCAGCGCCACCCGAGAACATCGCTCGTGCACCACTGGCCTGCACCTCTGCCGCGGACGATATGACGCATCGTCGCGTCATGTCGACCGCTGCCCATGGAATTAAGCCTTCATGGCAATGCAGATCAGTTCTTTGACTTGTGGATCCGTAGCCACGGGCTTGCTGTCCACGGGGATCCATGGCGCCGATGCCCGACCGTGCCTTTCGGGTCTGAACCGGGCCATACTGGCGGCCTGATGGCGTCCTCCGAGGTCCGGATCAACCTGTTCCACGGCGACCGGCTGGAGTACCGCTTCTGCACCCCGAGCTGGCGTCAGACCCGTCGCGCCGTGCCCCTCGCCGAGGTGCTGGCGCAGGTCGAGGCCGTCGACCCGAGGCGCTGCCAGCGGCTGCTGCTGGGCGAGTCGCCCATCGACCACCCGGACTTCGACGCGATCCTCGCGCGCTGCAAGGAGCGCGGCATCCGAGGGGTCGCCGTGGAGACCGACGGTCGGCCGCTCGCCCGCGAGGCTCTGCTGGCCTCGCTGAAGGAGCGCGGCGTCGAGAGGCTCTTCGTGGTGTGCGGCGGAGCGCGGCGCAGCGTGCACGAGCAGACCATGATGGACGAGGGCTGCTACCTCGAGGCCATGGAGGGCCTGAAGCGCGCGGCCGCCAGCGGGATGGACCTCTACCTGGTGGTCCCGGTGCTGCGGTGGACCGTGCGGGAGCTCGACCCGCTGCTCGACTGGGCGCGAGGATTACCCGGTGGTGTAAAGGGCTTCCTGCTGGCGCTGCCGGAGACGGGGCAGGTGCCGGTGCCGATGCGACGGGTGCTGCTCTCCTACGCCGAGCAGGCGGAGGCCGCGCGGCGGGTCTTCGACGAGTGCCGGCGCTGGAAGGTCGAGTGGGGCTTCACCACGCGGCGGGGCGTGCTGCCCTGCGGCGCGGGCGGGGCGCTCGACCGCTTCGGCACGGTGTTCTTCGACCGGATGACCTACCTGCGGCACGCGCCGTCGGAGGAGTTCGCGCGCGTCGCGGCGTGCGAGAGCTGCTCCATGAGCCAGTCGTGCCCGGGCGTGGAGCCCGCGTACCTCGAGGCCTTCGGCGCGGAGGGGCTCTCGCCCATCCCCCTGGAGGTCTCCATGGACTGGAACCTCAAGCGCGCCAACACCCTCGAGCAGCGCGACTTCAAGAACGTCTCGGACTTCGACAACGACACCGAGGGCAACGGCCGCGCCCTCCTGCGCATCAACGGCCACTGCAACATGTCGTGCGCGTTCTGCTTCGTCGACCGCACGGTGCCCGACTTCGACGCCGACGACATCCTCGGGCAGATCGAGCGCATGGCGAAGCGCGACCCGTCGCACCTCGTGCTCTCCGGCGGCGAGCCCACGCTGCACCCCTCGCTGCCGCGCTTCATCGCGCGCGGCAAGGAGCTCGGCTTTCGCACGGTGGAGATCCAGACCAACGGGGTGAAGGCCGCGGTGCCCGAGTACGCCAAGACCCTCGCGGACGCCGGGCTCACCAAGATCACCGTGTCGCTGCACAGCGTCGACCCGGAGCAGTCGGACAAGATCACCCGGCTGCCGCACGCCTTCGGCAAGACCATCGCGTCGATGCACAACTTCCGGCGCCTCGGGGTGCTCACGCAGATCGCCCACGTCATCACCAAGGCCAACTACGAGCAGCTGCCCAACACGGTGCGCTACCTGCGGGAGGAGTTTCCCGAGGACGAGGGGCACCTGAGCATCTGCTTCGGCGTGGCGCAGCCCATCAGCGACCTCGTCTACACCTGGGTCATGCCGCGCTTCGACGAGATCAAGCCCTTCATGAAGGCCGCGCTCGACTACTGCCTGGAGACCCGCGTGGGCTTCGGCGGCATGATCGGCCAGGGCGGCTATCCCCCCTGCATGCTCGACGGCGACCTGCGCTACTACCAGGGCAACCTCGGCAACATCTACCGCAGCGCCGACTGGGAGGACCAGTTCTACAAGGCCCCGCGCTGCGCCGAGTGCAGCTTCGACCCGCACTGCGTGGGCGTGCGAAGGCTCTACGTGGAGACCTACGGCGACGCGGAGATCAAGCCCTTCCAGGCCGAGCTCCCGGCGACCCCCGACGCCCGCGTGGTGCAGGCGCCGGTGGTGGCCGATGGCGCGCTGGTCATGCTGCGGCGTCGCAAGGACGACGCGACGCCCGTCCCGTGAGCGCCGCGAGTGAGGAGCGCCAGGTGATGGCGCGCTGGGCCGAGGCCTTCGCCGTGGTCAGCGGCTGGGCCCCGCGCTTCGACGACCTCGACGACCCGAAGGAGGGCTTCACCCTCACCTTCGAGCCGCGCTTCGAGCCCATCGAGATGCTCGGCGGGACAGGGCACTTCGCCCACCGACCGAAGCTCGTCGCGCACCTGCGGCGCATGGGCTTCGGCTGGAGCGACGAGGGCCGCGTGCTCACCTCCCCCTCGCCGCAGACCTTCAACCGCCTCGCCGACGCCCTGCTCCCTCCCGGCACCGGGTACCGCGTCGGGGCCATCCTGCGAGACCAGCCCAAGCTCGCCCTCGGGCCGTGGATGCGCATGTACCTCTCGGGGCGAGTGCCGGTGCAGCTCTCCTCGCCGGGCTTCTATGACTCCGTCCTCGCCGCCCGCGGCGAGGCCCGCGACTGGAGCGAACTGCAGTTCCAGTTTCAGTCCTTCGCGCACGACCTCACGGTGCACGCGCTCAACTACCAGCTCGTGCCGCGCGCCGCGATCGACGCCTTCACCCGCCGCATCGTCGACGCCCTGCCCGAGCGCTTCGCCGCCTGGGACCACCCCGAGGCCCTCGGCCCCTTGACCCTCACGACCTTCTTCGACAACGACCTCAACCGCTTCTGCTACGCGGTCTGGTCGCTGAGCGAAGACCCGCCCTCCTTCGCCGCCGCCTTCCTCGACCACCTCCCGCAGCTCATGGCCTGCCTCGACGCGCGCATCGAGGAGACCCGCCGGGGCCTCGGCGACGTCGAGGACGAGGACACCAAGAACCTCGCGCCCCTCAGCACCTGGGAGTTCGACGTGCGCCCCCGCAGCGCCGCCCGCACGCCCGACAAGGGCAGCAGCACCTTAGGGGGGGGCGTGGTGTTTCGAGACCCGACGCCCCCGGACGACGAGGCCCGCGCGCTGCGCCTCAAGATCGCCCACGTCCTCGCCCGCGTCCCCCGGCTGCCCATCGACCTGCCCGCCTTCGGGCTGCGGCTGCTCGACGTCACCGCCGACCCGAAGAGCATCTCGCTCCAGCTCGGCCCCGAGCAGCCCATCGCCGCGCTGCGCATCACCCGACGCCGCACCGAGCCGGGCGCCCCGGTGCCGCTGCGCCGACCCGGCGAGGCCGCGGTGGAGGTCACCGTGGAGGAGATCCACGCCGTCGCGCGGCGCCACGAGCGCGAGCTCACGGTGCTCGCCGAGCGGCTGCAGCGCGCCATCACCCCGGCCCAGTGGGACGAGGCGCTCGGCCACGCCCGCACCCTGCGCTCGCTCCCGGTGGGCGTGCCCATGTACTTCTTCCGCCAGCTCATCCCGGGGCTGCGAGAGCCCGGCGGGCTCATCCGCACGGGGTTCCGCTGCAACCAGGACTGCGGCATCTGCTGGCAGTCCCGCGACTGGGGCGGCTTCGACAGCCAGCACATCCTCGGCTGGATCGAGGACCTCGCCGCCGCCGGCGTGCGCTCGCTCATCGTCTCCGGTGGCGAGCCCACCCTCGACCCGAAGCTGGAGCAGTACCTCCGCCACGCCCGCGACCGCGGCATCACCGCCATCACCCTCGAGACCAACGCCATCCAGTGCGCGCGCAACGACCTCGCCGCGCGCCTTCGCGACGCCGGGCTCGGCACCGCCTTCGTCTCGCTGCACAGCGCCGACGCGGCCGTCTCCGACGCCATCACCCGCGCGCCCGGCACCCACGCTCGCACCGTCGCGGGCGTGCACGCGCTCCTCGACGCGGGCGTCACCGTGAAGCTCAACGCCGTGATGTCCCAGGAGGGCCTCGCGCACCTCGCGGGGCTGCCGGACTTCATCCACCAGGAGTTCGGCCGACACGGCAACCTGCTGAAGAAGCTGATGCTGTCGTACCCCACCGACCCCTACGACCAGAGCCTCATCCCGGCGATCGTCCCGGAGCCCGTGGCCCTGCGCCGCGCGCTGAGGGAGACCCTCGACCGGGCCTTCGCCGTGGGCATCGTGCCCGAAGGGCTCGACGGGCCGTGCGGGCCGCCGCTCTGCGCCTTCGGCGCCGACCCGAGGGTGACCTCGCTCTCGCCCATCCCCGAGGCGCTCCCCTTCCGGCAGTACCTCTCCGCGTGCGAGGGGTGCGCCGTGCGAGGGGCCTGCTTCGGGTGCCGCACCGCGGACGTCTCGCTCTACGGCGACGCCTGCGCCGAGCCCATCGCCGGATGAGGGATCCACCAGACGTCCAGACGTCTGAATGGTTCAGCGCCTGAACGTTCGTGCGTCTAGACGGTGGGGCGTTCAACGGTCTAGACGTCCCCTCGTGATCGTCGCATTGACCGGACAGAAGGGCGGCGTCGGAAAGAGCACGCTGGCGATCGGCATCGCCTCGGAGCTGCTCGTCCGCCGCCACAAGGTGTTGCTCGTCGACGCAGACCCGCAGGGGACCATCCGCACCTGGGGCGAGGTCGCGGCCGAGGCGGGTCAGCCGATGCCGTCGATCGTGTCCATGGGCTCGACCATGCACCGGGCGGAGCAGCTCCCCACGGTGCGCATGGGCTACGACGACGTGGTCATCGACTGCCCGCCGAGGCACGGGGACATCCAGCGCTCGGCGCTGATGGTGGCCGACATGGCGATCCTGCCGTGCGGCCCTTCGTCGGCGGACGCCTGGGCGCTCGCGGCGAGCATCGACCTCATCAACGAGGCCCGCGCGCTGCGGCCCGAGCTCGAGGTGCGCATCGTGATCACCCGCAAGCAGGGGCGCACGGCCCTCGGGCGCAGCGCCCGAGAGGAGCTCACCAAGAGCGGCATCGAGCTGCTCAAGAGCGAGCTCGGCTACCGGGTGGCCTTCGCCGAGTCGCTGGGCATGGGCCAGGGCGTGACCACCTACGCCCCACGGGACGCCGCCGCGGAGGAGACCCGCGCCCTCGTGAACGAGCTGCTCCTCTGGGAGAAGAAGAACGTCGTGAAGGAGCCCTCCCCGAAGGCCTCCTCGCGGCGATAGCGACGGCTTTGACGAGACGCCTGGGCGTCTGAGAGTCTAGACGTCTCAACGCTCCCCCGTCGTCGAGGTTCCTCCCCAATGGCACCCAAGAAGCCCGCGTTCAGTCTCCGTCGACCGGCCGAGGTCGTGGACCCCCTCCAGGCCGATCGCTTCGTCCGGGGGATGGCCCCCGACCCGACGCCCGTGGCGCCCCCTCCGACGCCCACCGTGGCGCCCGCCGCGGTGAAGGCCCCGGAGGTCGAGACATCCGAGCGTCCGAACGTCCAGACGTCTGGTGCCTCGAAGTCGCTGGTCTACCGCAAGCGCACCGACGACGTGCGCCGCCGGATGACCATCTACCTGTCCGAGGACCTCTCTCGCCGGCTGCGCCTCTACGCCGCCGAGAAGGACCAGGACTACAGCCTGGTGCTCGCCGAGGCGCTGGACGCGCTGCTCGACCGCAAGGGCGTACGCTAGGGACACCCATGCGGTCCCCGTCCTCCGCGCTCGCGCTGCTCTGGATCGTCGGCTGCGAGGGGTCGGGCGGGGCGGCGTCGGACGCGTCGGTGGTGCCCGACGTGTTCGTCCCGGCGGACGTGGCGGTGGTCGCGGCGCCCGAGCGCTGCGGGCGCACGTACTGCGAGCGGGCGCTCCCCTCGACGGGCGCGATGGTGGCCGTCGGGGACGGAGACGGAGACGGGCACCTGGACGTGCTGCTCGGCGACGTGGAGCGCGACGTGCGACGGCTCGGGACGGTGGTGTTCCTGCACGGGCGAGGGGACGGGAGCTTCGAGGACCGCACCGTGGCCACCGGGCTCGTTGGCTACGGCGCCTGGGCGGCGCACTTCGCGGACCTCGACAACGACGGCGACGCCGACCTGGTGATGGGCGGCCGCCCCCCGGCGAGGCGGGGCGAGGAGACCGAGCGCGGCGCGGTGATGGTCCTCGACAACGACGGCCACGGGCACTTCACCGACCGCAGCGCCGGGCGCATCCCCGCGGAGAACGGGGCGGGCCTTCCGCTGGCGCTCGACGTGGCGGACCTCGACCAGGACGGACGGCTCGACCTGGTGATCGGGCGCGCGGGACGGCTGCGCGAGGGCGAGTACGCCCCGTCGGTGCTGATGGCCAACGCGGGCGGTGGCTACCGGCTGCTCACCGGGCTCCCTCAGGACCCGGGCTTCGCCTGGGTGGTGCTGGCGACGGACTTCGACGCCGACGGGCGCCCCGACCTGCTGGTTCCTCGCGACGCCTTCGCGACCCACCAGGTGGCCGAGCGGCCCGCGGACTCCATGCCCTGTGACGAAGACACCGGCATGAGCCACGCCGTCACCAACTGGATCAACTCCGCCTATCGCCAGTCGTCCTCCGGGGGCGCTCCCTCCTTCGCGCGCGCCTCGCTGAACCCTGGCTACGAGACCCCGCTGCTCTCGCCCATGGGCGTCGGCGCGGGCGACCTCGACCGCGACGGGCTCACCGACTACCTCTTCACCAACGCGGGCTCTGCCCTGCTGCTCGTCGCTCGCGCTGGTGGCGGCTTCGACGACCGCACCGACGCCGCGGGGCTCACGCTCACCATCCGACCGGGACCCGGCGGCTCCTCCAAGGAGGCCATCCCGGTGAGCTGGTCGGCCCTCCCGCGCGACCTCGATCGCGACGGCCGGCTGGACCTGCTCATGACCTTCGGGGTCATCCCGGTCACGCTGCCCGGGGCCGCGAACACCGTCTATCTCCAGGGCTCGCCGATGCGCTTCGCCGCGGAGCGCGACACCGGCTTCGAGCTGCCCGGGTCGTGGTCCTCGCTGGCCACCGGGGACTTCGACGAGGACGGCGACGAGGACCTGATCATGGGCTCGCAGACGATCCTGCTGCGAGGCTGCGACCGGCCGGGGCCCGCGCGCTACCTGCGCAACGACCGGGCGCTCTCGGGGCGCCACTGGCTGCGCGTTCGCCTGGTCGGGACGGCCTCCAACCGCGACGGCCTCGGCGCCCGGGTCACCGCCACGCTCCCCGACGGAGCCCGGCTGGTGCGCGAGGTCTCCCGCGCGGGCGGGGTCATGTCCTCCAGCGATCCGACCGTGGACCTCGGCCTGGGCGACGCGGCCACGCTCCCCTCGCTGGAGGTGCGCTGGCCGAGCGGGCGCACCCAGCGCCTCGCGGCCGTGGCCGTCGACCGCACCCTGGTGCTCACCGAGGCGGCGCCCTGAGCGCTATGGGGTGACGCCGCGGATCCAGGCGGGCTCGTCGCGGACCATGGCCCACATCGCGCGGTAGAGCCGCAGCCGAGGCCCCGGGTGGCGCAGCGGGTGGAAGTAGACGACGAGCACGCGGAGGAAGACGTCCAGCGGGCGGCGGTCGGCGCCCCAGGCGCGGAGGTGGCCGAGGCCCAGCGCGCGCACGTCGCACTCGCCGCGGAAGACCGCGAGCAGGTCCGAGGCCCAGCAGGTGAGGCCCGTCCGGTGCGAGGCGCGCGCGTCGCCGTCGATGGGCTCCTCGACGAAGGCGCAGCCGCAGGGGTCGTAGCTCCAGAGCCGAGCGACGCCCTCCGGGCCGAAGAGGAGCCGCAGCGCGAGGCCGCGGCGAGGGGACGGGAGGCGAGCGCCGTCGAGGGACATGAGCCAGCGGAAGAAGCTGCTGCCGTAGAGCGATCGGGCGAGGTCCTGGAGGTGGGCGTCGAGCTCGCGGAGGTCGGCGGCGGTGAGCTCCACGGCGCCGCACGCCGTCGCGAAGGGCTCGGCCTCGGGCATGGAGAACCACACCGGGCGCTCCGGCGCGTCGGAGCCGGCGAGCGCGCGCAGGAAGGGCCGCTCGGGCTCCACGAGGGCCACGTCGTTGCGGCTCATCGCGACGGTCTGCCCGGGCAGCGGGGTGATCCCCCCCGAGCGGAGGCGGCGCTCGGCCTCGGCCGGGTCGCGGATGTAGCGGAGTGATCCCGTCGGGGGCTGCGGGTTCTCCTGGAGCGCACTGAAATCCATCACCGAGTCGCGGGAGAGCAGCAGCCGCCCCGAGGGCGAAGCCGCCGCGCCGGGGTGCTTGCGGGCGTACTCCACGGCGAGCTGCTGGACCGAGCGCACCATGGCCTGGCTCACGCCGACGTCGACGTTGGTGAAGAAGGTCCCGGCGCCGTGGGCGTCCGAGGCCATGAAGGCGAGCGTGTCCCACTCCTCGAGGTCGTCGTGCGCGACGTGGTCGCCCGCGAAGCCGAGGAGGCTCAGGTCGCCGACGGTCACCGCGACGCCGGGAGCCCACGGGCGAACGTCGAAGCCCATCTCCCCGAGGATGGCGAAGGCCGCGCTCGACGAGCGGTCGGACAGGTAGAGCGGGATGGCGCGAGAGAGGCGGTTGAGCGAGCGGACGTCGAAGTGGTCCTCGTGCTCGTGGGTGAAGAAGACCGCGTCGATGGGGGGGAAGGCCGGCCAGTCGAACGCGCGGCGAGGCAGCACCTCGAAGCGGGCCTGCGGGACGCAGCCGAAGTCCGGCTCGACGATCGGGTCGACGAGGAGGTTCGTCTCGCCGCTCGAGAGCATCCAGCCCTGATGTCCGAAGAAGGTCACCCTGAACATGGTCACGTCCCGAAGCGCAGCCCCTCGGCCCCGATCGCGCGGTAGGCCGCCGCCTCCGGACGGGACACCTCGTTGGTGTAGACCCCGGGGCAGTGCGCGAGGTGGGCGCAGCCCTCGCAGCCCTCGATGTGCGAGGCGTACTCGACGTGGTGGGCGTAGGCGCGGCGGGCGCGCGTGCGCAGGTCGACCGAGTAGTCCTCCAGGTAATAGTCGACGTTGTAGCGGACCAGGTCCGGCGCGAGGCAGGCCTGCAGGTTGCGGAAGCCTACGGTCACCCCGCGGCGCTCTCCCTGGGCGACGAGCGAGCGCACCGTCTCGACGCGCTCTCGGGGGCTCACCCAGAGCTGGTCGAGGTGCACCAGCGCGTCCCCGAGGGGCTTGGCGAACGCGAGCAGCAAGGGCGGCGGCGCGCGGCGGGCCCGCTCGGAGCGCTCGACGAGCGAGTCGAGCAGCCGGGGCAGGCCGGGCGCGTTGAGGCGCGTGACGGCGGCGTACACGTAGACGTTGGCGCCGCGGGCGCGGAGAGCGTTGTCGAGCCCGGCGCCCTGCTTGCCGAACCTCCCGCTCGAGCGGCTGAGCGCGTCGAACACCGCCTCGTCGGCCGTGTCGACGGAGATGTGGATGGTGCTCACCCCGCCCTCGATGAGCGATGCGAGGAAGCGCTCGTCCGCGAGGCGCAGCCCGTTGGTCATCAGGATGGTGCGCTCGCCCACCCCGGCCTCGCGCAGCCGGCCGAGCAGCGCCGGGAGCTCGGGGTAGATCGTGGGCTCGCCGCCGATGAGGATGGCCCGGTCGCACCCGGCGGCCACGCCCGCGGCGATCTGCGACGAGAGGCGATCGAGCGGCGCGAAGCCCTGCGTGTCGGCGTGCGGGGGCACCGCGCAGTAGAGGCAGGCGGAGTTGCAGGGCCGGCCGACGTCTACGTAGAACGACGGCGAGAGCCAGGACGAGAGCTCGATCAGCCCCGGCACCGGGGCCTCGAGGATCACCCCCTCGCGACGGCCGTGGACGTCCGTCTCCTGGCGGCCCTGGAAGAGGCTGCTGGCCAGCGGGAGGGACTTGGAGGGCCTGCCCTGGACCGGCGGCAGCGAGGCCAGCCAGGCGCCGTGGGCGCGGCACACCTCGAGCGGGTCGCGGTAGCGGAAGCCCGGGGGCTCCGGGTAGCGGCCGCGAGGGAGCACCTCGTCGACGCCCGGGTGGGGACCGCGCCAGCGGGGGTCTGGGTGGCGCACCACGCGGGCGGGAGCGCCGGCGCCTTCGAGCAGCGCCGAGACGCACTGGGCGGCGCTCACCGTCGAGGAGGGCGCGACCGACAGCGGGCCCCGCGACGCGAGCGCCGGGTCGGCCGCGAGCAGGGCGACGACCGCCGCGACGTCGTCGACGGCCACCAGCGACAGGCGCGCGGCGCCGCCCGCGGCCACCATGGCCGACTCGCCCGAGCGGACCATGTCGAGGTAGGGGCGCTCTCGCTGCGACGGGTCGACCTCGGCGACGAGCCTCGGCAGCACCAGCGCGTGAAACGCCCCGCCGAAGAGCGCGTCGACGGCGGCGGCGTGGACCACCCCGGCCCGGCTGCTCGCGCACACGACCACCACCACGTGCCGCGCCGTGGCGGGGAGCGCGGCCCCGAGCGCGGAGGCGTCCTCGGCGGTCACGCCGATCAGGTCGACGACCAGCGATGCGCCCTCGAGCGCCTCGCGCAGGGCCGCCTCGTCGCGCCGGTCGCCCACCACCAGCCGGGCGTCGCCCAGGCGCTCGGCCGCCGTGGGGGAGCGCCGCGACAGGCCGCGCACCGACCAGCCGCCCGCCGTCAGCGCGCGACACACCGCCGGACCGAGCCTCCCGGTCGCCCCCAGCACGGCGGCTACGGGCCCCGCGCGGCCGGGATCATGGGGCATGACCATGCCCGGCGATCGTAGCATCATGGCCCCCTCCGCTAACCCCCCTATGCCGCCACAACACTTCGCCGTCGTCGGATCGGGCCCGGTCGCCCGGGAGATCGGTCACTGCCTCGTCCGCGCAGGGCACGTCTGCACCGCGGTGCTCTCTCGCGACGCGGGTCGGGCCGCCGAGGCCGCCGCGTTCATCGGCGCCGCCGCGGGGACCACGCGGGCCGGGCAGATCCCCGCCGAGACCACGCTGCTGCTGGTGGCGACGGCCGACCAGGCGATCGTCGAGTCGGCGCGCTCGCTCGGCCGCGCGGGCCTCGCCGCCGGTCGCACCCTCGTGCACTTCGCGGGCTCGCTCCCCGCGGCGGCGATGCGCCTGCCCGAGACGGCCGGGGCGCAGGTCGCCTCGGCGCACCCGCTGCGGCCCTTCTCCCTGGAGTCCGTCGACCCCTCGACCTTCCCTGGGACCTTCTGCGCGGTCGAGGGCGACGACGAGGCCGCGGCGCTGATGCTGTCGCTGATGCGCGAGATCGGCGCCGACGCCTTCCCGGTGCAGCCCGATCGCAAGGTGCTCTACCACGCGGCGACGATGCTCCCGCTCACCTTCGCGATCACGCTCCACGCCCAGGCGATCGACCTGCTGCGCTCGGCGGGCGTGCCGGCCGCGACCGCCGACCGCCTCGTGGCCTCGCTCTCCGAGCACTCCCGCGCCGACGTGGCCTCGCACGGGCCTCGCGCTGCCCTGCACGGGCCCATCGCCCACGGCGACGTGCCCGTCGTGGGGCGCTTCGCCGAGGCGATCGCGGCGCACCGCCCCGACGCCGCGAGGCTCTACGCCGAGCTCGCCCTCGCGACGCTGGCGCTGGCGAGCGGGTCGGCCTCGCTCTCGCCGCGGGACGAGCGAGACCTGAGGGAGATCCTGAGGGGGCTCCGGGCGCGCTGAGCGGTCTCAGCCCTGGGAGGTGTACGTGGGGCTGTCGAAGGACAGCGGCATGTCGTCGGAGTTGGTCCAGTCGAGGCGCAGCTCGCCGGGGGCGCCGAAGCCGGCCTGCACGGAGCGGTTGCGCACCCAGTGCTGGGCCCGCCGCAGGTCGTCGTTGGACATCGTCGAGGACGACATCACCCGGTAGTAGAGCTCGGGGTCGAAGCGCAGGCCCCAGCGCTCGTGCTGCTGATGAAACTGCGTGCCCGGCAGGATGAGCAGCCGGTGCACCACGATGCAGCAGCCCTCGATGGTGAGCAGCTCCTCGATCATGTCGACGAAGGACTGGTACGTCTCGCCGGGCATGCCGAGCAGCACGGTGATGTAGATCGTCCCGAGGTCGTGCAGCAGCGAGACGGCCTTGCGGGCGTCCTCGATGGAGGTCTTGCGGCGCATCGGGCGCCAGGTCTCCGGGGTGAGCGACTGCACGCCGATGCCGATGCGCCGCACGCGCACGCCGCGCAGCGCCTCGCGCAGCGAGGGCTTCGCGATGGAGGGGTAGATCTGCAGCCCGTAGGAGAGCTTCTGCCCCGGGTCGCCGCGGCGGATGCCCTCGCACATCTCCGCGAAGACCGCCTCGCTCATGTTGGCGGTGCTCGCCCCCGCGGGGATGTCGGTGGTGCCCGGCCAGGCCACGACCGCGGCCACGTCCTTGGCGATGCGGTCGATCGAGGCGGTGAGCCAGCGGCCCTCGCGCGAGACCCGCGCGTCGCTGCAGAACGCGCACTGGAAGAGGCACCCGCGCGCCATCTCGATGAAGGGCCGCTGCACCCGGATGGCCGTGTCCATCTGGTAGGGCGACGGGACCTCCTCCAGGCTCAGCGGCACCCGCGCCGGGTCGCCGATGAGCAGCCGTCCGTCGACCGAGCGCATCGTCCCTCGGATGGGGCCCTCGCCGAGCCCGCGGCCCGGACCGATCGAGAGCAGCCGCGCCACGAGGTCGACGATGGTCTGCTCGCCCGATCCCACGGCGACGGCGTCCACGTCCGACCACCAGGTGAACCAGTCGTGCCGCTCTCGCAGCAGCGCGAAGGAGGTGCCGCCCCACACGATGGCGGGCCGGACGCCCATCTTCTGGCGCAGCCGCCGGGTGGTCTCGGCCGTGGAGGCGAGGTTCCAGCTGTAGCAGGTGAAGCCCACCAGGTCGGGGTCCTGCGCCGCGATGCGCTCGGCGAAGGCCTCGCAGTCGGTGCCGCCCAGGAAGAGGATCGAGACCTCCACCCGGTCGGCGATCTCGGGCACCGAGAGGAGCTTGGCGCGCAGGTACTCCGACGCCGCCGGGCCGTAGCCGAAGGCCTCCTCGCAGACGTTGGCGAGGGTGATCCGCAGCCTGCCCGAGCCCTCTCGCTTCGGGATGGGCTCGCTCTGCCCGAGCACCGCGAGCGGGCGGCGAGGCGGCGCGGGGGTGCGCCCGGCGGCCACCTCGGGGGAAGGATCGGCGAAGCGGGGGCGGGCGCCGCGGTCGACGACCGGGGGAGGATCGGCGTGCAGGGCCTCGACGAGGGCGGGCGAGAGGGCCATCTCCGCGGCGGCGAGGCGGCGGACGAAGGCCTCGACCACCGCGGTCGGCACCGAGCCCCACTCGGGCGTCTGGTAGCTCACCCGGAAGCGCTTCGTCCGCGCGAAGCAGGCGCCCGGCCCTGAGGGCTCCAGGTAGAGCCTGAGACCCTCGTCGCCCCGCGCCAGCTTCACCTCGACGCGCCGACCCTGCCGGATGCTCGCCAGGCGGAAGCCGCCGGACAGCTCCTTCTGGTGGTCGAGGCCCAGCGCGGCCGCAAAGTCCCTTACGTGGTCATCCGACACGACGCGATGGTTGCATCGCCCGGGTGGGGCAACAAGCGCGACGGTGGCCGTCGCCCGGTCAGGAGATCTTACCGACTGGGGTAAACTCGTCCCAGCCGCGGCGGCGGAGGTAGTTGCTCCAGACGCCCTCGCAGGAGGCGTCGTGGCGGCACGTGCGGCACTCGTCGCGCTTGGCGCGGGTGGCGCGGTCGAGGTCCTCGCGGGTGAGCACCACGAGGTGGCGGCCGTGGCTCTCGACCGCGCGGGCGGCGGCGTCGACCCCCTCGAGGACGGCGCTCTCCTCGACGTCGTAGTGGCAGTGGCGCTCGACGAAGCCTCGGTGGAAATCGGGGATCGCCTCGGTGACGCAGAGGGGGATGTCGACCAGGAAGGCCGAGGGGCGGGCCTCGCCGCACTCCCTCAAGAAGCGCGCGAACTGCGCGGCGGTCTCGGTGTACGTCGGGAAGATCTGCTCGAAGAAGGTGTCCGCGCGGCCGTTGGCCTGCATCACGTTGAACACCACCTGGTCGACCCCGTGCGAGCGCAGAAACGCGTAGATCTCCCCGAGCATGGGGAGGTTGCGCTCGGTGAGCACCGTGGAGGTGTGCACCTCGACGCCGAAGCGCTTGAGCTTCGCGAGGGTGTCGAGCCCGGCGACGGTCTGCTCGAAGCTGTCGGGCGTGCGGGTGAGGCCCTCGTGCAGGCGCTTCGTGTGGCCGTGGATCGACACGTAGAAGCGGTTCATCCCGGCGCGCGCGAGGGTGGCGGCGTAGGGCATCTGGCTCAGGCGGCGACCGTTGGTCATCACGCTGATGCGCGCGTAGCCGAGCTCCCGGGCCCAGGCGACGAAGTCCGGCAGCTCGGGGCGCGTGGTGGGCTCGCCGGAGGTGAAGCACACCTCCTCGGCGCCGCGGTGGCGCTCGAGGATCCAGCGCACCCGCTCGCGGGTCATGGCCGAGTTGTTCACGTAGCGGCCGTCGCGGTCCTCCTCCATGCAGAAGACGCAGTTGTTGTTGCACACGGCGCCGATGGACAGGTGCAGCCGCTCGTCGGTGCGCGCGATGCGGTCGGTCACCGAGCCTTCGGGGCGCAGGGGGTCGGTGCTCACTTGGCGTGGGATGTTCCGCCCCGTCCCTGGGGGCGTCAATCGCGGTACTGTCCCGCACTGCCATCGTGCGCCTCACGGAACGCTACGACCGGCTGCGCGAGGCCGACGCGCGCCGCGACGAGGACGGGTGCCTGCGGGCCTTCCACGAGATCGCGGGCCTCGCCGACGGACCCGTGGCGGACGAGGGAGCCCCGACGCCCGCGAGGGTCGCGTGGCTGCGCTACGACCGCCCTCGGAGGGTCGACCTGCTGGCGCTGCGAGCGGGCGCGCGCCCCGTCGCGAAGTTCGAGGACCTCGACCGCCGCACCGCCCTCGGCCTCGAACAACGGCTGCGCTCCGAGGGCTTTCGCACGGCGGTGGTAGGGCCCTACGCGCGCCGCTTCGACGTGGCGCTCTCCACCCCATCGGGCCCCGCGGAGCGCTACCTGGTCGCCGCCTCCCGAGGCGCCGAGGCCGAGCAGGTGATCGAGGCCGAGCGTGACCGATCGCCCGAGGGGGCCCGCCGCGCGGGGCGGCTGCTGGGGTACCCGCCGTGCTGCGTCGAGCGCTTCGTGGCGCTGGAGCGCACGCCCGAGGCGGCGAGCGACGGCATCAACGAGGCCGCGCTGCGGGCGCTGCTCGACGGGCCGCCGGTGCACTGGGCGCTGCACCCGCTCTGCTCCGAGTCGCCCGTCGGCTTCGTCCCCTGCGGCGGCCGGTGCCCGCTCGCGCTCGACTTCGCCCGCCGGGTGCTCGCCGCCGTGGAGCGCGAGGACCCGACCGGCGCCGCGGTGCTGCGGGCCCAGCTCCTGCGGCCGATGCTCATCGTCCGGGTGGGCCTCTTCTGGATCTTCGACGGCGCGGGCGAGGGCAGCGCTCGCCGCGGGAGCGTGCGGTACTCGCGCGTCGCGGCGCAGGACGACCCGTCGCTCCCGTGGCTGTACGCCTGGGGCGCGCGGGCGGTGGGGGCCTCGCTCGCCAGGGGGGACACGGTCACCCTCGACGAGGAGTCGCTCCTGGCCGGGGAGGGAGGGCGCACCGTGGCGCGATGGGCGCTGTCGCAGCCGATGGTCCCGCGGTGGTGGCTGCCGCGGAGCGAGGCGCTGTAGCGGGGCGTCAGCGCACGCGCAGGTTGGGGCGCGCCGTCCATGTGGCCCCGTCGACCGAGACGACCGCGACCGCATCGCCCGCCGCGGAGGGGGTCCATCGAGCGAGGTAGCTCCCGTCGCCGCGGTCGGTGACGGCGGCCTCCACGCCGCCCGGGAGCGCCGTCACGCGCACGGCGTGGCCGCTCCCCAGCGCCGATCCGTCGGGCTGCGCGGGGCGGACGACGACGCGGGCCTCGCCGCCCATCGGCACCCTCGGGGTCTCGACGGTGACCAGCGCGGGCTCGGTCACGGTGAGCTCCGCCCCGGCCTCGACCCGGCCGAGGCGCTGCACGAAGCCGCTCGGCCAGCGGACCTCGACGCCGTCCGCGTGGTCGCGCGCGCCGAGGCCGAGGACGATCCTGGGCTCGTCGCCCCCGAGGGAGTTGCCGCCGGGGGACATCTCCCGCACGAGCGAGCGGTCGCCCACGCGAGCGACGACCCTCGCGCCGAGGCCGGCGGTGTTGGAGGTGCGACCGCGCAGGCGAAGCGCGAAGGATGCCCCGCCGACGACCTCGTTGCGGACGATGCGCGGGCCCTCGCCGCTGCCGCCGAGCCAGTAGTCGACGCGGCCGTCGCGGTCGAAATCCGCGGCGCTCAAGGCCTCCTGCACGCGCGAGGCGGGCTGCCGGAGGAGGTCGTCTCGCGCGGCGAAGGTGCCGTCGCCGCGGTTCTCGAAGAGCCGGGCGAAGGGCGGCGAGCGGTTGCCCTGGTCGATCGAGGCCACGAAGAGCAGGTCCACCGCGCCGTCGTTGTTCCAGTCGGCCATGCTGCTGCCGAAGCCCACCGTGCGGCCGCCGTCGGGGAGCGTCGCGCTGTCGACCCCGGCGCGGACCGCCGCGCTCTCGAAGCCGAAGCCCGAGCGCTGCACCAGCAGGTGCTGCGCGCCCACGTCGGTGATGAACACGTCCAGGCTCCCGTCCCCGTCGACGTCGCCCACGGACGCGCCCATCAGGCTGCGCTCGCCGCTCTTGGGGCCGAAGAGCGACGGGGCGATCACCACCTCGCGGTAGGTGACCGGCCACGCGGGCGCCTCGCGGTGGAAGAACTGCGCAGACCGACCCTCCGCCCCGTCGTGGAGCCAGAGCACGTCCGACAGGCCATCGGCGTCGAGGTCGCTGAAGGCCGCCGACCAGGTCGAGGTGGGCGCCGCGCCAAACAGCGCCCCGGCCTGCTCCTCCCACACGCCGTCCGCGCGGCTCAGGAACATCACCGGCCGATGCGAGGCGCCGGCGTTGTTCCAGGCGGCGACGTCGAGGCGCCCGTCGAGGTTCACGTCCCAGAGGCGCACGCCGTCGAGCAGCAGCGGCGCGTCCGGCAGCGGCGCCCCGAAGCCCCACGCGGCGGTCACCTCCGAGAAGCGACAGCGAGAGAGCCCCCGGAAGACCCGGATCGGCGACGGCTGCGGCGGGCTCCGTCCCGGCGGCGCGGGCTCCAGCAGCGCCAGCGCGAACAGGCTCTCGAAGTCCTCCGGGCGCAGCACCGTGACGAGGTCGTCCAGGCCGTCGTGGTCGAGGTCCCCGAAGGCCGCGGCCATCGCCCAGAGGTCCGTCGGCAGGCCCGACTCGCGGGTCACGTCGCGGAAGCTGAACGCGCCCTCCTGGTGATAGAGCCTCGCGGTCCCGACCCACGAGAACGACAGCGCGTCCGCGCCTCCGTCCCCGTCGCAGTCGCCGAGCGCGGCGCCGTTGTTGGGGAAGCGGTCCCGGAAGGTCCACGAGGTCGATCCGACGGTGACCCCGGAGCTCGGCGTGCAGTCCGAGAAGCCTCCGGGCATCGAGGGACAGGCCCTCGGCGGGTCGACCGTCTCCTCGCGGCAGCCCCCCTCCGCGGCCACCGCGAGCGCGGCGCAGAGGGCCGCGCGCAGGGAGCGACGCCCCCTCACGAGCGCCTCGCCGCGAGCGGAACCCGCTCGACCGGAAGGGTCCCGGCGTGGAGGGGCGACACCTCCAGCGCCACGTCCAGCGCGGCGCAGCGCCGTGACAGCGCCCCGATCGCCTCGGCGGCCTCGGCCGAGCGCGCGAGCCCCACGGTGTCCAGGGCGGCCTCCACCTGCATCTGCGAGACACCCGCCGAGCGCGCGAGGTCGGCCACCCCGGCCAGCGTCGGGAGCGCCGCGCCGTAGACCATCGCGCGCAACTCCAGCGCCGTCAGGCCCGCGGCCCGCAGCTCCGCGAGGCCCGCCATCGACTGCGCGTGCGCCCCCTGCGCCGAGGCCACGGCGTCCCCGATGGAGGCCTCCGCGCCGAACACCTTGATGCTCGCCGAGCGCAGCCCCGCCGCCACCGCCGAGCGGGCGAAGGCGCCGTACACGAAGCGTCGCCCGTTGCTCACCACCGCCACCGCGCGACCGTCGGCCCCTCGCGCGCGACGCACCAGCCCGAGGAAGCCCGGGTGCAGCGTCGGCTCCCGCCCCGCGAAGGCCACCGCCCGCGAGCCCGTCGAGCGCGCGGCCTCCAGCCGGTGCTCGAGCGAGGCCTGGTCGTCGGGCAGCCACGCGTCCCGGTTGGAGCATCCCCCGCACGCGTTGTTGCACGCGCCCGCGAAGCGCAGCACCGCCGCGGCCACCGAGGCCCCGCGCCGCGGCGCCACGCGAGGCCCCTCCAGCGACGTGAGCGCCTCCCGCAGCGCGAGGACGCCCTGCTGGGCGCGCGCCACCGCGCCGTCGAGCTCGCCCGCCGACAGGGAGCGCGCGTACGCAGCCACGGCGGCGAGCTGGGAGAGTTCCGTCGCCTCGCCGAGGGTCTCTCGCAGCCAGAGGGCCAGCTCGTAGGCCACGCGCGAGCGCCCGTCGAGGAAGCGCCACGGGTGCTCGGGGTTGTAGCCCTTGCGCTCCCCCGCGCCCTCGTCCCCGTCCTCCCATCGATCGCGCAGGGCGCCGTCGCGGGCGGCCGCGTGGAAGAGCGGCAGGTCCCGGTAGAGCCGCAGCCGGTTGCGCCCGACCGCGTGAAACATCTCCCCGAGGCCCGCGGAGCGCATCACCGACACGCTCTCCGCGAGCTCCTCGGGGCGGGTCCACGGGTCCCACAGGATCAGGCTGTGCCCTCGGGCGCGGGCGTAGGCGAAGTGCCCGGGGTGCTCTCGGGCGAGCGAGCGCATGGCCTCCACCGCGACGAGCTGCTCGGCCACCGTGACGCCCTTGTTGAAGCGCTCGAGCACGTCGTCGGAGAAGGCCTCGTAGCCCGAGAGGTACAGCTCCACCGACTGCCCCACCTCCTCGGCCGCGGCCACCGCGGCGCGCACGCGCTGGAGCTCCCGCACGAAGGTGTCGACCCTCGCCGCGAAGAGCCAGCGCATCGGGCGCACCCCGCGCGCGGCCGCCGCCCGCAGCAGCGGCGCGAGGTAGCGCACCGCGTGCTGGTCGCTCAGCACGAACTCCTCCACCGACGGGTCGCGCTCGCTCCAGAACGCCGCCTGGTCGGCGACCTCGGCGATCACCTCCGCGTCCGCGCGTCGCTCGTAGTCCCCGCCCAGGTCGCAGAACGCGCACCCGAGCCTCGCGATGGACCCGTCCGCGGGCAGCGTCACGCCCGCGAAGAAGGGCCGCTCCAGCGGGTCCGCCGCGTAGGGGCAGCCGACGTTGCCGAAGAGCGTGCGCCGTGACGTCCTGGGCGGCGCGTCGAGGGAGATCACCTCCTGCGCCACCAGCGCATCGAAGGGGGCGCGGACGCCGTCGTCCTCGGGCAGCGGGGCGCCCGTGCGCAGCGCGGCTCCTTCGACCCGGGCGACGCCCGCGACCGCCCCGGGGTCCTCCCCCGACCGCCAGGCCTGCAGCCACGCCTCGAAGGCCCGCGCGAGGCGGGAGAGCGACGGCGCCCGGCGGGTCGCACCGCGTCGAAGCAGCCCCGGCGCCGCACCGATCACGTAGTCCACGCCCTCGACCGGATCGAAGGACTCGCCCCGGCTCACGTGCACGCAGCACCGCCCCGGCGCACCGGCCGCCCAGTCCCGCACCACCTCCGGGTGGATCACCCGGTCGAGCACCAGCACCTGCACCCCGCGCGCCTCCAGCCAGCGCCGGAACCTCCGCCCCACCTCCGCGTCGCGCTCCGGGTCCTGGCCGTCGTAGTAGACCCGCACCATCCGCGCGTCGCAGCCCATGGCCCTCGCGCACGCCCCGAGGTGGGCCAGCAGGCTGTCGGGGAAGAACCCCTCCCGGGCCTCGCCGTAGAGCACCCCGAAGGCGATCACGGCGCTCACTCGTCGCCCCGCAGCGGCCGCAGCTCCCCGTCGCCATACAGGGCCAGGTAACCGCGCCGCACCCCGTAGCAGCGGCCCCGTAGCGAGCAGCCCTCGCACGCGGGAGGGTGCGCGAACTCCCCGCCGTCATAGCCTTCGGGGATCTCGTCCAGCGACTCGCTCCTCGACTCCGCGGAGACCAGGCAGAGGGGCACGCCGCACATGGACGCGAAGCCCTCGCACGAGAGGCCCAGCGAGCGCGCCTCCCGCGCGGCCGCCTCCATGGAAGGGACGACCTCGCCGTAGCGCGGGATGAGGTCCGTGTCTCGCGGCACGAGGTCGCTCGACGGCGCCACGAAGGCCAGGCCCAGCTCCGCGCGCGGCCATCGCGACGCGATCATCCGCACCAGCCCGACGAGCCCCAGGTGGTTGCGCCGCGTCACCACGCACAGGATCGACACCGACAGCGACGGCTGCGCGTGCAGCGCATCGAGGCCGAGCAGGGTGTGCTCGAAGGTCCCTGGCGCCTCGGTGATGGCGTCCGAGAGGGCCGCGTCGGCGGCGTGCAGCGAGACCTGCACGTGCCCGAGGCCCGCGTCGACCAGCGCCTGCACCCGCGCCGGGTCCGACAGCCGCGTGGCGTTGGTCTGCATCCCCACCGGGTGCGGGCTCACCGAGCGGGCGAGCGCCACGTACTCCGTGAGGCGCGGGTGCAGCGTGGGCTCGCCGCCGGTGAGGGTGATCCACCGGCCCGCGCGGCCGGCGCGGGTGATGGCCTCGCGCACCTGGTCGTCGCCCGCGGTCGGCAGGTGCGTCGAGACGAAGCAGAACCGGCACGCCTGGTTGCACTGGAAGATCACCCGGACGAGCTCCTCCTCGATGGGGCTCCCTCCGCGGGGCGTCGCGCGGTTGGGCTGCGCCAGCTCGCGGGCCACCTGCTCCTGCACCGAGGAGATGACCGAGAGGCGACGGCGCAGCCGCTCCTCGGTGACCGGCGAGATCGTCGGCGCGCCGAAGCGCCGAAGGGTGTCGTTCGCGAAGCCCGGGCAGCGGTCCCGCACCGCGCAGCCCTCACAGGCCTCGAGGTGCCGATGGTCCGACCGGGCGCGCAGCCCGGGCGTCATCGCGTAGAGGTGCGCCACGCCCACCGGCCGGGTGAACACGCACGGCGGAACGGCCTCCTCCGGGGACAGCCGCACCGTGAGCCCCGCGCGTCGGCCCTCGAGCGCCACCGCCTCGATCACCCTCGCCGCCTCGTCGTAGGAGACCAGCGCCGCCTCGTCGGGCGAGCGCACCGGCACCCGCAGCACGAGGCCCTGGAGCGCCGCCCCGAAGCGCTCGACCAGCGCCGACGGCAGCGACGGCAGCGACGCCACGGTGGAGCGCACCACCACCGCGGAAAGCTCCACGGCCACGCCCGCGGCGAGCAGGGCGTCGACGCCGCGCACCGTGCGCGCCCAGCCGCCCGGGTCCTGGGTGACGGCGTCGAGCGCGTCGCCCCACGCGGCGAGGTTGACCCTCGCGAGGTCCAGGCCCGCGGCCCTCAGCGCGACCGCGCGTGCCTCGTCGAGGAGCGTCGCGTTGGTCTCCAGCACCACCCGCTCGGCCCCGCCCTGGCGCGCGGCCGCGACGAGCCCCGCCAGGTCCGACCGCATGCCCGGCTCGCCGCCGGTGAGCACCAGCTCCCTGGCGCCGCCCGAGAGCGCCGCGCGCACCCGGCCGAGCACCGCGCGGGTCTGCACCCACGCCCGGTCGTCCTCGGAGCGCCTCGCCGTGCAGTGACCGCAGCGCTGGTTGCAGGTCTCGTGGGTGACGACGATCTCGGATCGCACAGGCTCTCTTTTACCAGTAACTGTAAGAAGCGCTCACCCGAGCACGTTGAGCCGTCGGCGCGAGTCGACCTCGACGAGGGGCCGGTCGAGCTCGTCGGGGAGCACGAGCCACGGGGGCTCCGGCACGTCGTCGAGCTCATAGAAGCCGCCGCAGAACACGGCGTGCGGGCACGGACCGCAGACGGGCTTCTTCACCCGGCGCGCGGCGAGGTAGTCGCCGAGGTTCACGTCCTCGTTGTTCACGAAGATCATGTGGCGCTGGAGCTTGAGCAGGTCGCCCAGCATGAAGCGCTCGTAACCGGGCATGAAGCAGAAGGGCAGGTTGATCACCTGGAACTTCATCCGATCGCCCCAGCGGTCGATCACGCCCATGGCGATGTCGGCGGCGGCCTGGGTGTCCGGCGAGATCCACCGCGTCGCCCGGCCGAAGGGCGTCAGGAACTGGATGTTGAGCCACCGCAGCCCGAGGTCCCACGCGAGCTGCGTGACGGCCTCGAGGTGCTGGTGATTGCCCTTGGTGAGGGTGATGTTCATCCCGAGCTCGACGCCCGGCGGGGCGTGCTGCACGCAGTACCGGATGCCCTGCACGGTCTGCTCGAAGGCCTCCGCGACGCCCACCTGCTGGGCGTGCGACTGGGCGTCGTGGCCGTGCACGCTGAAGAGCAGCGTGGTGAGGCCCGAGCGCACCAGCGAGCGCGCGAACTTCTCGTAGGCGCAGAGCCTCCCGTTGGTGGTGACGTTGATGCGGTCGTAGCCGATGCGCCGCGCGTACTGCACCAGCGGGATGAGCTCGGGGTTGAGCGTGGGCTCGCCGCCGTCGAAGTCGACCATGGTGACGCCCTGCGCGCGGTACCGGTCGAGGTGCTCCCGCTGCCTCGTCGGGTGCCCGTCGACCTGCGTGCGCGTGCCCACCGCGCAGAAGGTGCAGCGGTTGTTGCACACGTAGGTGACGTTCATGATGACCTTCTGCGGCCCCTCGGCGGCGCGCAGCCGCTCCTCGAAGGTCCAGCGGAAGCGCGCGAGCTCGTCGGGCGTGACGCTCATCCCGGGCTGGCTCGGGGCCATCTGGAAGCGCGGCCCCCAGTCGTCGACCACCGGCAGCGAGCGGCCCCGCGCGAGGGCGGTGCCCGGCAGCGGCGTCGCGTACTGCACCGCGGGCCAGGCGCCGTGGCGGTCGTAGAGGTCCATGGCGAAGCGCAGCGTCTCGTTGATCTCCTCGGCGCTCTCCCCGGGCATCCCGATGATGTAGTGGATCATCAGCGGCACCCCCGCGGCCTGCGCGCTCTCCGCGGCGCGCTCGATGGCCCCGAGGTCGAGGCGCTTCTGCACCACCTCGGTGACCACGCGCTGCACGCCGCTCTCGGCGCTCACGCTCACGGTGCTCACCCTGCCCTTCATGCGCGCGAAGTGCTCGGGCTCCAGGTAGTCCGCGCGCATCCCGTTGGGCACGTCGAAGCGCGCCCCGAGCGCCGTCACCACATCGAGGAAGGCGTCCCAGTGGCGCTCGTTGACGTTGATGAGCTCGTCGAGCACCTCGAGGCGCGTGGCGCGGTGCCGCGTGACCATCGCGGCGAGGTACTCCCGCAGCCGGTCGGCGGAGTAGCGCCGCTGGGTCTTGGGCTCCCCCGCCGCGCGCCCCGGGTTGGAGCTGCAGTGCACGCAGGTGAAGGGGCACCCGCGCGAGGTCACCATCGGGAGGGTGCGGCCGTCGATGGGGAAGGCCCACGCGCCGCGCCCGAGGTCGCCCACCACGCTGGCGCAGAAGCGGTCGTGCGCGGAGAGGTCGACGAGGTCCCAGGCGGGGAAGGGGAGGGCGTCGAGCGAGGGAGGGGAGGCGCCGTGGTGCGCGCCCGCGATGGGCTCACCGCGGCCGAGCGCGGCGAGCAGCGCCGGAACGGTCACCTCGGCCTCGTACTTCACCCACGCGTCGGCCTCGGGGTAGCTGGCGAGCACCGCGTCCCCGGCGGCCTCGACGTAGTGCTGGCCCGACTGGTAGGCGTCCGCGAGCACGATCGCCGCCGAGGGGAGCAGCGAGCGCAGCCCCGAGAGCAGGGCCCCCAGGGTGTCGTCCCGCGCGGGCGGCCGGTGGAAGGGCGAGTACGCGACCACCACCGCCCGGGGGGGGTCGCCCGTCGAGAGCAGCGAGCGCACCGCCGAGAGCAGGGCCTCGACCGGGGCGCCCAGCAGCGCGCGGCCGTCGGCGCGCCAGCGAAGCGCGGCGCCCGGGGTGGCGAAGGCGTCGAGCAGCGTGACCGGGTGGCCGGCGCCCCGCAGCACGGCCGCGAGCTGCACGGCGCCGAGGTCGCTGAAGTAGGGGTAGTCGATGAAGTCCCGCGCGACGCTCACGGGCGGATGCAGCACCAGCGCGGCGACCAGGGGATTCATGGGGGATAGGCGCAGAGTCTAGTGCACCTTCGGACGCGGCGCGGCGGCGACGGCCGCGCATTGCTGCCCGAGCGCCAATGGTGCTAACAACCGTCGAGTCGCTGTTCCTGCGACCCCGGAGAAGACCGCGATGTTCGGCATGGGCGCATCGGAACTGATGATCATCCTGGTGATCATCCTGCTGTTGTTCGGGGCCTCGAAGCTGCCCGAGCTCGGCCGCAGCCTCGGCTCGGGCCTGAGCAACTTCAAGAAGGGCCTCAAGGACGGCGACGAGGGGCCGACCCTCCCAGAGCCGAAGAGCGCCCCCCGCGCCGCGGCCGAACCTGCGAAGAGCGCCGCGCCCGCCGAGGTTCCTGCCACCCCGCCGTCCGATCCCCACGACTCTTGAGAGGAGCGCTTCCGTGATGGCTGACCCCGACTCCACGCCCGAGCCCACGCCCGAAGCCGCCGCACCGGCCGCCGCCGAGGCCGTCCCCCATGGGATCGTCGAGCACCGCTTCGACACCGGCCGCCTCTGCTGCGAGATGCCGTACGAGCACGGCGTGCTGCAGGGCGAGGGGAAGATGTACTACACGACCGGCGCCCTCTACGCGCGGGAGACCTACGCGCGGGACGTGCTCAACGGCCCGACGACGCTCTACTACCCCGACGGGGTGATGCAGGCCGAGCTCGTGTACGTCGACGGCCTGCTCGAGGGCACCATCAAGGAGTACTTCACCACCGGCCGGCTGGAGTCCGTCTCCGAGTACCGCAAGGGAAAGAAGAACGGCGTCACCGTGGTCTACACCGAGAGCGGCGCGGTCGAGTCCCGCCTGCACTACGTCGACGACTCCATCACCGTCCCGCCCGCCGAGGCCGCGCCCGCCGAGACTCCGGCCCCTGCAGCCCAGGCTCCCGAAGCTCCCTCCGCCTCCTAGCGATCGACCGCGCTCAGCCCGTCCACCCGGTAGAGCGCGACGCGCACCCTCGGCACGTCATAGCCGAGGCCCACCATGCTCGGAACCGCCGGCAGCACGACCTCGTGCAGCCTGGTCATCCGGTAGCGCCGCTCGATCTGCTCGCAGAACTCCCGCCCCCCGGGCGTGGAGCAGAGCGACGTGTGCACATAGTACGGCCGCCCCATCCGGGTGATGTCCTCCGCGAACTCCCCCACCCTCAGGATGAACGGCGACGGTCCCAGCCCCGCCGCATCCCGATAGAACGGGAGCATCAGCACCCGCTTGTCCGAGCGCTCGAGGTACGCGACCTGCCCCGACGGGAGCTCGCGGCGCCAGCGGCGCACGACCTCCTGCTCCAGCGCGTCGGTCGGGGCCTTCGTCCACGAGGGCCACGCGCGCCACGAGACCAGCAGGGAGAGCAGGGCCACCGCCCCCGCCAGCGCGAGGCCCTGCGGTCGGCTCCGCGGAACCTGCCGCAGCGTCACCGCCGCCAGCACCACGGCGACCGGAGCGTAGAGCCGCAGGTAGGCCTGGTGCACCCACGCGGTCGTGGCCCCGAAGCCCACCATGTCCGCCATGAGCAGCAGCAGGAGCGACCCCGCCAGCGCCACGACGTGCAGTACGCCGCGCGGGCGTGACCTCGCGCTCGCCACCAGGAAGGCCGCGAGGAGCAGCCCGTAGGGCAGCATCGGCTTGAGCTGCCGGAGCCGCTCGACGCTCCGGTGCGCGCCCCCGCTGCCGCTGGTCCACTGCGCCCCGAAGGAGGAGCGCAGCACCGCGAGCATGAACGGCCCCGCGGTGACGGCGACGACGACGGCGACGAGCAGCGCGGCGACCACGGCGCGAAGCGTTCGGCGGCGCCAGTGCCCCGGGCCGAGCAGCAGCACGGCCGGGCAGAGCGAGGCCGCGAGCCAGCCCACCGGGTGCACCAGCGCGTGCTGCGCGATGACCAGCCCCGCGGCGACCACCGGGAGCAGGAAGCCCGGGCGTCGCAGGGACAGGGTGCCCATGGAGGAGGCGAGCAGGGCCGTCGCGAGGAAGAGCAGCGACGCGCCGACGCCGTAGTACGACTCGCTGCGCGAGAGCCTCCCCAGGATCGGGTCGATCGCCACCGCGAGCGCGAGCGTCCCGGCCAGCGCGCGGGACGCCCCCAGCCGCCGCGCGATGAAGGCCGCGCAGGGCACCGCCAGGGCGCCGAGCACCCCTTGGACGAGGAACACCCCGCGCTCGGGCTCACGTGTGCACCACCGCAGCCACCCGAAGAGGGCGCGATACCCTGGCCCGTAGGGGTGGTACTGCGGCGACACGACCGTCGACACCCAGAGCGGCCCCTGCCCGTTCTGGTGGAAGAACATCTCGGGCAGCAGCAGCGCCCGCAGCACCAGGGTGCCCAGCGCCATGGCCCCGCCAGACAGCGCGCGCCGCCGCCAGGCCGCCGACCGCCGCGCCGGCCACAGCGCCGCCAGCGCGCAGGCGAGGGCGCCCAGCAGCAGCCACGGGACGCTGTTGCCCGCCGTCGGGGCGCCCAGCGGCAGCGGACGCCCAGACGACCTCACCGAGCCGCCGCTCGTGAGGCCCTCGTCCGCGCGCACGCAGGCGGTGATCTTGTCGAAGCGCTCCCGCATGGAGGGAGCGACCTGGTTCCAGTCGGCGAAGTTGCCGACCGGCGAGAGCCCCCACGACCCCACCCGGCGAAAGCCCTGCCCTGGCCCGCGCCGAAGCTCCACGCGCAGCTCCGGGGTGCCCCGCAGGTCCAGCAGGGCCACGTCCGGCTCGGGGCACTGCAGCGAAGCCACCTCGATCCCCTGCCGCGCCGCGCAGCGCGACGCCCAGGTCACCACCGACGCCTGGCACATCGCCCCGCCCGCAGGCGGTATCGCGCGCTCGCTCGAACCAGAGCCGCAGCTCGTGAGCAGCCCCAACGCCGCGATCCCGAACCACCGCCAGACCATCGTCATCTCGTCGGCTCCGGGCGCACGCTACGCACCGCGCTTCCGCAGGGTCAAGCTACGATGTGCCCGGCGACCCCGACGATGCACCCCACCCGCGCGACCCTCTCCCTGCTCACCGACTGCAACAACCAGTGCGCCTTCTGCGCGCCCGACGGCCTCACCGCCTCACCGCCGCGCGACCTCGACGCCCTCGCCCTCGCCCTCGGCGCGCTCGCCCCGGCGCACGACGAGGTCACCCTCACCGGCGGCGAGCCCACGCTGCACCCCGCGCTCCCGGAGATCATCGCCGCGGCGCGACGCCTCGGCTTCCGCCGCGTCGGCCTCCAGACCAACGGTCGGCGCCTCCGCGAGGAGGGCTACGCGGCCGCCCTGTGCGACGCCGGCCTCACGGACGTCCACCTCTCGCTGCACGGCCTCGGCCCGGCGATCCACGACCACCACACCGGCGTCGAGGGCAGCTTCGCCGAGCTCGCCGAGGGCCTCGCCGCCGCGCGCCACGCGGGGCTCACCACGGTCGTCACGACGGTGCTCACCCGCTCCAACGCGCGCTCGCTCACCGCGCTCGCCCCGTGGCTCGCCACGCAGTCCGTCGCCGCGTGGACAGTCGCCGTCCCTCGCACCGCGGGGCGCCTGCACGCCGCCTTCGATCGGGTGTTCCCCCGGCTGGCGATGGCGATGCCCCACGCGCTCCACGCGCTCGCGGCGGCGCAGCAGCGTCGGGTGACGGTGTTCCTCCGGGGGGCGCCGCTCTGCGTGCTGGGCCCCTTCGAGGCGCGCAGCCTCCCCGACGCGCCGCGCGCGTACGACCCCCGCGCGTGCGGCCAGTGCCCCGCCCGCTCGCGCTGCCCTGGCGTCGACGCCCGCTACCTCCAGCGCTTCGGCGGCGACGAGCTCTCCCCGACGCGCGCCCCGACGGCCACCCCCAGGCCCTTCACCGCACGCGAGCTGGCGCTGGCCGCGATGTTCGTCGGCGAGGGCCCCCACGGACCGGGCGCGGTAGCGCTACAGTCCGCGCCGACGGGCGCCGCACGGGTGGCGTTGCCGATCGTGCGCGAAGGCACCTGAAGGCAATGGCGAACATCGGGTACATCCAGGTCGTCCGGCACTGCAACCACTTCTGCGGGTTCTGCTCCAACCCGACGACGCCGTACGTGCACACCTTCGAGACGATGAAGGTGCTCGTCGACGACCTCGTCGACCGCGACTACTTCGGGGTGATCCTCACCGGCGGCGAGCCCTCGCTGCACCCCGAGCTGCCGCGCATCGCGCGCTACGCCACCGAGCGCGGTCTGCACGTGCGCATGATCACCAACGGGTGGCGCCTGGCCGACCCGGAGTTCGCGAAGGAGATGGCCGACGCGGGCCTGAAGATCGTCCACGTGTCGGTCTACTCGGTGCGACCGGACATCGAAGAGCGCCTGCGCGGCACCGCCGGAACGCTGGAGAAGGCCTTCGCCGCGGTGGACAACGCCAACCGCTACGGCATCGAGGTGAACATCAACTGCGTGATCAACAAGCTCAACGCAGAGCACCTCGACGAGAACATCCGCCACTGGATCACGCACCACCCGCACATCCGCCACTTCGTCTGGAACAACCTCGACCCCTCGATGGGCCGCGCCGAGGTCAACCAGGAGCAGTACACGCCCCGGCTCGCGGACTTCGAGGTCTCGCTGCACCGCGCGCTGCGGCTGCTGCACCAGAGCGGCCGCACCTTCCGCGTGGAGAAGGTCCCGCTCTGCTACATGACGGAGTTCGCCTGGGCGAGCACCGAGACGCGGAAGATCGTGAAGGGCGAGGAGCGCATCGTGCACTTCCTCGACGCCAAGCAGACCGTCCGGCAGACCGACTGGGAGCACATCTACGCCGACGGCTGCTCGGCCTGCACGCTGCGCCCCATCTGCGGCGGGCTCTTCGACCGCGGCAACGCCTACGACCCCGGCGAGCTCTACCCCGTCTTCGTCGACCGCGACGCCATCGTCGAGAAGATCATCCACGACCCGCGAGACCCGAGCTACGAGTTCCGCTCGATGGACGCGTGGCGCCAGGACTTCGAGCGCCGCCTCGCCGAGGCCCGCTCCCAGCCGAAGCGCCCGCCCCAGGTGCACGGCGACCAGCCCCCGGCGTCCATGAGCCCGCCCGACGCCCCGGCCGTGGGCCTCATCACCGAGCAGGGCCTCCGGCTCTTCGAGGCCAAGCGCCAGTCCGAGGGCCGCAAGGCCGCCCAGCACGGCATCGCCCTCGAACGGAGGGAGGTCCAGACCCCGGCCGAACCCTCCTCGGAGAAGCCCGACCCATGAGGGCTGTTCGTATGGCTCGCTCCTTGCTGAAATCCTCTGCAAGCACCGCGATGCACGCCGGAACGACCCCACTTGAGAGCCTCCCCTGTCCGCGAATTAGCGCCGACAGAGCGTTCGTCATGGGTGTTCCTGTCCTCTCTTGCTCCGGGTCCCCTCGAAGGGGTCACCCTGAGAAAAGTTTGCGTAGCATCACCGTGGCTGCGGGGTTCACGGCTTCACCAGCTTGGGGGAGCGTGAAAACTTTGCGAGGATTCCTCGATCCTCGGATGGTTCGTCCGTGTAGTTTGAACCGCGAGGTATGAGGCACCATCCCCAGCGGAGCGTCGAATGTTGAAGTGGAACAGGCGCCAGTTCCTGAGTGGATTGTTGACCGCAGCCAGTGCGGGTGCGGCGAACTCTGCCCAGGCCCTGCCTGTCCCCTCGTCGCTGCTCTCGAGGCCAGGCCACGCTGCGCCTCGTGCCGCATCCGCATCCGCTCCCCCTCCAGGGCTCGCAGGAGGCTCCCCGGCCTCCCCCTCGGAGGCCGAGTCCCACGAGCTGCAGCGGCTGCTCCCGGAAGGGCAGCGCTTCGGTCGCTGGCGGGTGGTCTCCGTGCTGCCGGTCAAGCTCGGCGCGGTGCCTGTGCTGCTCGAGTCCCAGCGGGGCGAGCGCTTCCAGGTCGACATCCTGCGCCGTGACCGCAGCGCCCGCGCTCGACGCGGCCTCGCCGAGACCCGCGAGTACTCGCTGTTCCTGCTCAACCGCGGCCAGGGCGACACCCCTACGCAGGAAGATCATGGGCTGGCCGTGCTCTGGCTTGCGGCCCTGCTGCGCCCTCGAGAGCGCTCCCTCGCCACCGTCGCCCTGCTCACGCAGCGTGAGCGCACCCAGCGCTTCCCGCGCGGGAAGTTCAACGCCCTCGTGGCCAACGCCGCGCCCGAGCAGACCCGCTTCGAGGCCTCCTCCTCGGAGTCGACCTGGGCCTTCGCCGAGCCGGCCACGCCCGAGCGCCTCGAGGGCCCCGGCCCCGAAGCCCTCCCCGCTACCTGAGCGCCGCGCCAGGATCTCTACGATCCCGGCGCCCTACCCCCCCCTCACTCGGCGTCGGCGAGCACCGGCTGCATCAACTCGTAGCCGTGAGCGCGAATGTAGTTGATGTGCATCCCCTCGCAGCGCGACGCGTGCACGCAGGGCTTGCAACGCAGCGAGCGCGCCTTGTAGCGGTCGACGATGTACCGCTGGATGTAGCGGAAGATCTCGATCTGGCCGTCGGGCTTCATCATGGCGCTGTCGAGGGTCTTCGGCGGCTCCCGGGGCGTCCGCCCGATCACGCAGGCCGGCACGCCCTCCACCGGAACCTCCGCCGTGAAGCCCCCGAAGAAGGCCCGCAGGTCGAGGTCGCGCGACTGGGCCTCGCTCATCCTCTCGTAGGTCGGCTGGAAGAGCGCCAGCCGCGACGGCACCGCCCCCGAGGCCGAGAGCGCCAGCAGCCAGGGCTCGTTGGCCCTGGTGAGCGCGACGGCCACCTCGAAGGCGCCAGGCATCGCGAGCAACGCCTCGGCCTGCGCCGAGGTATGGGCGATCGCCCGGGTCACTCGCCACGAGACGTCCGAACGTTCAGACGTCAGGGCGTCTAGACCGCTGAAGTCCGCCAGCTCGAGCTCCACCTCGGTGAGCCTTGGGTGGCGAGCGATCTCTGCGAGGGCGCCCGGCACGTCCGGCGCCACCACCCAGAGGGCGCGCGCCCCGGCCTGCACGGCCAGCACCTCGGGAGGCGCCAGGGGCAGCTCGCTCGGCGCCTTCGCCTCCTGCCCGATCACCGGCAGCCGGAGCTTCGCCCGCGACGAGTCCACCGTGACGTCATCGCCCGGCAGCGCCGTGAGGCCGCCCTCCGCGAGCTGCGCCTCGATCGCGCGCGCCCGCTTGCTGCTGGCCGGATCGCCGCCCCAGATGGGCCCCTGCTTCTTCTCCCAGGTGGTGTCGACGCGCAGCCGGGCGAAGTCCCGGGCGATCACCTGGTCGCGCACCCCATAGAGGGTGTCGCAGACGTTCTGGAGGTAGCAGAGCTTGCAGCGCGCCGGCTCGCGGCAGTCGAGGTCGACGCCCTCGGTGAGCAGCCGGTGAAACTCCTCCTTGCGGCCCTTGGCCTCGTCGTTGAGCTTGTACGGGTCCTGGATGAGCGACTCGTAGCCCTCCAGGTGCTGCACCGGGAAGCGGTTGAGCCAGATGTGCACGTCCGGGCGCTTGGAGAACGCGAAGGCCTCCAGCAGGTACGGGCGCATCTCCTCGAGGTCATAGAAGAGGATGTCCTTCCCCTCCTTGTAGGCGTTGCCGAAGGGGATCACGTGCAGCAGGTCGTACTCGCGCACCCCCATCGCGATGAACTTCTCGAGGATGGCCTTGAGGTGCTTCACGTTGCCGCGGTTGATCACCACGTCGATGTTCACGATCGGGCGGCCGTCCTCGAGCGCGTACTGGAGCCCCTGCACCTCCTGCTCGAAGGCCCCCTTGGCGCCCACGAGCGCGTCGTGGATGCGCGCGTTGGGGCCGTGGATCGAGAAGGTGATCTCGTCGAGCCCCGCGTCGAGGCAGCGCGTCAGGAACTGCTTGTATGCGAAGGCCCGCCCGTTGGTGACGGTCTGGATCTTCCGATACTTCGCGGCCTTCCCAAGCCGGATGAAGTCCACGTAGCTGGGGTGCATCGTGGGCTCGCCCCCCGACAGGATCAGCCGCTGCGCCCCCTTCTTCGCGCCGTCGAGGATCTGCTGCTTCACCTCGTCGCGGTCGCGCATCTGGCCGTCGTGCGTGAGCGTGTCCAGGCAGAAGACGCAGTGGTTGTTGCAGTCGAAGGTGAGGCGCACCCAGTTGCGCTTCTCGTGCGCGGCGTCCTCGTGCTCCAGCACCTTCTCGTCGATGCCCTGGTCCGTGTCCTGCGGAGTCAACATGCCGTCCTTAGCTCCTGCGGGCGTCTGAAGAGGGATTGCAACACAAGCGATGATCCTAAGCCCATGCGCGACCGCTGCGCGCTCAGGCTACCGGTCGAAACTCATCCTCGCCATGCACTGCGAGGTAGTCGCGCCGTAGCCCGTTGCAGCTCGGCCGATGCCGACACTGCGCGCAGCCCGGCAGGAAGTGCCCGCCTTCGATGGGCGAGTCCGCCAGGTCGAAGGCGTGCCCGCCAGGGTTGACCACGCGCAGCCCGAACGCCGCCGCGTCGAAGAGGGCCCCGTGCAGGGACTCCGGGAGCACGCACGCCGGCGTGTGCAGCGACACGAGGAGACCAGCGCCGACATCGGCGTGGGCCTCCATCGCGGCGACCAGCGCCGGCACGACGTCGCGCATCCGCGGCACCTCCGCGCGCACCGCGGGATCATCCCGGGTCGCGTCGACCGCCGAGAGCAGCCACACCCGGAAGCTGCGAAGCCCCCAGGACAGGCCCAGGGAGACCATGGCGGGCAGCTCGACGGCGTTGCTCGCGGTGACGAGCAGGTCCCCCTCCAGCGCCAGGCCCGCCTCACGGGCGTGGCCGACCCCGCGGGCCATCAGGTCGAAGCAGCCCTCGGTGCGGGCGATGCGATCGTGCGTGGCCGACGAGGCGCCCTTCATCGAGAACGCCACCTCGGTGATGCCTGCCTCTGCGCAGCGCTGCGCGTACCCCGCATAGGCCAGCATCATCCCGTTGGTCTGAAGCTTCACCCGCGTGTACCCGAGCCGACGGCCCATCGCCGCCATGCGGAAGATGTCCCTCCGCATGGTCGGCTCGCCTCCGCCCAGCCAGAGGCAGTCCGCGCCGTCAGCGCGCCCTCGCCGGAGCGCTTCGACGATCTCCACGTCGGTCATGGAAGGACCGTCGTCCTGCACGGCAAAGCAGCCGATGCAGCGGTTGTTACAACGATAATCTGGTGTGAGTTCGACCCACTGGAGGCGACGCATGCTCAGGCCCTGGGGCCGCGCGATCACCAGCTGCCGTGAGACCCGTGCGAACCGTGCGAACCGTGCGAACCGTGGCTGCCGTGCGAGCCGTGGCTGCCGTGCGAGCCGTGCGAGCCGTGGCTGCCGTGCGAGCCGTGCGAGCCGTGGCTGCCGTGCGAGCCGTGCGAACCGTGCGACCCATGCGAGCCGTGGCTGCCGTGCGAGCCATGCGAGCCATGCGAGCCGTGGCTGCCGTGCGACCCATGCGAGCCGTGCGATCCATGCGATCCATGGCTGCCGTGCGAACCGTGCGAGCCGTGGCTGCCGTGCGAACCGTGGCTGCCGTGCGATCCATGCGAGCCGTGGCTGCCGTGCGAACCGTGCGAGCCGTGGCTGCCGTGCGAACCGTGCGAGCCGTGGCTGCCGTGCGAACCGTGCGAGCCGTGGCTGCCGTGGCTGCCGTGCGAGCCGTGGCTGCCGTGGCTGCCGTGCGAACCGTGGCTGCCGTGCGAGCCGTGCGAGCAGTGCTGTGCACCTCGCTGGTCTTCGTCTGGTTCTGCGGTCGGGAGCTTCGGGCGATTGGCCGCCTCCTCGCCTGCACGGTCTGCGAGCTCGCGCTCCTGGGTGGAGAGCGTACCCGCAGCCTCGCGCTTGAACGACGGAAGCTCGTCGTCACTCCCGCTGTCGTCTGCGTCGTCCAGATGGTCGTCAGCGCCTGTCATGATGGCCTCAGCGGTTCGCTAGTGACTGGTGTGTCCGACCGGACCGGACACGGTAATCGAACAATCGTAGGTGATTTCCGACCGAAACTCTACCCCGGTACCTGCACGAAGTGATCTCGCGAGCGGTTGATGGTCCACCGCCGGAAGACCTCCATCGTCCCGGGGTCGCCCTCTCGGATCTTCTCGAAGAGGTAGTCCATGACGCCCTTGTGCACCGCGCTCACGGTGCTCTCCCGCATCCGTCCGGAGAGCGACCCCTGGGTCTTGTACGTGTGCACCGCGTCGGCCCCGCAGTAGGGGTTGTACGCGCAGTTCACGCAGTCGGGCCGGCCGTTGACGTTGGAGGCCAGCACCAGCGCGCGCACCGTGGGGTGCGCCATCATCTGCTCGTAGGTGAGCTCTCCCACGCGACCCAGCAGGAACGTGTCGTCCCCGGTCTCGTGGAGCATCCGGGCCTCGTCGCCCGCGAACACCAGCCCGTCGTAGTTGTACGCAATGGCGCTGATGCCCGCGCCGCTCGGGCTGCGGATGTCGAGGAAGTTCGGGTCCTCCCCGTTGAGGATCTTCGTCAGGAAGATCGCCGCGTAGCGCTCGAGGATCTGCTCACCCTTCTTGTTGAGCTCGATGATGTAGTCCGTCGTGTCGCGGTAGAACTTCAGGTACTCCTCGCGCGGATACTCCACCCGGCTGGCCGTCTTCTCGACGAACCCGAAGGGGTCGATGGGGCGCAGGTGCAGGGCCCGGCAGCCGAGCGAGTTGTACGTGTCGACGATCTCGCGGCCGCGAGAGAGGGCGTCGCGCGTCGTCGTGAGCAGCGCCTCCACGTGGTAGAGCGACGGGTCGAGACCCCGCTCGACGTAGGCCTGGTTGATGCGCTTGATCCAGTGCACGGCGGCCTTGAAGGCGCTCGACCCGATGAGCTTGCGCTGCTTGTCGTGCAGGTGCTCCGGGCCGTCGATGCTCGTGCAGATCTGGACCTTGTAATCGAGCAGGAACGCGAGCTTCTCCTCGTCCATCAGGGCGAGGTTGGAGACCATCGTGAACTCGATGCTCTTGCCGACCTCCTTCGCGCGCCGCTGCCCGTACTCGATGGCGTGCTTCACCACCGTGAAGTTCACCAGCGGCTCGCCGCCCTGGAACTCGATGGTGATGAAGGGCGACGGGCTCCCGAGCGCGAGGTCGATGGACCTCTCCGCGGTCTCCGCGCTCATGTCCGTCTGCACGGCCTCCATGTCGGCGCGCGAGGCGTGGCAGTACACGCAGGTCTCGTTGCACCGCAGGGTCACCACCAGCATGTGCAGGTTGGGGCCGTTATCCAGGAACTTCATCCGCTTCTTGAGCCGCGCCACCGCCGCCGGGACGTCGAACTCCGCGCGGATCAGGTTGGCCGCCTTCAGCCGCTCCCACAGGGTGCTGCTGGGGTCGACCGTGCCCTCCCCGAAGGCCTTGAACTCCGGCGCCGTCAGGATGACCCAGTCGCCCTGGGCGTTGGTCACCACGAACGACCCGCTGACCTCCCGCACCCGGAAGAACGCCGGGAACGTCACGCTCGGCTTCTCGATGCCCGCGAGCATCATGACAGCCCCCCCTGACGCGTGAGCCCCAGGGCGTAGTTGCCCAGCTCCAGCGCCACCTTGCGCTCGCGCTCGGGCCGCTTCGCCGAGACGCGCACCACCCGGTAGTCGCCCTCGTCCGCCACCTCGAAGCGAGCGAAGCGCTCGAACACCTTCACCGCACCGTCGACCGCCGCGGTCGGATAGAGATCCCGATGGAAGCGCCGCTCGATCACGGCTTTGCTCCGGACGCCCCACCCTCGGACGACGCCTCGCTGGCCGCTTCGGTCGGGGTCTTCTTCTTGTACTTCTCCTCCCACGACATCGCGATGCCGAGCGGATCGTCGAAGGACTCCTCGGTGAAGTCGAAGCTCGCCAGGTCGTCGAGCGAGGGCTCCGACGACACCGGACGCGCCGCCGCGCCCGCCAGGGCCTGGGTGGTCACCGTCTCCAGGATCACCCGGTTCTCCTCGACGATCTTCTGCCGCCACGCCTGCGTGAGCAGCTCGTTGGCG
This sequence comes from Myxococcaceae bacterium, assembly GCA_004297725.1. Lineage (GTDB taxonomy): Bacteria > Myxococcota_A > Polyangia > Polyangiales > SCUS01. The sequence continues at coordinate 21,007 of SCUS01000162.1, read as the reverse complement.
AACTCGCCCGCCATCCGCCGCAACGCGTCGGCGTCCGCCGCGCCCTTCTTGTCCGCCAGCGTGACCGACACGGACCCGGCCTTCGGCCGGTCGAGCAGCACGAAGCAGCGGTCGATGAAGATGTACGCGGCGCCGTAGACCGCCTCCAGGGGGTAGACCGCAGCGTCCACCGTCAAGGTCACGCTCCCCTCGGCGAGGTCGCCCACCGCGAGGTCCTTCGGAAACCCGTCCAACATCTGTGTGCTCATGTGCTTGTGAAAGCCTTTGATGCGGTCTCAGCGGCCCGACGGGCCTCTGCAAAGAGGGTTCCTAGTTTGCACCGCCTGTTCGTCGGCTCGCAAGGAACCCTAAGGGCCGCTGCGACGTTTCCATGGCCCTCTTCCGCCGCTCACTCCGCAATACTTCCGAAGGCCTCGCAACGCTTGCGCAGTGGACTCATCCCCGGCGCCAGCGCGCCCACCACTGGTTGCTCGTCGAGGGCGTCACGTCCCACCGATCGAGCAGCGTGAGCCCCGTCTCCGCGACCGTCGCCACGGCCTCGTCTGCGCCGTCGTTGCGGTAGTGCTCGAACCCTGAAGGCCCGCGCTCCGCCCGCTCCGCCTGCCTCCGCGAACGAACCAGCCCGAAGGCGACGTTGTCCACCACGAGCAGCGTCCCGCCCGGTCGCAGCATCCGGGCGACGGCGCCGACCACGCGCGCAGGGTCTTCCAGGTGGTTCCAGCTTCGGAGCACCAGCACGTGGTCGAAGCGCTCGGCGGGGTCGAGCGCCTCGGCCGTGCCCACCCGCAGCGTCGCCCAGGGCCAGCGCTCGCGCAGCCCGGCGATGTGCCCGGCGTCGGGGTCGATGCCCACGTACGTGATCGCCCCGGCGCCCGCCAGCCCGCCGAGCACCGGCCCGTAGGGCCCCTGGCCGCAGCCCACGTCGAGCACCGCGCCGCGCAGGCCCGCGATCATCGCCTCGACGGCCGCGTCGTCGCGCGTGAACACCTCCTCGCCCGACGGGTCGAACAACCCCGCGCACCGCGCAGACGCCTCGCAACCAAAGCAGACCGCGCTCCGTTCGAGCTTGCGCAGGTCGACCCGGAAGTCGTCCGGCGCGGGCTTGTCCGACACGTCGAGGTAGACCTGCCCCTCGCGGTGTTGCACCACCGCGAGCTGCTCGTCGGTGAAGTCCGAGGAGGCCGTCGCGAAGGCCGCCACGCGACCGTCCCGGCGAAGGAAGATCGCGCGACCGCGGGGCCACCGCGACGGGCCCGCGCGCAGCACCGGGCAGCCCGCCGGGTCCTCCGAGGCGAGCGGGCCCACCACGCCGCGCAGCGTGTAATGGAACGAGTTCGATCGCGGGCGCGCGCTCATTTTGCCAGCCGCGCGGGAGTGTATGCTCCGAAGCACCGTGAGCACGAAGAACGAATCCGCTGCGGTGCCCGGCTTCAGGGTCCCGCGTGACCTCACCATCCCCGAGGAGGGCTCCACCTCCGCGCGCGACGTCCTCTCCGCCGCCATGCGACGCGCCCTCGCCGAGCTGCGACGCCTCCCCGCGAGGCCGCCGCTCCCCGGTGACTCGCGGGCCGAGCACGCGGCCTTCGCCCGCACCATCGACGCGCTCTTCACCTCCCCCGGGCTCGCCGCCAGCCTGGTGCGCCGACCGACCATCGGCACCCTGCTGCGCTGCCTCCGCAAGCCGCAGACGCCCGACCAGGCGCTCGCCCTCACCCGCGCGCTGCGGGCCCAGCTCGCCTTCGAGCTCGCCTGCCTCGGCGCGCTGCCCGAGCCCGTCGAGCTCGGATCTTTACCCGATCAGGTACTGTCGATCCCCGCCAACCTGGCGCTGCGCTTCCCCGCCGACGCGACCGCCGCGCGCTTCCACTCGGGCCGGGTCACGCTCATCACGCCCCGCGGCGAGGAGACCCACGAGATCGACGCATGGGCGACCGAAGAGCGGAGGCCCGACTTCGTGGAGCGACCCTACCGGGAGATCACCCCCGCGCTCCGCCTCGCGCTGGTCGACAACAACCCGCTGCAGATGTTCGAGGCGCACCCCGACAAGGAGGGCAACGCCATCGACCTCGGCGGTCGCTCCGCCGACGAGTGGTGCGCGACGCTGCGCGACGCCCTCGACCTCATCGCGACGCACCTGCCCACGCTGCGCGCCGAGATCGACCTCTTCGTGCACCAGATGGTCCCCGTCGGCTACGACGACCACAAGCACCTCTCGGCCTCCTACCAGGAGGACATCGGCACCATCTACCTCACGCTCCACCCCAACCTCATGACCATGACCGAGGCGGTCATCCATGAGTTCTCGCACAACAAGCTCAACGCCCTGATCGAGCTCGACCCCGTGCTCGAGAACGCCTTCTGGCCGCTCTACACCTCGCCCGTCCGACCAGACCCTCGGCCGCTCCACGGCGTGCTGCTCGCGGTGCACGCGTTCCAGCCCGTGGCCCGGCTCTACGAACGCATGACCGCCGTGGGCCATCCCCGCGCGCAGTCGCCCGACTTCCAGCGCCGCTTCGCGAAGATCCGCGGCATCAACCACGCCGGCGCCGACGTGGTGCTGTCGAACGGACGGCCCACCCCGGTCGGTCGCTCGCTGCTCGATGAGATCCGCCGCTGGGACGACTACTACGGCGCGCAGGACTTCCCGGAGAGCCTGCCCGAGCACTGACCGCTCAGCTTTCCATCGCGCGCGATTGCGCCAACACTCACGCCATGCGCGCCTTCCGTGTGCTGATGATCCTGCCCCCGGACGTACACGCGCCGGAGATCCAGCGGCACCATCGGTTCCCCCCGCAGGGGCCGGCCATCGTCGCGGCGAGCGTGGCCCCGGAGGGCTTCTCGATGCGCGTGGCCGACCTCGAGCTCTCCGTCTACGAGCGGCCGCTCGACACCCCGCTCACCGAGCTCGACTGGGCCGAGCGCGTCGACGCGATGCTGCACGACCGCGGGAGCCCCACGCTCGAAGCCCTCGCCGACGAGCTCATCGACCGCCTCGGCTCCGTGGACGAGATCCCCGACGCGTACGCCTTCTCGCTCGACCGCCACACCCAGGCCAACGTCGCCGCGCTGCTCGCCCGCAGGCTCAAGCAGCGCACCGGGCGCCCGGTGATCATCGGCGGCGCGGGGGCCTCCGCGTGCCGCGCGCTCTTCCAGCGCACCGGCGCGACCGGCGTCGACGTGATCACCAACGCCTCCACGCCCGAGGAGATCCGCGCGGCGTTTCGCCCGCTGCGCGACCTGCCCCTCGGGCACGTCGCGGCCCCCGTGGAGGCAGGGGGCCTCCTGCGCCTCGGACGCCGCGAGGCGCAAGACAGCGCGTGGCCCATGCCCGACTACGGGATCTATGACCTGGAGCTGTACCGCCGCGACCCCATCGCCGCGGAGGCCCACCGCTTCAACCGCTACGACGGATCGCTCGGGCGAGGGCTGATCCTGCCGTACAGCTTCACCTACGAGTGCCAGTTCTCGTGCGCGTTCTGCCAGACCGATGGGCGTCAGTCGCACAAGGACGTCACCCTCGTGGCGCGGGAGATGGCCACGCTGGCGGAGCGCCACGGCGTGAGTGAGTTCGTGATGTTCGACGCGCAGATCAACCTCGTGGCCGGCGCCTTCGCGCGGGCCCTCCTCGACGCGAAGGTGTCCCTGCGGTGGTCGAACTCGTACCGCGTGCGCCCCACCTCGCCCGAGGAGCTCGACGTGATGCGCGAGAGCGGCTGCGTCGCGCTCACGGTGGGCGTCGAGTCGACCGCCGACGCGGTGCTGAAGAAGATGGTGAAGGGCCACCAGCAGAGGCACGCCGACGACCTCATGCGGTGGTGCTCTGAGCGCGAGATCATGACGCGCGTAAACCTCCTCCCGTGCTTCCCCGGCGAGACGCGCGCTGACCTGGAGGTCACCCGCGACTGGGTCGAGCGCCACGCCGACGTCATTGATGACCTGGCGCCCTCGTCGTTCTACCTGACCGCGGAGTCGCCCATCGGGCGCAACCCAGAGCGCTACGGCATCGCCCTCCGCGGAGAGCGGCGCCTCGACGGGGAGTACCGGTTCCGCAAGCAGTTCGACTCCCTCGCCTACGATGAGATCGGCGGGCTCACCTGGGAGGATCGGGAGCCCCTGCTGCGGCAGGCCGAGCGGATGATGATGGACGCATGGTTCCGCGGCGCGCCCGACCGCGCTGCGGTGCGTGGCCTGCGACCCGACGTGATGCTGGCCATGCGCGCGCGCTACAGCACCCGCGACGCGGCCTACGAGGCGCTGACCTCGTGGGCTGCCACCGAGAGCCGACCCGCCCCCGCGGGGGCCGTCGGGGCGGCGCGACCGCGCGTGGTGTTCCCGCGCCCCTGCGACGCGGTGCTGGGCGGCCGCTTCGAGCGCGTGATCGACGACGCGGACGAGTCCCTGCGCCGCTTCATGGGACCGCGCCCAGCAGGCCTGATGCTCCTGCTGGGCAGCGGGGACTACCTCATCGTGCGAGGCACCCTGGACCGCGACGACGCGACGCAGCTCCCATCCCGGCTGAGCATCCGCGACATCGTCGCGCGGCGCATGGCCGACACCCGGCGACGTCGCCTGTACGGCCGCCTCGCGCCTGGCGCCGTCCTCGATGTGAACGCCACCACCCTCACGTCCCGCGCTGACGAGAGCCCATGGGAGGAGCCCATCGCGTACGGCGATGACTTCATCGTGTTGGAGTTCGACGCGCGGTGACCACCGACGATCGCCGACGCCTGCCCCTCGCCGGCGAGGCGCGACCCGACCCGTCGCCGCACGCCTCGCGGGGCGAGCGACACCTCTGGATGGAGGAGACCCGCCTCGTGCGCGCTGCGCTGCGAGGCGCCCTGGGGGGTGGCCTCCAGCGCGGCATCTCGCGGCTCCTCGACGAGCACATGCCGCCGACGCTGCCGGCGAGGATGCACCTGTACCTCGACAACGCCTGCGGCCAGGCGTGCGCGTTCTGCGAGCAGCCCATCCTGTGGGGCACCGCGACCGGGCGCACGCTTCAGACGATGGCGGACATGGGGCAGTCCCTGGGCGCGAACGTGGTCTCCACGGGCGTCTTCGACGCGCTGCTACGCGTGGCCGCGCAGCGAGCGACGCCGCTCCGGCTCGAGGTGACGGGCAACGACTGGACCCGGCACCCGCGGCGCGACCAGCTGCTGCAGCGGCTCGCCGAGGAGCGCGACGTCCGCGTGACGCTCTCCGGCCCCTCCACGGCGCTGGCCGACGCGGCGCTGGCGCGGCAGGTCGCGGCGCTGCCGACGCTGGAAGGCGTCGTGCTCACGTTGCAGTCGCCGGACCCCGCGCGACACGACCTGTGCACCCGCACGGCAGGGAGCGGAGCGCTGGTGCTGCGAGCGCTCGATCACCTCCAGGCCCTCGGGGTCCACGTGCAGGTGAACACCGTGCTCACCGCAGACGCCGTCACGACGCTGCCTGATCTGCTGAAGACCCTCGCCCAGCGGGGGCTTCGCAGCACGCTGCTGACCTTCGTCCCGGACGGGCGGGCGGGCGGCGCCCACGCGGCGACGATCCACCCCTCGATGCGCGAGGTGCGCGACGCCTTCGAGCGCACGCCTCCGAGCGCGATCGGGGTGATCGAGAGCGTCGAGGGCCTGCCACCCTGCGCGGCCCCGGCGGCGCTGCGCGAGCGCCTGCGCCCGGTCTGGTCGACCGAGCACCGCGAGCCGATGAGGTACGGCTCACGCTGCGGCGCCTGCGCGGCGCGAGGGACATGCAGCGGCGTGGTCGCGAGCTACCTGCTCGCCCACGGCGACGACACGCTTCGCCCGATCGAAGGGTGACACCCACCCCCGATCAGCCCGCCCGCAGCGCCTCCATGGCGCCGCGCACCGCGCCCACGAGCTCCGTCTGCGGGCCCGTGACCGGGCGCGCGAGCCGATAGCTCCCGGCGACGCCGTTGCCTTTGACCTCGAGCGCCAGCGTGACCGTGTTGCCGTCCGGCGTCTCGAGCGCGACCGAGGCCGCGCGCCCCTCGGGGGCCACGAGCACGTCTCGCCAGCGCAGCGCGCCGAACGGCGCCCGGGCCCGCAGCCGCCCGAGGCACTGCGCGAGGCGCCAGTCGACGCCGCGCCCCAGCGCCGCCCCCCGCGCGCTCTGGAACCCCGCATCCTCGGCCACCGTGTGCAGCATGACGGCGTCGTCACCCTCGCAGAGCCGCGCCATCAGCGCCCGCAGCAGGCCCACCACCGCCGCGCCGCCATCGAGCGCGTCGAGCAGGTGCAGCGAGAACCGGTCGGTCGCCGCGACCCCGCCCGCCCCAACGCCGCCCCGGCGCAGCGCCACCGTCGCGAACGCGCCGCCCCCCCCGGTGACCCGCAGGACCACCTCGCCGTCGCGCGAGTTCTCGTGCACCGCGAGCGCGGTGAACGGCGCAGGCAGCGCCCAGCCCGCGAGGCCCGCCACGAGCGGCCGCACGTGCATCACGAAGAGCCGCTGCTTCGGATCGAGCGCCACGAGCTTCTCGACCGTCACCGGCACGAGCTCATCGGTCCCGTGGTGCCGCGCGTAGGTCTCGAACACCCCCGAGCACTGACCATCGAAGACGCAGCTGGCGCACGACGCGAGCTTGAGCTTGTCGCGGCGCTTCACCTCGTACTTGTCCCAGGCCTCGCTGAGCTGGTCCTTCGAGTCGACGGCCACGGTGAACGTCGACTCGCCGTCGTGGTGGATCCACGGCGCGAGCGTCGGCGCGATGCAGTACGGCAGGTTGCCGATGTTCACGTCGAAGCCCGGCCGCGCCCGCTCGAAGCCTTCGATCATCGCCGTCATCGGCGCGACCATGTCGCCGTAGCGCGGGAGCATGTCGCGCATCTCGTCGTCGGTGCGCACGCCCGCATCGAGCGGGCGCACCATGTCCAGGTGCAGCTGCTCGACGCCGAAGGGCAGCAGCAGCGACGGAAACTCCGCGACGGAGGCGAAGTTCGAGCGCACCACGCACATGTTCACGGTGATGCGCTGGCCCCGCTCGCGGAGGTTCACCATCGTCTCCCGGAGCCGCATGAACGACCCGAGCTTCTTCGTCGTGCGCTCGTGAGAGAGCGCCGTCGCCCCCTGGAACGACAGCCGCCAGGTGAAGTTTCCTCCCGTCGCGAGGACCTCGTCGACGAACTGCAGCCGCGCGGTCTTCACCCCGTTGGTGAAGAGCACCACCTCCTCGAAGCCCAGCGCCACGGCCCCGCGCACGACGTCGAAGAAGCCCGGCTGGATCGTCGGCTCACCCCCGAGCAGCGTGACCTTGCGCATCCCCTGGGACCTGCCCTCGCGGAGCTTCTCGAGGACCGGGGCGGCCTCGATGGGGAAGGCCTCCCGCATGGCCGTGCGCTGCCCGCTCACGCAGAACACGCAGCGGTTGTTGCACATGTGACCGAGCTGGATCTCGAACTGTCGGTCAGGTTCCACGAGCTGCGATCATAGTGCGGGATGGCGTCGGCCAGCGGACCGGAGCCTACGGACCGGACAGAAGCCCTGACGGTGCCGTGTGGGATGATGTAGGCGCTGGGAGGGGCTGACGGGATCGGGGGCTCTCTCCCTCTGCCCTCGAGGAGGCAGCCGGGAGAGCCTCCAGGCTCGACCGGAAGCCTCCGGAAGAAAGGTTCCTTATAAGGAACCTTTTAAGAGGGAATTTTGTGACGAATTCCTCAATGATTCCGAGTAGTTCTAGATCCGTGCCAGCGGGGGTCTGCCGGTTCTTGCTACATTTGCGTAGGGGGTCTGCCGGTTCCTGCCACATTTGGTGTCAGGGTCTGCCGGTTCCTGCCACATTTGCCCCCGGGGCTTCGTAGGGGTCTGCCGGAATCTGCAACATCTCAGCGGCCAAGGTGCAGTGCTGGGGTCTGCCGGTTTTTGCTACATGAGGCGTCCCGGGGAGTCACTACGCAACAGTTTCTGTCGGGGTCTGCCGGTTTTTGCTACACGGTGCAACACGGCCTCAACGCAGCTTGTGGAGCGCCTCCACGAGGCTCTGCTTGAGCTCCTCGTCGGCGGCGCGCTCGGCGCGGAGCACCGTCCAGCGAGAGACGCCCAGCATTTCGGCGGCCTGCTCCTGGGTCCAGTTCTTGGCCTTGCGCCAGGCGGCAAACTCGCCCCCCGTGAGGATCGACGGCGGCGCCACCGTCTCTGGCGGCATGATCCCGTGGATCATCCGCTCGCGAGCCCACTGCGGCTGGTAGAGCCGGCAGCGGCCCTCGAGGGTCCAGGGGCGGGCGTCCTCCCACTCGTAGCGGCCGAGGCCGCCCACCCGCTGCAGCGCGTCCAGGCTCTGGCGCAAGGCCGTCCAGGCCTTCCCGGGGCGCCCCCGCACGTCGACGCCCGCAGCCTCCAGCAGCTTCGCCCCGGTCAGGGTCACGTGGTCCACCTCGTCGGAGAGCGACCAGCGCCAGCGGATCGGCAGGATCAGCCCCAACGCCAGCGCGTGCGGCTGCCGGATGTGATCGATGCGCGCGAGCTCCGTCGGCGCCGGCGCCCAGAGCCGCCCGATCTCGCCGCTCGCCTTGCGCACCCCCTCGTAGAGCACCGGGTGGATCACCAGCTCCATGCCCTCCAGGGCCCACTCGCTGCCCTGCATCGCCTCCCCGCGCTGGGTGACCGCCAGCACCGGCCCCCTCAGCCGCACCGTGCCGTCCGGGTGGTAGATCGCCAGCTCCATCCGCGTGAGGGCCTCGACCTCCGCCGCCACCATCGCGCGCACCTTGGGGTCGCGCCGCGAGCGGTCGCCGTAGCCCAGCGCGGAGAGATGATCCTCGAGCCGCCAGCGGATGCGGCCCGTGCGGCCCGCGTCGGTGAAGAGCAGCTGCAGCGCGGCCCAGTGGCGCAGCCCCTGCCAGTGCTTCCACTCGCGCACGGCGTGGACGATGCGCTCCGGGAGGTCCTGCACGCTGAGGCGCAGCCCGAGCTGCTTGCCGGGGTAGAGGATCTCCGCCCACCCGTCGCGCACGGGCGTCTTGCGCACGCGCCGGTCCTTCGGGAGGTCGCGCATGCCGGAGAGCATCTCGTGGTGCACCGCGCCCGCGTCGAGCGCGATGATCTGTCGTCGCTGGGCCTCGCGCACCTCGAGCTCTGCGCTCGCCAGAAGCACGCACGCGTGCACGTCCCAGTGCGCCAGCGCGGCCTTCAGGTCCTCATCGGCCTGGATGATCCCGCTCTCGATGAGCGCCTGCGTCGCGCTCACCTCCGCGCTCTGCAGCGGAACCAGGGTCCCGTCGAGGAAGGCCCGCGCCAGCAGCCGCGCGTGCGGGTCCTTCGTCTGGTCGAGCACCATCGCGACGTCGCGCAGCGCCAGGTTCACCGGCCAGCTCCAGGTGACGTCGTCCTGCTCGGCCGCCAGGGCCAGCGCGATCTCCGCCGGGGGCAGCGTCTTCCAGCGCGTCGCATCCCCGTGCCAGAGCAGCCGGAAGAGCCAGCGCTCGGCCGCGCGCTCGAGCACCGCGGGGCGGGTCCGTCGGTCGATGGCGAAGGCCTCGATCTGCTCGGAGAGGGCGTTCATCGCGAGGACGGACGCCTCCTCCAGGCGCTTGTCCTTCGAGGCCGCAGCGGCCCAGGCGCGCAACGGGGCGCTGTCGGAGGCCTGGGCCCGCGCGACGATGCGGTTCAGCCGGTTCAAGAACACCGCAGACGCGATCACAGCCCTATCTCCCTGGGTCCGTCGGCGGCCGAGAACGTGTGCCCGTTCCACTTCAGGTCCGCGCGCCCGACCGGACCATGGCGGTTCTTGGCGAGCACCAGCACCCGGTTGCGCCCACCTTCGGCGCTACGAGCCAGCACCATCACCCCGTCCGCCGCGTACTCGATCTCCCCGGACTCCTTGCCCAGGCCCACGAGGTCCACCGGGTCGCGCGCGGGGTCGTTCACCAGGTCGGCGTAGTTCGCCCGGGCGGTGCTGGACAGCACCAGCACCACCGCGCCCAGGTCGCGAGCGAGGGCGCGGGCCACGTAGGAGACGCGCCCGACGGCGGTGCGGGGCTCCTCTCCATAGCGCCCTGCGCAGAGCTGCAGGTAGTCGATCACGATCAGCGCCGGCTTCAACGCCCACGCCCGCGCGGCCAGGGTCTCGGCGCCGTACCCGAAGGGCGGGCCGCACTCGGTGTGAAACGGGATGTGCTCGGCCGAGCGCGCGGCCTCCATCACCTGGGCGACCTCGACGTCGTCGAGGGTGCCGCGCAGGATCCGGCTCCAGGCCACCCCCGAGAGGGTGCCCATCACGCGCGCGGCGAGGTCCTGCCGTGACAGCTCCAGCGCGAGGTAGAGAACCACCTGACCGCGCCGCGCGGCCTCCACGGCGACCTGCACGGCCCACTGGGTCTTGCCCGAGCCGGTTCCGCCGACGAGCACATACATCCCCGGCCAGAGCCCGCCCCCGAGGAGGTTGTCCACCGGGGCCCACGGGGTGCCCAGGGCGGTCTCCTGCCCCGTCCTGCGCGCCCACATCGTCTCGAGCAGCCCCTCGACGTCCTGGCCGACGCGGTTGGCGCTCTGCTGGTCCTGCGTCGTCCCCAGCGAGCGATCGAGGGCGACGCGCACCGCGGGCAGCGCCTCCCCGCTCAACAGCCGCTGCGTCGCGGACTGGTACGCCTCCAGCGCGCGCCGGCGCTCTGCCAGGTCCGAGACGATTCGCGCGTGCGACTCGCAGTGCGAGAGCGTCGGGATCTCGTCGGTCAGCTCGCCGACGTACTGCGCTCCGCCGACGGTGTTCAGCCGGTCCCTGGCGCGCAGCTCCGCGACCACGGTGAGCACGTCCACCGGCTCGCCCCGCGTGTGGAGCGCGAGCAGCACCTCCCAGAGCAGCGCGTGGCGCGGATCGTAGAAGTCCCCCGATCGCAGGATCGTCGCGATCCGCGGGATGATCCGCTCCTGCCCTTCGCCGTCGAGCAGCGCAGCCGCGAGCACGGCGCGCTCTGCCTGCAGGTCGGCGAGCGGCTGTGCGCTCCGAGAGATCTCAGTCATGCCGTCGCGTTGCCTTCCTGATGCAGGCGGACCGTAACAACTCCCATTCCAGAGCCGCCAATTCGCGCCCTCCCGGAGGGGCGACAAGGCGGCCTCCAGCGGAGGGGGATCCGCTGTCGAGCGACCGTCGGGGTCGAGTCCGCAACCGTTGCGTAGGTCTGCAAGAAAGTCCGCTGGCAGGGCCGAACATCCACAGGGCAAATCAGCAAAAGTTTGTTATTTCCAGAAGTACGACTAAAAAAACGAAATAATGGAGAAAGAAGTGGTCGAAAACCATGCAAGGCGGAGACTCTTTCGGAAGGCTTGAGATAGAGAATACATGTATGATTACGATTGCTTACGAATAGATATGTCGACGGTTTCTTGAGATTGTCCGCCGTGGATTTGTTATAGCCTCCAGCTCAGGCCGGCGATCGTCGGTATGCAGGTTGCTGGCCCCTAAGGGTGGATCTCAGCTCAAGGTCGAGAACTCTGCGGTGAGATCCATCAGGCGAACGACGAGCGCATCCACCGGTATCCTCGCGACATTTACGTTGGAGGAGCGGGGAGTTTGATGAAGGTCCGGTGGACACCAACAGCGATCCTGGTTGCAGCACTGCTGGCCCTCGTGGGCTGTGGTGGCGGCGGCTCGCTCGTTGGGTTCGAGGACGCGTCGGTCACCATCGCCTTCGACGCGCCGACGGGCATGGACGCCAGCGACGACCTGGGCACCCGCGACGGCGCCTCGGATCTGGTCGAGACCTCCGAGGAGACCGACGTCCCGACGACCCAGTGCGTCGACCGCGACGGTGACCGCTACGGCTTCGGCCTGGGCTGCATCAACGTCGACTGCGACGACGACAACGCCAGCGTCACCGACCAGTGCTACTGCGGCCGCCTCCCCAACACCCGGGCGGGCTGCGAGTGCCGCCTCGGCGACCAGCCGAGGCCCTGCGACGTCGACAACGACCGCACCTACAGCGCCACCGAGACCTGCAACGTCGGCCAGCGCACCTGCGACCCGGTTCCCGGGAGCCCTGAGACGGGGCGGTGGTCCGAGTGTCGCCGCTGGCGTCCGGACTATCCCACGCCTACCCGCTTCATCGGCGTGGTGTCCCAGTGCCCGGGCAACTGCTCGCCGCAGTGCCGCCATCAGGTGATCTGCCCCGAGGCGGCCGACCCGATCCCCGCGGGGTCGACGGACATCGTCGCGGCCAACGCCGCGCACGCGGTCTTCTGCCCGGGCGGAGCGGGCCTGCGCGGCGGCATCACCTCGGCCTGCACCAGCACCTCCGGGGGCAACTACACCCGGGGGACCTCACCGCTGTCCTGGCGCGACGCCTGCGCGGCGCCTGGTCGCCAGACGGTGCTGATGAACTCCGACGACGGCACCACCCAGCTGCCGCTGCCGTTCACCTTCCGCTACTACGGGGCGCCCTACGTCACGGCGGGCATCGCCTCGAACGGGATGATCTCGTTCGTCGACCCGACGTATCAGTGGACCAACAGCACGCTGCCGACGGCAGACGTCGCCAACACGATCTTCGCGTTCTGGGACGACGTCTACAACCGCGGCAACGGCGAGTGCATCGCGGTCTACGGCAGCTCGCCCAACCGCGAGTACGTCGTCCAGTGGAGCGACCAGTACTTCTATCCGCCGGATGGCGCGGGCAACACGACCGAGCACATGACCTACCAGGTCGTGCTGGCCGAGACGACCAACACCATCGACGTCCTCTACAACCAGATGGAGGGCCAGGGCGATCGGGCCACCGGCAACAGCGCCACCATCGGCATCCAGCAGGGCACGGGCTCGTCCTTCGACCTGGTGGGCAACGACTCCGCGGGCGTCGCCCCGGCCGGGCGCACCATCCGCTGGACCCCGGCGACCGGATCCACCGTCTGCAACACGGGCACCTACCGTCGCATCTACGAGGGGACGACCTGCGACGGCATCGACGCGCCGTACTGGGGGCAGTTCAACTTCTCCTCGATCGTCCCGCAGGGGACGAGCATCGAGTTCCGGGTGCGCGTGGCGCAGACCTCCGCGGGCCTCACGAGCGCCACCTGGACCCGGCTGCCCAATGCTCCCAACGGCACCCCGACGATGCCCTCGACCCTCGATGTCGGGGCGGCGATCCGAGCGGCGATGCCGACGGCGGTGGGCGCGGACCACTTCCCCTTCCTCGAGCTCGAAGCGAGGCTGATCCCGTCGCCCGACAGGACGCTGGCGCCGACGCTGATCTCCACCGAGGTGCAGTTCACCTGCGCACCTCCGGAAGAGGTCATCTGCCGCATGGGGGCACAGTGCTACATCGCCTCGGACCCCTGCCGTCGAGGCGTGATCAACTGCATCAACTCCGCCGGCGGCCGGCCGGTGGAGACCTGCGTGGACGCGGGCGCGCTGCCCCCGGGGACGGTCTGCGGCGTCGGCTCGGTCTGCAACGCCTCGGGCGTGTGCGTGCCCTGCACCGAGGGCGCGGCCTGCAGCACGGGTCAGGCTTGCAGCACGGGGCGGATCTCCTGCGCGACGGGCGCTCCGACCTGCGCCATCGCCACGCAGCTCCCGGTCGGGACCATCTGCGGCGGGACCGCGGACGTCTACACCCGCACCCGTCCCTCGCCGATGCCGTGGGTCGACGTCTGCGCCCTCGCGGGTCACCAGACCTTCCTGGCGAACTCCGATGACGGGACGACGGGGGAGACCCTGCCGTTCACGTTCCGCTTCTACAACAGCCCGTACAACTACGTCGGCATCTCCTCGAACGGCATGTTCTCGTTCGTGATGCCCACGTATGCGTGGGTGAACAGCACGCTGCCGACGACGGCCGTCGAGAACACGATCTTCGCCTTCTGGGACGACATCTACCAGCGCAACGGCATCTGCACGGCCACGGTCGGCACGGCCCCGCTGCGCCGGTACATCGCGGAGTGGGAAGACAACTTCTTCTATCCGCCGGGCTCGTCCAACGCGAGCGAGCACATCACCTTCGAGATCAGCCTCTCCGAAGGCTCCAACGCCATCGACGTGCTCTACAGCCGCATGGAGGGCCAGGGAGACCGGGCCACCGGCGGTGACGCCACCATCGGCATCCAGCGAGACACGGGCTCTTCGTCCGATCTGGTCGGCTTCAACACCGCGGGCATCGCCTCGGCGGGCAGCTCGATCCGGTGGCTTCCGGGCTCGTCGAGCGTCTGCAACGCCTCGGCGGACTGCGTGCCTTGCGCCAACGGCGCTCCCTGCTCGCTGCCGGGTGTCTGCGTCATCGGCGTGCTGGATTGCTCCACCGGGTCGCCGGTGTGCACCAACGCCGGGACGCGGCCGCCTGCGGCCGAGACCTGCAACGGCGTCGACGACGACTGCGATGGCGCCATCGACGAGGGCGTGACCCAGGGCTGCTACACGGGCGCCTCGGGAACCAGCGGCGTCGGCGTCTGCCGGGCCGGCACCCAGACCTGCGCGGCAGGCGCCTGGAGCGCGTGCGTGGGCCAGGTGGTTCCGGCGACCGAGACCTGCAACAACCTCGACGACGACTGCGACGGCGCCATCGACGACGGCGTGACCCAGGGCTGCTACACGGGCGCCGCGGGCACCGGCGGCGTCGGCGTCTGCCGGCCCGGCACCCAGGCTTGCAGCGCGGGCGCCTGGGGAGCGTGCACGGGCCAGACGCTGCCGGGTACCGAGACCTGCAACAACCTCGACGACAACTGCAACGGCGCCATCGACGATGGGGTCTCGCAGGGCTGCTACACGGGCCCCGCGGGCACCAGCGGCGTCGGGCTCTGCCGCGCCGGTTCGCAGGCCTGCTCCATGGGCGCCTGGGGCGTGTGCACCAGCCAGGTGACTCCGGTGACGGAGACCTGCAACAACCTCGACGACGACTGCAACGGCGCCATCGACAACGGCGTCGCTCGGAGCTGCTACACGGGCCCGGCGGGCACGCAGATGGTCGGGCGCTGCCGCGACGGTCTGCAGGCCTGCGCCACCGGCGCGTGGGGCGTGTGCACGGGGCAGACGCTTCCGGCGGTCGAGACCTGCAACAACATCGACGACGACTGCGACGGCATGGTCGACGATGGCATCGCGCAGAGCTGCTACACGGGCCCCGCGGGCACCAGCGGCGTGGGCATCTGCCGCAACGGCTCTCGCACCTGCTCGGGCGGCGTGTTCGGCGTGCTCTGCCCGGGCGAGCAGGTTCCGCTGGTCGAGGTCTGCAACGGCCTCGACGACGACTGCGACGGGATGACCGACGAGGGCCTCGGCACCACGACCTGCGGCGCCGGCCTCTGCGCGCGCACGGTGAACAACTGCGTCGGCGGCGTCCCGCAGGTGTGCGTCCCCGGCGGCAGCGGCACCGAGACCTGCAACAACCTCGACGACGACTGCGACGGCATGGTCGACGAGGGCCTGACCCTGGCCTGCTACACGGGCCCGGCCGGCACCAACGGGGTCGGGGTCTGCCGCGGCGGAACGTCCACCTGCAGCGCCGGCGCCTGGGGCTCCTGCGCGGGTCAGGTGGTTCCGACGGCGGAGCGCTGCAACGGGCTCGACGACGACTGCGACGGCACGGTCGACGAGGACTTCCCGACCCTGGGCAACGCCTGCTCCGTGGGCGCTGGGGCCTGCACCCGAATGGGGACCGTCGTCTGCCGCGCCGACGGGTTGGCGTCGCAGTGCAGCGCGGCCCCGGGCGTGCCCGGTGCCGAGGTCTGCAACAACATCGACGACGACTGCGACGGCATGGTCGACGAGGGGCTGACCCAGGGCTGCTACGGCGGTCCGCCGGGCTCTGCGGGTGTCGGCCTGTGCCGCGCCGGTACGCAGACCTGCGCCGCGGGCGCCTGGGGCATGTGCACGGGCGAGATCCGCCCCGCGGCCGAGCTCTGCAACAACCTCGACGACGACTGCAACGGCCTGATCGACAACGGCGTCGCGCGTAGCTGCTACACGGGTCCGGCGGGCACCAGCGGCGTCGGCGTCTGCCGACCCGGTTCGCAGGCGTGCAGCGCGGGCGCCTGGGGCGTGTGCACGGGGCAGACGCTGCCGGGTACCGAGACCTGCAACGGCGTCGACGACGACTGCGACGGTCAGACCGACGACGGCATCGTCAACACCTGCGCCACGGCGAGCGACCTGGGCATCGTGGCCCTCGGGGGCTCGGTCACGCAGACGACCTTCATGCCCGGCGGCACGGGCGAGCAGTGGTACCGGATCACCTTCCCGCCGAACTACGACTACAACCAGCACGGCGTCGGGACGCCCACGATCAACCTCACGGGCGCCGAGGTGGCGAGCGGCCTCTTGCGGATGCAGGTGCTGACGAGCAGCACGCTGTCGGCCGACTGCAGCGCCGCGGCCTCCTGCGGGCTGAACCTCCAGAGCTGGCAGTTCACCGACAACCTCTCGGCGGGTGGCGGCACTCCGACCGGGGCGTTCTCGACGCGCAATGTGCCGTGGCCGCAGACGGTGCTGGTGCGGGTCTATCGGCCGGGCGGCGTAGGCATCGGTTGCGGGCTGTACACCCTGTCGGTCTCGCGCTGCACCTGCGGGATGCCGGGCTGCACGGCGCCGGCGGGCTCGTTCCCGGCGGAGGCCTGCGACGGGATCGACAACGACTGCAACGGCCTGATCGACGAGGGCTTCTGCCGCATCGGTGGGGTCTGCTTCAACAACGGTGACCTGAACCCGGCCAACAACTGCCAGGTGTGCACGGTGCCGTCGTCGGCGGTGGCCGGTCCGTCGACCTGGAGCAACGTGGCGGCGGGCACGCTGTGCCGCGCCTCGGCGGGTGTCTGCGACGTGGCCGAGACCTGCAACGGCACCGGTGCGGCGTGCCCGGCGAACACCTTCCGGCCTTCGAGCACGGTGTGCCGTGCCTCGGCCGGCGTCTGCGACGCGACGGAGACCTGCACGGGTTCGAGCGCGGCTTGTCCGGGTGACTCTCCGCTTACGGCCGGCTCTGCGTGCAACCCGCCCTTCAACGGCGCGTGCTCGGGCTTTGCCTGCGGGTGCGCGGCGGGCCAGGCGAGCTGCAGCGGAACGTGTCTGCCGACGGGCGGGCCCTGCACGGTGGGCGTCGGAGCCTGCCTGCGCATGGGCACCGTGATCTGCGGCACGGGTCCCAGCTCGACCTGCTCGGTGATGCCGGGCGCGCCGACTGCGGAGGTCTGCGACGGGATCGACAACGACTGCAACGGTCTGGTCGACGAGGGCTTCTGCCGCATCGGCGGGGTCTGCTTCAGTAACGGGACGCTGAACCCGACGAACAACTGCCAGGTGTGCACGGTGCCGTCGTCGACGGTGTCGGGGCCGACCACCTGGAGCAACGTCGCGGCGGGCACCGTGTGCCGAGTCTCGGCGGGCGTCTGCGACACGGCCGAGACCTGCAACGGCACGGGCGCGGCGTGCCCTGCGGATGTGTTCGTTCCGTCGACGACGGTGTGTCGCGCCTCGGCGGGTGTCTGCGACACGGCGGAGAGCTGCACGGGTTCGAGCGCGGCGTGTCCGGCCGACTCCTTCCGTCCGTCGACGACGGTGTGCCGCGCCTCGGCGGGCGTCTGCGACACGGCGGAGAGCTGCACGGGTTCGAGCGCGGCCTGCCCGACGGACACCTTCGTGTCGTCGGGCACCACGTGCCGCCCTGCGGTGGCAGGCGGCTGCGACGTGGCCGAGAGCTGCACCGGCAGCGCGGCGGCGTGTCCGGCGGACGTGGTGGGCGTGGCCGGGACCGTGTGCCGCGCTTCGGCGGGCATCTGTGATACGGCCGAGGTCTGCACCGGCTCCGGCAACGCCTGCCCGGTCGATAGCTTCCTGCCGTCGACGACGGTGTGCCGCGCCTCGGCGGGTGTCTGCGACACGGCCGAGAGCTGCACGGGTTCGAGCGCGGCGTGTCCGACGGATGTGTTCGTTCCGTCGACGACGGTGTGCCGCGCCTCGGCGGGCGTCTGCGACACGGCCGAGAGCTGCACGGGTTCGAGCGCGGCCTGCCCGACGGATGTGTTCGTTCCGTCGACGACGGTGTGCCGCGCCTCGGCGGGCGTCTGCGATGCGGCCGAGAGCTGCACGGGCACCGGCGCGCTGTGTCCGACGGACGTGTTCCTGCCTTCGAGCTCGGTGTGTCGCGTGGCGGCGGGCGTCTGCGACGTGGCCGAGACCTGCACTGGATCTGCGGCGGCCTGCCCGGGCAATGCCTTCGTCCCGGTCAACACGGTGTGCCGTGCGGTGGCGGGCATCTGCGATACGCAGGAGGTCTGCACGGGAGCGATGGCGGCCTGCCCGGCGGACACGTTCCGTCCGTCGACGACGGTGTGCCGCGCTGCGGTGGCGGGTGGCTGCGACCTGGCGGAGAGCTGCACGGGCACTGGCGCGCTGTGCCCGTCCGATGTGGTGGTTGCGGCTGGGACGACGTGCCGCGCTGCGGTGTCGAATGGCTGCGACGCGGCCGAGGTCTGCAACGGGACCAACACCTGCCCGGCGGACATCGGTCGCCCGGCGGGCACCGTGTGCCGCGCTGCGGTGTCGGGTGGCTGCGACCTTCAGGAGATCTGCGACGGGACCGCGGCGGCCTGCCCGGCAGACACGGTCGTCACGCCCGGGACGGTGTGTCGCGCCGCGGTGTCGAATGGCTGCGACGCGGCTGAGGTCTGCACCGGGACCAACAGCTGCCCGCCGGACATCGGCGTCGCGGCCGGGACGGTGTGTCGCGCCGCGGTGGATCCGACCTGCGACATCGCGGAGGTCTGCACGGGCAGCGCGGCGGCGTGTCCGAGCGATGTGGTGCGTCCCGCGGGCACGCTGTGCCGTGCGTCGGGTGGCGTGTGCGACCTGCCCGAGGCGTGCACGGGCACGAACGGGGTGTGTCCCTCGAACGCGTTCGTCCCGTCGACGACGGTGTGTCGTGCGTCCGCTGGCATCTGCGACACGGCGGAGAGCTGCACGGGTTCGAGCGCGGCCTGCCCGACGGATGTGTTCCTGCCGTCGACGACGGTCTGCCGCAACAACAACGGCGGCGGCTGCGACGTGACGGAGACCTGCACGGGCTCGGCGGCGGCGTGCCCTGCCGACGTGGGCGTGGCTGCGGGCACCGTGTGCCGCGCATCGGCGGGCGTCTGCGACCCGGCCGAACTCTGCGGCGGGACGAGCGCTCCGTGCGCTGTCAACGCGTTCTCTCCCTCGACCACCGTGTGCCGCGCGTCGGCGGGCATCTGCGATACGCAGGAGACCTGCACGGGTAGCACCGCGGCGTGCCCTGCCGATGTGTTCGTTCCGTCGACCACGGTGTGTCGCGCGGCTGCGGCGGGTGGCTGCGACGTGGCGGAGACCTGCACGGGTAGCACCGCGGCGTGCCCGACGGACGCCTTCCAGCCCTCCACCTTCGTGTGCCGCGTGACCAACGGCGGCGGCTGCGACGTGCAGGAGGTCTGCACGGGCACGGGGCCGGTGTGTCCGCCGGACATGGGCATCGGGGCGGGCACGGTGTGTCGTCCGGTCGCTGGGCCCTGCGATGTCGCGGAGACCTGCACCAGTACGAGCGCGCCGTGTCCGACGGACACCTTCCAGCCGTCGAGCACGGTGTGCCGCGCGGCGGTCGATGTGTGCGACGCGGCGGAGAGCTGCACGGGCAGCGCGGCGGCGTGTCCGGCCAACGGGTTCCGCCCGTCGAGCACGGTGTGCCGCGCGGTGGCGGGCGTCTGCGACACGGCGGAGAACTGCACGGGCACCGGGACCGCGTGTCCGACGGACGTGTTCCGTCCGTCGAGCACGGTGTGTCGCGCGGCCGTGGACACGACCTGCGATGTCTCGGAGAGCTGCACGGGTAGCGCCGCGGCCTGCCCGGCGGATATCGTGCGTCCCGTCGGCACGGTCTGCCGCCCGTCGATCAACCAGCCCTACTGCGATCCGCAGGAGGTCTGCACGGGTGCGAGCGGCTTCTGCCCGGCCAACACCGTGACGCGCGCGCCGACCACGGAGGTCTGCGACTCCGTCGACAACAACTGCGATGGCGTGGTCGACGACGGCACGGCGACGGCCTGCGGTACGGCGACGAACCTCGGGCCCGTGCTCAACGGCGGCTCGTTGACGCAGACGACCTACATGCCCTCGATCGCAGGGCAGGAGCAGTGGTTCGTCGTCTCGTTCCCGCCGAACTACGACTACAACCAGCACGGCGTCGGGACGCCCACGATCAACCTCACGGGCCCGGGCGTGGCGAGCGGCCTCCTGCGGATGCAGGTCCTGACGAACGGGACCGCCACCCCCAACTGCCTGGCCGCGGCCTCCTGCGGGATGGACCTCCAGAGCTGGCAGTTCACGGACAACGTGTCGCCGGGCGGCGGCTCTCCGACGGGGGCTTTCTCGACGCGCAACGTGACCTGGCCGCAGACGGTGCTGATCCGGGTCTATCGGCCCGCCGGCACCGGCGGCATGTGTGCGAACTACACCCTGTCGATCTCCCGCTGCACCTGCGGGATGCCGGGCTGCGCGGCGCCGTCGGGCTCGTTCCCGGCGGAGTTCTGCGACGGGATCGACAATGACTGCGATGGCCTCGTCGACGAGGGCTTCTGCCGCATCGGCGGGGTCTGCTTCAACAACGGCGACCTGAACCCGGCGAACAACTGCCAGGCCTGCGTCGCGCCGACGACCACGGTGTCGGGGCCGACGGCCTGGGGCAACGTGGCTGCGGGCACCGTGTGCCGTGCGGCGGCTGCGGGCGGCTGCGACGTGGCGGAGACCTGCAACGGCACCGGCTCGGCTTGTCCGGCGAACGCGTTTGTCCCGTCGAGCACGGTGTGTCGTGCGTCGGTGGGTGCGTGCGATCCGGCCGAGACCTGCACGGGCTCGAGCGCGGTGTGCCCGACGGACGCGCTCTCGGCGGCGGGCACGGTGTGCCGCGCCTCGGCGGGTGTCTGCGATACGGCCGAGACCTGCACGGGCAGCGCGGCGGCTTGTCCGGCGGATGTGTTCCTGCCTTCGACGACGGTGTGCCGCGCGAACAACGGCGGCGGCTGCGACGTTGCGGAGAGCTGCACGGGTAGCGCGGCGGCCTGCCCGGCGGATCTGGGTGTGGCG
>SCUS01000019.1 GCA_004297725.1 Myxococcaceae bacterium | reverse complement strand
ACCGGCGCGTGGACGCCGTCGATCCGACGTACTCGATGCCCAACGCGCGCCACACCCGCCTCGACGAGGTGACGGTGAAGCAGAGCCGGCTCATCGTCTCGAAGCAGGCCCAGGTGAAGACCACCGAGAACGGGACCGAGACCCGCTCATCGACGTGAACCTCGCGCCGCGGTGGCGGTCGAGCGCGCGTCCCCACGCAACGTGGGGCGGCGCGAGGCCGCGATGTCGGGGGTGATCCTCTCGGAACGAAGCGTCTCATGGACTAGATGGAGGAGATGCTTGACCGTTTAGTCCACCTTGGATATGCTTTCTTTCAGCGTATAAATGCAGAAACGGGCTAGATGTCAGACATCGAGAAAGATTTAGTCCACATCGCGAGGCTCGCCCTGGAGGGGAGACGGCCCGACCTCGTTGCCGTCGTTCGGCGCTCCCTCCGGTCGCTGGCGGGGCGTCGGCCCGACTTGAAGGAGCAGATCAACGCGGTGCTGACCCTTGCGTCGGCCAGCCCCCCGACCCGCGAGGCCTCCAGGCTCCCCATCCCCGCGGACAACGACAGCCGCGCCGAGCTCATCCGCCGCGACGACCAGCCGGGTGTGGCGATCGAGCCGACGTGGCCCGCGGCCGTCGAGAAGGCGCTCGGGGAGTTTCTGCTGGAGCGTGACCGGGAGGCGGAGCTGCGCGCGGCCGGCCTGTCCCCCGTCCGCTCGCTGCTCTTCATCGGCCCGCCCGGCGTCGGCAAGACGATGGCGGGCCACTGGGTGGCCCAGCGCCTCGGGCGGTCGCTCCTCACGCTCGACCTGGCGGCCGTGATGAGCTCCTACCTGGGGCGCACGGGGCTCAACTTGAAGGTCGTGCTGGACTACGCACGGCACCAGCACGCGGTGCTGCTGCTCGACGAGTTCGACGCCATCGCCAAGCGCCGCAACGACGACGCGGAGGTCGGGGAACTCAAGCGCCTCGTCACGGTGCTCCTCCAAGCCATCGACCAGTGGCCGAGCGACGGGGTGCTGCTGGCGGCGACCAACCACCCTGAGTTGCTCGACGCCGCCGTGTGGCGCCGCTTCGATCGGGTGATCGAGTTCCCGTGTCCGACTGTCCCGGAGATTCGGTCGTCCGTGGAGAGGCTCCTCGGCGCGTCGGCGGCCGAAGACCTCGGCGAGATCCTCGACACCCTGGCCGCCCTCCTTGGCGGCCAGTCCTTCGCGGACGTCGCCCGGCAGGTGAACGCCGCGCGTCGCGCGTCGGTGCTGCGGGGCATCCCGCTGAGCGAGGCGCTGACCGAGCTGACGAGCGAACTCGTCCGCGCGGCGCCGCTGGAGCGAAAACTACAGTTCGCCCGCGAGCTCGAACGCCAGAAGCGCTCGCAGCGGACGATCTCCCAGATCACGGGGCTCTCCCGCGACACGATCCGCAAGCACTTGGGCAAGGGCGCCCCGACGGGCGGCCGGAAATAGAAGGGTTGAAGGGCCATGGCGCGCGAGAACAACTTTTTGCTCGGTCGCGGTGAGCGCCTCACCGAGCCCGTCGAAGTGCCCTCGGGCGGGGGCGACAAGAACCCTCCGTACGACTTCAACAACGCCCGCACCCGCGTGGCGCAGAGGCTCGCAGTCGTGGGGGGTGCGATGCGAGCGATGCCGCGGGACGCCTGCCCGCGCGGAGAGGCAGTCGCGATCCTGACCATGCACCCCCGATACATCTCGAAGAGCGACTTCCCCAACGAGCTGCTGATCGCCGCCGGCGTGCGGGCGGTGGGTAGCCGGTCGCGAGCCATCACGCCCGAGCAGTGGGGGGTGCAGCTCCATCCGGTGCGCGCCGTCACCGAGGAGATCTTCATCGCGGGGCCCCGCGACAGCTTCACCCGGTGGGCCGCACAGGTGGGAGCGTGGACTGAGCAGACCCGCGGCGCGCGCCACCTGCCCCACGTCGAGGACCTGGCCGCCTTCACAGCGTCCGAGAAGCTCCGCTCGATCCCCGCAGACCGGGACGAGGTGCTCCTCGAGGTGGTGCTCCACAACGCCGACGACGAGGCCATCGTCGAGGCGTTCGAGGCTTACGCGGAGCGGCGCGGGGCGCGGCCGCTCATGGGACGCCTGCGCCGGGTGCAGGGCCTGGGGTTCGTGCCGGTGCGGGTGGCGGCCGAGACGGTCGGCGAGCTGGCGGCGTTCACGTTCGTGCGCGTAGCACGCGGGATGCCCTCGCTGCGCCCTTGCGAGCCGGCAGTGCTGCGCGTGATGGGCGGGTTCCCGGTGAACCTGCCGACGGAGGGACCCATCGATGACGAAGTCCGCGCGGTGGTCTTCGATGGCGGCCTGCCGAAGTCGGAGCGCGCGCGGCTCGCCCCGTGGGTCACGTACGTCGAGCCGGACGGCATCGGCCCCGCCGTGCCGCAGTACGAAGCCCACGGCCTGAGCGTGACGGCGGCGCTCGCCTTCGGACCCCTCTCGAAGGCGGGTCGGCTGCCGCGACCGCTCTGTCACATCGACCATGTGCGCATCCTCGACGACGGCACGGGCACGAGCCCGAGCGACCTCGAGTGCGTGGACGCCCTGGACCGGATCCTGGGCTTCCTGGACGCGCACCCCGCCGAGTACGGGTACGCCAACATCAGCGTGGGCCCGAACATCGCCGTGGCGGACGACGAGGTCACCCTGTGGACGGCTTCGCTGGACGAGCGCTTCGCGCACGGCGCGGTCCTCGCGACCATCGCCGCGGGCAACGACGGCGAGCTCGACGCGGAGAGCGGCTCCAACCGGGTCCAACCGCCCGCGGACGGCGTGAACGTGCTGGCCGTCGGCGCGTCTCACCGGGCCGGGGCCGCTTGGCAGAGGGCGGCCTACAGCTGCGTCGGCCCGGGGCGCAGCCCCGGCGTGGTGAAGCCCGACGGCGTAGCGTTCGGCGGCTCCGACGAGGAGCCCTTCATGGTGCTCGGCCCCGGCCTCCGCGCGCGCGGCGTCCAGGGCACCAGCTTCGCGTCGCCCTTTGCGCTGCGCAACGCGCTGTCCGCGCGCGTGCAGATCGGCCGCGACCTCGCGCCCCTCACTGCCCGCGCGCTGCTGATCCACCGGGCGGACCCGGCCAAGCACCCCCAGCCCCACGTCGGCTGGGGGCGCTTCGAGTCGGACTCGTCGATGCTGGTCACCTGCGACGACGACGAGGCGGTCGTGGTGTTCCAGGGCGAGCTCCCCGTGAAGGAGCACCTCCGGGCGCCGATCCCCCTCCCGAGGGTGGCCCTGGCGGGGAAGGTCACGCTCTCGGCGACTCTCCTGATCGCGCCCGAGGTCGATCCGGGCTACCCGGGCGTCTACACCCGCAGCGGGCTGGAGGTCTCCTTCCGCCCGCACCGCGACAAGTTCAAGCGCTACGACGACGGCTCGACGTCCGCCCACCCCAAGACGGACTCGTTCTTCTCCGCGTCACACCTGTACGGCGTGCCCGAGTACGAGACGCGCGAGGACGGCCACAAGTGGGAGCCCGTGCTGCGCAGCTCCCGGACGTTCCTCGCGAAGTCGCTCAAGGAGCCGTGCTTCGACATCTATTACCACCACCGCAGCAAGGGCACCGCGGCCGCCGAGCAGCTCCCGATCCCGTACGCGCTCGTGGTGAGCGTGAAGGCCCCGAAGGTAGCCGACCTCTACAACCAGGTCGTGCGCGCCTACGCGAACATCCTCGTGCCGATGCGGCCGTGCGTGCGGATCCCCCTGTCGGCCTAGCGCCGCCCACCGGCCCCGATCTGACGAGCGAACTGCCCGCACACGGCCTTTGAACGCTTCCCCCAACCCCGATCGTCGAGAGAGCCATGACTACCAAGAAGCCGAACATCGAGCGCCAACACCCCGACCCGCGGCCCCCGCGCCAAGGCGAGTTTCGCCAGGACCACGGGCGAGACCCGGGCTTAATCACCAACCAGATGCCGAAGGAGAGCAACCCTCCGCCCGCACCGCCGGCTGACAAGAAGTGAGCCCGTAGAAGGCGGTTCAAGGTTCCCATGGACGTCGGCTGCATCCCCATCCTCAGCTTCGTCGGCACCCTCCTCGCCTTGGGGGTGACCAAGACCTTCGAGCGGGTGCTGACGCGGCGCCAGGACGCGAGCGACTTGGCGAGGGACGTCCTCGTGGACTTCGCGAGCACGCTGACCAGCGTCGAGCGGACCCTCGCGGTGCTGGCCCGCGAGCCCACGGTCTCTCGACGCGAGGACCTCCCCAACATCTCGAGCGCGTTCAGCCGGCGGCCTCCGACCATCTCGCTCGAGCGCATGCTCGGCGTCTTCCACGACGAGCGCCTCCACCGCTCCCTCATGCTCTTCTTCGACCGGCAGGCGCTGTTCGCCGAGAGCTCGGACGAACGCCGCGCCGCCTTCTACTGGCTGATCGACCGGCCAGAAGCGCTTGCAGAGGACCTGGCTGCCCAAGAGCGGCTGGGTGTCATCAAGCACTCGCGGGTGCAGATGACGCGGCACTGCTTGGACATGCTCCGGCACGGCTACGAAGTGATCGAGCACCTCTTCGACCGCGCGGGGCAGACGTTCGCGCCGATGAGATCGGACTTCGCGGAGACGCGGGCGTTCCTCAAGTCGAGGTACGGCCTGGACTCGGAGACGATCCGCTTGAGGCGCGCGTACTACAGCGCCGAACGGATCGAAGGGGACGGGGTGCAGGCCGCTCCGTTCGACCCCGACCTCGGCTACGGCCTCACGTCGTGGGAGGGCCCCCTCGCCGACGAGGTGGCCGCGCGCGGAGGCTGCCTCCTGCTCCGGCTGGAGTCCCCCTCCCAGGACTGCCGCCTGCTCCTCTCGTTCTCGCCTGAGACCGAGGTCGCCCTGCCCTGCAACGCTCGCGTGGTCGGCGCTCACGTCTACCTGCGTGGGTCCGGCGCGGGCGGCGTTCACCACGCGGTGGAACTCGAACAGCTCGGCGTGACCAGGTCGCACGCGGTGGGCCACGTTCGACTGGAGGGTCCCTCGCTTACGCGGCTGAGAGACGTCCTCCGAGAGCATGTCCAGTGACTGGGATGGAAGACTGTCGTGCGCCGTGCGGCCCCCGGTTTCGTGGGTAACTGCTCGCGGCCGGGACGGTATCATCGGGCGGTGACGCCGCTTGACCCTTTCGCCCCCTGGACGACGGCGCGCGCGCTCGTCGTCGAGGCCAGCGTGCTGGTGTTCGCGTGCGTCGGCCTCCCGATGGGGAGTTGGCTCACCAGCCGCCGCTGCGAGCTTCTCGGCGGGTCGTGGGCGCTGATGGTCGTGTGGCTGGTGGTCGTCCCGAGCGGGCTCGCGCTCGTCCGGCCGCGGGCCTTCGCCGCCGCGCGCTGGGCGCCCGTCGCCGGCGCGGCGCTGGCCGCCGTCGTGACCGTCCCGTGGGGCGGCGCGGCCCTCAACGTCGCGCTCGACGTCGGCCCCGGCGCGGGTCGGTCGGTCGCGCTATTCGCCGGGTCCGCCGCGGCGCTCGCGCTCGTCGCCCTGCACGCGCGCTTCGTCGCGAGCATCGCGCGACGCCGCGACGCCGCCGCTCCCGACGCCTTCGAGCACCCGACGCTGCTGGCCATGTCCCTGGTCGTCGGCTCTGGCGCGCTCGGCCGCCTCCACGCCCGCTCGCAGGGCCTCTTCGGTTGGGAGTACGTCGCCGTCATCACCGCCGCCGGCGCCGTCGCGATCACCGCGCGCCTCGCGCTCCGCCGCGCTGAGCGGGCCCGCTGGCTCGCTGCGGCCCTCGGCGCCGATCACGCCTTGCGCCCGCTCGATCCCGTCACGGCGGCCCTGGGCGAGGGCCTGCCCACGCTGCTGGGCGGCGCGTTTCGGGCAGGCCCGGCGCTGCTGGTGCGCGTGTCCGGGGAGGGGGACGCCTACCGCTCGGCGCCCACCGGCGTGCCTGTCGGCTGGCTCACCGCCGACCCGGTTGAGGTCATCGCGCGTGCCCGCCGCGATGCCCGCGCGGCGTGGGTGGTCGTCGGCCTCCAGATCCTCGTGCTGCTCGCGGCCAACGCCCCATCGCTGGTGCGCCGCGCGGTTCCGGCACACGCCTGCCCGGCGCGACCGTACACCTCTATGAACGGCGAGCGGCACTACCTCGATCGCCGATAGCCGTGCTCCCGGTCGCCTGCGAGGGGACCCCGCCCGGCCACGACAACCCCCGCGTGTCGTTTCGGGCGGCGTGCTTCGCCGTGGTGGGCGGCAGCGGCGCGGGCCTCGTGTTCGTACCCGCTGATCACGCCCTCGCAGACACGCCGTAACAAAACCAGATCCCCAGCTCCACAGGGGTGAGCGCCACGATGCTGGCCTCGCCCGACGCCGAACAAGCGGCGTCACAGACCAAGGAGCTGAGCCATGTCCTCGAACGATCCGATTTCGACCGACCCGACCGACGCCGCCTCCCTCAACTGGGGGCCGAACGCGCCGCGCGGCGGCAAGGCCGTCATGGGGCGCATCCTCAAGGAGAGCGCCACGGTCCCGCTCTTCTTCGCGCAGACGATGGTCCAGTCGCTGCGGGACGTGGGGTACAACCACACCACCTCCGCCCTCTGCGAGCATGTGGACAACGCCATCCAGGCGGGCGCGAAGGAGATCCGCGTCTACTTCCGGCAGAAGGGGAAGAAGGGCGAGTACGAGATCGACGCCGCGGTCTACGACAACGGGGCGGGCATGGCGGCGCCGGTGCTGAGGGTCGCGACCTCCTTCGGGGGCTCGATGTCCTTCGGCAACCGCACCGGCATCGGCCGCTTCGGGATGGGGATGAAGACGGCGGCCCTGAGCATGAGCCCCGTGATGGAGCTGTACTCGTGGCAGGAGCCCAACGCGTTCTACAACATGACGCTCGACCTCGAGGCCCTGGGCAAGGACCGGCGCAACCTCGTCGAGCTGGCTGAACCGACGCTGATGCCCGAGCTGCCCGACGAGGTGGCGGAGCTGTTCGACAAGCTGATGGTCTACCCGACCGACCGCAGCGAGCAGCACCTGCTCGTGCCGGGCGGCGCCGACTTCGCGGACCGCCTGGGGCCCCACGGCACGATCGTCTACATGCCGCAGTGCGACCGCCTGACCT
>SCUS01000161.1 GCA_004297725.1 Myxococcaceae bacterium | reverse complement strand
GCTCCGGGAGATCCTCGACGCGTCACTGCCCGACGGGCTCTCGACGCCGGGCCGCGACTGGCTGCGTGGCTCCGCGTCGGCGTGCTTCTTCGACCCGACCTCGTGGGATCACGCTCCCCACGTCGAGCGGCCCGCGCTCTCGCTCGCAGGCTCCGCCGACGCGCCGGAGCTCGTGCTCACCGCGTCGAGCTTCCCCGAAGGCGCGGGCCTCCGGTTGCCCATCCCCTTCGTGGTGCTCGCGCGCCTCGCCCTCGTCGGCGAGCCGCCGTACGGCCCCCCGGGGCGCCCGCTGCCGTGGCAGTCGTCCGACGCCGAGGGCCCCGAGGTGAACGTGGCCCGCGATGAGGCGACCGGGCGCGTCTTCCTGGGCGTGACCGGCCGCGACGTCAACGTGACGCTGCGCTTCGACGAGGGAGCGTGGACGGGGGCGTGGCGCGCGCTCTACGCGCAGCTCGGCGGCGGCTGAGATCGACACGTCGACGACGACGAGAGCGGTCTGTCGGCTCGATGCGAAGAGTCGCCGATGGGAGCGAAAGCCGCGCCCTGTCGCGGGTCGGATGGCCGGGCTACAGCAGTGGGATGACCGAAATCTGGGAGTCCATGTTCGCGGCGAAGCGGGTGATGTGGGGCGACGGGCCGACGCGCTCGGCGCTGCTCGCGCGTGACCACTTCGTGGCGCGAGGCGCGCGAGAGATCCTGATCCCCGGCATCGGCTACGGGCGCAACGCGAAGCCCTTCGTCGAGAGCGGCATGTCGGTGACCGGCATCGAGGTCTCCGCGACGGCGATCGCGATCGCTCGCTCGGAGCTCGGCCTCGACCTTCCGATCCACCACGGATCGGTCGAGGCGATGCCCTTCGACGAGCGCGAGTACGACGGCGTGTTCTGTTACGGGCTCGCGTACCTGCTCGACGCGGCGGCGCGCGCGAAGTTCTTCGCCGACTGCTCTCGCCAGCTCCGGCCGGGAGGCTCGATGATCTTCACGCTCATCTCGAAGAGCGCGCCCATGTACGGCCAGGGCCCGAAGCTCGGCGAGGACTGGTACGAGCGCGCGCCCGGCATGCCGATGTTCTTCTACGACGAGGCCTCGGTGGCGCGTGAGCTCGGCGCGTACGGGATCACGGAGGTGTCGGAGATCGACGAGCCGGTGGCGGGGGGCTCGTACCCTTTCTACAACGTCACCTGCGTGAAGCGCTGAGCGCCTGCGCGGCGCGGCGCGGGCCATGGTGTCGCCGATTCGCCGGGCTCGTACCTGTCACTCGATGGGGCGGCGGATGACCCGATACAGGGGGCCGGACTCGTCCGCGGTACGCTCTTCTGGAATGGAGGCGATCGCCTCCTCCAGCGTCGGGAATCCGTCCGCGTCGCGGTACCAGCGATCGCCGCAGCACTCGCAGTCCCGTCCGCTGGCGACGCCGTCGAAGTAGACACCCGCCTGCTCGGCGAGGGCCTCGGCCTCCGCCGGGTCCAGCGCCTCGACGATGAGGACCTGCGCCCCCTCGAAGAAGCCCCCGGGGTTGTTTTGCCCGAAACAGTAGAACACCACAGGTCTCCGCCCTCGCATTGCAGCGTCCGCTCGCCTTCGAGGTGTGCGCCGCATGAGGCCTATCACACTCCCGGGCATGGGCGCCGCCACCGCGAAGCGGCGATGGACTCGTGGGTGCGACGCTTCGCACGCTGAAGCGTCGGCCGCGTCCGCACACCGCGAACCCGGCGCTCGATGTGACGTTCTGCCATCCGCAACAAGAGCGCCCCGGCGAGACCGCCCAGGTGCGGGCCCGACACGACCGCCACTGTTTCGCGGGCGCGTCGGGCTGCTGCGCGTCCTCGCGGGCCCTGCTGGCGCTGCGGTTTCCGCTCTCCGTCCTGGGCTCGCAGCCCGACGGACCGTACCGGATGCCGTTCGCATGATAGAGATCTCAGCGACTCCCGCACTCCGGGCGCACCTGTGCCGTTGTCGCGCTGGCCCTACGAACTCCCCGTGACCTCCGGGTCACACACTCAACCCATGCGCCGCACCCAGCGCGAGGCATCGATGACCAAGAGCTTCCTGAGACGACCCCTGCTGGTAGCACTCCTCACGCTGGCGGCGGCGTGCGGAAACACCTCGAGCTCGGTGCTGGTGGGCACTGACGTGTCCGACGGCGCTGTCGAGGCCGGCGACCCCAACGACGTCGCCCTCGACGACGGCAGCGCCCTCGACGACGGTGCCCTCGACGACGGCAGCGCCCTCAATGACGGCGCCCTCCACGACGGCGCCCTCAACGACGGCGGCCTCAGCGACGGCGGCCTCAGCGACGGCGCGGGCATCGACGGATCCGACGGGTCCGGCACGGGGGACGTCGCGATGCCGGATGGCGACCTCGACGCGACCGGGGAGACCTGCCTCCCGAGGCAGGTCCGGTGCGACGGCGTGTGCGTGTACACCGGAAACAACGCGGCCAACTGCGGAGCGTGCGGCCGGGTGTGCGGCGGCAGCCAGTCCTGTCTCAACGGCGGGTGCGTGTGTCCGCTCGGGCAGGTGGCGTGCGGCGCGAGCTGCGTCATCACCAGCTCTGACCCGACCAGCTGCGGGGCGTGCGGCGTCGCGTGCAGCCCGTCACAGACGTGCAACGGGGGCGTGTGCGGCTGCGCGCCGGGAAAGACGGCGTGCGGATCGAGCTGCGTCAACATCAACAGCGACCTCGCCAACTGCGGAGCCTGCGGCCGGACCTGCGCCGCCGGGCAGCTTTGCAGCGCAGGTGTGTGCGGCACCACCTGCAGCGGGACGATGTGCACCACCGCCGGGGTCACCCTCTGCGTGGACACGCGCACCGACGTCGACAACTGCGGGTCCTGCGGGACCGCGTGTGCTCCCGGCCGGCGCTGCATCGCGGGCAGCTGCGCGTGCCCCGTGGGCCGTACAGGCTGCGGAACCGCCTGCGTGGACCTGACCTCGGACCCGCTCAGCTGTGGGGCATGCGGTAGCGCATGTCCGGCAGGCACGCCCTGCATCGGAGGTCGCTGCGGCTGCGCCTCGGGCCAGACGAACTGTGGCGGGCGCTGCGTGAACATCGCCTCCGACTCCCTCAACTGCGGGACGTGCGGGACCGCGTGCAGCCCCGGCGAGACCTGCGTCGCAGGCCGCTGCGGCGTCATCGACGCGGGGAGCGTGCCGCCGAACTGCACCGTCGCCTGGTCGAGCCCCGCGGCCTGCGGGGGCTCGGCGACGGTGACCTGGAACTGCACCAACGCGACGCGCTGCGAGTACAGCTGCACCGGCTCGACGGCCGCGAACGGGCCGATCGCGTGCTCGGGGGCGGCGCCGATCACGGTCGGAATGGCAGGCGAGACCTGCACCATCAGCGCGACCAGCGCGAACGGCATCTCCGGCATGGCGTCGGCGAGCACGAGCTGCTCCGGAGTCGCGCCCACCTGTACCGCCACCTTCGGGACTCCCCCCGCGTGCGGTGGCACCGCGGTCGTGACCTGGAACTGCGGCGACGCGACGTCCTGCAACTACGTCTGCACGGGCACCTCGCCCTCGAGCGGCGTGGTGCCGTGCTCCGGCTCCCTGCCGTACACCGTGGGCGTCGCGGGCGAGACCTGCACCATCAACGCCGCCGGCGCCGGTGGCACCAGGGCCAGCGCCACCGCGACGGTCTCCTGCCGCGGGGCCGGCGGGGCGCCCGCGTGCACCGCCTCCTTCGGGCCCCGGCCCGCTTGCGGGAGCGCGGCCGTGGTGACCTGGAACTGCATCAACGCCGCGTCCTGCGACTACGCATGCACCGGCACGACGGTCTCGAGCGGCGCGGTGCCGTGCACCGGCTCCCTGCCCTACAACGTGGGCGGCGCGGGTGAGGCCTGCACCATCAACGCCGTCGGCGCCGACGGCGCGAGGGCCACGGCCTCCGCCTCCACGACCTGCATCGCCGGGGGGGCGCCCACGTGCACCGCGTCCTTCGGGCCGCGCGTCTCGTGTGGGAGTCCGGCCGTGGTGACCTGGAGCTGCACCAACACCATCGGGATGTGCAACTACGTGTGTACGGGCAGCACGCCCTCGAGCGGCACGGTGCCGTGCACGGGCTCCACGCCCGTCACCGTGGGCGTCGGGGGCGAGACCTGCACCATCAACGCCTCGGGCAACGGTGGGACCACGGCCATGGCCACGGCCTCCACCACCTGTCTGTCCCGTCCGGTCTGCACCGCGTCGTTCGGTCCGGCCCCTGCGTGCGGAGGCACCGCGGTCGTGACCTGGAACTGCACGGACGCCGCGTCCTGCAACTATGTCTGCACGGGCACGACGCCCTCGAGCGGCGCGGTGGACTGCGCCGGCTCCGTGCCTGTCACGGTGGGCGTTGCGGGTGAGACCTGCACCATCAACGCCGTCGGCGCCGACGGAGCCGCCGGCTCCGCCACCGCGATGGTCTCCTGCGGCGGGACCAGCGGACCGCCCGTGTGCACCGCATCGTTCGGCCCGGCCCCTGCGTGCGGAGGCACCGCGGTCGCGACCTGGAACTGCACCAACGCGACGTCCTGCAACTACGTCTGCACGGGCACCTCGCCCTCGAGCGGCGCGGTGGACTGCGCCGGCTCCGTGCCCGTCACGGTGGGCGGTGCGGGTGAGACCTGCACCATCAACGCGGTCGGCGCCGGCGGCGCGAGGGCCATGGCCTCGGCCTCGGCCAGCTGCGTCCCCCCGCCGGCGTGCAGCGCGTCGTTCGGCCCGGCGCCGGCGTGCGGGAGCGCGGCCGTGGTGACCTGGAACTGCACCAACGCGACGTCCTGCAACTACGTCTGCACGGGCACCTCGCCCTCGAGCGGCGCGGTGCCTTGCAGCGGTTCCGCGCCGTACACCGTGGGCGTATCGGGCGAGACCTGCACCATCAACGCCGTCGGCGCCGGCGGCGCCATGACCTCGGCCTCCGCGTCGGTGTCCTGCATCGGCGCTCCGCGACCGAATTGCACCGTCACCTGGGGACCGCGCGTGACCTGCGGGGGCACGGCGACCGTTTCGTGGAACTGCACCAACGCGACGTCGTGCGACTACGTCTGTGGCGGGACCACCGAGGCGAGCGGCACGGTGGCGTGCTCCGGCACGGCTCCGATCGGGGTCGGGGCAGGGGGCGAGACCTGCGCGATCAACGCCACGGGCCCCGGAGGGGCGGGCACCGCGAGCGCTAGCACCACCTGCTCCCCGCCTGCCGCGAGCTGCACCGCCAGCTGGGGGCCCCGCATGGCGTGCGGCGCCGCGCCGACGGTCTCGTGGAACTGCACCAACGCCACGTCTTGCAACTACGTCTGCACGGGCTCCACGCCTTCGAGCGGCGCGGTGGACTGCACCGGGTCCGCGGCGATCCCGGTCGGCGTGGCGGGCGAGACCTGCACGATCTACGCGACGGGCGCAGGCGATCCCGGTAGCGCGTCGGCCTCCACGTCCTGCCTTTGACCTTCCCAGGCGTGAGCATCACCGGTCGGTGACGCGGACCGCGGCCTCACTCTGGCAATATCGACAGCGAATCGGCATCAGTCCGCCGGCGCCACCGCCGCGTATGGCGCGGCGGCGAGCTCGCGGAGGCGGTCGAGCGCGCGCCGCCCGGTCCCCCGGCCCCGCTGCGAGCGGAACACGTAGAAGCTCGACACCCGCAATGTCCGCCGCGCCGTACACGGTGGTGGTGAGCGCGATGGTCCCGACCTCGCGGTCGCGCCGGACGAGAAGAACCCGCGCGTCAGCCGCCGAGCCCGTGCTCCTTCATGACGGCGGCGTTCTTCGCGTCGGCGCGCTGCAGCGCGGGGCGCGCGGCGAGCCGCTCGCTGTACTCCGTGAAC
>SCUS01000160.1 GCA_004297725.1 Myxococcaceae bacterium | reverse complement strand
AGGGACGAACTCGCTTCGCACGATCGACGAGCCACCAGCAGATCGCGAGGGCTCCGGGCACGTCCGGCGGGACCTTTATGCTGACCTTCTCAGGGTCTGGCTCGGGTTACCGACGGCCTCTCGGTCGTACCGGGGACTTACTCGCCGACGGCCTCTCGGTCGTACCGGGGACTTACCCGCCGACACCCTCGCGCTCGTCCGAACTCCGGTCCCCTCACGACCCGCTTGCGCCTTCCGGCCGCGCTTCGACAGCGTCTTCGTCGCGTTGGGAGGCGCACCGGCGCGTCGCCCTCGCGAGAGGAGCGTTCCCCCCGATGGCCAAGACTCCCCGCAAGCCCGCATCCCGCACCACGCCCGCGCCCCGCCCCGCCTCGCCGCCTGCCGTCGCGACCCCGTCGGACGACCCCTACCGCCCCACGGTCCGGGACGTCGCCGCGCTCTCCGCCCAGCTCGGCGCGGCCACGCTGGAGGAGGTCCGGCTCCTGACCGCGGCCTACTCCGACGAGGAGCTCATCGAGCTCGGCAACGACTTCGCCACCCCGCGCGTGACCGACGACTCGCTGCGCGTCCTCGGCGTCACCGCCAGCTTCCTCCAGCGCGCCCCCGCCGCCGAGCAGCAGGCCGTCGACCTCTCCCTCGACGTCGTGCGCGTCGCCGCCTGGGCCGCCGCCGAGGATACCCGCGCCCACGAGCAGCTCCGCGGCGCCGCCGCCAGCGAGCGTACCGGCGCCGCGGGCGCCGAGGCCGAGGCCGCCCGGGTGCTGGTGCGGGCCCGCGCCGAGAAGCGCAAGCTCGCCGACACGGTGCGCGCCGTCGCCCAGAGCGCCACCGTGGGCGTCGCCGTCACGCACGCCCTCGCGCCAGCCGCGCACGGCTCGCCCAGCTCGGGCCCCGAGGTGTCGCTCGAGCTGCTCATCAAGGAGGGCCGCGCCCTGCTCGCCTCGAAGGACCCGCCGGTGCAGCGACGGGCGCAGCTCTTCCGGCTCACGCCCCAGCGCCTCGACGCGGCAGCCTCGCTGGCCAGGGACGCGAGCCAGGCGTCGACCGTCCTCGGAACCCCCTAAGGTGAAGATCACCCAGGAGAGGGTCGACTGGTGCGACGGCGCGACCATCGTGATCCTGCAGACGATCGTGCGGGCGTTTCAGGGGGCGCGGGAGACGCACCCGGGCGTTCCGTCGGTGGGCTTCGTCTCCCTGCGGCGGCGCGCCAACGCGGGCGCTGGGATCGCCGACCCGGGCGGTGCGCCGGAACCCCGGGGGCGCTGGCGGGAAATCGACCGGCGGAGCCCCGTGATCGCGCGCGGGAAGGCCCGAACCGCGCGCGGGTGATCCGGCGTCGCTCCCCGGAGCACACGGATCGCCTCCGGGTGAGCTGCGATCGCCTCCGGGTGATCCGGCAGCGCGTCCGGGGGCGTCGGAGTCGCTCGCAGGAACCGCTCCGCCGCCGCAGGCCGAACCGGCGGAGCCGCGCGTCGCAGCCGCAGCGCGGTCATCTCCTGCCCCAAACGTAGCTCACTCCGAGGGTACGCACGGCCTCCGCTGCCCGTGGCCGCGCTCACCCCACCCGAGGTCGACCTCGTGACGGCCGTCCACGCAGCCACCGGCGCCGAGTGTCGCCAGCGGCAGAACTGACGCCTGCGGACTGGATGTAGACGACGCATCGGCAGAGGCCGATACTCGGCCGCGTCGCACCAGTCCGAGGGGAACTACATGCCTGACCGCAGTCTTCTGCCGCTCGCTGTCGCCATCATCACGGCGTGCAACCCGTCAGCGCCCATTCTCCTCCCAAACATAGACGCAGGCAGTGCCATCGATGGCAGCACGACAGATCGATCCATTGCAGACGGCGCCACGGATGTCGAAGTCGCGGACGTCCCTTTGTCTTCGGACATTCCCATCGTCGACATCGTGCTGGTGGACGTGCCCGATGTGCCCATGGCCCCCGATGTTCCCGCTGTGATGGACGTCGTTCCGACGGTGGACGTCCCCGACGTACCTCCAACGGTGGATATCCCGGACGTGCCAATCATTGTGGATGGCGGGACGTGCCCGACTGGCATGGTGCTCATTCCCGGCGGGACGTTCACCATGGGCGATTCCGACACGACGACAACCAATGCCCAACCTCCGCATGCGGTAACGCTTTCGGCGTACTGCATGGACTTCACCGAGGTCACAGTTGCCGCGTATGCCTCCTGCGTTGCTCCGGGATGCACGGCACCGGACACCGGGGCTGGTTGCAACTGGGGTGTTTCGGGTCGCGGCACCCACCCCGTCAACTGCGTCAACTGGAATCAGGCCCGCGCCTACTGTCAATGGCGAACCGGTGACCTTCCCACCGAGGCCCAATGGGAATATGCGGCGCGTGGGTCCGATGGTCGAAAATTTCCATGGGGCAACGACGCCCCAGTCTCGCAACTCTGCTGGAGCGGGGCCGGAGTACGGGCAAGCACATGTCCGGCCCAATCGTTTCCATCGGGCAACTCGCCATTCGGCTTGTTCGACATGTCTGGCAATACCTGGGAGTGGACGAAGGACTGGTTTGGCAGCTACCAGTCGGGCGCTGCGACTGATCCGACCGGTCCGACCGCCGGGACGTTCCGCGTCAATCGTGGTGGTGGTTGGGCGGACTCCCCATCCTCCGAAGTACGGTCTGCGCTCCGCTACCCGGGCGCTCCAGCGAACCACTTCAATAACAACGGATTCCGCTGCGCCCACGCGCCGCTGTAACGCTTCGACCAGCCGAGCCCGTGGGAGTCGAACCCTGAGTGCACCGCAGCAGGCGAGTGCCTTCGGCATGTATACCCATGACTCACCGACGTGCCAGGAGCTCGGCCGCTACCTCGCTCAGCTCTGAGAAGCGCAGGTGCGAAAGGGTGAGTCGTCGGACCACCGACGCCGCGGCCGCGGGCAATCCATCGGACCGGATCGGATGCTCTGGAGTCGCCACGATGCGATAGGGTCCTCCGAAGTAGTCGGCGTCATAGGCGAACACCCCTCGTTGGGCCATGCGCTGCCAGGTGTCGATACGCTCCACCTGCGGAGCATGGTGGGTGGACGGTTCCATGGAGAGAATGGCCTCGACCGCCGCGTCGTAGGCGTCCACGTCCTCAAGACACACCTCCGGGACGTAGCCCCCGCCGGCGGTGGAGAAGAACCCCACGTGGCCCGACGCATCGCTGGCGAGCCACTCGTAATCGAATCCCCTGACTCCCGTCGCGGTCCTCGACGTCATCGCGTGGCCCCAACCTCTACGCCCTCACCGCGAGCCTCCGCGCTGACGGCGCATCCCTGATCCCTACAGCGTCCAGAGCCCCGCGAGGTCGAGCTCCACCGCGTCGAAGGGCTCCGCGCGCACCCGGGCGTTGCCCCGATGGACGTTCACCAGCAGCCACCCGATGTCCGCGCGGCGGAACACCTCCAAGGAGCGTAGCGTCCGCGAGAGCAGCCACACGTGCCCGACGCCTTCGCGGTGGTAGATGTCCAGCTTCGCGCCGCGGTCGGTGCCCTCCGTCGAGGGGGACAGCACCTCGCACACCCAGTCCGGGGCGAGCGTCGCGTGCGCCTCCTCGAGGAAGCCCGGCGGCACCCTCTCGCGCCGCCACCCGGCCAGATCGGGGACCACCACGTCGGGCTTCGGTCCAAGCCGCACCTCGGGCTCCGCGAGGATCACCCACCCGCCGCCCCTGCGCCCGAAGCCGCTCCGCAGCGCGGACCCGAGCTCGGTCGCCGCGTTGGCGTGGCCGAGGCGAGGCCGCGGCAGAAGCGACAGCTCGCCGTCGATGACCTCCGCGACCATCGTCTCCGGCGCGTTGCGGTAGCCCTCCACGACCTCGGGCGGGAGGTTGGGAAACTCCGGGTCGACGGATCGTGCAGCGTCGCCTGACATCGCCCGAGCGTAGCCCACTCCGAGGGTGCGGATGGGGCCCTCGTCGCCGAAGCCCCGCCCTCGGCTTCAGTTCAGCATCTGCGCCACGGGCGACGGCGCCTGCTTCTCCCACGCGCGCACCTCGCGGCGCCACGCGCGCAGCCGCCACCCGACGCGCAGCCCGCTGGCGAGCATCCCGAGGGACTCCAGCGCGCGCAGCGCGTGGTCGAAGCCGAAGTTGCCGTCGCTGATGTAGACCGAGTCGGGGACGAAGCACTCCCGCTCGTCCTCCAGGCAGCGCACCGCCACGGGCTGGTGGTAGCCGATGCGGTCGAGCTGCTCGGCGGTGAGCTGCATCTTCCAGGTCCCCCCGTGCGCGTCGACGAGCTGGTACTCGCCCATCGAGGCGTTGAAGCGGCGGAGGATGTGCTCGACGGTCATCACCCGCTGCGGAGCGCCAGGGGTCCAGCCGCGCAGGCGCGACATCACCGCGAGCTTGTGCGAGGTGAACGCGCAGAGCGCCGCGCTGCACAGAAACACCAGCGCCGCCAGGGTGATGCCAGGCCGCTGGGGACGAGGACCGCGCCAGCGCTCCCGGTAGGGGATGCTCATGCGCCGGGATCAGGACCCGAGGCGGGCCTCCGCGTCAAATGGCCCCAGCGGCGCTGGCGTTCGGAGTACGAGCGCGAGGCCGTCAGCGGGGATATCCCCGGTACGAGCGCGAGGCCGTCAGCGAGGAGTCCCCGGTACGAGCGCGAGGCCGTCGGTAACCCGAGCCAGACCCTGAGCGTTAGCGAGGGGGAGAGCCCTCTAGCGTCGTCAGTACGTGTTCGGAATCTCCGGTGATTCCACCGAGAACCGCGGCGTTCGGAGAACCGCGCTGACGACGCTAGAGGGCTCTCCCCCTCGCTAACGCTCAGGGTCTGGCTCGGGTTACCGACGGCCTCGCGCTCGTACCGGGGACTCCTCGCTGACGGCCTCGCGGTCGTACCGGGGATATCCCCGCTGACGGCCTCGCGCTCGTACTCCGAACGCCAGCGCGGCGCCCATGTGCCGCCCGCTCACAGCGGGGTGAGGTCGATCGTCACGCTGACGCCGTTCACGTGGCACTCGCCTCCGGTGACCACGACGGTGCGCGCCGCGGGGGAGACGTAGCCCGGGGCCGCCACGCTGAGCGTGTACGAGCCCTCGCGCTCGCCCGCTCCCGCGTACGACCCGGGCGGCCCGATGGCGCTCAAGGTCTCGCGGTAGGGCCCTTCGGCGATCACCACCGTCGCCCCGGCGACCGCCGCTCCGCTGCTCGCGTTGCGCAGGGTGACGTTGACGCCGAAGCGATACTCCGTCGTGCAGGCCTGGGTGTCGAGGCAGCCAGGGAGGGAGGCCGTTGCCGCCATGGAGAGCAGGGCCGAGAGGTAGAAGGGGCGCATGCCTGGAGAGCCCAGCAGGTTGCGTACCGCGCCGGGCTGCGAAGGGGCGGAGCGGTCTCGCGTGCCTTGAACTCTCGCGCAAGAGAGCGCATCGAAGCGGTCCTTCGCAGGGAGGTCTCGGGATGACGACGACGCGGCGGGATTTCGGGCTGGCGGTGCTGCTTGGGGTCGGCTGTGCGGACGATGCGTCGCGCGCGCCCACCACGGCGACGGTCTCCCCGAGCGTGGCGCTGGGTGCGCCCTCGGTCGTGCGCGCGAGGCCCGAGGGAGACGGCGTGGTGCTGCGCTGGGAGGACGCTCCCGACGTCGCGCTGCGGGTGACAAGCGGCGAGCTCGGCGCGGTGGCGCGCTCTACGGTCGGCCCCGATGGGGTCGTGACGCTCAGCCGCGAACACGGTGTCGAGGAGCGGTGGCGGTCGGTTCCGGAGGGCGCCGAGCAGACGTGGCGCTTCGCCGAGCGACCCGAGGGCGGTCGGGTGACGGTGGGCGTGACCTTCGCGGGGGCGACCTTCGAGCACGCGGGCGACGACGGGCTCCACCTGAGGGCGCCAGGGGATGTGGCCATCCGGTACTCGCACGCGACCTGGGTGGGCGCCGACGGGGCGCGCACCGCGGTGCCCGCGCGCTGGGAGGGAGGGCGCATCGCGCTGGAGGTTCCGCCCGCGGTGGTGGCGCAGACGGTCTTCCCGGCGGTGCTCGACCCGACCGTGAGCCTGTCCTTCGCGCTGTCCGCGTCGCTGCCCGAGGGGCGCGTGCTCTTCGGCATCCCGGACACGGTGCCCGAGGTCGTGCAGACGGGCTCCTCGATCCTGCTCCTTCACGCCGGGCGGGTGCGCGGTACCGGCGCCGGGATGCTGACGGTGCGCGCCGTCGACGAGGGCGGGGTGTACGTGCCGGGGTCGCTGCGGGGCGTCCCTGCGTCGGCGTTCATGGCCTTCTCCCCGGCGATGCGCCCGGGGTGGGCCGCCTCCTACGGCTCGGGCGCGATGGTGTTCATGATGCTGCCGGCGGGCATCTTCGCGGCGCGCCTCGCCCCCGACGGGCGCTCGATCGACGCGACGCCCACGACGGTCGAGGCCCCGTCGGTGGCGCCGACGGGCTTCATGGTCGGCGGCGTGGCCTGCACCGCGACGACCTGCCTGGTCGCGTACAACTACAACGGCCGGGTGCTCGCGCGACGCGTCGGCACCGACGGGCGGCTGCTCGACGCGACGGCGCTCGTGCTCGGGACCACGGCGGGGGAGTTCTCGCGGCAGTCGGTGGTCGCCCTGGGTGACCGCTTCGTCGTCGGGTGGAGCACCACGCTGCCCGGCGCGAGCCGTGACATCCGGGTGTCGAGGGTGACCGCGACGGGGGCCGTGCTCGACCCCGAGGGCCGCCCGGTGACCACCGCCGGCGGCGAGCGCTTCGACCTCTCCGTCGCCACGGACGGGGCGCGCATCTTCCTCAAGTGGTTTGCGACCGCGTCCGGGGCGAGGCCCACCGGCGGGTACACGCAGCTCTTCGACGCCGACATGACGGCGCTCTCGGCCCTCGGGGTGCACGTCGACCTCACGGAGAGCCTCTCGACCTGGTGGGACGGCTCCCAGTACCTGCTCGCCAACCTCCGCCGGCTCGTGCGCTTCGACGCCATGGGAGCGCGCCTCGACGCGACGCCGCGCACGGTGGTCTCGTCGGGATCGAACCCCTGGCTGGGCCCCCTGCGAGGCGGGTTCTTGATGTCCGAGCCGGAGGGCCTCTGGCGCTTCGACAGCAACGGCGCGCGGGTGGGCGGCTCCAGGCCCTTCGCCAGGGCTTACGTCGAGGCCTTGGGGCCGTCGACGGACTTCGAGGGGACGACCTTCCTGGCAGGGTGGTCCATGGGCAACCGGGGGGCGGTCACGCGCCTCGACCTGTCGGGCAACCGCCTCGACGGACCGGGCGTCGAGCTCGGCTTCGGCGCGGGCAGCGTAGGGCTCCACGGCACCTCCGCGGAGGTCTTCGGCGGATCCAGCCGGGCGACCGTCAACCTTCCCGAGCGCACCGTGGGGCCGACCACGATGCTCACCAGCGCGACCGACCGGATCGTCCGCGGCGGCGCCCAGCGGCTGCTCTTGCAGGGCGGCTGCGCGCGGCGACTTGGCGCCGACTGGCAGACGCTCGACCCGGCGCCGGTGTGCTTCACGCCCGCGAGCCGCCTCACGGCGGACTTCGACGGCGCCAGCTTCCGCTTCGTCTACGCCCTGCCCGCGCTCTACACCCGGCGCATGAACGCCGACGGCGACCTCGTGGAGTTCGCCCCGCTCGCGCTCCCCTCGCTCGGGGAGGCAGCCCAGGCGACTGGCGACGACCCCGCGGCCTACGCGACGCCGAGCATCGCCTTCGGGGCGGGCACGCACATGCTGGCCTGGGTGGCCACGGGCGGGGTGTCTGGCCTCGTGCGCGCGGCGCGCCTCGCGGTCGACGGGACGCCCGGCCCGGTGATCACGGTGTCGTCCGAGGGCATCGCCTCGCTGAGCGGGAGGCTCCTCGCCCGGGCGCGGCCCGCGGTGGTCTTCGATGGCGTGAACTTCGTGGTCGCGTGGGTCCCCCGGCAGGACGAGCAGGTGAACGCCGCGCGCATCTCGCCGGCGGGCGTGC
Organism: Myxococcaceae bacterium; assembly: GCA_004297725.1. Lineage (GTDB taxonomy): Bacteria > Myxococcota_A > Polyangia > Polyangiales > SCUS01. The sequence goes on along the minus strand of SCUS01000160.1, from coordinate 200,431 downwards.
TGCTCGACGCGACGCCGTTCGTGTTCAACCTCGGCGCCGGTCCGAGGGTGGGGTTCGGCGAGCGCTTCTCGATGGCGTCCGACCAGCGGGGCTCGACGCTGCTCGTCTACAACAGCATCAGCCTGGAGACGGCGGGCGACCAGATGCGCGGGGCCTTCCTGCGCGAAGACGGCGTGGTGGTTCCCGACGCTGGGGTGATGCCGCTGGACGTGCCCGCGGCGGTCGACGTGGGTGTGCCTCCGGTGGATGTGCCCGTGGTCGTCGACGCGGGAGGGCCGAGCGACGTGCCGATGGCCATCGACGGCGCGACGAGCGACACGGGCCCCGACGTGACGACCACGGACGCCGGGAGCGACGACGGTGGGGCCGACGTGGTCATCGCCGCCGATGTTCCCTCGGTGAGCGATGTTTCCTCGGTGAGCGACGTTCCCTCGGTGAGCGACGTGCCTTCGGTGAGCGACGTGCCTTCGGTGAGCGACGTGCCTTCGGTGAGCGACGTGCCTTCGGTGAGCGACGTGCCTTCGGTGAGCGACGTCGGGGTCGATGCGGGTGCGCCCGTGGAGGACGACGGCGGGTGCAGCGTGGGCGCCGGGCCTTCGCGCCGCGCGCCGGGCTGGGCCTTCGCCCTGGGGGCGCTGACCCTGCTCGGCGGGCTTCGCCGTCGTCGGAGGTCGCCCGCCGTCACCGCGTCGAGACGCTGCGACCGCGGCTGAGCGGGGCGAGGGCGAGCGCCACCCGCACGAGCGTGAGCCCGGCGACGCTCACGCCGGCCGCGCCGTAGAGGAGCTGCATCCACGTCGCGCGGGTGTCGGTGCCCGCCGTCACGCCGTGGAGGGTGGCGAGCGCGAAGACCACGAAGGCGAGGTAGTGCACCGCGCGCCAGACGCGAGGGCCGATGCGCGCGCGGAGGGCGAAGCTCGCGTGGACGAGCACCGCCAGCCACATCGCCGCGACGCCCATGCCGACGCCGAGCCTGCGGTAGCCCGCGAGGAAGGGCACCGTGATGTCGAGCACGTCGAAGGGCACGTAGCGGTCGCCGAGCATCGCGAGCGCGTGCGCGGCCGTGAGCCCGAGGGCCGCCAGCGACAGGAAGCGATGGATCTCCACGCTGCGGGCGCGAGCGATCCAGCGGTCGGCGGCGGCGGTCGAGAGGAAGAGGCCGAAGAGCACGTCGAGGGTGAGGGCGAGGTACGCGCTCACCGAGGCCGCGCGGGAGAGCGTCCAGGCCCAGGTGCCCTCCGGGCGAGGGAGCTCGAGCGTCCAGAGGTCGAGGCGTGCGCCCAGGGCGCCGACGAGCAGCAGCACGACGATTCCCGCGGCCACGCCGCGAGCGATGGACCTACGCATCACACACCTCCAGCTCCCCGACGCAGCGCACCGCGCCGGAACCTTCTACGAGCACTCCCCCGCACCCGGGCTGCGCCGCGAGGAAGCGTGCGCCCTCGCTCGCGCCCAGCACGAACACCGCCTTCGCCAGCGCCTCCGCCTCCGCCGCGCACGAGGCGACCACCGTCGCCTGGGCGAGGTCCGTGCTCGCGGGCTGCCCCGTGCGCGGGTCGATCAGGTGGTGCATCGCGCGCGCTCCCAGGTGCCACCGCCGCCGGTTCGGGGCGCTCGTCGCCACGGCGCGATCCCGCAGCCGCAGCGTGAGCAGCACCCTCGTCGCGTCGGCAGGGTCCTCGACGTCGACCAGCCACCCGTCGCCGTCCGGCCCGTCCCCTCGCAGGACGGCGTCTCCGCCCGCGTCGATCGCCGCGACCCCTTCCACCAACCGTGCGGCCCGATCGGCCGTGAGGCCCTTCACGAAGCCGCCCAGGTCGAGCTTCACGTGCGCCGCCCGGAGCACGACCCCATCGGCCTCGTCGATCTGCACCTCGTCGAAGCGCGCCCGAGCCGGCCACGCCGGGTACTCGTCGCGGTCGAGGGCGCCAGGGGCGAACGATCGGTCGTAGCCCGAGGCGATCAGCGAGGCGCCCACCGCCGGGTCGAAGAGACCTCGGGTGCGGGCCACGAAGGAGCGCGCCGCGAGCAGCGTGTCGAGCATCGCGCGAGAGACCCGCACGGCCCCCTCGGCGCGGTTCAGCGCCGACAGCTCGCTGTCGAGCCGGAAGCGGCTGAACCGCCGCTCAGCGTCCTCGAAGACCGCGGCCACGCGCTCGGTGAGGGCCGCCTCGTCGCGCTCGCTCTGGTGCGGCGCGAGCACCGTGACCTCCGTGCCCATCGCGCGGAAGCTCCCCATCACGAGCTCCTCGTGCGCACTCGGGCCGCGCGCCGGGGCCGCGCCACGGCCACGGTGGTGACCGCGCTCCTCGCTCGAGGGGGCGGGGCGCTCGGCGCCACCCGCGCTGGCGTCGCGGAGACCGGGGCGCGAGCGACGCTCACAGACGGAGCCACCACCGCCACCACGGGAGCGGGCGGGGTCGCGGCGGGCATCGGCTGCGCGACGGCGAACCACGCCGCGGTGAACACGGACGCGAGCGCGGCGCCGAGCCCGAGCTTCCACTCGACGTCGGTCAGGTCGAGCCTCGGGGGCGCGCGCCTCGCCTTGGGGGCGTCGGGTCGCTCAGTCATCTTCGCTCTCCTCCGCCTCGTCGTGGCGCTCGTGGCGGCGCTCGTGGTGCCGCTCTCGCCGCTCGTGACCCCGGGCCTGCGCGAGCAGCTCGGTCTCGGCCTCGGCCTCGTCGGCGACGGGCTCCGGCTCGGGCGCCGCGGCGGGCTGCGCCTCGGGCTCCGGGGCGGCGGTCAGCGGAGCGGCGGGCGGGGTCGGTGCGCTGCTGGTCGGTGCGCTGCTGGTCGGTGCGCTGTGGGCGCCCGCGGGCATCTTCACGACGCCCAGCAGCGAGCCGAGGGTGACGCCCGCGGCGAGGGTGACGGCGCCCGCGGCGGCGGCGACCGCGGCGAGGGTCCGGGGGGTTGGCTTCGTGTCTTCGTTCTTCATGGTCGACCTCCGTGGGAATCGGGTGCGGTCACAACCTTCAGGCCCTCGTGTGAGCCGCGCATGAGGCCTCGCTTAGAGCTTTCACAGGATCAGTCCGACCGCGGTGCTAGCCTCCGCGCCGTGCGAATCCTCGTGGTGGAAGACGAAGCGCGCCTGCGCGAGCTGATCGGCCGCACCCTGGAGGCCGAGGGCTACGAGGTCGTGCTGGAGGGCGACGGAGCGCGCGGCCTGACGCACGCGGAGGCCGGGGGCTTCGACGTGATCGTGCTCGACCTGATGCTGCCCACCATGAGCGGCCTCGAGATCAGCATGAGGCTGCGGCGGCGCGGGGTGCGATCGCCGATCCTGATGCTCACCGCGAGGGACACCGTCGACGACCGGGTGGCGGGGCTCGACGCGGGCGCCGACGACTACCTGGTGAAGCCCTTCGCCTTCGCCGAGCTCACGGCCCGCATCCGAGCGCTGCTGCGCCGCAACGCCGACCCCGGCGGGCGCGAGCTGCGCGTCGAAGACCTGGTGCTCGACCGGGCGCGTCGCGAGGCCGTGCGCGGCGGGCGCCGCACGGAGCTCACCGCCCGGGAGTTCTCGCTGCTGGAGTACCTGATGCGCAACGCCGGGCGGGTGCTCACCAGGGACCAGATCATCCAGGCCGTGTGGCCGAGGGAGTTCGACGGGGGCGCCAACGTGGTCGACACCTACGTCCACTACCTGCGAGAGAAGATCGACGCGGCGCCTGGCCGCGCCCTCATCAAGACCGTCCGAGGGGTCGGCTACAAGCTGGGGTCGTGATGACCCCGTCGCGCATCAGGGCCCGCCTCGGGATGTGGAACCTCGCGGTCTTCGGCCTCGTCCTGCTGGTGACCATCACCGCGGCGGCGCTCAGCATCGCGAGGGTCAGCGACCTGGCGATCGATCGAGAGCTGCAGCTCGGCGCAGCCCGCGCCGCGACCCGCATGGCGCACGCATGGGCCGGGTCCGACCGGCACGAGCGCGACGACGAGAGGCGCGACGACGAGAGGCACGGCCGAGCGTCCGAGGAGGACGATCACGACCGCCTGGTGCACTTCGCCGAGGCCTCGCCGGATCAGTTCGTGATCGCCGCGCGGGGCGCCGCTCCCGCGGTGCGGGTCGACGGGCGGGCGATGCCGCCGGGCCTGCCGGACGCCCGAGCGCTGGCCTCGGCGCAGGCCGACGGCGCGGCGGTGCGCTCGTCGGGCACGGTCGCAGGGGCGCGGGTGAGGATGCTCACGGTGCCCGTGCGCATCGGGGGAAGGGTCGCGGGGGCCGTCCAGATCGTGCGCTCGCTCACGGCCCCGGAGCGCGCGGTGTGGCGCTCGGTGCTGGTGCTGGTGGTCACCGGCGTCGCGGGCCTGGTGCTCGCGGCGGCGGCGAGCGCCTTCCTCGCGGGTCGCGCGGTGCGTCCCATCGCGGCGGCCCTCGCGAGGCAGCAGCGCTTCCTGGCCGACGCGAGCCACGAGCTGCGGACCCCCGTCACGGTGCTGCGCGCCCGCGCCGACGCGATGCTCCGCGAGGGCGAAGGGCTGCAGGCCTCCGTGAAGGACGAGCTGCGGAGGCTGAGCGCCGACGCCGACGAGCTCTCGCTGCTGCTCGGCGACCTGCTCGACCTGGCGCGGCTCGAGGCGGGGGTGGAGTCGCTCTCGATCGAGCCCGTCGCGGTCGGCGACGCGGCCGAGGAGATGGTCGCCGACCTCGGGCCCATGGCCCTGGAGAGGGGCGTCACGCTCGTCGCGAAGGCCGAGCCCGCGTTCGCGAGGGCGCACCTGGGGAGGGTGCGTCAGGTGCTGCGGGCGCTGATCGACAACGCGCTGAAGCACACCCCGCGCGGTGGGCACGTCACGGTGAGCGTCGCGCTCGAGGGCCAGCACGCCGTGCTGCGGGTCGCCGACGACGGGGTGGGCATCGCCCCGGAGCACCTGCCCCAGGTCTTCGAGCGCTTCTTCCGCGCGGACGAGGCGCGCACCCGGGGGGCTGGCGGGGGCGGCGCAGGCCTCGGGCTGGCGATCGCGGCCGAGCTGGTCCACCAGATGCGAGGGACGATCCAGGTCGAGAGCGAGCCCGGGCGAGGCGCGACGTTTACGGTGCGGCTCCCGCGCTAGGTCGGAGCACCTGCCATCCCGCCACAGCGACCGCCGCGAGGCAGGCGGCGGCTCCGGCGAGGTAGCGCTGCCCCTCCGCCCACTGCGCCAGGCTGCCTCCCGCGAGCGCGAGGCCACACCAGCCGAGGTACAGCGCGCCCGGTGCGCCGAGGAGCATCACGACACAGCCGGGCACCTTCGATCCGCGCATGCTCTCGAGCATCGCACGCGATCGCCGCCCTTCGTGCACGCCGATTGCTTGGCAGTGAGGGCATGAACGCAAGATCCACGGACAGGGGCGCGACGTGGCCGGTGTTCTTCGCGCTCGCGCTGGCGGCGTGCAGCAGCGAGCCTGCGTCGGGAGGTCCGTCGGCGGACGTGGCCGCGCCGGAGGCCGTCGACAGCGGAGCCCCGCCGGGCAACGCGGCCGATGTCCCGCGGGCCGCGCTCGACTCGGGCACCCACGACAGCTCGCGGAGCGGAGCGGTCGACGCCATCGAGGTGCCGACACCCGATCAGGGCGCGGCGCACGACGCGGGCTTCGCCACCGAGACCGCCGTGATCGACGCCGGCACCGAAGCCGCCGACGCGCCCGTCGCTCCGTTGGACCTGGGCGTCGATGAGCCCGCCGCGCCGGTGCCCGTCGACTCGGGCGTCGATGTGCCCGTGCCCGTCGTCGCGAGAGACGTGGGCGTCGACGTGCCCGTCGTTCGGGTGGACGCGGGCGTCGACGTGCCCGTGCCCGTCGTCGTGAGAGACGTGGGCGTCGACGTGCCCGTGCCCGTCGCTCGGGTGGACGTGGGCGTCGACGTGCCCGTCGCTCGGGTGGACGTGGGCGTCGACGTGCCCGTCGCTCGGGTGGACGTGGGCGTCGATGTGCCCGTCGCTCCGCTGGACGTGGGCGTCGATGTGCCCGTCGCTCCGAGGGACACGGGCCCGGACATCGTCGCCGTGCCGGACCTCGGGGTGGACGTGGGACCGCCCCCGGTCGACGTCGGGGTGTTTCCGATGGTGACGGGCGTTCCGCGCATCGACGAGGCGCTCAAGGCCTCGATGCGGGCGGTCTATCTGCGCGGCCTGGCGGCGGGCAACCGCCCCGCCGTGTTCGTGAAGGTCGGGGACAGCATCACCCACTCGGACAGCTACCTCGCCGACTACGGTCCCACCTCGGGGATGACCCGATGGAACTTCGGCGCCTACGCGGCCTTCCAGCCGACGATGGCCTACTTCAACGCCACGCTCGTCGATGATCGCCACTCCAGCTTCGATCGGGAGAGCCTCGCGGCGGACTCCGGCTGGACCTCCACCCGCGCCCTCGTGGGCGACGGGGCGCTGCTGCGGCAGGAGCTGAGCGCGCTGCGCCCCTCGGTCGCCCTGGTGATGCTCGGCAGCGGCGACGTCGACGTGAACGAGGTGTCCGTGTTTCGCGCCAACCTCACCCGGGTGGTGCAGATCATCCTCGGGGCCAACGTCATCCCGGTGCTGAGCACCATCCCCCGGCGGACGAACTCCGCCACGACCATCATGATGTGGCCCTTCTTCGTCACCGCCATCCGCGAGGTGGCCGCGGCGCAGGGGGTCCCGCTCCAGGACTACTGGACCGCCATGGAGCCGCTCCCGGTCAACGGCCTGAGCGAGGACGGCGAGCACCCGAGCGTCTACCGGGCGCCCGGCGGCTCCCCGGAGTCCACCGACTTCTCCCCCGCGGCGCTGGCCTATGGCTACAACGTCCGCAACCTGCAGACCCTTGCCACGCTGGCCCACGTGCGCGCCGTGATCTACCTGGACGGCCCGGCCGACCGCTGACACCCGTCGGTGTGGCGTCCGTGCTCACTCCCCCGCGGTCGTGGCGCGATGCAACCACGGCTCTCTCTCTCTCCGAGAGCGGGTTCAGGTCTTCGGGGGCAGGGCGTCGCGGTAGAGGCGAGCGGCCATGGCCGAGGCGAGCCCTCGCGGGGTGAAGCGCAGCACGAGGTCGTTGAGCACGTTGAGCGCCCCGGGGATGACGAAGCGCTCCCGGCGCGTGAGGCCCCGCACGGCGCGGCGGGCGCATACGTCGGCGTCCATCATCCCGACGTCGCCCTTCTTGAACTTCCTCGCCGTCCCGGACTTCTCGCCCATCTCCGTGGCGATGCCTCCGGGGACGAAGACCGTCACGGAGACCGGCTCGCCCACGAGCTCCTCGCCCAGCGCCAGGCCGAAGTTGTTGAGGAAGGCCTTGGTGCCCGAATACGCCGCCTGGTAAGGCGTCGCCGTGGTGCCCGCGACGCTGGAGACGATCATCACGCCGCCGCCGGGGCTGTCGGAGAGGATGTGCCGGGCGAAGCGCTGGGTGAGCCACACGACGCTGGTGACGTTGGTCGCGAGCATGGCGTCGAAGTCGTCGAAGCCGTGGTCGAGCCCCCGGCCGAAGTAGGTGACGCCCGCGTTGAGAATCGCCGCGTGGACGGCCCTCCCCGCGGTGGCCTCCTCGAAGGTGCGGACGACGTCCTCGCGGCGGGTCATGTCGGCCTGGATGCAGACGACCTCGACCCCGTGCTCGGCGCGGAGCTCGGCGGCCAGCGCCTCGAGCCGGTCGAGGCGGCGGGCGACGAGCACCAGGTGGCCCTTGTGGTCACGGGCGACGATGCGCGCCATCTCCAGCCCGAGCCCCGACGAGGCGCCGGTGACCAGCGTGTACTTCCCAGTGAGCGACAGGTTCTGCATGGCGATGGCTGATTAGGGGTAACGCGGGCGAGCGGTCAACCGGAGCCCGACGCTCACGTGGGGGGCTTCGACGCGGCGTGGGCGAGGCCCTGCGCGTTGAGCTTGCGATCGAAGTCCACCAGGGTGCGGTCGTCCTCGTCGAGCGTGAGCCCGGTGCGCGCCGCCAGCTCGTCGAAGGCCGCGACGAGCCCGGCCTCGATGTAGCCCTCCCGCTCCGCCGCGGGGCGCGCCTTCGACTCCTCCATCAGCCGCTCGGAGAGGGTGAGCCACCCATGGAGCTGCGCGGCGATCTCCCTCACCCGGGTCTGCTCGCCGAAGTGCGTGGGGCACACGCTGCGGGTGCCGAGCGCCACGATGCGGTCGATGGAGGCGTGCGCCGCGGGGCCGTCGAAGTCCGTGGGGCTGGTCGAGGGGAAGGCCAGCAGCCCGGCGCGCTGCAGCCGCGGGTAGACCAGCCCGAAGGCGTCGCCGGTGAAGACCGTGTCCTGCGCCGGGTCGTGCACCACGAAGTGGTGGTTGGCGTGGCCGCGCGTGTGGATGAAGCGGAGCACCCCGGCGCCGAAGGGGACCTCCGCGCCGTCTTCGAGGCTGCGCACCCGGGAGGCGTCGATGCCTCGGATGGTCCCGTAGAGGGCGGCGAACTGCTCGGCGCCGTAGACCGCCGTGGCGCCCGCGATGATGCGCGAGGGGTCGATGAGGTGGCGCGCCGCGCGCGGGTGGGCGAGCAGCGTGGCGTTGGGCAGCGCCTCCATCAGCGCGGAGGCTCCGCCCGCGTGGTCGAGGTGCACGTGGGTGACGATCACGTAGCGGACGTCGGCGGGGGAGCGACCCTGCGCGGCCAGCGCGGCGAGCAGCCTGGGCACCGCGTGGGCGGTGTTGGTCTCGATGAAGGCGCACTCCCCCTGGGAGATGCGCAGGTAGGCGCAGGCCAGGGCGGGCTGCACGTAGTCGCAGTCGATGGTGATGAGCGAGTCGGACATAGGTGCGATCACGCTATCACCGCGGGTCCGCGTCGGCTCACAGCCCGTAGTTGATGGCGAGCACGCCCTGAGCCATCGGGGTGACCGAGAGGGAGTCGTCGGCGCCGAGGATCCAGCGCTGCGAGTTGAAGTCGTGGCCCAGGTAGAGGAGCGCCTGCACCTGGGCCTGGAGGGTGATCCGGTCGCCGAGCTGCACCGCCACGCCGACGCCCGCGCGAACGCCGAACCAGATGTCGTTGGCGGTGGTGCCCGAGCGGTCCTGGTCGTCGGCGAAGGCGAGGAGGGCGCAGGCGCCGAGGAGCGGGTGCAGCGAGAAGCGGTCGGTGTGGAGCAGGTCGTACTGGAGGGTTCCTCCGAGCTCGACGTCGGTGCGGCGCACGGTCTCCCAGCGGCCGAAGAGGCTGTCGGCGTAGAGGTCGACGCCCACCCGCTGGAAGGGGCGCAGCCGTAGCTGTCCCCCGGCGCCGGCCATGGCGTAGTCGCCTCCGCGGAGGAGGGCGCGGGCGCCGAGCGAGACCGTGGGCGCCTCGGCGGAGGCCGTGGAGGAGAGCAGCAGCGCGCCGAGGGAGAGCAGGAGGGTGGGGAGGGTTCTCATGGAGCGTCGGCGGCATCCATCGGGCGTGCCGTCGCGCGCGCCCCGGAGAAGCCCGAGCGGAGGGAGAAGACGGTGAACGCCGCGACCCTCGGAGCCCTGTGAACCGGGGCGTTGCGAGCGTCGGGGCGAGCGTTCAGCGCTACGGGTTCACGAAGGCCCCACGGCCCTCGAAGGAGAGCGCCGAGGAGAAGCGTCGGCAGTTGCCGTCGGCGTCGGGGTCGAGGTCGGTGATGCCGTTCACCAGGCGCGCGACCAGCGAGCGAAGCTCCTGGGGGATGCCCAGGGTCTGCACCGTGGCGATGAGCTCGTCGGCGGGGATGCCGCCGCCCACCATGCCGTCGAAGGTGTCGTCAGGGCGCCACCGGAGCCGGATGCGGGCGTTGTGGAGGTTGAGCACGAAGCGCGCGTCGAGCACCGCCACGGGCAGCGCCAGGGGGAAGGGTCCGGCCTCGATGACGCCGTTGCGCATCCGGCCGGTGACGCGGCTCACGGGCTGGTCGCGCGCGGTCTCGAAGGTCTGGCCCGGGTCGAGGCGCTGGTCGCTGCCCACGAAGGGCATCCCCCGTAGCTGCCGGAACACCAGCTGGACGCACGGGTCGTCGCGCCGGTCGTCGAGCCCCTCGATGGACATCGAGAGCAGGAGCTGGCCGCTGTTGATCGCGGCCTGCACCGCCTCGTCGAGCGCCCCCGCGGTCTGCGTCTCCAGCACCGGGACGAGCAGCGAGAGCTGGTTGTCGACGCCGGCGGTCCCGTCGGGGGAGGTGAAGTCCACGCGCCGGCACGAGGCCGCGTCGTCGTTGCGGCTCACCCTCCCGTCGAGGTCGAAGCCGTCCACCACGCCGGGCATCGTGGCCTTCACGAAGCGCATCCGGGTCACCACCAGCGAGCGCTCCATCGGGGTGCTCGGGCACTGCGAAGGCACCGGCCCCGCGAAGGGATCGACCTCGTCGCCCGCGCAGCCGAGCGCGAGCAGAAGCATCGAGACGCACCGCCATCCACCACGTCGCATCGGAAGCTCTCCCTACGTGAGGGCGAAAGGCCGAGACTAACCCGCCTCGGAGGCTTCGAGGGAGATCGACCGCAATCCGATGCGCCCGACGCGGCAAAGTTGACACGGACGAGCTGGGTCTGGAGATTCTCCCGATTTATGTGCCCGAGCCACGTCTGGTGGCTGGCGTGCGTGGGATCGGTCCACGGGTGACTGGTTGGGGGGAGAGACGGAATGAAGGCGAACGACGCGGTCGAGGCACAACACGAACTGATGGCCTGGTGCTCCTGCGCCCCGATGCCGCTCTCGGCGGCCCGGGTCGACGAGTGGGTGCTGCGCGCCTTCGAGCGCGACGTGGGCGATCAGATCGAGGCGCTGGTGGAGAGCGGAACCTTCCTCCCGGAGGCCTTTCGGGTGGTGCTCCGCGCCGACGGGGGGCTCTGGCTGACCACCGGGCACCTCAACTTCTGGACGATCTTCGGGGTCCCTGCGGACGCGTGGATGCCCGCCTCGGCGTCGGTGCTCTCGGCGCTCAGCCCAGGCTGAAGCGGGCGACGGCGTCCCACATCGACTCGAACTCCCCACGGCCGAAGCCGCTCATGGTGCGGATCCAGTCGACGTGGAGCGGGGCGTGGGCGGGGGCGTGGAAGTGCCCGATGACGTCGAGGTGGTCGGCCCAGGCGGCGTGCACCACCTCGCCCCAGACCTGCGAGAGCGTCGGCACCATCGCATCGTTGCCCCTCACGCTCGGAACCCTCCCGTAGGCCCGCTCCAGCGCCTTCGACTGCGCCGCTTCGAGGGGCGGGAGCAGGTCCGTCGGGAGCGTCGAGGCGACGGTGTGGAGCGCCCGGAAGATGCTGTAGGTCGTCTGGCGGGAGGGCGTCGGGCCGAGGGCGAGCTGCCGGGCGAGGGTGGGGGGCTTCGCCTGGGAGACGACGCAGCCGCGGCGCACCCCGTCGCGCTCGGTGGCGAGGGCGTTGAAGAGGTCCATGCCCTCGGGGGTGATCTGGAGGAGCAGGGTCTGGTCTCGTCGCACCTCCGAGAGCACCCGCTCGATCTGCTCGCGGCGCTCGGGGCTGAAGTCCCGCAGCACCTGCTCATAGAGCTGCGAGACCATGCCGGCGGGCACGAGCTTGCCTACGCCCGCGGAGCCGAGGGCGCTCGCGAGCATCACCAGCAGCGGCAGGGGGATGGTGCCCAGCCGTATGGCGTAGATGGTGAACAGCGACATCAGGAAGAGCGCGCGCTGCCCGAGGATGCTGGTGAAGAAGGCCGCGGTGGGCGTCCCGTAGTGGGGCGTGGAGACGGCGACCAGCGAGCGCACGCGGCGGGCGATGGGCTCCGGGTCGACGGAGCACGGGAGCGAGACCCGGGGCGCGACGGCGAGGCGGGCGTCGAGGCCGCCGGTCGAGTGGCCGATGAGGTGGATGGGCGCGTCGTCGCCGCCAGCCTGCTCGGCAATGAGCTCGACGAGGCGCCCGGCGCGGCGGCGGATCGACGCCGTGGGATAGGTCGGGGCGTAGTGGAAGACGGCCTCGATGCCGTGGGCGCGGGCCCAGGCGGCGAGGTGCTCCCGGACGTGCGCGAAGTAGCGGAGGTCGCCGAAGTTGGCGAAGCCGAAGAAGCCCGGGATCAGGAAGACGTGCTGTCGCACGGGCGGATCATGACACGGTAGGGGCGGCGCGCTGATCGTCGCCCCGACTTCGCGGGGCCTTCGGTAGAGTGCTCCGGTGCCCCACGTCGTCTTCGTCGCGCCGCGCTTCCTGGAGAACACCAACCGCTATGTGAGGGCCTTCGCGGCCCTGGAGGGGGTGACCCTCTCGGTGGTCAGCGCCGATCCCGAGTCGGCCATTCCCGAGGCGCTGCGCCCGAGGATCGCGGGCCACTACGCCGTGCCCAACGTCGTCGACGGGGAGCAGCTCACCGCCGCGGTGAGGGCGATCAGCCGGGGCGTAGGGAGGGTCGACCGGCTGGCGGGCGCGCTCGAGCAGCTCCAGACCCCGATGGCCCAGGCGCGCGACGTGCTCGGCATCGAGGGGATCAACTCCGCCGTCGCCCGCAACTTCCGCGACAAGGACCGGATGAAGGAGGTGCTCCGCGCGCACGGTGTTCCGGTCGCGAGGAGCGTGCTGGTGCGCTCGCTTCGGGAGCTGGCGCTCTTCGTCGGGCACGTCGGCTACCCCGTGATCGTGAAGCCCCAGGCGGGCCTCGGGTCGCGCGCGACCTTCCGGGTGGAGTCCCCGGAGGACCTCGCGGCGCTCGCCTCCAAGGGCGCGTTGCCCACCGACGCGCAGCCCCTCCAGGTGGAGGAGTTCGTCCGGGCGAGGGAGCACACCTGCGAGACGGTGACGGTGCGCGGCGTGCCCGTGTGGCGCTCCGGGACGCGCTACTTCCCTACGCCGCTGGAGGTGCTGGAGACCCCTTGGGTGCAGTACTGCGTGCTGCTCCCGCGCGACCCCGGGGAGGAGCCCTGGGCGAGCTTCGCGCCCACCAACGCGGCGGCGCTGGCGGCCCTCTTCGGCGAGCACGCGAGCAGCGCGGCGGGCACGGCCCTCACCCACATGGAGTGGTTTCTCCGCGAAGACGGCACCGCCCTGGTGAACGAGGTCGGCGCCCGTCCTCCGGGGGTTCACATCATGCCGATGATGAGCATGGCTCACGAGACCGACATGGTGCGCGACTGGGCGGAGCTCATCGCCTTCGACCGCTTCGTGCCGAAGGCGAGGCGCTGGGCCGCGGGGGCGGCGTTCTTCCGCGGACAGGGCCGGGGGACCAGGGTGGTGTCGGTGCTTGGCGTGGAGGACGCCGTCGCGGCGGCGGGCGACGCGCTGGTGGAGATGCGCGCCCCGAAGGTGGGCGCGGCGCGGGCGGAGGGCTACGAGGGCGAGGGGTGGGCCCTCGTGAAGCACGCGAGCACCGAAGGGGCGAAGCGCGCGCTGAAGGCCCTCATCGAGCACGTGCAGGTGCGCTACGGGTGAGGAAGGGGGCCGCGCAGGCGCCCACGATTGACCCGTGATCGGGCCGCGAGGGCGTGTAGGGTCTTCGCTGCGCGCTGCGCGGAGGAGTGCTCCATGTCCACGAAGATCCGGATGAGGCGATGGGTACGGGCTGCTCTCCCGCTGGTCGCGATGCTCTCCGCGGGATGCGGCGACAGCTCGACCGCCACCGACGCCGGCGCATCCGACACGGGCGCGACGCCCGGTGACGTGACGGAGCTGGACGTCGCCGCCAAGGACTCCGGCGTACCCGCCGACACCGTCGCCCCGCCCGCGGACGTGGGCTGCACTGGCGACAGCGCCTGCCCGGCGGGGCAGGTGTGCATGGCGGGAGCGTGCGTCACCGGGTGCAGCGCCACGCAGGCGTGCCCCTCGGGGCAGTCGTGCTGCAGCGGGATGTGCGTCGATCCGCAGACGAGCCTCGCCCACTGCGGCGGCTGCGGGATGGCTTGCACCGTCGCGAGCGGGACCGCCGACTGCGTCGCCGGGCGATGCACGGTCACCGGCTGTCCGGGCGCGAGCGCGAGCTGCGACATGATGGCGGCCAACGGCTGCGAGACCGACACGGCGACCAGCCTCGCCCACTGCGGAGCGTGCGGAAACGCCTGTCCCACCCGCGCCAACGCGACCTCGACCTGCGCGGCGGGGGCCTGCGGGTACACCTGCGCGGCGGGCTTCGGCGACTGCGACGGCATGGCCGACAACGGCTGCGAGACCGACACCCGCACCACCCTGACCCACTGCGGGACGTGCTCGACGGCGTGCTCCTTCGCCAACGCGACGGCGGCCTGCGCGGCGGGGGCGTGCTCGCTGGCGAGCTGCACCGGGGCTTACGGCAACTGCGACGGCATGGCCGCCAACGGCTGCGAGGTCGACACCCGCGTGACGGTGGCCCACTGCGGCGGGTGCGGGATGGCGTGCTCGGTCCCCAACGCGACGGCGGCGTGCGCGGCGGGGGCCTGCCGCGTGGGGATGTGCTCCGACGGCTTTGCGGACTGCGACACGATGGTGGCCAACGGCTGCGAGGTCGACGTGCGCACCAGCGTGGCCCACTGCGGGGCGTGCGGTCGGGCGTGCGGCGCGGGGCAGACCTGCGCGGCGGGCGCGTGCCAGTACGGAACCGGGTCGGACGGTCCGCTCGTGGCCGCGACCGACCAGGTGATCGGCACCGTGCGCGCGGGCGCCGCGGGCGCCGCCGGGTCGACGACGGTGACGCTGAGCAACGTGGCCGGGGTGTTCGCCGCGGGTCAGTCGGTGCTGCTGCACCAGACGCAGTCGGCGGTCGGGTCCGTGGGGCACTACGAGTACGCGAGGGTGGCCTCGGTGGCGGGCGCGACGCTCACGCTGACGGCGCCGCTGCGCAACGCGTACCTGAGCGACGCGACCAGCCACGCGCAGGTGGTGCGGGTGCTGGAGTACACCGCGGTGACGATCAACGCCGCCGCGACGGTGACGGCCCCCGCGTGGGACGGAAGCTCCGGCGGGATCATCGCCTTCGACGCCACCGGCCGGCTGAGCGTGGCGGGAGCGATCGACGTGACGGCGAGGGGCTTCCGCGGCAACCGTCGCACCTGCGCGGTGACCCCGGCGTACCGCTGCATGCGAGGCGTGGCGGGCGAGAGCGAGCGCGGTCGGGGGACGGCCAACATCCGGGCGAACCAGTCGGGCGGCGGCGGCGGCGGCGCGGGGCAGGACTGCGCCTCCGGCGGCGGCGGAGGGCACGCGACCCCGGGAGAGCCCGGCTCGGCGGGAACCTTCGGGGCCTGCGCGGAGGCGAACCCGATTCCGCCGGGCGGCGGCGGCGGGACCTCGGGCGTGGCCTCGTTGTCGAGCGTGGTGCTCTTCGGAGGCGCGGGCGGCGAGGGCGGGGCGGATGAAGACGGGTCGTTCCCTGGAGGCGGCGGGCACGGCGGGGGGATCGTGATGGTGCGCGCGTCGAGCGTGGTGCTGACGGGCGCCGGGGCGGTGCGCGCCAACGGCGGCGACGGGGAGAGCGGGCACCAGAGCGACTGCGGCGGCGTCGGCGCGGGCATGGGCGGCGGCGGCGGCGGGGGAGGCGGCGCGGTGAGGATCACGGCGCTGGTGAGCGCGACGGTGCTGACGGCGACGGCGATGCCGGGGCCGGGGGTGCGCGCGGACGGCGGGGGCGGCGGGTACTGCGGGGCGACGATGCAGGACTACGCCGCGGGCGCAGGGGGCAACGGGCGGGTGAGCATCGTGTCGCCGATGGTGATGGGGGCGTCGTTTCCGGCGCACACGACGGACTGAGCGGAGGGCTCGGCGGCGGGCTCGGCGGCGGGCGGGGGGGAGCTGCGTGGACGCCGCTCTCCAGGGCAGAGCCCTTCGACGCGGTGGAGTTCGACCTCGCGGTGGTGTGGGCGGTCTAACGCGGCGGCCCGGCTGGTTGATCACGGCGTACCGGGGAAGCGCCCCCGGACGCCGTGATCAACCCGTCAGGCCAGCGCTGTAGTACCCCGCCTCAGCCGCGCGACATCCACAGCGCGTGGGCGACGGTCCATGCGCGGGAGAGCCCCGGGTCGGGCTCGCCCCCGTCGGCCATCCGGTGCATCTGCTCCACGTAGGTCTGCGTGGCGAGCAGGCTGTCGATGAGCCTCACTCCCGTGCGGTCGCGCGCCCCTCGCGGGCGCCGGGTCTCCCGCGAGCACTCGCCTCGGCAGCTCCGGTTCCATGGCCATCGGGCGCGCGAGGCCCACCACGTCGACGGCTCCGCTCGCCACCGCCGACTCCATCGCGGCCGGGGTGCGAAAGCCCCCGGTGAGCATCAGCGGGATCTTCGTGGCCGCCCTCGCCCGCTCGGCGAACTCCAGGAAGTTGGCCTCTCGGGCGAGCGTCGAGGCCTTGAGCCCGACCATCGCGGGGGACTCGTAGCTGCCTCCGGAGATCTCCAGCAGGTCGACCCCGCGGCCTTCGAGCAGGCCCATCACCGTCAGCGCGTCGGCGTCGTCGAAGCCCCCTTCGCTGGAAGTCGGCGCTGTTGAGCTTGAGCATCACCGCGAAGGCTCCCCGTCGGGGCGCTGATCGCGTTAGCGTGGAGGCCACCGACCCGCATCCATCGCGAGGAGAACCGATGCCGTCCGTACGCACGAAGCGCCTCACCGCCCCGAGCTCGAAGCGCGTGATCGCCGACCTCCGTGAGCTCGCCGCGCGCACCTCCACCGAGCGCGGAGCGCAGCGCGTCGCCTGGGGTCCCGTCTGGCGCGAGGCCCGCGCGTGGTTCGTCGAGAAGGTGAAGGCCGACCTCGGGCTGCCGGTGGAGACCGATCCTGCGGGCAACGCGTGGGTCACGCTCCCCGGCGCGTCGAAGCGCGGTGTGGTCTTCGGCAGCCACCTCGACTCGGTGCCTGGGGGAGGGTGGCTCGACGGGGTGCTGGGCGTCGTGGCGGGCATCGAGGCCCTCCGTCGCCACGCCGCCGCGGGGACGCCGCCCGTCACGATGCACCTCGTGGACTGGGCCGACGAGGAGGGCGCCCGCTACGGCCGCAGCCTCACGGGCTCCGCGGCCTCCGCGGGCACCCTCGACGCCGTGAAGGAGCTCGCCCACCTCGTCGACCGCAACGGGGTCAAGCTGCCCGACGCGCTGAGAGAGAACGGCGTCGAGCTCGACCGCATGGGCGAGGCGCACGCGTGGCTGAAGGCCCGCGACCCGAGGGCCTACGTCGAGCTCCACATCGAGCAGGGCCCGGTGCTCGAGGCCATGAAGAAGCCCGTCGGGGTCGTGCTCGGCACCATGGGCGTCGAGCGCCACATGGTGCGCTTCACGGGGCAGGCGGTGCACGCGGGCGCGACGCCCATCCCGCTGCGGCAGGACGCCTTCCTCGCGGCGGCGGAGTTCGCCCTGGCCTGCCGGGACATCGGGCTGAAGTTCTCCGGGCGCACCCCGAAGACCCGCGTCGTCGCCACCTGCGGCGTCGTGAAGGTCGAGCCCGGCTTCGTCACCGCGGTCTCCGGCGCGACGGACATCTCCCTCGACCTGCGGGCCCTCGACGGCGCGGTGCTCGCGAAGATGCAGTCCGCCGCGGAGAAGGCCTCGCGCGCCGCCGCGAAGAAGAACCGCTGCGGCGTCGCGTGGAGCCCGCTGCTCTCCATCGACCCGCGCCCCTTCGACCCCGAGCTCCTCGCCCTCTGCGCGGAGTCCGTGCGCGAGGTGACCGGCGAGGCCCCGAAGCTGCCCTCCGGACCACTCCACGACGCCGCGGAGATGGCCGGGATCATGCCCACGGTGATGGTCTTCGCCCAGTCGTCGCCGGGCATCTCCCACACCCGCCTCGAGGACACGCCGATCCCCCACCTCGACAAGTCGATCAAGGCCTTCTTGCGGCTGGTGGAGAAGACCGTCGAGCACGTCGCCGGGGGCGACGAGTAGCCGCGCTCTTCACCCCTGCTGTCGTCGCAGGTCGAGCGTGAAGGGCCGCTCCGGGTCGATCACCGGAGCGCGCGGGATCACCGGCCACGGCAGGTGCCCCTCGGTGGTGAACCGCTGCGCCCTCCGGGCGGCCGCCTCGAAGGCCGTGAGCGGCGGGGCGTCGTAGGCGCGCCCCTCCGGGTGCCACACGTGGTGGGTGAAGCCGCCGAGGGAGCGCCGCGCCCAGGTGTCCACCAGGTCGAAGCGCAGCGGGTGGTGCACGTCGATGGTGGGGTGGAGGCAGCGCGAGGGACGCCACGCCCGGAAGCGGACGCCCGCGACGTGCTCGCTCGCCCTCCCGGTGGGCCGCAGCGGCAGCTCGATGCCGTTGACCAGCACCCGGTGGCGGCCCTCGACGAGGCCGTCGACCTTGAGCTGGACGCGCTCCATCGAGGCGTCGACGTAGCGGGAGGTGCCGGCCTGCGTGGGCTCCTCGCCCAGCACGGGCCAGGGCTCCAGCGCGGGTCGGAGCTCGAGGGTGATGTCGTCGAGGGTCACGCGGCCCGCCACCGGGAAGCGCAGCTCCACGAAGGGCTCGAACCACGCCGGATCGAGCGCCACCCCGGCCGCCGCGAGGTGCTCGATCACGCACTGCAGGTCGGCCCAGAGGTAGTGCGGCAGCATGTAGCGGTCGTGAAGAAGCGTTCCCCAGCGCACCAGCGGGGCGACGTAGCGCTCCCGGGAGAAGGCCGCGACCATGGCGCGCACCAGGAGCATCTGCGCGGCGGCCATGCGCTCGTTGGGGGGCATCTCGAAGGCGCGAAACTCCACGATCCCCTGGCGGCCGTGCAGGGTCGACGGGTCGTAGAGCTTGTCGATGGAGAGCTCGGTGCGGTGCGTGCTGCCGCTCACGTCGACCAGCAGGTTGCGGAAGAGCCGGTCGGTGAGCCACGGGGGAGGGGCCTCGGCGCGGTCGGCGAGGTCGAGGGCGATCTCCAGCTCGGAGAGGGCCTCGTGGCGGGCCTCGTCGACGCGAGGCGCCTGCGAGGTGGGGCCCACGAAGAGCCCGGTGAACAGGTACGAGAGCGAGGGGTGGTGCTGGAGGAAGCGCAGGGTGCTCGCCAGCAGGTCGGGGCGCCGCAGCCACGGGCTCTCCGCCGTCGTCGGACCGCCCAGCGTGAGGTGGTGCCCTCCGCCCGTCCCCGCGGCGCGGCCGTCGAGCTGGAAGCGCTCGCTGGTGAGCCCCGCGTGAAGGGCGGCCCGGCCGACGGACTCCAGCGTGTCGACGTAGGCGCGGAAGTCGCGGCTCACCGGGAGGTTGACCTCGATGACCCCGGGGTCGGGGGTGATGAGGCAGCTCTGCACCCGGGGGTCGCCCGACGGCCCGTAGCCCTCGAGGCGCACCGGGCGCTGTCGCGACGAGGCCACGTCCTCGACGGCGGCGAGCAGGGCGACGAAGTCCTCGGAGCGCTCGACCGGAGGGAGGAAGACGCAGAGCGCCCCGTCGCGGGCCTCGACGCAGAGGGCGGTGCGCACCGACCCGGAGGGCAGCGGGGGAGCGGGGGGAGCGGTCGGAGCCGCGCCCTGGGGCAGCGGTCGCCACGGGTCGGCGGAGAGCGGAGGCGCGCCGAGGGTGAGGTCGGGGGCGATGATCCCCC
The DNA here is from genome assembly GCA_004297725.1 of Myxococcaceae bacterium. Classification (GTDB taxonomy): domain Bacteria; phylum Myxococcota_A; class Polyangia; order Polyangiales; genus SCUS01. The sequence goes on along the minus strand of SCUS01000160.1, from coordinate 181,111 downwards.
GGGCGGCGCCGTCGATGCGGTCGAGCGGGAGGCGCAGCCCGACGGGGCTGTCGCCGGGGATGAGATGGAGCGCGCCTCGGCGGAAGGACCACGGCGCGGTGGCCCAGGCGTCGCCCTCGCGGGTGAGCGGGAGCACGAAGCCGACGGGCTCTCCGAGGCCCCGGCCGAGCGCCCTGGCGAGGGTGCGGCGGGCCTCCGGGTCGCGCAGGTCGGCGGCGAGGGGATCGATGTCCGAAGGGAGTTCCTGCTCCTGGGCGATGAAGTGCCAGGGGTCTTCGTAGGCGGGCATCCACGCGTCGGAGAGCCCGAGGCGGGCGGCGAGCGCCGAGGCGAAGCGCCGCGCCTCCTCCCGGGCGATGGGCGCCCTCGAGGCGTCGTCGTCGAGGTCGAGCCACCGAGGGTCGCGCCACAGCGCCACGCCGTCGTCGCGCCACGCGAGCTGCACCACCCACCGGGGCAGGCTCTCTCCCGGGTACTGCTTCCCCATCCGGTGCATCACCACGCCGCCGCGAGCGATGCGGGGAGCGAGCTCCCTGGTGAGCCTCAGCGCCTGCGCCCACTTGGTGGGACCGAGCGCCTCGAGGTTCCACTCCGGGTCGTGGGGGTTCTCCCTCGAGGTCCACGTGGGCTCGCCGCCCATGGTGAGCGCGAGCCCGTCCTCCGCGAGGCGCCGGTCGATGCCGTCGCCCGCCGCGCGCAGCGCCGCCCACTGCGCGTCGGTGTAGGGCCTCCTGGGCGACGCCTCGTGGCCGAGGCGCGTCACCGCCATGGTCACCTCGAAGGTCTCCGCGGGCTCGCTGGAGGTGCCGTCGATGGGGGCCGCGAGCTCGGGGTTGACCGTGCACGCCAGCGGCAGGTGCCCTTCGCCGCAGAGGAGCCCGCTGGTGCCGTCGAGGCCGATCCACCCGGCGCCGGGGACGAAGACCTCGGCCCAGGCGTGGAGGTCGACCACGTCGCGGTCCACGCCCTTCGCCTGGTCGGGGAGCTCGCCCTCGTCGGCGAGCTGCACCAGGTAGCCACTGACGAAGCGCGCCGCGAAGCCCTGGGCCCGCAGCGCGTCGACGAGCAGCAGGGCCGAGTCTCGGCAGCTCCCGGAGCCCAGCGCGAGGGTCTCGTCGCTCGACTGGATGCCCGGCTCGGCGCGAAGGATGTACCGGATCTCCCGGGCGACGCGGGCGTTGAGGGCCACGAGGTGATCGGTGACGTAGCCCTCGGGGGCGCTCGCCTCGAGCCACCGCGCGAGCCTCGCCGAGGGGGCCTCGCGAGAGAGGAAGGGGGCGAGCTCCTGGTCGAGCCCGTCGGGGTAGTCGAAGGGCACCCGCTGGCAGCGGTCGTCGACGAAGAAGTCGAAGGGGTTCACCGGGCGGATGTCGACGGTGCACTCGACCCGGAGGCTGAACTCCCGGGTGAGCGCGTCGGCCGGGAAGGTGAGCCGCGCCACGCGGTTGCCCCAGGGGTCGTGCTGCCAGCGCACCTCGGCCTCGGGCGTGATCGCGAGGTTGTACGCGAGCACGGCCGCCCGGGCGTGCCCGGCGGGCCGGAGCCGCAGCACCTGAGGGCCGAGCGCCGTGGGGCGGGGGTAGCGGTAGTGCGTCTCGTGGCGGATGCGTACGCGCATGGGGGCTCTCGGTACCTCTCGCGACGATGCATAGCCCGAGCGCCTCTCGCGGCGTGTGATCGTTTGGGAAGCAGCGCAGCGCCGCGGAGGTCGCCGCTTCCCCTCGTCGCCGGGCTTCTCCACAATGGCGGCCGATGCCCAACCAGCCGTTCTCTCGCAGCGCGCCTCCGCCCGACGCGGCGGTGAAGCGCGCCGAGCACCAGCTCACCCGCCTGCTGGCGATGTCCTTCGACGGGGCGGCGTCGCCGTCGATCACCCTGAAGGCCCTCGTCAACGCCAGGGAGGACCGCGACCACCCCTACGGCTGGGGCTTCGCGTGGTACCCCGCGCAGACCTCGTCGGCGCTCGTGGTGAAGGACCCGACCTCCATCGGAGACAACCCCCTCACCAAGCTGCTCCGTGACTGGGAGCGCTTCGCCTCGACGGTGTTTCTCTGCCACCTCCGCGGCGCCGCGCGCTCGCTCCAGGAGCAGGACACGCACCCCTTCTCCCGCAGCTACGCGGGCCGCGACTGGGTGCTCGCCCACAACGGCGACCTCTTCGGCGACCTCGCGCAGGAACTCCCGCTGGGCGACGAGCCCGTCTTCGAGCCCGTGGGAAACACCGACAGCGAGCACGCCTTCTGCTGGCTGATGCGCAACGTGCGCGAGCTCCGCGCCCGCCGCCTGGCCGACGTCGGCTGGGCGCGGCTGCTCGGGTGGTTTCGCCAGCTCGACGCGCTCGGCACCTCGAACTTCATGTTCACCGACGGCGTCGACCTGGTCGTGTACAGCGACTCCGAGGGGTACAACGGGCTCCAGTGGTCGAGGCTGAAGCCGCCGCACGCCACCACCCGCCTCGAGACCCACGACATCGAGATCGACCTCCAGGACGCCGAAGACCGCTCGCGCACCCTCGTCGTCGTCGCCACCCAGCCCATGTCCGTGGGCGCCTGGACCCCCATCGGCGCCAGCCAGATGCTGGTGCTCCGCCGGGGCGCGGTGCTCTATGACAGCAACGCCGACCCGGAGGCCCGCGCGCTCGGCGTGACCCGCCCCCGGCAGCGCTCGCTCACCCCGAGCCCCCACGTCGCGCCGATGCCGATGCAGGAGGTGGCCACGCAGGTTCCAGGGCGCTCGATGCCCCCGCCGCGCCCCTCGCACGAGCCCGTCAGCCCGCTGGTGCTGGCGCGCCGCTCCATCGCCTCGGAGGTGCGCACCCTCTCGGTGGTGCACGACACCCGCTACCGCTACGAGCGCCCGGTCGAGCGCAGCGCCCACCTCTACCGACTGAGGCCCGTGCACGACGTGCAGCAGGAGGTGCTCCAGCACGAGCTCACGCTCACCCTCGACGGGCTTCGCCGCGACTACGAGGACGTCTTCGGCAACCGGGTCACCGGCACCGAGATCGAGGAGCCCTACTCCGAGCTGCGCATCACCAGCCGGAGCGTCGTGAGGCTCCAGCCGGGCAGCTCCAGCCAGCTGCTGTCACCGCGGCGGCGCTTCAGCATCCCGTTGGTGTGGATGCCGTGGCAGCGCCAGATGATGCTGCCCTACCTGCTGCCGCCGGAGCTTCCGGAGACGCAGCTCACCGAGCTCTACGACTTCGCCATGACCTTCGTGGCGCGGCGCGACAGCGACCTCGTGCAGACGCTGCTCGACCTCAACATGACGATCTACCGCGACTTCGCGTACCGCTCCGGGTCGACCACCCTCGAGACCACCCCCTTCGACGTGTACTGCAACCGCGAGGGGGTCTGCCAGGACTTCGCCAACCTGCTCATCTGCCTCGCGCGCCTGCTGGGCATCCCCGCGCGCTACCGCGTCGGGTACATCTTCACCAGCGGGGTCTACGAGAACCAGATGCAGTCCGAGGCCTCGCACGCCTGGGCGGAGCTGTACCTCCCGTGGACGGGCTGGCAGGGCTTCGACCCCACCAACGGCTGCCTCGTGGGCCGCGACCACGTGAGGGTCGCGTGCGGCCGCAACTACCGCGACGCCACGCCCACCAGCGGCACCATCTACAAGGGCGGCGGCTTCGAGACGCTCTCGGTCGACGTGCGCGTCGAGGAGATCGACGGCTGAGGGCCACCCCTTTCAAGGTCCCATGAGACCTTGAGAGGGGTGCGGCTGAGAGCGGGGCTCAGCCCTGCGACTGTGACTGCGACGCGGGCTCCGTCGGGGCCACCGGGCGCAGCGCGAAGAAGGTCTCGTGCACGGCGTCGCTCGCCGCGTTGAGCCTCGTCTGAAACGCGTCCAGGTACTCGTGCAATCCCCCGCCGATGATGTCCCTGGTGTCGCTGGCCTCGAGCGTCGCTCGCAACCCCCCCAACGCCCGCTCCGCCGGGCTCGCCGCGGCGTCGAGGGCGGTGCCCGAGATGGCGTGCACCGAGCGCTCGGCCTTCACCACGCAGTACCGGATGGCGCGAGGAAACTGCCGCTCCAGCAGGAGGAAATCCACCACCTTCGCGGGCGCGAGCAGCCCGTGCTTCTTGCGGTACATCTCGAAGGCGCTCGCGCTCTTGAGCAGCGCCCCCCACTGGATGTCGTCGTAGGCCATGCCCACGTCCTGCGCCGTGGGCAGCAGCAGGAAGTACTTCACGTCGAGGATGCGCGAGGTCTTGTCGGCCCGCTCGATGAGCCGCCCGAGGCGACCGAAGTGCCACGCCTCGTTGTGGGTCATCGTGAGGTAGCTCACCCCCACGAAGAGCTGCGAGGCGTTCTTCACCGCGGTGTAGAACTCGTGAGGGCTCTCGAGCGCGTCCGTCGCGGCCGCGTCGCGCACCATCAGGTAGGCGCGGTTGACCTGCTCCCACATCTCCGAGGAGACGATCTCCCGCACCGCGCGGGCGTTCTCCCGGGCCGCGCGAAGGCACGACACGATGGAGTTGGGGTTCGCCTCGTCGAAGCTGAGGAAGCGCAGCACGTTCTCGCGCGTGGGCGTCGGGTAGCGGGCGTCGAAGGCCGCGCGGTCGCCGGTGGTGGTGAGGATGGGCGCCCACTGCTCGTCGACCCCGAAGGCCGCGTCGAGCTGAAGGTGCAGGTGCACGTCCACGAAGCGGGCGACGTTCTCCGCGCGCTCGGTGTAGCGGTTGAGCCAGTAGATGCTGTCGGCGACGCGGCTCAGCACGGGGCATGGCTCCTCTCGGGTTGGTGGGCCCCCTCACCGCGCTGCCGCGCGCCCTCACCCCCGCGGGGCGGGGGCAAGGGCTCTGACGAGCGAGAGGTTGCGGTCGAGCTGCAACGCTTCAGCGTCGACGGTTCGAGAACAAATCCGTCAGCCCGCGGAGCCCTTGCCCCCGCCCCGCGGGGGTGAGGGCGCGCGGCAGCGCGGTGAGGGGGCCACGAGATCAGCACGGGGTCACCTCCGAGCGGGCGCCGGGGCCGTCGTCGCGCAGCACCCAGGTGTCCTTGCTGCCTCCGCCCTGCGAGGAGTTCACCACCAGCGAGCCCGGCCGGAGCGCCACCCGGGTGAGCCCTCCAGGCAGCACGTACACGCTCTCTCCGTAGAGGATGTACGGGCGCAGGTCGACGTGCCGACCCTCCAGGCGCTCTCCGTCCACCAGCGTCGGAACCCGCGACAGCCCCAGCGTCGGCTGCGCCACGTAGTTGCGAGGATCCGCCTGGATGCGCGCCCTGAACTCCGCCCGCTCGGCCGCCGTCGCCGCCGGGCCGACGAGCATCCCGTAGCCGCCCGACTCGTTGGCGGCCTTCACCACCAGGCCGTCGAGGTGCTCGAGCACATAGGAGAGGTCCTTCTCCTCGCGGCAGAGGTAGGTCGGGACGTTGGGGAGGATGGCCTCCTCGCCCAGGTAGTATCGGATCAGCCTGGGCACGTAGGCATAGATCACCTTGTCGTCGGCGATGCCCGTCCCCGGGGCGTTGGCGATGGCCACGCGCCCCTCGGCGTAGGCCCGCATCAGCCCTGGGACCCCCAGCATCGAGTCGGGGCGAAACACCTCCGGGTCGAGGAAGGTGTCGTCGATGCGGCGGTAGATCACGTCGACGCGCTGGAGCCCGCGGGTGGTGCGCATCTTCACGTCGCCCCGGTCGACCACGAGGTCGCCGCCCTCGACCAGCTCGATGCCCATCTGCTGGGCCAGGAAGGAGTGCTCGAAGTAGGCCGAGTTGTGAACGCCCGGGGTGAGCAGCACCACCGTCGGCTCGCCGACCCCCGCCGGCGCCATCGCCCGCAGCGTCTGGAGCAGCCGGCTGGGGTACTCGTCCACCGGGCGCACCCGCGACGCGCCGAACATCTGCGGGAAGGTGCGCTTCATCACCGCGCGGTTCTGGAGCACGTACGACACCCCCGACGGGCAGCGGAGGTTGTCCTCCAGCACGTAGAACGCCCCGTCGCGGTCGCGCACCAGGTCGGTGCCGGTGACGTGGCACCACACCCCGCGGGGCGGCCGAAGCCCGACGCACGCCCGGAGAAACCCCTTGCTGCTCTCGATGAGATCGCGCGGCACCACACCCTCGCGCAGCGCCCGCTGCCCGTGGTGCATGTCGTCGATGAAGAGGTTGAGCGCCGTGATGCGCTGGATGAGCCCGCGCTCGATGCCCGCCCACTCGGTCGCCGACACGATGCGGGGGATGAGGTCGAAGGGGAAGATCTTCTCCCGGCCGGCCGCGTCGCCGTAGACGTTGAAGGTGATCCCCATGGCGAGGAGCGCCCGCTCGGCGGCCTGCTGACGGCGGTTCACCTCCGCCGGGGGGAGGGCCTCGAGCCGCTCGGCGAGCAGCGCGTACCAGGGCCTCGGGCGCCCCTCGGGGTCGAACATCTCGTCATGAAAACCGCCTGAGTCGTACCCGTGGACGCGCATGGAGGTGGTGCGATCGACGCTACCAGAGCGCCTCGCACCCGATGGTGGCCGGCGTGTTAGCGCCGTGTGAACAGGTCACCGCCCTCCTGGCGCGCGACTCGAAGTCCGCGGAGCTCGCGTAGACTCCGAGCGGTGATGAGCCGAGGGCGTCGCTTGCCGTCCATCGCTGCGACCCCTTGGATGCTCGCGGCGGCCCTGTGCGCCTGCGTCTCTCCGTCGCGCCCCGCCCCTGCGCCGGCCTCCGCCTTCGGGGACGCCGGGGCGATCCCTTCCGGGCAGGACGCCCCATCGGGCCTCTGCGGCAACGCGGCGGCGACGGCCTGCGACGGCGTGCCCCACTGCATCCCCTACGCGGCGCCGTACCGCCCGCTCTCGGGCCGCTTCGTGCGGCGCATGGACGTGGAGGCCGCGCTGCGCTCTGCCGACCCGATGCCCTACGAGGGCGACAAGCACGACTACACCAGCGCGCTCTTCGCCGACGTGGACGGCGACGGGCGGCGGGAGATCCTCTACAACCGCACTCGATCGAACACGGCGTGGCGGGTCTCGCAGCCGATGCCCGGGGTGTTTCGCAACGAGGGCGCGCTGCCGAGGCAGCTCAACGCCTGCCAGGCTTCGGCGGACCTCGACGGCGACGGCTTCGAGGACGTGCTCTGCGGGGCGAGGGTGGCCTGGGGCTCCGCCCGGGGGGTCGACTGGGAGGGCGCGACGGAGATCTTCCGGCCGACGGACTCGCAGATGAGCACGACCCTCGCGGACCTCGACGAGGACGGGCTGCTCGACGTGGCGCTGGGGTACTTCAACGCCCCGAAGGCGATGCTGCGCAATCGCGGCGACCGCACCTTCGAGGACATGGCCGCTCGCTGGGGGCTCTCGATGGAGGGCTACACCTGGTGCATCGGCACGATCGACTTCGACGCCGACGGGCGCCTCGACGTGTTCATGATGCACGACGGCTCCAACAAGCCGAACGGGGCGTTTCGGGCGCTGGGCCCGGGGGCCGACGGCGAGGCCCGATACGAGCGGGTGTACCCGATGCCCGAGCGCTGCGACCGGGAGGGCTTCTTCCGCGAAGGCAACGCAGGGCCGATGGGCGTGGCGCTCGGGGACATCGACCTCGACGGGGTGCCGGAGATGTTCCTGGCGAGCGGCTCGCCGAACGGGCTGCTGGTGCGCCAGGGCGACGGGCGGTGGCTCGACGCGCTCTGGAGCTTCGGCCTCCAGACGCCCACCACCAACAACCATCAGCCCATGATCCCCTGGTCGCCGGTGTTCTGGGACGTGGACCACGACGGCCGTCTCGACCTGCTCATGGCCGGAGGCGACGACATCGGTCACGGCAAGCAGCCCAACCGCGGCGAGTCGCAGAACCAGCTCTACCAGGGGCGCGCGGGCAACCAGTTCGCGGAGACCCACGCCAGCGTCGGCCTCGACGCCTCGGGGCACTTCATGACCGTGGCGCCAGGCGACCTCGACGGCGACCTCGACCTCGACCTGATCTTCGGCGGCTTCGGCCAGGGTCCGGTGGTCTACGAGAACCAGATCGCCCCGTCGGGCTCGCACCTCCTGCTGTCGCTGCGCGGTCGCTTCTCCAACCCCCATGGCTTCGGCGCCCGGGTGGAGGTCACCGCCGGGTCGATGCGCCGCACCCGCTGGATCGGCGAGCGCTTCAACCCCCGGGTGGCCGACGACGGGGTGATCGACGTGGCCCTCGGCGCGGCGAGCGCGGCGGACACGGTGCGCATCACCTGGCCGAGCGGCTACGTCCAGGAGGTGCGCGACCTCGCCGCGGGGCGCTCGCACGTGGTGCAGGAGCCCGCGCTGGTGACGCTCGACCCGCCCTCGCGGCACGTGCGCGCCGACGGCATGAGCACGGTGCGCTTCACCGTGAGGCCCGCCGACGTCACGGGCGCGCCGCTCGCTGGAGCGAGGGTCGAGCTGCGCGCCTCCGCGGGCTCCCCCTTCGAGTGGACCGGCCCCGAAGAGCAGCGCCCGGACGGCTCCGTGGTGCGCACGCTGCGGGCTCCGTCGAGCGCCGGGAGCGCGGTCGTCGAGGTCCTGGTGGACGGAACGCCGTACCGGATCAGGCCGCGGGTGTGGTTCGACTGAGGGGCCGCGAACTTCCCTGAAGGGCGTTCTTCCCTGTGATTGCCGCATCGGGTGGGGTCTCCGTGCAGCGTCAGGACGGGGCGAGGCTGGAGTTTCAGCCCACTCTCTTCTAGAGTCGCCTCCTGGCAAGGCGGACCACATGACGGGAGACAAGTCCGACGTGTTTGGCCTGGTGGGTCGAACGCTCGCCGGCAAGTACGAGGTCGAGCGCTTCGTGGCGAAGGGCGGCTTCGGCTCGGTCTACTACGCTCGCCACATCGAGCTCGACGCGCCCGTCGCGATCAAGGTGCTGATGGTGCCCGATCGCTACGAGGGCGAGCTCCGCGCGGAGTTTCTCGATGGGTTCAGGCTCGAGGCGCGCACCATCGCCGCGCTCGCCCACCCCGCCATCGCGCGCGTGCTCGACTATGGCTCGGTGAGCATCGACTCGGGGGAGACCCCGTGGATGGCCCTCGACTGGATCGAGGGCCGCACCCTCGAAGCCGACCTCGGGGCTCGCCCCGCCGACGTCGGTCGCTCCCCCGTCGAGGCGCTCGACCTGCTGCGCCCGGTCTTCGATGCCCTGTCGTGCGCCCACCAGGTGGGCATCGCCCATCGTGACATCAAGCCCGCCAACCTGATGCTGGTGAAGGCGCGGCGCGGCGAGCCCGGCATGCGCGTGCTCGACTTCGGCATCGCCAAGGTCATGGAGGCCGACGAGCAGCCTGGCAGCGGGCAGACCGCCACGCAGACCGGGGGATCGTCGTACTCGCTCTTCTACGCGGCGCCCGAGCAGCTCAGCCGCGCCCGCACCGGACCGTGGACGGACGTGCACGCCCTCGCGCTCGTCCTCGTCGAGATGCTCATGGGCCAGCGGGCCTACCGCAGCGTCGACTCCGTCGCGATCTACTCCGACATCCTCGACCGGGAGCGCCCCACCCCAGGGCGCTTCGGGGTCGACGTCGGCCCCTGGGAGCCCGTCCTGGCGCGCGCCCTCGCCCAGCGCCCGATGGATCGCTACCCCAACGCCGACGAGCTCCTGTCCGCGCTCGAGGCCTCCCTCTCCCTGGCCGAGGCGGCCTGGCGATCGGGCCGGTCGCTCGCCTCGTCGAGGGTGCCCGCACCCGAGACCGTCCCCGCGGGGGCGAAGCGCGTCTCCCCTGTCGAGGTCGCGCCGGAGCGCCGTCCACCCCGCGCCCGATGGATCGTCCCTGCCCTCGCGGCCCTCGCTCTCCCGCTCGTCGCCCTCGGCGTCCGCGCGGCGACCCGCTCCGACGCTCCCGCTCCGGTGAGCACCGCCCGCCCCGCGCTCGCCCCGGCGCCTCCCAGCGCTCCAGCGCCGGTCGAGCCTCCCGCCGTGCTCGCCGCTCCCTCCGCCGTGGCTCCCCCCGCCGTGGCCGCCGCGCCAGCGCCCCTTCGAGCGCGCGCCGAGGCGAACGACATCGGCGCCTCCCTTCGCCGGGGGCGACGGGGGAGGGCCCTCGTCGGTCCTGTTGCTTCGGCGCAGCGCAGCGCCGCCCCGAGCCCCGCGCCGCGGCCTGCCGCGGCCGTCCCCAGCATCGTGATCGAGTAGAGAGGGAGTTCATCGCCGGATGCGACAGGGGATTGCCTCGGGCGCGCTGCTCGCCACCATCTGCCTCTGGGGCGCGTCCGCGCTGGCCCAGGAGAGCCCCGCCGACGTGGCGCGCAGGGGCCTCATCGTCCAGGCCGAGGCGGCCGCGGCGGCGGGCGACCACGCGCAGGCCGTCCAGCTCGCCGAGCGCGCGGCGCGGCTCCGCGTGACCCCGACGATCCAGTACTTCCTCGCTCGGGAGCACCTGGCGCTCGGCCACCCGGTCGAGGCGCTGGGCTACAGCGGCGCCTGCGCTCGCGCCGCCGAGGCCGACGTGTCGCTCCGCAACCGCGACGGCGTGCTCCAGGCGTGCAGGGCCATCGCGACGGAGTCCGAGGCCCGCGTCGGTCGGGTCACGGTGCGCGTCGCCTCGCCGCCCCCGCAAGGGCTGGTGGTGAGGGTGCAGCAGGTCGAGCTCCCGGCGACGCTCCACGACGTCCCCTACCCGGTGCTGCCTGGGGTGGTGCTCGTCGAGGCGAGCGCCCCGGGGCACCTGCCGTTTCGCCGCGAGGTGCAGGTCGCCGCGAGCCAGACGGAGCCGGTGGAGGTGCGCCTCGAGGCGGAGCCCGCGGCCGTGGAGCCGGCCCCCGTGGTGGCCCCTCCGGTGGTGCTCCCTCCGACCGTCCCCGCGTCCCCGCCGGTCGACGCCGCTCCGCGAGGTGCCAGCGTCGGCCCGTGGATCGTCGCTGGCTCCGGGGTCGTGGCGCTCGCCCTCGGCGGGGTGTTCTTCGGCCTGGCGTCGAGCGAGCGCAGCGAGCGCATCGCGGCGTGCGACGTCAACGGCCTCAACTGCTCGCCCGAGGCGCTCACGCACGACCGGCGCTACGAGGGCTACCTCACGGCCACCAACGTCGCGCTCGCCGTCGGCGCGGCCGCGGTGCTGGGCGGCGCGACCTGGTTCATCGTCGATCGCCTGACCCACCGGGGCGAAGGGCGCGCGACGCTGCGCTGGGGCGTCTCGCCGCTGGCGGGCGGGCTCACCCTCGGCCTCGGCGGGCGCTTCTAGGGCGGTGCTGGATGGGCGTGGGACGGGGGCGTCGGCCCCCTCACCGCGCTGCCGCGCGCCCTCACCCCCGCGGAGCGGGGGCAAGGGCTGGATCGACGGAGAGGGAACGATGAACCGGGCCCGTGGATCCGCCTCGAGCTGCCAGTTCGGGCACCACCCGAACCCATCGCAGAGCCCTTGCCCCCGCTCCGCGGGGGTGAGGGCGCGCGGCAGCGCGGTGAGGGGGCCGACGCCGCCGTCCGACACCCATCCGAGCACCGCTCTCGGACGCTACGTCGTCGCCTCGATGTGCCTCGCGATCAGCTCCTCCACCACGCCCGCGTGGGTGAGCGGACCCATGTGCCCCGCGCCCGTCACCACCTCCCGTCGCGCGTCGGGCAGCGCCCCGAGGAGCACCTCGCCCACCCGTCGCGCCGCGGCGGGGGAGAGCTCGCCCGCGATCAGCAGCGTCGGCGCCGTGAGCGCCGAGTAGGCCGCCGCGCCGGTGCGGTCGGCCATCAGCGACGACACCTCGCGAAACACCACCCGCCCCACCCGGAGAAACTGCTCCCTCGACGCGGCAGGGAGCGAGCGCCAGGCGTCCGGGCCGTTCCAGTAATTGACGAAGGTCTCCAGCCACGCCTCTCCCCCGCCGAGGGACTCGTCGCTGAAGATGGGCTGCGCCCCGGCCCTCATCAGGTCGGCGAGGCCCACGGCGTCGGGCGGGTCGTGCAGCACGCCGAAGGCCACCGGGTCATACACGGCGAGCGAGCGGACGCGGTGAGGCAGCATGCGGGCGAGGGTGAGCGCGACGAGGCCGCCGTAGGAGTGGCCGACGAGGTGCGCCGGCGCGTCGAGCGCGTCGAGCGCCTTCGCCACCAGGGCCACGTCGAGCTCGTACCCGAAGGGAACATCATCGCTCCACGGAGGGTTCTTCCCCGAGCCGAGGAAGTCGGGCGCGAGCACCCGGTGGCTCGCGGCGAGGCGCTCCGAGAGCGACCTCCACTGGCGGGAGGACATCCCGCTGCTGTGCAGCAGCACGACGGGCGCTCCGGCGCCGCGGTCGTCGACATGGAGAGGCGCGGCGGCAGGGTCGTTCATCGCAGGTGCGTTGCTTCATGGCATGAACCCGTGACGCCAGAAATCCCCTGCGCTAGCTTGCGCTCCCCTCGCGAGACCCCCCCTCTGCCCCGATGCGCCATTGACCTCCGTGCTTCGCCGACGATCCCTTCGCCAGCTTTGCTCCGCCCACGCCCTCGCGCTCTCCGTGGCGTGGGCCTCCGAGGCGCGCGCCCAGGTGGCGCTTCAGCTCTCCATCGATCCGCCGCAGCCGGTCGCGGGCGAGCCCTTCCACATCATCTACGGGGTCTCGATGCAGGGCGGCGCGGGGGTGGTGGTGCAGCCGCTCGCGATGCCCGAGGGGCTCGACGTGCTCTCCCGCCCTGATCCTCCGACGGTGCCGTCGGGGATGATGATGGGCGGGGGGATGTTCATGTTCCGCTCGTCGGTGACCTACGTGGTGAGGGCGCGGCGGCCGGGGCGCTACGTCGTCCGCAACGCCATGGCCCGCTCGTCCGAGGGGCGCGTCCTCGCCCAGCTCGCGCCGCTCACCATCAACGTCGGCCGCTCGTCGGGCAACGCGCCGCAGGTGGCGCCCGACCCGGGCTTCAACAACCCCTTCCCGGGGCTCTTCGACCCCGTCGAGCCTCCGCCCGAGCCCGCGCTCCCCACCGGCCCGGACGTCCCTCCGGACGGCACCCTCACCGGCGCCCAGGCCTCGCCCACGGGCTTCCTGCGCGCGGTGGTCGACGTCGCCGAGCCCTACGTCGGGCAGCAGGTGATCTACCGCGCGTTCATCTACGTCCCGGCCAACGAGGCGGGCTGCGAGCCGATGCGTGAGGCGACCCTCGACGGCTTCTGGTCCGAGGTGCTGATGGAGCCCCGGCAGGTGTGCGCCCAGCGATGGATCCCCCAGCGCGTCGGCACCTGGACCATGACCGCGGGGATGGTGCGCCGCCTCGCCCTCTTCCCCACGCACGCGGGTCGGCTGGAGATCGGTCCGCTTCGCATGGGGGTGGAGTACATCGAGGGCGACGGCTTCTTCGGCCGTCGGCGGCGGGAGGAGCTGAGCACCCCCGCGATCGTGATCGAGGCGCGCGAGCCTCCGATGGAGGGCCGTCCGCCGGGTTATGTGCCGGGCACCATCGGCCCGCTGTCGATCAGCGCCAGCATCGACCGGCCGGAGGTCCCGGTGGGAGAGACGGCCACGCTGACCGTGAGGGCGCAGGGCAACGGCTACCTGGGGAGCGTGACGCTCCCGCCGCCGCGAGGGGTGGAGGGCCTCCGGGTGCTGCCCGGAAGCTCCCGCTCGTCGGTCGACCGCAACGCCGAGCCGCTGCGGGGCGACGTGGTCAACGAGTACCGCGTGGTGGCCGACCGCCCCGGGCGCTTCACGCTTCCGACGCTGACGGTGCCGTGGTTCGACCCGTCCACCCGGCGCTACCAGTCGTCGCAGGTGGTGCTGCCGGTGATCGTGGCGACCGGCGCGGCGCGCCCCGCGGAGGAGGCCGCCGACCCGCAGGACCCGTCCATCGCGCTCGAAGGATTACAGAGGGATGTATCCCTCAGAGCCTCGACGAGCTTCTTCACGACGCCGCTGCGGGTGTGGGGGACGCTGTCGGTGATCCCTGGCGCGGTGCTGCTGGCGGGCCTCGGCTACGGGCTGCGGCGGTGGTCGAGGGCGCGGCGGGTGGTGAAGGCGGAGACGGCGAAGAACGACCCGCGATCGCTGCTGGCGCAGGCGGACGCGGCGCTGGCGGCGGGCGACGCGGCGGGCGCGCTGGGCCTCGGGGCGAGGGCGCTCGACCGGGCCGAGCGGGGAGCGAGGTCGCCGGGCGAGGCGCTGACGCAGCGGGCGCGCGCGGCGAGGGAGGCGGGCGACGGGCTGCGCTTCGCGGGCGCGGCGGTGGACCGCGACGCGGTGGCCACGGCGCTGCGGGAGCTGAGGGCGGTGGTCGAGGCGATGGAGGCGGCGTCATGAGGCGGAGTCTTCGGGCGCTGCTGATGGCGGCGCTGGTGAGCCTCGCGGCCTCGACGGCGGGCGCGGTGAGCGCTCGCGAGCTGCTCGACCGGGCGTTCACGGCGGAGGCGAGGGGCGACCTGCCGACGGCGGCGCGCTCGCTGGAGGAGCTGGTCGCCGCGGGGGTGGACGGCGACGGGGTGCTCTACGACCTGGGCACGGTGTACGCGCGGCAGGAGCGCTACGGCGAGGCCATCTGGTGCTTCGAGCGGGTGCTCCGGCGGGCGCCGTTGATGTGGGCGGCGAGGGACAACCTGCGGTCGACGAGGATGAGGCTCGCGCGGCGGGACGCGGGTCGCAGCGGGCAGGCGGTGGTGGAGCAGGCGGTGCCGCTGCGGGTGCAGATCGGGGAGCTGGTTCCGCCCGGGTGGGCGGTGCTGCTGGGGGTGCTGGGCGAGCTCGGCGTGGTGCTCTCGGTGTGGCGCCGGAGGAAGGTGACCTCGGAGCTGGAGCGCGTGGGCACCACCGTGGCCCTGGTGCTCTCGCTGACGCTGACCGCGGGCGCGCTGGGTCTGGTGGCCGCGCGCAGGGCGCTCCCTCCCGAGGCGGTGGTGCTGCACGGGGGGCTGCGGCTGCGTCAGACGGCGAGGGTGGACGGCATCCCCGACGCGGCGGTGCGCGAGGGAGAGCGGGTGGTGCGGGTGTCTCGCGACGGGGTGTTCACCCGGGTGAGGACGCTCACCGGAGCGACGGGCTGGGTGGAGTCGAGCGAGCTCGGGGCGCTGTAGGGGCCCGCCGCCGTCGCCCGGCCAGCGCCAGCGCCAGCAGCGCGACCCCGCCCATCCCCCGGCCCGCGCTCCCAGCGCTCCCCGCCCGGCAGGAGCAGCCCCCCTCGGTCACCTCGCGCAGCGGCTCCCCGGCGTCGTCCCCGAGGTCCGTCGCTGCGCCCGCGTCGAGCGCCGCGACCCCCGCGTCGACCGCCACCGCGCCAGCGTCCATGGCCACCAGCACATCGGGTCTCGTCGTCGTCCCGGCGTCGATCGCCACCGGCACATCGGGCCGCTCCGTCGTCGTCCCGGCGTCGGTCACCGGGGGCATCGTCGGGTCGATCACCAGCCGCAGCACCGGGCCTCGCCCGGCCGAGACCTCCTTCGAGTCGAAGTGCGCGGCGTTGGTGTCGCCCGGCTCCGGCAGCACCGCGAAGGCGTAGGTGCCCGGCGAGCTCACCGCGCTCACCGGCAGGGCGAGCGCGTAGGGCTCGTCGACCGAGACCCCGTCGACGCGAGCCAGCCTCGCGCCGCGCGGCCCGGGGCGCGCGCTCCAGGTGAGCGTGGACTCCGACCAGGCCGCGCTCGCCGCCGCGAAGACGCTCGCGCCGCTGCCCTCGGACGATGGCCCGGTGCCGCTCTGCAGCAGAAGCTGCGCCTGCACCACCCGCCCAGGCAGCGAAGGGACCCTGAACTTCACATAGAACTCGCTGTCCCCCGCGCCGACGGCCAGGTCGCGCACGTCGGGATAGACCGACGAGGCCAGCGTCGGGTCGACCGTCACGTCCTCCACCGCGGGGAGGTCGAGCACCATGCCCGACATCGTCGGCGCGCCCGCGTCGGCGACCATCGCCCCGGCGTCGGTGACCGTCGGGCCCGGGCAGCGGGCGAGCTCGCCCTCCACGCCGTCCACCACCAGGTCGGAGAACACCGCGCCCACCGGGAGCTGCGCGCTGTCGACGGCGCTCGGGCGCGAGGTCCCCAGCGACATGTGCAGCTCCGACGGAGCGAAGCGCGCGCCCGGCCAGTCGATGGAGAGCACCACCGCGCCGTTGCGGAGATAGCGCGTGCGGCCGCCGCCCCACTCGATGCGAAGCCGCTGGGGGGTGCCGTCCCAGCTCCCGTTGCCGCCGAAGGGCTCCTCGAAGAACGACCCGCAGCCGCAGGCCCCGTAGCCCGGCGCGCCGCTCGGGCAGATGCCCCACATCAGCTTCTGCTGTCCGGCGCGCGTCCCCTCGCCGTTGGCGTAGAGGCGCAGCATGCACTTGAAGTGGTTGTCCCGAAACTCCGGCGAGTAGCGGATGGGCTCCGCGATGCCGTAGCCGGCCTCGTACATCGCGAACACCTCCGTGTCCGAGGTGTCCGTGAGGCTCGCCATGGTGACGTTCGCCAGCGTGAACTCCACCGAGCCGGAGACCAGCCTCGGGAGCGCGTACCAGATGCGGTCGCGACGGTCGGTGACGTGCCACCCGTCGTCCGCGAAGGAGCCCCCCACCGCGTTTCCCATCGTCCTCCCCCGGAGCCCGTCCTCCAGGTGGAACGCCCTCACCGACCTCGCCCCCAGCAGCGTCCCCAGCGCCGCGCACGTCGCCGTCACCGCCCACCGCAACCCGCTGCGATTCGTTGCCATCGGCGTCAGAGCCTCCGTCGTGGTCGTCCGATCCCCTTCAGTTCGTCGTCGCGTAGACGTCGAGTCGGTACGTCTCCTGGTCGCTGTCGCTCGCGGTGTAGATCACCACCGCCCCCGCGGGGCACTGCCGGTCGATCACCACGTTGCCCTGCGCCGGGATCGCCACGCCGCGCTCCGCTCCCTGGTGCCGCATCAGCGAGGCCCCCTGGGCCACCACCAGGCGGGTGAACATCAGCGTCGCGCAGGAGGCGCCAAGCCGCCCCAGGTCGGCCACCAGCAGCACCCGTCGGAAGCGGTTCTCCGCGACCTCGATCACGGCGTCGTGGAGGGGCGGCTGGCGAGCGCCTCGCAGCGCGGTCTCGGTCACCTGACGGAAGTTCACCGGCAGCCCGAGGCCCCAGCGGTCGCCCGGAGGGACGAAGGGATCCACCCTCGGGTTGACCCCCGCGTCGAGGTCTCCCCGCACGGCGTCGTAGAGCCGCTGGTAGGTGGTCGCGTTGGCCGGGAGCAGCCGGGCGCCCGCCATGGTGAGCTCGATCGCCGCGCCCAGGGAGCGCGCTCCCGGCGGAACCTGCGACTGCGCCGCGAGCACCGCGGGCTCCGGTCCGAGCGAGGCGAGCCCCGACGCCGAGAGCTCGCCGCGGGTGAGGGCGAGCGGGCCGCCCACGCGACCCCAGGGCGCCCGGTACACCGCGTAGTGCAGCACGCCTTCATGGAAGGGTGAGTTCACCAGCGGGTCGGTGCCTCGGGTCTCGGCGACGGCGACGCGCGGCTGCGCGTCCCAATTGCACCACTGGGTCTGCGCGACGAGCCCCTCGCTGCCGCGGTGCACCGAGAGCGGCGCGACCGGGTACGTGGTGATGCGCGACGAGTCGGCGGCGAGGTCCTGCACGGCCACCGCGCGGGGCGACTGGTACCCGTAGGCCGTCACGATCACCGCGACGCACTCCCTCGCCCCCAGGGCGATGGGCCGTCGCCACACGCCCACGCCGTCGACCAGGGTCACCGGCGCCTCTCCCTCCTCGGCGAGGGTCATCCCGAGCTGCGTGGCGAGCTGGCGCTCTCCCTCGAAGGCCGAGAGCGCCTCCGCCCTTCCGATCGCCCGCAGCGGCAACGGCGGCAGCCTCGCCCGCATCCCGTAGGCCACGAACAGAAACACGAACAGCGCCACGACGAACGAGATCGAGAGCCCCAGCACCCGCAGCGTGGTCTTCATCGATCCCGGGGAGCGAATCTCTCACGGTCGCCGCCCGATGGACACCGCGGGCTTTGGGGTACCCTCGCAGCCGCCATGAGACGACGCGCCCGGTTGATCGCTCTGTGCCTCGTGCTCCAGGCCCACTCGGCCCTCGGGCAGCAGACCGGTGGGCGCTTCGGCGGCTCCAACTGGGGGTCTCCCTCGGCCGCGGCCCCGGCGGCTCCGTCGTACGCGCCGCCCCCGATGCCTGCGCCGCCCGCTCCGCCGCCCATGCCCGCGATGCCCGCGCCGATGCCCGCGCCGGCGATGCCCGTGCCGGTGCCCGTGGCCGTGCCGACCCCGGCGATGCCTTCGCCGCCGCCGCCGCCGCCGCCCCCTGCGCCGCGGGTGAGGGTGACCGACTACCGCCGCCCGCCGGCCCGAGAGATCGCGCTGACGACCAGCTCGCGCACCCGCAGCATCGACAACGCCGAGTACCAGATCACCCACCCCCAGCAGGACTTCAACGCCCGCTACGGTCCCACCCGAACGCTCCCTGGAGCCGTTGCGGGAGCGTTGGCCTTCGGGCTCGGCGCGGCGCTCACCTTCTGGCTCACCCGCGAGGGAGCCTCGGCGCCCCGTCCGCAGGGCCCGATGCGCGCGCCCGTCCCGATGCGCCACCCCGGCGTCGAGGTGCGCCGCGTCTCCATCGCCTTCGACTGGACCGCCCGGGCCTCCATCCAGCACGCCCTCTCCCGGGCCGCGGCGGGCATCGACCCCGGCTCCCCTCAGGGCCTCCACGCCGCCGCCACGCTCGCGCGCGACGCCCTCGCAGCGGCGCACCGGGGCGCCCGGTACGGGGTGTTCCAGAGCTGGGCGCTCGACCCCGCGCAGGGGCAGCAGGTGTTCGGGAGGGTCGCCGACTCGCTGCGGGGCAGGTACACCGTCGAGACCATCGACAACGCGCGGCGCGTGGCGGGGCCGAAGCTCCGGGCGAGCTCCGAGGAGGGCCCCGGGCTCGTGGTGGTGAGCCTGCTGGTGGCCTCGAAGGGCCCGCTCCCACCCTTGCCCCCGGGGATGAGCCTCCCGGCCCTCATGGCCGCGCTCGAAGGGATGATCCCCCCTCGGGCCGAGCAGCTCGCGGCGCTGGAGGTCGTGTGGTCCCCGGCCGACGAGGGCGACCCGATGTCCTCCGCCGAGCTGGAGGTGCTCTACCCCGAGCTGGCGCGCCTCGACGAGGGGTCCGCCCTGGGTCGCCGGGCCTGCGGCTCCTGCCACGCCGTCTACGCGGGCGAGCTCGGTCGCTGCCCGGCTTGCGGCGGGGTGTGAGCGCCCTTGCGGAGCGCCCTGCAACGGCACCATCGTCAGCCCATGAGCATCCTCCTGTCGCCTGCCACGCTGCATGTTGCCGACCTCGACGAGCCGGTGCGCGCCTGGCTCATCGAGCAGCGCTACGACCACTTCGTCGGTAAGCACGAGGGCCCGCTCTCCTGGAGAGACCGCCTTCAGCCGGGCTCCTCCGGCGACGTGCTGCCCCACTGGGAGGTGCTCCCCGAGGCCCCGGACTTCATCTCCGTCGACGGGCACGACGTGCTCCTCCCGGTGGACAAGGTCCACCACGGCCAGCTCCGCCGGATGCGCGCCATCCTGAGCGACGACTCCCGCTGCCTCACGCTCTTCCTCCGCGACCTGAGCGCCCACGAGGGCCCCGAGGCGGGGCGCTTCGCCTTCTGCGAGCAGGCCCCGGGCGCGAGCTGGTACCTCTGCACCGTCTGGCACGAGTGGTTCGCCACGCGCTGAGCGCCTCCTGGAGCGGTGGCCCGACGGGTCGGGTACGGTGCTGGCGCTTCCCCGGTACGACCGCGCGGTGTCGGTACCCAGAGCCAGACCCCGAGCGTCAGCGAGGGAGAGCGCCCGCCCGGGTCGTCAGCGCGGATCTCCGACGCCGCGATTCTGGCAGGAATCATCGCAGATTCCGGACGTGAACTGACGACCCGAACGGGCGCTCTCCCTCGCTGACGCTCGGGGTCTGGCTCTGGGTACCGACACCGCGCGGTCGTACCGGGGAAGCGCCCTCGGACGCCGTACCCAACCCGTCAGGCCGCCTCCTGAGGGGCGCGCCGCTGGTGTAGGCTCCGCGGCCCTTATGCACGCGCTATTGGAAGAGTTGGGATCGGCCGCCTCGGCGGCGCTGGTAAAGGCCTTCGGGGCGGAGGGCGTGCCCCCCACGCTGGTGTTCGAGCCGTCGCCCCGCGCGGACGTGCAGTGCACCGCCGCGATGCAGCTCGCCAAGGCGCTGCGCAAGCCGCCGCGCGACCTGGCCGCCGCCATCCTCCCGTCGGTGCTCTCGCACCCCGCGGTCGAGAAGGCCGAGATGGCGGGCGCGGGCTTCATCAACGTCACCCTGCGCGACGCCTGGATCGCCACACACCTCGACGACTGCCTCACGCACCGCCCGGTGGGCGCGGGGCAGACGGTGGTGCTCGACTACTCCTCTCCCAACGTCGCCAAGCCCATGCACATCGGGCACATCCGCTCGACGATCCTGGGCGAGGCGATGAAGCGGGTGCTGCGCGCGGTGGGCTACACCGTCGTCGCCGACAACCACCTGGGCGACTGGGGGACGCAGTTCGGCAAGCTCATCGTCGGGTGGCGCCGCTACCTCGACCGCGCCGCCTACGAGCGCGACCCGGTGGGCGAGCTGTTACGCATCTATGTAAAGTACACCGAGGAGGAGAGGGCCCAGAAGCAGGCGCTCGGCGCCCCGGTGAAGGAGGGCGACGACGACGACGCGGCGCTCCCGGCGCAGGCCCCGGCGCTGCTCCTGGAGGCGCGCGCCGAGCTGGTGAAGCTACAGGCGGGCGACCCGGAGAACGTCGCGCTGTGGAAGCAGTTCGTCGACGTCTCGATGGCGGAGTTCGACCGGGTCTACAAGCGCCTCGGGGTGAGCTTCGACGAGGTGCTGGGAGAGAGCTTCTACAACGACCAGCTCGCGGCGACGGTCGACGAGCTGCTGGAGAAGGGCATCGCGGAGCACAGCCAGGGGGCGGTGATCGTGACCTTCACCAAGGAGCGCGACGGCGAGGCGATGCCCCCGATGCTCGTGCGCAAGGCCGACGGGGGCTTCCTCTACGGCACCAGCGACATCGCGGCGATGCGCTACCGCATCGGGCGGTGGAGCCCCTCTCGCATCCTGATCGTCACCGACGAGCGGCAGCAGCTCCACTTCCGCCAGCTCTTCGCGGTGGCGCGTCGGCTGGGCGTGCCGGCCCGCCTCGAGCACGTGTGGTTCGGGCTGATGCGCCTGCCCGAGGGAACCTTCTCGACCCGCGACGGCAACGTGATCTCGCTGGAGTCGCTGCTCGACGAGGCGGAGAAGCGCGCGGCCGACGTGGCCCGCTCGCTCAACGCCGACCTGGCCGAGGCCGAGCTCGCGGAGGTGGCGCGCGTCGTGGGCCTCGGGTCGGTGAAGTACAACGACCTCTCCAAGGACCGTCAGACCCTCATCACCTTCACCTGGGACAAGGCCCTCTCGCTCCAGGGCAACACGGCTCCCTACGTGCAGTACGCGTATGCGCGCATCCGATCGATCCAGCGCAAGGTGGCCGAGCTCGGGGCGGTGCCGGGGCCGCTGGTGGCGCTCGAGCCCACCGAGCGGGCGCTGGTGATGACCCTGCTGCGCTACCCCTTGGCGGTGGAGGAGGTGGCGATGTCGTCGCGGCCTCACGCGCTCTGCGACTACCTCTTCGAGCTCGCGGGGGCCTTCTCGAGCTTCTTCAACGACTGCCCGGTGAAGGACGCGGAGCCCTCGGTGCGCGCCGCGCGGCTGACGCTCTGCGACCGGGTGGCGACGGTGCTGCGGCGGGGCCTCGACCTGCTGGGCATCGAGGTCGTGGAGCGGATGTGACCACGCGTCTGGTCACGGGCTACCCCCGGCTGCTGGCGCGGCGCATCGCGACGGAGGTGCTCGCCGACCCTGACGCGAGCGTGGTGATGCTGGTGCGGGGGCGCTTCCTGGAGGAGGCGCGGCGCTGGGCGGCCACGCTGGGCGCCGACGCCGGGCGGGTGGAGGTGCTCGAAGGCGAGGTGACGGCGATCGACATGGGGCTCGGGGGGAGGGAGTTCCTCGACCTGGCGAGGCGCATCGACGTGGTGCACCACGCGGCGTACTCGACCAGCCTGGAGGTGGGGGACTCGGCGATCCGGGCGCTCAACATCCAGGGGACGAAGGAGGTGCTGGAGCTCGCCCGCGCGGGGCTGGAGCAGGGCAGCGCGCCCCGGGTGGTGGCCTACAGCTCGGTGCTCGCCCTCGGCGGCGCAGAAGGCCTGCTGCGCGAGGACGACCTCGACCTGGGGCAGCGGCTGCGCTCCCCCGCAGAGGAGACGATGCACAGCGCCGAGAAGCTGCTGCGTCAGGCGATGGCCACGCTGCCGGTGACGGTGGTGCGGGCGTCGATGATCGTGGGCGACTCGCGCACCGGGGAGATCGACCTCTTCGACGGCCCCTACCTGTTCATCATGTTGATGTTGAGCTCGCCGGTCGACCTGCGGCTGCCGCTGCCGGCGGGCGGCGACCTCCCGCTCAACATGGTGCCGGTCGACCACGTGGCGCGCGCCGGGGTGACCCTGGGGGTGATGCGCGAGGCCGCGGGGCGCACCTTCCACGTGGTCGACCCGTCGCCGCCGACGACGAAGCACGCCTTCGAGCGCATCGCGCAGGTGGCGGGGCGGAGGGTTCCTCGGGGGATGGTGCCGGTGAACCTCTCCCGGGCGCTGCTCAACACGCCGGGCTTCGAGCGGCTCACCCGCAGCCCGAGGGCCTTCGTCGATCGGCTCGCGACCCGGGCCCGCTACGCCAACTCCGGGACGCGGGCGCTGCTGGCGTCGCACGGGGTGGAGTGCCCCGCCTTCGAGGACTACGTCGGTCCGCTCGTGGGCTATGTGCAGTCGCGGCTGGAGGCGAGGCGGCAGCGGGCCGTCGAGGTCGACGTGGACGACCCGCTGGCATGAGCGGGGTGATCCTGGCCTCGACGTCGCGCTACCGCAGGGAGCTCATCGGGCGCCTGGGGATCTCGGTGACGTGCATGCCGTCGCCCTTCGACGAGGAGGCCGCGAAGGGGGCGTTGCGCGCGCTGCCCATCGCCGAGCGGGCGAGGGCGCTGGCCATCGGCAAGGCCGAGGCGCTGGGGGGCCAGTACCCCGACGCGGTGATCATCGGCTCCGACCAGATGGGGGAGCTCGACGGAGAGGCGCTGGGCAAGCCGCACACGGCGGAGAACGCCCGGGCGCAGCTTCGGGGCCTGGCGGGGAGGGAGCACCGGCTGCACACGGCGGTGGCGCTGCACCACCGGGCGAGCGGCCGCACGGAGACGGTGGTGGACACGCACGCGCTGGTGATGCGGGCGCTGACCGACGAGGCGATCGCGGACTACGTGGCGAGGGACGCGCCGCTGGACTGCGCGGGCTCGTACCGGGTGGAGTCGCTGGGCATCGCGCTCTTCGAGCGGGTGCGCGGGGACGACTTCACGGCGGTGATCGGGCTGCCGCTGACGAGGGTGGTGGCGCTGCTGGAGGGCTTCGGGGTGCGCGTGCTGGGGTGAGGGCGGGGCGCCGAGGGAGCCAGACGTATGGCCCTCGGGGGACCGACGTCTGGCCCCCGGCGGGGTGAAGCCCGCCGTTGCGGAGTATCGTCGGCGCTCTGTCACTCCCCGCGCTCATCGCCCTCTGCGCCGCGCTCTCGGCCCTCACCTTCGCGGGTCTGAGCCTCGGCTTCTCCACGGCGCCCGGCTGGCGCTCGCTGCGCTGGTACGCGCTCGCGGCGGTGCTCTCGGCGATGTTCACCGTGGGCGACGCGATCACCACCCTCGCGGTGCCCGGGCACTGGTACGCGTGGTTCGCGCGCTTCAACATGTTCCTCGCGGGGCTGCACGGCGCGTGCTGGTTCTTCTTCGACGCCGCGCAGCGGGGCCGCAAGCTCGCTCGCTGGGAGCGCGCCGTGGTCGGCGTCGCCCTCGTCGCGGCGCTCACCAATCTCATCCCCGGGCTCACGGTCACCGACCGCATCGTCGCCCGAGAGGTCTCGTGGCTCTCGCTCACCTACCGCGACGTGATCCCGACGCACCTCGGCGGCGCGGTCTCGATCTACTACGTCCTCGCGCTCGCGGTGCTCGGCGTGAGAACGATCCGAGACCCCGGGCCCGGCGGCAGGGCGCAGGGCGTCGCGCTGCTCTTCCTGGCCGCGACGGCCCTGCACGACACCGTGGTGTTCTCCTTCGCGCTGGCCGCGCCCTACCTGCTGAGCCTCGGGTTCCTGGCGGTGATCGTGGGCGTCGGGGTGAGCGTGGTCGCGCGCTTCGTGCAGAACGCCCGCGCGCTGGAGACGGCGCTGCGCGCGCTGCGCGACACCCGCGAGGTGCTGGTGCGCCAGGAGCGCCTCGCGGCCCTCGGGGAGATGTCCGCGATGGTGGCCCACGAGGTGCGCAACCCCCTCGCGGTGATGTTCAACGTGCTCGCGACGGTGCGCCGCGGCCCCCTCGACGAGCAGCAGTCGATGCTCCTGAAGATCATCGACGAGGAGGCCCGTCGGCTCCAGCGGCTCGTCACCGACCTGCTGGATTTCAGCCGCCCCGGCGCGCTCCGCCGCTCTCGGGTGGAGGTGCTCGCGCTGGTCGCCACCGCCGTCGACGCCGCCCGCGCGGGCGTCGCCGACCTCTCTCCGATGCCCGCCCTCACGCAGACCGTCCCGCCGGACCTCGCCTGGGAGCACGTCGACGCCGAGCTCTGCCGCCGCGCGCTCATCAACCTCATCGACAACGCCCTCCGCGCGCCTCGCTGCCGCGCCGTCCGGGTGAGCGCCGCGGACGACGGCGACGCGCTCTCGCTGCGGGTCTCCGACGACGGCGAGGGCATCGACGAGGCCCTGCGGGAGAAGGTCTTCGCGCCCTTCTACTCGTCCCGCCCGGCGGGCACGGGCCTGGGCCTCGCCATCGTGCGCAACGTGGCGCTCGCGCACGAGGGCTCCGTCACCTACTCCGAGACCGAAGGCGGCGGCGCGACCTTCACGCTGCGAATCCCCCGGGCGACCGCGCCCGAGGCCTGAGTTCGTGTCTGGGAGTCGGAGTACGACCGCGAGGCCGTCGGACTCCTCGCTGACGGCCTCGCGGTCGTACTCCGTACTCCGGTGAGTTCGCGCGCCCCCGCTTGTCGCCGCCGCGGCACTGGGGCACCGTCGCCCGATGAGATTCCACGTGTGTGTCGCGCTCGCTCTCGCTGGTCTCAGCTCGCCGGCTCTCGCCCTCGCGCAGGACGCCCCCGCCGACCCCGTAGGCGCCGCGCAGACGGCGCTCGGCGGCCTGCTCGGCAACGCGCCCCCGCAGCGCGGAAGCTCCCGCTCCCGACGCCGCGTCCGCAACGCCCCGGCCGCGACGCCCCTGTCGGCCAGCGCGCCCCGGGCGCTGCTCACCGCCACCGCCGACGGCTACATGCAGCTCCCGCTACAGACCTTCCAGAACCTCCGCGGGGTGCGCCCGCCTCCCTACAACTGGGAGAGCCGCGGCTGCTCCTTCGGGGAGATCTCCGGGCCCTTCCGGGACAGCTTCGACCGGGCCTGCGCCCGCCACGAGTTCGGCTACCGCAACTACGGCGCCGGGGGCCTCGCGCTCGACACCACCGAGGCGCGCCGCACCCGCGTCGACGACCGCCTCCGCGACGACCTCACCAGCCTCTGCCACGGCGAGCACCGGGGCCTCACCGAGACGCCCTGCCTCCTCGCCGCGCAGACCGTCTACGCGGGCGCCCGCGCCGCCGGCCGCAACTGGTTCTTCACCGGCCCCTCGGCGAGGCCGCCGTCCCTGCCGACGCCGTCGCTGCCGGGCTTCAACACCGGCGCCAACGCGGGGCCCATCCCGGGCGTACCCCTCCCGGGCATCCCCGCGCAGCCGACGGGCAACACCATCCCGCTGCCGGTGCCGGGCAACCTCCCCATTCCCGGCACCCGGTAGCGCGGGGGCACTGACGGCGTGAGTGGTCGCTCCCCTCCGCTTCGCTCCGGGTGAGGACGCGTACTGACGGCGTGGGCGGGCGCTCCCCTCACCCGTCAGACCTCATCTCCTGAGCCCTCCCTGCTCGGCTACTCTCCTGCACCTCCCCATGTACCGCGACCCCTCCAACGCGCTGCCTGTCGACACGCTCCCCGCCTTCCTCCGCCTGGCCGCAGGGTCCGCCGGGGTCACCGAGCTGCGCTTCGCGCCGGACATCCCCCCGAAGCAGCTCCAGGGCTCCCTCTCCTTCGCGCAGGTCGCTCCCCACGAGCAGCCCGTGGCCCTGCTCGACAGCACCGTGATGCAGTCGGGCAAGGGCGGCGCGCTGGTGACCAGCCTCGCGCTCCACCTCGACTCTCCCCGGATGCGCGTTCCCCTGGAGCTCATCCAGTGGGAGCCGACCTTCCCTCGCGGGCTCTCCGAGGCCGGCGTGCTGCACACCGCGCAGGGCGCCGTGATGCTCCCCCGCATGCCCACCAGGGAGACCTCCGCCGCGCTGGCCCGGCTGCTGAGCGCGCTCGCCTGGTGGGTGCGCAGCGGCGGGCGCTTCGCCGTCGGTCACGGCGCCGCAGCCGGGCCCGTGGGGGCCATCGCCGCCCAGTGGCTGCGCCCCGAGGGCATCGCCGCGCAGCCCATGATCCCCTCGGCGGCGCTCCACGTCGCGGGAGGGTGCCTCCCCGACTGGATCGCCCCGGACTCCGACGAAGAGCTCCTCGGCCTCGTCGACGAGACCGTGAGCCGCGACGGCACCCGCGCCATCGCCTTCACCGACCGGAGGATCATCACCAACAGCGGCTCCTCCCCGATGCAGATCCCCTACGGGCAGATCCACTCCGTGGAGGTCTTCAAGGGCCTGGTCTCCCACGCGCTCAAGCTGGTGGTGGCGGGGCACCGCGTGGAGGTCCCCACGGTGGTCTCGCACGAGGCCGCGCAGGCCATGGGGGCCTTCCTCTACAACGTCACCCTGCTCCCCCCGGAGCACCGCCGCGCCGCGCCCGCGACGCCTCCTGGCGCGGACGATCCCACCGGCGCCCTCGCCTCGCTGCGCGCCCTCGCCTGGCCCGACCCACGGGTCTCCACCCTCTTCGAGCTGGTGCACGCCGCGCACGCGAGGGGCGACGTCCCGCTGGAGGCCGCGCGCGACCTGGTGGTGCGCACGAGGCTGCTCCAGCAGGCGCTGCGGCAGGGCCACGCGAGGCACGCGAGTGCGAGCGTCTCGCCGCTCTCGGTCGTGGACATGGAGTTCCTGCTCTGGCAGTGCCTCGGCCAGCCGATGCGGCAGCAGTGGGTCCACGGGGGGAAGGTGCTGGAGTACGACCTGCGCACCGGCGGCGGCAGCGGCCGGATGATCGCCTCCAGCGTGGTGGGCCTCGCCATGCTGGCGGTGGTGGGCATCGGCTGGGTGGGCGGCGGGGGAAGGTCCTCGCAGCAGGTGTTCGTGCGCATCGCCGAGGCGCCGTGCGGGGCCTACTTCACCCTCACCGAGCCCTCCGGGCGCTCGCTCTCGGAGAGCGAGCCCAAGGTCTATGGCGCCCTCTCCTCGGCCTTCGCCGACGCCTCCGCGGAGGCCCTCCTGCGCCGCGCCCTCTTCGGCTGGAACCTCTCCCCCAGCGACCTCCACGCCCAATCCCTCGGGGCGATCGAGCAGCGCATGGGCTCGCTGCTGGGCCGCGCCGACGCCGGGCCCTTCGTGCGCCGCGACGGCCTCGCCGGGGCGTAGCGCGCCGTGACCCCGGAGAAGGCCCTCGACCGCGTCCGCAAGCTGCTGGCGCTGGCGACCTCGCCCAACGTGCACGAGGCCGCCTCGGCCGCGGCGAAGGCGCAGGAGCTCATCACCCGCCACCGGCTGGAGCAGTGGCTCGACGCGGAGCGAGGCGCGCAGGAAGACCCCGACCCCATCGTCGACGCGAGGGCGGAGCCCCTGGACGTCGCCCGCCGTCAGCGCCCCTGGAAGGTGGTGCTCGCGGTCGCGCTCGCGGAGGTCAACGGGTGCCTCGCGTACACGCTGTCGAGGGGCTCCGACGAGGCCATCGTGCTGGTGGGCCGGGGCCGCGACCGGGCCGCCGTGGCGACGCTGTGGGCGTGGCTCTTGAAGCGCATCGAGTGGCTCTCTGCGACGCACGGGGAGGGCCGCCCGAGGCGCTGGCACGAGGCCTTCCGGGTGGGCGCCGTGGACGCCATCGCGGAGCGGCTGCGGGCGACGGAGGCGGCGGCGCACGACGAGGCGCAGGGGGCGGCGCTCGCGATCATCGACCGGGCCCTCGAGGCCGAGCGGGCGGCCCTCGATCGCTTCGCCGAGGAGCACCTCCGCCTCGGGCGGGGGAGGGGGCTGCGGGTCGACGCCGCGGCGTGGAAGAAGGGCCGCGCGGCGGGCGGCGGGCTGAAGCTCCCCTGAGGGGATGGCGTGATAGCGTTCGCGCCATGAACGTGACGCTGACCGAGACCGAGCGACTGACCTTCGGAGCGCTGCTGCGCACCCTCATCCGCCTCGGCGGATACACCACGCCCGACGAGCAGGAGGTGGTGCACAGCGTCGTGGCCGACCTCATCGAGGTCCCGCTCGGCGGAAACGTCGGGGACGTGCTGGCGGCGCTGCTCGAGCGCTCCGCCGAGCGCTACAAGGACGACGAGTCGGTGCGCGCCGCCGCCGACGAGGTCACCCGCCCCGAGGCGCGCGAGGCCATCTACGGGGCGCTCTACGAGATCTCCGCCACGGAGACGATCACCACCGGCGAGTCGTCGGTGCTCGACTGGCTCGCCGCGCGCTGGAACATCCGCATCCAGAACGCCGACATCCCCGCGGGCTGAGGCGCCGCGTCAGTCGACGTCGATGGCGCGGAGGGTGAGGTCTTCGAGGGTGACGTAGCGGAGGGCGGCCTCGTGGGTGGCCATGAGGCGCACCGGCGGGGCGACGCCCGCCTCGAGGGCCTCGCGCCAGCGGAGGGCGCAGATGCACCAGCAGTCGCCGGGGCGCAGCCCCTGGAAGCCGAACTCGCGCCTCGGGGTGGAGAGGTCGTTGCCCACCGAGCGGCTGAACGCGAGAAACTCCTCGGTCACCCTGGTGCAGATCACGTGACGCCCCTCGTCGTGGTCGTCGGTGCGGCAGCACCCATCGCGGAAGAAGCCCGTCTTCGGGTCGTGGGAGCAGTCCTCGAGCGGACCTCCGAGGACGTTCTTCGGGGCGGCGGGGTCGGTCGTGGTGTCGGCCATGGGTGGCGCCGACGATACTACCGAACCCGCCAACGCCAGCGTCGGACTCTCAGGCCTCGAAGCGGGCGCCGGTGAGCGACTCGCTCACGTCCCAGAGGCGCTTTCGCAGCGCGGCGTCGCGCACCTGGGCGGAGGGCTTCGCCTCCTTGCAGTCGTCGAAGTACTTCCCGGTCACGCCGTCGAGCTCGGGCGAGGCGGCGACGTAGACGCTGGTCCGCGATCCCTTCTCCGGGGTGATGAGGAAGGTGCGGGCGGCCCAGCGGAAGAAGGCGTTCATGTCGCGAGCGAGCCCGGTGCTGACCACGCCCGGGTGGACGAAGTTGACCGTGACCTGCGTCCCCTTGAGGCGCTCGGCGAGCTCGACGGCGAAGAGGGCGTTGGCCAGCTTGGAGTCGGGGTAGGGGCCGCGCATCAGGTTGCCCGTGAAGCCCTTCTCGTAGTGGAGGTCGTCGAAGGGGATGCGCCCGCTGGTGTGGAGCTTGGAAGACAGCACCACGACGCGCGCCTTCGGGGCGGCCTTGAGCGCGGGGAGCAGCGCGAGGGTGAGCGCGAAGTGGCCGAGGTGGTTGACCCCCATGGTGGTCTCGAAGCCCTCGGCGGTGAGCGAGCGCTTCGTGGGAGAGAGCCCGGCGTTGAGCACCAGCACGTCGACGACCGGGTGCTTCTCCCGCAGCGCGGCGGCGAAGGCGCGCACCGAGGCGAGGGAGGCGAGGTCCATGGGCATGAGCTCGATGCGGTCGCTGCCGGTGGTGCGGGCGAGGTCGTCGCGCACGGCGGCGGCCTTCTCCATGTTGCGCACCGGCAGCACCAGGGTGGCGCCGAGGTCGGCGAGGTAGCGGGCGGTCTCGACCCCGATGCCGTCGGAGGCGCCGGTGACCACGGCGACCTTGCCATCGAGCCGGGAGAGGGGCTTCGGGTGCTTCATCATGGGCGCAGGTGATCTCACCCGCGCGGGGGCAATGGCAATGGGAGAGGGGGGGGCGCTACAGCGCCGCGCAGCCCGCGTAGGCCGAGCCGACGGGCGGCATCAGCATCGTGCAGGCGCCGCGGCCCACGGCCGAGCAGTCGATGCGCGTCTGGACCCCTTCGAGGCACACGGAGATGGCGGCGCCGTCACACCGGCTGCCGCTCGCGGCGTTGGGCGCGGGGATCATGCAGCCGGTCGCTCGCGGCACGCAGCGGGCGATGCCCCGGGCGTCGGGCATGCAGCGGCGACCGATCGATGCGCAGTCCGAGCGGTTCTCCACGATCATGCCCGACGAGCGGTCGCGCACGCACAGCACCGCCGTGTCGCCGTCGCAGCGCGCTCCCTCCGCCGCGCAGGTGGCCGGCGCGGGCATGCACCCCGGGCTGCTCCCTCCGGAGCCGCCGCCGAGGCACACGGTGCCCGCGGGGCAGGGCTCGCGCACCTCGCCGTTGCCTCCGCCGACGCGAGGGCGGCACCACGCGCGGACGTTGCCGTCGCAGCGACCGCCGCCCGGGGTGTCGCACTCGTTGGCGCCCGCGGGCAGCACGCACACGCCGTTCATGCAGGTCTGGCCGACGGTCGTGCAGTCGAAGACGCGCGGCAGGTGGTTGCCGCCGGGGGTCGAGCAGCGCACCGCGACGTTGCCCACGCAGGAGGCCGTCGCCGACCCGGAGCAGGGCGTGTTGAACTCCACGCAGCGCAGGTACGCGTCGCAGGTGGTCGAGGTCGTGGCGCAGTCGGCCATGCGCGCGTAGCGCACCCGCTGCTCGGGAGAGTCGAGCTCGACGCGCTGGGCGATCAGGGTGAGCGCCCGCTCGGTACAGAGGTCGGAAGGGATGCCGAACTGCGCCGTGGTGTAGCCGCAGGCGTGGACCGTCCGGCACATCTGGAGCACCCGCTCTGCGCCCATGGGAGCGGCGGGCGCGTCGGTGCTGACGGGCGCGTCCGTGGTGACGGGCGTGTCGGTGGTGACGGGCGTGTCGGTGGTGACGGGCGTGTCGGTCGCGGGGGTGTCGGTCGCGGGGGTGTCGCTGACCGAGGCGTCGGTGGGCGTGGAGGTGTTGCCGCCGTCGCTGCAGGCCGTGAGGAGCAGCGTCGCGGCAAGTGCACGAAGGCACGAGCTCGGGATGATCGTCATGGCCGAGCTTCGTAGATCGTCCGCCGCACCCGTGGCAAGGAAGTCACCGCTCGCCCCCCGGCCGTGCTTGGGAGCGCTGGGGGGGGGGAGGCTCAGCGCCCTCGGCCGTGTCCTCGGCCGTGGCCTCGATCGTCGTCGTCGTGTCCCCGGTGGCGTCCGTGGTCGTCGTGGTCGTCGTGGTCCCGGCCGCGGGGCGCCCAGCCGGCGGGCTGCACGAACAGCACGCTCGGCGCAGGCTCGGCGAACACCAGGGTCGGCCGCGCCGGGCGGGCGACCACGACCGCGGGGCGAGCGACCGGCCTCTCCACGAAGACCACGCCGGGGATGGTCGCGACCACCACGACGCTCGGGGCCTCGGCGCCGAGGTACACCGCGCCGCCGATCGACACGCTGGGGAGCCCGACCTCGAAGCGGGTGTGGGCCCCGACGTCGAAGTGACCGACGAGCGCCACGCCGGAGGGGCGGAGCGCCACCGGGCGGTCGCGGCCGCCGACCTTCACGACGAGCGAGGGCGCCTCGATCTGGGCGGGGGCGATGGGCTCTCCTTCGAGGGTGGTCCAGAAGGTGGCGACGTCGCCGGTGCGGGCGATGGCGACCTCGACGGCCCGGTCGCCGACCACGGTCACCTGGCCGCCGTGCCGAGGCGCCGGGGGCTGCACCGTCGAGGCGAGCACCACGGGGGCGGTGAGCATCTGCACCGGCGCGGCGGTCGGCGAGGGCTGCACCGACACCTCGACCGGGTACTGCCCTGGCGGCACCCCGGCGGCGCGGCCGACGTAGGCGTGCGCCGCGGGGTCGTAGGTGACCGGCACCGACTGCACCCGGCCGTCGGGCTTGCGCAGCCCCACGCGCACCGAGCTCGGCTGCATCGGGGCGCCCTGCGGGGTCGTGACGTAGGTGAGCACGCGGCCATCGGGCTGCGCGAGCACCTCCGCGCGGAGGTTGGCAGAGAGGGCGAGCACGCCGCCGTGCTCGGCCACGGAGCCGCGAGCGGCGTCGGCGGAGACGACCGCGGGGGCGGCGTCGGCGGCGCGACGCTGACAGGCGGGGAGCGCGAGCAGCACCAGACTCGGGAGCAGGGACGATCGCTTCATGGTCCAACGGTGTGGAGCATCCGCGACGCCGTGGCCATGACGACCACGCGTCGCGAGCGGTGGTCCGTGCCGTTTCATGGGCCGATGTGGTTCACCTCAACACGAGGGCCGCCATGAGCGCATGGAAGAGCGTGGAAATAGGGCTCTGGACCACCTCCAGAAGCCCCCCCCTCCCGGCGTTCGCTCAGCCGTCGATGGTACCGTCGCGCGCCATGAGCGACGCGATCCTCCGCACCCCCGACGAGCGCTTCGCGGCGCTGCCCGACTTCCCGTGGGCACATCGCTTCCTCGACGTCGGCGGGCTGCGCGTCGCCTTCCTCGACGAGGGGCCGCGCGACGCGGCTCCGGTGCTGCTCCTGCACGGCGAGCCGAGCTGGTCCTTCCTGTACCGCAAGATGATCCCCGGGCTGCTGGCGGCGGGGCATCGCGTGGTGGCGCCCGACCTCGTGGGCTTCGGCCGCAGCGACAAGCCCGCCGACCCTCGCGCGTACAGCTACCAGTCCCACGTCGACTGGATGCGCGCGCTGCTCGTGGGCCTCGACCTTCGCGGCGCGACCCTCTTCTGCCAGGACTGGGGCGGGCTCATCGGGCTACGCCTCGCGGCCGAGGAGGGCGACCGCTTCGCGCGCGTCTGCGCGGGCAACACGTACCTGCCCACCGGCGACGAGCGGGTGCCTCCGGCCTTCCATGTGTGGCGGGCCTTCGCACGGTGGACGCCGGTGTTTCCCATCGGTCGCATCGTGGGCTCGGGCTGCGTGCGGGGGCTCTCCCCCGAGGCGCGAGCGGCCTACGACGCGCCCTTCCCCACGGAGCGCCACAAGGCCGGGGCGAGGGTGTTTCCGTCGCTGGTCCCGACGAGGCCCGACGACCCGGCGAGCGCGGCCAACCGTCGGGCGTGGGAGGCGCTTCGGGAGTGGAAGAAGCCCTTCCTCACGCTCTTCGGAAAGAACGACCCCATCACCCGCGGCGCCGAGAAGCGGCTGCAGTCGCGCATCCCTGGAGCGATCGACCAGCCCCACGCGCTGCTCCGAGGGGCGGGTCACTTCCTCCAGGAGGACGTCGGCCCCGAGCTCGCCGACCGCCTCGTCGCGTGGATGCGCTGACCGATGCGATCCTCTGGAACTTCTCCGTCCCTCAGTCGTCCACCCACCGCGATGCGAAACACCATGACCAGGCACTCGACCCTCGCCCTCGCCCTCGTCCTCTGCGGCTGCCAGCGCCCCGTCCCGGCGCAGACGACACCTCCGGCGACGGATGTTCCTCGCGTCACCGACGCGACGCAGGCCACGGCCGCCGACGCGGGTGATCCCACGCTCCCGCTCTCTCGCCTGGTGGCCTTCGGCTCGGCCGACGCCGTGCGCACCTGGATCAACACCTACCAGAGCGCCCAGGGCGGTCGTCGCCGCGGCGGCGCGGGAGGGCCGTTGGACATCCAGCTCGCTCCCTCTGCGGCCAGCGCCGACGGCCTCGGCGCCTCGGGCACCGGCCTCGGCGGAGGCGGCGCGGCCGAGGGCACCATCGGCATGGGCAACGTCGGCACCATGGGCTCGGGGGCCGGAACCGGCTCCGGCCAGGGCTATGGATCGGGCGCCGGGGCGGGCCTCTCCGCGGCGGCTCCCTCCCCTGCTCCTGCCGCGCGCGCTCCCTCCGGTGGGCCTGGCGCTCGCGTGGGCGCCACGGACTCCATCACCAACAACCAGGTGGAGGGCGTCGACGAGGGCGACATCGTGAAGACCCACGGGGAGCACCTGGTGATCCTCCGTCGGGGCAGGCTGTTCTCGGTGCGCCTCGGCGCGACGGCGGTGACGCCGGTGTCGATGGTCGACGCCTACGGCCGCGGTCGAGCGCCGGGGGGCTGGTACGACGAGATGCTGGTCGACGGCGACACCATCGTGGTGATCGGCTACAGCTACCGGGCGAGGGCGACGGAGGTCGGGCTCTTCGACATCGACGCGGAGGGCGCCATCCGCTGGCGCGACACGCTCTTCGTGCGGTCGAGCGACTACTACTCGTCGCGCAACTACGCGAGCCGGCTCGTGGGGCACCACCTGGTGATGTACATGCCGGTCCCGCTGCGGCTGGAGGGCGATGCGCTGTCGCTGGCCGCGGTGCGCCACTCGCCCGACGCGTCGTGGGAGACGGTGATGGACTACGCCCGGCTCTACCGCCCGGTGCAGGCCGTCGGGTACGGGCCGGTGGTGCACACGGTGATGTCCTGCGACCTCTCGGGCCGAGGCTTCGACTGCCGCGCGGTGGGCGTGGTGGGCCCCTCGGGGCGCAACTTCTACGTGAGCGGATCGGCCGTGTACCTCTGGGTCAACGGGCAGCGGAGGCGCGGCTACGGCAGCGCGCCGACCGAGGGCAACCTCCCTCCGCCCGCGGTGCTGTACCGGATGCCCCTGGATTGCAGCGCCATCGGTGCGGTGAAGGCCCGGGGCGCGCCGCTCGACCAGTTCTCCTTCGACGAGCGCGACGCCACGCTCCGGGTGCTGGTGCGCGCCGAGGGATCGGGCGAGTCGATGTGGTCCGCGGAGGTGACGAGCGGGGACATCGGGTTCTTGAGGGTGCCGGTGGGGCGCTTCGGGGAGGAGGTTCCGACGATGGAGCGCACGGCGTACCGGGGGCTCCCGAGGCTCGAAGGGCGAGCGCGCGCGATGCAGAACCGCTTCGTCGGCGACCACCTGCTCTACGGCGGCGGCAGCGGGTGGTCGCCTCGCGCGGCGGACACCGCGGCGCCGCAGCCGGTGTGGGTCTACGACGTGGCGCACGACCGCACGGCGAGGGTGGACGTGACGCACTCCATCGAGCGCATCGAGCCGATGGGCCGCGACGCGCTGGTGGTGGGCAACGAGCGCGGCGGCCTGACCTTCAGCGCGGTGGCGCTCGACGAGGCGCCGACGGTGGCGGGGCGGCACACGGTGCGCAACGCGTCGCAGGGAGAGACGCGCTCCCACGGGTACTTCTACCTGCCCGACGGCGATCGCCGGGGGATGCTGGGTCTGCCGGTGACGGTGGGCACCGATGGCAGCGGGTGGCGGCAGCTCCGTGGGGTGTCGAGCTCGGTGATGTTCCTCGGGGTGGAGGGGCTGCGCTTCCGCGAGCTGGGCGCCCTGCGCAGCGGGAGCGGCGCGGGGGTGGACGACCGCTGCGTGGCGTCGTGCGCGGACTGGTACGGCAACGCGCGGCCGATCTTCTGGCGCAGCCGGGTGTTCGCGCTGCTGGGCTACGAGCTGGTGGAGGGCAGCCTCGCGGGGGGAAGGATGCGCGAGACCCGGCGGGTGGACTTCCTCCGCACGCAGATCAACGGGGCGAGCGACCGCAGCGGCAACGTGTTCAACAACCTGCCGGATTGAGCAGCGACCGCAGCGGCATCGCCTGAACGCCTGCATGAACGTTGTGTCGGGCGGTTCACCGTTCGATCATGGGCTCTGAGGAGACCGTCTGAATGCCCGCGACCAACCTGCTCGAAGCCATCCATGAGTGGCTCGAGCCCAACGAGACGGCCTGGTACGAGGGCCACGACCTGCCGACCTACGAGCAGGTCTACGTCCCGGTGGAGCGCGGCCATGATGACCCCGCCGAGCGGCTGATCGAGCGCCTCGAATACTCGAAGCAGTCGGTGCACGCGTTCGTCACCGGGCAGAAGGGCGCCGGGAAGTCCATGGCCCTCCGGCGCATCCGCGATCACCGGTGGACGCGCACCCACTATCTCCCGGTGGTGGTGCGCGCCACGGAGACGCTGCCCGTCGGGGCCGCGGACGTCCGGCTCCTGCTGCTGGTGATCGCGGGCGCCGTGGCCCACGAGCTGTCGAAGAAGGACCTCCACTCCGAGCAGGCGGTCGCGGCGCTGCCGACTGCCTTGACGACCCGCCTCCGGGACTGGCTGCCGCTGTTGGGCGAGAAGGCACCCGCGGCCCGCCCCGGGCACTTCCAGAAGCTCACCGCACAGATCGATCTCGGCTTCGGCAAGCTCGGCTTCGACCTCCGTACGAGCGATGAGAAGCGGCAGCAGATCACCGTCGACCCGACCTACAACGCCGCGAACCTGACCATCCTGGTCAATGCCCTGCTCGAAGCGCTCCAGCGCTTGCTCGATCGCAGCCATCAACCGCGTCGGGTGCTGCTGCTGGTCGACGACGGGGACAAGTACGCCTCGTTGACGGAGACGGACGCGCTGTTCATCCGCGGCGGATCGACGCTGCTGTCGCTCAACGCGGCGGCGGTCTTCACCTTCCCCTACTGGCTGCATTTCGACGCGCGCTTCGCGGCGGTGGCCTCGGCGGACGAGCGCACGGTGCTGCCCAACGTGAAGGTGATCGCACCGGGCGATCGCAAGCGGGTGCTGCCGGAAGCGCAGGTGTTCTTCCGGAAGCTGGCGGGCAAGCTGGTCGATCCGAAGCTGTTGGAGGGAGACGAGACGATCGACGAGGCGGCGCGGCTGAGCGCTGGCATCCCGAGGGAGTTTGTTCGCATCCTGAAGGCGGGCTTCACGCGCGCTCGGGAGCTGGGCGCGGCTCGCCTCGACGTGAAGGCGCTGGAGGAGGGATCGCGGCGCCTCGCCATCGACTATCTGACGACGGCGCAGAGCGAGAAGATCCGTCGCGGGTTGAAGTTCGTCGACCTGCTGCATCGGCTGGACGACCCGTTCTGGCCGTTGCTCGACTCGCTCCATGTGGTCGAGTACGTGAACGGGAAGCCCTGGTACGCGGTCAATCCGTTGATCGCGAAGGACGTCGCGGAGTGGGTCGCTACCGACCGCGAGAGCCAGCGGCGACGCAAGGTCGAGGAGGGCCTCATCGAGGACACGCTGGCCGCGGAGTACCGCAGGCCCTGATGGCAGGGAGGGCGGTGCGGCTCGCGTATCCACACCGGCGCGAGGCGCTCGCGCTGGCCGAGGAGCTTCGGGAGGCGCGCTCGGGCGGGTACTGGGTCGCGGTGGGCGCCGACGCGGGCGTGCGGCGCGCGGTGCTGGCGCTGCTGCGGCGCGAGCTGGAGGGGACCGACGTGCTGGCGGTGCGGCTGTCGGCGGACGAGCCGGGCCCGTGGCGCACCCTGGGAGCAAAGGCGCTGCGAGCGAAGAAGGCGGCGTCGCTGGTGATGGTGGTCGAGCTGCCGGTGGTGGCGACCGGGGAGGACGAGGCGCCAGGGCGGCACCCGGTGGAGCTGCTGCGACGGCTCAACGTCGGGCGCGAGATCGCGCCGGGGCGAGGCTGGCGGGTGGTGCTCTGGACGACGCTCGGACGGGTGCCCGACCTGACCGAGTGGATGCCGGACATCTGGGCATATCGACGCTCGGTGGCGTGGATGCCGGGGAGCGCCGACTTCGTGGACGTGGCCCGGAGGGGGGCGGTCGCGACGAACGCGACGACGCGCTATCGGGTGCAGCTACGGGAGGCGGAGGGGCGGCTGAAGTGGGCGTCGGGGGCGACGCGGCTGGGGGCGCTCCTCGACGCGGCCCAGGCGGCGGCCGAGCTTGGGCTGATGCCGCGAACTCAGCGATACCTGCGCGAGGCAGAGGCGCTGGTCCAACAGGAGCCGTCGATCGGCCACGAACCGCTTCATCGAACCCTGAGCATGCTGCTCTACTTCCATCCGAAAAGGCAGAGCGCCGAGTTTCGAGAGATCATCGAGAGGTACGCCGCCGATCCCATCTGGCAGAGCGCCGATGTCACCAGTGCGGTGGTCAGGCGTCATCGTATGGAAGCCGACTCCCGAATGGGTCGCTACGCGGCAGTGGCAATGTCGGACCCATCGGCCCTGTTGAATCTCGCCGGTGATTGCCTCGACCGGGGGCGTTTGCAAGCAGCGCGGGTCATGGAGTCACTGGCACAGGTCAGCTCAGCAAGTGGGGTTCAACGTGATCATGCTGCGCTCACAGACCTTGCGTTCATGGACTATCACGCAGGGTTGATAGCGCAGGAGTCCGGAGAAACCTTCGACGCGTTGTGCAGGCTCCACGGCGCCGTCTGGTACTTCGCACAGATGCAGGCGGAGGCGATGACGTCCATCGTGCAGCGCCTCGCTGTGAATCTCTATCAGGCGATCGGCCTGCGGGATGAAGCGGCGTCGCTACGTGCGCAAGCGAAGGCCAGCGGGCGAGGGACTGATTCGCGCTCCATCCCCGACGACAAGCTCCTCCCCCTCGATCGCATGAGCCGCTTCCTCGACCGCGCCGAGCGCGCCTTCGCCCACCACGATCTCCCCGCCGCCGGGGCCGCCCTCTCCGTCGCGCGCGACGCCTGGGCCGCCGGGGACGCCGACTTCCGCTCCCTCTATGGCCTCGGGCGCATCCGTCGCCTGGAGGCCCGCCTCCTCGTCACCCGCGGCGACGTCTCTTCCGCGCTGCGCACCCTCCAGGGCGCGCTCGCCTCCGTCGAGGCCGAGGGGCTCATCCACGAGCGCTTCCGTCTCCTCGTCGCCATCGCGGCGCTCCCCCCCGCCGCCGACATCGACCTCACCCGCTACGACGCCGCCCGCGACGCGCTCTCCATCGCCGATCGCACCCGCTACGTCGAGGAGGAGATCGAGGCCCTCCTGCGGCTCTCCGCCGCGGCGCGGTCCCTCGGACGTCGCGAGGAGGCGCGCACGCACGCCGATCGGGCCGCCGAGATCCGCCGGCAGGTCGGCCGCCGCCCGCCGCGGGCCCTCGAACACAGGCCCTGATCGCTACGCCCTCCCCGCCCGATATCGCAGTTGCACCAGGCCCGACTCGTACGCCCGGCTCCCCTGCAGCGTCAGCCGTGTCTCCGGAACACCCTCTCCGAAGAGGGGTATCCCCGCTCCGAGCAGCACGGGGATCACCGACACCGTCATGTCATCGATCAGGCCCGCCGCCAGGAACCCCCTGATCGTCACGCCCCCGTCCACGTAGACCCGCTGCGCTCCGCCCGCCCTCAGCGCCGCCGCGAGCTCCTCCGGCGAGCCCCGATGAAACTCCTCGCCGTGCCGCCCCTCGCGCGCCTCGCGGCTCATCACCACCACCCGCTTGCGCTCTCCCCTGTAGGGCCACTCGGGGAAGCTCAGCGCCTTCTCCCAGCTCTTGCGTCCCATCGCCAGCACGTCGACCGACGCATAGAACTCCCCGAAGCCGTAGTCCTCCCCCGGGCGCTCCACGCTCGAGAGCCAGTCGATGCCCCCGTCGCTCCTCGCGATGTACCCGTCGAGGCTCGTGGCGATGAACACCGAGCAGCGCATCACAGCACCCTGAAGGCGATGCCCGCCCGCTGGAGCCGCTCGATGAGCGCCTCGCCCATCCCCATCGCCGTGGTCACCACGCCCGTGTGCGGCGGCAACCTGTCACGGTCGAGCGCCAGGCACAGCGCCGACTCCGCCACCATCTTCGAGGTCTCCGCGTAGCCCGCCTCGCCGCCGCTCACCTGCGTCTCGATCGTCTTCGAGCGGGTGCTCGCCCGGAAGGTCACCGTGAACCACCCCTTCGCCCGAACCTCCTCGCTCGGACCCTCCCCCGGTGCGATGCGCCCCAGCAGCCACTCGCGGGTCGGCTTGAACTGCGACAGCGCCGCGACCCCGGCGATGCCCACGGCGCCGCCCAGCAGCACCGCCGTCGAGCGAACCTCCGCGAAGTGCCCATAGCGGAAGTCGGGGCCGTAGCGGTCGAGGCCCCGGGCGCTGCGAAGCACGATCCACGGATCGATGGTCGGCAGCGGGCACAGCCACGCCGAGCGCGCCTTGTCGAAGTGGAGCCCCGCCTTCGAGGCCCGCACCTTCCGTCCGCCCGGCAGCGGTTCCTTGGAGGGGCGCCCCGCGCTCATCGCAGACCGGAGGTCGCTGAAGGCGTGGATGGCGCTGTGCCAGGTTCCGCCCGAGACGCCGCCCTTCGCGCGCACCATGCCCTCGATGGAGACGGGCTCCCCTTCGGGCAATTGCAGCACCGTGTAGAGCACCCCGAGGTCGTGGGGAATGCTGTCGAAGCCGCAGCAGCTCACGATGCGCAGCCCCTTCGCCTTCGCCGCCTCGTGGTAGCGCTCGACGGTCTCCTTCACGAAGGCCGGCTCGCCGGTGATGTCGACGTAGTCGGTGCCCTGCTCGACGCAGGCCCGCACCACCGGCATCCCGTGGCGGGCGTAGGGGCCCACCGTGGTGAGCAGCACGCTCGTCGAGGCCGCGAGCCGGTCGAGGCTCGGCGCGTCGCCCACGTCGGCCTGCACCACGCCCACCTTCGAGCACTCGGGGTTGATGGCCACCAGGGCGCGGTGCACCTCCTCCAGCTTCGCCACGCTGCGGCCGGCGATCGCCCAGGGGAGCGACGCCCCGACGGAGCGGGCGAGGTACTCGGCGACGAGGCGACCGGTGAACCCGGTGGCCCCCAGAACGACGATGCGATAGGGGCGGTCTTGGGTGGGGCTTTCCATGGGGCGCGCACGGTAGCACCGCTCCCCAGGCCGTCCGCCGTCCCCCGGCGGCAGATTGTTCATCGGGCCGCACTTGACGGAGGCGGAGCGGTGGTTCGGGTCTTATGGATCCCAAAACGAGCCGATTACCTACCGAGGAGAACTCCGATGCGTGTTGAGCGATTGACCACCAAGTCCCGCGAGGCGCTGGCCCAGGCGCAGTCCGAGGCCACCCGTCGGGGCAACCCCGAGCTCACCCCCGAGCACCTGCTGCTCGCCCTGCTGCAGCAGGAAGACGGGGTCATTCCCGCGCTCGTCCAGAAGGCCGGGGCCAACCCCAGGGAGCTGGCGTCGGAGTTCGAGTCCGCCGTGGAGAAGTACCCGAGGGTCACCGGCGGCAGCGAGCCAGGGATGTCCCGTCGGCTCGGGGTGCTGCTCCAGAAGGCCGAGGACGAGAGCAAGGCCCTCAAGGACGAGTACGTCTCCGTCGAGCACCTGTTCCTGGCGGTGGTGAAGCACGACCGCGACGCGGCGGGGGTGCTGCGCCGACGGGGCCTCGACGAGGCGAAGGTGATGGCCGCGCTCAAGGAGGTGCGAGGCAGCCAGCGGGTCACCTCGGCCGACCCGGAGGGCACCTTCCAGGCCCTCGAGAAGTACTGCAAGGACCTCACGAACCTCGCCCGCTCGGGCAAGCTCGACCCGGTCATCGGCCGCGACGAGGAGATTCGCCGGGTGATGCAGGTGCTCTCCCGGCGCACCAAGAACAACCCCGTGCTCATCGGCGAGCCCGGCGTGGGCAAGACGGCCATCGTCGAGGGCATCGCCCAGCGCATCGTGCGAGGCGACGTGCCGGAGAGCCTCAAGGACCGTCGGATCATCTCCCTCGACCTGGCCTCGCTGGTGGCCGGAGCGAAGTATCGAGGCGAGTTCGAAGAGCGGCTGAAGGCGGTGCTGAAGGAGGTCGAGCAGGCGAGCAACGTGGTGCTCTTCATCGACGAGCTCCACACCCTGGTGGGCGCCGGCGCCTCCGAGGGGTCGATGGACGCGAGCAACATGCTCAAGCCCGCCCTGGCGCGAGGCGAGCTTCACTGCATCGGCGCCACGACCCTGGACGAGTATCGCAAGCGCATCGAGAAGGACGCGGCGCTGGAGCGGCGCTTCCAGCAGGTGTTCATCGGGCAGCCGACGGTGGAGGACACCGTGGCCATCCTCCGAGGGCTCAAGGAGCGCTACGAGGTGCACCACGGCATCCGCATCCGCGACGAGGCGCTGGTGGCCGCGGCGACGCTGTCCAACCGCTACATCACCGAGCGCTTCCTCCCCGACAAGGCCATCGACCTCGTGGACGAGGCCGCCTCGCGGCTGAAGATGGAGCTCGGCTCGATGCCCTTCGAGATCGACCAGGCGCAGCGCAAGCTGACGCAGCTCGAGATCGAGAAGCACGCGCTCACCCGGGAGACCGACAGCGCCAGCCGGCAGCGGTTGACGGAGGTGGGCAAGGAGATCGCCGAGCGCCGGGAGTCCATCGAGGGGATGAAGTCCCAGTGGCTGCGGGAGAAGGATCTCATCGAGGGCGTGCGCGGCGTGAAGCAGCGCATCGAGGCGGCGGGCGCCGACCTCGATCGGGCCACCCGCACCGGCAAGCTCGAAGACGCCGGGCGCATCAAGTACGAGGTGCTCCCGAAGCTGGAGAAGGAGCTCGCCAACGCGCAGCAGGCGATCACCGCCGCGCAGGAGGGCGGCCGCGGATACCTGAAGGAGGAGGTCACCTCCGAGGACATCGCGGCGGTCGTGGCCAAGTGGACCGGCATCCCCCTGTCGAAGATGCTGGAGAGCGAGCAGCAGCGGCTGCTGAAGATGGAGGAGGTGCTGGGCGAGCGGGTGGTCGGCCAGAAGGACGCCATCGTCGCGGTGAGCAACGCCGTGCGCCGCGCGCGAGCGGGCCTCGGAGACGAGCGGCGGCCCATCGGGAGCTTCTTGTTCCTCGGGCCGACGGGCGTGGGGAAGACCGAGCTGGCCAAGGCGCTGGCGGGTTATCTCTTCGACGATGAGAAGTCGATGATCCGCATCGACATGAGCGAGTACATGGAGAAGCACGCCGTCTCGCGGCTCATCGGCGCTCCGCCCGGGTATGTCGGCTATGACGAGGGCGGACAGCTCACCGAGCCGGTGCGCCGAAGGCCCTACTCGGTGATCCTCTTCGACGAGATCGAGAAGGCCCACCCCGACGTCTGGAACGTCCTGCTCCAGGTGCTCGACGACGGCCGGCTCACCGACGGCCAGGGGCGCACGGTCGACTTCCGCAACACGGTGCTGATCATGACCAGCAACGTCGGCAGCGCCTTCCTGCTGGAGGAGCGCAGCGAGGAGGAGGCCCGGCGGATGGTGATGGAGGAGCTGCGGCGCAACTTCCGGCCGGAGTTCCTCAACCGGCTCGACGAGACGGTGGTCTTCCACCGGCTGGGCAGGGAAGACCTGCGGCAGATCGTGGACATCCAGCTCAAGGGCTTCGAGGCGCGCCTCTCGCGCCGAGACCTCAAGCTGAGCGTCGACGACGAGGCCAAGGACTGGCTGGGCGAGGTGGGATGGGACCCGGTCTACGGCGCCCGGCCGCTGAAGAGGGCCATCCAGCAGCACATCGAGAACCCGCTGGCGCAGAAGCTCCTGAAGGGCGACTTCGCCCCCGGGGAGACCATCAAGATCACCCGGGTCGGTGGAGAGCTTCGCTTCGCCCGCGAGCTCGCCAAC
This sequence comes from Myxococcaceae bacterium, assembly GCA_004297725.1. Classification (GTDB taxonomy): domain Bacteria; phylum Myxococcota_A; class Polyangia; order Polyangiales; genus SCUS01. The sequence continues at coordinate 137,867 of SCUS01000160.1, read as the reverse complement.
TGATCCAGAGGCCCGCGCACAGCGCCCCCCAGGAGAGAGCGCCGAGCCACGCTCCGGCACGCTCCCCTGGGGGGGTGATCCACACCCTCACCCGCTGAGAGCGGGCCGACGGGCCGAGCCTCACCGCGAGGCCCACCAGGTTGGCCTGACGCACCGCAGGCCCCGGGCGTCCATCGACGGTGGCGCTCCACCCTCGGGTCCATTGTTCAATGAACACGGCCCATCCCCCATCGGGGGCGTCACAGTCGACCACGCGCTCTCCGTCACCCGCGGAGACCAGTCGGCAGGGGACCGCCCTCGCCCCGGTGCTCGCCGGAATTCCCCCGCTCGAAGGGCCGATCAGCAGCACCCGCTCGCCGCGCACCACCTCCGGGTCGAGCAGGTGCGCGCGCGCCTCTTCAAGCGACAACTCCACGGACTCTCTTGCCACATACGATCGCGGCAGCGTGTCGAGCACCCGATGGAGCGTCGCGCCGGGGGCCACTTCGGAGAGGCGTTGCAGCCCGGTCGGGGGAGCGCCCGCCCGCGTGGGCATCAGCGCCGCGTCGACGGACAGCACCCTCAGCGCGTCGATGCGCCGCCGCTCGACCAGCGCGGTGGTCTCCAGCGGGACGCCCACGTCGTAGCCCGGCAGCTCGGCCACCCCGTAGAGCCCGTTGGTGTTCGCCCTCATCGTCTCCCGAAGGAAGCCCGGCGCCTCGCCGAAGGAGCGCCTGGACCGCTCCAGCGCGTCGCTGCGGTAGAGCCTCGGAGGAAGGCCCCGAGGCCCCGCCGAGCGCACCGCCGCCGCCATGGCGGGCTCGCGTCCGGCCACCGCCCAGTCGCCCCAGCGGGGGAAGCGCCGGGCGTTCTCTCCCAGGTCGAGCGCCACCGCGGCCACCACCAGCGCGGCCGCCGCCGTCGGTCGGCGCCGGGCCAGCAGCGCCGCCGAGGCCAGCAGCGCCGCGCAGGCCACGCCGAAGACGGCGCCCTGGGGGATCACCCTCGACAGGCCCATGGGCATCCACGCGCGAGCGCTCGCCCACAGCGCGACGTAGGCGCCCGCCGCGCAGGCCGTGGCGACGAGGGCCGCGCGCCGCTCCCGGAGCAGCCGGTCGACGCCGAGGCCCGCGAGCGCCGCGACCGCCACCGTGCTGAGCGCGAGGTACTTCTCCGGCGAGCGCATGTAGCGGAAGGGCAGCGCCACCAGGCGCCACGCCCCGTGCACGGGCGTGTGGCGGCCCAGCGAGAGAGCGACGCCCAGCAGCGCCAGAGAGAGCAGGGCGACGCGGGGGCGAGAGCGCCCGAGGCCGAGGGCGGCGAGCAGCACCACGGCGGACCCGAGGTACATCGACTCCAGCAGCGGGGCCGGGTCGAGGAGGGCGTTGACCGCGGGGTCGATGCGCAGCGACCACGCGAGGCCCACGCCGCCGAAGACGCCGAGGTCGAGCAGGCGCCACGGGGGCATGGACATCTGCTCGGCCACCAGCCGGCTGAGGGGCGCCGCGCGCTGAGAGCTCGCCGCGCCCGCGAGCATGGGAGCGAGCGTCGGGGCCGCGAGGAGGAGCGCTCCGGCCGAGGCGAGGGCCCAGGCTCCCAGCGATCGGGGCCACCGCCGGGGAGGCGTCGAGGGGAGCGCCATGGCGGCGCCGGCGAGGGCTCCGAAGAGGGCGAGGAAGGGCTCTCCCGCGAGCAGCGCCATCGCCAGCGGGAGCATCGCCAGCAAGAGGGCGCGGCGCCACGGGGCTCCGGGCGGAGCGGTCGAGAGGTCATGGGCGGCGACGGCGCACCAGGGGATCCACGCGGAGCCGTAGAGCAGGACCCCGAGGCTCCAGGTGGACTGCGTGGGTCCGGAGAGAGACCAGGCGAGGCCCGCGACGAGGGCGCCGAGGGAGCGGGCGCCGAGGCGGGAGGCGAGCGCGGCGCAGCCGAGGGCGCCCAGCAGGAGGTGCAGCCAGGCGTCGAGGGAGGCGCCCCAGGCGACGTCGGCGAAGGGGAGGGTGGTCGCGAGGTGGGGCGGGTAGAAGAGGCCGTAGAGGGGCTCCGAGGGGACGGAGAAGCCGAGGCCGACGAAGGGGTTCCAGCGGGGGAGGCGGCCCGAGAGGAGGGCGTCGCGCACGAGGGAGCGCGCGGGGATCACCCAGAGCCAGGTGTCGCGGAAGATCACCGAGCGGCCTGCGAACAGGGGCCAGTGGGCGAGCGCGAGGAGGGCGACCAGCGCCGGAAGGACGACGCGCCAGCGGGGCGGGGCAGTGGGCTCCACGGGGCGGACGATACCCGATGGGGGGCGGCGGATTTACCCGGTCAGGTAAGCTCGTCGTCGTCGACGCGGTGCGAGCCTGCCTTCGGGGTCTTCGACGAGGCCTGCTCGACGATGGAGAGCGCCCGGTTGGCGCGCTCGGAGCGGTCTCTCAGCGCGGCGTCGGTGACCACCTCGTGCAGGGTGAGGGCGGGGAGGTACTCGAGGTCGAGGGTTCCGCGGGAGGGGAGCATGAAGACGCCGCAGAGCTCGGCGCTCTCCCTCACCCTTCGGATGAGCTCGATGGGCACGTGGCACTCGGCGTGGGTGATCATGTAGACGGTGACGCTCGAGCGCTCGCGGAGGCGCTCCATCTCCGAGGCGAGCTGAGAGAAGACCCGCGCGTAGTTGCGCCCGCGCTCTCCCTTGAAGGCCAGGATGCCCGCGACGTGGAGCGAGCCGCTGCCGTGCAGGCCCGAGCGCCCACGGCGAAGGCGCATGGGCTCGTAGAGGCGGGAGTCGAAGAAGCGCACCGTGGCCTCGAAGCCGAGGAGGGTCATGCGCTTGGCGAGGGCGATGGCGAGCCCCCGGGCGAAGACCGCGCGGGCGCCGCGCATGGAGGCGCTGGCGTCGACGAGGATCTGGTAGCTGCGCGGCGGCGGACGGTCCTGCGCCTCGTGGGCGTAGTAGAGCATCTGGTTGTCGAGGAAGCGCTGCTCGAAGAGCTCGTCGTCGTAGGCGAGCTCGCTGAGGAAGAGCGAGTCGAGCGAGCCCGAGGAGACGATGCCGGAGTAGCCGTCGACGGCGAAGACCTGCTGGCCGCCGCCGCGCTTGGTCTCGAGGACGCTCGGCAGGATGTCGAGGGAGAAGTTGACGACGTCGTTGGCCTCGGGGCTGTTGAAGACCGCGAGCAGGTCGACGAGCTCGGTCTCGGGCATGGAGCCCTCCTGGCCCATGAGCCCGAGGAGCTCGACGGTGTCGAGGTCGATCTGCTCGATGCCGAGCAGCAGGTGCAGCCGGTGCTGGAGCACGTGTCGCAGGAAGGCGAGCTCGGCGCGGCGGTCGACGGCGGCCCAGGCCTGCGGGAGGTTGAGCATCGCGCGGGTGAGCGACTCGGCGTTGACGGCGATGGGCTCGAAGAGGGTGCTGCTGCTGCGCCAGCGGTCGACCACGGGGCCGAGGGCGCGGGTGAGCAGGGTGCTGAGCACGCCGTCGTCGAGGCGGGACTTCTTGAGGCCGGCGGCGATGTCGGTGCCGCTGACCTCGGTGAGCAGCGCCGCGTAGTCGCGGAGCATGGCGGCGACCTCGGCGGGGTTGATCCCCTCGGGGAGGCGGGGTGTCTCCCTGGGGGGCGCGAGCTCGGCGCGCTCTCCGAGGAGGGCGGCGCCGAGGTCGAGCACGACGAAGAGCGGGACGTTGATGCCCAGCGAGAGGAGCGAGTTGTACCAGGCGAGGGCGCGCATCCCGAGGGCGGACTCGTCGGCGCCGGCGCACGAGAGCGCAAGGCCTCCGAGGGCTCGAATCTCCGCCTGGGTCATGTTGGCGAGGGACATGGGAGGTGCCGCGGAGGGTACGCGCGATCGCTCTCGGGCGCTGCTACCAGCTCAGGACGCTCTGCACGACCTGGGGGTTGCCGTTGCCCGGGATGGCCGTGGGCTCGATGGGGTTGAGCACCACCGCGAGGGTGGCCCCGACGGCGATGGCGCCGCCGACGGCGGCCCAGAAGTACCAGCGGGTGAAGAGGCTTCGGGAGCGCGGGTCGAGGGTGACGCGCACGGTCTCCTCGGAGAGCGTGTTGACCCGCACGCTCTCGCTGCGGGGCTGGTAGCCCTCGGCGGCGAAGGTGAGCTGGTGGGCGCCGGGGCGGACGCGCTGGTCGAAGGTTCCGCGGCCGACGGGGGCGCCGTCGAGGGTGATCTCGGCGTTGGCGGGGAGCACGTTGACGACGAGTCGCGCGTTGAGCTCGACCGGGTGGAGCGTGCCCTGGAAGAGCCTCCGCTCGTGGGCGTGGACGTTGATGGTCTGTCGCAGCGGCTCGTGCAGGGCGAGGCTGACGGAGATCTCGTGGGGCCCGGGGAGCACCTCGACGCCACGGGGGAGGGGGGAGGTGCCGAGCACGCGGCCGTCGAGGGTGATCTCTGCGCCAGAGGGCTCGACCTCGAAGGAGAGCACGGCGCGGGTGGTCTCGATCTCGCGGATGACGCCTTCGACGTCCTCGCGCTGCGTCGGGGTGAGCCGAGGGTTCTCCTCGATGTATCGGCGGAAGGTGGCGATGGCGCTGGAGAGCTGCCCGTCGGAGCGGTAGGCCTGCGCGAGGTTGAAGAGGATGACCGGCGACGCATAGAGCCGGTGCGCCGTCTGGAACTCCGCGATGGCCTCGGTGAAGCGCCCTGCCTGGTAGTGCCCGACGCCGGTCTGGAAGTGGGTGCGCGCCTCGGCCTGCTGAAAGGCCGCGGTGGGGTTGGCCGGCTCCGTCGCGGGCTCGTCCTGCGGCTGCGGCTGCGGCACGCGCCGGGGCTGCGCAGACGAAAGGGGCGCTGCGAGGAGGAGCGCGAGCGCGAGGGCGTCTCGTCGGATGGGTCCCATGGTGCGCGGATGCTATCGCAGGGCGGCGACGGAAGGGCATGGAGAGAGCGGCGGTGGCGGCGGGGAGCGACCGACCACGTCCTCCCAATGCGGCCTCGCCCGGAGGGGAGCGACCGAGCACGTCCTCCCAATGCGGCTCGCCCGGAGGGGAGCGACCGACCACGTCCTCCCAATGCGGCCTCGCCCGGAGGGGAGCGACCGACCACGTGAGCCCGGTGCGGCAACGGGCGCGAGCGTGACTTGTGTGCCGAACGGAGCACCCCCCAGAGGGGCCTCGGGTCAGAACTCGGTGATGATCGCGCCGGTGTGGGCCGACGGGGGGGCCTGCACCCGCGGACGAGCGACGGGCCGACGCTGCGTGGGGTCGCTGTAGACGTTGGTGAAGGGATCGTTGGCGCGCGGCGCGGCAGTGCGTGCGACAGGCGCCGGTGCGGTGCGAGGCCGCGCCGGGGCGGTGGGCGTGTCGAAGGGATCGACCAGCGGGCTCGGACGGGCCGCAGGGGCCGGTCGCGCAGCCGCGGCCACCCGGGTGGGCGCCGCAGGCAGCGGAGCAGCCGCGGGCGCCGATGCCGTGGCGACGACGCGGGGGCGGACGACCGCAGCGGGTCGAACGGGCGCTGCGACCGCAACGGGAGCAGGAGCGACCGCGACGGGTGCGGGAGCGACCGCGACGGGTGCGGGAGCGACCGCGACGGGTGCGGGAGCGACCGCGACGGGTGCGGGAGCGACCGCGACGGGTGCAGGAGCGACCGCGACGGGTGCGGGAGCAGGCGCAGCGACCGCGACCGCGACCGCGACGGGAGCCGGAGCCGGCGCAGGCGCAGCGACCGCGACGGGAGCCGGCGCTGCGACCGGCGCGGCGGTGGGGGTCGACTCGGGCACGTGGATCACCGGCATGGACTCGCTCGCGGCCATCGGCGCGCGGGGCGTCGGGGTGGAGCGCAGGCGCTGGGTGACCACCACGCCGAGGGCGGCTGCGAGCATCAGCGAGCCCGCGGCGGCGAGCCAGCGGAGGGGGCGGGCGGGAGGGGGCGGGGCGGGGCGGGCGATCTCGGCGGCGACGAAGGTGTCGGGCGATCGCGCCGCGAAGCCGGCCAGGGGGTTGTTGCTGAAGGGAGAGGGGGCGCCCGGGCGGAGCGCGTGGACGCCCTGCGCATCGAGCGGCGGCACGCTGTCGGGGCCCTGGAACGGAACCGGTCCGAAGAGGTCGTTCGGCGGCGGCGAGTGCATCGGGGACGATTGGATCGGGGACGACGCCATCGCGAAGGGCATCGGCGCGGCGGCCCTCGGCGGGGCGAGGGTGGCCGGTCGGGCGAGCTGCGCGGTCGGCGGGTCGGCCTCGTCCGCGAGCATCGAGGGGTGCGCCATCGGTGGCGGGGCCACGCCGGTCCCCATCACCGTCGAGGTGCGGGAGCGGGGGTTGACCGGCGGGCGCGCGGGCCCGGGGTTGGGGGGCGGCCGCGAGGGCTGCGAGTTGCGCGGCGGCGGCGCAGGCGGGGTCGTGGCGGGGCGCGCCATCGACACCGGCGGCGCGGAGAGCGGGAGCTGCGACGGCCGCGACGGCGCCCGGGCGACGGGCTCCTCGTCGTACCCGGGGAGCGGCACCGCGCGGGTGGCCTCGTCCTCCGGCGGGGCGGAGGTCGCCGTGACCGTGGGCATGTCCATCTGCGTGGGCTCTTCGTCGACGGCCACGTCGTCGTCGTAGGAGCGGGCCGGGGGCTGCTGCTTGCTATAGCGGTTGAGCGCGGGCGCCACGGGCTGCGCCCGCTTCGCGGAGGGCGTACCCCCGGGGCCGACGGCGAGGGTGACCACCTCCTGGGAGGGCGCGGCGGGGCGGGCGAGGTCGAACTCCGGGCTGATGGCCGGGACCAGCGAGGCCACGCGCTGCGCGACGAGCTTCGCCGGCGGGCCCGAGCGCATCGCCTCGAGCATGCCTTCGAGGGTCGCGGCGATCTCCTCGGCGGTGCCGATGCGGGCGGCGGGGTCGCGCTGCAGGATGCGGGCGATGAGGTCGTCGAGCCCGGGCGCCTCTCGGCGGTTGAGCGGGGGGATGGGGTCGTGGAGGATGGCGTGCAGCGTGGCCGCGTCGTTGTCGCGGGTGAAGAGCTTCTCTCCCGCGAGGGTCTCCCAGAGCACCACGCCCAGCGACCAGAGGTCGGAGCGCGCGTCGATGGGGAGCGAGCGGATCTGCTCCGGAGACATGTACGAGATCTTGCCCTTGACCTGGCCGGTGCTGGTGAGGCCGACGTGCGCGGCGCTCTTGGCGATGCCGAAGTCGAGGAGCTTCACCCCGCCGTCGCGGGTGATGAACACGTTGTGGGGGGAGATGTCGCGGTGGATGAGGCGCAGCGCGCGACCGTCGCTGGAGCGCGCCCGGTGCGCGTAGCCGAGGCCCCTCGCGGCGCCCGCCAGGATGGCCATGCTCACGGCGGTGCCCAGGCTCTGCCGGCGGGTCACGCACTGTTGCAGCAGCCGCAGCAGGTCGGCGCCCTCCAGGCGCTCCATGACCAGGACGGGCAGGCCCTCGTGCTCGCCCACCTCCAGCACCTGCACGATGTTGGGGTGCCGGAGCTGCGAGGCGATGCGCGCCTCGTGGGCGAACATCTTGAGGAAGCCGTCGTTCTGCGCGAGGTGCGTGAGCACCCGCTTGAGCACCACGAGCTTGATGCTGCCGTCGTCGGCGTTCTGACGGGCGAGCAGCACCTCGGCCATTCCGCCGCAGGCGAGCTGTCGGACGATCTCGTAGCGTGCCTCGGGCATTCCGGTCGATCTCCCCGCGGACGGTATCGCTTCGAGGGTGGCACGACAAGCAACCACACCACCGCCGTCAGCATCTCTGAACCCCCTGGCAGGGGGAAGCCTTTGGGGGTTACCGTCCGCGGCGTGATGGGACCGCGCGCCGCGCTGCTGGGCTTCGGGTTGGCTCTCTTGACGCTCGCCCCGGGCGGCTGCGTGCTCTCCCGCCGTGAGGTGATGCTGGTGCTCTCCACCGACGCGAGCTGCACCATCTTCGACCGGGTGCAGATCCGCATCTCCCGAGGGGCGGAGACGGTGCCCACCTTCGACCAGACCTTCCTCCGGTCGGACTGCAACGCGGTGGGCATCGCGCCTCCGCCGCCGATCCCGCTCTCGGAGATGACGGAGTTCAGGCTGGGCATCGTCGACAGCCGCCGCACCGACGACCACGTCCGCATCGAGGTGACGGCGCGCACCTCCGAGGGCCTGGTGTTCTCCACCGCCGCGGAGACCTCCTTCGTCGACGGCAAGGTCTACGCGGTGCCGGTGGCCCTGAGCCTGGCCTGCGCCGGGGCCTCCCTCGCCTGCCCCGCCGAGTACGTCTGCCGCCCCCGACCCGGCACCGGCGAGGCCGCCTGCGGGAGCATCTACCGCGAGCCGGGCACCCTCGGCACCTTCCCCGCCGCGCAGGCCGCGCACATCACCGTCGACGAGTGAACGGGGAGCGCCAGGTGTCCGTCCCCCGCATCGCCCTCGCGCTCTCCCTCACGGCCGCCTTCGGCTGCAGCGCCCACGTCCCGCTGCCGCTCGCGCCGCCTCCCGCCGCGCCGCTCGCCGAGCGCGTCCAGTACTACAACCAGTACCGCCCGCAGGCGACCGCCGGCATGGCCCGGTTCACCTTCGGAACCTTCGGCGGATACTCCGCCCTGCAGACCTCCGTCGACCACGTCGTGCTGGCCAACGGCACCGTCGTCTCCGACCCGGAAGACCTCCTCCAGACGGTTGGGCCCGACTCTCCCCTGGTCGGCTCGGTGCGCCGCGCGAGCAACGCCCAGGCCGTCGCCAGCGGCCTCACCTGGGGCGGCGTCGCCGCCTCGGTGGTGGGCAGCATCCTCATGCTCACCTCCATCAGCTCGGCCTCCTACGACGGCTTCGGCACGCCCTTCTGGGCGGGCTTCGGCATCGCGCTCGGCGGCTCCATCGCCACCGGCGTGGGGCGCTGGGCCCTCGGGCCGTCGGCCGCCGCCGCCCGCGAGGCCGTCTACGTCGGACTCGACGGCGCCATCCGGGCGCACATGAGCCTCTGCGGTACGGGCGACGCCCTGCGCGAATGCAACTCCGCCGCGCCCGTGGCCACGCCTCCGCCGCCGCCCGTCGCTCCGTCGCAGGACTCCCCGTGGGCCTCGCCCCCGCCGCTCCCTGCGGCCGGGGCGACCGTGTCCATCCACGCTCGCTGAGCGCGGGGCCGCCGCAGGAGTACGACGTTGCCCCTGCTCCGTGTCGTCGATGCGAGGCGCCGCGCGCGCCCTTCATCGATCGCGTCGTGCTCCACGACGGCACGACGGTGCCCGACCCCGAGTACGAACGCGAGGCCGTCAGCGGGGAGTTCCCCGGTACGACCGCGAGACCGTCAGCGACCAGAGCCAGACCCCAGCCCGTAAGGGCGGGGGAGCGACCTACCACGCCAGCCCAGTGCGGCCTCGCCCGGAGGGGAGAGAGCGACCACGCCCAGCCCGGTGCGGCCTCGCCCGGAGGGGAGAGAGCGACCACGCCAGCCCGGTGGGTCTTCGTCGCAACGAGCGACGTCATCGACGTGGGCAACCGACGATGAACGGTTCTCGGATTCGGAGCCCGTCGCCAATAGGCCGCACTGGGCTGTGCGTGGTCGGTCTCTCCCCTCCGGGCGAGGCCGCACTGGGCTGGCGTGGTAGGTCGCTCCCCCGCCCTTACGGGCTGGGGTCTGGCTCGGGTCGCTGACGGCCTCGCGGTCGTACCGTCGGACTCCTCGCTGGCAGCCTCGCGGTCGTACCGGGATCTCTCGCTGGCAGCCTCGCGGTCGTACTCCGAACTCCAGGCCTTCGCGGCGGCAGTGGCGCTTGTCCCCCGTCGGCGGGACAGGCAACGTCCCTCCGACGTTGCGGGGCCCGGTCGGCGGGTGTCAGGATGAGCGCTGCCTTCCCGGAGAACACCGTTGTCCCTGCTGGATGTTGTCGGCACACGGGGGCACCTCGACGAGCGGCTGCGCCGCGCGATGCGAGGTCCCCAGCACGCGAGCGCGGTCGCGCCCAGCACGGTCACCTGGGAGTCCTTCCTCACGCAGTGGTCGCTGGCGCTCTGCGACGGGGCGATGGCCTCCCGGGAGGTCGAGCGGCTCACCCTCTCGGCGGCCACCAGGGAGGTGCTCCCCCGCTACGACGCCGCGCTCACCGAGCGCGCCGAGACCGTCGACGGCTTCGCCCACACCCTGGACTCGCTGCGGCGCCACGAGGTGACCCCGGAGGTCATCGAGCAGGCCCGGGCCTTCACCGAGGACGGCGACGAGGGCACCCGCACCCGGCTCCGCGCCCTCGCCGAGGTCATGGCCTGGCAGGACCGCGCGCTCGCCTCGGCCGGGCTACACCCGGGCGCCACGCTCTGCACCCTGCTCTCCCTCGCCGTCGACCGCGCCCGGGAGCAGGGCCGCACCCCCTCGTCCCTCGGCCTCCCTGAGCTGGTGCGCTGGTGGAACGTCCTGGACGTCGATCCCTCGAAGGTGAGCCTCGCGGTCGCGCTCGCCCGCTGGCTCGGAGCGCACGGCGGGGGCTTCGAGATGCAGGTCGTCTGCGAGCCGAGGCGCATGCAGATGCCGCCTCCGCTCGACCGGGCGCTCCGCACCCTCGAAGCCCAGGAGCAGGGGCTCGAGCTCCGCTACGGCCTCCGCGACCCAGGCGCCGGGGCGCCCGATGAGCCGCTGCAGCGGTGGCTCGCGGCGCTGACCGATCCGTCGGCCTCGGTCGATCGCTCGCCGGTGCTGGGGGGGGCGGTCACGCTGGCCGAGGCGCAGGGCCCCGACGACGAGGCGCGCTGGGTCGCGTCGCGCGTCGCCCGCTGGATCGACGAGGGCCTCGGCTCCCACGAGATCGCGGTGGTCTTCGCGGGGGACGACCCGGAGACCCGGCGCTGCGTGGGGCAGGCGCTCGACGAGGCGCGCATCCCGTGGAGCGCGTCGAGCCCGGAGGGGCTGCTGTCGTCGCCGGTGGCGAGGGCGCTGCTGGCGCTTCCCAGGATGGTCGCCCGGGGGGCCGAGCGGGAGGAGGTGCTGCGGGCGCTGGCGGTGCTCCAGGGCAACGCCCCGAGGGCGGGCGAGCCGGCGCCGTGGAGGGTGTCGCAGGCGCTACGGGTGCTGGGGGTGGAGAGCCTCTTCGACACCGAGCTGGGAGCGCGCTTCAAGCACGGCAGGAGGCACCACCCGGCGGTGGTGACCGGGGCGGTGGTGGCCTCCATCGACGCCCTGTCGAGGGACCTGTGGGCCCTCGCGCAGGATGGCTCGGTGGCCGAGCAGTCCGAGCGGCTGGGGCGCTGGGTCGACCGCTCCGGGGGCGACGGCAGGCTGGTGGAGGAGTCCCGCGCGGTGATGGCCACGGCGGACCTCGACCCCGGGGCGCAGGCGATCCTCCGGGCGCTGGCGAGGGACGAGGCGGGCGTGGCGGGCGCCGCGGCGCTGCTGGCGGAGCTGCCCTCCATCGCTCGCGCGGCGGGTCGCGACGGGCCGATGAGCGCCGGGGAGTTCGGGGAGATGCTGCTCGACCTGGCGCGCTCCCGCACGCTGCCGACGGTGACCCCCGGGGCGGGCGGAGGCGTGCAGCTCCTCGACGCCCGAGACGCGGTGGGGCGCAGCTTCGCGGCGGTGGTGCTCCCCGGGCTGCACGAGGGGGCGGCGGCGGTGAGGGGCGACGCGCCGCTGTGGGGAGAGAGCGAGCGGCGCGCGGTCTCCAAGGCGAAGAAGCTGCCGCTGTCGAGGGGGGGAGGGAGGGAGGAGTCGTCGAGGCTGCTGCTGGCGGCGCTGGCGACGGCGACGAGGGCGGTGGCGGCGAGCGCGGCGAGGCACGACTCGGGAGGGAGGGCGAGGGCGACCGCGGCCTTCTTCGGCGACCTTCAGCGGGCGTCGGGGGTGGTGGTGGAGCACATCGGGAGCGATCCGCTGGCGAGGTCGAGGAGGGTCCCTGCGCGAGGGGCCGAGCGGGTGCTGCGGGGCCTGGCGGCGCAGCGGGCGACGGGCGACGAGGGGGCGGGGGCGGGCATCGCGGCGGCGCTGCGCTCGGTGGGAGAGCGCTCGGCGATCGAGGAGCGGAGGGAGGCCTTCTTCGCCAGGGTCGACGGTCCTGGCGACGCGTACAACGGCCGCGTCGACCACGACCTGCCGCTGAGGAAGCACCTGGAGCTGGAGCGCTGGGCCGACGCGCGAGACCCGCTCGACACGACCACCCTGGAGCGCGCCGCGCGGTGCGGCTACAAGGCCTTCGCGCTGAAGGTGCTTCGCATCGACGAGCGCCCGGAGATGAGGGAGACCCTCGACGAGAAGGAGCGGGGCCACCTGCTTCACGCGCTGCTGGAGGCGGGGCAGGACGCGCTGAAGGAGGCCGACGCGGGCGACCCGGTGGGGCGCTGGAGCGCGGTGCAGGAGAGCCTCGACGAGGCGGGGGCGCGCTTCTCCCTGGAGGCGGGGCAGGTGGACGCGGCGCTGCTGGAGGCCGACCTGAGGGCGATCCGCCGGCAGGTGGAGCTGTGGCTTGGGCGTCGGCTGAGCGCCCCGGAGGGCTGGACGATGCTGGCCTCGGAGGTGGGCTTCGGGCCGAAGCACCGGTGGCCCGCGGTGGAGATCGCGATGCCGGAGGGGCCTCCGGTGGCGATCCGGGGGCGCATCGACGGGGTCGAGCGGATGGGCGGCGTGCTGCGGGCGGTGGAGTTCAAGAGCGGGCGCGGCGACGGCTACCGGCGGCGGTTGCAGCAGGGGGCGCTGGAGACGCAGTTCCAGCTGGTGGTGTACGCGGCGGCGCTGGAGCGGGCGCGGGCCGCTGGGCTCGTGGGCGACGCCGACACCGCGAGCGTGGACGGGACCTACGTGGGCTTCCGCGACCTGAGCGAGCACGGGCTGCGCGACGCGCTGGCGAAGCCGCGCAAGCAGTCGGAGACGCCGTGGGACATCGACGCGCTGATCACCCAGGGGGCGGCGGGCGAGGGGAGGCTTGGCGACGCGGTGCGCGCGGTGGTGGCGCCGCTACGGGCGGGGAGGTTCGAGCCGAGGCCGAGGGACTGCCAGTTCTGCCAGTACCGGTCGCTGTGCCGGGTCGAGGCGCACGACGAGCCGCCCGACGAGGAGGGCGGAGCGCCGCCAGGCGGGGCGAAGGAGGGGTGAGCTGACCTGCTCGCTCCCCCCCGTACGTTGCCCGTCGTCCCGTCGCGGGTGCATCGTCGCGCACCCCCACCGATGAACTCCCTCGACCTCACCCGCCTCGTCCGCGAGCTCGACGCCACCCACGACGCCGGCCGCCTGGCCCGCGCGCTCGACCTCGGCCGCGAGGCCGCCTCGCGCCCCTCGGCGGGCGCCCTGCTCGACGGGCTCTCCGCAGGGGACGCGTACCAGCGCCGCCTGGGGCTCATCGCGGAGTACACCCTCCGCGACGGGCCTCGGGTGCTGCGCGCCCTCGAAGACCCGTCGCGGCGGGTGCGCTCGCTGGCCTTCACGCTGGTCCCGCTCTGCTGCGACGATCCGCAGGCCCTGGAGGCGCTGCAGGTCGCCTTCTCGCTGCGCCGAGACCGCACCCTCGCGGTGCTGCTCCGCGCCCACGACCGCCGCCCGGTCATCGATCGGCACCTCGACTGGCTCGCGCCCCGCAAGGACGTCCACGACTTCGCCGACCTCGTCCCGCTCGGCAGCCCGGCCGCGATCCGCAAGCACCTCGCGCAGGCCCTCGATCGCCCGAGCGCCCTCTTCTGGAAGCGCCTCTCCCGCTACGCCCCGGACCTCCTCGGCGAGCTCTTCGCCCAGCGCCTCCGCGCCGTCTCCGGCGAGCTCGACGCCGTGCACCGCCAGCTCCTCGACCGCCACCTCCTCCGCATCGCCGACGCCGCGCCCGACACGGCCATGACCCTCGTCGAGCTCCTCCACTCCCGCCGCATCGAGGTCCCCTACGCCGTCTGGAAGCGCCTCGCCGACCTTCGCCCCACGGTCACCCTCTCGGTGATGCAGCGCTGCGACGTGACCATCGACGACGGGCTCTTCTCCCGCGACCCGGGGGCCCTCTCCCCGGCCGCCCTCTCCGCCCTGGTGCGCCTCGCGCCTCGCGCCCTCGGCGAGCCCGACAGGCTCTTCAAGCGCCTCGACCCCGACGGGCGCCGCGCGGTGGTCGCCGCCTGGGTCGAGCGCCTCTCCGGGCACCGCCGCTGGATGCTCGACGAGGGGCTGCTCTACTGGGGCCGGGCGCTGCTCGGGCACATCGAAGACCGCAACCACCGCGACTTCTCCTACGACCGCTGGAGCGAGGGGGCGCGGGACCGCGACGGGGTGATCCCCATCGAGGAGGTCGCGAAGCTCCCCGCCGAGTACCGGGAGCGCGAGGGGAGGAGGCACCTGTTCGGGGTGGTGGCCCTCGGGACGAAGCCCGCCGTGAGGCTGCGGTACGCGCGCTTTCTCCCCTGGGAAGAGGCCGAGAGCGCGCTGCGGCTGTTCCTCGGGCACCCGGAGGGGGAGATGCGAGGGGCGGCGCTCACCACCCTCTTCGCCGTCGCGGGGATGCGGCCCGACGAGCCCTCGCTGGCCGACCGCTGCCTCGCGCTGGTCGTCGCCCGCAAGAACGAGCAGGACCCCGTGCGAGCCGCCATGGCCCTCGCCCTCCTCGCGTGGCCCAAGGCCCTCTGGCGCGCGGAGCACCTCGAGCCCCTCGGGCAGATGGTGCGCGACGCCCTCGACGCGTCGGACTGCTCCGTCGGCACCGCGGCCTCGCTGGAGGCGCTGGTGGTGCGGCGCTTCCGGCTCGATCCCTCGTGGGCGGCGCGCTGGCTCTTCACGCTGGTGAAGGAGCGAGGCCGCATCCACGACCCGCTCTTCGCCCGGCACCTCTCCGACGACGAGCTCGCCGTCGCCGCGCCGTCGCTGATGGAGGTCGCCCGGCAGTGGGCCGACCGGGAGCGGGGAGCGCCCCTCCTCCAGCTCGCCCGCGGCGTCGGCAAGCGCATGGGGATGGTCCCGGGCCTCGGGGAGCTGGTGGCGGAGAGCCTCGCCGCGGCGACCTGGGAGTGGCACGCGCTCGACGCGGCGCAGGTGCTGCGGGCCTTCGATCGCCCTCGGATGGAGGCGCTGCTCGGCGCCACCACGAGGCGCTGGTACGACCTCGGCTGGGTGGGATCGATCACCGCGCTGGCGCAGGCCTGGGAGGACAAGCCCCTGCCCGAGGAGCTCGGCGCCGCGGTGGAGCGGGTGGCGCGAGGCAACTGGCTGGTGGGGCACATCCACCAGGCGCTGATCGCGCTGCGCGCTCGGGACGTACAGCGCTTCGACCGGGTGGTCGAGGCCATGGTGAAGACCGACGAGAGCCTCGTGTGCCTCCCGGAGGTGCAGCGCCACCTCCACGCCCGCCGGCAGGACCTGCTCGACCCCTTCCTCGGTCACCGGGTCATCACCGGGCGCTTCGCCACCGGCAAGACCCGCTGGATCCTCCCCTTCGACCGCGGCTTCCATCGCTGGAACCCCGCCCAGAGCGCCCGCTTCCACGAGACCCTCTCCGGCCTCGTCGCCGACCAGGACCGTGACACCCCGACGGTGTTTCGCGCGCTGGTGATCCTCCCGAGGCTCGAGTACGCGCCGGCCGACGCGCTCTGCGCCCTCGCCGACGACCCCCGCCCCGCGGTGAGGGAGAAGGCCCTCCGGGTGATGGCCCGCTGCGACGCAGGACAGGGCGTGGCGACGCTGTTGCAGTGCCTCGACGACGCGCGGGCCCGCATCGCCATCTACGGCCTGCGGAGGGCGCTCAAGGACATTCCCCCGGCGCGGGTGGTGGCGCTGCTGTCGGCGGTTCCGCTGCGCAAGGTGACCGTCGCCAAGGAGGTGCTGCGCATCCTCGGGGAGCTGCGCCACGACGCGGCCTACGCGCTGCTGCTGGAGGTCGACGGGCGCACCCTCCACCGCGACGTGCGCATCGCCCTGCTGCGCGCGCTCTGGGATCACCTGGAGCGCGAGCCCACCTGGGCGGTCTTCGCCCGCGCGGTGGCGGCCGACGACTGGGTGATGGCCTCGCGGCTGGGGGACATCCCCGCCGATCGGCTCACGGCGAGCTCCGACCGCCGGCTCTCGGCGCTGCTGGCGAAGGTGCTCGACCGACCGGAGCCCGAGGCCCGCATCGACCTGCTCCAGCGGGCGTCGGTGCTGGCGGTGCGCGACCCCGACCGCCTCTTCCTGCGGGCCTGCGGGGAGCGCCTCGGGTCTCCCTACGACGACGAGGTGCGGGCGGCCATGAGGGCGCTGACGAGCCGCGCCGACGAGGGCGACATGGCGGCGCTGGGGCCGATGGTGGCGGCCGTGCGCGAGGACGTGAGGGCGCTCACCGTGGGCCTCGACGCGCTGCTCTCGCTCCCCCTGCGCACCCGCGCGGTGTGGACCCAGGCGGGCGCCGCGGCGGAGCGGGCGCTGGAGGGCGACCGGCGGCTGACGGCGCTGCGGGTGCGGTGCGCGAGCGCGTGGAGGACCCCATCGGACTGGGGCGAGTGGGTGCTCTCGCTGGTCGAGGAGGGGGCGACGGACACGGACACCCTGCGGGCCATCGAGGCCGGGGTGGCGGGGCTGCCGGTGACGGCGCTGCGGGGCCTGGTCGAGCGGTGGAGCGGGAGCCGGGCGCCCGCGCTGCGGCGCGCGGCGGTGTGGGCCCTGGAGCGCGACGCGGGCCCGAAGCGGGGCTGGACGCCGGAGCGGCTGGCTGCGCTGCGGGCGCTCCAGGCCGACGGGGCGGCGGAGGTGGCGGGCGCCGCGAGGGCCGTGTTTCCGCCGAGGGAGATGGGCGCCCCGGGCACCGGCTGACGGCGCGCAGTGCCGGGATGATGTCCTGCGACGGGGGCCGTGGTATCGGGCGCAAGGGCCGGGCGGTGGTGCCCGGCAGCGAGAGGAAGACGATGGTGACGAGTCGGGGCTTCGGGCAGTGGTTGTGCGTGCTGGCGTTCACCGTGGGCGCCTGTTCGGCGCGCGGGGGCGGCGGCAACTCCATCGGCTTCGGCGACGCCTCCTCGACCAGCGATCAGCCGGTCGTGACCGGCGACGAGGGCACCGTGCTCCCGGGCCAGGACGTCCCCCCGGTGGGCCAGGACGTCCCCCCGGTGGGCCAGGACGTCCCCCCGGTCATCACCGAGGACGTCCCCCCGGTCATCACCGAGGATGTTCCCCCGGTCGTCGAGGACAGGGGGCCGTCTTGCGGCTCGCTCAGCGCGGCGTGCTGTGAGGGCTCGGTGCCCTGCGCGACGGGCCTCGTCTGCTTCGACGGGCGCTGCCTCACGGCGCCCACCTGCGGGGCGATCCAGTCGCCGTGCAGCACCGCCTCGCAGTGCTGTGAGGGAGCCTCGTGCCGCCCCACCCCGACCGCGTCGCTCTGCTGCCGCGAGGCCGGCGGCTCGTGCACCGACGCCGCCCAGTGCTGCGGCCTGATGGCCTGCACCGGCGGCCGCTGCGCCTGCCAGGCCGCGGGGCTGACCTGCGCCGCCAACGCCGACTGCTGCTCTGGGACCTCCTGCATCAGCGGCGTCTGCACGGCCCCCTGCCGCACCACGGGCCAGAGCTGCGCTGACGGCTCGACCTGCTGCGGCGGCCTGGCGTGCACCTCCGGCGTCTGCGCGCCGCCTCCGACCTGCGCCTCGGAGGGCAGCTCCTGCGGCGCCTCCCTGAGCTGCTGCTCGGGCCTCACCTGCCAGACCGGGGTGTGCCTGCCGCCGCCCGTCTGCCGCTCGTCGGGCCAGAGCTGCGGCACCGGCTCGGAGTGCTGCTCGGGCCTCACCTGCAACAGCGGCTACTGCGGCAACCCCTGCCGCGCTTCGGGCACGACGTGCTCCGCCTCGTATCCGTGCTGCTCGGGCCTGATGTGCAGCAGCGGGTATTGCACCACCGCGTGTCGCTCGTCGGGCTCGACGTGCTCCAGCTCGTCGCCCTGCTGCTCGGGTCTGATGTGCAGCAGCGGGTACTGCACCACCGCGTGCCGCTCGTCGGGCTCGACGTGCTCCAGCTCGTCGCCCTGCTGCTCGGGCCTGATGTGCAGCAGCGGCTACTGCACCACCGCGTGCCGCACCTCGGGCACGTCGTGCTCGGCGTCGTACCCGTGCTGCTCGGGCCTCACCTGCAGCGGCGGGTACTGCACCACCTCGACGTGCCGCGGGTCGGGCTCGTCGTGCTCCAGCTCGTACCCCTGCTGCTCGGGCCTCACCTGCAGCGGCGGGTACTGCACCACCTCGTGCCGGGGCACGGGCAACTCGTGCACCTACAGCTCCGACTGCTGCTCCAGCCGGTGCTCGGGCTCGACGTGCCGATCGAGCTCCTGCCGCTCCGCCGGTTACTCCTGCACGTATACCTCCGACTGCTGCTCGGGCTACTGCAGCAGCGGCTACTGCCGCTGACCCGCCCAGCGCCTCTCCCCTCCGCTTCGCTACGGGTGAGGACGCGCCGGGCGGTCGACCCTTCGCTCAGCAGCACGCTCCGCCCGACGCCGGGCCGGAGCTGGCGTACTGCGCCGCCGCCATCGTCGGACCACACGGGAACACGCCGTAGTGCGTCTCTCTCGCGCCGATCACGTCGAACCACGGAGCGAAGCGGGTGCTCGAGAGCATGGCCGACGTGTTGGCGCAGACCCGCTCCGGGCGACCGCGCTCGAAGGCGTGGTGGTCGTCGAGCCAGAACACCGACCCGGCCCCTTCGATGCCGCCCCGGTAGACGACGGACTGGCCGTAGTCCTCGCACTGCTCGTCGAGGCCATCGAGCTTGAAAAGGCGGTACGTCACCGAGGAGAAGCGCGCCGCGCCCACCCGGCTCGAGATCTCGTCGTGCTGGATGGAGATCGGAGAGGTGCTGACGACCCTCGGGTCGAGGAAGCCCGCGCGCCGGGCGAGGGACACGAAATCGGCCTGGTAGAGCGCGCCCCCGAGGCACTCGGCGTAGAGCACCGGGTCGCTCGCGACCTCCGGGGGCAGGCGCCGGTCCACGAACACGTCGCTGATGTAGAGCTCGCCGCCGGGCTTCAGCACGCGGAACACCTCCGCCAGCACCAGGTCCTTCCGGGGGCTGAGGTTGACCACGCAGTTGGACACCACGACGTCGACGCTCGCGTCGGCGACTCCCACGCTCCGCAGGTCTTCCACGTATCCCCGGTGGAAGACCGTGTTGGGCTTCGGGTACCCGAAGCGCTCGGCGTGCCACCCCGAGGTGTCGCGGGCGAGGGAGAGCTGCTCCTCGGTCATGTCGATCCCATGGACGAGGCCGTCGGGGCCGACGAGCTGCGCGATGACGAACACGTCGCGGCCGGTGCCGCAGCCCAGGTCGACGACGGTGGCCCCGCGGAGCCCCTGAGGGATCGGGAAGCCACACCCGTAGAAGCGGCTCGCCACGTCGGGGTGGACCTTCGCCAGGCGCGAGGTGATCCACGGAGGGGGCGCGCCGCCCGCGCAGCAGGCGTTGGTCTTGAGGTCGGCGCTCGATGCGAGCAGCCGGCCGTAATACTCGCTCACGAAGGCCTGTAGCTTCCGCTGCTCATCGTCCGACTGCTTCGTCGTCATGGGGGCGGTTGTAATAGACGCCGCCCCTCCGGGACAGCGCTCCGGGGGGGAGGGACCCTACGGGCGCCGGCCGACGATGACGGCCTCGGTCCCATCGCCGAAGAGCCACGTCTTCGGAGCGAAGCCCGCAGCGCGCATCGCCGCCTCGACCTCGTCGGGGCGCAGGAAGTGGTTGCCCTGCACGTGCTCGCTGAGGTTCTGGAACGCCATCGCCCGCCGGCGCCCGTCCCGCAGCTGGGCGCGGTCGTCCGGCCAGCGGGGCTCCCAGATCACCACGGCGCCTCCCGGGCGCAGCGCCGCGAAGAGCTTCGCGAACACCTCGTCGTGGCGGTCCCACACGTGGTGCAGCGCGCGGTTCATCGCGACGAGGTCGACCGGCTCGTCGACGGTGTAACGGTGCAGGTCGCCCGCGCGGAAGCTCACCCGCGACGAGAGCCCTGCCCGCTCCGTGGCCTCCGTGGCCTGGCGGATGTTCTCCTCGAAGCCGTCGAGCCCGATGCCTCGCACGTTGGCGAAGCGCGAGGCCAGCGCGCGGAGGTACCACCCGTTGCCGCAGCCCAGGTCGACCGCCACCCCGCCGCGCGCGTCGAGCGACGCGTACACGTCCACCGCCGGCAGGATCTCGCGCTCGAAGAAGCCCGCGAAGCTCGCCTCGAGCATCGGGCCGAACCACGGCAGGATGGTCGCCCGCTCGGCGAGCACGCGCTCGCCCGGGCGCTCGCCGGAGGGCATGAGCCCCGCGGCGCGCTCGGCCATGTGCGCCGTGAGCACCGACTGCACCGCGAAGGGCATCAGCGTGCCCGGCGCCGACGGGCGAAACGCGCCGCCGAGCTCCGTCAGCCGGAACACCTCGCCCTCCGCGTCGAGGTAGCCGAACGCGTACGCCGCCTCGCACCACCGGCGCGTGTAGCCCGCGTCGACCCTGGCGCGCGCCGCGAGCTCGTCGACGGTGGCGGGCTGCGCCAGCGCCTCGAAGAGCCCGTTGTGCACGCCCACGAAGGCCAGCGCGAGGCTCATCGAGCCCTGCGCCTGTTGCATCACCTGCTGCCGCATCTCGTCCAGGGTCGCCATCGTCCATCTCCCGCCCGGCGACCGATCAGGGGCCTCCATCGACGCCGCGGCACCGACCCACTAGCACACCCGAGACCCGCGACCGCGAGCGACGCCGGAGGCCATGCGGGCGGTGTTTCATGGTCGTTTCATCGTGTTTCACTCCGCGCGGTGCCCGCGCTCCGAAGCGCGCTGAAGCCCGCGATCGAGCCCGAAGGCACACCCGGTGCAACGGCCCGCTGGTCATGATCGAAGGCACCAGCGCATCGCGGAGCGCCCAGGGCGCGCCGCCCGAGCTCGCACCCGACCCCGCGGGGTCGCTGCGGCGCATCGAGGCCTCGCTCGCCCGCCTCGAGCAGCGCCTCGCGGCGGCGGAGGCCCAGGCCGCCGCGGCGGTCGGCGTCGCCACCGACTCGGTCGACCACCTCGTCGCCGACGCTCGCGCCCGGGGCGTCGACGTCGACGCGCGCCTCAGGCTGGCGCTGCGCCTCGCCGAGCGGCTCACCGACCCGGCGGTGGCGACCGCCCTCGAGGCGATGCTCGCGATGCTCCCGCAGGCGCCCGCGGCGGTGGCCATCGCGGCCGACGGCGTCGACGGCGTCGTCGCGCGGCTGCGGGCCTCGGGCATCGACGTCGAGGCGCGCGCGAGGCTCCTCGGGAGGGCGATGGAGCGGCTCACCTCCCCGGAGGCGCTCGAGCTGCTGGCGGCGGTGCTGTCGCGCCTCGACGCGGTGCGCGGGGTGCTGGAGAGCGGCGTGCTCGACCCCGCGACGACGAAGGTCGTGGGCACCGCGGGGCAGGCGCTGGTGCGCACCGCGCGGGAGCGCTTCGACGACGGCCCCGGCGCGCTCGGGGTCCTGCGCGCGCTGGGCGATGGGGACGTGCGCGCGGCGGTGGGCTTCACGCTTCGCTTCGCCAAACACTTCGGGCGCTCGCTGAAGGAGCACGGGCTCACGCTGCCCGCGCGCGCGCCGTGACGAACCCGACAAGGAGAGAGCCGACGATGTCCAACCGATATGATGTGGTGATCGTGGGCGGCGGCACCGCGGGCCTCACGGTCGCCGCGCGCCTGCGCCTCGCTCGCCCCGACCTCACCGTGGCGCTCATCGAGCCCTCGGAGAAGCACTACTACCAGCCCCTCTGGACGCTGGTCGGCGCTGGGGTCTTCGACAAGTCGGTCACCGAGCGGGCCGAGGCGGACTACGTCCCCGCGGGCGTGACCTGGCTGCGCGACCGCGCGGTGGCCTTCGACCCGGAGAGGAAGACCGTACGCACCGCCGCCCTGGGCGACGTGGGCTACGAGCAGCTCGTGGTGGCGCCCGGCATCCAGCTCGACTGGTCGAAGATCGACGGCCTCGAGGGCACCCTCGGCCGGGACGGGGTGGTCTCCAACTACCGCTACGACCTCGTCGACTCGACCTGGCGCGCGCTCGAGGGCTTCGAGGGCGGCAACGCGGTGTTCACCTTCCCCTCGACGCCGGTGAAGTGCGCCGGGGCGCCGCAGAAGATCATGTACCTCGCCGACGACCACCTGCGCCGCCGCGGCCTGCGAGGGCGCTCCGAGGTGATCTGGGCCTCCGCGGGGGCGTCCATCTTCGGGGTGGCGCACTACGCGGCGCCGCTTCGCAAGGTGGTCGAGCGCAAGGGCATCGACACCCGCTTCCGGCACGACCTGGTGGCGGTGCGCGCGGCCTCCCGCGAGGCGGTGTTTCGCCACCTCGACGACGGGAGCGAGCGGGTGATCCGCTACGACCTGCTGCACGTGACGCCGCCGCAGAGCGCGCCGGACTTCGTGAAGCAGAGCCCGCTGGCGTCGAGCGCCGGGTGGGTCGACGTCGACAAGTACACGCTCCAGCACGCCCGCTACCCCGACGTGTGGGCGCTCGGCGACGCGAGCAGCCTGCCGACCTCGCGCACCGGCGCGGCCATCCGGAAGCAGGCGCCGGTGCTCGTCGAGAACCTCGTCGCGCGCGCCGAGGGGAGGGCGCCCACCGCGCGCTACGACGGGTACTCGTCGTGCCCGCTGGTGACCGGCTACGGCTCGCTCATCCTCGCGGAGTTCGACTACGACGGTAGGCCCATGGAGAGCTTCCCCTTCGACCAGACCATCGAGCGCTACTCGATGTACGCGATGAAGGCCTACGCGCTGCCCGAGCTCTACTGGAACGGCATGCTCCGCGGCCGCGCCTGAGAGCGTGTTCGATCGGGGGGGGAATGCCACCGCGCGGCCCGACGAGGCATCGTAGCGACGCATGACCACGGTCGAGTACCGCTCCCGCTACGACGCCACCCCCGAGGCGCTCTTCTCCTTCCACGAGCGCCCAGGAGCCCTGGAGGCGCTCACTCCTCCGTGGGAGCAGGTGCGCGTCGTGTCGCGCGAGGGACGCGGCATCGAGGCGGGCGCCCGGGTGGTGATCGAGACCCGCGTGGGCCCCGCGTGGCTCCGCTGGACCGCCGTGCACACCCGCTACGTCGCGGGCGTGGAGTTCGTCGACCGCGCCGAGTCGGGGCCCTTTCGCTCCTGGGAGCACCTGCACCGGGTCGAGGCTGATCCCGCCGGGGGGGCGTGGCTCATCGATCGGGTGGAGTACGAGCTCCCGCTCGACGCGCTGGCCCGGCCGCTCGTCGGGCGCTGGGTGCGCGCGAAGCTCGACCGGATGTTCGCGTGGCGCCACCAGGCGACGGCGAGGGAGCTGGGCTGCCGGGTGCTGCTCGCGCTGCCCCCTCGCTCGTCGTAGCGTCGGCCCCTCACATGGGGAGCGACGCCGCGGAGACGGGCACGGTGCAGGAGGTCGCGCCGCCGTCGTGGGCCACCACTTCGGGGCGCGACGATCACGGCCCCTGGTCGGCGCTCACCGTCGGAGCCGTCACCCATCGGCTGCGGTACATCCCTCCCGGCGTCTTCTGGATGGGCTCTCCCCCCGAGGAGCCCGGACGCGGCCCCGACGAGGGACCGCGGCACCAGGTCGAGCTGACGCGTGGCTGCTGGTTCGGCGAGACGCCCGTCACGCAGGCGCTGTGGGGGGCCGTGATGCCCCGCAACCCCAGCCGCTTCCCGGGGGCCGATCGCCCGGTGGAGTCGGTGAGCTGGCACGACGCCACGGCCTTCCTCGCCGCCCTCTCGACCCGCCTCCCTGGGCTCGGCGCGAGGCTCCCCACCGAGGCCGAGTGGGAGCGCGCCTGCCGCGGCGGCACCGACGGGCCCAACTGGCTGGGGGCCCACACCCGGGCCCACCTCGACCCCATCGCGTGGCACCTCTCCAACAGCGGCCGGGAGACCCACGCCGTCGGGACCAGGGCCCCGAACCCCATCGGGCTCTTCGACATGCTCGGCAACGTCCTGGAGTGGTGCGCGGACAGCCCGCGCGCGTACGCCCCCGGCCCGGCGCGCGACCCGGTCGGCGAGGAGGGCGTGCGGCATCGGGCGTACCGCGGCGGCTCGTGGGGCTTCGGCCCGAAGCGGGTCCGCGCGGCAAGCCGAGGGTCCTTCGAGGTGGACACCCGCATCGCCGCGCTGGGCTTCCGGCTCGTGGGCGGGTAGCGCTCGCTATGGGTCCTCGAACACCGCCGGGCGCTTCTCCATCACCGCCATCACGGCCTCCATCTGCTCGGACCCAGCCAGCAGCGTCCGCTGCAGCTCGGTCTCCAGCCGTAGCGCCGCCGCCACGCCGAGCCCCCGCGACTCGTCGAGCAGCCGCTTGGCGGTGCGCACCGCCCTCGGGGCCTGCGCCGCGATCAGCCTCGCGGTGTCGAGGGCCGCGTCGAGGGGGTCTTCGCAGACGCGGGTCACCAGCCCGATGCGTGCGGCCTCCTCGCCAGAGACGCGGCGGCCGGTGAAGGTGAGCTCCTTCGCCACGTCGTCGCGCACCAGGCGCGGAAGCAGGGTGCTCAGGCCCATGTCGGGGATGAGCCCGTAGCGGATCTCCATCACCGAGAGCTGCGTCGCGGGGTGGGCGTAGCGGATGTCGGCGCCCAGCGCGATCTGAAGGCCCCCGCCGAAGGCCACGCCGTGAAGGGCCGCGATCACCGGGACGGGCATGTCGGCCCAGGTGCGGGAGACCCGCTGGGCGAGGTTGTCCCGGCGCCCGTCGGGGCGTTCGAGCAGCCGCTCGGAGGCGTTGCCCCCGTGGGCCAGGAAGGAGCCCCAGTCGAGCCCGGCGCAGAACACGCTGCCGTTGCCGGAGAGCACCACGGCGCGCACGCCGGACTCGTGGGCCAGGCGGTAGCCCGCCGCGGCGAGGGCCTCGAACATCGGGAGGTCGAGCCCGTTGCGCTTGTCGGGCCGGTTGAGGCGCACGTGGGCGACGTGCTGGTCGACGGACACCTGGACGCGTTCGCTGGTCATGGCGAAACCCTAACCGAGAAGGGGGGGTGAATTTCGGGGGAGCGCGCGAAGAAAGACGACCTACAGTCCCGCCCGCGGGCACCGACCGACGCTGGAGAACTGCGAGAGCGTCTCCGGTGCGCGCAGGAGGCAATGGCATCGATGCAGACCGATCCCACGGACCATGTCGCGACGCTCAAGGACACCTTCGCCCGCTTCACCCACACGGACAACCTGATCCCGCTGCTGGTCGACGCGCTGATCGTGACCGCCCTCGGGGCCTGCACCTTCGGGGTGATGCTCCCGCCGTTGATGCTCGGGTACACCGCCATGTGCCTGCGCATCATGCGCGGGGAGAAGGTCAGCATCGGAGAGTCGTTCCAGGGCATGGAGCGCTTCGGGGCGTCGCTGGTGCTGGGCCTGCTGGTGCTGGGCGCCGCGCTGCTTGGCTCGCTCGCCCTCGGCGTGGGCGCCCTCGTGGCGGGCTTCTTCCTCTCCTACGTCTTCTGCGTGCAGTACGACCGCCCCGAGCTCGGGCCCGTCGACATCGCCAGGGAGAGCTTCCGCCTCGTGAAGGACCACCTCGCCGAGACCGCCGTCCTCTGGGTCATCGGCGCCGGCCTCGGGACGCTCCTCGCCGCCACCCTCGTCGGCAGCATCGCCGTCTTCGCCTTCTCCTCCCTCCTCACCGCCGTGCTCTACACCCGCTTCGTCGGGCGCTGACCCACCTCGTTCCCGCGCACGTGGTGCCCTCCTCCCGATCGCTCACTGTCTACTTGACACCAGCGGTGTCGGGTTGCAGGCTGGGCCTCGTGATGGACGAACGGCGACCCCAACGATTGAAGCTCGACGAGCTCGCGGAGCGGGCCGGGGTCTCCGCCCGCACGGTGCGCTACTACGTGCAGCGGGGATTGCTCCCGGCTCCTGAATTCCGCGGGCCGGATACGGCCTACGGCGAGGAGCACCTGCACCGGCTCAAGGCCATCAGGGCGCTCCAGGAGCGGCACATGCCGCTCGACGCCATCGAGGCCGCGCTCGCCGGGAAGTCTCCCGAGGAGATCGCGCGCATCGCCCGGGGGAAGGCCCCCGCGGCGGTCGATGTGACACCGGCGGTGTCACGTTCGACGGTCGAGAGAATCACCCGTCACACGCTCGCTCCGGGGCTCGAGCTCCACGTCTCCGATCAGGCGTCGCCCGAGGTGCGGGCGCTCGCCGACCTACTCCTGCGCGAGGCCGCGCACACCCGAGGCACACGATGAAGCACACAGGACTCTGTTCGAAGCGCGGCGACGCCATTCCCCTGAAGGGCGTCGAGGTCGACGGCGAGGTGCTCGGCGCACACGCGAGGGTGCGGGTGCGCCAGCGCTACTGCAACGAGTCGGGCCGCGCCGTCGAGGCGGTGTACACCTTCCCCCTTCCCGCCGACGCCACGCTCACGGCCTTCGCGATGACCTGCGCCGGACGCCGGCTGGAGGGCAGCGTGAAGGAGCGCGAGGCGGCCTTCCTCGCCTACGACGACGCGGTGGTCGCGGGCCACGGCGCGGCGCTGCTGGAGCAGGAGCGCAGCAACGTGTTCACGGCCACGGTGGGCAACCTGCTGCCGGGCGAGGAGACCCTGGTGGAGGTGGAGTACGTCCAGCGGGTGACGGCGGACGAGGGGGCGCTGCGGTGGATGATCCCGACGCTGGTGGCCCCGCGGTACATCCCGGGCTCCGCCGGTGGCGACCGCACGGCGCACGGGGAGCACCCCCCGACGGACCGGGTTCCGGACGCCGATCGCATCACGCCGCCCCGGGCGGCGGAGGTGGGCTACGGGCTGAAGCTCGACCTGCTCTTCGACCTCGGCAGGGCGGTGACGGTGGAGTCGCCCTCGCACGCGATCACCGCGATCACCGAGGGCGCGAGGGTGAGGGTGCGCTTCGCCCAGGCGGAGGTGGCGCTCGACCGCGACGTGGTGCTCACCGCGAGGGCACCGGGCTCGCTGGCCTCGCAGGCGGCGGGCGTGGTCGCGCACCGCGCCCTCGGGAGCGACGGGTACCTGGCGCTGTCGGTGGTTCCAGACCTTGCGGGCGATGGAGGCGCCTCGGCGGCGAAGGGCGTGACGGCGATCTTCGTGGTGGACGTCTCCGGGTCGATGGCGGGCGACTCCATCCTCGAGGCGCGCGCCGCGCTGCGGCTGTGCCTGCGCCACCTGAGGGCGGGCGACCGCTTCAACGTGATCGCGTTCTCGAGCTCGCACTCGTCCTTCGAGCGGGAGTCGGTGCCCTTCACCCAGGCCTCGATGGCGAGCGCCGACCGGTGGGTCGACTCGCTCTCGGCGGACGGAGGCACCGAGCTGCTGGAACCCCTGGTGCTGGCGACGACGATGGCAGGCAGTGGTGGCGTGGTGATGCTGCTCACCGATGGGGAGGTGGGCAACGAGGACGAGATCCTCCAGGCGGTGCTGAAGCGCCGCGGGGAGTCGAGGGCGAGGGTGTACTCCTTCGGCATCGGGACCAACGTGAGCGACGCGCTGCTTCGCGACCTGGCGAGGGAGACCGGCGCGGCGGTGGAGTTCATCCACCCCGGCGAGCGCATCGACGAGAAGGTGGTCGCGCAGTTCTCGAGGGCCGTGGCGCCCAGGGTGACGGACGTGACGGTGCGCTTCGTGGGCGTGGACGTGGGCGAGGTGGCCCCGTCGCGCACGCCCGACCTGGTGGACGGAGAGCCGTGGTCGCTGCTGGCGCGCTACACCCGCGGAGGCGGCGGCACCGCGGAGATCAGCGGGCGCTGGCAGGGAGAGGCGTTTGCCATGAGGGTTCCGGTCGACCTGCCGGAGGAGGTGTCGCGGCCGGTGGTGGCGAAGCTCTGGGCGGCGGAGCGCATCCGCGACCTGGAGGACGCCCGGGTGGAAGGGCGCCGTGCCGAGTCGATGAGGCAACGCATCACGGCGCTGGCGGTCGAGCACGGGATCGCCTCTCGCTACACGTCCTTCGTGGTGGTCGAGCAGCGCAGCGGCGACCGCCGGGTGAGCGGGATGCCCGAGACCGTGGTGGTCCCGGTGGGGCTGCCCGCGGGGTGGGCGATGTTCGATCAGGAGCGCGCGCCCGCGGAGCCCGTGAGGCGCGGCTTCGGCGGGCAGAACGTCAACAAGACCAGCCCGAGGCCGACGAGCGCGAAGAAGCGCGCGATGCCGCCGAAGGGTGTGGGGGCTCTCGGACTGAGGGCGAGCCCCATGGCGCCGCCGCCTGCGCCTGCGCCTGCATCGAGGGCTGCGCCGAAGGCCGCGATGAGCATGGACGCGATGCCCATGGAGGACGAGATGGATGCCTTCATGGCGGAGGAGGCCGCGCCCATGAAGGAGCGCGGGGGCGACGAGCTCGGGGCGCTCTTCGGGAGGCAGCTCGCGTCGGGGCTCTGGGACGATGCGACGCTCGGGGCGGAGTCGGAGCTGCGGCGGCTGAGGGCGACCGCGAGGGTGCTGAAGACCCTGGTCGAGCGAGGGGTCGACACGACGCACGGGCTGTATGGGGTTCCGCTGAGGAAGGCGCTGGAGGCGGTGGTCGCGGCGGCGGCGGCGCTCTCGGCGCAGGACCCGGCGGCGTGCGAGCGGGCGCTGGGCGCGGCGTGGCTGCTGGCGATGGGTCCGCGCACCCGGGCGGCCGTCGAGGCGGCCATCACCGGGGGGAGGTATCCCGCGCTGGCGGCGATGCTGGGCGACGCGCCGAGGCTGCGCGCGTGGGTGCTGGACCCTTCGATGGGCTAGGCGACCCGACGCCAGAGGGCGCAGAGCACCTCGGGGAGGGCCTCCAGGTCGGGCGCGGTGGTCATCGCCCCGGCGGCGGTGAGCACCTCCGGGGGCTCTCCCGTGGTGACCCCGCAGGCGAGCATCCCCGCGGCGACGGCGGCCTGCACGCCGAGGTGGGCGTCCTCGAAGACCAGCACCTCGCGGGGGTCGACGCCGAGGCGCGAGGCGCCGAGGAGGAAGAGGTCCGGGGCGGGCTTTCCCCGGGCGACCTCCTCGGCGCCGACCACGGCGCGGAAGCGGCTTCGGAGACCGAGGGCCTCCAGCACGAAGTCGCGGTTGGGCTTCGGGGCGGCGCTCGCGATGCCGCAGAGGACGCCGTGCGCGCTGAGCTCGTCGAGGAGGGCGACGGCGCCTCGCAGCGGGGCGACGTGAGGGCCGAAGAGCTCGCGGTAGCGGGCCTCCTTGGCGTCGGCGATGGAGGCGACCTCGGAGGGAGACATCGGACGACCGAGCAGGGCGGGGAGGATCTCCTCGTTGCGGCGCCCGGCGAAGTCGCGCATCACCGTGGCGGCGGTGATCTCGCGGCCCAGCGAGCGCGCGGTCTCGATCCAGGCGTCGATGTGGAAGGGCATGTTGTCGACGAGGGTGCCGTCGAGGTCGAAGAGCACGGCGCGGATGGTGGGGCTCACGGGGCGGAGACCATACACACGGACGGGCAGGTCGTGGTTGACAGGGGAGGGGGCGCACGGACACTGCGGGGCGTGAAGATCCTGAGCTTCAGCTACGAAGACCTCGCCTCCGGGTGGACGCTGGAGACGGCGACCTTCGAGGCGATGAACCTGCTCGTCGGGGCGTCGGGCGTGGGCAAGACCCAGGTGGTGGAGAACCTCCGCGCGGTGGTCACCGTGGCGCTGCTGGACAACGCGACGCTGCCGCGGGCGAAGTGGGTGCTGCGCTACGAAGACGGCGACCGCCGGTGGCGCTGGGAGGCGGAGACCGGGGTCGAAGAGGAGGAGTCGGGGCTCCCCGGGCTGATGGTGGCGAACACGGTGTTCGTGAGTGAGCTGTTGGAAGACGAGCAGAGTGGGGAGGCGGTGTTCAAGAGGGCGGGGAAGAGGGTCGAGCTGTTGGGAGCAGAGGCGCCGGAGGTGCCGGCGGGGCGGTCGCTGTTCGGGTCGTTCACAGCAGAGGCGGTGAGGGAAGGACGTGACGCTCTGCGGAGCGTGCTGTTCAGCGTCTATAGCGGACGAGATACTCCGCAGGTGGGGGTGCCCGTTCAACTCGCGGGACTAGCACCAGCGCAGGTCAATGACATGATCTCCGAAGGTAGGAAGAGTCCCTCTCTCGTGCCCGGGTACTTTCATCATATTTCTGTGCAGCTTACGTCGAGTCGTCTCCGGCACCCTCAGGGACGTCATGTCGGTTACCAACTTCCGTGGTACCTCGCTCAGGAGACAAACGCGCCAGAGTTTGATGCGCTTCGTGCGAAGTTTTGCGAGGTCTTCCCCTCCGTCGAGGACCTCCGCATCCGGCGTAGTGACGACGGCGACCGCGCGCTGCTCCATCTCGAAATCCGCGAGCGCGGCGTACCCCATTGGATCGATCAGTCCTCCATCTCCGCGGGGATGCTCCGCACGCTCATCCACCTGCACGAGTTCCTCTTCGCCCCCGCGGGGACGGTCATCGTCATTGATGAGTTCGAGAACAGCCTCGGCGTCAACTGCCTCCCGGTTCTCACCGTTCTCATGCTTGAACGCACCGACTGCCAGTTCATCGTGACGAGCCACCACCCCTGGATCATCAGCAAAATCCCCATGAGCACCTGGCGGGTGGTGCAGCGCCACGGCTCGGTCGTCCGCCTCCTCTCCGCGCAGGAGGTCCCGCGGCTCCGCGGAGGCTCGCGGCTCGACGCCTTCACCCGCCTGCTCAACGCGCTCCAGTCCGACGACGCGGCGTGAACCTCTACTTCCTCGTCGAGGGTCGGAGCACCGAGCGCAAGGTCTACCGTGCGTGGCTGAAGAGCGCGTTTCCGGGCCTGCGCGAGGTGCAGGCGCGCGACGACATGGACGGCGACACCTTCTACCTCGTGAGCACCGAGGGGTATCCCAACATCCTCGATCGCATCGACGAGGCGGTCGGTGAGCTCGTCGACAACCCGGCCATCGATCACCTCTTCGTGTGCCTCGACGCCGACGACGTCGACCTCGCGACCCGGCGGCAGGAGATCGAGACGCGCCTCTCCGCCGCCGTTGCCAGCACCGGGCTCCGCGAGCTCAACCCGAGCGCGTCGCTCCATCCCATCGTGCAGGACTGCTGCATCGAGACGTGGTTCCTGGGCCACCGCAAGATGATGAGCGCGTCGCCGCAGGACCCGGAGCTGCGGCGCTGCTGGGAGCGCTTCGACGTGCGGAGCAGCGACCCCGAGCTGTTGCCCAACCATGGGGCGACCACCCGGTCCGCCCATCACCTTCACTACCTCGTCGCGATGTTTCGCGAGCGAAAGGTGACCTATACGAAGACGCACCCGGGGCCGGTGCTCGATGGCGAATACCTGCGCGAGCTCGCGTCGCGGGTGCGTGCGACCTCGCACCTCCAGAGCCTTCGAGCGCTGCTCGACCTCTGGCGCGGCCTCGGCGCGCAGCTCCCGTAAGGGGTCAGCGCTCACCCCAGCGACGGCCACCGGGCCCCCTCGGCGGTGAGCACCGAGAGCGGATACACCGCCCCGCCGGAGAGCACGTACTCGAAGGCCGCGCGCACCTCGTCGCCCCGCGTGGGCAGCTCGGCGAGCTCGTCGAGGGTCACCCAGCGGGCCTCCAGCGTGTGCTCGTCGGCCGCGCTCTTCGGGGTGGTGTCGTCGCTCGGGCGCGCCACGAAGAACACCCTCATCCGAGCGTCTTCGGGCGTCGGCGAGTGCTCCACCCGCAGCACCCCTTCGAGCGTCACCGGCACGCCTCCCTCCTCGAGCGTCTCTCGCACCGCCGCCTGGGCGAAGGTCTCGCCCCGCTCCACGCGGCCCGCGGGCAGGTACCAGAGCTGCCCGTGCTTGCGCTCCTTCACCACCAGGAAGCGCCTCCCCAGCCGCACCACCACCATCGCGAAGCTCCATGTGGCGACCGACTCCGTGCTCATGACGGAGCATTCTTTCACATCGCCCGCGCGCGGTGGCGGAGGCACCTTCGCTGCGGTAGGAGACGGTGCTCCCTCCCGCGGTTCGCGGCGCTGGGGACAACGAGATCCGAGACGTGAGCGACGGCCGAGGGAGATGGTTCGCGTTCGAACGAAACACCGTCGTGCGAGCGGGCGCCGGAACCGGCAAGACCGAGGCGCTCGCCACGGTGTACCTGCACCTCGTCGGCGGCCTCGCCTCGGCGGACATCTGGGGCAAGGGCGGCGTCACCCCCGAGCGCATCGTGGCGCTCACCTTCACCGAGAAGGCCGCGAGGGAGATGCGGGAGCGCATCGCCGAGGCCGTCACCCTCCTGGCGACGGAGCGCTTCCCCCGGGCCATGGAGTCCCTCGACGCGGCCGAGCGGCGCGCCGCGGCCGAGCGCTGGGGGCGCCTCCGGGGGGCCTCGCAGGCCGTCGTCGCGAGGGTGCTCGCGCTCGCCGACGGAGCCGCCCGCAACGGCCGTCCGCTGCCCGGCCCGGAGACCTGGCAGCGCATCGCGTGGAGCCTCGGCAGCGCGCACATCGGCACCTTCCATGGCTTCGCCGCGGGCGTGCTGCTGCGGGCCGCGGGTGACCTGGGGCTCGACCCGGCCTTCGCGGTGCTGGAGCAGGAGGAGGCCGACCAGCTCCTCCGCAGCGCCTCGCTCTCGGCGCTCTCGGACTGGGCGCAGCGCGACGTGACCGCGGTGGTCGAGCTGATGGCCACCGCGGGGGGCCTCGGGGAGACCGCCGAGCGTGGGCTGGTGACCCTCATCGCGGGCCTGGCGAGGCGCTTCGACGAGGAGGGCGTGTCGCCCTCGCGCTCGGGCGTGGCGAGCGCGGCGGAGCGCACCGAGGCGCGCGCGGCCGTCGTGGCGGACGCGCTGAGGGAGTTCGCGGAGGCGTGCTCGACGGTGCCCGCGCTCCACGAGGACGGCAGCGACCGGAGGGTGTTCGCGCTGGCCGAGGCGGTGGCGGAGCTCGGGCCCATGACCTCCCCGAAGGCCGCGCTGGAGCGGATGCGGCTGCTGCGAGGGCTCGGCACGCTGCCGTCGAGGGCGCGCACCCGGCGCATCGAGGCGGCGGCGGAGCGGGCGCGCTCGCAGTGGGCCGCGCTGGCGCAGGACGCGACGGCGATGGTGTCGCTGCACCTGGGCGAGGTGATGCGGGGCGTGGTGAGCGCCGCGCACTCGGGCTACACGAGGGCCAAGACGAAGCGGGCGGCGCTGGACTACGGCGACCTGATGCGGAGGCTGCGGGACGCGCTGAGGGACCAGACCTCGCTGCGGCGGGAGTGGAAGCAGCGCTACGACGCGGTGCTGGTGGACGAGTTCCAGGACACCAACCGGGTGCAGCGAGATTTGCTGTACCTGCTGAGGGAGCGGCGGGACATCGAGCACCCGCTGGCGCCGGGGCAGTCGCTCACGGCGGCGGAGCTCGAGCCCACCGGGCTGCTGGTGGTGGGCGACGCCAAGCAGTCGATCTACGCCTTCCGCGGGGCGGACGTGGCGGTGTTTCTTGAGACCGAGCGGGAGGTGCTGGCGGCGGGCGGAGAGCGCCTCGACCTCACCGAGAGCCACCGGGCGCTGGGGTCGATGCTCGACGCCATCAACCCGGTGACCGCGGCCCTGCTGGGAGGCTCCGGCGGAAGGCTGGAGGGGCTCTACGACCCGGAGCGCGACGCCCTGAGGGCCAGGCCCGGAGAGGAGCCCAGAGACCCGCGGGTGGAGCTGCTCCTCGTGGCCGACGGCCGCGCGGAGGACCAGCGTCGCGCCGAGGCGGAGGCCATCGCCCGGCGCATCGCGGCGCTCTCCCGCGCGGGCGATCACCCGCCGGGGTGGCGCGCTCCCAGGATGGACGACGTGGCGATCCTGGTGCCGACGTGGTCGCACCTCGAGCCCATCAAGCGGGCCCTCCAGGCCCGAGGGATTCCCTATGCGCTGCGCGGCGGCCCGGGCTTCTGGGATCGTCGCGAGGTCGACGACCTGCTGACCCTGCTGCGCTTCGTGGCCGACCCGAGCGACCGGCTGGCGCTGGCCTCGCTGCTGCGCGGTCCGCTGGTGGGCCTCTCCGACGCGGGCCTCGCCAACCTGTTCTCTCGCGCTTCGGGCCTCGAGGAGATCCTCGACCCATCGCCCTCGCTGCGCGCGGCGCTCGCCCCGGAGGACCTCACCCGCCTCGACGAGGCGCGCACCTCGCTGCGGCGGATGGTGCGCTTCGGTCCCACGCTCGGGCCCGCGGGGCTCTTGCGGCAGGCGCTGGCCGAGCGGCACTTCGCGGCGGTGATGGCGCAGCTCTCCTTCGGGGCGCAGCGCGTGGCCAACGTCGACAAGCTGCTCGGGCTCGCGGCGGCGGCGGAGCAGCGAGGGGGCGAGGGGTCCGACCTGCCGGGCTTCGTGCGCTGGGTCGACCGGATGCGCGCGGCGTCGCAGCGGGAGAGCGAGGCCGACGTCGAGGAGGTGCACGGCTCGGTGCAGGTGCTGTCCATCCACGCCGCCAAGGGCCTGGAGTGGCCGGTGGTGTTCGTGGCGCAGACCGCGCGGCGGCCGCCCGCGCGCACCGAGCGGGTGCTGCTGGACGGGGAGCGCCGCTTCGTGGTGATGCCCGGCGGGGAGGAGTCCTCCGAGCGCTTCAAGGCGCTGCGCAAGGAGGCCCACGCGACCGAGGAGGACGACGCCCGGCGGATGCTCTACGTGGCGCTGACGAGGGCGCGCGACCTGCTGGTGGTGAGCGGTCCTGCGGAGGGGGGAGAGGGCGACTGGGGGCGGCTGAGGGAGGCGCTGAAGGGCGAAGCGCCCTTCCGGGTGAGGGTGTGGTCACCCGGCGAGGAGGGCGACGCGGTGGCCGTGCGCGCCCGCAAGGAGCCCGAGGACGACGACGCGGGGCCGAGGCCGACGGAGGTCGTGGCGTCGATGGGCGGGCGCCGGAGGCTGGCGCTGCTGGGCGGCGCGATGCAGGACCTCGCGTGGTGCTCCCGGAGGTTTCACGCGAGGCACGAGCTGGGGCTGAGGGAGCACGGCGCGACGCAGGGCGTGTCGGAGGAGGCGGGCGCGCTGGCGAGGCGGGTGCTGCTGACGCTGCCGTGGGGACGGGTGGTGCGCGACCCGGAGGAGGCCCTGCGCAGGGTGTGCGCGGCGGGGGGATTGCACGCCTCGGGCGTCGGCGCGGCCGGGGCGCTGTCGATGCTGAAGCGCTTTGCGAAGACGGAGCTGGCCCGCGCGGTGGCCGCCGACGAGAGCCTGGTGGTGGGGAAGCTGGTCCCGTGGGGCTTGCGGGTGATGGACGGGGAGACGGAGCTGAGCGTCACCGGCGAGCTCGACCTGGTGCTGCGGGGCGAGGCGATGGGGCGCGCGGAGGTGCTGGTGGCGCGCGTCGCGACGGGCGTGGACCTCGACGAGGGCGACCTGCCCGGGGGCGTTGGTCCGCTGGACGCGGCGCTGGAGCTGGCGCTGGGAGGGAGGGCCCTGGGGCAGCGGATGCGC
The DNA here is from genome assembly GCA_004297725.1 of Myxococcaceae bacterium. Classification (GTDB taxonomy): domain Bacteria; phylum Myxococcota_A; class Polyangia; order Polyangiales; genus SCUS01. Next base: position 102,819 of record SCUS01000160.1, on the reverse strand, counting down.
GAGGGCGGCGGAGGCGGAGGGAGCGCCGTGCGGGGCGCGGTGGTGGTGCTGAGCGAGGAGGGCGACGCGGGGGCGGTGGTGCTGCCCCGGTGGGACGACGGGGTGATCGAGGCCCGCGCGCTGGAGCTGGCGAGGGGGCTGGTGGTGTCGAGGGCGAGCGGGCGCTGGGAGGGGAGGCCGAGGCACGTGTGCGAGGGGCTGCGCTGCGGCTTCATCGGGCGCTGCCACGGGTGAGCGCGGGTGAGCGTCAGTCGCTGACGACGACGTCGGCGATGAAGGCGAGCGAGCCGTGGTGCGCCAGCGGGGTCATCTCGTCGGCGCGGAGGGTGCGTACTCCGACGCCGGGCCACGGGTCGAAGACGGTGGCCTCGACGATGCTCAGCCGCCCTTCGGTCTCGCGGTATGCGGCGCCGATCAGCAGCATCGCGTGGCTGGTGGTGCCGAGGACGAGGGGGCGGCCCGAGCGCAGCGCGGCGACCACGGCGCGGCTGTCGAGGTCGTAGCGTCCGGCGGAGGCGTCGAAGAGGCCGATGAGCCGGGCGCGAAAGCTCGCGCCGTCGTCGTCGACCCAGGCGCGGTCGAGCAGCGCGGTGACGTTGGAGTTGGGTCCGCTGCGCATGTTGACGACCTCGCCGTAGACCTCGCGCACGATGCGCTCCTGCGACACGGTGTGGCCCGACGAGCGGAAGGCGTTGGCCACCGTGGCGGCCCAGCACCAGCGGGTCGCCTGCTGGTGGGCGAAGGGTCTGTGGAGGACCTCCAGCGAGGCCATGCGGAGCCCGGTCGACGGCTCGGCGAGGACCTCCGCCCCGAGCTCACGGGGCGTGACGGTGTAGCTGGCGAGGGAGACGAGGACGGCCGCGATCAGGGAGAGGGGTCGACGCATCGAGGGGGTCCTTGCGCATAGCTGGAGGGCTCCCGGGCGGTCGAGGCGGAGGCCGCAAAGAGCGGCTCGGGCATGCGGCTGATCATGGGGAATGGTCGTTGGCCCCATGGGGATGTGGGGGCGCCTCCGTGGTTGTGGCGTACATGGCACAAGAGGGGCAGATCGCCGCGATCCCATGGGGCGGGGCCCGGGGTGGGGAGTCGGCTGATTTCGTCGTGAAGTCGTGAGGAACCCGTCGGAGGCACGGCGCCTGCTCCGATGGATCCGTCCGTCGCGTGGCGCGGCAGGACATGAACGCCTTCGGATGGCTCAGCGAAGCCCTCCCAATCCCCTCTTCGAAGGGACCTGAGGCGGGCAACAGGAGGTCTTGGACATGAACACCCGAACTCGCATGGCTTCCGTTCTGATGGTGACCGGTGCCCTGGTGGGCGTGATGGCTTGCGGCACGAGCGAGCCCGCGACCGCCTATCCGCCGATGACCCGCCCCGCCGCGCAGGTGACCTCTGGTGGCACCGGGATGGGTTCCTTCGGGACCCCTGTCAGCACGCCGACCCCTCAGCCGGCGCCCTCGCCCGACCCGATGGGCAACTACCCCAACCCGTACTCTCCGAACCCCAACGCGCCGGGAGCGACGGGCACCTATCCGCCTGGCGGTCCTGGGATGGGAGGCTTCAGCCCCACGGACCTGGACCCCACGACCCCTGGCGCCACGAGCACGCTGAACACCGGCAGCGACACGACGGGCACGACGGGCACGACGGGCACGACGGGCACGACGGGCACGACGGGCACGACGGGCACGACGACGGCGAGCCCTGGTTCGCCGGGGGTGGTCCCCGTGGCGCCTCCCACCTCGACGGGCACCACGACCAGGACGCCCACCCGCCCCAGGACCGGCACCACCCACCGCTGATCCTGGCTCCGCTCCTCTCCTCCCTCCTCGTGCACGTGGATTGCTTCGATCCGCGAGCATGAAGCCATGGCCGACACGGAAGGGTGGGCTGTTGCCTGTGCTCATGGCACTGGCGCTGACCGCATGTGGCAGCGACCCGTCGACGGGGGTCGCGCCGATGGACGTCGCCACACAGGACGAGCCGCTCCCACGGCCGCCCGGTGACGCGGGAGACGTCGCCGCACCAGGGACGGACGTCGGTAGTGAGGCAGGAGCGATCGATACCTCCAGCGCTCAGGACGTCGTCGAGCCGGAGGACGTGCTCGAACTGGAGGACGTGGTCGCTCCCGTGGATGCGGGTCCGCCTCCCGTGGACGTGGTCGCTCCCGTGGATGTGGTCGCTCCCGTGGATGCGGGTCCGCCTGCGGTGGACGTGGTTGCTCCGCGAGACGCGGGTCCGCCTCCCGTGGACGTGGTCTCTCTGCCGAGGGATGCGGGTCCGCCTCCCGTGGACGTGGTCTCTCTGCCGAGGGTGACGGGGGTTCCGCGCATCGACGCGACGCTCAAGGCCGCGATGCGGGCGGTGTATCTCCGAGGGCAGGCGGCGGGTCTGCGCGCCGCGGTGTTCGCCAAGATCGGCGACAGCATCACGGAGTCGCAGAGCTTCCTCACGGACTTCGGTCCGGCCTCGGGGACGCCGAGCTGGAACCTCGGGAGCTACACCGCCTTCGAGCCCACGAGGGCCTACTTCGACGCCACCCTGGTCGACGCGGTGCACTCCAGCTTCGATCGCCCGAGCCTCGCCGCGGTCACCGGATGGACCGCGGGGCACTGCCTGGAAGACGGCGCGGCGCTGCTGCGGCAGGAGCTCACGACGCTTCGCCCGGCGGTCGCGGTGGTGATGTTCGGCAGCGCGGACGTCGAGGTCACCGAGCTGGCGACCTACCGCGCCAACCTCACCCGCGTGGTGCAGATCATCCTGGCGGCCAACGTGATCCCGTTGCTGAGCACGATCCCCGATCGGACGGACTCGCCCACGACGGTGGCGCTGGGGCCGTCCTTCGTGGCGGCCGTCCGCGAGGTGGCCGCCGCGCAGCGCGTTCCGCTCGTGGACTACTGGGCCGCGCTCCAGCCGCTGCCCGGCCGCGGCGTCAGCGAGGACCACGTCCACCCGAGCCTCTATCGCCTCCCCGGCGGCGGCCCGGAGGCGGCGTACTTCACCCCCGCGGCGCTGGCCTACGGGTACAACGTCCGCAACCTGCTCACGCTCGCCACGCTGGCCCACGTGCGCGCGGTCGTCTTCCACGACGGCCCCGCGGACCCCTGAAGAGCCCCGTCGACAAGGGCGATGACAGCGGGGCGCGGCGACTCCACACTCGCGCCCATGATGGAATACCGACGCATGGGCCGCAGCGGCCTGAAGCTCTCCGCGCTCTCCTTCGGGTCGTGGGTGACCTTCTCCAACCAGCTCGACGAAGACCTCGCCACGGAGTGCATGAAGGCCGCGCGCGAGGGCGGGGTGAACTTCTTCGACAACGCCGAGGTCTACGCCCGCGGGGAGTCCGAGCGGGTGATGGGGCAGTCGCTGCGCAAGCTGGGCTGGCGGCGGTCGTCGTACGTGGTGTCGACGAAGTTCTTCTGGGGGCTCCACAAGGGCCCCAACGAGCAGAACACCCTCAACCGCAAGTACCTCCTCGAGGCCATGGGCGCCTCGCTGGAGCGCTTCGGCCTCTCCCACGTCGACATCGTGTTCTGCCACCGCGCCGACCCCGAGACGCCCATCGACGAGACCGTGCTGGCCATGCACGAGCTCGTCTCCCGGGGGCAGACCCACTACTGGGGCACCAGCGAGTGGAGCGCCGCGGAGTTTCGCGAGGCGTGGGACTTCGCCGACCGCTGGCACCTGCACCGCCCGGTGGTCGAGCAGCCGCAGTACAACCTGCTGCACCGCGAGCGCGTCGAGGACGAGTACGGCCCGCTCTACCGCGACCTCGGGATGGGCACCACGACCTGGTCGCCGCTGGCCTCCGGGCTGCTCACCGGCAAGTACCTCGAAGGCATCCCCCAGGGGTCGCGAGGCACGCTCAAGGGATACGAGTGGCTCCAGAAGGACCTGGTGAACCCCGAGCACACCGAGAAGGTGCGCCGGCTGCTGCCGGTGGCGGAGTCGCTGGGCTGCACCCTGGCGCAGCTCTCCATCGCGTGGTGCGTGAAGAACCCCAGCGTGAGCACCGTGATCACCGGAGCGAGCCGCGCCTCTCAGGTGACCGAGAACCTCCGCGCCATGGACGTGCTGCCGAAGCTCACCGACGAGGTCATGGCCCGCATCGACGCCGCGCTCACCGGCTGAGCGCCTCCGCCAGGCGAGGCAGCACCACGCCCGCGGGCGCGTCCACCCGCACCGTCGCGTGCTCGTCGCCGCGGCTCTCTCCCAGGTTCACGATGGCCACCGGGATGCCCCGCGCCACGGCCCGCAGCACGAAGCGGTAGCCCGAGAACACCGCCAGCGAAGACCCCGCCACCAGCAGCGCGTCGGCCGCGTCGAGGCGCGAGAAGGCCTCCTCCACCCTGGGCTTCGGCACGTTGTCCCCGAAGAACACCACGTCGGGCTTCAGCACCCCGCCGCACGCCACGCAGCCCGGAACCACAAAGCCCGCCACCGTCGCAGGGTCGAGGTCCGCGTCCCCGTCGGGCGCCAGCGTGTGGGCGCGCTCCCCTGCTCCGGGGTTGAGCGCCAGCAGCCGGCGCTGCAGGGCGTCGCGGTCTTCGAGGGCCCCGCACCCGAGGCAGCGGGCCTCGGCGAGCGCCCCGTGGAGCTCGATCACGTCGCGGCTTCCTGCCTTGCGGTGGAGCCGGTCGACGTTCTGCGTGAGCAGCCCGGTGAGCCGTCCCCCGCGCTCCAGGGCCGCGAAGGCGTGGTGCGCCGCGTTGGGCTCGAAGGCGCGAAAGCTCGGCCAGCCCAGCGTGCTGCGAGCCCAGTAGCGGGCCCGGGTCGCCGGGTCGGTGAGGAAGGCCCGGTGCTGGATCGGGTTGCGCGCCTTCGCCCGGGTCAACGGGCCGCGGTAGTCGGGGATGCCCGAGTCGGTGGAGATGCCCGCGCCGGTGAGCGCGCACACGCGGCGCCCTTCGAGCAGGCGCACTAGAGCGTCGGGGTGGTGGGTCATGCTGGCGGAGCATGGTGCTGCGACGGAGCGGTCGTGGCCAGACAGGCGTCGACGAGCGGCTCGAAGGGCCACCCCCTCTCCCCCGGCCACGCGCTCTCGGTCATGGCCTCGGCGCGGCGCAGGTACGCGTCCGCCGTCGCGGTCTCGCCACGCCGGTCGTGGCAGCGCACCAGCCCCGCGAGCACCCCACGGCGCAGCCCCGGCGGGGCGTCGTCGTCGAGCAGGGCGAGCGCCTCGGCGTAGTGGGCGACGGCGTCGGAGAGCGCCCCTCGCCGCTCGTCGCACCACCCGAGCGGCGCCAGGAGGTGGGGGAGCAGCGAGGCGCGGCCGTGCACCCTCGCGAGGTCGAGGGCGTCGGCGAGGCTCCTCGCCGCGGGGGTGAGCTCGCCCGCGCGGAGGTGACGCTCGGCGAGCGCGGCGCGGGCGGCGAGGCGCGTCGAGAGCGGGGGCTCGGCGTCGGCGTGGCGCAGCGCGACGGCGAGGTGGGCGCTCGCGGCGTCTCCGTCGCCGAGGGCGGTGTAGCAGCGGGCGAGCTCGATGAGCAGGAGCGCGATGGAGGGGTGACGCTCTTCGAGCTGCCCGAGGGCGCGGGCGACGAACTCGATGCCGCGAGCGGGCCTCTCCGCGCGGCGGTGGAAGCGCCCGGACAGCACCAGCAGGTCGTTGTAGACCGCGGCGCCCGCGTCTCCCAGCAGCCTGGCGCGCGGCACCCACGAGAGCACCGCCGCGTCGTCGTCGGGGAGGGCGCCCACCAGCTCGGCCAGCGCGGCGGCCGCCCGGTCGAGGGCCGAGGCGCCGTGCTCGGGGTCGACCGCGTCGGCGAGCTCCGAGCCCCGGAGGGAGAGCGCCGTCACCAGGACCTCGCGCGCCTGCCCGTAGTGCGCGTCGGCGAGCAGGCGGTCGACCCGGGCGATGGCGTCTTCGATGGGTGGCGGCGGCGGCGGGGCGGAGAGGTCGCGGTAGACGGCGTCGGAGGGCGAGGGAGAGGGCGGCAGCTCGGGCTCGGAGAGCAGCGCATCGGCGAGCTGGAGGCTGTGCCAGTGGCCGCTGGAGCAGGGCCCCCGGCGAGCGAGGTCGAGGGTGAAGCGCCGCATCCCCCGCACGATGACCTCGTCGTCGAAGAGGCCCAGCGCGGCGTCGCCTCCGACCGCGCTCAGCACCACCTCGATGTCGCCGTCGGTGCGGGTGCGGAGGTCGGCCACGGAGAGCCCCGGGCGCGTGGCGAAGCGAGGGAGGTCGAGGGGGTTGAGGCCCAGCCGGAAGGAGAAGGTGAGCGAGTCGTCGGCGGTGACGGTGCAGACCTCGCCGTTGCCCACGTCGATGCGCGCCAGCACCAGCGCCTCGTCGGACTCCGGCAGGCAGGCGCAGCTCCAGAACGCCCGCTCGCTGCGCCTCGGCGCAGGGATGGCCGAGCGGACGTAGCGCCGGAGCACGGACTCCACCTCGTCCCAGACCTCCATCGCGCGGAGCTGCGCGAAGCGGGGAGCGAAGCGCTCTCGCAGGTCGGGGTCGTCGAGGCGCATCCCGTCGCGGTCCCGCCAGGCCACCTCGGCGATGAAGCGGGCCTGGTGCGCCGGGGACATCACCCGGTCGAAGTCACACTGCAGCGTCGATGCCTCGGCCATGGGAGAGCGCCTCGATGGGTGGAATCCAGGCGTCTGTGGCCCCATGGGGATGGCGTCAAGCGGGCTCAGGGCTCCTTCGGGATCCAGAGGTGCACCGGGCCGAAGTTCGCCGCCTCGACGTAGCGGGAGAGCACGTGCTCGGCGAGCGCCGGGGCGTGGCGCAGCAGGTCGTCGAGGGCGGTGGGCTCGGTCATCCAGGGCGATCGGTCGATGAGCACGCAGGCCGCCGCGCCGTCCCTCCGGAGGCGCTGCAGCTCGTCGTCGATGTTGCGACGCTGCATCGCCTCGAGGCCCCGCACCCTCTCCGCCGGGAGGCCGGCTCGCTGCGGCGGGATCAGCAGCCCCGCGAGGTCGATGCCCGCGTTGCCCAGCGTCGCGGTGGCGGGCCGGCGGCGGGCGTACAGCAGCATCGACACGTCGTGGCCGTAGACGTAGATGCGCGCGTCGGGCGGGGTGTGCGCGCGCAGCCACGAGGCGCCCAGGCGAAGCTCGCGGGGGAAGTAGTCGGGGATGCGGAGCGCGGGGCCGGGGGGCAGCGAGGCGAGGTCGCCGTCGGCGATGCGCTCGTACTCCAGGCACTCGGGCAGCAGCAGCGCGCTGCTCCGAAGAAGGCTCGCGGACCAGAGCGCCAGCGAGGCCCCGGCGAGGCCCACGGCCAGCGAGGGGAGCACCCGCGGCGGCGTGCGCTCGACCGCCGTGAGGAGCAGGTGCACCCAGAGCAGCAGGGTGACGCCGGTCGCGAGGTGCACGTGGTAGGCGAAGCCCTTGTGCTGGATGAGCACGATGGCCACGGCCACGGCGGGAGCGAGGAGCAGCGGGAGGTCCCGCCGGGGAAGGGCCCCGAGGCCGAGGAGCGCGAGGCCCAGCACCGTCGAGGCGGCGCCCGCGCGCAGCCAGTGGAAGGGCTCCAGCGGGTCCTGGAAGATGTCGCGCAGGGGGCGGTCGTAGACGCCCTTGTAGAAGAGCGGGCCGTTGACGAAGCCCTCGTGGAGGTAGTCCGGGAGGCTGCCCAGCAGGAGGGTGAAGAGGAGGGCGGGGAGGGTTCCGGCGAGGCCGCCGAGCAGGAGGTGAAGGGCCGCGCGGAGGCGCTGGTCGCGGGGGAGCACCACGAGCGCACCGAGCATCAGCGGGACTCCCATCAGGCCGAAGAAGGGCTTGAGCGTGGTGGCGAGCCCGATGAGCGCGCCAGCCGAGAGCAGGGCGCGTCGTCGCCATGCGGAGGGCGCGTCGTCGAGCGCATAGGCACCGAGGGCGGTCGCCGGGAGCACGAACCACAGGGCCATCCCGTCGCGCTGCGAGAGGTGCCAGGGGAAGGTCCGGAGGTACTCGGCGACCACCACGGCGACGGCGCCCAGCGAGGCCACGAGGCGCAGCGCGACGGAGCGGGCGCGCCGCGGGAGGAACCACCCCGCGACCCCGACGGCGGCCACGAGAGCCCCAAGCTCCAGGCGGCGGAAGCGCCCCTCGTCGAGGCCGCCCAGGTGCATGAAGAGCCAGTGGATGGCGTGGGAGAGCGGGGCGTTCATGTCACGCAGGTCGCGGTAGTCGACCGAGCCCCGGGAGATCGCCCACGCGATGAACTGGAACTGCGCCGGGTCGCGAGCGAGCGGAGAGCGGAGGTAGTGCGAGCCCAGCTCGGACAGGCTCGCGACGAGCAGCGAGAGCGCCGAGAGGGCGATGATCACCGGGGCGATCGCGGGGGTCGCTGCGGCGAGCGCCGCGCGGAGTCGTGGCGGGAGAGGGGGCACTGGGGCGCGGAGCATAAGTCCAGCGGCCCCGCGCTGCCCTACTCGATGATCGGCGCTCGGTTGAACCCGCGGGCGCCCGGCGCCGCCGGGGCCCTCAGCTCTTGAACCCCGCCGGAGGGGGTCAGTACGAGAAGAGCTGGAGCGTCTTCAGGAAGTCGAGCCGGAGCCCGAGGTTGATGTCGTGGGAGACGCCCCACGCGGCCTCCGAGCGCTGCCTCGCGAAGAGGTCGTAGGAGATGGTCACCGCGAGCGGAGCGAAGATCGGGACGCTCAGGCGCGCGTTGAGGCGCACCAGGGTCTCGGTGGTCGTCGCCCAGGGCTCGCGGAAGGCCACCTCGGTGAAGAGCTGACCCTCGACGTCGCGGTCCTGGATGTGGAAGAGCGTGGTCGCCGGGAGCTCGCCGCGGATCACCGCCACCGCCTGCGGGTGCGCCCCGGGCTCCAGCGTCTCCCAGTCCATGCCGACGCCCGCGTTGAGGTTGGCGCGCAGCGGGAGCTCGAGCCGCAGGCCCGCCGTGGGGCGCCACTGGAGGTGGTGCCACTCGCGGTTGAGCATCGAAGGGTCGGGCGGAGAGAACTCCGACTCCAGGTAGCTCTCCACGTAGGGGAGCGGGGTGTACCAGCGGCGGTGACGCCAGAGCCCGCGCCACGCGAGGTGGTCGCGCAGCGCGATGAGGTCGCCGATCTTGAGCAGCCCCGTGTCGCCCGAGGCGTCGATGGTCTGCTGGTAGCCGAGGCGCAGCCGCAGCGTGTTCTCGAAGGTGTACCGCGGCTGCTCGGCGTCGACGTGGCCCTCGGCGTCGAGCTGGATCGCCGTGCCCTGGGAGCGCACGAGCTGCGGGTCCTGGTAGTTGGGGTTGTTGGCGATGGTGGTGTTGGAGAGGCTCGCGTCGATGAAGCCGCGGAAGGTCCAGCGGGTGCGCTGCGCCGGGTCGATGGGCGCGCGGGTGATGTCCCCGCCGCGAGGGATGGCCAGCCACGAGAGCAGCGTCTCCCGGGGAGCGCCCACCGGGTCGGGCTCGTAGGTCACCTCGTCCTCCTCGGCGAAGCCTCCGTCGCCGCCGTCGGCCACGAAGCCGCTGGTGACCACCCGGTAGTACTGGTCCTCCGCGAGGGGGCGGCCGTTGACCAGCAGCGAGTCTCCGTCGCGGGTCACCCCCCGCATCCGGAAGCGCGCGCTGCGCGCCGAGCGCACGAAGGTCGCCAGCGCGTCGCCCTTGATGCGACCGACGCGCAGCACGTCGTCGAAGGGCAGCGCGCCCAGCACGTCGACGCGGGAGATGCGACCGCGCAGGGGGAAGTTGGCGATGGGGCGCACGGCGCCGCGGTTGATCACCGCGATCTCCGAGCGCGTCGACTCGCGCGCCACGTCGAGCAGCAGCGAGGTGAAGCCCTCCCGGTCGAGCGGGGCCGTGAGCGCGCCGCCCGGGAGCACCTCCGCGGCGATGCGGCAGAGCTGCTCCCCGATGGCGTCGCCCAGCGCCGACACCGCGGGCGGAACCTCCCCCTCGGGCTCGACCAGCGCCGGGGTCCCCGGTGCCGGGAGGCTGGTCTCCACCACGCGGGCGGGCTCCGTCGCGAAGACCCTCAGCGCCGCGCCCCGCTCGATCTCCAGCGTGGCCGTGGAGCGGTCGATGTCCTGCGCGAAGACCACGTCGGGCCGCTGGTCGCGAGGGAGCGCCCTCACCATGCGCACCGTGTCGAGGAGCGTCCCCGGGGACTCCGGGTCGTAGAAGGCCACCACGAAGCGCGCCCCCGCCACCCGCGCCGCAAGCACCGCGCGGCCGAGGGCCTCCTCCGGCGAGGAGAGGGTGATCCCCTCGGAGCGGTCGTGCGCCACGGCGCTGAGCTCACCGGGAGCGATCAGCGCCACCACGCCGACGCCCCCCGCCGGGGTCGAGAGCACCAGCGGCTCGTCGCCGCCGTCCACCAGGGCGTCGCAGAGGTCCTGGGCCTCGGGCTCGCAGCTCAGGTTGCTGAGCACCGTGCGAACGCCCCTCGCGGAGAGCGCCCTGGCCCTGGCGATGACGTCCGCGCGAGGGCCCGCGAGGTCGCGGTGGCCTACCGCCAGGGCGCGCAGCCCGGAGGCCAGCACCGCGTCGACCAGCGCCGGGAGGTGGTCCCTCGTCGCGAGGTGGGCCACCGCCGAGGAGCCGAAGAGGTCGCCCGCGTCGAGGCGCAGCACGTCCTCCCCGGAGCGCTGGCCGAGCGCCCTGGAGAGCGCGGTGAGCCCCGAGGAGCGCTCCCCCGCGGGCACGCACGCGATGCGGGCGAGGTCGCCCTGCAGCCCGGAGGAGACCACCAGTCGCAGCGGCGGGGTCTGGGCGCGCGCCGCGCGGGTCGAGAGGAGCCCGACGAGGCAGAGGCAGGCGAGGCGCAGGGGGTGGCGCATGGTCAACGAGGGCGGATATCCGAAGGGCGGTGCGCGGCGCAAGCCTCGCCCTACGAAGAGAGCCCGCGCCGCAGCAGGGACACGCGGTTGCGCGTGGCGAGGAGCTGCTGGCGCAGGGCGTCCGCCTGGCGGGCGACGTCGACGAAGTCCGAGGCGGTGGCGTCGCGGGCGACGTCGCGGGCGCGGGCGACGGCGGCGTCCATGCGCTCGCCGATCTCCTCCAGCGCCCCGATGAGCTCCGCCAGGCGCTCGGGGGAGCTGGGCACGCCTCCGCCGCCGGTGGCGCCCAGGGCGCGCGCGTTGATGCCGCGGGCCTCCTCGCCGAGCTCGCCGAGGCGCCGCTCCAGCGCGGCGTGGGCGGCGGTGCGCGCGTCGATCTCCGTCACGCGCTCGTTGATGGTGGCCGCGGCGACGCGCTGCCGCTCGCCGGTGCTGCTCACCATCGCCACGAGGGCCTGCAGCCGCTGGGCGTAGCGCCCCTGCGCCTCGGAGGCGTCGCGGGTGAGCCTCGCGGCGTGCTCGATGGCCTTCTGCGAGGTGAGCGGCGCCCGGGCCACCGAGGCCGCGATGCCCTCGAAGCGCTCGAGCTCCGCCTCCAGCGCGGCCGCGGCCTCGGCGAAGGAGGAGAGTCTGCCCGCGCTGCGATCGTCCCTGCTCACGGTCGGGGATGGAAGTCCTGCGCCGGGGAGGGCGTCAAGCCGAAGCGGCGCTCCCCAAGCGCGGGGAGCTTGTGCACAATGGGCTGCGATGAGTGATTGCGAGGTGGTCACCTTCAAGGAGACGGTGCTCGTCGAGTGCTGCACCGCCCGCGGGGTTCTCACGCAGGGGGAGCTCTTCCTGCGCCCGCTCGACACCGCCGGCCGGGGCGAGCGGCTCCTCGACGTGCTCGCCGGGAGGGCCTTCGTCCCGCTGCGCACCGGGGCGGAGACCGTGGTCTTCCTGGCGCCGAGGCACCTCGCGTGGGTGCGGCTCGGCCTGCTGGCCGCCCTCGACGAGCTCGACCCCGAGGCCGAGGACGACGCCTCCAGCGCGGTCGCCCGGGTGGTGGTGGAGCTCGCCCACGGCGCCGTGCTCGAGGGCACGCTGCGCTACGCGCTGCCCGCGATGACCCGCAGGCTCGGGGACTACCTGGAGCGCGCCCCGGCCTTCTTCCCGCTCCGCACCGCCGACTGGATCTACCTGCTGAACGCCGCGCAGGTCGCGTCGATCACCCCGCTCTCGGAGAGCCGCTGATGGCACGGCACATCGACCGCTTCATCGCCGCGATGCGCCGCGACGACGCCGAGGAACTCATCTTCGTGACCGGCGAGCCCGTGCGGGTGCGCCACGGGGAGCAGGTGCGGGTGGTGCTGGCGCAGCCGGTGCGGTCCGACCAGATCCTGGCCATCGCCGGGGAGTTCGCGCCCGCGGGCCTCTCGGCGGGGCTCACCGCCGAGGGCGAGGCGACCTTCGACCTCGACGCCCCGGGCGGGCCGGTGCTGGTGCGCTGCTGCCGCCGGGGCGAGCTCATCGAGGTGGTGCTCAAGGAGTTTCCCGCGACGCTCACCCAGCGCCCGCCATGCCCGCTGACCGACCCGGTGCCTGTCGAGGAGGCCGTCGAGACCACGCCGTCGGCCCCGGAGCCCGCCGGGGCGGTGAGCGCCTCGGGGCCGCGCATCGACGGGCTGCTGCGCTCGCTGCTCGACCTGGGCGCCTCGGACCTGCACCTGACCGCGGGGATGCAGCCGAGGGTGCGCATCGACGGGGACATGCGGCTGCTCCCTGGGAGCGACGGCGAGGCGCTCGGGGGCGAGGCGATCCGCTCGCTGCTGCTGGAGATCGCGACCGACGAGGCGAAGGAGCGCTACGCGCAGACCAGGGACGCGGACTTCGCCTACGAGATCCCCGGGGTGGCCCGCTTCCGGGTGAACATGTTCCGCGACCGGAGGGGCGTGAGCGGGGTGCTTCGGGTGATCCCGTCGCGCATCCTGACGGCCGACGAGCTGGGGCTCCCTCCGGTGGTGCGCGACCTGTGCAGCCTGCCGAAGGGCCTGGTGCTGGTCACCGGCCCGACCGGGTCGGGCAAGAGCACCACCCTGGCGGCGATGATCGACCTCATCAACGACACGCGCCCCGACCACATCATCACCATCGAAGACCCGGTGGAGTTCGTCCACGAGTCGCGCAGCTGCCTGGTCAACCAGCGCGAGGTGCACGCCGACACGCGCAGCTTCGCCGCCGCGCTCCGGGCCGCGCTTCGGGAGGACCCTGACATCGTGCTGGTGGGCGAGCTGCGCGACCTGGAGACGACCTCCATCGCCATCGAGACCGCGGAGACGGGGCACCTGGTCTTCGGGACGCTTCACACCAACACGGCCATCAGCACCGTCGACCGGATCATCGACCAGTTTCCCGCCGACCGTCAGGCGCAGATCAGGGCGATGCTCGCGGTGTCGCTCCGGGGGGTCATCGCGCAGACGCTCTGCAAGCGCGTGGGCGGCGGAAGGGTGGCGGCGCTGGAGGTGCTGGTGTCCTCGCACGCGGTGGCGAACCTCATCCGCGAGGGCAAGACCTTCCAGCTCACCTCGGTGATGCAGACCCAGCGGCAGGCGGGCAACCAGACCATGAACGACGCGCTGCTCCAGCTGGTGCAGTCGGGGGTGGTCTCCGCGGAGGAGGCCCTGGCGAAGGCCATCGACCGCCACACGCTCCGGGGGATGATCGACCGGGAGACCTCGCTGGAGAGCTGAAGACTCAGGCGCGGCGCAGCACGCCCAGCGCGACGAGCTCTCCCAGCAGCATGGCGACGTCGTCCCAGGGGAGTTCCGGCGCCCACGCGGCGGCGTCCCTGGCGGCGAAGCGGGCGCTCTCGCGGAGCCCTTCGAGGAAGCCCTCCGCCTGGGCCGACAGGGTGGCGAGCACCGCGTCGCCGTCCATCACCTGCACCAGCGCGTCGCCGTCGGGGCTCTCCGCGCGCCGCCAGGTCACGGGCATCGCGTGGGCGAGCACATCGTCTCTCCCCACGGGCGCGGCCTCGTCGCTCTCCGCCTCGGACTGCGCGCTCCAGGCGTCGGCGAGGGCGGCGGGGCTGAGGCGCTCGACGGCCTTGCGGAGCGCGTCGATACGCGAGGCGAACCAGGCCTCGGTGCGGGCCCTGCCGGTCGGGTCGCTGGGGTGCGGCCCCGGGCGCTCGGGGAGCGAGCGGCCTCGGACCTCGGAGAGCAGGTCGTCGAGGAGGAGGTCTCGCGCGAGGTCGAGCACGTTCACCGGGCGGAGGGTGAGGCAGACGTGGAGCGACTCGCTGGTGGCCTTCACGTGGTGCCAGGCGCCGGCGGGGAGGTAGAGCACGTCGCCGGGGGAGAGTTCCTGCACGAGGAGGGCGGACTCGTCGTAGCCGTGGATGCGGGCGTCCCTCGCGGCCGCGTCGGGGATCACGTTGCTCACCGGGCGCGGCACCGCGGGAGAGGGCGCGTAGTGCCAGCGCTTGGTGCCCGCGAGCTGGAGCACGAACATCGAGGTGGTGTCGAAGTGCAGCCCGTAGCCTGATCCCACGGGCGAGAGGAAGGCCGCCACGTCGAGCTCGACGGGCACCGCGAGCGAGCGGCGCACGTCGTCGACGAAGGCCGCGACGCCGGGGTCGGTCTCGTGCACCCACTCGGCCTGGACGGTCATGTTCGCGGCGAGCAGCGACTCCACCTGCGAGGCCGTGATGGAGAGTTCCGCGTGCTCGCCCCGCTGGTCGCGGAAGCCCGCCTTCAGCCGCCGGGGATCGCCCGAGTGCGCTCCCCTCGGGCGGCGGGCCACGTCGAGGAGGCGCTCCCGGTCGAAGAGGCCGTCGAAGCGCTCGCGCGGCCCCGGGGCGTAGAGCGATCGGCGCTCCCAGTGGCGCTTGACGAAGTCGGTGAAGGAGAGCGGCGCGAAGAGGGTGGTGACGTCGAGGGTGGTCATCGGTAGAGGGGGTTGGGCCGCGGCGACGGCCGCGGGGGGCGCCGACTCTACACGGGTCACTCGCCCATGCTGCGAGAGCGCAGGCTGAACAGCTCGTTGCACGGGGCGAGGCTGCGGGAGACGCCGTCGCGCACCTCCGTCTGCACCATCGGGCGCGCGGCCTGCGTGGCGCGGCCGGCCCACTGGTAGGCGCTGTCCGTGAAGCCGAACCAGATGCACATCTCCTGGTCGCCGATGCCGTAGCGCACGGTGGTCGAGCGGGTGTTGTCGAAGGCGCACGTCAGCCGAAGCGCGCGGGCGCCGCTCACGTCGACCGGCGGGTCCATGGTGCGCGCCCAGGTCTCGCCCTGGCGAGCGTCGGTCTCGTAGAGCGAGCGGCCGTCCATCGCGCCGCCGAGCACGGTCACCCGCATCAGGCTGCCGAGCTCGTGGTAGTGCGCGAGGCCGTAGTAGAAGCGCATGTCGAGGGGTGATCCGGTGAGCGAGCGGGCCCGCTCGTCGAGCGCGCACTCCACCGTGAACTCCGAGCGCCCTCGGGGAGGAATCTCCAGCGGACCGTACTCCAGGTAGAAGGGCGCGAGCCGGGTGCGCACCGCCGAGCGGGCGAGGGTGCGCACGCTGAAGTCGATGCCCACCTGCCGTGGCGTCGCGCTCGCGTTGAGCATGTGGAGCGCGCCGATGATGCGGGAGTGCGGAGGGATCACCACCGCCGTGCCCGGCGGAAACTGCTGCGTCTCGCGCTGCACCTGCGTGCTCTGCGCGAAGAACACCCCGCCCAGGAAGGACGCGACCCCCTGGTCGAAGTTGCGAGTGCGGCACGCCCACGTCCCGTCAGGCCCCTCGTAGCGGTCGTCCGGAACGAAGAACCAGTTGGAGTGGTGCATCCCCGGCGTGGCGGTCATCTCCACCGTGCTCAGGTAGAGGGGCTCCTCGTTGTGCAGCGTCCACGACTCGCAGTCCGCCGCGCGCTCTCCCCCCGCGGGCACCATCCACGGGCCCATCCGGTGCGTCAGCGTCTGCGGCCGGGTGTCCGGCCCTGCGTCCTCCGCGGCCTCTCCGGAGTCCGCAGTCGACGCTCCCGCGTCCGCCGCCGCGGCGCCGTCGGTCACCGCTCCCGCGTCCGCTGGCGCGCTCGACGGGGGCGCTCCCTCCGAGCAGCCCCAGAGCCAGATCAGGCACACCACGGCGCGAGCACGGGACGACATCGGGAGACCTCCTCTTGGGCGCCTGATGGGATGGCAGGTCGCAGCGCGGCGTCAACCCGCGAAGGGCTCATCCGAGCATCAGGAGGGGGATAGGGAGGAGGGGATCGGAGGAGGGGATGGGAGCGGCGCTCAGCGCCAGGTGTCGGAGGCCGGGGTGTAGGCCTCCACGCGGGTCAGGTACATGCTGGAGGTGTTCGACCCGGCGATGGCGAGGATGCGGCCGTCGGCGAGCGCCGCGAGCTGCGTGTAGCCGTGAGAGACGTTGAGCGAGCCGAGGGAGGCGTAGATCCCGGTGGCGGGCACGAGCGCCACCGAGGTGGCCTGGTAGTTGGAACCGGTGTAGCCGCCCGCGAGGTAGATGCGCCCGTCGGCGCCGAGCGCGCCGCCCGCGTAGGCGCGCGAAGGGGACATCACCGGACCCGCCGACCAGGTGTTGGCCACCGGGTCGTAGATCTCCACGGAGCTGGTCGCCGTGGTGCTGCTGGTGCTGGTCGATCCGCCGAAGAGGTAGATCCGCCCGGTGGGCGCGGTGACCGCGACGGCACCGAGGCGCGCCGTCGTGGGGGCGCGCACCGAGGTCCAGGTGTTGGTCGCCGGGTTGTACGCCTCGGCCGTGGTGACCAGCCCCACGCTGTTGCGCCCGCCGAACAGGTAGACCCGCCCGTCGAGGCCCCGCGCCGCCGCGGCGTGGTAGCGCGCGCTGAGCACCGGAGCGACCGACGCCCAGGTGTTGGTCGACGGGTTGTACGCGTGGACCGCGGAGGTGTAGCTCCCCGAGACGTACCCGCTGATCGAGAGGACGCGCCCGTCCGCCAGCGACGCGCTCGCCACCGCCCACGGGGCGTTGGGCATCGTGGCGCGGTTGGTCCAGACGTTGGTGGCCGGGTCGTACTCCTCCAGGCTGTTGAGGTACGCGCCGTTGTAGCCGCCGAAGACGTACACGCGCCCGTTGGTGGCCGTGGCCGCGCCGAAGCCGTAGCGGCCACGGATGAGCGATCCCGGCGCCGCCAGGGTGCACGCCCGCGCCACGCAGCTCTGCCCCGACGGGCAGGCGTTGCCGCAGGCGCCGCAGTTGCGCGCGTCCGCCGCGAGGTTGGCCTCGCAGCCGTTGGCCGCGTTGGCGTCGCAGTCGCTGTAGCCCGTCACGCAGGCCGAGCCGCAGACGCCCGCGGTGCAGGTCACCATGGTGCCGGCGGTCCCGGCGCCGGGGCAGACGGTGCCGCAGGTGCCGCAGTTGGAGAGGCTGGTCTGGAGGTTGGTCTCGCAGCCGTTGGAGGTGCTGCCGTCGCAGTTTCCGAAGCCCGCGCTGCACGCCACCAGGGAGCAGGCGCTCGCCACGCAGGCGCCGGTGGCGTTGGCCGGGGCGCAGCGCACGCCGCAGCCGCCGCAGTTGTTGTTGTCCGTGGAGGTGACCGCCTCGCAGCCGGTGGCGTTGAGCCCGTCGCAGTTGGAGAAGCCCGGGGTGCACGCGAAGGTGCACGTCCCGCTGGAGCAGGTCACCTGGGCGTTGGGCCCCGTCGGGCAGGCGTTGTCGCAGCGGCCGCAGTGCGCCGCGTCGGTGCCGAGCACCCGCTCGCAGCCGTTGGCCGGGTTGCCGTCGCAGTCGCCGTAGCCGCTCAGGCAGACGTAGCCGCAGCGGCCCACGGTGCACGAGGCCACGCTGTTGGGCCGGGCGGCGCAGGCCGCGCCGCAGGCGCCGCAGTTGCGCACGTCGCTGCCGGTGAACGACTCGCAGCCGTTGGCGGTGTTGCCGTCGCAGTCGCCGTAGTTGGGGCTGCACATCACCTGGCAGGCGCCGGCCACGCAGGCGCTGACCGACCCGACGCCGGAGCGGCAGACCACGCCGCAGGTGCCGCAGGAGGAGGGGTTGGTGGTGAGGTCGGTCTCGCAGCCGTTGGAGGCCGCGCCGTCGCAGTTGCCCCAGCCCGCCTGGCAGGTGAAGCCGCAGGAGCCGGCGGAGCAGGTGGTGGCCGTCGCGTGCGCGGGCAGGGTGCAGGGCGCCGGGGCGTAGCCGAGGCCGTCGCTGTTGCAGATGCGGCGCTCGCTGGGGGAGGAGCAGTCATAGACGCCGGGGGTGCAGACCCAGGACGAGCAGCGGCCGGCGGTGCAGCTCGACCCGGAGGGGCAGGACGAGGCGCGGGTGCCGAGGCCGTCGGCGTTGCAGACGCTCACGGTCGAGGCCGACTGGCAGGTGGTGGCGCCGGGGGTGCAGCTCCACGAGCGGCAGGTGCCGACGGAGCAGGACTCCATGGCGGCGCACTCGGTGGGGGTGTACCCGAGGCCGTCGGGGTTGCAGACGCGGCGCTGGGTCATGGAGCCGCAGCTGGCGGAGCCCGGGGTGCAGATCTGGGCCTGGCAGCGCGCGTCGACGCACGAAGCGCCGAAGCCGCAGGGGGACTCGTTCCAGCCGCTGCCGTTGGCGTTGCAGACGCGGAGGCGCTGGAGGCTGAGGCACTCTCGGGTGCCGGGGACGCAGAGCTGCGGGACGCAGGTGCGGTCGGTGGTGCAGAACTGGCCCATGGGGCAGTCGGGGTCGGCGACGCAGTCGACGCAGACGCCGCGGGAGGCGTCGCACACCTGGTCGAGGGGGCCGCACTCCCGGGACGAGCGGCACGCCATCGGGGCGGGGAGGCAGTTGTTGCTGACGCAGACGTTGGTGCCGGTGCAGTCGGGGTTGCTGACGCAGTCGACGCAGCGGCCCGCGGCGGTGTCGCAGACCCGGCCCGGGCACTGGCGCGACGAGGCGCAGGCGACGGCGGCGACGCAGCGGTTGGTCTGGCAGACGGGGGTCGCGCCGGAGCACTGCGCGGCGGAGACGCACTCGACGCAGACGCTGGTGACGCGGTCGCAGACGCCGCGGGCGCAGTCGCGGCTGGAGCGGCAGGCCGTGGGGGTGATGGGCGCGTCGGCCGGGGGAACATCGGCCGAGGGCACATCGGTCGAGGGGGAGTCTCCGGGGACGACGGGGGTGTCTCCGGGGTTGATCGGGGCGTCGTCGGGGACGACGGGCTGGTCGATGCCCGGCGGGACGTCGGAGGCCGGGGCGTCGGAGCCCGGCGGGACGTCGGGGAAGGTGTTGGTGTTGACCGCGTTGGGGGTGCAGGCCACCGCCAGGGTCGAACAGAGAAGGATGAGTAAGGGCGTCTTCATGGTTTTCAGGTTCCTCGGCGGGCGGAAGCTATACGCGCACCTGGAGGGAGGTCCAAGCGGGGGGCGGTCGGGGCGCCGGGGGGGTGCTTGACGGGCGTTGGTCAGGGGCGAGGCCGGTGGTGTAGGAGCGGGCCCTGATGAGCGTAGACGACACGATGGCGGTGACGCTGGCCGGGGCCACGGAGCTGCTCCGGGCGCCGCGCGAGGTGGTGGGGGTGGACTTCACCGGGCTCGACCTGCGGCGCGCGCTGCCGAAGGACGCGGAGGGGCACTGGGTGTTCCGCGGGTGTGTGTTTCGCGACGTGAGCGTGGAGGGCTGCGACCTGTCGGGGGCGACCTTCGACGGAGGGGTGTTCGACGAGGCGGACTTCAGCGAGGCCCGGCTGGAGGACACGGTGTGGCTGGGGGTCACGGCGGTGAAGTTCCAGGCGGTGAAGGCGGTGGCGACGAGGGCGCGCTTCGAGCGCTGCTCGCTCATCGGCGCGGACCTCTCCGGGGCGTCGCTCTCCGAGGCGTCGTTCAAGAGCACGCGGCTCACGGGCGCGAGCTTCTCCAAGGCGAAGATGCGCGACACGCGCTTCGCCGACTGCCACCTGGTGGCGGCCGACCTGCGCGGGGTGTCGCTTCACAAGCAGACGCTGCGACACGTCGACCTGTCCGAGGCGAACCTCTCGGGCGCCGACCTGCGCGACGCCGTGCTGGAGGGCTGCCGGCTGCGCGACGCGAGGATGGTCGACGCGCGCTTCACCGGGGCCGACCTGCGGCGGTGCGACCTGGGGGTGCTCACGCCGCTGGCGTGCGGCGCCCTGCGCGGGGCGGTGATCTCCTCGGCGCAGGCGGCCGACCTGGTGCGGGGCCTCGGGCTGCAGGTGATGTGAGGGGGGAGTTGAGGGGCGGGGCGAGGGCCGTCGGCGAGCGCTTCCCCGGTGCGACCGCGAGGCCGTCGGCGGGGAGTCCGACGGTACTGACGGCGCGCGGCGGTCCGATCTTGCCCAGCGGCCGCGGCCGTTGCGATGCTCCACCGGCGATGCTGACCTCCGCCTCTGGTGACGTGTTCGTGCCCCGCTTCGGGGCGTCGTGGCGGCTGCTGGTGCACCTGCTGGTCACGCTCCCGCTCGCGTCGATCGTCGATCGCTCGGAGGGGAGCGTCGCAGCGATCGGGGTGGTCGCCCTCGCCCTCGCGTCGTTCGCGTTCTTCTCGCGCCGGGGCGTCGTGCTGGTGAGCGGCGGCTACGAGCGACGCACGCTCTTCGGGCGCGAGCGCTACAGCCTCGACGCGATCCGCTCGGTGCGGCGCTATCGGGTTCGCGGGCTCCGGGATCGTGGGCCGACGGGCTCCGCGGCCGCCGAGCTGGTCTTCACCGACGGGCGCTCGCTGCGGGTGAGCCATCACCCCTACAGCGAGGTGTCGCGGCTGACCGACCCGGCGGTCGCACGCCTGGCGGCCCGGGCCGAGGCCGCGATGGCGAGCGGCGAGACCGTGCTCCTCCCGCACGGGCGTTCGAGCCTGCGGCCGGGGCTCGCGATGCTCCTCTCGGGGCTCGCCGGGTGCGTGCTGGCGATCGCCGTGCCCGTCGCGGTACGGGCGGGCTCTGCGCCCTTTCCGGTCTTCCTCGCCGGGCTGGGGCTCACCTTCGCGGGGGCTCGAACGCTCCTCGACCGCTTCAAGGAGCGAGGCACGAAGAGCCTCGCGCTCTCGCGTCACGGCTTTCGCCTCGTCGACGAACGCGAGCCGGTCGGCACACCGGACCCGGCCCACTTCCGCCAGGCACCCGGAGAGCGCCATGACTGGATCGCCTGGGAGGCCATCACCGCGGTCGACGCCGACGCCGACGCGCTGCGGGTCGGCCTCTCGGGCACGTCGGGGTGGTTCACGCTCCCTCGCATCCACGGCTCGTTTGCGCTCGCCCAGCGGCTCTTCTTCGACCGCTACGCCCGCAGGGCGAGCGACCCGGCGGCCGACGACCTGACCCGCTGACGAGCGCGCCCGTCGCCCTCCTGCGGACTCTTCACTTCGCCCGCGAGGCTCGCAGCCCCTTCGCCACCCGCCACCCCAGCGCCGCCAGCGCGAGCAGCATCAGCAGCGCCGGCCCCACCCGGAGCGCGAACAGCACCCCGCCGACCCCCACCGAGCGCGCCGCCTCGAGGCCCTCCCGGGCCGCGGCGGTCATCTGCTGCCCCAGCGGTGCACGCATGTCGAGCACCTCGCGTTCGAACCAGACCTCCACCGTGGCGAGGTCGACCCGGCCCTGCGCCCCGCGCTGCACGGACTCCAGCTGCTCGATGTGGGTGCGCTGCTCGGCCAGGGCGCGCTCGACCGCCAGCACGTCCGCGAGCGCCCCGCCATGTTGGTCGAGCAGCGCCAGCAGACGCGCCTCCGTCGCGCGGGCCACGCGAAGGCGCGCGTCGAGGTCCATCAGCGCGTCAGTCACGTCGGTGCGGGTGACCTGCTCCCGCAGCGCGCCGTGCCCGCCGCCGAGCCGCGTCAGCGTCGCCCGCAGCGCCCCGAGCGTCTCCGGCGGAACCCTCAGCGTCACCTGCCCCGACACGCCGGACTCCTGGAGCGAGCTCGACTGCACCCATCCCTGGTGCTGCTCTGCGAAGGTCGCCATCGCCCGCGCCGCGTCGGCGGTCGCGCGGGCCGAGCCCGCCCTCACCCAGAAGCTCGCGTGCACCTCCAGCATCGCGCGACGCGCCACGTGCTGGCCCGGCCCCGTGACGGTCACGGGGGTGCGCCCCTCGTCGGCGGCCACGCGCGTGGGCCGACCTTCGCTGGCGCAGCCGAGCACGGCGAGCGCGCTGAGGACGAGGATTCGCTGGAGGGAAGAAGACGTCATGGCACCGCTCCCGGAGTGAGGATGTGAGGGGAACGCGGGCGGAGGCGCGGGCTTACAGGTCCATGTTGAGCCCGTGACATGCCCATGTGGACGGCGCGCGGCGGTGCGCCGGGTGGGCTAGCGTGCAGTCATGTCTGGCGACGATGCCCGCACCCTCGACCCGGAGTTTCCCAACCTCGCGCCCGAGGTGGTGGCGGGCTACCGCAACGCTCCGGAAACCGTAGTGGCGGAGATCATCGACGGGGAGCTGTCGCTCATGCCACGGCCGCGACTGCGACACGCTCGGAGCGCGAGCGCCCTCGGCGGCGAGCTGCAGGGCCCCTTCGATCGTGGGCGCGGCGGACCGGGCGGTTGGATCCTCCTCGTCGAGCCCGAGCTGCACCTCGGGCCGCGGCCTGACATCGTGGTGCCCGACCTCGCCGGGTGGCGGCGCGAGCGGGTGCCCGCGGGCTTCATGGACGACGCCGCGGCGACCCTCGCGCCGGACTGGTGCTGCGAGGTGCTCTCCCCCTCGACCGAGGAGATCGATCGGGGACGCAAGCTGGACATCTACCGCCGCGAGGGCGTCGGGCACGTCTGGCTGGTGTCCCCGACGCTGCGCAGCGTCGAGGTGCTGCGCCGCCACGACCTGGGGTGGCTGCTGGTGGCGACGTTCCGGGGCGACGCCGCGGTGCGCGCGGAGCCCTTCGACGCGGTGGAGATCGACCTCGCGGGGCTCTGGGCGCCGTAGCGACCGGTGAACGCGGCGGTCTGATCCTGCCCCGCGGCCGCGGCCGATGAAGCGACGGGGCGATCGCTCGACTCCAGCGGCGGAGCTCCTACACGAAGGCGATCCACTGCGTCACGACCGCGGCGAAGGCCGCTCTCTGTGACTCGATGTCGGCGGGCTCGGCGAAGCGCACGATCGCCCGGTCCTTGCCGAGCCACCGGAGCAACCCGGTCGGGTCTGCGATGACAGGCGGTGCGCCGTCTCTTGCCTTGGCGCCCAGGTGCAGGATGACGCTGAAGCCGACCTTCTCCCGGAGGTGGAAGGTCGCGAAGTACTCGACCGTGCGGAAGCTCGGCGCGTTCCACTTGATCCCCTCGGCGATGGAGGGGTGGACGCCGAGGATGATCCGGCGGACGGCCTCCATCTCTGCCTTGAAGGGGTGATCCAGGGACCGCATGAAGGCGTCGACGGCCTCGGTCGTGTCCGCAGCGGTTCTGCGAGGTGATGCGCTGGCCTTCCGTGGTGACAATTGTCTTCTCCTGGGTCTGAGCCGCCTCAGGGCGTCGGGGGAGGACGCGGGGCGGTGGTCATGGGGTCGAAGGCTCCTTCGGCGGAGAGACCGAGGCGCGCGGCCACGGCGGGAGCGGGCGTGTACACGGTCTCGCGAGGGGTGATCAGGCGGGCTCGGTCGTGGCGGAGTTCGCGCTGCTCGGCGACGAAGGCCGAGAGGTCTTCGACCCCGACGGTCCACTCCTCGACGAGGCGTCGCAGGGCCGCGCCGCGCAGCCCGAGCTGGATCGCGCGCCGCTCGCAGGGCTCGCCCGTCGGGCCGTGGTCGGGGTCCCACTGGAGCCGTACGTCGGAGCCGCGCACCGCGGCCTCCCAGGCCTCGCGCGACTCGAACTGCCCCGGCTTGAAGCCCGACGGCACCGCCGCCGCGAGGATCTCCTCGAAGCCCGCGCGGGTGATGCGCAGCGCGAGCGTGACCTCCTGGTCGGGCTTCGTCCCCCACCCGCTGCGGAACATCATCCAGAGGAAGTTGGGCTTGATCCAGCTCATGCGCCCCATGCCGAACCCGCCGCCGCCGAGGCGACCGTCGGCGACCGCCGCGGCCCCGATGGAGGGCCGGTACGCCTGGTAGACGACCACGGTGTCGGCGTCGTGCTGCGCGAGGATGTGCTGCCCGGACGCGGGCCAGCGGGCGCGCTGCGCAGCGTAGGCTTCATGGTCGAGGGGCATCTCCATGCTTGTACCTCGTCACCGAGCGCCGTCCCTCTCAGGGTGCCGATTCGAGCGCCCACCACCGCGCGGCGAGCGCGTCGAGGGACGTCGCGCCGGGCGCCGGCAGCCGGTCGAGGTACCAGCGCAGGTTGCTGTACCGATGCAGCAGCGCGTACGCCATCAGGCGCCGCGGCAGCGCCTCGTCGAGGGCGCCCTCGGCGTATCCGTAGGCGCGCAGCGCGCGGCGCAGGAAGCGCCCGTCGCCGCACGACACGAAGAGCCCGAAGGAGGCCAGGTCGTACTCCGGCGCCCCGACCATCGCGGGCTCGAAGTCGAAGAGCCCCGTGACGTGCCACCGCCCCGGAGCGGGCGAGACCAGCAGGTGCTCGCGCATCAGCTCGGTGTGGAGCAGGGCGCGAGCACCTTCGAGGGGCGGCATCCACGCGTCGAGGAAGCCTGGGATCTGCGCGAGCCAGCGCTCGTCGAGCCCGCGCGCCCGCTGCCGCTCGACCGCGCTCGCGCGCTGCGCCGCGAGGAAGGCGCCCCAGTCGGCGGTGAGCGCGCCGAGCGGCGCCACGTCGAGCGAGTGCAGCGCCGCGAGGCCCGCGCCGAGCTCGTCGGCGAGACGGTCGCGGTCGGCGGCGGTGAGCTCGGGCCACGCGTCGCTGAGCAGGCCCCCCGGCAGTCGCCCCATGAGGACGTAGCTCCAGTCGCCGAGGGCGTCGGCGGCGATGAGGTCGGGCGTCGGCAGCGGGAGCCGACCGGCGACCGCGGCGAGCGCGAGGGCCTCCGTACGGGCGTACGCGGCCTCGCCCGGCGGAAACACCTTGAGGGCGTACCGTGCCCCGAGGGCGTAGACCGGCACCGATCCGCCGGGCAGGCGCGTGACCTCGGGGGCGCCGAGCCCGTGGCGCGCGCAGATGGCCTCGACGCCCGGGCGGAGGGCCGCGTCGTCGCGGCGGAGCGCGTCCCACGGAGACGCCTCGGTGATCGACGGAAACATCGGGCGTCGACCGTACACCACCTCGCGGCCGAGGCCGCGCACCGTGGCCTCCCACGGCCTCGCGCGCCGCTGTTCTGAGCCTGGATCGTGACACCA
The DNA here is from genome assembly GCA_004297725.1 of Myxococcaceae bacterium. GTDB lineage: Bacteria > Myxococcota_A > Polyangia > Polyangiales > SCUS01. The sequence continues at coordinate 77,964 of SCUS01000160.1, read as the reverse complement.
TGAGCGCATGAACGTGAACCCGCCGCCGTCCCCTGTCGTGTGGAGTGCCGGGCGAGCCCTGTGGGGAGCTCGATGAGTGAGGGCGCCGCGCGGGGTGTCGACACCTACGGCGACCCGCTCCCTCCCTTCGCGCTCTCCCGCGACGGCGAGACCCTCGTGACCTTCGCGGGCCACGGGGAGGCCCGCTGGTGGTCCATGTCCGGGGCGAGAGCGCCGTCGACGAGCGCCGGGGCTCCGCACGTCCTGGCGCTGCGGAGGCTCCCGGGGGAGGGCGACCGCTACGCCGTGATGCAGCCCGTCGCCCAGGGGACCTACGTGCTCGACCTCGACGCGCGAGCCTTCACGATGCGCCCCGAGAGCTTCGGCGACACGCACCAGAAGTGGTGGGGCCGCGCCGTCGAGGCGACGCTCTTCCGGGGGAAGCTCGCGCTCACCAACGCGCGCGGAGAGTCCCGCTCGCTGAAGGTGAACTCGCACCTGCTGGCGATCACCCCCGACGATCGGTACGCGGTCTTCCTGGAGCGCTCCAGGCTCACGGTGTGGGACCTCGATCAGCACGCCGCGGTCGCGGTGGTCGCGGCGCGCTCGGCCCACGACTTCGCCCTCTCGCCGCGCGGCGACGAGGCGGCCGTGTGGACCAGCACGACGCTCCAGCGCGTGGGGATTCCCGATGGCGAGCTGCGGGCGGAGTGGAAGTCACCGGAGGTCATCTCCGCGGCGGCCTACGCCCCGGACGGGCGGCGCCTCGCGGTGTCGACGGAGCACGGCACGAGCGTGCTGGACTGCGCCCGCAACGAGGAGGTCGCGCGGGTGGAGGGCACCGCGACGATGACGACGACGCTGCGCTTCGACGGCGACGGGTCGCGCCTCGTGACCGCGGCGTGGGACTCCACCGCGCTCCTGTGGAGCGTCGACGAGGCCATCGCGGGCTACGTGCCCGCGCCGACGAAGAAGAAGGCAGCGAAGCGAAGGGGCTGAGGAGGCCTGCGGCCGTCAGCGCAGCACCGCGGCCAGGGTGTCGGCCAGGGTGTCGCGGGCGTAGGGCTTGGCCAGGACGCCGCGGCAGCCCTGCGCCAGCAGCCCCTCGACGCGCTCGTCGACGTCGAAGCCTGTGGTGAGCAGCACCCGCACGTCGGGGTCGATCGCGCGGAGGGCGCGCAGGGTGGTGGGCCCGTCCATGCCCGGCATCGTGAGGTCGAGCAGCACCGCCCGAACCTCCGACCCCCGCTGCCGGTAGCGCTCCACCGCGGCCGCGCCGCCGTCGGCCTCGAGGGTCTCGTAGCCGATGCTCTCGAGGAGGCGCACGGTCGCCTCGCGCACCGGCGCGTCGTCGTCGACCACGAGCACGAGGCCGCGCGCGGGCGCCGCCGTCGAGGACGCGGGCGCCGGGAGCGGTGCGGCGGGGGGCGCCACGCCCGGGAAGCTGAGCCGCATCGTCGTGCCCCTGGGGGCGTTGTCGAGCACCTCGATGGAGCCGCCCAGCTGCTGGACGATGCCGTGGACGGTGGCGAGCCCGAGGCCCGTGCCCCGCTCGGCGCCGGCCTGCTTGGTGGTGAAGTAGGGCTCGAAGATGCGCGCGCGCAGCGCCTCGGGAATCCCGGGCCCGGTGTCCTCGACCTCGAGCACCGCCCGGTCGCCCTCGTCGCGCGTGCGCAGCGTGAGGTCGCCGCCCTCGGGCATCGCCTCGCGGGCGTTGATCGCGAGGTTCATCACCACCTGCTCGATGCTCGTCTCGTCGCCCAGCACCGCGAGGCCCCCGGCGGCCTCGACCTGCACCCGCACCTGCCGGTCGAGCGTGCGGCCGAGGAGCGCCGCCATGCGCAGCACCACGGTGGCGAGCACCACCGGCCCCGCCGCGCGCCGGCCGCGCCCGGCGAAGCTGAGCAGCGTGCGGGTGAGCGCCGCGGCGCTGTTGGTCATCGCGTCGATGGTCTCGAGGTCGCGCTGTCGCCCGGGGTCGGCCTCGCCGTGGCGCAGCACGCTGGTGAGGGCCTTGATGCCCGCCAGGAGGTTGTTGAAATCGTGCGCGATGCCCCCGGCGAAGGTGCCGATGCTCTTCATGCGCTCGGAGTGCCGCGCGCGGGACTCGCTCTCCGTGCGGGCGATCTCGGCGACGGCCTCGCGGCTGATGTCGATGAAGGCGATCACCACGTGGGTGATCTCGCCCGCGCCGTCGAAGACCGGGCGCGCCGTGGCGCGGATGTACACCCTGCGGCCGTCGGGCCGGTGGATCACGATGTCGTCGACGATGACCTCTCGGCGCGCTGTGAGGGCGCGCACGAAGGGCATCCGGTCCTCGGGGTAGAGGTCGCCGTTGCGGTCGTGGATGCCATACGGGGCGGCGTATTCCCCCGAGGCGACGTCGTCGCGTCCGCCCACCCCGAGGATGTCCTCGAAGGTCTTGTTGGCGTAGACGAACTCGCCCCCCGGAGCGCGCGCCACCCAGACCCCGCAGGGGAGCTCGGCCGCGACCGAACGGATGATCTCGTCGTTGCTCGGAGAAGAATGTCCCATGGGGTGGCTCGACCGTACCGCGGAGGGCCGCGGGTCTGACGTACGCTCCCTCTGTCCGAGCCAGATGCATGCCGCGCGACAGGCGGGAATGTGCGGGCCCTTGCGGACACGGTGTCACCGCCCGAGGGTGGTCGACGTGAGCGACTCCCTGCGGATCACCGAACCCGCACCCGCGCCGCCCGTCATCCTGGTCGTCGAAGACGACCCTGACTTCCGACTCCAGCTGGCCGAGGCGTTGCGGCGCGAGGGCTTCGCCGTGCGCACCGCGGCCAGCGCCGAGGAGGCGATCGTGGCGCTGGGCATGGAGAATCCCCCGGCCCTGATCACCCTCGACCTGGGGCTGCCCCGGATGAGCGGAAAGGAGTTTCTCCAGCTCAAGGACCAGTACTACCGCTGGGCGCGGATCCCGGTCGTCGTGGTCTCGGGGCAGGTGCAGCAATCCGGCCCCATCGCGGCGCGAGTGACGGTGAACAAGCCGGTGGACTGGGAGACCCTCCTCGACGCCATCCACCTCCACTGCCCGATCGTCGGGCGTGGCGAGGACGGCCCGCTGGACGGTTGAGCCGATGCAGGGCCCGGGCTACGCCGCGGCCGGCGTCCCGATGATCAGAACGTGTGGGTCCAGCGGCTGTTGGGGATGCGGTCGCCGTCGCGGTCGATGAACTCGACGGTGAGCGTGCGGCTCGCCGGGTCGGCGTGGAAGCGCACGAAGTTGTGGACCTCGTGCACGAACACCGGCCACTGCGACTCGCGGATGGGCGGGCGCCCGTCGCGGTTCGAGCCCGAGGGCCCCATGACGACCTCCCAGATGTCGCTCCAGGGCCCGGCCGCCTCGACGCGGCACACGCCGCCGAAGTGCACGTCGCCCGACAGCCACACGACGCCTCGGAGGCGGTTGCTGTCGATGTGGTTGAGGATCTCCCGGCGCTGCGAGGCGTAGCCGTTCCAGTTGTCGCCGTCGGCCCCGGCGCGGTCGACGATGGGCACCGAGTTGACGATGAACTTGAACACGCAGGGCGAGCTGCGCAGCCCCGCCTTGAGCCAGTCCATCTGTCGCCGGGAGAGGTAGGTCGAGCTGCGCGAGGGGTCCTCCGAGCGGGTGGAGGGGCGGCGCTCGCCGCGGCAGTCGAGGACGAAGACCTCCGCGGTGCGCCCCCAGCGGAAGCTGCGCCAGATGCGGTCGCGGTCGTCGGCGCTGCGGCGCGTGGCGCGGTGCTCGAAGAAGGCCTGGCGCGCGGCGTCGAGGCGCGCCCTCGAGATGGTCTCGGGGTTCCAGTTGTTGAAGACCTCGTGGTCGTCCCAGGTGAGGTACTGGCCGGTCGAGCTGTGGAGCGAGCGCATCCCCGACGAGGCCCAGGCTTCGCTGTACTTCGCGCGGTACTGCGAGATGCTGGTCGCGGCGGGGCCCAGGAGGTCGGCGTAGATGTGGTCGCCGGCGTGGATGAAGAAGTCCAGGTCGTCGCGCGAGCCCGCGGCCTCCAGCACCGGGAAGGGGTGGGCGCGGGGGCTGCTGCACGAGGTGCCGCCGAAGACGATCGGGGCGAGCGAGTCGGCGCCGATGGCGGTCTGCACGCGCCCGATGAGGCTGCGCCCGGACGGCGAGGTCGCGCCCCCCAGCAGGAAGGCGTAGAGGTGCCGGCGGTTGGGGCGCAGCCCGGTGACGACCGCGCGGACGAAGCCCCCGCCCGAGGGCGTGACCCGGCCGTTGAAGCGCACCGCCGCGATGCGGTTGCCGTCCATCTCCAGCACGCGCAGCACCACCGAGGCGTCGCCCGAGTACTTGGTCCAGAACATCACCGAGGTGTCGGTGGCGTCGCCCGCCATCACGCCGAGGGGAAACTGGGTGCGTCGCTCGGGGAGGTCGCGGAAGTCCGGGTGGGCGAGCGGGGCTGGGCCCGCGTCCCTGCCGGCGTCGACGCGCGGCGGGGTCACCGGCACGTCGCGCGGCGGCTCGATCCCCGCGTCGCGCGGCGGGCCCACGGGGACATCCGACCCGGCGTCGAGGGACGCGTCGAGGCCCGGCGCGCCGCCGTCGGTGCCCGTCGCGGCGTCGTCCTCGACCGCGGCGTCGAGGTCGCCGGTGCCGGCGTCGAGGTCGTCGGTGCCGGCGTCGAGCATCTCATCCGGCGGCGAGTCGAACTCCTCGGTGGGGTCGAGATCCGCCTCGGCGGACTCGCCGCAGCCGACCGAGCCCGCGACGCCGGCCGCGCCGGCGAGCTTGATGAACGTGCGTCGGGTGAGCTTCATCGGGCTCTCCCGGTAGCATGCTCGCGCGCCGGGGCGAAGCCGCCGGGCGCCGCGCCGTGACCTCGCACATGGAACAAATCTGCCGCGTTCGGTCTACCGTAGCGGCGCAGGGACGGCGGGTCGCGAGGATAGGCGTGCGGCGTCTCAGGTCAGCGGCTGCTGGCGAGGTCCCGGACGACGCCCGCTGTCCTCGGGCACCGTCATCACCACGCCCGACGCCACCTTACGGTGACGAACTCCCCGACGGAGGCAACGCCATCGGGCTGCGCACCGCGGCCAACCTCGGCGACGTGAACGGCGACGGCTTCGACGCCCGACGCGGCCCTCGTCGCGACGCGGCAGCCGGCGCGCCACCGCGGAGCCTGCGCGTGGGGTTAGAGTCGCGCGCATCGACATGACGAGCCAGCGAGGGGTCACGTGTTCACGGTGCGGGGCGAGCACCCCGATGCCCGACGACCTGCGCACGCCGACCTTCGCGTGCGCCTTCTGCCGCGGCGAGCTTCGCACCGCCGACTACGCGGGGGCGGCCGCCGTCTCCGCCGACGCGCTGCTCGGGCACGTGAGGGCCGCCGTGGCGCTGCCGAGCGTCGCCGAGGCGATCGAGGCGGCCCGGAGCGCCCCGCGCTTCCAGGAGACCAACCGCGCCTCGCGCGCGGCGCAGTGCCTGAGGTGCGCAGGGCCGGTGGAGGTTCCGCTCGACCTCTACCAGCACCAGTTCACCTGCCCGGGCTGCCACGCGGTGCAACAGGTCAACGACTACGTCTCCGACAAGGAGCGCCTCGAGCTCGACATGGCCCGCCAGGCGGCCGGCAACGAGGCCTGGCGGCGCCTGCTCGCCGAGGGCGTCGCGTGCGGGCGCTGCGGCGGCGTCAACGCCGTGCATGACGACGGGAGCGTCCAGCTCACCTGCTCGTTCTGCGGCGCGGCGGTGCTGCTCTCGGACCACGTCGACGCGGGCGCCGTCGCCCGGCATCGGCTCAAGCACGGGGTCTTCGCGATGCGCGACGAGGCCCTGCGCGCGAACGCCGCGCACACCCGCAAGGTCAACACGGTGGTGGCCGTCGTGGTGGCGCTGGTCTTCGTGGGCTTCGTCGTCGCCAACCTCGTCGCCACGCGGCGCTGACCGGACCGCGCGTTGCGCTCGCCGGACTCCATCGCCGTCGAAGCGACGGGACGATGTCGGTCGCGCCCCGCCCTCAGTGCTGGTGCTCGGGCGGGGCGAACAGGATCAGCTCGACCCGCTCGGAGCCCTCGGAGTCCTGGGCCGTCAACCGGTCGGCGCCGCTCCCCCACGGCAGGCCGCGTAGCCACCGCGACCTGCCAGGACGACTCCGGCGCGAGAGCCCCTATGGGTCGCGGACTCACCAGCGTCGGGGACGCGCGCCGGGGAGCGTGAGCAGGTGCGCTCTCACGGTGGAGCGATCGGACCAGAGCGACGAGGTCCGCGCGTAGACCACGAGCGCTCGACCCGCGCCGTCGGAGGCGATGGCGGGCGAGCGGGACGCCTCGGGCAACCCCGTCTCGATGGGGAGCGCCGCGTCGAGCACCTCGCCGTCGGAGCCGAGCCACGCGCCGAGCACGTCGCGAGCGGGGGCCCCGTCGCAGGCGAGGAGGGTCACGCTCTCCCAGGCGACGAGGTATCCGTCGCCGTCGAAGGCCGCCCTGGGCGCGGCGTAGTTCTGCGCGATCACGCCGCTGGGCGAGCTCGGCGGCGTCGCGATGGGGACGACCGCGGGGTCGAGCGGCCTCCCGTGGCGGTTCAGCCGGACGCCCTCGATGGTGCGCACCGGCTGCCCGTAGCAGCGGGTGAAGAGGCGCGGGAGGGGGCGGCTCCACACGGCGAAGTAGCCGTCGCCGTCGGTGCTCACCGAGGGCGTGAGGGCGCCCGGCTCGGAGAGCGTGAGCCCGTCGGGGTCCCGCACGCCGCCGCGGGGCCCTACCCTGGTGGCGGCGATGCCCTCGGCGCGCGCCCACGCGACCAGGTAGCCCGCGCCGTTGGAGGCGGCGGAGGGGTCGCGGCCGACGTGGCCCGGAGGCGAGATCGCGAGGCCGTCGGGGTCGAGCACGCGGCCCCCGTCATCGAGGCGGGCGCCGAAGACCCGGGTCGGCATCGGACGGACGCCGCTCGGGTACTCCGGCGGGTCGCAGCGGGAGTCGTCGCAGCCGCTGGCGTCGCAGGGCTCGCAGGGGCGCCGGTCGCGCTGGTCGTTCCAGACGAGGAGCGAGCCCGCGGCGGAGGGGCGGAGCTGGTCGCCCGGCGCGGTGGAGACCGCGATCCCGTCGGGGTCGCGCACCTCGCCCCAGCGGCTGACGCGGGCGGCGTAGAGGTCCCAGTCGGGGCCTCGATGGTCCTGCCAGGCGACGAGGTAGCGGCGGCCGTCGAAGGTCACCGAGGGGGTGCTCTGATCGCCGGGCGCGGTGGAGATCGCGAGGCCCGACGGGTCGAGCAGCGCGCCCCGGCGACCGACGCGGGCGCCGTAGAGGTCCCAGTCGACGCCGCCGCGGAGGTCCTGCCAGACGACCAGGTAGCCGAGGCCGTCGGAGGCTACCGAGGGGGAGGAGGCGAGGGCGTAGCCCGCCGCGATCAGCGCCGGAGAGTGACCGCGAGGCCGACCGTCGCGACCGAGCGTGCGGCCGAGGACTCCTCCCGGGCCGCCCCACACGACCATGGACCCTCGGCCCCCGACGGAGGCCACCGCGGCGCTGAACTGCTGCGGCGCCTGCGGGGCGATCCAGACCCCGTCGGGGTCGCGGACCGCTCCGTCGACGTCGACCCTCGCGCCCACGATCGCGGCGGAGGTGAAGTGGTCGTCGCGGACGGACTCGCAGTCGCAGTCCAGGCTCGGGGGATCGCAGGGGGCGCAGGGCTCGCTGTCCCGGGCGTCGCTCCACACGACCACGAAGCTTCGGCCGTCGAAGCTCATGCTCGGCGCGAACTGCGCGCTGGGAGCGCCCGAGAGGAGGATCCCGTCGGGGTCGAGCACGAGGCCGTCGCGGCTCACCCTCGCGCCGACGAGGTCGGTGCTGTGGTCTCCGTCCGACCAGGCCACGAGGTAGCTCGATCGGCCGAAGGCCAGCGCGGGCGTGCCGTGGGTGACCGTGGAGTCGGGCGACGAGTCGGGCCGCTGGAGGAGGAAGGCCGGCTCCACCGCTCCGTCCGAGCGGACGAGCGCGCCCTCGACGCCGGTGTGGTTCGTCCAGGCGACCAGGTAGTCGCGTCCGTCGGAGGCCACCGCGGGCGCGCTGCCGCGGTCGGGGCTGATGGAGATCGCGTCGGCGTCGATCGGCGCGCCGTCGCCGTCCACGCGGGCGCCTTCGATGCGGCCCGAGCCGCGCGTCCAGGTCACCAGGTAGCCGGTGCCGTTGGAGGCCACCGCGGGCCGGTCGACGTAGTCGAGCGCGGCCCGATCGAACCTCCGTCCGCCGAGGTCGCGCACCGCGCCGTCGGCGCTCACCGCCGTGAAGCGTATCGGGTCGGTGTCGACGCTGCCGTACTGCCGGAGGGCCCAGGCGACGAGGTAGCCGTGCCCGTTGGAGGCCACGACGACGTGGCGCGCCCGGTCGCGGCTGTTGCGGTCGGCGTCCTCGGGGTCGGGACCGAGGAGGAAGCCCGCAGGCTCCTGCAGGACGCCACGGGCGTCGAGGAGGGCGCCGAGCACCCGTCCGCCGTCGATCCAGACCGCGAGGTAGCCGTCGCCGTTGGAGGCGACCGCGGTCTCGGTGAGCACCACGTCGGGCGCGAGCACGGGCTCATCGACGCCGAACTCCGGGGAGATCAGCGGGTCGAGCACCGCGGGGTACGACGCCGCGTCGAGCGCCGCGCCGGGGACGGTCAGCACCACGGCGCCGTGCTCCCAGCGGGCCGGGACGGGGGTGCCCTGGCCGGTGGCGTCGACCCAGGTCGCGTGGCCGTAGCGCACCCCGAGGCCCGTGAGGGGATCGGCGAAGTGCAGCCCGGTGGCCGTCGCGCCCGCGTAGGCCGCGCCGGTCACCCGCAGCCGCACGACGAGGTCGCCGTGACCGGCCGGTCGGGCCGCGAAGGTCCACTGCTGCTCGACGCCCGCGGGCGCGTTGCGGAGCTGCTCCTGGCCTTCGCCGCGGGTGAGCGAGAGGCGCCCGTCGTCGCCGAGCGATCCCTGGCCGCGGCGCTCGGCGGCGAAGGTCACCGAGGGCCCGCGGCGTGCGCGGTGGATGGGCGTCACGGCCACCTCGCCGGGCGTGGCCACGACCGCGTAGGTCGAGTGGCCGCCCTCCCAGCGGTCGCCGACGGAGCGAAACGCGAAGTGGACCTGGGCCACCACCGCGCTCACGTCGAAGGGCGTCGGGGAGGGATCCTCGCTCGGTAGGAGCGGGACCTCCTCGCGGGGCGGCGCTTCAGAGCCGACGCAGGCCGTGAGCCGGAGCGCGAGCAGGGCCGCGCAGCACCGATGCCACCACCGTGAAGACTCCATGGGACGCCTCCCCCGAGGACTCGTGTCAGGCGCGCTCGCAGGCTCTCGGAAGCGAAGATGCCCCTCGTGGGCGATGGTCGCGCTGGGTCCTCTCTCCTCCGCCCCTTACTCACTTCATGCCAGCGCTGGATTGCAGGGAGCGCGGAGTGCGCTCGAGGGTCTCATAGGGCAGAGCGCCACACCCTTCGCGCGAGGGAGCGCCCGGTGTGGCGCAAGCGTGCCTACGACGGCGGTGCACCGCACGTTGCGGCGTCGCACGCGGCGCGGCGGAGACGGGGGGCTCACGGCGCCGCCGCGTCCCTTGACGCTTCGGGCGTGGTCCCCGACACAGCCCGCGATGACCACCCGGCGCCTCGCCCTCGTCGCCGCGCTCGCCCTCGCCGCGTGCGCCAGCCGCGCCCCAGCTCCCACCGCCGCGGACCGGGGCCACCTCGACGCGATGTCCCGCGCCCACGCCCACGAGACCCCGACGGCCAACGGCGCCGAGCGGCCGCCCCGGCAGGAGGTCCGCGCCGAGGAGGTCACCTACGGCACCGTCGACGGTCGGCCCCTGCACGGTTACTACGCCCGCCCGGCGCACGCCGCTGCGGGCGAGCGACTGCCCGGCGTGGTGGTGATCCACGAGTGGTGGGGCCTCAACGACAACGTGCGGATGATGACCCGGCGCCTCGCGGGGGAAGGGTACCAGGCCCTCGCGGTCGACCTCTACGGGAGCGTCGCGACCACGCCCGAGCAGGCCCGCGCGCTGATGGGCGAGGTGATGGCGGCGCCCGACCGCGGGGTGACCAACCTCGAGGCGGCGACGGCCTTCCTCCAGGACTCCCACGGGGCGCCGCGGCTGGGCGTGGTGGGCTGGTGCTTCGGCGGCGGCTGGTCGCTCCAGACGGCGCTGCGGATGCCCGCGCGCATCGACGCGGCGGTGATGTTCTACGGGCGGGTGGTGACCGACCGGGCGCAGCTCGGGGCGCTCGACGCGCCGCTGCTCGGGCTCTTCGGCGAGGACGACACGGGCATCCCCATGGCGGGCGTGCGCGAGATGGAGTCCGCCCTGCGCGAGCTGGGCAAGGACGTCACCGTGCAGGTGTACCCGGGCGCGGGCCACGCCTTCGCGAACCCGAGCGGGCAGAGCTACCGGCCCGAGGCGGCGGAGGACGCGTGGCGTCGGGTGACGGCGTTCTTCGCGCGGCACCTCCAGGGCGCGAGCTGAGCCCCGCCTACAGACGTCTGTAGCCCCGCCTACAGACGTCTGTAGCTCCGCCTACGTCGCAGGCGCCACGCGCCAGATCACCTGGGCGCTGTCGTCCATCACCAGCACCGAGCCGTCGCCGAGCTCCAGCAGCCCCGAGGGTCGTCCCCACGCCTGCCCCCCTGGCGAGAGGAACCCGCTCATCCACTCGCTGACCTCCCCCGTGGGGCGGCCCTCGCGAAAGCGCACCCGGACGACGGTGTAGCCCACTCGCACCGAGCGGTTCCACGAGCCGTGCAGGCTCACCAGCGCGTCGCCCCGGGGGACGCCCACCGCCCCGCGCACCGGGAACATCATCGCCACCGGCGCCACGTGCGCGCCCAGCGACAGGTCGGGCACCACCGCGCGCGCCACGAGGTCGGGCCGCTCTCCCGCTCTCCGCGGGTCTTCATGACGCCCCCAGTACGCGAAGGGCCAGCCGTAGAAGGCCCCGTCGCGCACCTCGGTGAGGAAGTCGGGGACGAGGTCGTCGCCGAGCTCGTCGCGCTCGTTGACCACCGTGAAGAGCGCCCCGGTGTCGGGGTGCACCGCGAGCCCCACGGGGTTGCGCAGCCCGCCGGCCATGGGGCGGGCGCCTGATCCGTCGGCGGCGGCGACGAGGACGGCCGCGCGCCGCGGGTCGGGCTCGACCTCCACGTTGGTCTCGCTGCCGACGCCCACGAAGACCCGAGACCCGTCGGCGCTCAGGGCCACGCTGCGGGTCCAGTGCTGGCGATAGCCCCGACCGGGGAGGGCGATGAGCTCCACCGGACCGCCCGTGGGCAGGTGCTGCCCCGCCGCGACGCGGAAGCGCACCAGGCGGTCGGTGCACCCCACGTAGAGCCACCCGTCGGGGTGAAACGCGATCCCGAAGGGCAGCTCCAGCCCTCTCGCGAAGACCTCCCGACGCCCATCGGCGGCGCCGTCGTGGTCGTCGTCGCGCAGCACCGTCACCCTCCCCGCGCCCGCCTCGCTGACGAAGACCGATCCGTCGGGGCCGAGGGCCATCGAGCGCCCGTTCTGGAAGCCCTCCGCCCAGCGGGTGACGCGCAGCCCTCCGGCGACGCGGGGGGCGGTCCCTGGGGGGCGCTCGACCTCCTCGGCGGGGTTGCGCGCGGAGGGCGTGTGGAAGGGCGGCGGCAGCGTCACCTCCCCGGCGGTGGCAGGGGCGCGTACGGCGGGGTGGTCGACCAGCGACGCCCTCGGCGCCGCGCGGGGGGAGCGGGAGCAGGCGAGCGGGATCAACCCGAGGGCGAGGAGTGTGGCGCGCATGGCAGCGTGCGAAAGCGTAACAGCCCACGGTGGGTGAAGAAGGACCACCCCACTGGGGCTCACGAGAAGAGCTCGGCCTGCTGGATGGCCGCGACGCCGGGGTGCTGGAGCTGGGCCTCCGTGGTGATGGCGTAGAAGCGCTCTCGCAGCTTGTCGGAGCGGCCGACGACGGCCACGGCGTGCTCGTGGCAGACCTCCTCGGCGACGACCGAGGGGGCGGGGAAGACCCCCACGCCGGCGCGTCCGAAGGAGGCCATGGTGGCGCCGTCGTCGAACTCGGCCACCACCACGGGGTGGATGCGCAGCGACTCGAACCAGAGGTTGAGCGAGCGGCGCATCGCGGTGTGCTCGGTGGGGAGCAGCATCGGCGCGCCGTCGAGCGAGCGGGGGAAGCCCCGGCGGTAGCGCTCGGCCAGCGCCTCGGTGGCGAAGAAGGTGACGCCCGACTCGCCGAGCAGGTGGTGGTAGCCGCGGAGCTGCATCGCCGTGCCCATGGGGCTGTCGCTGAGCACCACGTCGAAGCGCCGCGCCGCGAGGTCTTCGAGCAGCCGCTCTCCCTTGTCCTCACGGCAGATCAGCCTCACCGGCTGAGGGAGGCGCAGCGCCGGGGCGAGCAGCCGGTAGACCACCGACTTGGGGAGCGCGTCGACGATGCCCACGGAGAGCCGCAGCGCCCGCTCGGCGGGCTGGTGCTCGACGGCGTCGACGAGCGCCTGGCCGAGGGAGAAGATCTCCTTGGCGTAGCTGTAGACGACGTGCCCGGCGGCGGTGAGGGTGAGGCTGCGGCCGGAGCGCTCGAGGAGCTTGCGGTCGAGAGAGCGCTCGAGCTCCTTGAGCTGGAGGCTGATCGTGGGCTGCGAGACGCGCAGCTCGGCGGCGGCGGCCACGATGCTGCCCTTGCGGGCCACGACCCAGAAGTAATGGAGGTGGTGGTAGTTGAGGTTCATCGGGGGCGTGCCATAGGGAAAACCTATGGGTGTCGTAGAAACTTTGTCATGGTCTAAGTGCCTGGGGTGCCCATGATTGCCTTTGAAACGGAGGCCACGGACCATGAACCTGGATACGAGGACGATCGGTTTCGCGCTGACGGAGGCGCTCGAGCAGCGGGTGGGTGATCATGTGGAGATGGCGCTGGCGCCGGTGGCCGGCAGCGTCACCCGGGTGCAGGTCTGGCTGAGCGACGTGAACGGCGATCGGGGCGGCATCGACAAGCGCTGCCGCGTGGTGGCGACGCTGGGGCATCACCGCTCGGCGGTGGCCGAAGCGACCACGGACGACCTCTACACCGCCATCGACGAGGCCACCCGGAAGGTGGGTCGCGCGGCGCAGCGGCTGTCGACCCGGCGCCTGGCGCACGAGCGCAAGGACGCGCAGCGGCCCGGGGCCCTCGTGAGGCCGTAGCAGCGCCTCACCGGGGCGGCAGGTACCAGATCGGCGAGGTCCACGCGCGCTCCTGCACCGTGTCGGGCAGCGAGCCGTCGCAGCAGGCCACCAGCGGTGACCCCTGGGGCACCCTGGGGCAGTCGACGCGCAGCTCGTTGCAGAGCCGTCGGCTCCATCGGCACGTCGGGTCTTCCAGCACCCTCGCGTACCAGAAGGCCGCCGCCGCCGGATCGAAGTCCGGATCCCTCCACACGCCGCAGCGCGCCGCCGCGCCCGGGGTCCCTCTCGTGGCGCAGGTCGCCGGGTCGACGGTGGCCCCGGTGGCCTCGCCGTCCACGCGGTAGACCCGCTCGTGGGTGCCGCTCGCGTCGGCCCATCCCTTCACGATCTCGATGCGCTGCAGCGGCGACCCCAGGGCGTCTCGCAGGGCGCTCACCACGAAGGCAGGCGCCCCTGCTCCCGCTGTCCTCGCCGGCAGGTCGGAGCCCATCGGAACCCCCAGCGCATAGCCCTGCTCCGCCAGGTCTCTCGCGTCGCAGAGGCCCTCCGGCAGCGACCACCCGCCGAAGAAGCGCACCACCACGCGCGTGCCGCTGGTGGCGTAGGCCTCTCGTCGGCGCATCGCCCCGAAGAGGGAGTCCCGGGTGTTCTCCTCGGCCCAGAGCACCGCGAGCCCTCCGGGGCTGTTGAGCCGGATGGTGATGGGCCGCCCCATACCCTCCGGGGTAAGCCTTCCCTCGGCGGTGTCGTCGCCTCGCGCGGCGTGGCCGGGCCACGAGGCCTCCTCCACCAGGCCCGGCGTGGCGTTGTGGGTGTCGGTGCTGGCGATGAACCCGAGGTGGAAGGGATCGGCCCCGATGCGCAGGTACTCCGCGAGCCCTCGGCGCAGGGCGGGGCGAACGAAGTCCGCGGGTTCGATGCAGGCTCCGGCGAGCCCGAGGCCTCCCGCCACGGAGCAGAGCGGGGTGCACCCCACCGGGTCGCCGGGGGCCACGCAGGGGACGCCCGTGAGCTGCTCGAAGCGGCAGGCCTCGTCCTCGCTGGCGAGCAGGCTCGCGGCGCCGGGGATGCACTCCGACGAGCCCTTGTGCTGATAGATCTCGACCAGGGGTTCGAGCCGGGCGCGCCGGGCCGCGAAGGCGGCGTCGTAGGGGCGGCCGTCTTCGGTGGTCAGCGCGAACATCAGCCCCGCGGACTGGTTGCTGTTGTGCGGGATCGCGAGCGCGTCGCAGGGCGTCCCGGTGGCGAGGCAGTCGCGGTCGAGGGCGCGCCAGAGCTGGTCGGGCGTCGGGGCCTCGATGTAGCTGGTGGGCGACCGGGGGACGCTGGCGTTGCGGAAGATGATGTTGCGGTGGAGGTTGTTGGCGCCGGGTGAGCCGGTCCACTCGTAGCCGACGAAGCTGGTGAAGCGGCACTCGTCGCTGCGGTCGTAGGCCTGCTCGGCGGCCTGCTGGGTCTCCTCCCAGACGGTGCGCAGCCTCGCGGCGCAGAGCTCGGCGTTCTCGTTGCGGCAGATGGCGGGGCGCGCGGGCATGCGGGACGAGAGGGGCAGCGCGTAGTCGGTGGCGGCCACGAGGCGGGTCTCTCGCTGCTCGCGGCAGGTGCGGGTGTCGTAGAGGGCCGAGCCGGGGGTGGTGCAGAGGTCGGTCTCCGCGAGAAACTCCGAGTGGTCGGTGACCGCGGTGAAGTCGAGCGGGCGGGTGAGGCGCGCGGTGCGGGTGGCGCGGCCCTCGGCGTCGTAGGGAGCGAGGCCCACGCTCTCTCCGCGGGCGAAGCGGTAGGCGTCCGAGGGGCGGGCGCGGGTGCCCCAGCTCGCGGCGTCGAAGGAGAGCCCGGTGTGCACGTGCAGGTCGCCGAAGAAGGGCTCCCGCAGCGGGTTGCGACGCCTGCACGCGACGTGGGTGTCGGGGCGCACCACCACCCTCGGGACATCCCCGCTCGCGGCATCGGCCGCGCCCGCGTCGGCGGTGGGGGCGGCGGTGCTCGACTCGCACGCGGCGAGCGCGACCGACACGGAGAGCGCGATCCACTTGTCGGACACGGCCGGGCCACCATAGCGTGCGCGCCGGTGCTGGAGCGAAGGGAAACCGCGGCGATCCGGGTGTGGAGGGCTCACCCGCTGGTGCGCTTCGCGGTGCTTGGCGCGGCGCTCTTCGCGCTCGACCGATGGCGCACCGCGACCCGCGCGCCCGCCGCGAGCGGCCGGGACATCGTCCTGTCGAGGGACTTCGTCGCCGGGCTGCGCGCGGGCCTGTGGAGGGAGCGGGGCAGGGAGCCCGGGGACGCGGAGTTCGAGGCCAGGCTGGCGGAGCACGTGCGCGACGAGGTGCTCTACCGCAGCGCCCTGGCGCGAGGGCTCGACCGCGGCGACGGGATCATCCGCCGCCGGCTGGTGCAGAAGGAGACCTACCTGCTCGAAGCGGAGGCCGAGCCGGGGGCGCCCTCCGAGGCGGCGCTGCGGTCCTGGTACGAGGCCCACCGTGAGCGCTACCGCACCAGCGCGCGCGTCGACCTGGAGCACCGCTTCTTCTCGGTCGACCGAAGGGGAGCCCGGGCCTCCGCCGACGCCTCGCGGTCGCTGTCGAGCGGCGCTCCGGGGGACCCCTTCCTGCGGGGAGAGCGCTTCGAGGACGCGACGACCGCAGAGCTCGCGGGGGTCTTCGGCGAGGCCTTCGCGGCGGCGGTGGAGGCGCTGCCCGTGGGGCCGTGGAGCGGTCCGATCGAGAGCGCGCTGGGGCAGCACCTGGTGCGGGTGACGTCGAGGCGCGAGGGGGCCGTGGCGCCCTTCGAGGAGGCGCGAGAGTCGGTGGCGAGAGCGTGGCGCGAGGCCGAGCGGACGCGCCGGGTGGAGGCCGCGACGAGGGCGCTGCTGGGCGGGTACAGGGTGGTGCGGGAGTGAGGCGGGCCGCCCTCCTCTTCCTCCTGCTCACGCTGCTGCCTTCGATGGCGCTGGGGCACCCGCTGGCGCTCGGGCTCATCGAGCTCACCGAGCGGGGCGACGGCCGCGTCTCGGTCTCCCTCCGCGTCTCCGGGACCGAGCAGCAGGGACACTCCGTCACGCTTGCTCCGCCCTCCGGGTGCGCCCTCTCCGCGCCGATGGTCGAGCGCCTGGGGAGCGACGCCTCGGAGGCCGCCGGGGAGTGGCGCTGCCCTCGCGGGCTGCGCGGCGCGGCGATGACGGCGCGCGGCCTGGAGGGCTCGGAGGTGCAGCTCCTCGTGAGGGCGCGCCTCTCGGACGGGACGCTCGCCGAGGCCAGGCTCGACGACCACCAGCGGCGCTTCGTGGTCGCGCCGAGGGCGAGGACCTCGGCGGTGGCGTGGTCGTACCTTCGAATGGGCGCGGCGCACATCGCCGAGGGCCTCGACCACCTGGCCTTCGTGGCCTGCCTCGCGCTCTGGATCTCCTCCCTCCGAGGCATCCTCCTGGCCGTGACGGGCTTCACCGTGGGGCACAGCGTGACGCTGGCGCTGGCGGCGACGGAGGCGGTGCGCGTCCCGTCGAGGCCGGTGGAGGCCTGCGTGGCGCTGAGCGTGCTGCTGCTGGCGCTGGAGGTGGCGCGCGGTCGCCCTGCGCCGAAGGGAGCCTGGTGGATGGCCGCGGGCTTCGGCCTCTTGCACGGGCTCGGCTTCGCGAGCGCGCTGCGGGACATCGGCCTGCCGGGTGGGGCGACGGCGGCGGCGCTGGTGTCCTTCAACGCGGGCGTGGAGCTGGGGCAGGTGGCCTTCGTGGCGCTCTCGCTCGGGGCGGCGTGGGCGCTGCGTCGCGCGGGGGCAGACACCTCGAGGGCGCGCCGCTGGATCGCCGACCTCGCGGGGGCGTGGGCGGTGATGCTGCTGCTCCAGCGGGTGTGATCAGAGCGCGGGGGCGACGAGCACCGCGGTGTCGCCTCGGATGTGGTCGAGCGCGTAGCCCGTGGACCAGAGCTCGATCATCGTGGCGGTGGGGTCGGGCAGCTCGCGGTACGGCGTGCCGTCGGGGCGCTGGAGGTCTCGCGCGGCGGCCTCCCTCCAGAGCACGCACGCGGCGACGTCGTCGGCCACCCGCAGGGCGTAGGCCTTCCCGGTGACGTCGAGCACCGCCCGCACCTCGCGCACGCTGAGGAAGTCCGTCGAGCGCGCGTCGAGCACGCGCATCAGCTCCTGGAGGATCTTCGTCATGCGATACCGATCGAGGTAATGCTGGAACCACCGCTCGGCGGCGACGACCTTCCACGCCACCCGGGTGGCCGCGACGCGCGCCTCCGAGGGCGCCTCCCACGCCGCGCTCTGCGCCGCGAAGGTGAGCGCCAGCGATCCCGCCTGGGCGATGCCCCGAGGGTCGCACGCGAGCACCACCGCGGCGTCGACGGACTCCGGCAGCGCGGGCTCGTGGCCCCCGGTGCTCTCCTCGCGGAGGGGTTGCCAGCGAGGCTCGTCGACGGGGGCGGCGAGCTCCCGGAAGGCGCCTCGGGCCTCTCGCTCCGGGCCCGGGACGAGCCCCCTCGCGATGAGGGCCTCCCAGGCCTCGCCAACGTCCGTCATGCCGATGACCACGGTGCGCGCCTCGGGCAGCCGGGGCCGCCCGGGGAGCAGCACGCGGCGGGCGAAGTCGGTCCACTCGTGGGTCATGGGCGCCGACGGAGTGTAGCGACGCCTGCGCGACGGGCACTACGACCTCGCAGCACCACGACCCGTCGGCGCTAGAACCGCCCCGCCCCCACGATGCCGCCCCCGCCGGGCCACGGCTCCACCCGCAGGCTCGTCACCGCCGCCCTCGACGGCGCGCCCTCCCCTCGGGCCATCATCACCAGCGCGGTCACGCCGGCGCCCAGCGCGCCCAGGGCCATCACGTCCGTCGCCACCGCCAGCGAGCGCCCTCGCGTGGCGATGCGGTCGACGTCCCCGTCCGTCTGCGTCCTCGTACGGAACTCGTCGTGCGCCTCGACCGCCAGCACCCCGGTGATCGTCGCCCCGAGCGCCAGCGCCCCGCCCGTGACGCCCCACACCCAGGCCCTGGTGAACCACGGCTGCGGCGTCGCCCTCATCGCCCTCGGCGCCACCGTGGTCGCCGTCGCCGGGAGCACCGCCGCCGCGGTCACCGCCGGCGCGGCCGCCGCCGCCGCCGAGGGCAGCTCGGGCAGCACCAGCCGCAGCGAGGGCGAGTCGCCCGACGCCACGGTCACCTCCACCCGCTGCGTCACCCGACCCGGCGAGCTCGCCTCGATCACGTGCCTCCCGGGCCCCACGCTCAGCACGTCGCCGCTCGCGATGCGCCCGTCGAGGGTCACCGCCGCCGTCGGGGGATCGCACTCCACGCGCACCCTCGCCATCAGCGGCAGCAGCTCCCGCAGCGCGCGCTCCGCCTCGGTCCTCTGCCGCGACCGCTGCCCCTCCGTCGCCGTCAGGAACCTCCTCAGCGCATCGATCGCCTCGGGGTACTCGTGCAGCGCCTGGTGCGTCGCGCCGAGGTTGAAGAGCAGCGACGGCCGCGAGGAGAGCGCGTAGGCCCGCTCGAACTCCACCAGCGCCGCCCGGAGGTCCCCCGCCTCGAAGAGCCCGACGGCCCGCTCGAAGTGCACCCGCGCCTCCTCCATCGGGTCGGTCTGCGCCTCCGCGCTGCGCGCCACGCCGTGCAGCCCCACGGCCAGCGCGACGATCGCCCACCCTCGAAGCCCGCAGCGCATCCGCTAGAATTCTCGCGAGATGTGGAGCGCCCCCCGGCCGGCCGGAGCGCGGGGCGAGGGCGCGCGAGGCGATGGGGCGCCGAAGGAGGCCGCGTCGAAGGAGGGCGCCCGGGTCGATGGGGCGTGCGATCGGTGGTGACGGCGGCCGTGGCGCCGGGGGTGGAGCGCGGCGAGCGCGGTCTCCTGCTCCGCGGCGGGCGCGGGCGCGGGCGCAGGCGCAAGAACAGCGGGCGCGGGCGCGGGCGCAGGGGGCGCGGGCTCGGGCGGCGCGGGTGCGGCGGGCAGGGTGGCCGTCATGGCCGCGGCGACGACGGGCTCCGGGCGCGGCGCCCGGGACGACGAGCCGACGCGGGTGCCGGCGACCACCACCAGCCCGAGCACCACGAAGGAGAGCAGCAGCGACAGCACCGTGATCTGCCGGCCGGAGACCCGGGCGCCATCGAGGGTGGCGGCGGTGCGGCGCAGCGCGCGCCGCGGCGAGGTGGAGCTGGCGTCGAGCGACTCCTGCACCGGGAGGTCGTCGCAGACGGCGATGCGCTCGGCGCCGAAGGGCCGCAGCGCGTCGAGGAATTCCCTCGCCGACTGGAAGCGCTCCTCGCGCTCTCTGCGCAGGGCCCGCAGCACCACGACGTCGATGGCGCGCGGCACCCCCGGGGCGATGCTGCTCGGCAGCGGCGGCGCCTCCGACCCCCGCACGATCTCCAGGAACAGCTCCCCCTGGCTCGCCCCCTCGTAGGGGAAGCCCCCGGTGAGCATCTCGAAGAGCATCACCCCCACGGCGAACAGGTCGGCCCGGTGGTCGATGTCCCGCCGGCCCATCCACTGCTCCGGGGCCATGTACGCCGGGGTCCCCACGGGCAGGCCCTCCTGCGTGGTCTCGAAGAGCGTGCCGGCCTCGTGGCGAAACTTCGACACCCCGAAGTCCAGCAGCTTCACCGTGGTCGTGCCGCCGTACTCCGCGAGGAAGACGTTCTCCGGCTTCAGGTCGCGGTGCACGATGCCCTTGGCGTGCGCCGACGCGAGCGCCGAGAGGATGCTCCCGATCACCCCGCAGACCTCCCTCGTGGTGATCGCCGTCGCCCTCGCGAGGCGCTCGGCGAGCGTCTCCCCGCGCAGCAGCTCCATCACCATGTACGGCTCGGAGCGGTGCACCCCGGTGTCGATCACCTCGACGATGTTCGGGTGCCCGATGGCCGCCGCGGCCCTCGCCTCTCGGGCGAAGCGCTTCACCGCCTCGGGCTGCCGCGCGTAGTGGGCGTGCAGCATCTTGATCGCGAGGCGCTTGCCGACGCCGAGGTGCTCGACCTCGTAGACGGCGCCCATGCCGCCCTCCCCGAGGAGGCGTATCACCCGGTAGCGCGCGTCGATCTCCGTGCCTGGGTCGATCACTCCGGCGCCTCCTCAGTTACACCGGGCGCGGCAGGCGCCCTGGCAGCAGTTGGGGGTCGATCCGCTGCAGCGCGTCGTGCACGTGCCGCAGTGCTGCGCAGACGTGAGGAGGTCGTAGCAGTTGCCGCTGCAGAGCGAAAGAGGCGCGCGGCACCAGGTGCAGACGCCCGCCATGCACGGCGTCGTGGCGCAGCGCCGGCCGCAGGCGCCGCAGTTCAGCGGGTCGCGCGTGAGGTCGGCGTCGCACGAGGGCCCCGCGTCGCGGACGTCGGGCGCGTCGAAGACGTCGGGCGCGTCGAAGACGTCGGGCGCGTCGAAGGCGTCGGGGGCGTCGAAGACGTCGGGGGCGTCGAAGGCGTCCATCCCCTCGGGGGCGTCGGTCGCATCGGGCGCATCGACGACGTCCTCCACGTCCATCGCTTCGGGGGCGTCGGTCGCATCCGTCGCATCCGAGGCATCGGGGGCGTCCGAGGCGTCGGGGGCGTCCGAGGCGTCGGGGGCGTCCGAGGCATCGGGGCCGTCCATGCCGACGGGGACGTCGCTCGCGTCGGGCGGCGTCGGCGCGTCGATCACCTCGGAGGTGTCCGAGGGGAGATCGGTGAGCGGGGGCACGTCCAGCGGGGCGCCGCCGTCGCGCGAGGCCGGCAGGTTGGACCTGCTGAAATCGAGCGCGATGGAGCACCCGACCGAGGCGATCGCGGCGAGGCCGATGAGGCTTTCACGAAGGCGGCGCACCATGAGGGGGGCCCGGGCCCTTCTACTCCCCGTGCCCGCTGACCGGGCGCGGCTTCAGGCCGTGGCGCTCCATCTTGTAGATCAAGCCCCGGCGGGAGATGCCGAGGTTCTGCGCGGCGCGAGACTGGTTCCACCCCGCGGCGTCGAGGGCCGCCAGGATGGAGCGCCGCTCCAGGTCATCGACCTTGGTGCGCAGCCCCGAGGGCTCGTCGCTCGTCGCCGGCTCGGCGTCTCCGCGCACCGCCGGGGGCAGGTGCTCGACGCGCAGCTCGGAGCCCTCCGCCAGCGCGATGGCGCACTCGATGGCGTTGCGCAGCTCGCGCACGTTGCCGGGCCAGCGGTACGACTGCAGCACCGCCGCGACGCCCTGCCCGAGGTGCCACCCGCCGCCCCGCTCGGCCAGCACCCGCTCGGCCATCGGCACGATGTCCCTCGGGCGCGACCGCAGCGGCGGAACCGCCACCGTCACGCCGTTGAGCCGGAAGTAGAGGTCCTCCCGGAAGCGCCCCTTGGCCACGTCGACCAGCAGGTCGCGGTTGGTCGCGGCCACCACGCGCACGTCGACCGGCACCGCCCTCGTCCCCCCGACGCGGGTGAGCGTCCGCTCCTGCAGCACCCGCAGCAGCCTCGCCTGGTTGGGCGGAGAGAGCTCGCCCACCTCGTCGAGCAGCAGCGTGCCCCCGTCGGCCCGCTCGAACACGCCGCCCTTGCGAGCGTCGGCGCCGGTGAAGCTCCCCCGCTCGTGGCCGAAGAGCTCGCTCTCGGCAAGCGACTCCGGAAGCGCCGCGCAGTTGACCCCCAGAAACGACCGCCCCGCCCTGCGGCTGTGCCGGTGCAGCAGCCTCGCGACGACCTCCTTGCCGCTCCCGGTCTCGCCCTGCACCAGCACCGGCAGGTCGCTCGCGGCGAGGCGCCGCACCAGGGCCAGCAGGCTCACCATCGCCGGGTCGACCGCCACCACGTCGCTGCCGCTGGCGACGGTGCCCACCACCGGGCCGTGGGTCTCCGGGCGCACGCTGTCGCGGCTCGACGCCACCACCACGATGCGCGTGCTGCCGATCATGATCACCGCCCCGGCCTCGGCCGCGCGCGTCCCGGTGATGCGCGCGCCGTCGACGAAGGTGCCGTTGCTGCTGGCCTCGTCGCGCACCAGCACCGAGCGCCCGTCGAAGCGGATCACCGCGTGCTCGCGCGACACCCTCGTGTCGTCGAGCGACACCTCGACCGTCGCCGAGCGGCCCACGCGCACCTCGGCCCCGATCGGGACCACCACCACCCGCGGCGGCCGACCGGTCTCCTCGACGAGCAGCCGCGCGGAGGTGGCGCTGCCCGGCTGCGATCCATCGAGGACGGAGGTGTCGGTGCGGAGGGGATCCAAGGTGCGCGCATCATAGCCTCGCGAGGAGGCCGTGCGCACTGCCGCTACACTGTGCAGTGACGGTACACTCCACTGAACAAGCCTTGCGCGGGGTGACCTCTGTCAGGCCCTCGGCGGGGATACCATCGCCCGATGCCGCTCCCTTCGATGGACAACCTCCGGTGCTTCGTGGCCGCCGCGGAGACCCTGAACTTCCGCGCCGCGGCGCGGTCCGTGGCGCTCACCCCGGCGGCGCTGGGGCAGCGCATCCGGCAGCTCGAAGACGAGGTGGGCCACCCCCTCTTCGCCCGCACCACGCGCTCGGTGGCGCTCACCGCCGCGGGGCTGGCGATGCTCCCGGAGGCGCGGCGCACGCTCTCGGCGGCGGACACCTGCCTGCGCGCGGCGCGGGGCGAGCTGGGCCCGACGCCCTCGGAGCTGGTGCTCGGGACGAGGCACGAGCTCGGGATGAGCTGGCTGCTGCCGCAGCTCCCTCGCCTCGCGAAGCAGCGGCCCGACCTGACGCTGCACCTCTACGTGAGCTACTCGGCGGACCTGCTGCTGCGGGTGCGGACGCGCGAGGTCGACTGCGCGGTGCTCTCGGCGCGCTTCAGCGACCCGGCGCTCGACGCGATCGCGCTGCACCGGGAGGACTACGTCTTCGTGGCCTCGAAGGCGCTGCTCGAGCGGAGCCCGCTGTCGAGGCCCGAGCACGCCGCGGCGCACACGCTGGTGGACATCTCGCCGGAGCTGCCGCTCTTCCGCTACTGGCGCGAGGAGGCCGGGGCGATGGGCGCGTCGATGCGCTTCGCCCGCGTGCTGCGCATGGGGACCATCGCGGCCATGGAGCACCTGGTGCTGCGCGGCGAAGGGGTGGCGGTGCTGCCCGAGTACCTGGTGCAGAAGCGGGTGGAGTCCGGGGCGCTGAAGGTGGTGCTCCCGAGGGTGAAGCCGGGCTTCGACCACTTCCGGCTGGTGTTTCGGGGAGACGACCCGCGGCGCTCCAACTACGAGGCGCTGGCGGCGATGCTGCTCGAGGCGCCGCTGCGCTGAGCGGGCGTCACATCCCCGCCGGGGCCGTCGCCGCCCCGTACTGCCGGGTGAAGTACTCCCCGTAGGCCGCCGCCGCCGAGGCGTCGCGGATCCACAGGCTGTTCTCGTTGTTGGCCCACGCCGCGGCCGACCAGTTGGCCGAGCCGGTGATCACCGTCTGCCCGTCGAGGATGAGCAGCTTGCTGTGCACGTTGCCCGCGCGCACCGGCACCCCCGCGGCGAGCAGCGCCATCGCGGGCGCGTCGTTGAGGTACTCGTGCGCGACGATGCCCCGCACCGCCACGCCCCGCATCCTCGCGGCGATCATCGCGTCGGAGAGCTCGGTGCGCGTCCAGGCGGAGATCACGAAGTCCACCGAGGTGCGCGCCTCGGCGATGGCCCCGACCATGTCCGTGAACCACCGCGCCGGGCTCGACGTGGGCGAGCGGGGGCTGAAGTACGCCGCGTAGCGCCCCGCGCTCACCGGCGACGACGCCACGATCGGCCCGAAGGCGTGGTCGCGAAACATCCGCTGGAACTCCCCCTCGAAGGCCCCGACGATCGCCGGCTCGCCGAGCACGACGGCGTCGTTGGCGTCGCGGCAGTACGACTGCTCGCTGCCGTTGGCCGACCCGACCCAGACGCGCTCGCCGTCGACGACGAAGAACTTGTGGTGCATCAGCGCGCTGCGCGCGTCGGGCAGCAGGCTCACCCGGGGGTGGCCGTCGAGGCGGGCCAGCGGGCACATCAGCGTCCCCCCCACGCGGGGGCAGGTCTCGTCGTCGTAGACGAGCTGCACGGTGAGCGCCGGGGCGGCCGCGAGGCGGGCGAGGATGGCGTCGGGCAGGCAGGTCCAGAGCGTCTCGTAGAGGGCGGCGTGGAGGCTCGTGTCGGCGCAGGAGATCAGCCCCATGAGCTGCCCCAGCAGCGCCCCTCCGGTGGTGAACGAGGGCACGTCGAGCGCGGGCGGCGAGCACGTCGCCGGCAGCGTCGGGCACACGCAGGAGCGCCCCGCGTCGGAGCGGGCGTCGACGGGCCGCGCCGCGTCGGTGGCGGCGACATCGTCGGCGACGGCGGCGTCGTCGGAGGGGGAGGCCGCATCGAGGTCGACGGGGGCGTCCCCCTCGACGGCGGCGTCCGTCGTCGCCCGGGCGTCCACGGCGGCGGGGGCGTCGGTGACGAAGACCACGTCGTCGGGGGCGATCGGCGCCGCGGCGTCGCGGCAGCCGACGCCCAGGGCGAGCGCCGCGGCGAGGCCCGCGATCCATCGGGGGGAGCAGCTCATCGCCCGCGAGAGTACGGCCGCCGCGCGACGGCGGTCTACCGCACCGGGGGGGCCTCATCACTGCTCTCACTTCGTGAAAACGCCGCCCACTCCGCGGTTGCGGGCGGCCCGCGAGCGGGCCTGCAACCGCTGAAGTGGGGTCCTGGAGATGAACGTCCCGCCTGCGCGGGACTCTCTGCAGGCGCATCGAGCGCTGAAGCGCTCGATGAAGAGGACGTAGGTGCTCACGCGCAGCAGCAGGACAAGGCGCTGATCGTCGCAGGGAGTTCCATCGCGGCGGTCGATGACCTCCCGACGGTTGCGCCAGCAACCGGCGCTCCTACAGGAAGCCCCGCGACGGCGGGGCGCCCAGTTCCAGGCTCCCACTTCAGCGGTTGCAGGCCCGAAGGGCCGTCCGCAACCGCGGAGTGGGCGGCGTCTCCGCGGCGATGGACAACGTGCGTCGGGCTGCGTCTCCGCGAAGATGAGAGCAACGACGAGACCGGGCCCGCGCAGGGCGCCCTGTGCGGCGCCCCTCGCAGTTGTGATACCCATCGCGCCATGCGCTCGATTCCGGTCGTGGACCTTCACGCGTTCACCCACGGTGACGCGGCTTCCCAAGAGGATTTCGTCCGTCGCTTCGGCGACGGGCTCACCGAGTTCGGCTTCGTCACCCTCGACCGCCACGGCGTCCCGCAGGAGCTCATCCGCCGCGCCTTCGAGGTCACCGCGCGGCTCTTCGCGCTGCCCGACGAGGCCAAGCAGCGCTGCGTGGTGCCCGCCTCGAAGGGCAACCGCGGCTACGTCCCCTTCGGCAGGGAGCGCGCGGTGGGCGCCCGCCTCGCCGACCTCAAGGAGTTCTGGCACGTCGGCCAGGACGCCATCCGCCCCGAGCACTCGGCCTTCTATGACCCCAACGTGTGGCCCGACGACCCGAGCGTCGCCGACTTCCGCGAGGTCTCCCTCTCCCTCTACCGCGCGCTGGAGTCCGTGGCGCTCACCTCGCTGCGCGCCGTCGCCCGCTACCTCCGGCTGCCCGACGCCCACTTCTCGGACATGGCCGTCGACGGCAACAGCATCCTGCGGCTCATCCACTATCCGCCGGTGCCCGCTGGGGTGCCCGAGGGGGCGGTGCGCGCCGCGGCCCACGAGGACATCAACCTCCTCACGCTGCTGGTCGAGAGCACCACCGGCGGCCTCGAGCTGCAGACCCGCGACGGCTCCTGGCTGCCCGTGCACTCGCTCTCCGGGCAGATCGTGCTCGACGCGGGCGACATGCTGCAGCGCGCGACCAACGGGGTGATCCCCGCGACGACGCACCGGGTGGTCAACCCGTCGGGTCCCAACGTCACCCGCTACTCGCTGCCCTTCTTCACGCACCCCCGGCCCGAGGTGGTGCTCGCCCCGGTGGCGACCACGGTCACCCCCGAGCGGCCCGCGCGCTACGAGCCCATCACCGCGCAGGCCTTCCTCGAGGAGCGGCTCCGGGCGATCACCGCGTGAACACCCGCCACGACGTCCCCCTCGCGCCCTACACCACGCTCGGCCTCGGCGGCCCGGCGAGGGCCTTCCGCGAGGCGCGCACCACGCAGGGGCTCATCGAGGCCGTGAGCGCCGCCGACGAGGCGAAGATGCCAGTGCTGCTGCTGGGCGGCGGCAGCAACCTGGTGATCGCCGACGAGGGCTTCGACGGCACGGTGATCCGCGTCGCCACCCGCGGCCGTCAGGTGGTGGAGGCGGGCGACACCGCGCGGGTGCTGCTCTGCGCCGGAGAGCCCTGGGACGACTTCGTGGCCTGGTCGGTGGCGCAGGGCCTCGCGGGGGTGGAGTGCCTGTCGGGCATCCCCGGCTGCGTGGGCGCCACGCCGATGCAGAACGTGGGCGCCTACGGACAGGAGGTCTCCGAGGTCATCACCGGGGTGCGGGTGTGGGACCGGCGAGAGCGCTCGCAGCGCACGCTGCACCCGAGGGAGTGCGCGTTCGGATACCGCGACAGCGTGTTCAAGCGGGAGGCGCGCGGGCGCTACGCGGTGCTCTCGGTGGCCTTCGCGCTGCGCCGCGGCGGGGCCCCGGCGCTGCGCTACGGAGAGCTTCAGAAGGCGCTGGGCGAGGGGGCGCCGACGCTGGCGAAGGTGCGGGAGACGGTGCTCTCGCTGCGCCGCGCCAAGGGGATGGTCTACGACCCCGACGACCCGGAGGGGCGCACGGCGGGGTCGTTCTTCACCAACCCCCTGGTGGCCCCGGAGACCGCCGGGGCGGTGACGGCGGCCGCGAGGGCGAAGGGGGCGCTCGGCGAGGGCGAGTCGATGCCGCAGTGGCCGACCGCCGACGGCCGGGTGAAGCTGGCCGCGGGCTGGCTCATCGAGCGCGCGGGCGTGGACAAGGGGTGGACCGTCGACGGCGCAGGGGTCTCGCGCCGCCACGCGCTGGCGCTGGTGAACCGGGGCGGCACGACGCGCTCGCTCCTCGCGATGGCGGAGCGGGTGCGGTCGAGGGTGAGGGAGGCCTTCGGGGTGACGCTGGAGATCGAGCCCGAGCGGGTGGGCTGAGTCACAGACTCTGTGAACGCGTTCACAGAGTCTGTGAACGGGATCAGCCGTTCTGCGCGTCGCGGGAGCGACGGCGGCGACGCGAGGAGAGCGCCGCCGCGAGCCCGAGGAGCAGCGCCGAGGCGCCGCCGCGGGTGGAGCGCCCGTCGCCCGCCGTGTGGCAGCTGCATCCGCCGCCGGCCTCCGCGGGGGCGATCGAGCCGTCCATGGAGCCCGCGCCGCCGTCGACGCCGCCGTCGACGCCCGCGTCGGTGTTGCCGCTCGGGAGCATGATGACCGAGGTCGCCTCGGCCATGTCGAAGGGCGCCGCGCGCCCGGAGGCCTCGTAGCGCCGCAGCAGCTCGCGCCCGCGGTCGTCGGTGCGGTTCTCGCTCGCGAGAAACTCCACGTACTCCCGGGTGGTCACCTGGAAGCGCGCCCGCACCCGCAGCGTCATGCGCCCCCGCGCCGTCGTGGGGAGCCGGAAGGTGTACCGCGCGTCGTCCCAGTGCCGCAGCGCTCCGCCCTCGCCGCCCGAGTAGTCGACCCCGACGGGCTCGTGGCCCGGCAGCGGCTGGTAGCCCCGCGGCGGCAGTCGCGTGTCGCGGACGATCGTGTTGTGCAGGGCGATGTGCTCCCCGCGGCCCATGCCCGCGCGCCCGTGCTGGGCCTCGTAGAGCTTGAGCTGCGGGTCGGCCACGTCGAGGTGCGCCTGCGCGGTGTCGTAGGCGCCGGAGACCACCGTCGCGGCGCCCTCGGCGTCGACGAGCGCCACCTCGAGCCACATGCGCCGGCCGTCGGCGTAGCCCGTCGGCACGCGGTGGCCGATGCGGTTGGTGATGCGGGCGACGACCTCGATGGACTCGCCCGGCATGGCCTGCGTGGGCGCCGAGCGCACCTCCACGGAGACGGCGGTGCGGAGCATCGCCTCGGCCCGCTGCGCGCCCGCCTCGTAGAAGGGCACCGCCTCGGGGTTGTAGAACTCCCCCGTGGACACGTCGTTGCGCATCGACGCGAGCACCCGAAGCGCCCACGCGTTGACGCCCGCGAAGTCGTGCCGTCGCGGGTTCTCCCGCAGCATGGCGGTGCCGTTGGTCGACACGCGGCCCTGCGCGCCGAGGCGGGGCATGTGGCAGTCCTGGCAGGTGGCCGCGCCCGGCGAGCCGGCGACCGCGAAGGCCGAGCGCGACCACTCGCTGTAGGTGGTGTCGAGCGGGAAGCGCTGCCCGGTGTCGGTGCCGTCCGCGCGGCGCAGCGGCTGCGTGGGGTTGGTGATCTCGTGGCAGGTGCCGCACATCCGAGGATCGGCGAGCCAGGCCGAGGCCTCGCCCGGGTGGCGGATGCTCTCGATGACCGGGTACGGCCCGAAGCGGGTCTCCGTCGGGGAGAGCACGTACTGCGCGTTGCCGAGGTTGGTCGTGGCGGTCATGCGGTGACAGCTGTCGCAGGTCACCCCGTCGAGGTCGGCGGACTCGAGGGCCGTGCCGCGCGAGGCCGTCGGCGTGGAGCGGGTGCGACCCCCCACGAAGCCCGGCGGGGTGTGGCAGCGGAGGCAGTAGTCGCCCGCGCCGGGGGCGTCCTGCTCGGCGACGGTGAGCGCCGCGAGGAAGAGCGGGTCGCGCATGGCGTTGGCCATCATCGAGCCCGCCCAGGTGTCGTAGGGCATCGCGCTCGCCTCGGTGATGTCGCGCGAGTAATGGCAGGTGACGCCGCACGAGCTGGAGCTGTCCAGCGGCGCGCCCTCGTCGAGCCCGCCAGGCTGCGTGCCCGGGAGGTTGATGTACTGTTGAGCCTGGGCGACGCCAGACATGAGCAGCGCGCCCGCGATCAACGCAGGCGCACGAAACCGGGGTCGACGGAATCGGGGGGTCATCGTTTGGGCGCGGACCATATCGCAACCGCCGGGCCACGCTGAACCCCATTCCCGCGGCGAGATGTCGCAGCGCGTGGATCGTCGCGGTGGGCTCTTCCCCATCACAAACAACGCCCCTAGTATGCGCCCCCTATGCGATCTGCCCTCGCCCATGGGATCCGGTTTGTCTCTGTCACCCTGCTCGCATCGCTCGCCGGCTGCTCCGACGACCCGAGCCCGTCGCCTGTGGACGCTGGCGTCGATGTCGTCACGCCGGCCGACACGCCTGCGATCGACGCTCCCGCGACCGACACGCCGGTGGTGACCGACATGCCGGTGGCGTCGGACGTCCCGGCGGGTGAGTGCGGCAGCATCTCGCCCGAGGTCGCGGCCCACGTGACCGCCATGTCCACCATGGGCTGGAGCGCGCTCAACCGCAGCCGCGGGATGATGATGCACGGCTGCGCCGGCGCCGCCCGCCCGCAGGACTGCCTCGCGACGGTTCCGCTGGTCGGCGCCGACGACATCGGGGCCAACCGCTCGGCCATCGCCGCCGCCCACCTCCGCCTGCTCTTCACCTCCTCCAACCGCTCCGGCTTCTGGACCCGCAGCTCCGCCGACGGCCGCTTCGTGGGTCGCAGCACCCGGCTGCGCGACCTCGCCCGCGAGGCCGACATCACCGCCGCCGGCGCCATGTACGACCCGGCGTTCTATCCCGACAACAGCGGCTTCATGTACCAGCCGGGCGGCCGCAACTGCCCGATGAGCGCGCTCACCACCGGCACCCCCACCTCCGTGGCCATCACCGGCGCGGGCTCCCCCTGCACGGGCAGCTCGGCGAGCCTCTACCAGCACCTGGCCGCCTCCCTCGACGGCGGCGACTACTGGGCCTCCTCCGCGGGCACCGCCGCCTGGGACGACGGCGGCCACGCCCCGACGCTCACCGAGACCCCGCGCAACGAGCGCTGGACCGCCACCGCCACGACCTCCATCACCCTGATGGCCAACACCGGCGCCGGGTTCAGCAACGTCGGGTCGCGCAGCGTCCCGACGCCCCTCCAGGGCGACGGCGTCATCTCGCCCTCCTCGCGGCTGCTGATCACCCGCTTCGTCGACGCCGCCGGCGACTACCAGGGCTACATCCTGCACCGCCTCCAGGCGAGCCACACGGGCTCCGCCATCATGGCCTCCGTCAACGAGATCGCCCGCTACTGCGTGCAGGGCGCCAAGCCCGCCTTCTCCTTCGATGAGCGCTTCATCGCGTTCCATCACTACATCGGCGGCGGCGACACCGTGGAGGCCGACGCCAGGGAGCTCGGCTTCACCGGCGCCGCCGACCCCGGCTTCGAGCCCTACACCACCCAGGGCTCGTCGAACGTGTACATCCTCGACCTGCAGACCGGCCGCCAGACCCGCGTGACCACCATGGGCCCGGGCCAGTACGCGCTCTACCCCCACTTCCGCTCCGACGGCTGGATGTACTTCCTCGTCCGAACCCTCGGCACCACCCGCGAGCACGTGATCGCGAGCGACGCCGCCCTCCTGCAATGACCAGGGCCCTCACGCGGAGCGCCGTGGCCCTCGCGCTGCTCGCGCCCGCGTGCGGCCCGGCTCCGGCTCCCACCCCGACCACCTGCGAGGGCATCGAGACCCAGGCCATGTCCGCGAGCGCGGAGGGCCGCTGGCTCCTCGGGCTCGCGTCGCGCTACCCCGCGGACACGGCGCTCGGCGCGCGCGGCGACGAGCTGCGCCGCTCGCAGCGGGCCCGCCGCGAGGCGGCCTGGGCGGCGGTCGCCCGCACCCTGAGCCCGGTGCCCCTCGCGCACCCGACCGCCACGGCGGGGGCGACGGTGCCGCGCTTCCAGACCTGGTACGACCGCGCGGACGTCGCCCGAACCTTCCAGCGCCTCTACGAGAACCTCGGCCCCTCGGGTCGCGCCGCGCAGGAGCGCTTCACCGACGCCGCCCTCGACGAGGCCTTCGGCTTCAACGTCGGCTTCGTCACCACGCTGCCCGAGTGGCCCGCGTCGAGGCTCGAGGCCTACACCGCCTCGCTCGGCACCGCCGCGGCCGTGTCGGGCGTCTCCGGGGTGCAGCGCATCGCGCTCAGCCCCGACGCCGTGCGCCACTTCGTCTCGAGCTACCCCGAGGTGCTCCGCTGCATCGCCAACGGAGCGCCGCCCGCCTTCGCCGACGGGCCCGCGGCCAGCCAGCAGGTGGCGCGCGAGCCCATCGCCCTCGCCCGCTGCGGCGCCCGGGTGGTGGGGCCCTTCTTCGTGGCCACCGGCGGATCGCTCACCGCGCGCATCGCCGACCTCGCCGAGGGCACCGACCTGCGCGTGCTCGAGGGGGTCACCCCGACGGCCACGACCCGTTGCTCGGCCTCCGCCGCGACCGGGTGCACCGTGCAGGGCCCCGGGCTCTTCATGGTGAAGGTCACCACGCGCTCCCCCAGCGCGAGCGGCGTGCTCGACGTGCGGTACACCCCGCCGACGACCAACATGGCCGCGTGCCTCCATGGGGTCTTTCCCCCGGCGGCGGCGACGGTGGCCCTCGAGTGGCGGCGCACCGACCTCGGGATGCCGCTGCCCACCTTCGACACCTCGGCCCCGGCCCTCGCGAGGCGCCTCGCCCCAGGCGCCGACGCCACCTGGGGGACGGGCGACGGCACGGCGGAGCCCGCCGACCGCGAGGCGTACACGATGCGCCTCGCCGCGGGCAGCGGCTTCCGCCTGGCCGGGATGCACATCCGCACGCGCGAGCTCGACCACTGGCTCAACATCACGCTCTGGTGGTCGCCGACGCCGGACACGGACTTCGGCGCCGATCGCCCCGCCGCGGTCCGCTCGCTGGGCGGGCCCTGGTCGTCCTACAAGATGTGCGTCGCGACCGACTTCGACGAGCAGGACCCTGATCCCGCCGGAGGCTTCGCGCAGGACGCCCCCTCGCTGGCCGCCGCGCTGCGCACCGTGCACGAGGGCCGCGGCGGCCCCTCGTGGTGCTCCAACCCGTACATCGACGCGGGCCCCGGCATGGTGCGCTCGAACTGCGTGGGCTGCCACCAGCACGCCATGAGCGGGGTGCTGCCCGCCGACGTGCAGACCGACCACGCGCGCTTCCCCGACAACGGCCGCGCGAGGGTGCGCAACAACCAGCCCGCGGACGGCTTCTGGGGCGTCGACGGCGGCGACCACCTCGCGTCGGTCATCGCCGAGACGGTCGAGTACTGGCGCTCGGCCCGCTGAGGACGCTCTCCTCCATCATCGAGTGCTGGAGTCGCTTCGAGGTGACTGCCTCTGCCCGAGCTCCCGACACTGTCGGACGGCTGGGGCGAGAGTGGCTGTCAGCGAAGGGTTCAGCCGCATGGCTGCTTCGTAGGCTGCGATGGCCTCGTCGTACTTCTGCGTGGCAGTGAGCGCCCGCGCGAGCTCGACGTGCGCCTGCACGTTGTCGGGCTCGAGCGCGATGACTCTCCTCAGGTCCACGATCGCGTTGCCGAAGTCGTTTCGGCGCGCGCTCTGCTCGGCCCGTCGAGAGAGAGCGCTCGTGTCACTCGGATTGGCTCGGAGCGCGCGCTCGATGCTCGCTGCCTGCGCCGCTTCGGCGGCTCGCGCAGCGACGTTGCGCGCCTCGGTCTCGCGGTCGCGCCGCTCAGACTCACGCGCGCTGCGCGCCTGTGAGAGGAGCCCGCCGCCTCCGATCGAGAGCACGACGAGGGGCAGCGAGAGCGCGCACGCCATGTGAACGGCGCGTCCCCAGCTCTTCCTTCCAGAGAGCCGCAGGGCGAGCCCCGCGACCGCCAGGAGCACGAAATGGGTGGCCGCCAGGCCGATCACGACGAGCGAGCGCAAGCCCGACAAGTCGAATTCGCTGTTCGGGCCGCGCGAGTAGTCTCCTGCGACGAGGCTCGCCGCGTAGAGGCCCAGGAGCACCGTCACGAAGGCGATGCCGTACCGAGTGACCTTCTCCTTCGTCCCAGCGGTCTCCACTCAGACCCCGCCGGCCATCCCGAGCCGATCCTGCCCGGTGATCGCCGTCGCGGCGGACGAGTGCTTCGCGGCCCCGGGCGAGGGTCTCTGTTTCGGCATGGGTTGCGTAGGAGGGTCGCACCCGTGATCGGCGAGGATCAACCATCGTCGGCATCCCACGAACGGCACGCGTGCCGAAGCTGGGCACCGATGCCCTTCGGTTCATCACCTGCGCCACGCCTCTCTCGCCTCGTGTGCGCTAGCGTCCGGCCCTCCGATGCTCCCGCGCCGCTCGCTCCTGCTGCTCTCGCTCTCCGCGCTCGCCTGCCGTCGCCGCACGGCGTCCCCACACCGGGTCGCCGTCGCCGCCGCCTCCGACCTCCGCTACGTCCTCGCCGAGCTCCTCGCCGACCTTCGCTCCTCCCACCCCGAGCTCCTCGTCGAGCTCTCCTTCGGCGCCTCCGGGAGCCTCGTGGCGCAGATCTCCCAGGGCGCTCCCTTCGACGTCTTCCTCTCCGCCGACGAGTCCCTCGCCCGCGAGCTCGTCACCCTCGGCCTCGCCCAACCCCGCTCGCTCTTCCGCTACGCCCGGGGCCACCTCGCGCTCTGGGTGCCTCGCGCTCCCCACCTCGACCTCCCCTCGCTCGGGCTGCGCGCCCTGCTCGACCCCTCCATCCGCCGAGTGGCCCTCGCCAACCCCCGGCACGCTCCCTACGGCCGCGCCGCCGTCGCCGCGCTCTCGGCCTCCGGCCTCACCGCCGCCGTCGCCCCCAAGCTCGTCACCGGAGAAAACGTCGCCCAGGCCATGCAGATGGCCCAGTCCGGCGCCGCCGACGCCGCGCTCGTCTCGCTCTCGCTCACCCATGCCCCGGGCGTCGCCTCCAGCGGTCAGCGCTACGTCGTCCCCGCCGCGCTCCATCCCCCCATCGAGCAGGGCGGGGTCATCCTCCGCCGCGCGGCCCACCGGCCCTCCGCCGAGGCCTTCGCAGAGTATCTCCGCTCCGCCTCCGCTCGTGGGATCTTCGCGCGCCACGGCTTCGACCCACCCTCTCCCTGACCCACCGATGGACTGGACCGCCCTCGCGCTGAGCCTGCGCCTCGCCGCCGTGACCACGGTGATCCTGCTCGCGCTCTCGCTGCCCCTCGCGTGGTGGCTCGCGACCACGCGCTGGCGGTGGCGCCACGTGGTCGACGCCCTGGTGGCGATGCCGATGCTCCTCCCTCCGACGGTGCTCGGGTACTACCTCCTCATCGCCCTCGGCCCCCGCTCCCCCGTCGGCGCGCTGCTCCTCCGACTCACGGGAGAGTCGCTCCCCTTCACCTTCCCAGGGCTCGTCGTGGGCTCGGTGCTCTACAGCCTCCCCTTCGCGGTGCAGCCCATGCGCGCCTCCTTCGCCCGCGTCGACCGCGAGCTGCTCGAGGCCGCGTGGTGCCTCGGGGCCGACCGGGCGCGCACCTTCGTCCGCGTGGTGCTGCCCCTCTCCCGCGCTGGGGTCGTCGCCGCGGCGGTGCTCACCTTCGTGCACACCCTCGGCGAGTTCGGCGTGGTGCTGATGCTGGGAGGCAACCTCCCGGGGCGCACCCGCACCGTCTCCGTGGCCATCTACGACCAGGTGCAGTCGCTCGACTACGCGGCCGCCAACCGCACCGCCGGGGTGCTGGTGGCGCTCTCCTTCGCGCTGCTCGCGCTCACCTACCGCGCTCAGCGCGAGGGGGCCTTCCGGTGGCCGACGACCTGATCGCCCGCGTCGAGCTGCGCGCAGCCCGCGGTACGCGCCGCTCGGCCGAGCTCTCCCTCGACGCCGGGGCCTTCCCCATCGCGGTGCTCTTCGGCCCGTCGGGCGCGGGCAAGAGCACCCTCCTGCGCTGCCTCGCGGGCCTCGACCGCCCCTCCGCGGGGATCGTCTCCTGGCGCGGCCGCCCCTGGTTCGACGCGACCACCTGGGTGCCTCCGCAGCGCCGGGACGTGGGCTTCGTCGCGCAGCACGGCGCCCTCTTCCCCCACCTCGACGTCGCCGCCAACGTGGCCTTCGGCCTCGACGCGCTCAGCCCCTCGGAGCGATCCCGCCGGGTCGACGAGTGCGTGGCCCGCTTCGAGCTCGGCGCCCTGCGACACCGGGCGCCCTCGACCCTCTCCGGGGGTGAGCGTCAGCGCGTGGCGCTCGCCCGGGCCATCGCCCGCCGGCCCTCGCTGCTGCTGCTCGACGAGCCCTTCTCGGCGCTCGACCACCCCACGCGCTCGGCCCTGCGCGCCGACCTCCGCCGCTGGGTGCGAGAACTCTCCCTGCCGACGCTGCTGGTGACGCACGACCCCTCGGAGGCCATGGCCATCGGAGACTCGCTGGCGGTGCTCGACGCGGGGCGGGTGCGCCAGTCCGGTCCCGTGGGCGAGGTCTTCGAGCGCCCTCGCGACGCGGCGACGGCGCGCATCCTCGGGGTGGACACCCTGGTGCGCGCGACGGTGCTGCGCGCGACGGAGGGCGGCGCGGTGCTGCTCGCCGGAGGGCGAGAGCTGGCGGCCTCGGCGCCGGTCGGAGTCACCGGTGCGGTGAGGGTGTGCGTGAGGGCCGAGGACGTGGCGCTGCTGGCCCGCGACCCCGGCGGCGGGCGCAACGGCGCACCGGGGCGGGTGCTGCGCGTCGAGGACGAGGGGGCCTTCACGGTGGTGGCCCTCGACTGCGGCTACCCCCTGCTGGCGAGGATGCCCAGGAGGGTGTTTCGAGCGCTGGGCCTCGGGGAAGGCGACGCGGTGTTCGCGGCGATCGACGAGGGCGCCGCCTGGGTCGTCGAGGAGGGCTGAGCGGGGGGGTGTCGCGAAGCGAGGACGTGCGTTACACCCTCGGGCGCGCACGAGCGGTCGCCACGGCGACGCGCCGTCGACGAAGGATGGGATGCGATGAAGAGCATGGTGATGCTGGTCGGGGCGTTGTTGGCGATGTTGCTGCTGGGCGGCTGTGGGGGTGACACCACGGACGACTCGTTCAGCTGTACCGGCGGGAGCGTGACGCTGCGCTGCATCGCCAGCACCCAGTACTGCGAGCAGGCGACCAACGGCTCCGTCGCGACGGGCGCCGCGTGCAGGTCGATCCCCGCGGGATGCGTCGGCAACCCCTGCAACAGCTGCCTGATGTCGGGCTCCAACGGCATCATCCTCTGCAGCACCATCACCCTCGGCGACGCCCGCGCGACCACCGTCAACGTGCGCAGCAACTGAGGGCCCGGGCTCTCAGCCCCTCGAGGCCTCGCGCCACCGGCTGAACACCGGAGCGATCGCCGCCGGGTCGTCGGTCATGATCCCGTCCGCGCCCAGCGTCAGCAGCCGCTCGGCCTCCGCCGGGTCATCGATGGTCCAGTAGTCCACCCTCAGCCCCAGCGCGTGGCACTTCGCCACGAAGCCCGGCGTATCCAGCCGAAGCCCCTGGGCGCTCGGCGGAATCTGCACCGCGCCTCCCCCGAGCCGCACCGCCTTCAGCGCCGCGAGCGGCGCCGCGTAGAGCCTCAGCACCTCCGTGAGCCCGAGGCCCGTGCGGCCGGAGTAGCCCGCCGCGCGCACCGCCCTCAGCGTCGCGGCGTCGAAGCTCGCCACCAGCACCCGCGACTCCGCGCGCTTGCGACGCAGCAGCTCGAGCACCGGCCCCACCATCGAGGGCGCCCGCTGCTTCACGTCGACGTTCCAGCTCACCCCCGGGAAGGCGTCGAGCAGCTCCTCCAGGGTCGGCACCCGCAGCCCTCGACCCTCGAAGGGACGGCGCCCGTCGCGGTCGACGAAGCCCCAGCCCACGTCGCAGCGCCGCAGCTCCTCCAGCGTCGCCCGGCGTATCACCACGGGCACGCCCGCCATGCGGGAGAGCGTCGCGTCGTGCGAGGCCACGACGTGTCCGTCGGCGGTGAGGTGCAGGTCGGTCTCCAGCGCGTCGGCCCCCAGCTCCAGGGCGCGAGCGAAGGAGGGCAGGGTGTTCTCGGGCTGCTCGGAGGCGGCCCCCCGGTGGGCGTAGAGGAGTGGCACCGGCCGAGAGTATCGCCGTATTGGCGCTGCGCGTCGGTCGCGCGTTGCAGTAGCTTCGCGCCGATGCGTTGGCTGGTAGAGCTCGGGTTGCGCGCGGGGCCCGCGCTGCTCGTCCCGCTGCTCGCCTCCCTGCTCGCCCTCTCGGCGGCCTCGCTCCGGGCCTCGAAGCGAGCGCGCCTCCGAGGTCGACTGGGCTCTGCGCTTCGCTCCCTGGGCGAGCCCAGGCCAGAGCCCTTCGCCGAGCCCGACCGGGTGGTCACCCTCGACGCGACCTGGGCCCGCGACCCCGGCGCCGAGGGGCGCGCCTGGCTCTCCATGGGCGACCAGCGGGTGCTGCTCGAAGGCGCGCGCAGGCTGCTCGTGGCGACCGTCGAGCCCTGGCACCCCGCCGGCCGACGATCGCTCGCCCGCGGCGCCAGGGTGCGAGCCCGCGGGCTGCTCCGCCGCGTCGACGACGCATGGACCCTCTCGCCCGACGGGGACGCGATCTCCCTCGCGGCGCTCGACCCTTCGCAGGTGCGCGACGCCCCCAGCGGGCCCTGGGCGCTGGCCACCCTCGGGCTCTCCGCCCTGCTGCTCGTCGCCGTGGCGCTGGGCGGGCGCTACGCCCTGGCGCACGTCGATGCCTCGCCGCAGCCCATCGCGATGACCCCTCACGGCCTTCGCTGGGAGTCACGTTGGACGGCGCGGCAGCGCACCCTGCTGCTGCTGGCCCGGCTGAGCCCGCTGCACCACCGGGCCGCGCAGCGACGGATCGTCGCCGGTCGCCCCCACGAGCGCCCCATCCCCTGGCTCGACGTGCGCGAGATGCACCGGGTGCGCGGGGCGATCCACGCCCGGGGCGGCTGCTCGCTCGAGGCGGACTTTCTCCGTCGCACCGCCCAGGAGCCTCCGATCGACGACCGCTGCGGGCTGCGCGCTCGCATCGACGCCCACCCCTCGGTCAGGGCCATCCGGGAGGAGAGCGGGCGCACGGCCACGGTGCCCGAGGGCAGGCTCGCGTGCATGGATCGCCACGCCGCCACGCTGCGCTCCTCGCTGGCGGACCCGACCTTCCCGATGCTGCTCCGCGAGGCGGCGAGCTGCGTGCGAGACGCGGCGGCGGTGTGCGCCTCGACGGGCTGCCCCGACGCCGTCACGGTCGACCTCGCCCGACTGGTGATCGAGCACCGCATCGCCCTTCGCGCCACGACGCACGGAGCGACGATCCGCCCCGCCTGGTGGCGTCGCCCCTCGCTGCTTCGCGCGACCCTCCGAGCCCTGGCCTCGGTGGCGACCTCGCTGGCCGTCGACACCCTCGACGCCCGCTTCGCCCGAGGCCAGGACTGGCCCCAGGGCTTCACGTGGGCCTCGGTGGCGGAGGTGATGCGCGCCGCTCCGAGCACGTCGCGCGGCTACCGCCCCATCGTGGCCCACTTCCCCGGCGTCGGGGTCGAGCTCTCCGAGCTCTCCAACCCATGGAGCTCGCCCGAGCTGCGAGCGCCCTCGTCCAACGCCCGCCTGGCGGCGCTGGTCGAGTGGTGGCGCCTCGGCGAGTACGCCCCCGCGAGGGATGCCCCCGCCAGGGAGCGCTCGGCGTTGGTGCTCCGAGCCGTCGCGGCCGCGAGCGGTCGCCGCCTGGGGGCGGTGATCGAGGCCCTCGGCGACCCGACGGTGGACTCCGTGGAGGCCCTCGCGCTGGTGGCCTACCGGCTCACCAGCGAGCGGGAGCTGGCCGACGCGTGGCTGCGCGCCGCGCCGGTCTTCCTGCCGCCCGAGGCGAGCGACCGGGCGGCGCGGTGTCGGCTGCGTACGGCGCTGCGACAGGCGGCGCAGCGGCTACGGCGGGCGGAGCTTCTGGAGGAGATGCCGTGGGCGGGGTCGAGCGCTCGGGCGTGCGCCTTCGGGAGCGACGCCCCGGTGGAGGCGACGCCGTAGCGCGGTTCAGCGGGCGGGCGTGTTGGCGGGCGTCGTCGGAGCGTTCACGTCGAGCTCCACCCCTCGGATCGCCTCGACCAGCCGCACCCGGCGCTCGCCGACCTGGGTGTCGAGCTCGACGATGCGCCGGATGGTCTGGTCGATCTCCGTGGCGGTGCGGGCGAGGCGCGCGGTGAGCTGGGCGCGGAGGTCCGCCGCGGCCGGGTTGCGCTGGATCGCCAGGAGGTTGCCCCGGGTCTCCTCGGCGTTGCGCTGGAGGTCATCGCGCCGGGTGACCTGGTTGTCCCGCTGCTGGGTGAGCTCGGCGATCTGGCGCCGCAGGTCGAGGGCGGAGCGCAGCGTGGCGGCGATGGCGTCGGGCGGATGGCCGTCGCGCAGGTACGCGGTGAGCGCGTCGGCGGCCTGGTCGTTGGAGAGGTCGGCGTTGACGGTGAAGGGCCTCCGCGCGGTGACCACCACCTCGCTGCGCCCGTGCGAGTCGATGGCGGTCGGCACGAGCGCGTTGCCGTTGCTGGTCTCGGTGCCGGTCGGGGGCTCGAAGAGCTGCGCGCCGTCGAGGGCGTGGCGGTAGAGCAGGCGCACGGAGTGGTCGAGCCCGTTGCGGGCGCGGTAGGTGGTGCGGGTGACGCTGTAGCGCTCGATGGTGAGGGTCTCGCGCACCATGCGCACGAGGCGCGAGCCCTCGACGGCGGAGGTCTGCGACGACTCGACGGCGACGCCGCGCTCCAGGGAGAAGGGCACCGTGGTGGTCGCCCCGTCGGGCAGCGACTCCATCATCCCCTGGCCGAGGAAGGCGTTGTGCTCGAAGATGGCGATGGGGCCGCGCTCGAGGGTGCCTCCGGTGCGGTTCTCGAAGCGGGCGACGTGGAAGGGGTGGGCGCCGGAGTCGCCGACGCCGGGGTCGGGGGCGAAGAGGTACATCTGCTCGCCAGGGACGTCCCTCGCGACGAGCATCACCATGGTGGCGCTCCGGTCGGGGATGGTGACCGTCTGCGGGAGGTCGTAGCGGGTCGCGCCGCCCTGCACCGCGAGCGCGGCGAGCGCGGCGAGGTTGCGCGGCGTGGAGCTCGGCGGCGGCGGCGGGGCCTGCATCGAGGGCACGGGCTGGCGGTAGTAGCCTCCCGCCATCGGGGCTGCCGGCGCCGCGGTGGCCGACGGGCGCCTCGGGGCGCGAGAGCGGGTCGCGACGCCTCCTCCGCGGCCGTACCCGCTGCCGCCTGCGTCATCCATCTCCGCGGCCGGCGTTCCGGTCGCGGGCGTCGGGGCGGCGACGGGAGCAACGATCTGCCGCTGCTCCTCCTGGGCGAGGGTGGTGTCGCTCTGCGGTACGGCGTCGATCACCGCGCCCCGGTCGGTCACCGTCGGCCGCACCGGGATCACCGGCGTCGCCAGCTCCGAGCGGAACGACACCGGCGAGCCCGACACCAGCGAGAGGTTCACGTTGGACCAGTCCTCCCCCGAGAGGTTCTGCACGATGCCCCAGGCCTGCACCTGCGGCTGCGCCCCCTGGAAGA
This sequence comes from Myxococcaceae bacterium, assembly GCA_004297725.1. Classification (GTDB taxonomy): domain Bacteria; phylum Myxococcota_A; class Polyangia; order Polyangiales; genus SCUS01. The sequence goes on along the minus strand of SCUS01000160.1, from coordinate 37,647 downwards.
CCAGCCGATAGGTGGGTCGCCAGATGGGGGTCTCGACGGTGTAGCCCACCACGAGGTCGTGCTCCCGGCCGTCGAGGGCGAGCCTCACGTTGCGCCGTCGCTCCGGGGCCGGGGGCGCGTCGGCGGCCTGCTCCTCGGGCATCGGGAAGGCCGCGGAGCGCACGCTGCTGCCGCCCTGCTCCATGACCGCGAGCGTGGCGAGGAAGTCCCCTACCTCGGACTGCGAGACCCGGAAGTTCACCGCATCGCCCTCGACGCGGCCCTGGCGCTCGAAGTAGCCGACGCCGTTCCGGTAGACCACCACGCGTCGGAGCGGGAGCGTGGGGCCCGTCTCCACGGCGGGTCGCCGGGCGCACCCGAAGGCGCCGAAGAGCGAGAGGGAGAGGATGGCGGCCGCGTGCGAGCGGCGCGAAGGGGCTGAGCGGGCGATGGACATGACGACTGACCTCCGATGGGCGGAGACACCCGCGAGGGCGCGTGGTCCTTGGGTGCCGCCGTCGGTTGGTCTATCAAACAATGCCCCGGCGCTGGGGGCGCGTCGGAGGGCTACTGCGTGTCGAACACGAACGACCCGGTGACGTGCTGCTGGCCGCTCGGCCCGGCGAAGGTCGCGTCGAAGGTGAGCCGTCGGGTGTCCTCCGTGGGGCCGGCGGACACGTCGACGACGACCTCGTCGGCGCTGCGGTCGTAGCTGAACTGGTTGAGCCGCGGGCCCGAACAGCCCAGCGCGGACACATGCAGCGCCGGCGCCCCGGTGGTCGTCCGGGTCGACGTGCGGCTGCGGCTGTTGAACACCATGTGCGCGCCCGGCACGAGTGACGGGTGGTGCAGCGACCCGGTGACGCTCAGCTGCGTCATGGCCCACCATCGGTCGGCGGTGTTCTCGGCGTCGATGCGCACCGAGCTCGACGAGGTGCCGTAGTCGCTCCCGGAGATCGTGGCCTGGGCGCCGTCGAAGCCCTCGACCTGGCCGAGGTCACCGCGGAAGGTGTCCGCCCTCCCGCTCCAGCGCACGGCGTTCGTCGAGGGCGTGCCCCCGTAGTCGCCCCGGGTCGACGGGGGTGTGTCGGCGCGGTCGCCGTCGTCGCCGAAGTCGTAGTAGCAGCCGCCCATCACCAGCGCCCCGATGGGGAGCAGCAGTGTGCCAACGATCCATCGCATGTGCGTCATCGTGTCCTCCGCCCGGCGACCTTAGCGAACATGGTGCCAGCTGTCGTGGAGCCGCGCCGAGGGCAGAAACGCCCCTCCCCGGCTCACTCTCGCATGGCTAGCGCAGCAGCCGCCGGGTCCAGCTCGAGCTGCCACCTGCCCAGGCGGTCTTCTCCCTCCAGGGCGAGGGCGAGGGCGTCGAGGTACTGCTGCCGGCTCCACGAGATGGCCCCGAAGCGCACCAGGTGGTCGGTGCGCGTCTGGCAGTCGACGAAGTCGAAGCCCCATCGGTGCAGGTTGGCCAGCAGCGTGGCGAAGGCCACCTTCGAGGCGTCGGGGGCGAGGGCGAACATCGACTCCCCGAAGAAGGCTCTGCCCAGCGCGAGGCCGTAGAGCCCGCCCACCAGCGTGCCGTCCTGCCACGCTTCGATGGAGTGGGTGTATCCCATGCGATGCAGCTCGACGAAGCCCTCGCGCAGCTCCGGGATGATCCAGGTGCCCTGCTGGCCGGGGCGCGGCACCGCGGAGCAGGCGTCGATCACCGCCTCGAAGGCCGTGTCGCAGCGCACCTCGTAGACCCCGCGGCGCATCTGCTTGCGGAGGCTCTTCGGCAGGTGCGCCTCGGAGGGCAGCACCACCCAGCGGGGGTCGGGGGAGAACCAGAACAGCGGCAGCGTGTCCGAGAGCGGCCACGGGAAGATGCCGCTGCGGTAGGCGAGCAGCAGCCGCGCGGGGGAGCAGTCGCCGCCCACGGCCACGATGCCGTCGGCGTCGGCGCTGTGGGGGGAGGGGAAGCGCAGCGAGGGGCCCAGCCAGCGGATCGCCATCGGAGCTTCGACTCCTAGAAGCGCGGGAGCGGCTGGCCGCGCACCCGGGCGAGCACGTTGTTGTAGACGTCCTGGAGGTAGATCGCGGCCTCCGGGCCCCCGGCGCCGCTCGAGCGGATGTGCCGCACCATCTCGATGTCGGTGGTGCTGGCGTCGACCTGGCGGGCGACGATGTCGCCGCGGAGCACGTCGATGAAGGTGCTGCCGAAGGTCTTCTGGTAGACCGCGCTCACCGCGGTGGGCGCCGCCTCGGAGCCGTCGTTGGGGCCGAGGCGCCACGACATGTCGAACTCGATGGTCACGAGGTCGTGCACGACGTTGTGCACCCGGTAGCTGAAGGGATACTCCGGCTCGCTGTTGTGGGTGACGGTGTACTCCGAGACGCGCCGCCGGTCGGTGGTGACGTCGGGGTCGCGGAGGGCCTCGTAGACGCGCGCCAGCGGGGCGTGCACGTAGCCGCGCCCCTGGGCCCACTCGTAGTCCGCCCCTTCGCCCACGCGGGTGACGAAGACCTCCGGGTGGGGCTCGCTGGCCGTCGCCGGAGGGAGCGGCACGGTCACGGCCTCGAAGGGCTGCAGCCCCGGAGGGAAGGTCGTCGCCTCGTCACCGCCACAGCCGGATGAGAGCCCGAGGAAGAGCACGGTGGAGAGAGCAGATGCCCGCCGCTTCATGGGTCGACCATAGCGCAGGTGCTCTCGATCCGACGACCGGCTGACAACATTGGAGCCCCTGTCCTTCAGCGCGGCGGAGGCTGCGCGGTGCCACCGTCGCGACGCACCTCGGGCCCTCTCGGAACCTCCATCGGCGGCGTCTCGCTCCCGCCGAGGGAGGCGCACGCGGTGGCGCGATCGACCTCGACGGCCGAGCCGTTGGGGCCGTAGCAGACGTGCATGGCCGAGGGGACATCCGGGAGGGCGGCCGTCGCCGCGGACGCATCGGGAGGTGGTCGATGCGCCCGCGACGGGCACGCGCTCAAGAGGAGGAAGGCGAGGAGGGGTGATCGAGGCACGCCCGCGACCGTGGCACAGGTCGCGCGCCGGGGTCACGAGGCGTTGCCGCGGGTCTTCACCTCGATGGTGCGGGCCTTCGCCTCCGCGCGCTTGGGGAAGCGGATGGTGAGCACGCCGTCGGCGTAGCTGGCCTCGGCGCTCTCGCTCGCCACGCGGCCCGGCAGACGGAAGGTGCGGGTGACCTCGCCGTAGCCTCGCTCGGCGAGGTGGTAGACGGTGCGGCCGTCGTCCGCGGGGGCGGTGCGGGTGGCCTTGATGGTCAGCACGTTGTTCTCTACGCCGACCTGCACGTCGGACTGGTTCACCCCGGGGAGGTCGACGCGGAGGGTGATGTTCTCCTCGTTCTCGAAGACCTCCGCGGGCGCCTCGGGGCGAGGGCGATGGGCGAAGGACTTGTCCTGGAAGATCCGCTCCACCTCACGGTCGAGGCCACGGAGGGAGGAGTCGATGCCGAAGGGACGCCAGAGGGTCATCATGGTGGTTTCTGCCTTTCCAGCCGAAGCGTTCTTGGTCCTGTGCTTCGGCGACATCCCCAGCAGAAACACCGCGCGCCGAGCGTCAAATCGCCTCCGCGATTTTTGTCCGGGTCGCTGTGATACTGTCGCGCCGCCGTCGGCCGCGAACCCTCCGAACGAAGACCACGAAGGCGCCTTTCTGATGTTGGCCCTGCTCGTCCGCGTCGATAATTTCCAGGACAACTCATCCCGCTCGTTCGCGTTCGCCAAGACGCCGGTGCGCATCGGTCGCAACGCCCTCAACGACCTGCCGCTGCCCTTCCCCTTCGTGTCGCAGTGGCACGCGGTGGTGGCCTTCGACCAGAGCAACGCGGCCTACTACGACCTCGGCTCCACCAACGGCACCACCGTCGGGGGGCAGCGCCTCGCGCCCAACCAGCCGGTGGGCATCCCGGGGCCCGAGTACGAGTTCCGCATCGGGGCGTTGAGGCTGACCTTCCAGCTCGCCAACGTGCCCGAGCAGATGATCACCCAGTCGGCCTCGACCAACGCCGACTCCACCGTGGTCTCCGCGGGGCTCCTCAAGAGCACCCAGTCCAGGGTCGCCTCGGGCCACCCCTCCATCGAGAACGACGTCTCCTCGACCATGATGATCGACACCGCGTCGATCATGGCCAGCCACGCCGCGGCGCAGACCGCCCGGCCCACGATGATGGGCCCGGCGCGCAACCAGATCCTCGCGCTGCGCCCCCTCTACGCCGCGCACCGCCGCGCCTGGCAAGAACTCCAGCAGGGCCTCGTCAACGCCCTCTCGCAGGTCCCCGCGGCGCAGGTGCCGGCGGCGATCACCCTCTTCGCCGAGAGCTTCCCCGAGGTCGCCTCCGAGCCGCAGTTCAAGGCCCTCGCCCAGTCGCAGAACGTGCCCCTCCCGGGCGATCAGGACGGCTCCGGCGGGGCCGCCGGTCAGCTGGTGCAGCAGCTCGCGCAGTACCTCGTCCCGTCTCGGCCCGCGCCGCAGTCGCCGCAGGAGATGGAGGGCTTCCTGGTGAGGGCGCTCGCGGCGCTGGAGACCTTCGGCACCGCGTACGTGAGCCTGCGTCGCAGCCAGGAGGAGTTCGGCACCGAGATGGTCGGCTCGCAGCGCCGCAGCGCCGACCCGACGCCCATCGAAGACGCGCAGGACCCTCGCCCCGTGCTCGAGTACCTCCTCGACTGGACCGGCGACGGCGACGCCCGGATGCAGCAGCTCCGCGGTCAGTACGCCGAGATCATGACCCACCAGGTCGCCCTCCTGGGCGCCGTGATGGAGGGCGTCCGCAAGCTGCTCCAGGTGCGGCTCTCTCCCGCTGGGATCATGCGCCACGTCGACGGCGAGGCCGGGGCCTTCAGCTTCGGCCCCTTCAAGGCCGCCGCGGCGTGGAAGCGCTACCTGGCCCTCCACGACGAGCTCACCGAGGACAAGGAGATCACCTCCGCCATCTTCGGCCGCGACTTCGCCCGGGCGTACTCCGCCGCGCTCGGAGAAAACTTCGCTGACAACGATCCGAGGCGTGTACCATCCGGCCGGGGTCATTGATCCGGCCCTGAAGCTCTTCTGTCTTCTGGCGCGCAGGGGTTGTCGTTCCCATGAGAGTGCTCTCCACCCACGGGGTTGTTCGTTGGTTCGGGCTCTGCGCCGCGCTGGGCCTCGCCGGCGCGGTCGTCGCGTCCGCGTGTTCGAGCAACCGCCCGCCGCCCGCCGCTCCGCTGCCCGTGCCGATGGTGTGCGCCGTGGCGGCGCCCCCCTCGGTCGCCGGCGCCGTGCCCACGCTGCGCGCCGACGCCTGGGCCCGGCTGCTCATCCGCGGCTACACCCCCGGCATGGCGCAGGGCAACGTGCGCGACTGCACCGACCAGCCGGTCGCGTGGCGCGAGCCCACCATCCGCTGCCGCGAGTCCGCCGAGCCGAGCGCCCCGGTGCCGCAGCGCCCGCTCACCGAAGACGACGTGGTCGTCCAGCGCCTCTCCCCCAGCCTCCGGCTGGTGTGGGTCATCGTCGACCGCTTCGACAACGGCGAGGCCGTCGGCCCGGTGGCCCTCGCAGAGTTCACCGGCGACCGCGTCGGGGTGCGCGCCATCGGCACGCTCCGCACCTTCCCCCGGCGCCCCAGGCTCAGGCTCGAGTCCATCGGCGCGCGCCGGGTGCTCATCGGCGAGGGAGAGGTCTGCGCCGACGAGAACAACCCGCTCACCTGCCGCCGCCAGGCGCGGCTGATGATGCTCCAGGGTGACCGCTTCGTGGCCGAGCCGCTGCGCACCGCGAGCGGTCGCTGCCTCGGGCCGGCGCGCTTCGAATACAAGAAGGAGTACTCCGTGGTCGTCGCGGAGACGGGCTGGGAGCGCACCTTCGAGCTGCAGACCTCGCTCCAGTACCGCGCCGAGGGGGTGCAGGTGAGCGAGCAGGTGATCGTCTCCGACCGCGACCGCGCGAGGCCGCAGGTGCCGGCGCGCATCTTCCGCCGCGCGGCGGCCGACCGGGCGATCTACGTGATCAACAACGCCTTCGTGGCGAGCGACCCCTCCCTCTGGAACCGCGTGCTCCGCGTCGACGCGCGCACCGGCATCGTACGCGACGGCGGCCTCGGCGACGCGAGCAACGACGCCCCCGACGCCGACGACGAGGCGGACATGGACCTCATCGGCGCGGGCCTCTGAGACTCTCTCTATCCCCCCTTCGCAGACCTCTTCCTGATCCCCCTCTCATAGGTTTGGAGTGACGGTGATGAGCACAGACGACAAGACGGGCGTGCGGGTGCGTTGGCTCGTGGCGGGCGCGTTCACCGCGAAGCCCTCCGGGCGGCGCTTCACGGTGTCCCCCAACAGCTTCGCGCCCACCCTCGAGGCGACCGCGCTGAAGGTCGACGCGACGGTGCCCGACCGCCTCGGCGACGGGGCGAAGCGCTCCTACCCGGTGGCCTTCGGCTCGCTCAAGGCCTTCCAGGCCAGCGACGTGATCGCCTCGGTCCCCGCCCTGGCGGGGCTCTCCGCGCTGGGCGCCTCGCTGGCGCAGACCGACGCGACGAAGCGCCCCGACCCGGTGACGGCGGTGGCGAGGGTCATCGAGCTGGTGGGCGACGGCAAGCTGGCCGCGGCGCTCAAGACGAAGCTCAACGTGACCCCGCCCGCCCCGGCGGCGGCGCCCGCCCCGGCGGCGGCGCCCGCGTCGACCACGCTCGACTCGCTGCTCTCGGCGGACAGCACCCCGGTGGCGCCGCCTTCCGCGGGCACCGCGGTGAGCAGCTTCCTCAAGGCGATGCGAGGGCCCTCGACGACGGCGACGCAGCCCGCCGCGGGGCGGGGCGCGAGGGACGTGATCGAGGCCGAGGTGTTCGGCACCGCGGTGGACATCCTGCGCTCGCCCGAGGTGTCGGCGCTGGAGTCGGCGTGGCGAGGACTCAAGCTGCTGGTAGACCAGTGCCCCGAGAACGCGGGCATCGGCGTCGAGGTGCTGGACGTGGACGCCGCCGGGACGCTCGACGCGATCCGGGCGGCGCTCCCGGAGGTGCCCGAGGACGAGGCGCCGGACGCGATCTTCGTGTTCGACGCGGTCGATGACCCCGCTCGCTTGCAGGAGCTGGCCAACCTCGGCGCGGACAACGACATCCCCGTGGTGGCGGGCGTGACCTCCGCCCTCTTCGGCCAGAAGGACCCGCACGCGGTCTCGGCCCGCATCGAGGACGACGACGGCTCGCTCCCCTCGGCATGGAAGGAGCTCCGCGCCGACGAGGCCTCTCGCTGGCTCGCGGTGGTGAGCAACCGCCCGGTGCTTCGCACCGAGGGCACGGGCGCGGCGCGTCGCGTGGTGTTCGGATCCCCCGTGGCGGCGCTGGGGGCGATGCTCTCGGCGAGCTACCACAAGAGCGGCGCCTTCGCGCGCATCGTCGGGCCGCAGGGGGCCCTCAAGGCCGCCGGCTCGTACGAGCTGCCCAGCGGTCGCGACGCGGGCAACCTGGTGCCGACGGAGACCTTCTACTCCATCAGGGCCCAGAGCCGGCTGGCCGAGCTCGGGATCATCGGCCTCGGCAGCGGCCGCAACAGCGACGCGATCATCCTGTCGTCGATGCCGACGGCGAGGAAGGGCGACGACGTGGTGCCGCTCTCGGCGCAGGTGCTCACCGGGCGCGTGGTGCGCTTCGCCCGCTGGGTGCTGGCGCAGCTCCCTCCGGGCGCCGAGGAGCCCGAGGTGAAGCTTCTCTTCGAGCAGGCGGCGGCGGTGTTCCTCTTCCCGACGGCGCAGGAGGCGGCGCGGCTGGAGGCCCAGGTGGTGACCCAGGGCGAGCAGCGCAGCGTGGTGCTCTCCGTGAGCGCCCGGGCCGACCTCGCGGGCATCCCCTTCCACCTCGCCTTCGGCCTGCCGCTCAAGTGAGCGCCGGCCTCACCGCCCCATCAACCGCCTGAACGCCTTCCCCCTCGCCAGCAGCGACGCCGAGGGCGCTCGCCGCAGCGCCTCGGAGAGGTCCAGCGCCAGCTCGAACAGCATGGTCATGGCGGCGCTCGACTCCTGCGGCGCTCGCTCGAAGCACGGCCAGATCAGCCCGATGCCCTCCTCGACAAGCCCCAGGGCCTCGGCCCGCCCAGGCCCCTCGTCGAGCGTCGCGTGGAGCGCGGTGAGGCTGCTGGCGAGGTGCAGCCCGAAGGCCTCGGGCCTCTCTCGCACCAGCGATCCATAGAGCCCCACGGCCTCGCGGGCGGCGCTCCCGGCCTCCCTCCTGCGCCCGAGGCTCCGGAGCGCGTTGCCCATGTTGTGGAGGCTCATGGCGAGGCCCGGGAGGAAGGCCTCCGGGCTGCGCTGCGCCAGCGCCCGGTGAGCGTCGACCGCCTCGCGCGAGGCGGCCAGCGCCTCGGTCTTGCGGCCCGCGCCGAGCAGCGCGATGGCCTCGTCGTTGAGGCTCCTCGCCAGATCGGGCAGCCAGGCGTCCGGGTCGCGCTGGGCCAGCGCGCGGTAGCGGTCGACGGTCTCTCGGGCGGACATCGCTGCTACATGGCGTGTATCCGAGGCCTGCGCTACTCCCTCCGCCATGCACCCAGCCCTCACCTACGCCCTGGTCTCCCTGGCGGTCGTGGCCTTCCTCGCGGCGTGGTGGGTCGACGGTCGCCCCGACGGTCACCGCCTCGCGGGCTGGCGCCGCTACACCCTCGTCGCGCAGGCCGCCGCGGTCGCGCTCGCGGTGCTGGTGCTGCGCCCCGGTCGGGGCACCCACGACGCGCCCGCGGTCTTTGCCGCGGCCATCGGCAATGGCACCCCCGCGCTCATCGACGTCTACAGCAACTGGTGAGGCCCCTGCCTGGTGGCACGACCGTCGGTCGACGGTCTCGAACGAGCGCTTCATGGACGGATGGCGGTGGTGAGGGTGGACATCGAGTCGCCCGCCGCGCAGATGGTGGTGCGCCGCTACGGGCTGAGGGCGACGCCGACCTATGTGCTGGTCGACGGCCAGGGCAACGAGGTGTGGCGCCAGGTCGGGGGATCGCCCGACCGCGCCGTCATCGAGCAGCGCCTCGCCGGGCTCGCCCGACCCCGTCGGTGAAGTGCGTGTATGGTGCGCCCATGGTCAGCAATCGTTGGGTGAAGTGGGTCGCTCTCGCGGCCGTGCTGTCGGTGGGCTGTAGCGACGGTGATGCTCCCGTGGTCGACCCCGACGCGGGCTTCTTCGAGGACGACGTCGGGTCCGTCGAGGACACCGGCTCCGGGGAGGAGGATGCCCCGGCGACGGATGTTCCGGTCAGCCCGACGGACGTGCCTGCGGTCGATGTCCCGGTCAGCCCGGCGGACGTCCCCGTGGGGAGCGATGTCCCGGTCGATGTCGGCGCTCCCGTCGACCTCGGGGTTACCCCCGACGTCCCCGCGACGCCCGACACCGGCGCGCCCATGGATGCCCCGTCGCCCATCGATGTCCCGGTGACCCCGGTGGACGCTCCCAGCCTCGACGTGGTCTCGCCGATGGACCTTCCCCGCGTCGACACGGGCGCGGCGATGGACGTCCCGGTCGACACCGGCCGCCGCGACACCGGGACCACCTGCGGCGCCCCCGGCCAGCCCTGCTGCGGCCTTCGCACCTGCGAGGCCGGCGCCGAGTGCTCGGGCCTCTTCGGGGGCGTGAACACCTGCCAGGCCTGCGGCGGCGCGGGCCAGCGCTGCTGCCAGCGCACGACCCCCGCCTGCGGCGCTTCGCTGCTCTGCGGCCGTGACGGCTTCTGCCAGGCCTGCGGCGCTCCCGGCCAGCCCTGCTGCGGAAGCACCTGCGCGGCGGGCTCCACCTGCAACGGCTCCACCTGCACGGCCTGCGGCGGCCCCGGCCAGACCTGCTGCCCCGGGCGCCTCTGCGGCGCCGGCTTCCAGTGCTCCCTGCTCACCAACGCCTGCCAGGCCTGCGGCGGCCCCGGCCAGACCTGCTGCGCCGGGTCGACCTGCTCCTCGGGCCTCGCCTGCCGCAGCAACACCTGCCAGGTGTCCACCTGCGGAGACGCGGGTCAGACCTGCTGCGGCGGGAGCACCTGCAACGGCGCGACGCTCACCTGCAGCGGCGGGTCGTGCGTCGCCTGCGGCACCAGCGGTCAGCCCTGCTGCGCCGGAAGCACCTGCAACGTCGGCCTCGCCTGCGCCAGCGGCACCTGCTCGTCGTGCGGGGCGTCGGGCGAGGTCTGCTGCGGCGGAAGCACCTGCAACGTCGGCCTCTCCTGCTCGTCCACCAACCGCTGCGGCACCAGCGTGCGCTGCGGCAGCCGCCTCCAGCCCTGCTGCGCGGGCAACACCTGCAACCTCGGGCTGCGCTGCTCGGGCAGCATCTGCTTCTGATCGCTCCCCCCGCTCACCAGCGCGGCGTTCGGAGCGCTCCGAGCGCCAGCTGACCCGTCCGGTCGCTGCCCCAGCAGCGCAGCGTCCCGTCCATCATCCGAGCGCAGGTGTGGTTGGCGCCCGCGGCGATCTCCGCCACGCCCGTGAGCTCGCGCACCGTCACCGGCGAGGGCCGCGAGCCCCCCTGCGAGTCGTCGCCGCACTGCCCGTAGTCGTTGTTGCCCCAGCAGCGCACCGTGCCGTCCGTCCTCCGGGCGCAGGTGTGAAACTCCCCGGCCGCAAGCTGCGCCACGCCCGTCAGCCCGGCCACCGCGATCGCCGCGGGGCGTGGGCTCGTGGTGGTGCCGTCCCCCACCTGCCCGGCGGAGTTGCGGCCCCAGCAGGCCACCGTCCCGTCGGAGCGCAGGGCGCAGGTGTGGCTGTAGCCGCCGACCAGGGCGGTCACGGTGCCCGTCCCCGGAACCGCCGTGGACACCCAGCGCGCCGTGGTGGTGCCGTCGCCGAGCTGTCCGTCGTCGTTGGCTCCCCAGCACCGCGCCGCGCCCGCGCTGGTCCACGCGCACGCGTGAAACAACCCAAGGCCCACCCCCGCCGCGCCGCTCAGCCCCACCACCGGGCTGCTCGCCCGGGGGATCCCGTACATCCCCGCGGAGTTGATCCCCAGCCTCCCGTTGTTGTTGCTCCCCCAGCACCGCACGCTCCCTCCCGAGAGGGCGCACGCGAAGGTCTGCCCAAGCCCGAGGTCGGTCACCCCGCTCAGCCCGAGCGCCACCGTCGGCGTCGCGCGGGTGCCCCCTTCGGTGCCGTCTCCGATCTGTCCGTCGCTGTTGTATCCCCAGCAGCGCACCGTCCCGTCGGTCATCCTCGCGCAGGTGCCGAAGCTCCCCGCCGCGAGCGCCGCGGCGCCCGTGAGCCCGCTCACCGCGACGGGCACGTGCCGCGACCTCGCCGTGACGCCGTCGCCGAGCTCGCCGGTGTTGCCGCTGCCCCAGCACTGCGCCGATCCGTCTGCGAAGCGGGCGCAGGTGTGCTCTCCGCCCGCCGCGACCTGCACCGCGCCGGCCCGCACGCCCAGCGCCGTCTCCGGGGTGCGGTGGCCCGAGAGGCCCGCGTCGTCGCCAAGCTCTCCCGCCGCGTCGCTTCCCCAGCAGCGGACGCTCGCGTCCATCCGTCGGGCGCAGGCGTGGTTGCCTCGCGCCGTGACCTCCGTCACCGCCCCGAGCCCTGGAACCACCGTCGGGGTCATCTGGGCGCCGCCGAGGGTTCCGTCTCCCATCTGCCCGAGGGCGTTGGTGCCCCAGCAGAGCACGGCGCCGTCGGTTCGCCGCGCGCACGTGAACGAGGCGCCCGAGGTGAGGTTCGCCACCCGGTCGAGGCCCAGCACGGCCACGGCCGCGTCGCGGCGGGCGCTGGTGCCGTCGCCAAGGTCGTAGCCGCTGTTGTCCCCCCAGCAGCGAGCGGTCCCGTCGGAGCGCCATGCGCAGGAGTGGAAGCTGCCGAGGGAGATCCCCACGGCGCCGCTCAGCCCCTGGACCATCACGGGAGACAGCGCCCGATCCACCCCGGCGCCCGCGCCGCTCTGGCCCTGGAAGTTCATCCCCCAGCAGCGCGCCGTCCCGTCGGAGAGCACCGCGCAGGTGTGAGCCACCCCCGACGAGATCGACACCACCCCGCTCAAGCCCGGGACCATCGTCGGAGTGAGCACCGAGCCGGTCTGCGTCCCGAGGCCCATCTGCCCGCTGAGGTTGTTGCCCCAGCAGCGCACCGTCCCGTCGTTGAGCCGGGCGCAGGTGAAGTTCTCCCCCAGGGAGAGTTCTGCAACGCCGACGAGGCCGACGACCGCGCGAGGCGTCAGCCCGAGGCCCCCGGCCGTCCCGCCGCCGAGCTGCCCGCTGCTGTTGCGCCCCCAGCACTGCGCCGTCCCGTCGGCCAGGCGGGCGCATGCGTGGGTGTTGCCCGCCACGATCTGCACGGCGTTGGCGAGGCCGATCACCGGCGTCGGCCGCCAGCGCCCGGTGCGCGTCCCGCCGGTTCCGTCGCCGAGCTGCCCGTTCTCGTTGTTGCCCCAGCAGCGCGCCGCGCCGTCGACCAGCCGGGCGCAGGTGAAGTCCGTTCCCGCCGCCACCTGGGCCACCTGGGTGCAGGCTCCGCGGCTGCACACCCCGGCGCAGCGCACCCCGCAGCCGCCGCAGTGGGCGCTGTCGCTCGCGGTGTCGGTGCACACCTCGCCGCAGAGGCGACGGGGAGAGACGCAGCCCGCGTCGGGGGTCCCGGCGTCGACCGGACCGGTGTCGGGAGCGCCCGCGTCACGGCCCACGTCCGTCGCGACATCGACCACCACCAGGACATCCACCACGTCGAAGCCCGCATCGCGCGCCCCGGCATCGACCCCGACATCGACCGGAGCGCCACGGTCCGCGGGCACATCGACCGCGGGCACATCGACCGTGGGCACATCGACCGTGGGCACATCGACCGTGGGCACATCGACCGTGGGCACATCGACCGTGGGCACATCGACCGGGCTTCCCAGGTCGATGGCGACGACGACGTCGGCGGGGGTCTCCGCGTCGGAGGGAGGAGCGCCGGGCGCCGGGTCCGACGAGCAGGCAGCGGCAGCGGCGATGAGCAGGGGGAGGGCGGCGCGGCGGATCATGGGCAATCCGTTACTGCGCGGATCGGCCTTTGGGTAGAGCGCCCCTCACCTCCGGTCATGGCACGTCGGGCGTGTACGCTCCGGTCGCCGTGCCCTCGCGCTCCATCCGCCTTCGCGTCGCCGCCCTCGCGCTCTCTGCGGCCCTCGCCGCCTGTGACGACGGGCCCCAGGTGAACCCCATGGACAGCACCCGCTCCTACGTCGCCGAGGCCTTCACGCCCACCGCGGCGACCCGCGCCTACTGCGGCTCGGCCGACGCCGACGCCATCGAGGCCCGCATCACCGCCCTGCTCTCGGCGCTCACCCCCGCGGAGAAGGTCGCGCTCATGCACGGCCACACCCTCGGGCTCGTCGAGCATACGTGGGAGGTTCCGGGCAACGAGGCCCACCGCATCCCAGGGCTCCACATGCTCGATGGACCGCGCGGCCTCAGCGCCTTCACCCAGGTCGAGGCCACGGCCTTCCCCGTGGCCATGATGCGAGGCGCCACCTGGGACCCGTCGCTCGAGCGCCGGGTGGGCGAGGCCATCGCCGAGGAGGTGCGCTCCCTCGGCGTCGACGTGCTGCTCGCGCCCACCATGAACATCCTCCGCCACCCCCGCTGGGGCCGCGCCCAGGAGACCTACTCCGAGGACACCCACCACCTCGGCGCCATGGCCGTCGCCTTCATCGAGGGCGTGCAGTCGCGAGGGGTGCTCGCCAGCGCCAAGCACTTCGCCGCCAACAGCATCGAGGACAGCCGCCACCGCGTCGACGTGCGCATGGACGAGCGCACGCTGAGAGAGGTCTACCTCCCGCACTTCCGCCGCGCCGTGGTCGACGCCCGCGTGGCCTCGGTGATGAGCGCCTACAACAAGGTCAACGGCGACTGGAGCGACCAGAGCGCCCACCTGCTGCGCGACGTGCTCCGCGGCGAGTGGGGCTTCGCGGGCTTCGTCGAGTCCGACTGGATCCTCGGCACCCACGGCGACGTCGAGTCGGTGCGCGCGGGCCTCGACATCGAGATGCCCATCGGGCTGCACTTCGAGCGGCTGACCTCCCGCATCGAGCAGGGAGAGATCCGCGAGCGCGAGATCGACGTCTCGCTCCGTCGCATCCTGCGCGCCCAGCTCTGCTACGGCCTCGACGCCCGCGCACGGGTCGCCGACGACCCCACGCGCAGGCTCACCCCGGAGCACCTCTCGCTCGCCCGCGAGGTCGCCCGCCGCGGCATGGTGCTCCTTCGCAACGAGGCCTCGCGCGGTGCTCCCGCGCTGCCCCTCGACGCGGGCTCGCTGCGACGCCTCGTGGTGCTGGGGCGCAACGCCGACGTCGAGAACCTCGGCGACCACGGCAGCAGCAACGTGCGCTCGGCGCAGGTGGTGACCGCCCTCGAGGGCCTGAGGGCGCGCGTCGGGGCGGGGGTCACGGTGACGCACCTCCCGGGCGACGCGCTCGACGAGGCGGGGCAGCGCGCGGTGAGGGAGGCCGACGCCGTGGTGGTCGTGACGGGCCTCCAGGCGGGCGACGAGGGCGAGGCGGAGGTGGGCGCCGGCGACCGCGACGGGCTCGCGCTGCCGGCGGGGGAGGTGGGGCTGATCCGCGCGGCGGCGGCGCTCCACGAGCGGGTGGTGGTGGTGCTGGAGGGCGGCGCGGCGATCCTCACGAGCGGGTGGCGCGACGAGGTCGAGGCGGTGGTGATGGCGTTCTACCCGGGCGTCCAGGGGGGCAGCGCGCTGGCCGAGGTGCTCTTCGGCGACGCGGCGCCTTCGGGGAGGCTGCCCTTCTCGATCCCCGAGCGGGAGGCCGACCTGCCGGTCTTCGACAACCGCTCCGACGCGGTGACCTACGGGTATTTCCACGGCTACCGGCACCTCGCGAGGGAGGGCGTCCCTGCGGCGCACGCCTTCGGCAGCGGGCTCAGCTACACGACCTTCGGCTACAGCGAGCTCTCGCTCTCGGCGACGACGGTGCGCGCGGGCCAGAGCTTCACGGCCTCGGTGACGGTGACCAACCGTGGAGCCGTGAGGGCCATCGAGACCGCGCAGCTCTATGTGACGGCGCGAGGGTCGAGGGTGGAGCGCTCCCCGCGCGACCTGCGCTCCTTCGCGCAGGTGGAGCTCGCGCCCGGGGCGAGCGCCCGGGTGACGCTGACCGTGCGCGCCGACGAGCTCGCGTACTGGGACACCGCGAGCTCGGCGTGGGTGCTGGAGCCCATCGCGTACGACGTCATCGTGGCGCCCGACGCGGCCGCCGAGGGGCTGCGCGCGACGGTGCGGGCGGAGTGAGCTGACCTGGAGTTCGGAGTACGAGCGCGAGGCTGTCGTCGGGGAGTCCCCGGTACGAGCGCGTGGCCGTCAGCGAGGAGTCCCCGGTACGATCGCGAGGCCCACGGCGGGGAGTTCTTCGGTACGACCGCGAGGCGTCGTTACCCGGAGCCAGACCCTGAGCGTTAGCGAGGGGTAGATCCCGCCCACGCCTCAATACGCGTCCGGAATCTCCGCTGCTTCTCGCGAGTAGGGCAGCGTCGGAGGTACGCGCTGACGGCGGTCGAGGGCGCTCCCCCTCGCTAACGCTCAGGGTCTGGCTCCGGGTAACGACGCCTCGCGGTCGTACCGAAGAACTCCCCGCCGCCAACCTCGCGCTCGTACTCCGGACACCAGCGCGGACGCCCGTCGTTGACGCGCGTCGCCGCGCCGGGATAGCGCTGGAGGACCCGTGAAGCTCCATCGCATGAAGTCCTCCCTCCCTTCGATCCGCGTCCTCGGGTCGATCTCCCTGCTCGCCGCGCTCGGCGCATGCGACGCCCGCGGCAGCGGCAACACCGGTCCCATCGAGAGCGACGGCGGCGCGTCGGACACCGGCGCCCCCACCGACGCCACGCTGCCCCCTGTCGACGTGGGAACGCCCCCTGTCGACGTGGGAACGCCCCCTGTCGACGTGGGAACGCCCCCTGTCGACGTGGGGACACCCCCTGTCGACGTGGGAACACCCCCTGTCGACGTGGGGACACCCCCTGTCGACGTGGGAACGCCCCCTGTCGACGTGGGAACACCCCCTGTCGACGCGGGCGGGGTCGCCCGCTACCGACGCACGGTCACCGACGCGACGCTGGTCGAGGCGTGCACGCTGCCCGGCGCACAGCGCGTGCTGGTGAACGCGGACGACGAGTCGACCACGCTGGTCGCTCCCTTCTCCCTGCGCTTCTTCGGCATCCCGGTGCCGCAGAGCCTCGGGCTGCAGGTCTACTCCAACGGCTTCATCAGCCAGATGCCGATCGACCCGACGATGGCCATCGGAGGGACGATCCCCAGCACGCGCGCGCCCAACGGGGTGATCGCTCCCTACTGGGTCGACCTGGTCACCGGGGCCGACGGGGTGTGCTCCGTCGTCGTGGGCAGCGCCCCCATCCGCCGCTGGATCATCCAGTGGAAGAACGCGCGCTTCTACAGCGGCGAGACGTCGATGCCCCTCGCCGGCACCGCCTCCTTCGAGGTGATCTACAACGAGGCCGACGCCTCGATGGACTTCATCTACGAGACCATCACCGGCCAGCCGATGAACGCCCCCACCCGCGCCGCCGTGGGCCTCGAGCACCCCGACGGAAGCCTCGCCTTCGTGGTGTGCCCCGGCGGTCGCATCGACGCCACGCCCCGCGCCCCGGACTGCACCTCGGTCACCACCGGGACGCGCTTCCGGGTGGTTCCGACGGGCGACTGATCGCGGCGTCGGAGCGGCCTCTCCGCTGCGTGGTAGGGTCGCGCCCAGATGTTCGCGATCGACATGCTGCCCGCCGATCACGGGGACTGCCTCTGGATCGACTACGGCCCCGCCTCCGCCCCGCGTCGCATCCTGATCGACGGCGGCACGCCCGCCACCTTCCGCGCCCTCCGCCCCCGCATCGCGGCGCTCCCTCCGTCGCAGCGCCGCTTCGAGCTCCTGGTCGTCTCCCACATCGACGCCGACCACATCGGCGGGGTCATCGAGCTGCTCGAAGACACCTCCCTCGGCGTCACCTTCGGGGACATCTGGTTCAACGGCTTCCGCCACCTCCCGACGCCGGAAGGCACCCGAGGCGCCGCCCAGGGAGAGCGCCTCTCCGAGCTCCTCCGCGCCCGCCGCCTCCCCTGGAACCTCGCCTTCCAGGGCGACGCCGTGATGGTCCCGGCGGAGGGCGCGCTCCCCCGGATCACCCTCGACGGCGCGATGACCCTCACGCTGCTCTCCCCCCACCGCGCGGGCCTCGAGCGCCTCCGCAGCGCCTGGGAGAAGGAGTGCCGCGACGCGGGCATCGCCCCCGGCGCCACGCGCGCCCGCGAGGTGAATCCCCCCGCGAGGGAGGCCCGCAGGCGCCCCCGCCCCGGCGCCCGTCCCGACCTGGAGAAGCTGCTCGACGTCCCCTTCGCGCAGGACGGCGCCGAGGCCAACGGCAGCAGCATCGCGCTCCTCGCCGAGCACGACGGCAGGCGCTGCCTGCTCACCGGCGACGCCTACCCCGGCGTGCTGATGGAGTCCTTCGAGCGCCTCTTCGCCGAGCGCGGCCACGCCCCGCTGCGCCTCGACGCCATGAAGGTCTCGCACCACGGCAGCCGGGGCAACACCACGTGGCCGCTGCTCTACCGCATCGAGTGCGGGCGCTACCTCTTCAGCACCGACGGCAGCGTGTTCGACCACCCCGACGACGAGTGCATCTCCCGGGTCATCGCCCACGGCGGACCGGGCGCCACCCTCTGCTTCAACTACCGCTGCGACCGCACCGCGGCCTGGGCCGACCCCGCCCTGGCGAGGGCGCTGGAGTACACCGCCCTGTATCCCTCCTCCGAGGCCGAGGGCCTTCGGGTGGAGCTGTAGGCCCCCCATGACGAAGCGCGCTCTCTGCGTGGGCATCAACCGCTTCACCGACCGCGAGCTGCCGCCGCTCAAGGGGGCGGTCAACGACGCCCGCACGCTGTCGCTGATGCTGATGCGGGACTTCGGCTTCGATCCTCGCAACGTGCTGGTGCTGGCCGACGAGCAGGCCACCCGGGCGGCGCTGCTCTCGTCCATCGGCGCGCTGCTGGAGGGCTCGCGCCCTGGCGACGAGCTGGTGCTCTTCGCGTCGACGCACGGCTCGCACGTCCCCGACCAGGACGGCGACGACGAGGACGGCTACGACGAGGTGCTGGTCGCCCACGACCACGACTGGGAGCGCGGGGTGCTCTCCGACGACGAGCTGGCCCGCGCGCTGGCGAAGGTCCCCCAGGGGGTGCGCCTCGCCGCGATCTGGGACACCTGCCACGCTGGAACCATGCAGGACACCGCCTCGGCGGCCTATCGCACCCGCTCGGCGCCGCGAGGGCTCGCGGAGGGCGTCGAGCTGCTGGGCCCGCGGTATGTTCCGCTGCCCGAGCGCTACGACGTGACGCGGGGCACGAAGGCCGCGCGCAAGAGGCCCGCGAAGGCCTCGACCCGGAAGAAGAAGAAGCCCCCCGCCGGGGCCGAGCACGGGGCGATGGGGGCGCTGCTCCACGACGCCTTCCCCGCGGTGTCGCTGGGGGCGTGCTCGGACGACGAGACCTCCTCCGACGCGAGCTTCGGGGGCATCTACGAGGGGGCCTTCAGCCACGCGATGCTCGACGTGCTGCGCCGCACGAAGGACGACCTCACCTGGGAGGAGCTGCACGCCCGCACCAGGGCCCTGATGGCGAGGCTGGGGGTCAAGCAGACGCCGCAGATCCACGTGCCCGAGGGGCGCTCGGGCGCGACGGTCTTCGGCGGCCGGGCGCGGCGGGCAGCGGCCACGGCGCAGGGCGCGACGGAGCTGGCCTCGGTGGAGCGGGAGATCACGGCGCACGAGCAGGCGGGGCGCTGGGCCGAGGCGGTGGCGGCGTGCTGGCGGCGCGCGGCGCTGGTCACGAGCGCGGCGGAGAAGGTGCGCACCATCGAGCACGTGGTGAGCATCCACCGCGCGGTGCTGCGCGACGAGGCGGCGGCGCTGAGGGCGACCGAGGAGGTGCTGCGCATCGACCCCGGGCACGCCGGGGCGCTGGCCTACCTGCGCGCGTCGGGCAGCGGTTACAGAGGAACGTCATAGATGAAGAAGCCTTCCCAAGGGCAGACCCAGGCGCAGCCGACGGGGCTGCAGCAGCTCGTCGAGCGCGACCGCGACCACAACTGCGGCGGCTTCGGGGTGCACCACGTCTGCGTGAAGGTCGACGCGGTGGCGCGGCTGCCCACCCGCTTCGGCGACTTCCAGATCGTCGCCTTCTGGAACAACCGCGACAACAAGGAGCACATCGCCCTGGTGCACGGCGACGTGATCGGCGCGTCGGACGTTCCCACCCGGTTGCACTCCGAGTGCCTCACCGGCGACGCGCTGGGCTCCCTGCGCTGCGACTGCCGCGACCAGCTCGAGGCCGCGCTCCGGGCGCTGGCCTCGATGGAGCGGGGCGTGCTGCTCTACCTCCGCCAGGAGGGCCGAGGCATCGGGCTGGTGAACAAGGTGAGGGCCTACGCGCTGCAGGAGCAGGGGCTGGACACGGTCGACGCCAACCGGGCGCTGGGCTTCCGAGACGACGAGCGCGACTACGCCATCGCCGCGCACATGCTCCAGAGCCTCGGGGTGCGGTCGATCCAGCTGATGACCAACAACCCTGACAAGATCAGGCAGCTGGAGCAGCACGGCATCACGGTGA
Source organism: Myxococcaceae bacterium (assembly GCA_004297725.1). Classification (GTDB taxonomy): domain Bacteria; phylum Myxococcota_A; class Polyangia; order Polyangiales; genus SCUS01. Next base: position 18,062 of record SCUS01000160.1, on the reverse strand, counting down.
GCGGGCGGCTGCCGCACGTGATGGCGCCCAACGAGCACAACCGCTTCTACCTGGAGACCAAGGCCGCCCGGTCGGGGCACTTCATCGACCTGGACGAGACCGAGCGCCTGCCGGAGCAGGACGACCCGGTGATCGTCGAGGGCGAGCCCAAGGGCTGAGGGGGGTTCAGGGAGGGGAGGGGAGGCTCAGGCGGGAGGAGTCAGGGGACGCAGGCGGTGGAGCGGACGGTCATCACGCTCTGTCCCCCGGCGGTGGCGAGGGTGTCGAAGCCCGTCGGCGCCGAGGTGATCTGCGAGTGCACCGACTGCCCCCAGTTGGAGAGCGAGGCGCTGCTGGAGCCCGCCATCACCGGGTGCGAGGGGACGGTCACGGTCACCGCGTCGAGGCTGAGGCCGCCGGTGCCGGTGAAGGTGCCGATGGGCACGAGCTGGCTGAAGCCGCGGAAGGTGCCGCCGAACTGGCCGTCCACGTAGAGCGCGGTGCCGGGGCCCGAGAGCAGCCACGCCCAGGTGGCGCGCAGCACCGTCAGACCCTGGCCGTGGCCCATCATGTGGAGGCCGGTGAGGGCGATGCGCCCGTTGACCGCGGGCGCCCAGGTGGCGCGCGTGTCGACGGTGCTCTGGTAGTTGGTCGACGACGCGCCCTCCCCCATGATGATGAGCTGGTACGACTGGAACTGCGCCGGCGTCATCGCCCGCCACTGCGCGTCGGTCACCGTGGTGACGGTCACGCCCGACGGGAGGTTGGGCAGCAGCGTCGAGGCCGCCACGCCGATGGACAGCACCTGGCGCGCGCCGCTGTTGCAGCGCAGCCCGCACACGCCGCCGGAGCAGCTCCCGGTGGCGCACGCGTTGCCGCAGGCGCCGCAGTTGCCGACGCTGGTGGCGAGGTTGACCTCGCAGCCGTCGGCCGGGTTGTTGTTGCAGTCGGCGAAGCCCGCGTTGCAGCTCCCGACGCGGCACGCGCCCGCCACGCAGGCGGCCACGGCGTTGGCCGGGGCGCAGACCGTCCCGCAGCCGCCGCAGCTCGTCACGGTGGTCTGGGTGTTGACCTCGCAGCCGTCCGTGGAGACGCGGTTGCAGTCCGCGAAGCCCGGGGCGCACACGAAGGAGCACACGCCCGCCGCGCAGGCCCCGAAGGAGTTGGCCGGCTCGGCGCACACCCGCCCGCAGGTCCCGCAGTTGTCCGGATCGATCGCGACGGTGGTGCACTGACCCCCGCACACGGTCTGCGTCGGGGAGCAGCCCGCCGCGCAGACGCCCGCGGTGCACACCTGGCCCGCGGTGCAGACGCGGCCGCAGCCGCCGCAGTTGGCGCGGTCGGTGGCCGTGTCGCGGCAGACGCCCGTGCAGGCGGTCTGGCCCGGCCCGCAGGAGAGCACGCAGGCGCCCGCGGTGCAGACCTCGCCCGCGCCGCACGCGCGGCCGCAGCCGCCGCAGTTGGCCCGGTCGGTGGACGTGTCGCGGCAGACGCCCGCGCAGGTGGTGAGCCCCGCGCTGCACGACACCACGCAGGCGCTGCCCACGCAGACCGTGCCGGCCGCGCAGATGGTCCCGCAGGCGCCGCAGTTCAGCCGGTCGGTGGTGGTGTCGCGGCAGGTGGCGCCGCAGCTCGTGAGCCCCGCGGCGCAGGAGAGCTCGCACGCCCCGGCGTTGCAGATCTGGCCCGCGGCGCAGGTGTTTCCGCAGGTGCCGCAGTTGCCGCGGTCGGTCTGCAGATCGCGGCAGGTGCCGCTGCAGCTGTTGAGGCCCGCGACGCACGAGAGCTCGCAGACCCCGGCGTTGCAGATGCGCCCCGCGGCGCAGACGTTGGCGCACGCGCCGCAGTTGAGGCGGTCGTTGTTGAGGTCGCGGCAGACGCCCGAGCAGTTGGAGAGCCCGGTGCTGCACGACACCACGCAGGCGCCGGCCACGCAGGCCTGGCCGCCGGGGCACACGTTGCCGCAGGCGCCGCAGTGGTTGCGGTCGGTCTGCAGGTCACGGCAGACGCCCGAGCAGGCGTCGAGCTCGGTGCCGCACGACACCTGGCAGGAGCCCGCGGCGCAGACCTGGCCCGACGGGCAGGTGGTGCCGCAGGCGCCGCAGTTGGCGCGGTCGGTGAGCAGGTCGCGGCAGGTGCCCGAGCAGGCCGTCTGGCCCGCGAGGCACGACACCTCGCAGGCGCCCGCGTTGCACACCTGCCCGGTGGGGCAGGTGGTGCCGCAGGCGCCGCAGTTGGCGCGGTCGGTCTGGAGATCACGGCAGGTGCCCGAGCAGTTGTTGAGCCCCGAGAGGCACGACACGGCGCAGGCGCCGCCGGCGCAGACCTGTCCCGCGGGGCAGGCGTTGTCGCAGGCGCCGCAGTGGGCGCGGTCGGTCTGGAGATCACGGCAGGTGCCCGAGCAGGTGGTGAGGCCCGAGAGGCAGGAGACCTCGCAGGTGCCGCCGGCGCAGACCTGGCCCGCGGGGCAGGCGGTGCCGCACGCGCCGCAGTGGGCGCGGTCGGTCTGCAGGTCGCGGCAGACGCCCGAGCAGGTGGTCTGCCCGGCGAGGCACGACACCTCGCAGACGCCCGCGTTGCAGACCTCGCCGCCGGGGCACACGGTGCCGCAGGCGCCGCAGTGGTTGCGGTCGGTCTGCAGGTCACGGCAGATGCCCGAGCAGGTGGTCTGCCCGGCGAGGCACGACACCTCGCAGGCGCCGCCGTTGCACACCTGCCCGGCGGGGCAGATGGCGCCGCAGCCGCCGCAGTTCAGGCGGTCGGTGCGGGTGTCGGCGCAGTAGCGCGCGGAGGTCCCGGCGTCGGAGGCCCCGGCGTCCGAGGCGCCGCCGCAGAGGGCCAGCATCGGGCCGCACTCCAGGCCGCAGACGCCCATGGCGCAGACCTGGCCGGCGCCGCACGCGTTGCCGCAGGCGCCGCAGTGGGCGCGGTCGGTGGAGAGCGTGACGCACGCGCCGCCGCAGGCCTGCTGGCTCGGGGGGCAGCCGATCTGGCAGCTCCCGGCGACGCAGACCTGCGAGCCCGGGCACGCGTTGCCGCAGGTGCCGCAGTTCTCCCGGCTGGCCTGGAGGTCCACGCAGCGCCCGCCGCAGGTCGACTCGTTGGCCGCGCAGCGCGGGCCGATGTCGGAGCCTCCGTCCACGGAGGCGTCGCTGGTGCCACCGACGACGGACGATCCGTCGGTACAGCCCGCGATCGCGGCCCAGGCGAGGAGCGCCAGCCATGCTGGGAGGGCGCTCGATCTTCTTCGTTCAAGCATTGATAGGGGAGTCCTTGTGGAAAGGGTTTTCCGGGGGTGAAGGCGCTCAGCACACCCCGTGCGTGCGCGCCCGTCGCACCTGTGTCTCACGCGGCACGGCGCAGGGCCAAGAGACCGCCGACGGTCGTCATGCTCCCTTCCGCGGGCCCCGGTGGTGAATCGTTGCCGCGGGGCAATTTGGGGCGCGTGGCAGCGCTTGACGCGCGGCGAGCATCGCGGAGATACGAGCCGTCGATGAACCGTCGCTCGGTGTCTCTGCTCTCGATCGCGCTCGCCTCGATGGTGGTGGCGTCGCCTGCGCGCGCGCAGCGGGTCGAGGGGCCGACGATCACCGCGGAGGAGATCTTCCAACGCTGGCTGGGCCACAGCCGGGAGGTGGCCTCGCTGCGCACCCAGGTGCGCGGGGCGCGCTTCGACGTGATCACCGCGGCGCTCTGGCCCAACCCCTCGCTCCAGGTGAACTTCCTGGGCACCCCGGCGGGAACGCCCCCCGACGGGCGCACCAACTACGGACTCCAGGTGACGCAGGCCCTGCCGGTGTTCGGGCAGGTGCGGGCGCGCCGCGAGGCCGCCGTGGCCGCCCTCTCCATGACCGAGGTGAGCGTGGCGACCGCGCTCTGGAACATCGCCTCGCAGCTCGAGGCGCTGATGGTGGAGCGGGCCTTCGCCAACGCGCGCGTGACCATGGCCGAGCGCAACCTCGGCGAGGTGACCCGGCTGCAGGAGATCATCCAGCGGCGCGTGGCGGCCGGGGCGAACTCCCAGTACGACGCGCTCCGGGTGCAGGTGGGGGCCTCGACGCTGGGGGCGGCGCTCAACGACGCGCTGGTCGAGCGCGACCGGGCCGAGGCGAGGCTGGCCGCGCTGCTGGCCGACCCGACCATGAGCGCGGTGCCCATCACCCGGGAGGGGCTCGCGGCCTTCCGTGGGCCGGAGGACCTCCACGGGCTCCTGGCGCTGGCGCTGCGGCGGCGGCCCGACCTGGAGCTGGCGCGGCGCGGGGTGCTGGTCGCGACGGCCTCGGCGACGCGCTGGTCGAGGGAGAACCGCTGGACCCCGAGCGTGTGGGTCGGGGCCTACGGCACCCACGACGCGGACAGCCTCTCGGTGACCGCGGGGCTCTCCTTCCCGCTGCCGGTCTTCGACCGCAACCAGGGGCTCGTGGGCCGCGCCCGCAGCGACGCCGAGGGGCAGCGCCTGCTCTCCGAGGCGCTGGAGGTGCGCATCGCGAGGGAGGTCACCGGGGCGTGGACGGCGCGCGCCGCCGCCCGCGAGGCGATCGCCCGCTTCCGGGCGCAGGGCATGACCGCGACCGCGGAGCTGCTGCGCCGGGCGGAGGTGACCTACGAGGCCGGCGGGAGCGGCAGCGCGTCCTTCACCATCCAGGACCTCTTCGACGCCTACCGCACCATGTGGGACGCCCGCTCGCAGGAGCTCGAGCTCCAGCGCACCTTCGCCGAGGCCGAGGCCGACCTCGATCGCGCGGCGGCCCTGGTGGTGCCGTAGCCCCCGCTCAGTCCGTCCCTCCGGCGCCGGGCGCATCGACGCCGTCGCCGCGCTCGATGAGCGTGTAGATCACCGGCAGCGTGAGCAGCAGCAGCGGCGTGGCGACCAGCACGCCCCCTACGATCACCAGCGCGAAGGGCCGCTGCGTCTCGCTGCCCATGGCGTGGGACATCGCCGCCGGGAGCAGGCCCAGCGCGGCGAGGGTGGCGGTGATGAGCACCGCGCGCATGCGCCGGGCGGTGCCCTCGGTGACGGCCTCGGTGAGGGTCATCCCCTGGTCGCGGAGCTCGTTGATGGACGACACCACCACCACGCCCGCGAGCACCGTCTGCCCCAGCAGCGCGATGGCGCCGACGATGGCCGACACGGAGACGTTCACCCCCGCGGCCATGAGCGTGAGCGCCGCGCCGGGCAGGCACATGGGCGCCGCGGCCAGCACCACCAGCGCGCTGCGCATCCGCTGGAACACCCCGTACAGCAGCAGGCAGATGAGCAGCAGGACGACGGGCAGGATGAACGCGAGCCGGCGCATCGCGCGCTGCTGGCTCTCGAACTCCCCGCCCCAGGTCATGGTGTACCCGCTCGGCAGGTGCACCGCGCTCCGGACGCGGGAGCGCGCCTCGGTCACCACGCTCCCCAGGTCGCGGCCCTCGATGTTGAACTTGAGCGCGATGAAGCGCGATCCCTGGTTGCGCTGGATGGCCGCGCGCCCGGTGCCGACGTGCACCGTGGCCAGCGCCCCGAGCGGCACCCTCGCGCCCGAGGGCGTGCTCACGGGAATCTCCCGGATGCGGTCGATGCCCACGCGGAAGGGCTCCGCGAGGCGCACGGCCACCTCGACGCGGCGCTCTCCCTCCCAGATCTCCGTGGCCACGTCGCCGCCGATGGCGGCCTCGATGACGTCGTCGACGTCGGCCACGCGCAGCCCGTAGCGGGCGATGGCCTCGCGGTCGATGTCGAGCCGCAGCTGCGGCACCACGCCGGTCTGGTAGAGCCCGAGGTCGCGCACGCCGCGCACCGGCGCGATGGCGTCGCGGGTCTGCTCGGCGAGGCGCTGCATCGCGTCCAGGTCGTCGCCGTAGATCTTGATGGCGACCTTGCCCTTGATGCCGGAGATGCTCTCCAGCACGTTGTCGACGATGGGCTGGGAGAAGATGTACTGCACCCCGGGCACGCGGGTGAGCGCGGCGCGCATGGCCTCCACGAGCTGAGCGCGGGAGCGCCCGGTGGTCCACTCGCCCTCCGGGCGAAGGCTCACCATGATCTGGGCGATGTTGACCGGGGCGGGGTCGGTCCCGTCCTCCGGGCGGCCGAGCTGCGAGACGGCCTCGCGCACCTCCGGGAAGCTTCGGATGATGGCGCGAAGCTGCGGCACGATGCGCTCGCCCTCCTCCAGCGACTGCGACGAGGGGAAGAGCGCGCTCACGAACATCCCTCCCTCGTTGAGCTCCGGGAGAAACTCCGAGCCCAGCGTGCGCCCGGCGAGCCCGGCGGTGACGAGCGCGGCGAGCGCCACCGCCCCCACGGCGGCGCGGTGCGAGAGCGCCCAGGCGATGACCCGCTCGTAGCCGCGGCGCAGCGCGGAGACCCAGCGCGGCTCGGGGTGGTGCCCGGGGCCCGGCAGGCGGATGGCCAGGCGGGAGAGCGCGGGCACGACGGTGAGCGACCAGACGAGCGCGCCCAGCAGGGCGAAGCCGTAGGTGAGGGCCATCGGCGCGAAGATGCGGCCCTCGACGCGCTCCATGGTGAAGATCGGGAGCAGCGCGGCGGTGATGATCGCGAGCGAGAACACCACCGGGCGCACCACCTGCGCGGCGGCCTCGCGCACCACGTCGGCGCGGTTGAGGTCCGGGCGCGTGGCGCCGACGTGGTAGACGGTCTCGACGAAGATCACCGCCCCGTCGACGAGGATGCCGAAGTCCACGGCGCCCAGGGAGATGAGGTTGGCGGGCATCTTCAGGAGGCGCAGGCCGGTGAAGGCCGTGAGCAGCGCGAGGGGGATGACCGTGGCGACCACGAGCGGCCCTCGCCACGCGCCGAGGAAGAGCATCAGCACGAGGATGACGAAGCCGGCGCCCTCGACGAGGTTGTGCCTCACGGTGCGGAGCGAGCGCTCCATCAGGTTGGTGCGGTCGTAGTAGGGGACCACCCGCGCGCCCCTCGGCAGCACCTCGCGGTTGAGCCGCTCGACGGCCTGGTGGATCTCGTCGAGCACGATGGCCGGGTGCGAGCGCTTGCGCAGCAGCACGATGCCTTCCGGGGACTCGTTCTCGGCGCCGCGCCCGACGACGCCACGGCGAGGGACGTGGCCGAGCACCACCTGGGCGACGTCGTCGAGGTGCACCGGCACGCCGTGCGGCGCGGAGAGGGCGATGTGCGCGAGGTCCCGCGGGTCTTGCAGGTAGCCGAGGCCGCGGACGACGTACTCCTCGGCGCCGTGGCGGAGGTAGTTGCCGCCCGCGGCGCCCGACGAGCGCTGCAGCGCCGACACCACGTCCGGCACGCTCAGCCCCCGCGCGGACAGCCGGTTGGGGTCGACGCGCACCTGGTACTGCCGCTGGAAGCCTCCGAAGGACACCACGTCCGCCACGCCCGGGACGCGGCGCAGGTAGCGCGAGACCACCCAGTCCTGCAGGCCTCGACGGTCCATGGCGGTCATGCCCGGGGCCTCGACGGTGTAGCGGTAGACCTCGCCCACGGGGGTGGACTCCGGGCCGAGGTGGGCGATGAGCCCCTGCGGCAGGTCGACCTCCCGCAGCCGCTCTCCCACCCGGGTGCGCGCCACGAAGTCGTCGGCGCCGTCGTCGAAGGTGCAGGTGATCTGCGAGAGCCCGAACACCGAGATGGAGCGCAGGTCGACCATGTCGGGCGTGCCCGCGAGCTCTCGCTCGATGGGGATGGTGACCTGGCGCTCGACCTCCTCGGCCGCCCTGCCCGGCGAGAGGGTGATCACCTGCACCTGGAGGTTGGTCACGTCCGGGAAGGCCTCGATCGGGACGCCCAGCATCTGCCCGTAGCCGATGAGCGCCGCGACCATCGTCACGACGATCACCGCCCACGGGCGCTGCACCGCGAAGGCGACGAGCCGCTGCAGCAGCATCAGAGCACCTGCTCGGCGGCGGCGTCGAGGAGCAGCGCGCCCTCCACCACCACGCGCTCGCCCACCCGGAGGCCCTCTCGCACCTGGGCCCTGCCTTCGAGCTCCGCGCCCAGCACCACGTGGCGGCGCTCGTAGCGGCCGGGCGCGGTCTCCACGAAGGCCCCGTAGCCGCCGGGCTCGGTGACCAGCGCGCTCACCGGCACCAGCGCGATGCCCGCGGACTGCGTGCGCACGGTCACCCTCGCGAACATCTCGGGCTTGAGCGCGTGGTCGAGGTTGGGCAGCCCGATGCGCACCACCAGGGTGCGGGTGTTGGGGTCGACCGCCTCGGCCACCCGGTCGACGGTGCTGGTGAAGTGCCGGCCCGGGAGCGCGGGCACGTCGATCTCCACGCGGTCGCCCGCGTGCACGGCGGACCCTTGCGTCTCGTGCAGGTGCGCGAGCACCCAGACCCGGTCGAGGTCGGCGATGAGGAAGGCCGGCTCGGCCGCGTCGGGCCGCGCCTCGGAGCCCACCCGCAGCGAGCGCTGGATGACCGTGCCGCCGATGGGCGCGCGGAGGGTGTACGTCCCGACCGCCACCCGAGGGGCCCCCATGCTCTGGAGCACCGCCCCGGCGCGGGACTCCTCGGCGCGCGCGGTGGCCAGGGAGGTGCGGGCGTCGATGACGTCGCGCTGCGACCCCGCCCCCTCGGCGGCGAGGCGCTCGGCGCGGGCGAGGCTCTGCTCGGCGGCGATGCGGTTGATGCGCGCCTCGGAGAGCCCGGCGCCGGCGCTCGCGACCTCGGCGCTGTACACGCTGGCGAGCGCGGCCCCGGCGGCGATGTGATCGCCCGGCGCGGCCAGCAGCCGGATCACCCGCCCCTGCACCGGGGGGATGATGGCGGCGACGTGCTCCTCGTCGAAGGTCACGCTCCCCTGGGCGACGATGGCCGCGCCGTGGGCGTCGAGGCCGACGGTCTCCACGCGCACGAAGGCCGAGGGGTTGGTGGGCTCCGGGGGCCTCACCTCGTGGCGGCGGCGCCCGGTGCAGGCGACGAGGGCGAGGGCCAGCGTGAGAGGCGGGAGGGCGTTCATCGCAGGCCTCGGTATCCGCGCTCCTCCGGTGGGTCGTCAAGCGGTGCCACACGGGGCAAAATGCCCCAGAAACCCGATAGATCGGCCCGTCCAGGGCTCGGCGGGGGCGCGTGGCTCCGGGCGCCGTGGAGTTCGCCCGGAGGGTGTTGTACGAAGCGCCCATGAGCGAGGGCCTCGACCTGCCGCGCGTCGATCGTGGGGCGTCGCTGCCCGAGGCCGTCCGGCTGGCCCGCTTCGACGCCGCGCTGCCGCAGGTGCTCTCGGCGCTCGAGGGCGAGGGCGACGCGGTGGCGCTGCAGTCGACGCTGGCGTGCCTGCTCTGGGAGGTGTTCTCCCAGGCGAGCTGGTGCGGCTTCTACCGTCGCGTGGCCGAGTCGACGCTGGCCGTCGGCCCCTACCAGGGCCCCATGGGGTGCCTGCGCATCGACTTCGCCCGAGGCGTGTGCGGGGCCGCGGCGCGCTCTGGCGAGACGCAGCTCGTGCCCGACGTGGAGGCCTTCCCCGGGCACATCGCCTGCGACGGGGCGACCCGATCGGAGCTGGTGGTCCCGGTGCGCGACGGCGACGGCCGGGTGCGCGCGGTGCTCGACCTCGACTCGCACCTCCCCTCGGCCTTCAGCGCGGCCGAGGCGGCGAGGCTCGAGGCCCTGCTCGACGAGGTGTTCGCCCGTCGCGCCGGCGTGGCCTGGTAGAGGCTCCGGGTCCGACACGCCCTCATTCACGCGGCCATCGGTGTCGGCCGATCGCTGCGCCCTGCGTCCGCGGGTTGGAAACCCTGATCCTTCCCGGAATGTTCACGGCGTTGCGCGCAAGCGCGTTTCTGGTGTGGACGCCATCGAGCTACCGCCGACTCCGCGGTTGCGGTCGGCCCTTCGGGCCTGCAACCGCTGAAGTCGGATCCTGGCGCTGATCGTCCCGCCTTCGCGGGACTCTCTGCAGGCGCACCGAGCGCTGGAGCGCTCGATGAAGAGGACGTAGGTGCTCACGCGCAGCAGCAGGACAAGCCGCTGATCGTCGCATGGAGTTCCATCGCGGCGGTCGGTGACCTTCCGACGGTTGCGCCAGCAACCGGCGCTCCTGCAGCAAGCCCCGTGAAGACGGGGCGGTCAGTTCCAGGCTCCGACTTCAGCGACCGCAGGCCCGCTCGCGGGCCGTCCGCGGGCGCGGAGTCGGCGGTAGCCCACGAGACGCCCCCTCCATGACGACCTTGCGCAACGCCGTGAAGATTCTGGGAAGGATCAGGGTTTCCAACCCGCGGACGCAGGGCGCAGCGACCGGACAGCAGCCCGGGCCGTCTGCTCAGAGCACCTCCCACCAGAGCGGCGAGGCCGCGAAGGCCGCGTGGATCACCCCGACGTGGGAGTACGCCTGCGGGAAGTTGCCCCACATGGCGCCGGTGGAGGGGTCGAGGTCTTCGGCCAGCAGCCCGAGCGGGCTCTTCACCTGGTCGAGCTGGGCCATCATGGCGCGCGCCTCGTCCTGGCGCCCGACCTTGGCGAGCGCCTCGATGAGCCAGAAGGTGCAGATCACGAAGGCCACGTCGGCCTGGCCGAACTCGTCGGAGCGGTAGCGGCGCAGCCAGCCGCCGTGCTCGAGCTGCTGGCGCACGGTGTCGATGGTGACGTGCGAGCGCGGGTCGTCGGCGGTGACCAGCCGCAGGGTGATGGCCTGCAGCAGCGCCGCGTCGACCTCCGTGCCGCCGTAGCTCTCGACCAGGGTGCCCCTCGCCGGGTCGACCGCCCTCGCCAGGATCTCGTCCCGGATGCGCGTCGCGTGCGCCCGAAACTCGGCCTCGGCCTCGGGCTTGTGGATCTTCGCGATCATCGCCATGCGGTCGACCGCGGCCCAGCACATGAGGGAGGAGAAGGTCTGCGGACGCCACTCCGAGCGGTACTCCCAGATGCCCGCGTCGGGCTGGCCCGCGACCGCGGCGGCCTTGCGGGCGAGGCGCTCCACGAGGTCGAGGGTGGCGGGCGTCGCCTGGTCGCTGAAGCGCTTGTCGAGGAAGATGGGCGCGAGCGCGAGCACCATCTCGCCGAAGACGTCGTGCTGGAGGTGCAGGGCGGCGGCGTTGCCCACGCGCACGGGGCCGTTGGACTTGTACCCGGGCCACTCGGCGAGCACGGCCTCCTCCAGGTCGACGCCGCCGTCGATGCGGTAGAGCGGCGCGAGGTCGAGGCCCGGCGAGGCGCTCGCCACGTTGAGCAGAAACTGCAGGAACTTCTCCCGCTCCTCGAAGTGCCCGAGCAGCCCGAAGGCGCCGAGGGCGTAGTAGGAGTCGCGCAGCCAGCAGTAGCGGTAGTCCCAGTTGCGGCCGCTGCCGGGCGACTCGGGAATCGACGTGGTGAGCGCGGCGACGATGGCCCCGGTGTCCTCGAAGCAGTGCAGCTTCAGCGCGAGCGCCGAGCGGATCACCTTCTCCTGGTACATCGGCGGCACGTCGCAGTGCTTCACCCACTGGTGCCAGTAGTGGGTGGTCTCCCGCAGGAAGCGCTCGCAGATCGGGGCGAGGGCCTCCTGGATGGGCTCTCCCCAGGCGAGCACCAGGTGCCGCCGCTCGGTGAGCGCGAAGGCCCGGGCGTTGATGTACGCGAGGGGCACGTCCGTGGTGAGCCTCACCTCGCTGCCGAAGCCCAGGTAGGAGACGTGGTTGGAGCCCTGCTCCTGCCTCGGCACCCCCTTCGACCAGCCGTGCCTCGGGTCGCAGTGGATCACCACCCTCGGGGTGCCCGACAGCGGCTCGACGATGCGCACGATCTTCGAGGGGCGGAAGCTGCGCTCGAAGAGCGTGAAGCGGGGGCAGAAGTCGAGCACCCGAAACGACCCCGTGGCCGAGGTGAAGCGGGTCTCGAGGATGTTGGTGTTCTCGAGGTAGCGCTGCACCCCGAGGGTGCCGTCCTCCGGCGCGACGGTGAAGTGCCCACCGCCCTCCGCGTCGAGCAGCGTCGAGAAGATCGGCTCGGAGTCGAAGCGGGGGAGGCACGACCACACCACCGAGCCGTGCGAGTTCACCAGCGCCGAGCACTGACAGTTGCCGATGAGTCCGAGCTGATCGAGGGCCATGTCCCGGGAGCCTAAGACGGTGCCGTGGGATGGCCAGAGGCAACGAGCGCCCCCTCTGGCGACCTTCACCCCCCGCGCGACCGACGGATCATCGCCACGGAGAACCCGAAGCGCGCCCCCGCGGTGGGCCCGTCCACCGCCACCGGGGCGATGAGCCCCATGGCGCTGCCGCGATAGACCATCACCCGCCCCTGGAAGCCCATGAGGCGCTCGGCGCCGATGAGCACGTCCGAGAAGCCGTCGCGGTCGAGGTCCCTCGCGCCCGCGAGCGAGCCGCCGAAGTACGACCCCGTGGCCGCGCCCTCGAAGGTCTGCGCCGGCGCCTCGGGCAGCCCCGCCCTCGCTCCCAGGAAGAGGTACGCCGCGCCCGTGTACCCTCCGCGCCTCGGCGCCCCGACGAGCACGTCGCCGTCGCCGTCGCCGTCCACGTCTCCCGCCGCCGCGAGGGCCCCGCCGAACTCCGCGTCGGCGCCGCCCGGCCCGCTCAGCACCCTCGACGCCGTGGAAAGCCGCAGCGCCCGGTCGCCATGAAACACGTACACCCGGCCTCGCGCGCTCTCGACGTTCGCGGCGCCCACGGCGAAGTCCGGCAGCCCGTCGGCGTTGGTGTCACCGAGGCCCGCGACCGCCCCGCCGAACTGTCCCCCCTCCGGGCTCTCGATGCGCAGCGTCGCCGAGGACGACACGCCGAAGGGAGCGCCCGCGAAGAGGTAGGCCGCGCCGGTGAAGCCTCCGGTGGCGTTGGCGCCGACGAGCAGGTCGCTGTCCCCGTCGCCGTCGATGTCCCCGGCGTCGGCGATGGCGGAGCCGAAGCGCACCATGGTCGCGTCGGAGGGGATGAGCACCGTGGTCGGCGACGCGGCGATGCCCCCTGGCGAGCCGAGGTAGAGAAAGACCCTGCCGGTGATGCTCCCCTGCGGCGCGCCGATGACGAGGTCGGCGTAGCCGTCGGTGTTGATGTCCCCCGCGCCGGAGACCGCCGAGCCGAAGAGCGATCCGCCCTCGCCGAGGCCCGTGATGACCGAGTCCGGCGTGGTGCGAAGCCCGCCGACGCCGCCGTGGTACACGAAGACCTGGCCGAGCTCCCGCTGCGCCGAGGGGGCGCCCACCGCGAGGTCGCCGAAGCCGTCGCCGTTCACGTCCCCGATCGCCGCGACGGAGAAGCCGTAGAGCGCCGCGGGCATCGGCGGAGCCAGCGTCAGGGCGCCCCCGGCCTGCAGGCCCATCGCGCTCCCGAGGAGCACCGTCACGCCCGGCCCAGGCGAGGTGCGAAAGGGGAGGCCCACTGCGGCGTCGTCGTAGCCGTCGCCGTTGAAGTCCGGAACCGCCCCCCACATGCTCCCGCCCGCCGGGGTGACGCCCTCCGGGGTGTCGGCTCCCCCGCTCGCGAACTCCCACACCACGCTCGACACGTCCCCCGCGCGCAGCCGCCAGAACACGTTGCCCCGGGGCAGGTCGACGGTCGGCGCCCCACGGCCGCCTCGCGGTCGCAGCGTGGTGATGACGGCGCGGCACTCGCGGTCTCGGCACACCTCCACCACCGAGTCGCTCGCGTCCGGGTCCACGTCCGTCGGGACCACCCAGCGCAGCATCGGCCGCCTGCTGGTGACGTGCACATGGGACGGCGGCCACTCCAGCCGCGGGAGCTCGCGGCAGGCCATTCCGCTTCGCACATGGCCCGCGTCGCAGGTGAAGCCGCAGGACCCTGCCACGCAGGTGGCGCTGCCATGCGCCGGGGCGGTGCAGGGCTCGCATCGCGCGCCGCACGAGGCGGGCGAGTCGTCGCGGGCGCAGTCCTCGCCGCAGCGGTGGGAGCCGGCGTCGCACACGAGCCCGCAGGTGGCCGCCACGCAGGTCGCCCTCCCGTTGGCGGGCACCCGGCATCGCGTGCACGACGGACCGCACCCGAGCGGCGAGGTGCCGTCCGAGCAGGCGTCGCCGCAGCGCATGTAACCCGCGCTGCAGGTGATCTCGCAGCGCCCTGCGGTGCACGCGGGCGCGCCGTTGGCTGGTGTGGCGCAGGGCTCGCAGCGGTCTCCGCACGAGGCGACGGCGTCGTTGGCGAGGCAGCGCTCTCCGCACAGGTGGAAGCCCGCGGCGCAGGTGATCACGCAGCGCCCGGCGGCGCAGGCGACGGCCCCGTTGGCGGGCGTCGGGCAGGGCTGGCAGCGGTCTCCGCACGAGGCGACGGCGTCGTTGGGGGCGCAGCGATCGGCGCAGCGGTGGGTGCCGGCGGGGCAGGTGAAGTCGCAGGTGGCGGTGGCGCCCAGGAGGGAGCAGCGCGCGGTGGCCCCGGCGGGGGCGACGCAGGGCTGGCAGCGGGTTCCGCACGAGGCGGGGCTGTTGTCCTGGAGGCAGGCGGTGCCGCAGCGGTGGGTGCCCGCGGGGCAGGGGGTGAGGCAGCGGCCCTCGATGCACTGCGACCCTGCGGCGCAGGTCACTCCGCAGGCGCCGCAGTGGGCGGTGTCGACCCTCGTGTCGACGCACCCGACCGTCGGGCAGTGCACCTGCGACTCCGGGCAGGCGCACGCGCCGTCGCGGCACCACGCACCGGCGGCGCAGGCGTTGCCGCAACGGCCGCAGTGCTCGGGGTCGCTGCGGCTGTCGACGCAGCGGTCGGCGCACTGCGAGGCGCGGTCCGCGGGGCACTGGCAGGCGCCGCCGCGGCAGCTCCGCCCGGAGCCCTGAGGCCCGCACGGGGTCTCCGCCGGGAGCTCGTCGAAGACGCACACCCGCAGCGTGGCGTCGCAGCGCTCGGCGACGGTGCACGGGTCGTCGTCGCGGCATCCCCTGCTGTCGGAGCAGGGGCGCACGGCGCGGCATCCGCGGGTGAGGTCGCACGCGGCGCCGGCGGGGCAGAGCCCGCTCGAGGGCGAGTGCTCGCATCGCCCGGAGCGGCAGGTGTCGACGGTGCACGAGACGCCGTCGTTGCACTCCCCGTCGGTGCGGCACCCCGGCGGAGGGGCGTCGACGGCGTCGCTGCGGTCGAGCTCGCTGACGGCGTCGGCGGGGCTCGCGGCGTCGAGGGAGGGGCCGCCGACCACGGAGTCACCCGAGGCGCATCCGAGGCCGAGGAGGATCGCGAGCGGCGTCAGGCGCGGGGACATCGGGTGGTCGCTCTTCGGGGTGGCGGGTCGAAGCGTCGCCGTGCGGGTTGAGGGGCCGGGAAGGAGTGGCGCGATGCTA
The DNA here is from genome assembly GCA_004297725.1 of Myxococcaceae bacterium. Classification (GTDB taxonomy): domain Bacteria; phylum Myxococcota_A; class Polyangia; order Polyangiales; genus SCUS01. The sequence goes on along the minus strand of SCUS01000160.1, from coordinate 2,893 downwards.
CGTGGTAGCGTCCGCGCCGCCAACGGAGGAGAGCCGTACGATGTCTGAAGAGCGATGGGTCGACGGGTTCTGGATCATCGAGGATGAGTCGCTGGGGTTGACGGTCGACCTGACGGCGATGGCGCTCGACCCCGATGCGATGGAGGTGATGGCGCCGCGGGTGACCCGCGCGGTGGAGGCGATGGCGGCGCTGGAGTCGGGCGCGATCGCGAACCCCGACGAGGGCCGGCGGGTGGGGCACTACTGGCTGCGCGCCCCGGAGCTGGCGCCTGAGCCGGAGCTGACCGCGGCGATCACCGGGGCGCTCGCGCAGATCAGGGACTTCGCGGCGAAGGTGCACTCCGGCGAGGTGAGCGGCTTCGGCGCGCGCTTCGAGCAGGTGCTGGTGATCGGCATCGGGGGGTCGACGCTGGGGCCGCAGTACGTCTCCCACGCGCTGGGCGGCGCGGGCGACGCGATGCGCGCGGCGTTCATCGACAACACCGACCCGGACGGCATCGACCGGGTGGTGGCGCGGCTGCGCGCGGGCCCCGGGCTCGGCGCGACGCTCACCGTGGTGATCTCCAAGTCGGGTGCGACGAAGGAGACCCGCAACGGGATGCTGGAGGTGGCTCGCGCCTACCGCGACGACGGGCTGTCCTTCGCGGCGCACGCGGTGGCGGTGACGGGCGAGGGGAGCGAGCTCGACCGGCTGGCTCGCTCGGAGGGCTGGCGCGCGGTGTTCCCGATGTGGGACTGGGTCGGCGGCCGCACCTCCGAGCTGTCCGCGGTGGGCCTGCTCCCTGCGGCGCTCCAGGGCCTGGACATCGACGCGATGCTGGAGGGCGCTCGGGCGATGGACGCCGCCACGCGTCGCGACGGGTGGCAGCGCAACCCCGCGGCGGCGCTGGCGGTGGCGTGGTTCCTGACGGGCGACGGGCACGGCGACCGGGCGATGGTGGTGCTGCCGTACAAAGACCGGCTGGAGCTGTTCTCCCGCTACCTGCAGCAGCTGGTGATGGAGTCCCTCGGCAAGGAGACCGACCTCTCCGGGGCCACGGTGAACCAGGGCATCGCGGTGTACGGCAACAAGGGGAGCACCGACCAGCACGCCTTCGTGCAGCAGCTCCGCGACGGCCGCGACGACTTCTTCGCGACCTTCATCGAGGTGCTCCGCTCTCGGGCGGGCGACGCCTTCGAGGTCGAGCCCGGGGTGACCTCCGCGGATTACCTCTTCGGGTATCTGGAGGGGACTCGCCGCGCGCTCTCGGAGAAGGGGCGACCCTCGCTGACGGTGACCATCGGCGAGGCCGACGCGCGCGGCGTGGGGATGCTCATCGCGCTCTACGAGCGTGCGGTCGGGCTCTACGCGACGCTGGTGGACATCAACGCGTACCACCAGCCAGGCGTGGAGGCGGGCAAGCGCGCGGCGACGCAGCTGCTCGCGCTGCAGGCGCGCATCGAGGCGGCGCTGCCGGGCGACGAGGGCGCGGCGGTCGACGCGGCGGGCGTGGCGGGAGCGCTGGGCGAAGCGGACGTGCTGCAGGTCGCGCGGGTGCTGCGGCACCTCGCGGGCGGCGGCGAGCACGCGGTCTCCCGCGTGACGGGAACTGGACTGCTCACCGCGAGATATTGCAGCCGCCGCGGGAGTTGACCGAAACACGATGTGTGCACGCTTCTTGGCGTGGCGCTTTTCCACCGGCCTAAATGGGCCCCGAGGAACGAGGGACCACACCGATGAGCGCAGAACTGACCGTACGCCAGAAGATCCTGATGGCCGCCGTTGCGATGGGCAGCGACACCGAGAACTTCTCCGTAGAAGACCTGATCGTTCGGTCGTGGAAGATGTTCCCGGAGTCGTTCTCGCTGCGCGGCTTCGAGCGGCTCTACCCCGACTCCAACCGCGTGCTGGCGAAGCTCTCCGGGGCTGACGGCCTCTGCGGGCTCGGCTGGCTCGAGCACACCGACCAGCGCACCTACCGCCTGTCCCGCAAGGGCCGCACGGTGGCTCGCACGCTGGCGTCGATCCAGGACAACGTCGCGATCGAGCCCGAGCCCGAGGCCGTCGAGGAGAAGGCCGTCGAGGAGAAGGTCGATCGCCCGGCGCCGCTGCGCGTGGCAAGCGAGCCAACGGTGAAGGCTCCCGTGAAGGAGAGCCGCCCCGCTCCGGTGCGCGCGGCGAGGGCGGTGCGCGAGGTGAAGCCCGCGGCCGTGGCGGAGGGCCGCCCGATGACGAGCACCGCGACGCTGACGGCGATGGACGTCAACGCGCTCCAGCAGATCGGCAAGGCCGACGCGCTGAGGAAGTTCCTCCGTGGGCAGCCGCTGTCGTTCTCCGACGCGTGCGCGTTCTGGGGCTTCTCCTCGGCGAGCCGCGCCGCGGTGGTGCAGCAGCGCCTCGACATGACCACCGACCTGCTCAAGCGCGCGGTGGAGAGCTTCTCCAACGGCGTCGACGCGCGCATCCCGCCGCTGTCGACCTGCTACGGCCTCTTCAACCTCAACCGGCTGATGGCGGAGAAGTTCGCCCGCGAGCTGGAAGGCCTGCGTCTGCCGGTCGCTTCGGGGGGCTGATACTTTTTCTTTGCGAGATGCTTGACGGTGTCTCGGGACGGGCGTAGACACCGCCTCCCGCTGACGAAGGGGCCCTGAAGAGGGGCGCCGACGACGGAGGGAAAAAGAAGCCGGCAACGATTAAAAAGTTGACGGCGGACGGAGAGCGAGTAAAACCGCCCTCCCCGACGGCGAAAGGGTGACGCGAGAGCGAAGCCAGCGTCGAAGGGAAACTGACAGGAAGGGATGCTTCATCCCGAACCGGTCTTTGAAAATCAGGTTGCAAGGAGATCTTCGGTCATCACCTGACTGGAGATCCACGGACGGCGGCTCTCGGTAAAACGAGGGACCGACGTCGGTA
>SCUS01000159.1 GCA_004297725.1 Myxococcaceae bacterium | reverse complement strand
CTCGCGTCCGCGCCGCCGCCGTCCGTCCCCACCGCGTCCATGCCGCCGCCATCCCGAGGTTCGCCGACGACGGAAGCGCCCACGCAACCGCTCAGCGCGGAGAGCAGCAGAAGCGATCGGAGCAGCAGCGAGTTCATGGGGAATCCGTTCTACGGAAGGGGGAGGATGAGAGAGCGGGACCGGAGGCGAACCGACGAGGCCGTGACGGGCGGCTCATCGATCGCGACGGGTCGCGCAGGCGATGAGCGCACCGTCACCGACGGTAGCCGAAGGTCCTCGCGAGGCCGGTAGCAGAGCGGTGGCAGAGCGGTGGCAACGGGCCGCTGGTCGAGGCGCGACCGCCCGTGGTGTCAGCGGTCGAGGCGCAGGGAGTACTCCCCGAGGTTCAGCCACGGGCCATGGGAGGTCACCCTCAGCGTGTAGCGACCCGCGTGAGGCGCGGTGAAGCGCACCCGGCTCCCGAGCTCCCCTGCGCTGTCGTCGTCCTCCGCGAGGGTCGCCTCGCCGTCGAGCACGCGGAGCTGCACGTCGAGCCGTCGGCAGAGCACCCCGGAGGCGGCCCCTCCGCGCAGCGTCACCGTCGCGCTCTCGCCCGCCGCGAGCTCCACCGCGTGGTCGTCGTAGGCCGAGCCATCGCGCATCCGGGCGTCGGCCGCGTCGAGGCTGCCCCGCACCGCCGCGCCCCAGGAGAGCGGTGCGCCCGCCGGGGCCGCGGGCGTCTCCGGAACCTTCGGGTCGGGGTCTCCCTCGCGCCTCGGCAGGTCGAGGCCCAGCAGCACCTTGTCGAGGTAGGCCGGGCCCATCCCGATGTGCTCGCAGTCGACGGTCGCGAAGACCGCCCGGTGGGAGCGCACGGCCTCGGTCATCGAGGCGGCGGGCTCGGTCACCAGCGCATCGCCGAGCGCGGGGCGCACCATGCCGAGCAGCCTCGCGGCGTGCGGGGCCGTGAAGGCGCGGCCCTCGTGGATGCACACCAGCCGACGCTCGTCGCCGCCTCGCAGCCAGCGGGCGAAGCTGGACTCGGAGGCGTAGATGGAGTCGAAGAGCACCACGGAGCGCACCCGGCGGTCGAGGTCGTCGCGGTCGAGGAGCTCGGCGATGGTGGGCCCTCCGGCGCTCGATCCCACCAGGGTGATGCTCGCGACGTCGGCGAGGGTGTGAGGGCCATGGAGCCTCGGCGCCAGCGCCTCGCCGAGCAGCTCGGTGAGGAAGCGACGGAACCCGTCGGGCTCTCTCAGCCGACCGAGGCGCGCGTGACCAGGGCGGTCGTCGAACTGCGGGGCGATGAGCAGCGTGCGGGTGCCCGCGAGGTCGTGCCGCTGCTCTCCTCCCCAGCCCTGGGCGGGCGCCCCGGTGCGAGGGTCGATGAGTCCGCCCCCCGCCCACTTGAGGGCCGAGTGCCCCATGCCATGGAACACCATCACCAGGTGCAGCGGGGCGTCCGGGTCGAAGCCCGGCGGGCAGTGCACCACGACGTCGGGCGAGGGGGCGAAGTCGGCCACCCCGTGACGTAGCGTGAAGGCCTCGCTCCAGGGCTCCGAGCGCGCGGGTGATGGTGGTGGTGGTGGCAGTGGTGGTGGTGGTGGCGGAGGGAGAGCATGCGTCGGCGCGGCGGCGGACGTCGGAGCGTTCGTCGACGCAGCCGTCTCGGAGCAGCGCCACTGGAGCGCCGCGGGGACGAGGAGCGAGAGCAGGAGGGCGGGGCGCACGGAGCGCGTTGCATACAACGGCCTGCGCGGTCGCGGCGAGCGCTCGGGCCCTGCCGCACCGATGGGCTATCGGCTCAGCGCAGGTGACCCGTGAAATAGAAGACGGCCAGCAGGAGAAGGAGGAGACCGGCGGGGCCCAGGCCTGCGGCGCCGTAGCGGGAGTAGCCCCAGCCGCCGCCGCCGATGGAGAGCACGAGGAGCACGATGAGGAGGATCATGAGCATGAGGGCACCTCTGACGAGTGAGCGACCAACGATCGACGAGGCCACCCGGGCATTCGGGGTGACTGATCGCGATTGAGGGGAGGCAGTGCATCGGGTGTGCCTCGTCGAGAACGCAGGAAGGGCCGTGTATTGCTGAGGAAACGCCCTTCGGTGACCGAGGCGGAAGGTCTCACCGTGGCCATCATGCAGGGGCCGAAGGGGGGCGCTTGTGCCTTGGGGCGAAACGACGGTAGGCATGGGCCCCATGAGGGTACAGATCGCGCAGCCGACGGCGTCGGCTCAGGAGCTACAGGCGTTCTTCGGTTCGACGCTGCCGCAGCACGAGCACTTCTCCCGCGGCGGGCACGCGGTGGTGGGCGCCGGCCTGGTGACGGGCGTCGTGGTGAAGCAGGCCGGTCCGCACGCGGTGGAGCTCGGGTGGGAGATCCCCAACATCGGCGTGAAGCTGCTGATGGTGTTCTCGATCTTCGCGGGCATCCTCCCGGGCCTTCTGCTCTGGGGCCTGGTGTGGATGGTCATCAGCAGCGACGTCGAGCGGCTGAAGCAGGAGATCGCCCAGGCCCTCACCTCCGGCGCTCCGGCGCAGGGGGGCGCGCCGATGATGATGCGCCCCGCGAAGCCCGGCGGCGCGGCCATGGCCTTCGGGATGCTGTTCGCGATGGCGTCGCTCGCGGCCTTCGCCTACGCGGCGTACATGTTCGACCGCGCCGAGAGCGCCGACCGCATCGCGGCCTCCACGAGCAGCTACCGATCGACCAGCTACGGATCGACCTACCGAAGCGCGCTCGGTCCGGAGTTCTGGTCGTCGATCGCGCGCCATCGCCGCGAGGAGGCCCTCGCGAGCGGGGGCGGCGGTCTGGTCAACCTGCTGATCGCGGTGGGGCTCTTCGCGTCGCGTCGCTCGAAGCTGCGCGCGTGGGAGGCGCAGCTCTCCGGCGGCGCGGCCCCGATGGGAATGCCCCAGCAGGGATACATGCAACCGCAGCAGGGCTACGGCCCTCCGCCGCAGGGCTACGGTCCTCCGCAGCAGGGCTACGGTCCCCCGCAGCAGGGCTACGGTCCCCCGCCGCAGGGCCAGTGGCCGCCGGGGGGACAGGGGCCGACGCAGGGCTGAAGGAGTCAGTGCGCCGCGACGGGTCCTGCGGCCTTGAACAGCGGTCCGGGCACCGGGAAGACCGGGCGTCCGGCCGCTGAGTTCACGAGGATGGCGAAGGCCAGGTAGAGCGCGATGCCCGCGAGCACGACGGTGGCGAGGGCGATGGGCAGCGCGAAGACCGGCGCGTGCGTGAGCTCCTTGAGGATGCGGCAGGCGAAGAGCGCCACGATGTCCAGCAGGAACGCGAAGAGCAGCTTGGAGAAGAAGCCGAACGCGTAGGTGAGCACGACGAAGATCACCAGGAAGATCACGTCGACGCTGAGGATGATGTGGGGATCGGGGAGGCGTCCCTCGGCGAGCCCGGCGAGGGTCTGGTAGTTCATCAGCCAGTTGAAGGCGAAGGTGGTGAAGAGGGTCCCGCCGAGGAGGTTCTTGTTGGCGAGGGACATGATCCCCGCGATGAACTGGCAGCCCGCGCCGAAGTAGAGGCAGTAGAACGCCGCGGTGCGAAAGGCGGCGGGCGTGAGGCTCCAGCCGAAGGCGATGGGGATCAGCGCCGCGCAGCCGACCGCGAGGCCCAGCAGGCCGAGGGGCGTGGGTTCGGCGAAGAGGTTCACTGGGGCGGGGGCGACTGCAGGCGTCGGGGTGTCTTGCATCGGGTGGGTCTTCGGTAGGTGGAGAGGGATTGAAGGTGGAGAGAGAGAGGGCGCGGAGTCTCTCACCTCGCGGGGCGTAGATCAGCCGCCGAGGAAGACGTCCTGCACCCAGCCGCAGGTTCCGCCGTTGCGGCAGGGGTGGCAGTTCTCGGGGCGGGTGTCGGAGCAGCCCGATCCGGAGCCCGATCCGTCGCTCGCGGGGGTGAGCGTCGGGGCGCCGGAGGAGAGCACCTCGACGAAGTCCCAGAGCACGCCCTGCGCGTCGCGGTTGTGGAAATAGACCTGCACCCGGTCTCCGTCGTGGAGCCACGCGCGGGTGGTGCTGTTCTGCGCCCAGTAGAGGTAGGCGCCGAAGGGATAGACGAAGAAGAAGTCCCGCTCGCGGCCGTTCTCCAGGCAGCGCACCGCGGGGTTGGGCGGGTCGCGCAGGGTGCAGGTGTGGCCTCGGGGGAGGATCACCGTGCGCCGCCACGCGGTGGGGGTGAGCGGCCCGCCGCTCATGGCGCCGCACTGGGTGCGACCGCAGTCGTCGTCGCCCTCGTTGCAGCGGTTGACCTGGCCGCAGGTCGGGTGGGTTCCCCGGCACGCCGTGGCCCGACCGCACACCGAGTGCACCTCGTAGTCCGCCCCCGCCGGGCCGAGCGCGCAGGGGTGGCGCGGGTCGTAGCCCGCGAACTCCAGCGCACCGCTGGGGACGTTGATCCAGCCCTGCATGTGGCTCGCTCCCTGGTAGGCGTAGCCCCAGTAGAAGCCCGCGACCGGCGCTCGCAGCGCGGGGGAGCTGTCGCCGCACGCGGCGCGGGAGGGGTTTCCGCACGTCGCGACGTCGCAGCCGGTCGGAGGGTCGTAGTTGCCAGGAATGGTGGAGAGGCCGACGTAGGCCCCCACGGGGATGGTCTGGAGCACCACGCCTCGCCGCCTCGGACCGGCGCTGAACACCGTCGCTCCGTCGCCGTCGTGGTCACCGGAGTACTGCACGATCGGGCGCAGCACCCGGAAGGGGTAGTAGCCCGCGTTGATGCCTCGGGCGCTGAAGGCCTGGTCGATGCCGCTGCAGGTCCCGCCTCCGTCGCCGATGGCCGCGGTCGCGATGCAGGCCATGACCGGCGGCGGCGGAGGCGGCGGCGGGACATCGGGCGCGGCGACGGGCACATCGACGGGAGGCGGCGGCGGCGAAGGGACCTCGGGCATCGCGCTCGGCGGCGTGTCGATGGGGGAGGGAGCGTCGGGGAGCGGCGCATCGAGGAGGGCGGCGTCATCGGGGATGGCCGAGGCGTCGTCGTCGGGGGGAGTGGAGGTGGATGAGGCGTCACCGCAGCCCGCGACGAGCGGGAGCGCGAGCAGCAGCGAGGCGACGAGGCGCTTCATCGCAGACGAGGATGGCGTACATCGCGCTCGCCGCTCAAGGACTCCCATCGGGCGACGGCGGGATGTTGACGACGAGGGCGACGGGTCCCAGACCCGTGGAACACCGCTGCAACGCCCACCATGAACACCGAAACCCTCGAACTGTACGAGCACGAGCTCGGTCTTCGGCCGGTGTTCCTTCCTCAGTTGATGACAGAGGACGGGGCGCAGAGGCCGTGGCGCGTGGCGGCCGTCGAGCGCGGCTCCTGCACCGTGCTCGGCTTCGACGAGGACGGGGCGCTGATCGAGCGTCGCGCTCGCACCGGGGCCCTCTCGGTGGCGGTGGGCGACTGGGTGCTGCTCGGGCGCGTCGAGCACGACAGCGCGAAGGTGGAGAGCGTCCTCGAGCGCGTGACCTGGCTCCAGCGCGGATCGTCCCATCACGAGGGCCACGGACAGATGATCGCGGCGAACCTCGACACGGTGTTCATCGTCGCTGCGTTCGCGGAGACCGAGAAGCTCGAACGTCGCTCGTTGCGCGCGCGACGCCTCGACCGGTTCATCTCGGCCGTGAAGGAGGGCGGCGCGACGCCGGTCGTCGTGCTGAACAAGGTCGACCTCACCGAGCGCGAGGAGGGCGAGCTCGCGGCGCTGCGCGCTGAGCTCATGACGAGGCTCGGCGGCGTCGACGTGCTCTGCGCCGCGGCGCTCGAACATCGCGGCCTCGATGCGCTGGCCGAGCGCCTCGTGCCGGGGGACACGGTCGCGTTCATCGGGCCGTCGGGCGTCGGGAAATCGAGCCTGATCAACGCGCTGCTCGGCCAGGAGAGCCAGAGCGTCGGGGGCGTCCGTACGCGCGACGCCAAGGGCAAGCACACGACGACCCGCAGGGAGATTCTGCGGATGCCTTCCGGCGCGCTGCTGATCGACACCCCGGGCGTCCGCGAGTTCGCCGTCGTCTCGGACGATCACGTCGCCGGCTTCGAGGACATCGACGCGCTCGCGCAGCGCTGCCGGTTCTCCGATTGCGAACATGACACCGAGCCGGGGTGCGCCGTTCGCGCGGCCGTCGAAGCCCAGGCGCTCCCGGCAGAGCGGCTGGAGAGCTATCGCGACATCGAGCGAGACGCGCAGCGGCTCCGCGGCCGACAGGACGCGTACACGCGCCACCTGGAGCACCTCGAGCAGCGGAAGTTCGGGCGCATGGTGCACCGCGCGAAGGCGCTCAAGAACAAGACGTGACGCCACCTGCGCCGAGGGCTCCCGATCGGAGCCCCGCGGGAGTTCCTTGGCGCGCCACGGCCGTGCACGGCCCGCCGTCGAGCGCCCGGGCGCGTGGGATCAGGCGCGCTCGATGCGGCCGTCGGCGTGCTGGGCGAAGCGCTCTCCGGTGGGGCCGTGCACGGGCCCGTCGCTGGGCCAGGGCCATCCGCCGAAGCGGGTGCGCTGGTAGTCCGAGAAGGCCTGCTGGATCTCCGCGCGGGTGTTCATCACGAAGGGACCATGCTGGGCGACGGGCTCGCCGATGGCCTTGCCCTGGAGCAGCAGCAGCTCTCCCTCGTCGCCGCCGTTGACCAGCGTGGCGGGGAGCGACTCGCGCAGCTCCACCATGTGCCGCGAGGCGACGGCGCGGTCGCCCACGCGCAGGCCGCTGCCGCGGAAGTAGTAGAGCGTGCGGTTGGTTCCGCGCGACACCGGGGGGAGGGTGAAGCGCGCGTTGGGCGCGAGCTTCAGGGTCCAGATGGCGACCTCCGTGTCGGGGCGGTGGGCCCAGGAGTGCGGCGGAGGCGCCGGGGCGCGGGCGTCGCCGAGGTGGCCCGCGATGACGGTCACCTCGGTGCTGCGGCCCTCGGAGTCCCGGGCGACGTGCTTCGGGATGCTGTCGCGCCAGAACATCGTGAAGTGCGGTTCGACCATCTTGTCGACCGCCGGGAGGTTGAGCCAGATCTGGAAGAGCTCGGCCGGGTTGGGCGACTCTCGCGACAACAGAGGGAACATCTCCGCGTGAACGATGCCCCGCCCCGCGGTGAGCCACTGGGTGTCGCCGCCGCCGTAGCGCGCCCTCGCCCCGAGGGAGTCGGAGTGGTCGATGAGGCCCTGTCGCACCACGGTCACGGTCTCGAAGCCCCGGTGCGGGTGCTGCGGGAAGCCCGGCACCACGTCGCCGTGGTACATGTTCCATCCGTCGCGGTTGGCGAAATCGCTGCCGATGTTGCGGCCCGCGAGGGAGGCCGCGGGCCCGAGAGACGCGTTGCCCGCGGGGTACGCGTCGTCGTGGTGGACGCAGAACAGGAAGGGGTCGGGCGTGCGCCAGGGGAAGCTCAGCGGCTCGGCGCTGCGGACGACGTTGTCGGTCATGGGGAGCCTCGTTTCATTCGGGACGATCAGCGCCTGCGGGGTGCGGTCGCACGCTGCGACCACCGGAGCCGACGCGATCGCGCCGAGGAGGGTTCGACGGTTCATCGCCGGAGATGATACGGCGCGACCGGGGTTGCACAATCGCCGCGACGGGCAACGGTGCGTTGCGTCTACGCAACCCTCCGGGCGGCCCGCGGCGCGGCGAACGCCATTCGCAGAAACGCCGCGGCCTCGGGGCCCTCGCCGTGAGAGCGTGGCGAGATGAACATCGAACTGAAGATGCTGGCATGGACGGTCGTGCTGGGGCTGCTGCAGCTCGCCGTGGGCTCCTCGCTCTCCGTGCACCAGCGCGGCCTCGCCTGGAACGCCGGCGCGCGGGACTCCGACCCCCCGAAGCTCTCCCCCGTGGCGTCGCGCATCGACCGCGCGCTGCGCAACCTCCTCGAGACCTTCCCCTTCTTCGCCGCGGCGGCGCTCGCGGTGGTCGCCTCCCACCGCACCGACGCGGGCACGGCCCTCGGCGCGCAGCTCTACTTCGGCGCGCGGCTGATCTACGTGGGGCTCTACGCCGCGGGCATTCCGTACGCGCGCACGCTGGTGTGGGCGGCCTCGATGGTGGGCATCGTGAAGGTGCTCTGGCCGCTGCTCTGAAGCGCCGCCCTCGTCACCCCCGCAGCCGGCGCCAGAACATCGCCGCCGCCAGCGCCACGCCCACGGTCATCACCGCCCGGCGCACCACGCGAGGGCCTACCCTCCGGGCCGTGCCCGCCCCCAGCGCCCCGCCCAGCACGGCCCCGGCGGCCATCACGGCGGCCTCGGCCCACGCGACGCGGCCTCCCACGACGAAGGTCACCGCGGCGACGCCGTTGATGCACACGGCGGCGAGGTTCTTGAGCCCGTTGGCGCGGTGGATGTCTCGCACGCCCATCATCCCCAGCGCCGCCAGCATCAGGATGCCGATGCCCGCGCCGAAGAAGCCCCCGTAGGTCGCCACCGCGAGCTGGAACACCATCAGCCCCGCCCACGACGCCGGGCTCCGCACCCCGTCGTCGGTGAGCCTGAGCCTCCGGGCGACCGGCTCCTGCAGGGCGAAGAGCCCCGTGGCGCCGAGCAGCAGCCACGGGATCAGCGCCGTGAAGCGGGCGTCCCCGGCGCGCAGAGCGAGCCAGGCGCCGAGCACCCCGCCGGCCGCGCTGGGGAGCGCCATCGCCAGCACCAGCGAGCGCGACCCGGAGAGCACGTCGCGGTAGCCCCAGAAGGCGCTCGCCGAGCCAGGGATGAGCGCCACGGTGTTGGTCGCGTTGGCGGTGATCGGGGCCATCCCGAAGGCCAGCAGCGTAGGGAAGGTGAGCATGCTGCCGCCGCCCGCGACGGAGTTGACCGTGCCGGCGGCGACGCCGCTCGCGAAGTACGAAGCCCACGGGAGGACGGTCGACCACACGCGACCAGCGCCTAGCACGACCGTCGCGTCGGCGTCGCCCGCGCCGGTGCCGCGGCGTAGGGGACGCTCCCTCCGGCCGGGACTCGCTGCTATACCCGCCGACTTCCCGAAGGAGAGCACCGACCCGACCATGTGGATCGTACGCCTCGCGCTACGCCGCCCGTACACCTTCGTGGTGATGGCGATGCTCCTCGTCCTCGGGGGGGTCTTCGCCATCACGAAGATGCCGACGGACATCTTCCCGGAGATCGACATCCCCGTGGTCGCGGTGGTCTGGCAGTACGGCGGCCTCCCCGCCGAGGAGATGGAGCGCAGGGTCACCACCAACTACGAGCGCGCCATCACCACCACCGTGAGCGGCGTCGAGCACATCGAGAGTCAGACCCTCGCGGGCTACGGCATCGTCAAGGTCTTCTTCCACCCGGGCACGCGCATCGAGGCCGCGACGGCGCAGATCACCGCCATCTCGCAGACCGTGGTGCGGCAGTTTCCGCCCGGCATGACCCCGCCGCTGATCATGCAGTACAGCGCCTCCAACGTGCCCATCGTGCAGGGCGCGGTGGGCTCCGAGACGCTCCCCGAGCAGGCGCTCTTCGACCTCACCAACACGGGCCTTCGCACGGGCCTCGCCACGGTGCAGGGCGCGCAGATGCCCTTCCCCTACGGGGGGAAGATGCGGCAGATCATGGTCGACATCGACCTGGCGCGGCTGCACGCCCTCGGCCTCGCGCCCAACGACGTCGCCAGCGCCATCAGCCTCCAGAACCTGGTGCTCCCCTCCGGCACCGTGAAGCTCGGCGCGCAGGAGCTGGGCGTTCGGCTCAACAGCAGCCCGGAGACCCTTCGCGAGCTCTCGGGCATCCCCATCGCCACGGTGCGAGGCGCCACGGTCACCATCGGAGACGTCGCCCAGGTGCGCGACGGCTTCGCCCCGCAGACCAACATGGTGCGCAACAACGGCCGCAACGGCGTGCTGCTGAGCGTGCTCAAGTCCGGCGGCGCCTCGACGCTCGACATCGTGCGGCGCATCCGGGAGGCGCTGCCGCAGGTGCTGCCCACGCTGCCGCCGGAGTACCACCTCGACCTGCTCTTCGATCAGTCGATCTTCGTGCGCGCCGCCGTCGACGGCGTCGTGAAGGAGGGCATCACCGCCGCCGCGCTCACGGCCGTGATGATCCTGCTCTTCCTGGGGAGCTGGCGCAGCACGCTCATCGTGCTGGTGAGCATCCCGCTGTCGATCCTGGCGTCGGTGATCGTGCTGGCGGCGCTCGGCCAGACGCTCAACCTCATGACCCTCGGCGGGCTCTCCCTCGCGGTGGGCATCCTGGTCGACGACGCCACCGTCGAGATCGAGAACGTCCACCGCAACATCGCGATGCGCAAACCCCTGGTGCGCGCCATCCTCGACGGCGCCCAGCAGATCGCCACGCCCGCCTTCGTGGCCACGCTCTCCATCTGCATCGTCTTCGTGCCGGTGGTGTTCATCACCGGCGCGGCGCGCTCGCTCTTCACCCCGCTGGCCATGGCCGTGGCCTTCGCGATGATGACCTCCTACCTGCTCTCCCGGACGCTGGTGCCCACCATGATGCAGCACCTCCTCGGGGCCGAGCTGCACCGCTACACCGGCGACCTCGCCCCCCTCCGGGAGGACCTCATCGGGCGCGCCCACCAGCGCTTCAACCGACTCTTCGAGCGCCTGCGCCGCGCCTACGGGGGCTACCTCGACGTGGCCCTCGACCACCGCGCCCTGGTGGCCCTGGGCTTCGGGGCCTTCGTCCTCGCCAGCGCGCTCGGGCTCTATCCCCACCTGGGGCGGGACTTCTTCCCTGCGGTCGACGCCGGCCAGATCAGGATGCACGTGCGCTGCCCGCCGGGGATGCGCCTGGAGGAGACCGCGCGGCAGTTCTCGCTGGTGGAGGAGGAGATCCGTCGGGTGATCCCCCGGGAGGAGATCGTCACGCTGCTCGACAACATCGGCGTGCCCAACAGCGGCATCAACCTCGCGCTCGGCGACCCGTCGATGATCTCCGCCGCCGACGGCGAGATCATGGTGGCCCTCGACCCGCAGCGCCACGGCCCCACCGCGGGCTATGTGAAGACCCTGCGAGAGCGCTTCTCCGAGCGCTTCCCCACCTTCGAGATCTTCTTCCTGGCGCCGGACATCACCACCCAGGTGCTCAACTTCGGGCTCTCGGCGCCCATCGACCTCCAGGTCTCCGGCCCGCCCTCCAACCGGGTGGAGAACCTCCGCGTCGCGCAGCGCCTCCGAGACCAGCTCGCTCGGGTCCCCGGCGCCGTGGACGTGCACCTGCAGCAGGTGCTCGGCGCCCCTTCGCTGCGGCTCGACGTCGACCGGCTGAGGGCCAGCCAGCAGGGGCTCACCGAGCGCGACGTGGCCAACAGCGTGCTGGTCTCGCTCAGCTCCAACAGCGCGGTCGCCCCGAGCTTCTGGCTCGATCCCCGGCGGGGGGTGCAGTACCAGGTGGCCGTCCAGACGCCGCAGTACCGGGTCGACTCGCTCGACGCCCTGCGCAACACGCCCGTGCTGGGCCCCGGCGGAGGCGCGACGCAGACCCTCGGCAACCTCGCCACCGTCGAGCGGGGCGCCCAGCCGGTGAACATCACCCACTACAACGTCGCCCCCACCTACGACGTGCTCGCCAGCGTGCAGGGCACCGACCTGGGATCGGTCGCCGACGCGGTCGACCGCATCCTCGCCCGCGAGCGCCGCCACCTGCCGAGAGGCACCACCATCACCGTGCGAGGCCAGGTGGAGAGCATGGCGTCGAGCTTCCGCGGCCTCGCCTACGGGATCGTCTTCGCCATCGCCCTCGTCTACCTGCTGCTGGTGGTGAACTTCCAGTCGTGGCTCGACCCGGTGATCATCCTCGGGGCGCTGCCTGGGGCGCTCGCGGGCATCGGCTGGATGCTCTTCGCGTCGCACACCACGCTCTCCGTCCCTGCGCTGATGGGGGCGATCATGAGCATCGGGGTGGCCACCTCCAACAGCATCCTGATGGTGACCTTCGCCAACGACCAGCGCGCCGAGGGGGCCGACGCCCGGAGGGCGGCCTGGCTCGCGGGCATCACCCGGCTGCGCCCGGTGCTGATGACCGCGCTGGCCATGGTGCTGGGGATGCTCCCGATGTCCCTGGGCATGGGCGAGGGCGGGGAGCAGAACGCCCCGCTGGGCCGGGCCGTCATCGGTGGACTCTGCCTCGCGACGGTGGCCACGCTGTTCTTTGTTCCGGTGCTGTACAGCGTGCTGCGGCGCTCCCCTCCGAAGGCCCCGATCGCGGAGCTGGAGACCTGAAGACCATGGACCCCAACGAGCCTTACCCCGCCGGGGACGAGAGCTTCGACCCCGCCCCGCACCGACCCTCCGGCAGGGCGCTGGCGCTCACCGGGCTGGTCGCGCTGCTGGGCTTCGGCGCGCTGGTCGCCACCGGGGCCTTCCCCAGGGTGAGGGCGCGCGCGACCGCGAGGGGCGACCACCAGAGGGCGATGGAGCGCGTGGCGAGGGTGCTGGTGGCCCGTCCCACGCGCGCCCCGGCGGGCTCCGGGGGAGTGACGCTGCCGGGGTCGATCCTGGCGGTGCAGGAGACGCAGATCCACCCGAGGGCCAGCGGGTATGTGCGCGCGCTGCGGGTCGACCTGGGGGACGCGGTCACGGCGGGGCAGGTGCTCGCGGTGATCGACGACCCCGAGGTCGGCCAGGCGCTTCGTCAGGCGCAGTCCGCGGTGGCCCAGGCCCGCGCGGCGCTCCAGCAGGCCCGCACGCAGCGCGAGCTCGCCCGCGCCGAGGCCGCCCGCTACGCCACGCTGGTCGCGAGCGGCTTCGTGTCGCAGCAGGAGGCCGACGCCCGCCGGGCGCAGTCGGACGTGAGCGTGGCCAACGTCTCCGCCGCAGAGGCCGCGCTGGCCAGCGCCGAGGCCAACGTGCGACGCCTGCAGGAGCAGGTGAGCTTCGCGACGGTGCGCGCTCCCTTCGAGGGGACGATCACCGCGCGGGGCGTGGAGGTCGGGCAGCTGGTGACGGCGGGATCGACCGCGGGGCCTGCGATGTTCCGGGTGTCGAAGACCGACGTGGTGCGGGTGATGGTGAGCGTGCCGCAGGCCTACGCGCCGGGGGTGCGGGTGGGCGACGCGGCGACGGTGCGGCTGAGGGAGTACCCCGGGAGGGCCTTCCGGGGGAGCATCGCCCGCACCGCGGGCGCCCTGGACGCGGAGACCCGCACGCTGCTGACGGAGGTGCGGGTGCCCAACGCCGACCGCGCCCTGCTGGCGGGGATGTACGCGCAGCTCACGCTGCAGCTGGAGCGGGCCTCGGCGCCGCTCTACGTGCCCTCGACGGCGCTGGTGGTGAACGCCTCCGGGACGCGCATGGCGGTGGTCGAGGGGGGAGCGATCCGCTGGCGCGCGGTGCAGATCGACGCCGACCTGGGCGACCGGGTGGCGGTGGCCACGGGCCTCGGAGAGGCCGAGCAGGTGGTGGTCACGCCGAGCGACCGGCTCACCGAGGGGATGCGGGTGCGGGCGGAGATGGCGCCGACGCCGAGGGCGCCGTCGGGCGGCTGAAGGGGCGCTGGCTCAGTGCGGTCGAGGGTCGCCGCCGCTGATGGCGGCCGCGATGCGCACCATGGCCTCGTGCTCCTCGACGTCGCCCACGTCGATGGCGATGCAGCGAGGACCGAGCTGCTCCCGCAGCCAGGCCGCGACGCGGGCGGGATCGTGGTCGGCGGGCGTGGCGTCTCGCGCCAGCGCCAGCGGGCCCTCGTAGACCCAGACCGGCTGCGAGCCTTCGGGGGTGGCCAGCACGCCGCGGTGGAAGGCCACGGTCGCCGAGGCGCCGTGCCCTCTCGAGCGCTCGCCGGAGGGCATCGACTGCCGATCGTCTGGGAGGATCTCGATGCTCACCTGGATCTCCGGAGCGCCGTTGGGCTTCGGCAGCTTCTCGAGCGCCTTCCGTAGTTCGGGCGCCTGCCTGATCTGGGGGGTGGTCATTGGGACCTCCGAGGGACGGGTGGATGGATGGATGGATGGGCTTCGACCCGACCCCTGCATCGGGTGACCTCGCTCCGGTCGCAAGGGCCTCCGCCGGGCGACGCCCGCTCAGTTGTTGGCCGGCGCCGCGCTGATCTCCGCGAGGGCGGAGTTGGGGTCCTTCTCCCGGGCGAGGTCGCCGATGGAGACGATGCCCACGGCGGCGCCGTCGCGCACCACGGGGATGCGACGGATCGCCCGATCGCGCATCACCTGCGCGGCCTCGTCGATGCTCGCGTCGGGCCCGAGCTGCACCGGCGACCGGGTGCAGACCTCCCCGACCGTGGTCTCGTCCGGGTCGTAGCCCTCGGCGAGGCCGCGGATCACCAGATCGCGGTCGGTGAC
Source organism: Myxococcaceae bacterium (assembly GCA_004297725.1). Lineage (GTDB taxonomy): Bacteria > Myxococcota_A > Polyangia > Polyangiales > SCUS01. The sequence goes on along the minus strand of SCUS01000159.1, from coordinate 10,119 downwards.
GATGCCCAGCAGGGCGCCCTTGTCGTCGTTGACCAGCACGTCGCCGATCTCGGAGTCGCGCATCATCGATGCGACCTCACGGAGCGTCGTGTCGTGACGCACCGCCTGCACGGTCCGGGTCATGATGTCCTGGAGATTACGGTTCATGATGTCCTCCAGGAGGGCGTCACGAAGCATCGGGCGGGCCGCGAGCGGGCGAGCGGGCACGCCACGGCGCTTCGCCCGGAGCGACGCGCAGGGCCCTATGGAGCGACGCCTCGCCTCGCCGCCCCACCGTGGCAGCGATGCTGTGCTCGGCTCATCCCTCGAGGGCGATGAGCGCCGCGGCCACGTCGCTCTTCCACGCCGCCGGGTCGATGCCCGGCGGGCACAGCGGAACCATCCCGAAGCCCCCCGCCCGGGTCATCCGCTGGTCGTAGCGCGCGCCCGCGCAGCGCCCCCTGAGGGTGGTCAGCACCGTGGTGAAGTTCGCCATGCTCGACGGCGCCAGCGCCGCCCCGAGGAAGGCGTAGTTCATCCCCCGCTCGTACACCGCGAGGCTCCGTCCCCCGCCGCGCTCTCTCACATGGACGAAGCTCTCCCGCTGCTCGGTCGTCTTCGTGGTCGTCACGGTCTTCGAGCTCCGCATCGAGAGCCCCCCGGTGAGGATCGCTCGCCCCGCGCTGAAGGACTTCACCGTCGACTCCTCCACGCTGGTCGACACCCCCGTGCGCACCCCGTGGATCAGCAGCCCCACCGAGCCGTAGTCCACCTCTCGGGTGCGCCCGTCGCGCAGCGTCGCCACCACCGACTGCGGGCCGAAGGCCAGCGTGGCCGCGACGTCACGCTGCCGGTCGCTCTCCACCTCCGCCCCGTCGAGCACCGCGGCCGCCATCCCGTCGGCGCGGAGCCCCTGCGCCTGCGCCTCCGCCACGGCCCGATCGGCGAGCACCGCCACCACCCTGGGGTACTCCCCGGCGAGCCGGGTGCTCGCCTCGTAGGCGGAGATTCCCTGCCGCGCCCCGAGCGCCGCCGCGGCGCGATCGAGCGGGGCCGGAGCGCGGAGCAGGGTCACCATGTACATCCCCGGAGTCTACGCTCAGCGCGACGCCCTCGGAGCGAGAGGGGGTGACCCGCGCATACCTTTGGGGGTAAAGCCTGCGGCATGAACTCACCCTCCGTCTCGCCCACCGAGTCCGAGCGTCTATCCAATCAGGCGAAGCTGTGGAGCATCGCGGCCGGGATCAGCCTGTTCATGGGCCTCTCGCTCTTCCTCGGGCCGCTCGCCTGGTGGCAGGGGGTGCGCCTCCGAACGCAGCTCCGCGCGCTCGGCGAGGCACGCAGCGCCGCCGACACGACGGTCACCATCGGCGCCATCGCCACGGTGCTCTCCGCGCTGGGCCTCGCGGTGCTCGGCTTCGTCCTCTGGGGCATCTCCCGCGCCGCGACGTACTAGTACCGTCGTCACAGCCCGAGGGTGCTGAAATACTCGGCGTCCGCGCGGTCGTCGCGGTCGACGTCGTTGAGGGTGCGGTCGGCCGCGTCGCGCAGCGTGCAGCCCCTCGCGTCGCCCGCCCGGCAGGCCCGGTCGTAGAGCTCGAAGGCCCTCGCGTGGTTGACCGCCACCCCGCGGCCCCGCTGGTAGAGCGTGCCGAGGCGGCGGCAGCTCACGACGCTGCCCTGGTCACACCCCCGCTGCATCGCGGCGATGGCCGGGTGCGCCGTGGTCTGGGGCGCCGGGGTCTGCACCACCTCGGGCGCGGGCGGCCTCGGTGTCGGGAGCTCGCGAGGGGGCTCCGGTCGGTGCGCGCCCGCGGCGATCATCCGGTGCGCCTCGGCGGTCAGCCCGTCGGACCCTCGGCCCTGCACGCCCTCGTGGCGCACTCCGAGGACCACCGCGCCGACGATCCACGCCGCGACGAGGGTGGAGGCGAGCGCCAGCAGCCCCTCGCGCACGGGGCCGGGGGTGCCGTGTCGGGAGCGGGTGATGGCGTCGAGCACCGCGGTGCGCCGGGCCTCGGTGGGGGCGGTGCCATAGGCGGCCTCCAGGGCGCGGCCGGCCAGCCTGGGGGTCTCGCTGGCCCTGGCGGCGGCGATGCGGTCGAGCACCGAGGCGCGCTGGCCCGGGCGCTCGTCGCCTGCGTAGAGCGCCTCGAGGAGCTGCGCGGCGATCTCTGTCTGGCGATCGGTGTCACGACGATTCATGGTCGACCTCATGGTCACGGGGCACCGTGGATGATCTCCGGATCGCGGCCCTGCCCATCTCGGCGAACGCGACCAGGGAGGGGAGCAGCCGCTGGAGGCGCTTGCGGAGCCCAGGCGCCGTGCAGGCGGTGCCGCACTCGGTCTGGATCAGCTCCGCCAGCTCCTCGAACTCCAGCTTGTCGATGCAGCTATGGAACAACAGCAGCCGGTCTTCGTCGGGCAGCGCGTCGAGGAGCTGCCGGAGGTAGATCATCGCGTCGGGATCGGAGAGCGTCCGCTGGATCGACTCGACGTGGATCGACTCGTGGTCGCTCGACACCTCCACGTCGTCGAGCGAGCTCGGGCCCCACGGGGCGTCGACCTCGTGCCTCGCCTTCGAGGCGCGGATGCGGTCGATCACGTGGTTGCGGGTGATGCGGTGCATCCACGATTTCAGGCAGGGAAGCTCCCGGCCCTCCTCCAGCTCCAGCGAGCCGATGCTCTGGCTCGCCCTCAAGAACACCTCCTGCTCGATGTCGTGGACGTCGTAGCCGCGCCGGGGGCCGACCATCATCCTGGCGAGCAGCCGCACGCTCCCTCCGCAGGCGTCGTAGATCGCCTGCCACGCCGCCCGGTACTCCCGCGGGCTGCGTGGTGCGGAGGCGGCGCGGACGGTGTCTCTCCAGTTCATCGTGTGGGGGTGGTAGGACACCGCGCGGCGTCCATGAGTTCCCAACGTGGGGGAGGCGGCCCGTGTGACCGCCGAAGCTCAGCGAGCGAGCGCGAGCCTCGTGACGACCTCGATGAGCCGGTCGGGGTCGACGGGCTTGGCCAGGTGCTCGGTGAACCCCGCCGCGAGCGCTCTCGCCCGGTGCTCAGGGCCCGTGAAGGCCGTGAGGGCGAGGGCGGGGACGGCCCCTCCGGCCTCGGCGCTCAACGACCTCACCCGCCGGATGAGGCTGTAGCCGTCCTCTCCCGGCATCCCGATGTCGGACACCAGGAGGTCCGGGCGATCGGCCACGAAGACCTTCAGCGCCTCGTCGACGTTGCCCGCCACGGAGACCTGGGCGCGGGTGTAGCGCAGCACCATCGCGAAGAGGTCGCGCGCGTCGATCTCGTCGTCGACCACCAGGATGTGCAGCCCCTCGAGCGCCTGCATGGCCCCGTCACCATCCAGCGCCTCCTCCTCCTCCTCCTCGGGCGAAGGGGCGCTCGCGCCGTCAGGGGGAGGGGGACTGCTCATCATCCGCGGCACTTTGGTCCCAGCCAGAATCAGAAACAACAAATCAACGGAGCGCGGTCGCCTCCGCCGATGCGCTCAGTCATGACCGGTGAGACGGCGCAGCAGCCGCCGCCAGAAGGAAGGCGCTGGCTGCCCGGGCCTGGACGATGGCCTCGCCCGGGCGCGGCGGTCGAAGCGGAAGACCGTGACCGTGAGCACCCCGCCGGGCACCACGATCACCTCGCGCCGCACCAGGGGATCACCCTCGGCGACGTCTGCATGGGGGTGCATGAGACGGTGGTTCATCGCTTCGCCCCACCGACTACATCACCAATGCCGAGGTCGTGTCCCGCGCGGATCGCTCAAAAGCACTTGATTTCAAGTCTTTCGGTGAGGACTGCAGGCCGCGGTCGAGGCCTCCGCGTCGCGGGTCTCAGCTCACGAGGCGCCGCACGATGGCCACGAGCTGCTGCGGCTCGAAGGGCTTGCCGACGTGGAGGTTGAAGCCCGCGTCCAGCGCTCGGGCCCGGTGCTCCCGGCCGGTGAAGGCTGTTACCGCGACGGCGGGGATGGCGCCCCCCTGGGAGGGCGAGAGCGCCCTCACCCGTCGGATGAGGCTGAAGCCGTCCTCCTCGGGCATCCCGATGTCCGAGACCAGCACCTGGGGAGGGTCTTTCTGGATCATGGAGTACGCCTCCGCCGCCCGGCCCGCGGTGGTCACCACCGCACCGCAGCTCTCCAGCACCATCGCGAAGAGCTCGCGCGCGTCGAGCTCGTCGTCGACCACCAGCACGCGAACGCCCGTGAGGTCGGCGTAGCGCCCGCTCGCCTCGCCTACCTGACGAGGATCGATCTCGGTGAGAGAGGGCGACGATCTCCGTTCGATGTCATTGGCCGACGGTTGCATGACGGGGGCGTGTCCAGTCGCTGGGAGAGAGTCCTTCGAGAAATCCACGGGCAATGGACGATGCTCAGCACTCGACATGCCAGGGGGGCCACGCATCGAGGATGCAGGCATGGTTGCCACCCACAGGGTGGCAAGCCGCACAGGACAATTCAGCCCACCTTGCCATAACGCCACACCTGCCTCGTCGTTCGCCCGGCCTGCGGATGGAGGCCCGCGCCGGGGGCTGAAAACCTTGGGGGGCTGGTCGGGTTTTCTCGCTTTGGCCCTCCAAAGCCCCTGCGATCCGGTGTAGGAAGCGCGCCGTCCAGTGGCCACCTCAACCGTCGATCTCGCTCCTGTTGCACTCTGGGTCCCCGGGTCTGCGGCTCCCGCCTTCGGGGCGCGCGACCTTCACGGCGTCATCGCCGCGGTGCGACAGGTCGCTCACGTCGTCCGCGACGGCGCGGCCGGTCGGGTGGGCGTCGCGCTCGGGGGGGAGATGGTCCCCGCCTCTCGTCCCGTCGCCGGGGCGCTGCCGCTGCTCGCCACGCTCCCGGCGCTCTACCCCGAGTGGCTGGGCGACCGGTCGTTCTGCGAGGTGCACCGGGTGCGCTTCGCCTACGTGGTGGGCGAGATGGCCAACGGCATCGCCACGACGCGCATGGTCATCGCCGCCGCCCGCGCCGGGATGCTCGGCTTCTTCGGCGCCGCGGGCCTCGGCTTCGAGCGCGTGGAGCGGGCCCTCGACGAGCTCACCTCGGCCCTCGGCGACGAGCTCCCCTGGGGGGTCAACCTCATCCACTCTCCCAACGAGCCCGAGCTCGAAGAGCGCGTGGCCGACCTGCTCATCCGCCGCGGGGTGGCCCGGGTCTCGGCCTCGGCCTTCATGGCCCTCACCCCGGCGGTGGTGCGCTACGCCGCGAGCGGGCTCTCGCTCGACGCCTCCGGGCGCATCGCGCGCAAGCACCACGTCTTCGCCAAGATCTCCCGCTCCGAGGTGGCCCGTCGCTTCATGGCCCCGGCGCCCGCGGAGATGCTCCGCGCCCTGGTCGACCGGGGGCTGCTCACCCCCGCCGAGGCCGAGCTGGCAGCGAGGGTTCCGGTGGCCGAGGACATCACCGTCGAGGCCGACTCTGGCGGTCACACCGACAACCAGGCGCTGACGGCGCTGCTGCCGACCATCCTCTCGCTGCGCGACGAGATGAGCGCGAAGCACGGGTACACCCGGCCGATTCGCGTCGGCGCGGCGGGCGGACTCGGCACCCCCGGGGCCGTCGCGGCGGCCTACGCGATGGGCGCGGCCTACGTGCTCACCGGCTCGGTCAACCAGGCGGCGGTGGAGTCGGGGCTCTCCGAGCCGGGGCGGGCGATGCTGGCGCAGGCCGACCTCGCGGACGTGATCATGGCCCCCGCGGCGGACATGTTCGAGCTGGGGGTGAAGGTCCAGGTGCTCAAGCGCGGGACCATGTTCGGGGTGCGCGCGGCGAAGCTCTACGACGCCTATGTGAAGTACCCGTCGCTCTCGGCCATCCCCGCGGAGGAGCGGGCGAGGCTGGAGGGCGACGTGCTGCACGCGACCTTCGACGAGGTGTGGGCCGACACCAGGACCTTCTGGCAGAAGCGCGACCCCTCGGAGGTGACCCGCTGCGAGGCCGACCCGAGGCGCAAGATGGCCCTGGTCTTCCGCTGGTACCTGGGCAAGGCCAGCAAGTGGGCCATCGACGGGGAGCCCTCTCGCCGCGCCGACTACCAGGTCTGGTGCGGGCCCGCGATGGGGGCCTTCAACGCCTGGACCCGCGGCACCTTCCTGGCCGAGCCCGGCAACCGCTCGGTGGTGCAGATCGGGCTCAACCTGCTGGAGGGCGCCGCGGTGATCACCCGCGCCCAGCAGCTCCGCTCGTACGGCGTCGCGGTTCCGCCGGACGCCTTCGATTTCCGTCCGCGCCCCTTGGGCTGACATGGCCCGCTTCTCCGACTCGACAGCCTTCCCCACCCGTTACGACGAGGTCTTGAGATGACGCAGGTTCCCATTGCCATCGTGGGCGTGAGCGCCCTCTTCCCGGGTTCGACCGACGCGCAGGGCTTCTGGCGCGACATCCTCCTGGGGCGCGACCTCGTCACCGACGTGCCCCCGTCGCACTGGCTCATCGAGGACTACTACGACCCCGATCCCTCGGCGCCGGACAAGACCTACTCCAAGCGCGGGGCCTTCCTCCCCGACGTGGCCTTCGACCCGATGGAGTTCGGCATTCCGCCGTCCATCCTGCCCGCCACGGACACCGCGCAGCTCCTCGCGCTGATCGTCGCGCAGCGCGTGCTCGACGACGCCACCCAGGGCCAGTTCGCCAAGATGGACCGCGAGCGCGCCTCGGTCATCCTCGGCGTCACCTCGGGGCAGGAACTCCTCGGCACCATGGTCAGCCGCCTCCAGCGGCCCATCTGGCTCAAGGCCCTCCGCGACTCCGGCATCCCCGAAGAGGAAGCCGTCGTCATCTGCGAGCGCATCGCCGGCGGCTTCGTCCCCTGGCAGGAGTCGTCCTTCCCCGGGCTGCTGGGCAACGTGGTGGCCGGGCGCATCGCCAACCGCTTCGACCTGCGCGGCACCAACTGCGTCACCGACGCGGCCTGCGCCAGCACCCTCTCGGCGCTCTCCATGGCCATCAACGAGCTCGCGATCGGCCAGTCCGACCTGGTGATCGCCGGCGGCGTCGACACCATGAACGACATCTTCATGTACATGTGCTTCAGCAAGACGCCCGCGCTCTCGAAGTCGGGCGACTGCCGGCCCTTCTCCGACGCCGCCGACGGCACGCTGCTGGGCGAGGGCATGGCCATGTTGGCGCTCAAGCGCCTCGACGACGCCGAGCGCGCGGGCGACCGGGTCTACGGCGTCATCCGAGGCCTCGGCTCGGCCTCCGACGGCCGCAGCAAGAGCGTGTACGCGCCGCTGCCCGAGGGGCAGGCCCGCGCGCTGCGCCGCACCTACGAGAACGCCGGCTACGGCGCCGACACCGTGGAGCTGGTCGAGGCCCACGGCACCGCCACCAAGGCGGGCGACGCCGCGGAGTTCGCCGGGCTCGAGATCGCCTTCGGAGAGAGCGGCCGCACCGACCGCCAGTGGTGCGCCCTCGGATCGGTGAAGTCGCAGATCGGCCACACCAAGTCCGCGGCCGGCGCGGCGGGCCTCTTCAAGGCCGTGATGGCGCTGCACCACAAGGTGCTGCCGCCCACCATCAAGGTCGACCGGCCCAACCCCGCGCTCCACATCGAGAAGAGCGCCTTCTACCTCAACACCCAGTCGAGGCCGTGGATCCGCGACGCCTCGCACCCGCGCCGCGCCTCGGTGTCCAGCTTCGGCTTCGGCGGAAGCAACTTCCACGTGGCGCTGGAGGAGTACACGGGCCCCGCCCCGCGCGCGTGGCGCGTCCGCACCGAGCCCACCGAGCTGGTGCTGCTCTCCGACGAGACCGCGCAGGGCCTCTCGGCGAAGTGCGACGACGCCGCGAAGCGCGCCGCGGAGTCCGGGCTCACCGCCGTGGCGAGGGCCTCGCAGGAGGGCTTCGTCGCGGGCGCGAGGGCGCGGCTCGCGGTGGTGGCCAGCGACGCGGCCGACCTCGCGGCGAAGCTCAAGCAGGTGCAGGCGCACCTCGCGGCGAAGCCCGACGCGGCGCTCTCGACCCCCACCGGCATCCACTACGGGGTGGGCGGCGAGGCGGGGGCCGTGGCCTTCGTGTTCCCGGGGCAGGGGAGCCAGTACGTGGGCATGGGCGGAGACCTCGCGATGAGCGTCGACGTCGCCCGCTCGGCCTGGGACGACGCCGCCAACGCCCGCTTCGACGGATCGACCGTGGGCGACGTGGTCTTCCCGCGGCCGGTGTTCTCGGACGACGAGCGCGCGGCGCAGACGAAGCGCCTCACGGCCACCGAGTGGGCCCAGGCCTCCATCGGCGTGGCGAGCCTCGCGCTCCTCCGGGTGCTGCGCTCCGTCGGGGTGAAGGCCCAGCACGTGGGCGGACACAGCTTCGGCGAGGTGACCGCGCTCTGCGCCGCGGGGGTGATCGACGAGGCCAGCTTCGTGGCCGTGGCCCGTCGCCGCGGAGAGCTGATGCGCGACGCGTCGGCGACCCCGGGGGCGATGACCGCCGTGGGGCGATCGATCGACGAGGTGAGGGCCGCGCTGGCGGACTTCGGCGACTCGGTGGTGGTGGCCAACCACAACCACCCGAAGCAGGTGGTGCTCTCCGGGGCCACCGAGGCCATCGAGAGGGTGGAGGCGCTGCTCTCGGCCAGGGGCATGCCGGCCAAGCGGCTGCCGGTGTCGACGGCCTTCCACAGCGCCCTGGTGGCGCCGTCGGGGGCGAGGTTCGGGGAGTTCCTGGCGGGGGTGGCGTTCGGCTCGCCCGAGGCGGTGGTGTGGTCCAACGCCGAGGCCGCGCCCTACCCCACGGACGCGTCGGGGATGCGCGATCGCCTCGCGGGGCAGATCGCCCGCCCGGTGCGCTTCGTCGAGCAGGTCGAGGCCATGTGGGCCCGCGGCGCCCGCACCTTCATCGAGGTCGGCCCCGGCGCGGTGCTCACCGACCTGGTCGATCGCATCCTCGGTGATCGCCAGCACGTGAGCGTTCCGCTCGACCGCAAGGGCAAGCACGGCGTGACCAGCCTCCAGGAGGCCCTCGGCCGGCTGGCCGTGGCGGGCGTCCCCATGAACCTCGCGGCCCTCTGGGCGGACTACGCCCCGACGCCTGCCCCGAAGAAGAAGCCCGCGATGACCCTGTCGCTCAACGGCTCCAACTACGGCAAGCCCTACCCCCCGAAGGGAGGCGCCGCGGCGCTGCCGAAGCCCAACCCCCCGAGGGTGAAGGAGGTCGTGGAGGTCGTGAAGGAAGTGGTGAAGGAAGTGGTGGTGGTGCGAGAGGTGCCGTCCGCCGCGGTCGCTCCTTCGGCCGCAGCTCCCATCGCCGCCGCTCCGGTCGCGAGCGCGGGCGAGAACCTCGCCTGGGTGCAGGCCTACCAGGAGTCGCAGCGCCAGACCTCGGAGGCCCACGCGGCCTACCTGAAGACCATGGCCGACTCGCATGAGTCCTTCCTGCGCACGGTGGAGAGCTCGTTCTCCGGATTGAGCTCGATGCTCACCGGTCAGCCGATGTCCATTGGACAACCGATGTCCATTGGACAACTCCCGGCCGCGGCGGCCCCCGTCGCCTACGTCGCTCCCGCCGCTCCGGCGCCGGTCTACGTCGCCCCGGTCGCCGCTCCGGCCCCGGTGGTGTTCGCGGCTCCCGCTCCCGTGGCGGTCGTCGCTCCGGCTCCGGTCGTCGCCCCGGTGGTGGTCGCGGCTCCGGTCGCGAAGGCCGCCCCCGCGGTCGATCTGCAGGCGCTGATGCTCGCCATCGTCGCCGAGAAGACCGGCTACCCCGTGGAGATGCTGGGCGTCCAGATGGAGCTCGAGGCCGACCTGGGCATCGACTCCATCAAGCGCGTCGAGATCCTCTCGGCGATGCGAGAGCGCGCGCCGGGGCTGCCCGAGGTGAACGCCTCGGAGATGGCCGCCCTGCGCACCCTCGGACAGATCGTGGAGTACATGGAGTCGCGCCAGCCCGCGGCCCCGAAGGCTCCCTCCGCCCCGGTCGCGGCTCCCTCGGTCGACCTCCAGGCGCTGATGCTCGCCATCGTCGCGGAGAAGACCGGCTACCCGGTGGAGATGCTGGGCGTGCAGATGGAGCTCGAGGCCGACCTGGGCATCGACTCCATCAAGCGCGTCGAGATCCTCTCGGCGATGCGGGAGCGCGCGCCGGGGCTGCCCGAGGTGAACGCCTCGGAGATGGCCGCCCTGCGCACCCTCGGACAG
>SCUS01000158.1 GCA_004297725.1 Myxococcaceae bacterium | reverse complement strand
AGCATAAACCGTCGCGAGCACCCCGAGGCGAGGGAGGCCGCGCGAGACATACGCGGGGTATTTCGAGCGCGGCCGACCGCTGCATCGGGGGGCGCAGCAGGTTTATGCTGACCTTCTCAGAACTGCGGCTCCAGAGAGATCGTCAGCCGCACCTCGTACTCGGTGTCCTCCGCCTGCGGGAGGTCTCCACGAAACGCGCCCAGCACCGCATCGCGGCAGCCCCCGACCAGGGCGCCGCCGCCGCTGAGCCGGGCCTCGTCGGCCCTGCGATCACGAACCGCGACCACCGCGCTCACCGTCGTCGGCGACCCGAAGGCCGCGGCGCCACCCCGGGACTCCGCCGCTCGCTGCACGCAACGAGCGAGCGCATCCGCAGCCTGGTTGGCGCGACCTTGGATCGCTCCCCGGGTGAGCCCTCCGGACACCTGCATCGAGCCGAGCGATCCGCGCACGCCGCGCAGCGTCGGGGCAGGCGGCGGCGGAGCGACGGCTGGCGGAGGGGCCGCCGCGGCGGCGACCACGGGCGCGACGACCACCGGGGCGACGACAGAGGTCGCGGGCGTCGGCTCGATCACGGCGGGCGTCGGCGCGGGCGGCCGCACCGGCTCGGGCTCCGCGACCACGGGAGCGACGGAGCGAGACCCGCCGCGCGTACGGGCACGCGCCTGCGCGCCGGCCTCGCGCTCGGGCGGGCTCGCCTCCGCGATCGCCGCCGCGACGGCCACCGCCTCCGAAGCGCCTGCATCCTCGCTTCGCGCGGGCGAGACGACCTCCACGCGCACGGGCGCTCCCGCATCGACCACCGGCGCGACGAGGAGCGTCCTCGCGGGCCGAGCCAGCGGCGCCGACCGATCGGCTCGCGGTGAGATCGCGACCACCACGGCGGCCAGGGCGACCGCACCGCTCACCATCGCCGCGACCTGCACGAAGCGCCTGCGCGGCGCCGGGGGAGGGGGCTTCGGCGCCGGGGTCTCTGCGGCGCTGGCCTCGGGCTGGGTCTCGGTGACGTTCGACGCGGCGGCCGGTCTCGGAGCCGCCAGAGGCTTCGGCGTGCTCTGCAGCCCGAGGTTCGCGGTGGGCGTGACCTGGTCTGGCGCGACGAGCTTCAGCGCCTGACGCATCGCTCGAGCGTTGGAGAAGCGCCGCTCCGGGTCCTTCGCCATGGCCTTGGCGATGAGGGCGTCGAGCACCTCGGGGCAGGCCGGGTTGCGCAGCCGGGCCGACGGCGCCGGCTGGCTGATGTGCTGCATGATGACCCCGATCGCGTTGTTCGCGAAGAACGGGATCTCGCCGGTGATCATCTCGTAGAGGATCACCCCGCACTGGTAGAGGTCGCTGCGACCGTCGACGGGCAACGCCTGCGCCTGCTCCGGGGACATGTACGCGGGCGACCCTGAGATGATGCCTGTGGCGGTGATCTTCGCGGCGGCGCGCGGGTCGTCGTCGCCGAGCATCTTGGCGATGCCGAAGTCCGCGACCTTGACCGTCTCGCCGGCGAAGTCCTCGCCGCCGCGCGAGACCAGCATGATGTTCTCGGGCTTGAGGTCGCGGTGCACGATGCCCGCGTCGTGCGCCTCGGAGAGCGCCGCGAGCACCTGCGACATGATCGCGACGCAGCGGGGCGCGGCGAGCGTCCCCTCGCGCTGGATGAGGTCCTCGAGGCTCTCTCCTCGCAGGTACTCCATCACGATGTACGCGGTGCCATCGGGCTCGATGCCGAAGTCGAACACCGTGACGGAGTTGGGATGATCGAAGCGGCTCGCGGCCTTCGCCTCACGAAGGAAGCGCTGGAGCGTGACCTGATCGGCGCCGAAGTTGGCGTGCAGCACCTTGACCGCGACCAGCTTGTCGAGCGGCCGCTGCGTCGCCCGGTACACCCGGCCCATCGCGCCGGCGCCGAGGAAGCCGTCGATCACATACTTCCCGGCCACCACCTTGCCGAGGAAGGGGTCGCGCGCTTCGAACAGGGAGCCGTCGTCGGACACGGCCGTGATGCTATCAGAGCCCGCGCCGCGCGCTCCTACGCTGCAACCGCACCCGCCCGAACGATGCGGTGGATCACGAACCCGTCCGTGCCATCGACGTCCGGCCGGAGCACCGTGCGCTCGTGGGCTGCGGCCCAGCCCGGCCGTTTCGCGAGCATCGCCTCGACTGGCGCGTCGCCCTCCTCGGCCGTGAGCGTGCACACCGCGTAGAGCAGCACGCCGCCGGGCCGCACCCACCGCACCGCTCGCTCCAGCACCGCGGTCTGTATCGCCGTCAGCTCCCTCCACGCCGACGCATCGCGCAGCCGCAGCATGAGGTCCGGGCGGTGCGCGAGCGTGCCGAGGCCCGAGCACGGGGCGTCGACCATCACCACGTCGTAGCCGTCCGCCGGTGCAGCCGTCGCGAGGTCGCCGTCGCCGACGGTCAGGTCGACCGCGAAGGTGCCCAGCGCGAGGTGCTCGGAGAGGCCGAGGCGCGCGAGGTTGGCCCGCAGCGTCTCGAGCTTCGCGGGGTGCTGATCGACCGCGTGGAGCGTCCCTCGACCTTCCATCTGCGTGGCGAGCACGGCGGACTTCCCGCCCCGCCCGGCGCAGAGATCGAGCACGGCCATGCCCGGCTTCGCGCCGGCCATGAGCGCGACGACCTGGGCGCCCTCCTCCTGGATGTCGAAGAGCCCCTCCTTCCACGCGGAGGTGTAGCTGAGGTCGCCCGCGTGCTCGATGGAGAGGGCGAGCTCCGACTTCTTCCCCGGGCTGATGACCGCGCCCGCTCGCTCACGCTGGAGCCTCTCCATCAGCGCGTTGCGGTCGATACGCAGGGGGTTGACCCGCACCGAGGACACCGCGCTCCGCTCTAGCGCCGCCCGCAGCACCGACTCCACGGCCTCTTGCCCGAGGAGCGACCCGATGCGAACGCGCACCGCCACCGGGATCGCCCGCAGCGCGAGCCGCACCCGCTGGTCCGCCGGGAGCGGGTCTGGTCGTTCGCCGGCTATCCTTCGGAGCACGGCGTTGGCGAAGCCCGCGAGGCCCTTGGAGCGCCAGCGCTTCAGCGCATCGACTGCGGCGTCGACGGCGGCGGAAGGCGGGATGCGGTCGAGCGCGAGCACCTGGTAGACGGCGACGCGGAGGACGTTGCGCGACCAGGGGTCGAGTGCCTCGATGGAGCGCGCGCCGTTCTTGGCGAAGCGGGCGAGCTCGGCGTCGAGCACCGGGAGCGTGCGCAGGGCGCCGTAGACGAGCTCCGTGGCGAGGCCGCGATCGCGCGCCCCGAGGCTAGGCGTACGGGCGATGGCAGCGTCGAGGGCAGCGGCCGCGAAGGCGCCGTCGGCCTCGGTGCGGGTGAGCACCTCCGCGGCTCGCAACCGGGCATCACCGCGCAGCGCCTCTCGGGGAACCTGTCCTGACATGGCCGGGGCTCTAGCACGAGCGCGGCGTCCCGCGACGGCGAACTCGGGCTTACCGCGACGGGTAATCCACCGGTCAGGAGCGGTTGTAGTTGCTGGTCTCGAGCAGGATGACGTTGGTGCGGCTTCGCGACTCGCCGACGGAGGTGACGTACACCGCCGGTCGGTCTTGCACCGGGCAGACCTTCTCGCAGGCGCCGCAGCCGATGCAGAGCTGCGGGTCGACGTGCGGGCGCTGCACATGGACCATGTGACCGTTGCGATCGGGGACGTCGATCTCCTCGACCCAGATGGACTTCGGGGAGGTCGGGCAGAACTCCTCGCAGACGATGCACGGGGTGGCCATCGACCACGGCAGGCACCGCCCATGGTCATAGAACGCCGTCCCGATCTTGATCGGCTCGACGTGTCGCACGGGGTTCCCGAGCTTCTGCTCCTCGGTGATCTTCTGGATCGCCCCGGTCGGGCACACCTGTCCGCAGAGCACGCAGGTCGGCTCGCAGTACCCGATGCGCGGAATCAGGATCGGGGTCCACAACCCCTCGATGCCGCTCTCCAGCAGAGCCGGGTGGAGGGCGTTGTTGGGGCAGACCTTCATGCACTCCGCGCAGCGGATGCATCGCTCCATGAAGTCCCGCTCGGGCACCGAGCCGGGCGGCCGGATGAGCCGGTCGTAGTAGTTGCTGTCGAGGGTGTCGCTCGCTCGGGCGAGGGGGAGCACCGCGGCTCCGGTGGCGGCCGCGACGAGCACCTTCCGCCGGTCCATCCCGTCCTGCGCCAGCGTGGCGCTGCGGCGGTTGGGCAGAAACCTGAACTTGATCACGTCCTCCGGGCAGGCGGTCTCGCAGTTGAGGCACATGTGACACTCGTCCTGCTTCCACTTCACGCCGCCCTGCGGGCTATCGGCCCCCTGGCAGTCGACGAGGCAGAGGTTGCAGTCGGTGCACTTGGAGTGGTCCTTCTCCATGCCGAAGAGGGCATTGCGTGCGATGAGCCCGAGGGTCGCGCCGAGCGGGCAGAGCGCGCGGCACCAGAAGCGCGGAATCCAGCGATTCGCGAGAAGAACCGCGAAGAGCAACCCACCGATGACCCAGGTCTGGTGGAAGAAGTACTGCTTCGGCTGGAGCACCGTGGCGACGAGCGCGTCGCGCGTCACGTCACTCCCTTGTTGGAAGAGATGGATATTGGTCTGCGAGACCTGGTCGAGCCCCCGGCCGGTGACGTAGCTGATGGCCGGGAGCACCGCGAGCCCGATGGCTCGGACACAGATGCAGATCGGGTCGAACAGACCGCCAATGGCGCTCCCACACACCGCCGCCACCAGGAAGGCCCCGAGAAGGTAGTACTTCACGTTCTGGTAGGGGTGGGTCATGTTGGCGCGCACGCGCCGGGCGCCCCCGGTCCCGCTCTTCGGGTTGGGGAAGAGCCACGCGAAGAAATGGTGGAGCGTCCCGAAGGGGCAGATCCAGCCGCAGAAGACCCGGCCGAAGACCAGGGTGAGCGCGACCATCCCGACGCTCCACCAGAGCGAGCGATAGACCGCGTGCGAGGACAGGAAGGTCATCAGCGCGACGAAGGGATCGGCGAGCAGGAAGCCCTCGACGGGGTAGGGCATCCGCACCGTCGCGCCGCCGCTGAAGCTCCCCCGGAACTCCGTCCTCACCAGCAGGAAGAGGAAGAGGAAGAGGAAGGCGAACTGCGAGACCCTCCGCGAGTTTCGGAGCGCGACGATGATCTTCCGCGCTGGAATCCCCGACCCGGGTCGCTTGTGAGGCTTGCGCTTCTCCCGCCACCATCCGCGCACCCGCTCGACGACGCCGGTTGCCGAGCGCGCGGTCGGTGCCGTTACAGGAGGCGCGAGAGCGGTCGCGGGGGCCACGAGGTCCTTGGCGATGACCACCGTCGCGGGCGTCTGCGCCAGGGCGGGCCCATCGAGCGACGGAACCTCACCGACGACGCCGAGCCACGGAAGGGGAAGGGGAAGGTCTCCTCCGCTCACGTGATCACCAGGGGTCGGCGCGCGTGGTTGAGGGCGAACGCCACCGCCGCCGGGTCTTCACCCTCCGGCACCCAGAGGGCGCGCCGCTCGATGCTGCCGTCGTCGAGCACCGCGACCTCGCGGGGACGGAGGGTCTGCCATTGCATCGTACCGAGGTGCCGCTCTTGCCCCATGCGCAGATAAGGGAGGTTCTCCGGCCGTTGTCCGATGAGGGTACAGCCGAAGGCGTCGACCGCGACCTGATCGATGGAAGCGAGCACCGTATTCATCCTTTGCGTGTCATCGATGTTGCCGCCCTGCGGGCCGTTTCGCATCATCACCCGGATGCCGTCGACCACGGTGAGCGTCGGCCGCATGAACGTCGCGAGGTCCGCAATGGACACGTCGATCGATTGATGGAGCCTGTTGCGGCGACCTCCGAGGGTGCCATACCAGTTCTTCATGGCAGCGGTGTACTTGGCCAGATTGTGGTGCTTGGCTACCGGGCAATTGATGACCTTGTCCGCTTCGATGAGGGTGCGATAGACGGGCCATTCGTCGAGCACCTCGCCGCCGAGACGCATCGAGCGAAACTTGTGCTCCGCGGGAAGCACGACCTCCGCGCCTGCGCGATGGGCCTTCGCCCAGATTCCGCTGCGCTGGAAGCACCGGCCCGGATCATTGCAACTGGCGTCTGTGACGATGACCTTGCGCGCGCCCGAGTCGAGCGCCATCCGGACGACCGCGGCGACCACCTCGGGGTTGGTGTTGGCTGCCTGGAGCGGCGTGCGGTCCCAACCGATATTCGGTTTGACCACCACGATGTCGCCTCGGGAGATGAATCGGCCCATGCCCCCGAGGGCCGCGAGCGCCTGCTCGACGAGCAGCGTCGGCGCGGTGGTCGCCGTCCCTCGCGCCACCACGAAGTCGCTCGGCCCCCCGCGGTCGCTGCGATGATAATCGCGGACCTCGCGAACCCCCGTGCTCGCCCCGAGGTCCCAGCCCCCGCGATCGAAGGCCAGCTTTGCGGTCAACCCGGCGGCGCCAAGGACGGCGAGGGACTTCCCCCCTCGAATCAAGAGATCTCGGCGCGTCGGTCTGGGATCGGCACTCATGGCGTGCCCGCAATCTACCCGTCCCCCCCTGGCATCAGCAACCCGACGGGCTATTTCTGCGGCGTCGCGAGCGGTTTGCCGGGGGGAAACCGGACGTCAGGGCAGGGCGCTGACGATGGCCCGGAGCCGCTCGCTCCGACCCTCCGGAGCCAGCGGGGGGAGCACGTCGGGTGCGGGAGCGCCCACGACGACCACGTTCACGCCCTTCCTGGCAGCCGCGAGCGTCGGGGTGCTGAACGCCTCCTCGCCCACGCCCGGGAGGGCCGTGGCGCCCGGTACCCGAAATCGCTGGAGCAGCGCCCGAGCCTCATCGGCAGATCCGCGGGTCATGACCGCGACGCGGTACCGCTGGCCTCCCGCGGCCTCGTAGTGACCGACCCAGCCCGCACCCGTCTGCTCGAGCCCGAACACGCCGCTGGAGAGGTAGGTCGCGCCGCCCCATACGAGCCCCTCGACAGGCAATACACGCACGCCGGCGGGCGGAGCGACCTCGCCGGGAATCGCGCCGGAGAGCCTCGTCGCCAGCGCGGGGAGCACCTCCCTGGCTGCCGCTGCGAGCGCGCTCTCGTCCTGCTCTCCAGAGTCGTCTGCAAGGTTCAATTGAACCAGGTATTGGCCCTTCCAGAACACGAGCTGGCTTGTGCCAAGAAAACCTCCGGCCCCTTGGGATACCGCGCGTGAACGCATGGACGCGGGGTCGCGCGAGTCGCTGAGCAGCATCGAGTACTGCCCGAACGCGCCCAGCGGCGAACCCATGTCGTAGATCTCCGCGGTCACCACGAGCTCGGTGCCCGCCTTGCGGTAGTCCGTGCGGGCGAGCTGGCGGAAGCCGTATGAGATGTACTTCTCCCCCGCACCGTCGATGAGCTGGAAGAGCTCTTGACCGTTGACAAGGCGCACCGCACCGGACTGCGACCACCCCGGAAGCGCGGCTCCCTGAGGGAGAAACCTGCCGGTCTCGCGGAAGGTGTCGGCCGCCGCGGGGGGATCGATGGAGGCCGCGGGCGGAGCGCCGGGCCGGGCCGTCGGGGCGGGGGGCGCGGTCGCAGGAGCGTGCGCAGCGGGGGCACCCGGTCGCGGCGGAGGGTCGCGCCGACAAGCCGCCGCAAGGGAGAGGATCAAGAAGAGGGGAGTACGGTTCATCGCCCACGGGTGATACGGTGCTCACCGATGAACCCGCAAGCCGTCGCTCTCCCATGGTCGTCGACGCGCCCACCCCGGCCGCCATGCGCCCCGCTGTCGGGGGGGCTGCGCAGGGTCCGCAATGATTGCGGGGTCACGCAAAGGGCTTCGGTGGAGGGGGAGGGACACCGGGATTTCCGCTGTCTTTTCCAGCATCACGAAGGCGGGGCACACCCGTTGCAGCCTACGCACTCCGTGACGTTTCGCGACCGCCAGACCGGCTTCTCACTCCTCGAACTGATGATCGTCGTGGTCATCATCGGGATCGTGACCGCGCTGGCTCTGCCGGGCATGTCGCAGGCCTCGCGCGAGCGCCGCATCCAGCAGGCGGCGGTGACGGTCCTCGACATCGCCCGCGAGGTTCGCACCCGGGCCATGTACCGGGGGCGCGCCCAGACCCTGATCATCACCCAGAGCGGCGCGGCGCTACGGCTCGACGCGTACGAGGGCAGCTCGCCGTCCTGCCGGCTCTCCAACTTCGGCCCGGGGGCCCTCGACCCGGCCCAGCGGGTCGCCAATCTCGACCTCACGGACGCGCGCTTCACCCGCGACAACCTCGGGGCCAGCATCGCGCTCCCCACGGCGACCACCTACCTGCAGATCTGCTACACGCCGCTCGGCGCCGCGTTTTATTCGGTGACCCCGATCGTGACCGCCAGCCAGGGGTGGAGCAACGACACCAGCACGCTCGGCATGGGAGGGGTCTTCCAGATCAACGTCTTCCAGACGACGGGCGGGGCGACCCGCCGGATCCTGATTCCGCTCGGGGGCATGCCGAGGATGCGGACATGAGTCGCAAGCGAACCGCCCAGGCGGGCTACACGATGGTCGAGGTTCTCGCGGCGATGGCCGTCCTCGGCACCGGTCTTCTCGGCATCATCGCGATGCAGAGCACGGCGGTAAACGCCAACCAGCGCGCGCAGGAGATCACCATGGCGACCAACCTCGCCCGCCGCTGGCAGGACCGCCTCCGACGTGACTCCTACCAGTGGACCTCGCCGTCGCAGTCCAACCCCGTCAGCAACATCGCCGCGACCTGGTACCTGTCGCGCCTCGGCGCGAGCCAGACGACCAACTGGTACGTCCCCGACCCGCCCTCGATGTCCGTCGCGGCGCTGCCCGAGACCGCGGCCTTCGACTACTTCGGCAACGACGTCGCGACCACGGACTCGCGAGCCTACTACTGCACCCAGGTTCGCCTGACAGCGCTCATCCCCAATCAGCTCATCCGGGCCGAGGTCAGGGTCTGGTGGTATCGGCAGGGCGGCGTTCGACCGATGACCTACACCGACTGCGCCCGCTCGGCGACCGCTGCGGTCAGCACCGACACCACCAACATCCGATCGATCTACGTGAGTCAGACCATCCAGAGGCACGACTCATGAGGCGCCGCGAACAGGGCTATACGCTCGTCGAGCTCCTCATCTCGATCCTCCTCACATCGATCGTCGTGTCTGCGCTGTACGCGGTCTCCCGCACGGCGACCGAGACCTTCAATCAGCAGCAGCGCACCGCGGAGATGCAGCTCCGCCTCCGCTTCGCCATGGAGCAGATTCGCGCGGACCTCTCTCGCGCGGGCTACATGTCGACGCCCAACAGCGCGAGCGACCCTCGGGTGTGTCCTCGGCCGACGACCGCATATCAGGGCCTGGAGATCGTGCGGACGTCGCCGAACCCCACGGTGCTCCCTGCGGACAATCTGTACATCAACCCGATCACTCTTCGCATGACGGGTAACTACGTCACGGCCGATGAGTACACGGTGGCGGGCGTCTCGGGTTCGACGGTCTCCCTCCAGAACCAGTCGCCCCAGTGGACGCGGGTGCAGAGCCAGGCGGAGTTCAATCGAATCTTCGGCACCGCGATGTCCCCACGGCTCATTCGCATCATGAGCACTTCCGGGCAGATGCAGTTCGCCGTCTCGATGGGCGGAACCTGGGTGAACTCCAGCTCCACCGGACTCCCCACGCTCCTTCTGACCACGACCCCGCTCGTTCAGGGCGCGGGCGCGAGCGCGAGCTCCGCGGGCGCCGGCTGCGGCCTCGCGGGACTCGGGGTCGGCGCCACGGTCGCGCCGATCATGATGGTCGAGTATCAGATCGGCAGTCTCGCGGCCCGGCTCGGCGAGCTCTACCCGGTGGACTCCGCGGCGCGTGCTGCGAAGACCGACCTGATCCGGAGGGAGTTCGATCTGCGCCCTGGACCCGAGGAGGTCACGACCGCCGCGCGCCTCGTCGGCGAGTACGCGGTCGACTTCGACGCGACCGTTGCCTACGACATCGGCAATCCGACCAACAGCATCGTCGCGCAGCCGGCCATGCGGACGCTCGCCTTCGGCGACTCCAACATCACCACCCTGGTGGGAAGCGTCACCGGCGGCTCTGCCAGGCCGCAGCAGGTGCGCTCGCTGATCGTTCGCCTGTCGATCCGAGACCGGGAGCAGGAGCCCAGCTTCGGCTGGGTTGCCCGCGGGACGACCTCGGCGCTCACGCGCTTCCGGGTCTACGACAACCGAACGGGCGCCGCGCGCGTGCGCTCGCTCGTCACGGAGATCGCAGTTCCCAACCTTGCGATTCGCAATCTTCGTTGAAGGCGAACAGAGGACTCGAATGACACACACGACGATCAGGAAGAAGCAGCGGAGGGCCCGGCGCGCAGAGCGCGGCGTCGCCATGTTCGTCGTGATGATGCTCCTGATGATGGTCAGCGCCGCGGGCGTGTTCGTGACGCGGTCGTCGTCCTTGGAGATCCGGTCGTCCGGGTACGTGCGGCAGTCCGCGCAGACCCACTACGTCGCCGAGGCCGGCGCCTCCTCGGTGATGACCCGGCTCCGCACCGCGTGCGCCGCGTACTTCAGCTCGAACATGCGAACCCAGGCGCTGACGGGCTTGCCCGGCTGCCCGACCATCACCACGTCCCGCGGACCGATCACTCCGCCCTGCTACACCTTCTACCTTACGGACTTTGATGTGATCACCAGCCCGCAGACCCTCTTCACCGGCGCGACGGGCACCGGGACGGGCCGCACGGCCGGGTCGTTCGGCCAGGGCGGACTGGCGCCGCGGTTTCAGGTGCGCGTGACCGAGCTCGGCGCCGACACCTCTCCGCAGCGCGGCACCGACGTGAGCGACCCCAGCTTGACGGTGCTGCCGGTGCGCCTGCTCGTGGAGTCCGAGGGCACCACGGAGCTCGATACCTCCCTCTACGGATCTGACACCACCAACGTCGCGCGCGGCACGGAGACGCTCCGCGCCATCACGGTGATCCCATGCAACTGAACCGCAAGCGCTTCGGGCTCCTGGCCTCCCTGGCCGCGACCTGGCTGTCTGCTCCGCAACTCGCCGACGCGCAGCCCGTGCCGGGCGATGTCCGGCTGATCCGTCCGAACATCATGGTGCTCCTCGACACGTCCGGGTCGATGGAGTTTCGCACCAACACGGTCAACAACGCCTGCAGGGGCGCCGACGGCGGCGCATGCAACCGATGCTCGAACGGCGTGTCGATCTGTTCGCCCTCCTGTCCCGTCGACGAGCAGCGCAACCGCTGGACGACGGCGATCGAGGTCCTCACCGGCACCATCAACAACTTCACCTGCGTGGAGTCCGATCGCACCACTTCGGACTTCAATTACGACTACCTGTATCCCTATTCGCACCACCAGCCTCTGTCGAACGGTGTTCCGCTTCATCGCTCGGGCGCTTCGCAGTTGGATAACGGCATCCTCGATGTCTATAACGACCGGGTTCGCTTCGGTCTGATGACTTTCGACAACGACATCCGTACGGGCGTCGCCGCGTACAACGGCATGTTCTCGTACGCTGACGTTCGCTACTATCTGCCCAACGGATGCCTCGATCCCCACACGCCGGTGAACCTCGGGGCGAAGCGCGCGTCGGCTGACAACAACGTCGCCGACATCGTCCCTGGCGGGCTCATCTCGGTGGGTCCCTCCGCCGCCGACACCGCCACGCTCGGGCTCATCAATCGTCAGGTGCAGGAGACCGTGACCGGCCGCATCGCCGGTCCTGGTCCGGTGGTCGAGGTCCCCGGGGTGCGCCCCTTCGGCACCACGCCAATCGCAGCCTTTCTCGAGGACGCGCTCTACTACTGGCGCAATCACCCCGACGTGACCGACGGGTCCGCGGGCGGCGTGGGCGATCCCTATTTCAACTGCCGTACGCGCGCGAACATCCTGATCACGGATGGCGCTCCCACGGACTTCCGCCCCTCCTGCGTGGGTGGCGAATGCCCGTACGATCCCCCTGCGCTCACCGCGATGACGATGGCCATGGCGGGCGCCGGGTTGCCCAACGTGAGGACCTACGTGCTCGCCTTCAATGGGAGCGACCCGGAGGCGGTCAGCACCCTCGAGCCGATCGCGGTGGCCGGCAACACCACCCGTGTCTACTACGCGAACGACCGGCCCACCTTCGCGGGTGCGCTCTCCTCGATCATCGACACCATCACCTCGCAGACCTCGACCCGCACGCCGCCGGTCTTCGGCGAGGCTGGCACCACCGCCGCGAGCGGCACGTCGCAGTATCAGTTCAATGCCTCGTTCAACGTGGTGCCCGGCATGCCGTGGGCGGGCTCGCTGGCCCGTACGCGTACCGTCTGCCAGGCCCCTTCGGGGGGCGGGGCGCCCGTCCCGACCGAGGTGGATCCCGATCCGGCCGCCGGAGATGACTTCGCCTACAGCCTCCGCCGCACGGTTCGCGACAGCCGCGGCTGGGGAGAGCGCTATCTCTGGACCTACGTTCCGAACGGGGTCACCACCTCCGCGGGCCTGCGCGGCACCATTCCAAACGGTCTCGTCGCGGGCATGGGGGCCTCGGTCGAGCTCACTCCGGCGATGACCCCTCCGCTCTTCAACTACACGGCCACCTCCGATGTCGCCAGGCTGCTGTCCTGGCTTCGTGGCGACGTCGGGACCGTCCGTGAGAACCGTCCGCTCGGCGACATCTTCCGTTCGACGCCGGCGTACGTGTCTCCGCCGCGCGTCAACCTTCCCGACCAGACCTTCCTGGCCTATCGCCAGAGGACGCTCCCCGCGGCGGGTCGCCGCCGCTCGGCCGTTACCGTCGGCACCCGCGAGCCGATGATCTACGTCGGCAGCAATGACGGCGTGCTCCACGCCTTCAACGCCGACACCGGTGAGGAGGCCTGGGGCTTCGTTCCGCCGTACCTGGTGCCCAATCTCCGTAACGGATATCCCACCACGCGCACGCAGGGCGTCGATGGGACCCCGGTCGTGAAGGAGGTCTATTACGAGCGCTCGCCCTCGTCGCTGACCGACGACACCAACTGGCACACCGTGCTGGTCGTGGGCCTTCGGGCGGGCGGTGGTGCGTACGTCGGCCTGGACGTGACCGACCCCTACAACCCCCAGTTTCTCTGGCAGTTCACCGACCCCGATCTGCAGATCTCGTCGGGAACCCCCGCGATCGGCACGGTGTTCTACTCCCCGAACGGCGGCACCCCCGTCGAGCGCGCGGTGGCCTTTCTCCCGGGTGGCGCTGGTGAGCTCTCGGGCACCTGCTCTCCCACCTCCGCAGCGCGAGGGTCCCGGCCCAACACCCTCATGAACGGCTGGACCGGAGGCCGCGGCGCGCGTCGCCCCTACGTCCGTTGCTGGAATGGCAACCAGGGTCGCTTCTTCTATGTGGTCGACCTGAAGACCGGCGTGCTCATCCGCAAGATCGGCGCGGCTCCGTCGACGGTTCCATACGATCCGACGATGGCGGCCGCGACCAGCCCCGCGCCGACGCACTCCCCGATCGTGGGCGCGCCCGCGCTCTACAACGGCCTCGCAGGCGTCGTGACCACCCGGGCGTACGTCGGCGACGCCGATGGCACGCTCTGGCGCGTGGACCTGTCGAGCACCAACCCCGCCAACTGGTGGATGGGAGACGCGTTCGACCTCTTCTGGGATCGTGGATACAACGTCGGCCAGCCGATCATCGAGCGCCCGGTCACCAGCATCGATGAGATGGGGCGCACCATCATCGCCTTCGGTTCGGGTGACACCGACCTGCTCGAGGGCACGGACGAGAACCGCGTGGCCTCCATCGTCGAGACGACGCAGACCGATCTGGCGGGCACGTCGATCGGCATCAACATCGAGGAGAACTGGGGCATCCGTCCGGGCTCCCAGACCACCGATCGGGACTTCCTCGCGGGAGAGCGCCTGACGGGCTCCATGACGCTGTTCAACAACGTCCTCTACTTCGGCACCTTCGCGCCCCGCGTCGGCACCGATCCCTGCCAGATCGGCGCGGCCCGTCTCTGGGGCGTGGACCTGACCCGCAACGACCCGACGGGCTCGACCTACCCGCAGGGACGGCTCGATCGCGACGGCGACCCTTCGACGACGGCAGACATCGTCCGGGTCACGCGGGACCTCAACAACAACGGCACCGAGACCGACGACGCCAACAGCCTTCTGTTCGGCGTCGCGGTGGCCCGCCGCCCCAACTGCAACGTGAGCGCCTCGGTGGTCGACCCGATCACCGGCACCGCGCGGACCTTCGTCAGCTCGACGACCGGCGGCGAGTACCGCCTCGTCCTCCAGATCGCGCAGACCGGGATGGCGGGCGGCAGCAGGACCGCGACCTTCTCGCGCTCGCTTCCGGCTCCCATCATCCCCTCGCGCATCGACTCGATCGCGACCGTATTCGAGTGATGCGTCCGTGGCTCCCGAGCGTCGTCGCCCTGCTCGCGCTGGCGGCGTGTCACCGTCGCCCGCGCGCTCCGCAGCCCACGTCTCCCGCGGTCCCCGCGGCGGTGGTGGAGGAGCGCGTGGTCGAAGACGCGCCCGCCGCCACGGATGACCTGCTCCCCGGAACGTTGAACGCGTTCGGACTCCCCATGCCGACGGTCACCCAGGAGCGCCTGGCCACCGACGACATGAAGATCTTCCGGGTGGACGCACCCATGCCCCGCGTGATGCGCTACCTGGAGCAGCGCCTGGAGGTCCACAACGCGGACATCCATCCGCTCGCGGCGGTGATCCACCGGGCGATCGTGCGTGGGGTGCAGTCGAACCTCATCGTCGACGTGGGCGTGCGAGACGAGGGTGACCGCACGATGGTCACGGTCTGGAACCGCACGCCACCGCCGGCGGCTACCGCCGCTCCGCGCACCCTCGACGAGGGCTTGCGCGCGGTCGGCTTCGATCCCGCGACCGGGCAGTACGCGCCGGAGTTCAACCGCTGAGACGACGCGCTTCCATGCGATGATCCGACCATGTCGGACGTGCTGCGCGTGGAGGTTCCGGACGGTGTTCGAGGCGGCCGGGGGCTGTCTCCCGGTGCGAGGGCTGTGGCGCTCTCGCTCGCGGAGACCTTGTTCGCGAGCGAGTCAGGGCCCCCGTCGCCGGAGCGGCTGGAGTGGCTGGGCGACGACCTCGACCATTTCTTCGCCCACGCCGGCGGTCGCGCGCGCTCGGTCTTCGTGCTGTGCATCACCGCGATCGACCTCGTCGCTCCGATGTTCATCCGCCGCCTCGGGCGCTTCTCGAGGCTGTCCCTCTCGGAGCGATTCGCCGCCCTCACGCGCTTCGAGGAGAGCCCCGCGGGGCTGGCGTTGTTCGGCGCCAAGGCGGCGCTGTGCGTCGTCTGGTACGAGCACCCCGCGGCCGCCCGTGAGGTCGGCTTCGATGGCCTGTGCCTGGTAAGGAGGTCGGCGTGAGCGGCGGGTACCACTCGGCGCGTGACCACCGCGGTCCGCTGCGGCTCGACTGCGACGTGGTCGTCGTGGGCTCCGGGGCTGGCGGCGCCGTCGTCGCGACCGAGCTCGCGCAGAGCGGACTTCGCGTGATCGTCCTCGAGGAGGGGCCTCGCGTGGAAGGTCCCCTCCACGGGCAGATGCGGCCGAGCGAGTCGATGCGTCACGTCTGGCGCGACGGGGCCTTCGTCGCCGCGCTGGGCGTGGGCCAGAGCCCGACCATCAACGTCACCATGGCGAAGTGCGTGGGAGGCTCGTCGGTGGTGACCGGCGGGGTGTGCTTCCGCGTGCCGGGCGCGGTGCTGCACGAGTGGCAGCACGAGCTCGGGCTGGAGGACTACTCCGAGGAGGGCCTCGAGCCCTACGTGAGCCATGTAGAGCGGGCCATCCACGTGGAGGAGGTTCCGGTCTCGATGCGCTCGCGCTCGACGACGCTCTTCGTCGAGGGCGCCGAGCGTCTGGGCGTCCCGATCAAGCCCATCCGCCGGAATACCAAGGACTGTAATGGCTGCGGTCGCTGCAACTTCGGCTGCCCACACGGCGCGAAGATGAGCGTCGATCTCAGCTACCTGCCGCGCGCGGTGGCCAGCGGCGCCGAGGTCTGGTCTCACGCTCTCGTCGAGCGGGTGGTCACGCGCAACGGTCGGGCGATCGGCGTCGTGGGTCGCATCCTCAACCGCGAGGGCGGGGCGGCGGGCGATCGGCTGGAGGTCAGGGCGCGTCGCGTGGTGCTCGCCGCGGGCGCCTGGCATACGCCGCTGCTGCTGCAGCGGAGCGGCGTCGGTCACCCTCGCTGGGTCGGGCGTCAGATGACCCTGCACCCGGGGTTCAGGGTGCTGGCGCGCTTCGCGAGGCCCGTGCGCGGCTGGCAGGGCGCGCTGCAGAGCGCGTACACCGACGCCTTCGAGCACGAGGGCATCACGCTCATGGGCCTCTTCGTGCCGACGGGCGTGCTGGGGGCCACGATGCCGGGCGTCGGGGCCGAGCACGTCGCGGCGGCGAGCAAGATCGACCACCTCGCGATGTTCGGCGGGATCATCCACGACGCGGGCGGCGGATCGGTGCACCGCGGCCCCGGTCGCGAGCCCGTGGTCACGTACCGCATGGCGCCGGAAGACCGGGCGAAGATCCCGCGCGTGATCTCGCTGCTCGCGGAGACCTTCTTCGCCGCGGGCGCCGAGGAGGTGTTCATCCCGGTGCTGGGCATGCGCGGCCTCGACGCCGATGCCTTCCGCCGGACGGACCTCTCGCGCGTCCCTGCCGCGAGGATCGAGTGCGCCTCGCAGCACCCGCTCGGCAGCGCGCGGATGGGGTGCGCCCGAGAGAACTCCGTGGTCGATCCGGACGGACGGGTCTGGGACACGCAGGAGCTCTACATCGCGGACGGGAGCGTCCTCCCGACGAGCCTCGGGGTGAACCCGCAGCTCTCGATCATGACCGTCGCCACGCGCTTCGCCTGGCGGATGCGCGATCGGCCGCTCCCTCCGTTGGACTGAGGGAGGGTCAGCGCGGCGCGCCGGGCGTGCTGCCTCGGCGGTCGTGGATCGCGACCGTCCAGGTGGTGTCGCCGAGCCGCCAGCGCTGGCCGTCGAAGAGCGCCACGGGCATCTCGCTCTCGTCACGGAGCGCGACGAGCTGACCGCCCCGGGCCCGGAGGGTCAGCGTCGCCGTGGAGGCCTCCGGGGGCGCGACGATGGCGGCGTCGGGCGCGCAGGCGACCGTCGCCTCGGTGAGCACGAGCACGTGGGTGATGCCCGCGCCGTGGCGATCGATGCGGGTGAGGCGCGCCCAGGGAGGGAGGGCGCCCGCGGTGGTTGGCGCGTGCTCGAAGAGGAAGCGGACGTGCGGACCGAGGCCGATCTCGTCGCCGTGCTCGAGGCGGAAGGGCTCGCGGCCCGGGGCGAGGGAGCGGCCGTTGACGGAGGTGCCGGAGGCGCTGCGGAGGTCGACGATGGACGCGTAGCCGCCGTGCCACTCGATGCACGCGTGGCGGCGGGAGACCGATCGGGAGCGGCGATCGTTCTCGTCGGATGGCGGCAGGCAGCGCGCCACCACGTGACCCGTTCGCCCGAGCAGCAGCCGCGGCGTCGCGAGCACCTGCACCGGGCCGACGCCCGCGTCGCTCATCAGCTCGACGTAGCCGACGGCGTGGAGCACCTCGTCATCGGGGATGAGCGCTCGGACCGTCGGCGGCGGAGGGAGCCGGATGCCGCCCGCGGCCTCGACGGCCGAGCGCATGGACTCGGCGGTGGCGTAGCGGTCTTCCGGGCGCTTCGCGAGGGCGCGCCGCACGATGGTCTCGAAGGCCCGCACCGGCGGAGGGGCGTCGGCGGGGAAGGGAGGCACCTCGGCGTGGCAGTGGAGCCCCGCGAGCGCGAGCAGCGTGGGCGCCTCGAAGGGCACCCGACCGAGGAGCATCTCGTAGAGCATGATGCCGACGGCGTAGAGGTCCGCCCGCTCGTCGAGCGCGGCGCCAGCCCACTGCTCGGGGGACATGTAGTCGGGCGTTCCCATCACCACGCCCGCCGCGGTGCGGAGCACGATCGAGCCCTCCAGGCTCTGGTCGAGGATCTTCGCCAGACCGAAATCCGTGAGCCGCGCCACCTCCCCGATGCGGTCACCCCGCGTCGGCGAGAGCATCACGTTCTCGGGCTTCACGTCGCGGTGCACGAGTCCCCTGGCGTGCGCCTCGGAGAGCGCGCAGAGCACCTGCGCGGTCCACGTCGCCGCGAGCTCCGGGGCGACCGGTCCGTCCGCCACGGCCTG
Source organism: Myxococcaceae bacterium (assembly GCA_004297725.1). Classification (GTDB taxonomy): domain Bacteria; phylum Myxococcota_A; class Polyangia; order Polyangiales; genus SCUS01. The sequence continues at coordinate 41,485 of SCUS01000158.1, read as the reverse complement.
GTCGAGCCCGCGGCCGAGCACCGCCTCGGTCACGAGGTAGCGCTCTCCGTCCGCGGTCTTCCCGGCGTCGAACACCCGCACGGTGAACGGCGAGGTCAGCGTCGAAGAGGCCCGCGCCTCGCGGGAGAAGCGCGCCCCCACGGAGGCGTCGGAGCCGTGCCGCTCGGCCAGTCGGGCGAGCGCGACCTGCGTCTGCGTGAGCCGGTCGTAGGCGAGGTAGACCTGCTTCACCGAGCCCCGGCCGAGCAGCCGCACGACGGCGTAGCGTCCGGCGTAGAGGGTGCCCGAGGGGAGGTCGTCCACCGGAGGGACCCTCAGTCGTGGTCGAAGGGCACGACCCGGGTGTCGCGCAGCCGCGGGATCGCGCCCTCGAGCGGCGCGCGCAGCGTCTCCGCGGTGGCCACCACGGTGATGAGCAGGTCTTCCGCCGAGAGCCTGCGACGGAGCGCGTCGTTGACGTCGTCGACGGTCACCGCGTTCACGCGCTCGACATACTCGGCGTAGTAAGATTTCGGGAGGTCGAGCAGCTCGACGTCGAGGCGCTGCCACAGCCGCTTGGAGGCCGTGTCGCGCTCGAACGCGTAGCTGCGGGTGAGGTACGAGCGCGCGAAGGAGACCTCGCGGGCGGTGGCGCCCTTGTCGAGCAGGCGCTCGAGCAGCGAGAGCTGGATGCCCACGCAGCGGGCCGCGTCGGCGGCGGCGGGGAAGGTCCACATCGACCAGCTCTCCCGGGCGCGGTCGCGCCCGAGCCGGGAGGAGGCGCCGTAGGAGAGGCCGCGCTTGGAGCGGATCTCGCGCATGAGGCGCGCGGTGAAGGTTCCGCCGAAGAGGGTGTTGCCGACCATCAGGGCGAAGTGGTCGCGGTCACGCGGGTGCGACCCGAGGTTGCCGATATAGATCTGCGTCTGGGTGCGGTCGGGCTTGTCGACGATGAGCAGCCTGCGGCCGCGCACGGGCTTCGGCGCCTCGATCTTCGCCGGCGGCGCAGGGTGCGACGAGAGGCCCGGGACGATGCGCGCGGAGAAGGCCTCGAGCTCGTCGCGGGAGATGTCCCCAGCGGCGGCCACGACCAGGTTGTCGCGGCAGAAGGTCTTCTGAAACGCCGTGAGGGCGGCCGTGCGATCGACCCCGTCGAGGCCCTGCAGGGTGCCCGAGGAGGGGCGGCCGTAGGGGTGTCCGGCGAAGAGGGCGCGGCGGAAGTGACGTCCCGCCAGCGAGCGGTCGTCGTCGCGGCCATCGACGATGTCGGCCTGCACCTCGCGCCGCACCTGGGCGATCTCGGCGTCCGGGAGCGTCGCCTCGCTCATGAGGTCGGAGAGGAGGTCGAGCAGCGCGGGCACGTTGCGGCGGATGACCGCCGCGTGGAGCATCGCGGAGCTCGCGTCGACGGAGGTGCTGAGCTCGGCGCCCAGTCGGTCGATGAGCGCGTCGATCTCCCGGGCGGAGCGGTTGCGCGTGCCGCGGCGCAGCGTGCGCAGCGCGAGGTTGAGGCCGCCCTCGCGGCCGGGAGGATCGTACTGCGCGCCGGTGCGCGCGATGAGGAAGAGGTCGACGAGGGGAAGGTCGTGTGCGGGCTCGCAGAAGACCGGGGTGAGCGAGGCCATCACGCGGCTCCCGGGGTGAGGTTGGAGCGGACCAGCACCGCGGTGCACGGCTGGCCGAAGAGGTAGCGGCGCGCGACGTCCTGCAGGGCCGCGGCGGACAGCGAGCGGATGGCCTCCATGCGGGCCACGCTGCCGACCGGATCGTCGATGACCACCGAGTGGAAGCCGATGCTCTCGGCGCGGCCGCCGACGGTCTCGAGTCCCCGGAGGAAGCCGAGCTCGAGGCGCGCCACCGCCCGGTCGCGCTCGTCGTCGCTGATGGGATCGGCAGCGACGGAGGCCAGGCAACGCTCGATCGCGTCGCGGAGCGCCTCGGGCTGGACCGTCCCGCGCCCGGTGGCGCTGATCTCGACGAGGCCGGGGTCTCGGAAGGTCGACGCCCAACCGGAGATGTCCGTGGCGATCTCCTGCTCGGTGACGAGCTCGCGATAGAGCCGCGCCGAGCGGCCGCCGGTGAGCGCCTCGACGAGCACGGAGAGCGCGGCATGGTCGGGGTGCGAGAACTCCGGGCACTTGAAGCCCAGCGCGACCTTGGCCGTCGGCGTCGGCCGCTCGAGCACCGCCAGGCGATGCTCGGTCTGCAGCGGCTCCCTGGGCACCTGCACCTCCGGCAGCTTCGCCGGGCGCATCGCCCCGTAGTACCGCTGGATCAGCCGCAGCGCCTTGGCCCGGTCGAGGTCACCCACGAGCACCACGGTGGCGTTGTTGGGGGCGTACCAGGTCTTGTAGAACTCCCGGCAGTCGGCGGGGGTGAAGTTCTCGATGTCGGTCATCCACCCGATGGTGGGGTGATGGTAGGGGTGCTCCTTGAAGGCGAGAGACCAGAGGGTCTCGGAGACCGCTCCATCGACATCGTCCTCCACGCGGTAGCGGCGCTCGTTGGCGACGACCTCCTTCTCGCTCGCGACGGGCTTCGCGCGCAGCACGAGGTTGCGCATGCGGTCGGACTCGAGCTTGACCACCAACGGGAGCTGATCAGCCGGGATGTTCTCGTAATAGAAGGTCCAGTCCGTCCACGTGGCGGCGTTGGTCTCCGCCCCGGCGCGCTCGAGCATCTGGTCGAAGCGCCCAGCGGGCAGGAGCTTCGTCTCGTTGAACATCAGGTGCTCGAAGAGGTGGGCGAGCCCGGTCTTGCCCTCGCGCTCGTTGCGCGAGCCCACGCGAAACCAGACGTTGTACGAGAGCACCGGGGCGCGTCCGTCGATCTGGAGCAGCACCTGCAGCCCGTTGCCGAGCCGATAGGTCTCGACCGCGCCACCCGGGAAGTCCGGGTGGATGGGGCCCGCCGTGATGACCGAGAAGCGGTCGGCGCTGCGGTTGAGGCGCTGGAGGAGCGCCGTGACCTGGGAGGGCTCGGGAGGCTGCGAGGTGGCGATGGGCATCTCTTGAAGGGGGGGGTGTCGAGGCAACCGAAGGGGGAGAGTGCAGGGACCGGAGATCGCGACCGTGCGGCCGCGCCGGCCTAGAAGGTTCCCGCGACGGAGAGGCCACCAGGAGAGATGCCGAAGTCGAGGCGCGCGACGGGGGCAGCGACCCGGCGCTCCTGGGGATGGGTGAACATCCACACGGCGCCCACCGCGGCGCCGACGCCGACGGCGAGGCCCACGATGCCGATGGTGCGATAGGTCTCGCCCTGATCACGGATGCGCGTCTGGAGGTCGAGGTTCGCGCCCGCGTCGGTATAGGTCGATGAGTTGTCGATCGCGACGCCGAGGAATCCGGCGCCCACCGCAGTAAAGACGAGCGCCGCGCCACCCAGGGCCCAGGCGCCGCCGGAGATGCGGGAGGTGACCACCTCGGGAGGGGGCAGAGGCGGACAGGACGGAGCCTCCGGGCAGGTGGGGCAGGTGGGGCAGGGGGTGCTCACCGCGACCGGGGCCGTCGGCTGGAGGTCACGCTCTCCCATCTGACCCGCGAGGGCTCGGGCTCGCGTCGCGAGGTCGGCGTCGGGCGCAGGGCTCGTCATCGCCAGGAGCTCTCGGAGCTGGCTCAGCGCACCCACCGTGTCGCCTGCGCGCATCCGTGCCTCGGCCGCGTTGTACAGCGTGGCCGGGTGGGGCCTCGCCCGGAACGAGCGCTCGAAGTGAACCGTGGCCTCGCCGAAGCGCCCACGCTGAAACGCCTGGACGCCGTTGCGGTACTGGGCGCGGGCCTCCTCCAGCCGGGGCTCGTCTGGCGCGGGCTGCTGGGCGAAGGCCTGCGATGAAGCGAGGACGAGGGAGAGGGCGAGGGAACCGATGGTCGCTTGACGCTGCACGGACGGATGTTCGTCCTGCGTCGACCCGAGCGTCAAGCCGAAGAAGTGGGTGCCCCGCTCAGAACGGGAGATCGGTGATCACGCCTCGCCCGCCGCGACGGCCAGTGCGCGGAGCCCTGGGAGCCGCAGTGGTCGTCGTGGGCGCCGCGGGGGTCGTCGTGCGGACGGCGCGGGTCGGGGTCGGCGTGGCCGTGGCCGTGGCTGGCGCGCGGGTCGTGGTCGCAGTCGTCGTGCGAGGAGCGCGCTCACGATGAACACGCGCCGTGGCCGCAGGGGCCGCCGCAGGGGCTGCAGGAGCGGGGGGCTCCGGCGTGGCCGCGGGCGGCGTCGGAGGAGGTGCAGGAGCGACCGGCTCGGGCGCCGCCGCCACAGCCACGGCGGGCACGGGCGCGGGCGCGGGTGCGGGCTCGACGGCCGCAGGAGCAGGCGCGGGGTCAGCGGCCGCGGGCGCGGGCGTCGGCGCAGCGATCGGCTGAGCGATCGGCGGTGCGGGCTCAGGAGTCGCCGGCGGCGCCGGGGCTCGTGGGGCCTCGACCCGCGCGGTGGTGGTGGCCGCCGGGGTGCGACCATCCATCGCGACCTTGCCCGCAAGGCCGACGAGTACGACCGCGACGAGGGCGGCGGCGCCGAGGACGAAGACCAGCGGCGAGCGCTTCGGGGTGGGGGCGGGCGCCGGCGCCGGTGCAGGCGCGGCGTAGGCCGGAGCGAAGGGGGAGCCGGCGCCGAGTGGGCCGAAGGGGTTGGCTCCCGCGGGCGGCGGACCCATCGCCGGCGGCGGCGGCTGCATGCCGGGACCGCCGAAGGCGCCGAAGGGGTTGTTGCTCGGCGGGTCGGCGATCATCGTCGACTCGCCGGGCGGCTGCGCATACGTCGGCGGGGCGTGGGGGTTGGGGAGCCCTGTGGGGGCGATGGTCGCGGCGCGCATCGGGGTGCCCGACGGTTGCGCGGGGAGCGAGTGATCGGGCATCGCGCCGAGGCGACGTCCGGCGGCGGGCAGCACCGCGGGCGCCTCGTTGGGCGAGGACTGCGGGGCGCGGACGACGGTCTTGCCCTCCTCCTCGTCGTCGTCGAAGGCGGGCAGGAGCACCACGGGGCTTGGCGAGGCGTCGGGGCCGTTGCGCGCGATGACGCCGGAGGGCGTGGTGGTCGGCAGCGGGCTGTCGAAGCGAGGCGCCTCGCACATGATCGTGGAGTTGACCTCCATGACCTCTTCGACGGGCGGGCTGCTGATGGACGCCGGGGCGCTTACCGCGCCGACCAGGGCGTCGCGCATCTCGATGGCGCTCTGGAAGCGCCGCGCGGAGTCCTTCTGCAGCGCCTTGGCGACGAAGGCCTCGAGCGCCGGAGGGAACTCGATGCCCGACGCCTGATGCAACGTGAGCGGCGGCTTCTCGAGGACGGCCTGCAGCAGTTGCACGGTGTCGTCGGCGTCGATGGGACGCTTCGCGGTGAGCATGAGGAAGAGCGAGACGCCCGCGGCGTAGATGTCGATGCGAGGGTCGTTGCCCTTGACGGTGCCGCGGATCTGCTCGGGAGCCATGTACGCGAGCGTGCCCAGGGTCTGACCGGCGCGGGTGAGCTCCTGAGACGAGGCCTCGGCGAGCTTGGAGATGCCGAAATCGAGGACCTTCAGCTTCTCCACCCCGGCCGGCATGCGCTCGATGAAGAGGTTGGCGGGCTTGAGGTCGCGGTGGATGACGCCGCACTCATGCGCCGCGGCGAGCCCCTCGCAGAGGTGACGCCCGAGGTGGCCGATGCGCGGGATCGGCAGTCGACCGTTGCGCAGCGCCTGCTGGACCGTCTGCCCCTCCAGGTACTCCATCACCAGCACGAGGGTGCCGCTCTCGTCGGTGCCCAGGTCGTAGATGGCGACGACGTGGTCGCTACGGATTCGCCCGGCGGCGCGGGCCTCGCGACGGAAGCGCTCGACGTAGCTGGGGTCGCTGGAGATCTCGGGGTCGAGGATCTTCAGTGCGACGAGCCGCTCGGTCTCCTGGTTTCTGGCGAGGTAGACGGTGGCCATCCCGCCGCGCCCGATGACCTTCTGGATGGTGTAGCGACCCAGCACCACCGACCCCGGGGAGAGGGATCGGGCCGGACCCGACGCCATCGCAGGGGATGGCGGCGGAGGTGGGGCGCCGACGGGCTCGACGCCGGGCGCACGGAGGATCGTAGAGCGGGGCTTATAGGGGTTCGCCGTCACGGTGGGCAAGACTACCACCGACCGCGGATCAGCGGCCACAACCCCAGTGCGCCAGAATCATGTCTCGTCGACGATGGTGATCGTGCGACGGACCGAGGTCGGGGCGCTCGATCCGGTAGGGGCGACGTTGGCCTCGAGGACGAAGCGTCGGCCGACGACGTCTGCGGGCCCCCGGATGCGCGACAGGATCACCAGCAGCGCGCTCGAGGTCTCCCAGCCCTGGGCGGTGCGGAGCAGCCCTCGGCCCTCGAGCAGGCGGATACGGTCGGCGGGGTCGTTGATGGGTTCACCGCCCTCGACCGGGGTCACCCGGAAGGTGACCTGCACGTCGCCGCCAAGCCGCTGCTCACGGATGCGCGCGAAGACGTGGTAGCCCCCCTGCGGGCCGTGGATCAGCTCGACGGCGGCGCCGTCGACGAGCGGCTCCCACGCTGACTGCCCGGTGCCGACCTCGAGCGTGGGGTCGACGATGGCGGGGCGGTCTTCGGGTGGCGCGTCGACCGATGCGTCACCTGCCGGTGTCGGCGATGAGCAGCGCAAGAGCGGAGCGCCGGAGAGTGCGAGGAGGAGCACGGGAAGAATGGAGCGCGGCACCGGGTTCACAGGCCCCACAGGCTATCACTTCGGGGCTCCGCTGCGGATCCGAGTGAGGTTGACCCCGTATCAGAGGGCGTGCTAGCAGCGCGCTCCGCCCTGCGCCGACCCGGGAAGATGGTCTTCGCGCGAAGTCCGACGTAGCCGTCGCGACCCGTAAAGCTGGGCTCCGAAAGAGTGACCCGATGACACCCACGGCGATCGACTCCCTCCTCTACTACGCAGCTCGCGGCGCCAACGCGCTGATGGCGTTCCAGCCTACGATGACGCCCGGCTCGGGCGGAGGCGCGGGACACGCTGCGCCCGCGGCGGGCGGCGGCGCCGGCGGCGGGATCATGAACTTCATCATGCTCCCCGCGATCTTCCTCTTCGTGTGGTTCTTCATGCTGCGCCCGATGCGGCAGCAGCAGAAGGACCAGGAGACCCTGCAGAAGGGCCTGCGCAAGGGTGATCGCGTGGTCACCAACGGGGGAATGATCGGCACGGTCAGCGAGGTCTTCGAGAAGGAGATCGTCATCGAGCTGGCCGACAAGGTCCGCGTGAGGTTTCTCCGCGAGAGCGTGACGAAGAAGTACGAGACCGCCGCGGACGCGAAGCCCGCGGATGCCGAGAAGAAGTGACGCACCGGAGGCCCGAGCGATGAACCGCGGTTGGTACTGGCGACTGGGGACGGTGCTCTTCGTGATCGTTGCGGCGTTCGTGGTGCTCTGGCCGAGCATCCCGAAGCTGTCGACGCCGTGGGTTCGGGCGCACATCCCGTTCCGACTCAACGAGGGCTTGGATATCCGAGGAGGCGCCCGCCTCTCGTATGATGTGCAGATCGGGCAGGCGATCGCGGACCGACGCGCGCGCTCCATGGAGGACTTCCGTGGTCAGCTCGCGAGCGACTTCGGCATCCACCGCGGGGAGGGGCGGCTGACCCCGGACGAGATCACCCGGCTCGCCGAGCGGGTGACCGTGACCGCCGGGTCGACCAACCGCGACTTCGTCGCGCGCTTCCGCAACGCGGCGGACGTCGCCCGGGTGAGCGACCGGATGATCACCGACCGCGGCCTCCGTCGCATCAGCTCGAGCGGCAGCACCATCACGCTGGGTCTCGACCCGCGCGAGGTGACCTCCCTCGAGGACAGCGCGGTGCAGCAGGCGATCCAGACGATCAGCAACCGCATCGACGAGCTCGCCGTGAAGGAGACCTCCATCACCGCTCGCGGCGAGACCATCGTGGTGGAGGTGCCCGGTCAGGACCAGGCGTACTTCCAGCAGATCCGGGACATCATCCGGCGTACCGCACGGCTGGAGTTCAAGATCCTCGATGACGAGAGCCCCGCGCTCGCGGCGATCATCGCGGGCCAGGCCATCCCCGGCGCCCCGGAGGGCGCACCCGCTCCGACGGCGCACCCGCTGCCCGCCGGCATCACGCAGGAGACCGAGCTCGCCCCGGTGGGCCCTGGTCGCAACGCGCAGTCGACGTACCTCCGCTCGACGGGCCCCAACGCCCGCCAGCAGCTTCAGGACTACCTCGACTCGATCCGCACGGCGATCCCCGAGGGGCGGCAGATCCTCATCGGCAAGTCCGACCGCTCGGACGGGGCCGCGACCACCGGCGAGACCTGGCGCACGTACACGGTCTTCAGCGTCGCGCAGGTCGACGGCTCGATGATCGACGACGCGCGGGTGTCCGTCGACCCGCAGGAGAACCGGCCCTTCGTCTCGCTCAACTTCAACCGCCGCGGCGGCGAGGTGTTCGCGCGAGTCACCGAGGAGAACGTCAAGAAGCGCTTCGCGATCGTGCTCGACGACCGGGTCAACTCGGCGCCGCAGATCCAGCAGCGCATCGGCGGCGGCTCGGCGCGCATCACCCTCGGCGGTGACAGCGACTACCGGATCGTGCTGCGCGAGGCCAACGACCTCGTCGTGGTGCTCCGCGCCGGCGCTCTCCCCGCGCCGCTCTCCGAGGGCAAGCAGGACTACGTCGGCCCGACGCTGGGCTCCGACACCATCCGGCACGCGCGCAACGCGATGCTGGTGGGCATCGCCCTGGTGCTCACCTTCATGGCCATCTACTACGGCTACGCCGGATGGATCGCGAACGGCGCGGTGCTGATCAACCTCGCGCTGCAGCTCGCGACGATGGTGCTCTTCGGCGCCACGATCACGCTCCCGGGGCTCGCGGGCCTCGCGCTCACCGTGGGCATGAGCGTGGACAACAACGTGCTGATCAACGAGCGCATCCGCGAGGAGCTGCGGGAGGGCAAGTCGCTCCGGGCGGCGGTCGACGCGGGGTACGCCCACGCCTTCTCGGCGATCTTCGACGGGCACGTGACGACGCTGATCTCCGGCGTGGTGCTGCTCCAGTACGGTACGGGCCCGGTGAAGGGCTTCGCCGTGACGCTGCTCATCGGCGTGATCGCCAACCTCTTCACGGGCGTGTTCGCCACGCGCGTGGTGTTCGACTGGCTGGTCCGCGGCCTCAAGGTCAAGACCCTCCTCGGGGCGAAGTAGGAACCACCATGGAGTTCAACAGAAGCCACCGCGTCTATGATTTCATGGCGGTCCGGAAGTACTGGATCGCCTTCTCGGTCGCGATCACGATCGTGTCGGCGATCCTGCTCATCAAGCCGGGGCCGAAGTACGGCATCGACTTCATGGGCGGCACCGAGCTCACCGTGCAGTTCAGCGGCAACGTCGACGCGGGCCGGATTCGCGCCGTGCTCGACCGCATGGGCCACGATCACTCCGAGGTCGTGCCGACCCAGCGCGCCAACGAGTTCATCATCCGCGTGGAGAAGAGCTCGCCCATCACCGCCGCTCGCCGTGAGCAGATCCGCCGCGCCGTAACGGAGCGCCTGCCGGGGACGACCGGGGGCGGCTCGCTCGGTGACTTCCGCCTCTCGCCGGGCGGCGATCACATCGTCGTGCAGTTCAACGACAGCACGCTCAGCGCCCAGCAGGTCGCCGAGCTGCTGCGCGCCGCCGGGGCCAACGTCCGCGGCGACGTGGCCCTCCAGATGGGCGCGCTCGACGATCACCGCTGGCAGGTGCCGCTCGTCGGCATCGGCGACGAGATCTTCCGCGGCCTGGTCGCCTCCGACGGCGTCGGCGCCGAGGGGCAGCTCAACGCGAGCGTCTGGGTGTCTCCGAAGGCGGGCGCCGAGCTCCGCTACGCGGCCCTCCGCGCGGTGGCCTACTCGATCGTCTTCATCATGATCTACGTGGCGTTCCGCTTCGACCTGCGCTTCGCGCCGGGCGGAATCCTCGCCCTCGTCCACGACTCCCTCGTGACGCTCGGCTTCTTCGTGATCACCCGCAAGGAGGTCACGATCTCGACGGTGGCCGCGATCCTCACGGTCGTGGGCTACTCGATGAACGACACCATCATCGTCTACGACCGCATCCGAGAGAACCTCGCGAAGCGTCGCAACACGCGGATGCTCGACGTGATCAACCTGTCGGTGAGCGAGATGCTCTCGCGCACCATCCTCACCTCCCTCACGGTGGTGCTGTCGGTGTCGGCCTTCATCTTCATCGGCACCGGCGTCATCCGTGACTTCGCCTGGGCGATGATCATCGGCGTGCTCGCCGGGACGTACAGCTCCATCTACGTCGCCGCGCCGTTCACCGAGTGGATCGACTCGCGCTTCTTCCATGACGCGCACGCGGCCTCCCCCGCGGAGGCGCCCGCCTCCGACGCGAAGACCGCCGACGTCTGATCGTCCGGCCTGTCGCTCGCTCCCCCCCTCGAAGACTCCCTCCGACCCCCTCGAAGACCGGCTCCGGGTCAGTACGCCGCGGAGACGATCGCGTGCGCCCGGTCGAGCGTCGCCCTCCGCGCCGCGGGCCGCGCGGGCAACGCGCAGGTCTGGCCACGGGCAACGGTCACTCCGTCGATGACGAGGCTGCCGTCGACCACGGTGACCGCGCGCAGGCTGTCCCAATCCGGGAGGTCGAAGGCGCCGGTGCCGTGGAGCCGCGCCACGTGGAGGTGCTCGCTGGGGAGCCCGCCGTCGCGGCCGCAGAGGGGGGTCCAGGTCGGCGCGCTCCGAAGCTCCGGGCTCCCGGCGCGGACCAGACATCGTTCGAGGAGGGCCGCTCCGCGCGGCGCGTCCCAGCGGGTGACCGCGAGGGCCTCGTCGACGTGGAGCGCGCGGGGATGTCCCTCCGGGTCCGTGCGGCCGGCGGCGTCGTAGCGGCGGTTCCAGTCCCAGTAGCGGTAGGTGAGCCCGCGGCAGCCGGGCTGCACCCGCTGGGGCTCGACGAGGGTCAGCCCCCGGCCGATCGCGTGCGCGGTGCCTGCCTCGATGAGCACGAAGTCGCCGGCCGAGACCGGGACGAATCCAAGCATCGCGGTGATGTCCGCGCCATGGCGGAGCGCGTCCCCGAGGGCCTCGCGCGTGACCCCTTCCGCGAGCCCGAGGTACACGCCGGCGCCCGGCTCCGCGGCGACGATGTACCAGCACTCGGGCTTGCCCGACTCGCCCTCGCGCACCGTCGGGTCTCCGTCGGAGGGATGGATCTGCACCGAGAGCTCGTCGGAGGTGTCGAGCAGCTTCACCAGCAGCGCGGTGCTGGCCCGACCGTCGTCCCCCTCGCGCCCCAGGATCGCCTCTCGCGCGCTGTCGATCCAGCTCGCGAGGGAGCCGGAGCCGTCGAGCAGGCGGCTCGGGAAGTCTGGCTCGACGGAGAACTCCCAGCTCTCGCCGACGACGCGCCCGACCTCGCCGGGGAGCAGCTCGCGCTTGAGGTCACCGGCGATGCGCGTACCGCCCCAGGGGGTGCGTCGGGTGGGGGTGAAGTTGTCGACCTGAAGGAGCCGTGGTGTCACGGGCCGGAGTGTAGAGCGAGGCGCTCGCGCCCGTCATCGGGGCTGCGGCCCGGCGCGGGCGTGCAGGAAATTCCCCCCGGGAGGCGCCGCCCTGCTACCGGCGTGCGTGGTGCGCTGGTCCGTCGTGCTGATCTCGGGTGTGCTGCTCGCTGGCGCGGCCTCGTCGTGCCGTAGCGTCGGCGCGTCACCCGGCCACGCGGAGCCTCCAGAGCCCGCGGTCGAGTCGGCGGATGTGCTGGTGGAGGCGCGCGCCGCGGTGGCCGCGCTGCGCAGCGGGCGCGTCGAGCAGGGCGTCGACGAGCTCGTGCAGCGGCTGTCGCTCGTCGACCCCGAGGATCGGGCGCGGCGGCGGAGCGCGATGCTCCTCGCCGGGGCGCTGCTGCTCGAGCGGAGCGATCGGCTGCACGATGCGCGAGACCGTTCGCGGGCGAGGGACTACCTCATCGCGGCCTCGCCGGGGGGAGGCTCGGACGTCTCCTGCGACGAGGCCACCTCGCTGGCCGCGCTGCTGGAGCGGGTCGGGGAGCGAGGACGAGCGCAGGCCGTGCTGGGTCCCGTGCGCTCCCGCTGCGGTGTGGAGCCGGAGCGGCCGAGCGCGACGCCCGCGAGGGTGGCGGAGGCGAGGCACCGGCGCGTGGTGATCGACGCCGGTCACGGGGGGAGCGACCCCGGGGCGATCGGTCCGACGGGGCTCAAGGAGTCGGAGGTCACCCTCGACGTCGCTCGGCGCCTCGCAGATCGCCTGGCCCTCCGCTACGGCTTCCAGGTTGCGCTGACGCGCGACAGCGACCTGTTCGTGCCGCTGGAGCAGCGCGCGTCGCACGCCAACGGCACCACCGCAGACCTCTTCGTGTCGATCCACTGCAACGCGGCGACCAACCGTGAGGCGCGCGGGATCTCCACCTTCGCCCTGGAGGACAGCCCCCGGGTGGCGGCGCGGCTGACGGCGCGGGAGGGCGAGCTGGTCGACGGCGACGTCGGGGGCGCCTGGGACGTGTCGCGGATTCTCGCGGACCTCAGCCTCTCGCGGCACGGTCGCGACTCGCTGGGGTACGCCTCGGCGATCCAACGGGCGCTGCTCCGGGACGTGCGGCTGCTGTATCCGCAGGTCGAGGACATGGGGGTGCACCCTGCGCGCTTCCACGTGCTGGTCACCACGCGCATGCCGGCCGTGCTGGTGGAACTCTCGTTCATCTCGAACGCGGCGGAGGAGCAGCGGCTCCGCTCCGACGGGTACCGCGACGTGCTGGCGGGGTCGATCGCGCGCGCCATCGACGAACACGTGCCCGGCGGGGGCTGAGGGTTGTTCCGAGCGTGGCGGCCGTCCATGCTGCGACCGCAGTGAGCGCGCAGGTCTCCCATCCGCCGTTGCCCGCCGAAGCCGTGACGGTGTTCCGTTCCCGGATGGGTGAGCTCCGCGAGGCAGCGCTCTCGGGCCGCGGAGGGACCGACCATGCCCGCGCGGTGTCGGACGCCTACGACGCGCTGGTGGAGGCCCACGTCTCGGGCTGCCTCTCGCGCTGGTCCAAGGGGCGAGGGCGCGGCCGCGTCGCGCTGATGGCGGTCGGCGGATACGGTCGGCGGCAGCTCTCGCCCGGGAGCGACCTCGACCTCGTGCTGCTCGCCGAGCGCCCCGAGTCGCCGGCGGTGCGCGACCTCGCCGAGGCGATGCTCTACCCGCTCTGGGACGCGAAGATCACCGTGGGGCACTCCGTCCACGACGTCGACGGGCTCATCGCCGAGGCGAAGTCCGACCTCCGCACCCGCACCATGCTGCTCGACCTGCGCTTCCTCGCCGGTGAACGGGGCCTCGCCGAGGCGCTGCGGGAGCGCTCCGCGGCGCTGCGCGGGGAGCGCGAACTCGCGACCTTCATCGACGCCCTGGCCGACGAGCTGCGCGAGCGGCACGAGCGCTTCGGCGCGACGGTCTACCTGCTCGAGCCCGACGTGAAGCTCGGCCGCGGCGGGCTTCGCGATCTCGACATCATCCGCTGGGCGCTTCGGGCGAGGGTGCGGGCGGACGACTTCGGCGGGGCGCTCGGCTCCGGCGCCCTGTCCCAGCCGGAGCATGACGCGCTGGAGGCCGCGAGGGAGTTCCACCTCCGGCTGCGCGCCGCGCTGCACGCGAGGGCGGGCCGCAAGAGCGACCGGGTGACCTTCGACGCGCAGGAGGAGTGCGCCCAGGCGCTCGGCTTCTTCGACCCTGCGGAGGCCGCCGTCGATCTCCCCCGCGCCGTGGCCTTCTCCGCCGAGCGGCTGATGTCCGAGTTCTACCGGCACGCCCGGGGCGTGGCGTCGATGCTGCCCCACGTCCTCGCGAGGTGCCGTCCCTCTCGGCCGCCGGATCACCCCCGTCGGCCGCAGCCTCTCGCCGAGGGCGTCACCCGCTTCGACGGCGCGGCGTGCCTCGCCTCCGCGGACGGCCTGCAGCGCGACCCGGTGCTGGCGCTGCGCCTGATCGAGACCGCGCTGATGCATGACCTGCCGGTCGCGGCCTCGTCGCGCGCCAGCATCGCCAGCGCCTCGTCCGACCCCGCCTGGTGCGCCCGGCTCCGCGGGTCGCGCGAGTCCGGCCGCTGTTTCCTCCGCCTGCTCGACCGCTCGCACCGCGCGGCGTCTCGCGCCGACGGCGCCTCGGTCTCGGGCACCCCGGACAACGCGCGCAGCGTCCTCGCCGACCTCCACGACCTCGGCCTCGTGCTCGCCCTCATCCCCGAGTTCGCCGCGGTGACCGCTCGCGTGCAGCACGACGTCTATCACGTGTACACGGTGGACGTTCACTCGGTGGCCGCGGTCGACCGGCTGCACGCCCTCCGCCGCGGCGAGCTGGGGCCGGACTTCGCGCTGGCCTCACGGCTGATGGCCAGCATCGACCGCCGCGAGGTGCTGCTGCTCGCGACGCTGCTGCACGACGTCGGCAAGAGCCACGGCCGCGCGCACAGCAAGGTGGGCGCGGAGATGGCCCCGGCGATCGCCGCCCGCCTGGGGCTCGACGCCGAGGACGCCGCGACGGTGGCCTGGCTCGTCCTCGAGCACCTGACGCTCTACCACCTCGCGACCCGTCGCGACCTCGCCGACCCGTCGACGCTCGCGCAGGTGACGGCCCTCGTCGGCGACGCGTGGCGGCTGCAGGCGCTCTTCCTCCTGACCGTGGCCGACCTCTCGACGACCTCGCCCACCGCGATGACCGCCTGGAAGGCCCGGCTGCTCGACGAGCTCTACAACCGCGCCGCGGAGGCGCTGCAGGGCGAGGGGCACAGCGCGGGGCGGCATCGCGAGGGCCTCGTCGCGCGGGTGCTCGACCTCGCGGGGGACGTCGCTCCGGGCGTGGCCCGGTGGGTGCGGGCGATGCCGACGCGCTACCTGCAGGCCTCGGCGCCGGGGGAGGTGCTCCGGCACGCGCTCGCCCTCCACGACGTCGCCCCTGGAGAGCCGCGCCTGCGACTGCAGTCGATGGGCAACTCGTCGGGCGCCGGGCTCTACGAGGTGCTGGTGCACGCCCCCGATCGCCCGGGGCTGCTCTCCGACCTCACCGCCCTGCTCTTCGCGCACCGGCTCGACATCCAGCGGGCGGAGATCCACTCGGTGGGCACCGACGTGGTGGACGTCTTCGTGGTGCGCCACCCCGACCCGACCTCGCGCGAGCTCGTCGGGCTCGAGGCGCGGCTCGGGCAGCAGCTCCACGCGGTGGTCGAGGGCCGGCTCGACGCCGAGTCGGTGGTCTCCGTGATGCGCGGCGGCGGCGGCCTGTCGAGGCCCGAGCCCTCCGTCGAGGCGCGGGTCTCTTTACACAATGACGTAAGCGACGACGCCACGGTGATCGAGGTGTTCGGGCGCGATCGGCCGGGCTTCCTTCACACGGTGGCGAGGGCGCACCACCGGCTGGGGCTGGAGATCAGGGTGGCCAAGGTGAACACCGAGGGCCGGCGCGCGACGGACGTCTTCTATGTGACGACCGCCGAGGGGGCGAAGGTGCCGCCCGGGCGCTACGACGAGGTGCGTGCGGCGCTGCTGCAGGCGGTGGAGGCGACATGAGAGCGACGGTGGGCGCGCGGTGGGCGGTGGTGCTGGCGGCGATGCTCGGGGCGACGGAGGCCGTGGCGCAGCGGCCGAGGCTGCCGTTTCCGATGCGCGGGGCGAGCGCCGAGCCGACGGCCGCGGAGCGCGAGTACACGGCGGGGGAGGTGCTGCTGCGGGCGGGTGATCTCCCGGGCGCCGAGGCGCGCTTCGTGACGGCGCGAGGGCTCGATCCCCGCGACGCCCGGCCGGTGTTCTACCTGGGCGAGGTGGCGCGCGCGCGGTCGCAGTGGCCGGTCGCCGAGGCGCGCTACGGCGAGGCGCTGGGGCTCGACGCGACCATGGTCGAGGCGATGGTGCAGCGCGCGGTGGCGCTGCGGGAGCTGGGGCGCCCGCGGGACGCCGTGCCGTGGCTGCGTCGCGCCCTGCAGCGGGTGCCGATGCTGGGCGAGGCGCAGCTCGACCTCGGGCTCTGCCTGGAGGACCTCGGCGACGTGCCGGGGGCGATCGTGGCGTTTCGAGCGGCGTCGGCGCGGCTGCACTCCGACGCTCGCGCGCCGCTGAGCCTGGGGCTGCTGCTCGGTGATCCCGCGAGGGGGCCCTCGCCCGCCGAACGCACCGAGGCGATCGGCGTGCTTCGGGAGGCGATGCGCCGGGCGCCCTCGGACGCCGCGGTGCTCGGGCTCGCGGGGCCCGCGCTGCGTCGGCTGGGCGAGGGGCGCCTGGCGGTCGACGCGCTCCGGCGCGCGGTGGGCCTGACCCCCACGGCGGCGCTGCGCATCGAGTTCGCGCAGGCGCTCTGGGCCGCCGGCGATCGGGGGCGCGCGCTGCAGGAGGCCACGCTGGCCTCACGGCAGGCCCCTGGCGATCTGTCCGCGCGCTACGTGCTCGCGCTGATGCTCGCGGAGCAGGGCGACCGGGCGGCGTCCGCGACCGCGCTCCGGGCGGTGATCGACGGTGCCGCGGACCCGGCGCTTCGGGAGCGGGCGACGGCGGCGCTCCGGCGGGTGGCGCCGCGGTGAAGCTGATCCCGGTCGCGATGCGCGCTTGTTTCGGGGCGGCGAAAGCGCTACCTGTGGCCGACAAGCCGTCGGTGTACGGGGTTTAGGTTCACCCACCGGTCGGCGTAGGGCGATGCGACAGTGTCCCAAATGCGGTAAGCGCTTTCTCGAGAGCAACGCGCGCATCTGCGACGTCGATGGAGCCGTGCTCGACCTGCTGGTGGTCGCCTCGGAGCGTGACCGCCTCGTGGGCACGACCATCCTCGGTCGCTACGCCGTCGACGGGGTGCTCGGCGACGGCGGCATGGGGGTCGTCTACAGCGCGCGGGACACCGAGAGCGGCGGCCGCTACGCGGTGAAGGTGCTCCGGGCGGAGTACAGCGCGGAGGAAGACCTCGTCGTGCGCTTCGAGCAGGAGGCTCGCGCCGCGGCGTCGATCAACAACCCGCACATCGTCGAGATCTACGACTGGGGCTCGCTGCCCGACAACTCGCGCTTCTTCGTGATGGAGTACCTGGAGGGGCGCTCGCTCGGCGACGTGCTGGCGCGCATGCCCAAGCCCGCGGGCAGCGACCGCCGCCAGCCGATGTCCGAGGAGTTCACCATCCACCTCGCGATGCAGATCTGCGAGGGGCTCGGGGCGGCCCACGCGATCGGCATCGTCCACCGCGACATCAAGCCCGACAACTTCCACATCGTGCGCAAGCCCGACGAGCCGTACTTCGTGAAGATCCTCGATTTCGGGATCGCGAAGGTGCAGAACTCCAAGGCCGCGCGCACCCGTACGGGCTCGGTCTTCGGGACGCCCCACTACATGTCCCCGGAGCAGGCGTCGGGTGATCGCAACATCGATCACAAGACGGACATCTACGGCCTCGGGGTGCTCATGTACGAGATGGCCTCGGGGAAGGTGCCCTTCGACGCCGACAACCTCATGGGCATCCTGACGGCGCACCTCTATCACACGCCGGTGCACCCCCGGGTCTATCCGGAGTGCGAGCGCATGTCGCCGGCCTTCGAGGCGGTGATCCTCAAGTGCCTCGGGAAGACCAAGGAGGCGCGCTACGACTCCCTCGACGAGGTGCGTGAAGACCTCGAGCGGGTGCGCGCGGGCGAGAGCTCCCGGGCGCTCGACGACTCCGATCAGGCGACGGCGCAGTTTCATCGGGGCATGCTGCCGGGGCTGCAGGCCGCCGGGCCCTCGGGTCGACGGCCCGGCCTGGAGACGATCCCGCCGGCGCTGGAGGGCGACACCTGGGTGCGCCCGTCGCCCATCATGGAGAGCTCGCTCGAGAGTTCGCTCGAGCGCTCGTCGGCGCCGACCATGGGGCCTCCGTCGGTGCGTCCGGTTCCGGTTGACACCGCGCCCGGGGTCAGCGTCGAGCCCGCGCGGCGCCCCTCCGGCGTCGTGCATCGCCGCTGGGGCTGGCTGCTCGCGGGCGCGGTCGTCAGCGCCGGCGTGATGCTGGGAGTCGGCGGGTACGCGCTCGTCGGCCGAGGGCCGACGCCGCCCGACGAGGTGCCCCCCTCGGTCGTCCCGGCGCCGAGGCCCGCCGCCCCGACGCCTCCGCTCCCGGGGGAGCCCGTCCGACCTCGCATCGTCCCGCCGACGGTGCCGGCCGCGGCGCCCACGGCGACCCGGACGATCGAAGTGCGCACCAACGTCACCGAGCGCGGCCGCGTGCTCCGAGGTCGCACGGGCAACGAGGTCATCGGCGAGATCAACCCGCAGGCGCTGGAGCTGCCCCGTCCCCGGGGCGCGGCGCAGGCCTTTCGCATCGAGGTCGACGGGTACGAGACCGCGGTGGTCGAGCTTCACGAGGGCGATCCCCCGGTGGTGCTGGTGCCCCTCAGCGAGTCGTCGCGTCGGCGCCATCACCGCCCCGACGCCGCGCCCTCCGGCGTCCACGCGCGGCCGCTCGCCCCGCTGGTGCCGTCGGCCCCCACGCCGCCCGCCCACACCGACGGCCTGCGCGACCCCTGGAACAACTGACTCGCCGCTCCGCACGGCGTCGCTTGAATTCGCGGGTTTGCTCCACTAGCTTGCGCAGCCCGATGACCGCCCGCCCACACTGGTCTCCTCCTTCGCGGGCGCTGCGTGCCGCCTGTCTCGCGCTGGGCGTCGCGAGCGTCGGCTGCCCAGCCAACGAGGGCGTCGACCCTCCGGGCGACTCGTTCTTCTACCCGGTCACCCTCGCGGCCTCCCCGACGGGCAACTGGCTCTACGTCACCAGCTCCGACTTCGACCTCCGTTACAACGGCGGCACCGTGGCGCCGGTCGACCTCGCGTGCCTGCGCGCCCGCGTCGCCGACCCGACGCACGCCCGCTGCGCCGCGCTGCCCAACGCGCCGGACGTCCGCTGCGTCGCCGACCGCGATCAGCCCGGCGGCGTCGTCTGCGAGGCGCGAGGCTTCGTCCGCGCCGATCAGGTGCGCCGCATCAGCCCCTATGCCGTCGACAGCGCCGTCGCGCGCTACCCCGACCGCACCCGGCTCTATGTCGCCGTGCGCGGCGACGGCTCCGTCACCTGGTTCGATCTGGACGACAACGGCGGCCTCGACTGCGGCGCCGAAGGGGCCCTCGGCCGCTGCGGCGACAGCCACCGGGTCGGCACCGACTCCGCGCAGAGCCCCACCGCGGCGCGCCTCCCGCCGGACCCTTCTTCCATCTCCGTCGACCCAGCCCGCGGCTGGGTCTTCCTTACGCACCAGAGCAGCGACGTCGGCCTGGCGCGCGCCTCGCTCATCCGCGACGGCGCGGCCGGCGGCGGCGGCGGCGCGCCGGTGATGCTCAGCGCCCTCGGCAGCCTCTCGCCGGGCCTCAGCAGCGCGGCGCTGCTCCCCCGCGCGCCCGGGAGCGAAGAGCGCTCGACCTGGGTGGTCACCAGCCGCGCCGAGGCGTCGCTCTCCTTCTTCCAGGCCTACCCGGGCAACGCCACGCTCCGCGACAGCAGCCCCTTCGTCTACCGCAGCGCCATCATCGGCGTGCGGGGCCTCTCCGGGGGCAACAACAACCGCGCCGTCGCCCTCGATCCCGACGCCTCGCGGCACCGCGCCTTCGTGGTGTCTCGCGCCCCCGAGGCGCTGCTCACGCTCACGCTCGACCCGGCCAACCCCACGGCGGCGGTCGTCTCGGACGTCCTCCCGGTGCCGCAGGGGCCGTCGCGCCTCGTGGTGCGCTCCGTCGACGGCCGCACGCAGGTGCTCGTGGTCTCCTTCGACGCGCGACGGGTCACGGTCATCGACCCCGACGAGCGCCGCGTCATCGGCCAGGTCGTCACCCGCCGCGGGCCGCACCAGGCCCTGCTCGATACGTCGCCGTCGCAGCCCTTCCTCTACGTGGTCGACTTCCTCGACGGCGCCCTCGAGGTCATCGACCTCCGCCCGCCCGCGGACCCCGCGGCCCCTGGTACCTACCTGCGTCGCGTGCTCACCCTCGCTCCGCAGCTCCCGCAGGAGTAACGCCCGTTGCGACCCCTCTCCCTCCGCTCCGCCGCGCTCGTGGGCGCCACGCTCGCCGCGGCCTGCAGCACCACGCCCGCCATCAGCAACACCAACAACATCATCCGCGCGACGGACGTCGAGCTCGTCTGTCTGGAGGTCGTCGGCTCCACCGTCACGCCGCACCCCACGACCCGCTGCTCGCTCTCGGACACGGACAACGGTCCGGGCGCCAACGCGAACTTCCACCTCCACGCCGTGGTGCCGCAGTTCGATCGCGGCGAGCTCGCGGTGATCGACCTCGCCACCACCTCCGGCGTCGCGCTCGTCGACAACAGCCCCGCCATCCCGGGCTACAGCTTCGTCCCGGTGGGTGAGTTTCCGGTCGCGATCACCTCCGACATCTCCGAGGGCGGCGGCTACGTCTACGTCGCCGGTGGCCGCAGCGATCGCGTGCTGCGCATCGACGCCGCGGCGCTGCGGGCCGACCCCCGCCGCGCCGGCTTCGCCGCCCGCCGCGTGGAGATCCCCATCGGGGGCCTCGCCCGCGACCTCGCGCTCGTGCGCTCCGGCGATCGCCACCTCCTCGTGGCGACGCTCCCGGAGTCCCGCGCGGTCTCCATCGTCGACGTCACCGACCCCGCCGCGCCGGGCGCTCCGCGCGTCCTCACGCTCCGCGGCGGCGGCCCCGTCGGGGACGCCGGCGCCGACGCTGACGCCGGGGCGCAGTCGCTCCCCCATCCGGTCGGGCTCGCGATCGACGAGGAGGGCGCCCGCGTCTACGTGACCGACGACGCCATCGACCGGGTGCACGTCATCGACGTCGCGACGCTCGCCGAGCTCGACGCGCTCCCGGTGGGCGAGCGCACCCGCGTCGCGGCGGTCACCGGGATCGCCCGCTCGCGGCGGTACAAGTGCGACCAGGCGGCCGACCCCGATCACTGCACCCGCTCTCGCTACCTCTACCTGACCACCGCCGACGAGGGTGCGGTCATCGTGTGGGACCTCACCCGCGGCGCCCGCGTGCGCCCCAACGTCCTCCCGCAGCCCAACGCCCGAGGGAGCCGCGTCGAGCCGAGCGTCGCCACCGACCGCGTCGCGCTGCTGGTCCCTGCGACGGCGCTCGTGGCCATCAACACCAGCGCGTATGACCCGATGGCGCGCGACATCCCGGTGTCCTCCCCGTCGGACACCGCGACGTGCAGCGCGGGCTACACCCCGACCGCCGCCGGCAACTTCAGCGGCGTCTTCGTCGGCGCGGTGCTGCGCAACGGGCAGTTCACGGTGATCGACGTCGACGACTACAACGTCGACGCCTGGGAGGCGCAGTGCCAGGACGGCGCCGGCAGCACCCCGAGCGGCACCTACCGCTTCGTGCGCCACGCCCCGCACGCGCAGACGCAGCTCAACCTCGCGCCCGCGGTCGCCTCGGCGCCGCAGACCACCGCCATCCTCAGCGGCAGCACCCGCGGCCAGACGCTCGAGGGCGCCGCCGCTCCGGTGTTCGCCTGCGGCCCCTCGCGCACCCGCGACATGACCCCCGCCTGCACCGACACCAACAGCTTCGGCGTGGTGCTCCCCCGTCGGCAGATCGGGAGCACCTCCGCGGGCCCGGTGTACGGCCCGACCGATCCCTTCACCTCGCGCAACGAGGCGTGGACCTTCGCCTTCGAGAGCGTCATCCCGGGGCTCGACCAGACCGGCGGGGCGCTCGTCGCCGACAGCTCCGGCGCGCTCGTGCTCGAGGCGCCCGGCGGGCTCTTCTGCACCCGAGGCGCGCTCGCCGTCGATGCCATCGCGCGCGACCTGCTCCGCATCGTGAGCGACCCGACGCCGCTCGTCGCCGACCGCGAGCTCTGCGCGCAGACCTTCGGCTCGGGCTCGGCGCCGCTCAACCGCGACCTGGTGGTCAACCGGGCCTACGAAGACCGGCTGCAGCTCCGCGTGGCGCCGGAGGTCGGCGACGTGGCGACGGTGCTGCGGTGCTATCCCCAGGCGATCCAGTTTCAGGTGCGCGCGGGCCAGCAGTGGATCGCGCAGGGGAGCCGCTCGGGCTTCCTTCACTCGGTGCGCGTCGGGGCCGGGCGAGAGTGCGAGATCGACCCGGTGAAGCAGGCCGAGGTGGTGGCCTTCGCCGAGCGCTGCCTGCTCGACCGGGGCACCCCCTCGCCGCAGGTGCCCACGATGCTCCGGCGGGTGTGCCCCGCGGGGCGCGCCTGCACCGGCACCGTCAACGCCGCGGGCGTCGCCCAGCGCGACGACGCGCCGGTCTTCGCCAACCCGTACCTCTGCACGCAGATCTTCCCCGCGCTCCTGCAGCGCGAGACCCCTCGCGGTACCGAGGTCGTGGCCTCGCCGGTCGACCGGGACACGCAGATCTCGTTCTCGCTCATCAACGCCTACGACGCCTTCCGCACCGACACCGGCCCCTTGCCCGTGGCGATCCAGCACCTTCGCGGCCTCGACCGGATCTACATCGTCGACGCGGCGCAGAACGGGCTGATGGAGTTCCGCCTCAACCCCTTCGAGCGGGGGCGGATCTTCAACTGACTCGGTGGTGTCGGGGGGCTTCGGGGCGGGGGGGGAGCGGGAGGAGAGGTCAGGGAGGCTTCGATCAGCGATCGACCTTCTTGATCTCTTCGTCGAGGAGGCCGAACACGTAGCCGTAGCTGACGAAGGGCGGGGTCTCCTTGATGGTCACCGCCAGGGTCTGCGCCTGCTCGTTGTACTCGCAGTCGGCCACGACGCCGCGGCCGCGGATGGTGGACTTGTCGCTCGACGGGGGGACGAGCCCCTTGCTCCGAAGGTTGGACTTCAGAACGTCGAGCTCCGCACGCGTGATCTTTTCCCAGGTCTTCTGATTCGCAGGCATTGGCAGGTCCCTCCTGTTGACGGTCCGCCGCGGAGACTATCACAGCGGTTTCGGAGGCAATACAGGGCTCGCGGGAAATGTTGCCGCGGGCCTCTCAGCCCCGCCCGAGGGTGCTCCGGCCGGCGGCGTACTGCACCGGCCAGCGCTGGTCGTCCCAGCCCTGCGCGGCGGCGGCGCGCAGCGTCCAGAAGGGGTCGGCGAGGTGCGGGCGCGCGAGCACGCACAGGTCCGCGCGGCCCGACGCGAGGATGCTGTTCACCTGGTCGGCGCTCTGGATGTTGCCCACCGCCATCGTCGCGATGCCCACCTCGTTGCGCACCAGGTCGCTCCACGGCGTCTGGAACATCCGCCCGAAGACGGGCCTGGCGTCGGGCACCGTCTGACCGCTCGACACGTCGATGATGTCGCAGCCGCGCTCCTTCAGCATCGCCGCGAGGGCGCGCAGGTCGTCGTCGGTGATCCCGTGCGGGTGCCAGTCCGTGGCCGAGACGCGCACGCTCATCGGGCGCTCGGCGGGCCAGAGCGCCCGCACCGCGTCGAAGACCTCCAGCGGAAAGCGAGCGCGCCCCTCGATGGAGCCGCCGTAGCCGTCGCTGCGGAGGTTGGTGAGCGGCGAGAGGAAGCTCGCCAGCAGGTAGCCGTGCGCCATGTGGATCTCGATGAGGTCGAAGCCAGCGGCCACCGCGCGTCGCGTCGCGGCGGCGTACTGGGCGATCACCCGGTCCATGTCCGCGCGGTCCATGGGACGGGGCGTCTGGGAGTGTGGGAAGTAGGGCAGCGCGCTCGGGGCGATGATCTCCCAGGCGCCCTCCGCGAGCGGCTCGTCGATGCCCTCCCACATGAGCCTCGTGGCGCCCTTGCGCCCCGCGTGGCCGAGCTGCAGGCCCACCCTCGCGCCGCTCTGCGCGTGCGCGAAGTCGACGATGCGACGCCACGCCGCGGTGTGCTCGTCGGTGTAGATGCCCGCGCATCCGAGGGTGATGCGGGCCTCCGCCGAGACGTCGGTCATCTCGGTCATCACCAGGCCGGCGCCGCCCTGCGCGAGCGCGCCGTAGTGCACCAGGTGGAAGTCCCCGGGGAGGCCGTCGGCCGCGGAGTACATGCACATCGACGAGACGACCACGCGGTTGGCGAGGGTCATCCCTCGCAGCGTGAAGGGCGTGAACATCGGCGGCGGGGGCGCGTCGGCGGGCGACACGGCGACGCCCGCGGAGGCGGCGAAGCGGCGGGCCACGTCGTCGGCGAAGGCCCGGTCGCGGCGGCCGAGGTTCTCGTAGGTGATGCGCTTGGAGCGGGTGAGCAGGCTGAAGGCGAACTGCCACGGCGGCAGCGGCCGGTAGCGGCGGGCCTGCTCGAACCAGACGAGCGAGTCGTGCGCGGCCTTCTGGGTGCGCTCGACCACGGGGCGGCGGTCCTGCTCGTAGCGGTCGAGCACCTCGTCGAGGGTACCTCCCAGGGTAAAGCTGTCGGCGAGGGCGATGGCGTCCTCCAGCGCGAGCTTGGTGCCCGACCCGATGGAGAAGTGCGCCGTGTGCGCGGCGTCGCCGAGGAGCACCACGTTGCCCCGGTGCCAGCGCTCGTTGCGCACGGTCACGAACTGGATCCACTGCGAGCGGTTGATCAGCAGGGGCTGTCCGTCGAGCCACGGGGCGAAGAGCTTCTCCAGGTACGCGACGGTCTCGGCGATGGGCGCGTCGGCGAGGCCGCTGCGGGCGAAGGTCTCCTCGTCGCACTCGGCGATGAAGGTGCTCATGCGCTCGTCGAAGCGGTACGCGTGGGCCTGGAACATCCCGTGTTCGCACTCGGCGAACGCGAAGGTGAAGGCCTCGAAGAGCTTCGGCGTGCCTAGCCAGAGGTAGCGGCACTTCCTCACGTCGAAGCTCGGGCCGAAGTCGTCGCGCCAGGTGGTGCGCACGATGGAGCGCAGCCCGTCGGCGCCCAGCAGCAGGTCGCACTCCGCGGCGAGGGCGCGCACCCGCTCCGGGTCGGTGAGGTCGACGCCGTGCTCGATGGTCACGCCCAGCTCGAGGGCCCGCTCCTCAAGGATCTCCAGCAGCCGGCGTCGCGCGATGCCCGAGAAGCCGTGGCCCGCGGAGCGGAAGGTCTCGCCGCGGGCGTGCACGTCGATGGCGTCCCAGTGGGCGAAGCTGTCGGTGATCCTGGAGTGCGTCGGGGGGTCGGCCTCGAGCAGGTTGGAGAGCGTCTCGTCGGAGAAGACGACGCCCCAGCCGAAGGTGTCGCCGAGGGCGTTGCGCTCCAGCAGGGTGACCTCCCAGGTGGGGAATCGCTCCCGGATCAGGATGCTGAAGTAGAGGGCCGCCGGGCCTGCGCCGATGCTGATGATCTTCACGGGGCGCGAGGGTACCGCTATCGTCCGCGGCCATGAAGATCGTGAGCTGGAACGTCAACGGCTTCCGCTCGTCGCTGAAGACGGGCTTCCTCGACTGGTTCGAGGCCGTAGACCCGGATCTGCTTTCGCTCCAGGAGGTTCGGGTCGAGTGGGAGGAGCTCGACCTCGTGACGCGCGACGAGCTCACCCGCAAGCACGAGGTCTGCTGGTTTCCGGCGAGCTCGAAGAAGGGCTACTCGGGCTCCGCGACGCTCAGCCGCAAGGGCCTCGGGTTCAAGCACACCCGGGGCATCGGCATCGAGGCCTACGACGTGGAGGGGCGGATGATCGTGAGCGAGGCCCCGGGGCTCACCTTCATCGCGGGCTATTTCCCCAACGCCTCCGCGGGCCTGGTGCGCCTGCCCTACAAGCGGGCCTTCGCGCAGGATCTCGCGAAGCTCTGCAAGGACCGCGTGGCGCGCGGGGAGAACGTCGTGGTGGTGGGCGACCTCAACGTGGCGCCCGAGGAGATCGACCTCGCCAACCCGAAGAGCAACCGCATGACCGCGGGCTTCACCGACGAGGAGCGCGAGGACTTCCGGGGCTACCTCGCCGCCGGGCTGAGGGACGTGTTTCGCGAGCGGCACCCGGGGGAGAAGGGGCTCTACACCTGGTGGTCGCAGCGGGGGGCCGCCCGAGCGAAGAACGTCGGCTGGAGGATCGACATCTTCCTGGTGAGCGAAGGGCTCGTGGGGAAGGTGAAGGACGCGCAGATCCACCCCGACCAGCGGGGGAGCGACCACTGCCCGGTGTCGCTCGAGCTCTCGCTGTGAGCGTGAGCGCCTACCAGCTCGAGCCCGGCTCGCTCATCGCGGATCGGTACCGCGTCGAGCGCAAGCTGTCGCAGGGCGGTATGGGCGCCATCTACGTCGCGAGGCACGAGGGCACCGGCCGGCGCATCGCGCTCAAGGTGATGCACCCGCGCTACGTGGCCGATGCCCGCAGCCGGGCGCGCTTCGCCCAGGAGGCGCGCCTCGGGGCGATGATCGAGAGCGACCACGTCGTCGAGGTCTTCGACGCGGGCGTCGACGACGAGCGGGGCATCCCCTACCTGGCGATGGAACTCCTGGAGGGCGAGACCGTCGCCTCGCGGCTCTCCCGCGTCGGGCGGGGCAGGGGGCTGTCGCTCGCGGAGGTCCACGAGGTGCTGCGCCAGCTCTGCGGCGCGCTCACGGCGGCGCACGCGCGCAACATCGTGCACCGCGACCTGAAGCCCGAGAACCTCTTCCTGGTGCCCAGGGCCGACGCCCCCCTCGGCTTCTCGCTCAAGGTGCTCGACTTCGGCATCGCCAAGCTGCTCGACCCGTCGCGCGCCGCGCAGAACGTCACCACCGCCATCGGGACGCCGCTCTGGATGGCCCCGGAGCAGAACACCACCGCCGAGCTCACGCCCGCGACGGACGTGTGGGCCGTCGGGCTCATCGCCTTCCGGCTGCTCACCGGGCGCTTCTACTGGCGCGGCGCCGCCGGTCGAGAGCTCGACATGGCGATGCTGCTCGCGGAGCTGGAGAGGGAGCGGCTGCCGCCGGCCTCGGAGCGGGCGAGGGAGCTGGGCGTCGCGGGCGATCTGCCGGGGTCGCTCGATCCGTGGTTCATGCGCTGCATCGCGCGGGACCCGGGGGCGCGCTACCAGGACGGCGCCGAGCTGGCCCAGGCGCTGGCGCAGTCCTTCGGTCCGCTGCTGCAGCGCCCTTCGCTGAACCCGAAGGCGCTGGTGGCCGAGACGCAGCCCGCCCTCGCGGACAGCGCCGCCGCCCGCACGCTCCCGCTGCCGCATGCCCCGTCGCCGCCGATCGGACCCTTCGCCACGCAGGACGTCCCGCAGGCCCCGCGCTCTCCGATGCATCCGATCACGGTCACCGGCCAGCCCGTCGTCCCGTACCACTACCCCACGATGCCGTCGGTGGATCCCACCGTGGCGAAGCCCCGCTGGTGGATGGCCGCGGTGCCCGCGCTGGTCATCCTCGGCGCGCTGCTGACGCTCGCGGCGTGGCAGGGCGTGTTCGATGCCGAGCCCCACGCCAGGGAGCGGCGCCCCGACGGCGCGGCGGCAGCCCCGGTGCATGCGCCGTCGCCGGTTCCGGTGGCGATTCCCGCAGCGCCAGATGTCCCGTGGAGGGGGCCTCCCGGACTGAAGGAAGAGCGCGACGAGTAACGGAGGGGGATCAAGCCCCGCTGTGGGCCGGGGTTGCGCGCCGGTCGGCCGTGATGTGACCTAGCGTGACCTGATGGAGGTTCGCATGGCGGTTCCGTCGTTCTGGAAGCGACTGCTCGGCTATCTGGGGCTCTGCCTCTTCGAGGCGCTGCTGGCCGCGGCGCTGGTCTACCTCTCCCTCCTCGTGCTCTGGCCGATGGCGAACGGCGGGACCTCGGGCGCCACCGCCTGCGCCGTGATCGCGTTCTTCTTCCTGGGGCCGGTCATCTGGGTGGGCTGCGTCGCCATCTGCCTGCTGGCGAAGCTCGTCGTCGTCCTGATGCCGCCCTCGCACAGGCACTGGTCGCTCGCCATCTACTGGGGCCTCACCGCGGCAGCCATCGCCTGGCATGCGATCTCGGACGCTCGCCGACCGTCGCCGTACGCGTCCGCCCCCATCGCCGACACCCTGCTGACCTACGGGATGTACGCGATCCCGGCGATCATCCTGACCTTCTCCCACTTCGTGCTGCTGCCTCGCATCACGCCAGGAGCCTCCGCGCGGTCGATCTTCACGCTCTTCCGTCGCCGCCCTGCGGCGCCGACGAACGAGCTCCCTCCGCAGGATCCGTCGGCCTGACCGCCGCCGCGATCTCCGCGAGCACCGCCTGGCGATCGCGGTCCCAGCGGCGGGCGTCGACGGTGAGCACCGTCCAGCCTCGCATCGCGAGCACCCTCGGGCGGTGCACCCAGCGCTCGAAGGCCTCCGCCGCGTCGTCGCCCTCGTCGCAGAGCACCGCGAGCCGGTAGCGCCCCGGGTCCGTCGGGTCGACGACCGCCACCGGGACGCGCGCGCTCGAGGCGCCCACGTCGAGCTCCACCGCGAGCCCCATGGCCTGCAGCGCGGACGCCACCTGCACCCGCAGCGGGAGCCAGCCCCGCACCGTCGGCGCGGCGCCTCTCGCCCGTCGCTCGAGGGTGCGCCCCCGCACCCGGTCGAGCACGTCGGCGGCCTGCGGACGACGGCCGTGAGAGACGTGCCACGCGTACTCCAGGAAGGCCTTGAAGAGCCGCGGTCCATCGTGGCTCACCCCGGCCACGGAGAGCATCGACGGCTCGAAGGACGCCACCACCACGCACTCCACGCGCGCCCGGGAGATCGCCACGTTCAGGCGCCGCTCTCCGCCGCGCAGCCCCAGCGGACCGAAGCGCGCCGGCACGTACCGCTCCGGCGGACGACTTCCCATGGTGCGCTCCACCGGGGCGTGGCCCGTCGAGAACACGATCACGTCGCGCTCGTCGCCCTGCACGCTCTCGAGGTTCTTCACGAAGGGCCGCTCGTCGATGCGCTCGCGGGCCATCGCCGCGTCCCACCGCCGCGCGAAGTCCGGGTCGGCCTCGCGCCTCGCGTCGACCGCGTCGAGCACCGCGCCCCGCTGCGGCAGGTTGAAGGTCACCACGCCTACGGTCGGCGCGCCCTCGCGGCCCAGGAGCTCGGCGATCACCTCCACCACCTGGCGGGCCTCGGCGGGGTTGCGGCCCCCCTCGTAGGACCCGTCGGGCACCGCGACCCAGCGCATCGACGGGGGCGCCGAGGGCGATCCCGTGGAGGGGATGGTGCGCAGCGAACCCTCGTACATCGCGTGGTTGGAGAACGCGATGAGCTCCTCGTGGCGGCAGCGGTAGTGCCACTCCAGCCCGACGCGCTCCAGCCGGGTGCGCGCCAGGGACAGCAGCGACTCGGCCCCGAGCAGCTCCCTCACGGACCTCGACGCGGGCGACTCGTCGTCGCTCTCCCCGCCCGGCGCCGCCGTGAAGAACGACGTCGGCGGCATCTGCTGCTCGTCGCCCACCACCAGCACCCGCCTCGCGCGCAGCAGCACCGGCAGCCCGCTCTCCACCGTGCACTGCGAGGCCTCGTCGAAGACCACCAGGTCGAAGAGCGCCTCCTGGGGAAAGAGCACCGTCATCGTCTCTGGGGACAGCAGCCACACCGGGAGCACGTCCAGCAGCCCCGCGCCCGCGAAGCGCCGGGCGAAGGTGCGCAGCGGCATCACGCTCCGCTGCTTGCGCCCCTCCTTGAGCATCGCCTCGCGCGGGCCCTGGTCCACCGTGCGCCGCCGTCCCCGCTGCGCAGGCGCCGCCCGCAGCACCGCGAGCTCGTCGAGCCGCGCCGCCACCCGCTGCGCCTCGAGCGCCGCCGCCTGGTCGTAGAGCGCCGCCAGCGCCCGGCCCGCCCCATCGGAGTCTCCCCACGGCGTCGGCTGATCCCGCTCGGTGAGCGCCGTCGTCGCGCCCTCCAGCCGGGCGATGCGCGCCGTGGCCCACCCTCGCACCAGGGCGTCTCGCCAGGTCCCAGGCTCCGCCGACCGCAGCGCTCCCATCATGGCCGTGAGCAGCGCCGCGGCGTCGGGCGAGCGCTGCCTCGCCTGCGCCATCGCGCGGTCGCCGTCCGAGAGGCGCGCGCCGTCCTTCGCCCACGCCGCAAGCGTCGCCGCCAGCACCTCCGCCCCGGGCTGCGCGCCCAGCCACGGGAACCTCCCTCCCAGCGCCGCCACCGCCCCCCGCGCCCGCTCGGCGAGCGCCACCAGCGAGCGCCGCTCGGCGATCACGGCCGACCACCCGGCAGCCCCTGCGCTGGCGCCCGGCCACGCCTGCGCCTGCAGCAGCCCCGGCATCAGCGCGGCGAGGCGTTGCCCCAGCGGAAGCGTGAGCTCCAGCGCCCGAAGCACCTCGACGCCTGCCTCCACGGTGGCCGGTCGCGCGTGCCCGAGGCCCAGCATCTCCAGGGCCTGGTCGAGCCGTCTCCACGCCGCCGTCGCGTCGACGCGGGCGCGCAGCTCGTCGAGGAAGGCCCGGTCGAACTCCGCCGCCGAGCGCTCGGGCCATGCCTTCACGAGGGCGTCGCGCAGCGCTCCGCGGGCGCTCCACCAGGCGCCCACGACGAAGCGACCCGGCCGGCCCGCCCACGCGTGGACGACCGCGAGGGAGCGCTGCGCCTCGGGGTCGAGGTCGAGCTCGACGCGGCCAGGGCTCCGGGCGAGGAACTCGGACTGCGCGCGCCACGCCGCGATGGCCTCGTGGGCGGCGGCCAGGGCGGCGGGCTGTCGAGCGAGCCCTTCGGCCAGCGGGAGCAGCAGCGAAGGCGAGGGCGAGGCGGCGAGCTCGGGCTGCAGGGCGAGGGCCTCGTCGAGCGCTCCGCGGAGCCTCAGGAGCTCCGCCGGGCCGACGGGGCTTCGGGCCGCGAGCGACTCCAGCTCCTGCGCCGCGCCGAGCGCGTGGGAGAGGGCGTCTCGGAGGGCCGCCACGGCGCGGGCGTCGAGGTCGGCGTAGGTGGGGCGCTGCACCGTCGCCCAGGGGTTCTGCGGGTCGTAGAGGTCGGCGAAGGGGCGCAGCGCGAGGAGCGAGTCGGCGAGGGCTTCGAGCGCGCTCTCGGGCACCCGCGCGAGGCCCGCGGGGAGGTCGACCAGGGGCGCATCGAGGCCCGAGGCGAGGACGTGGAGCTGGCCCGCGGTGAGCGCGCTGCCTTCGGCCACCTGGCCCAGGGCGGCGCCCCGGTCGGTGAGGGAGCGCTCGATGCGCCGTGAGTCCTGCACCACCCGCGCGGCGGCGGCGGCGTCGAGGGAGCGGGTGGTGGTCTCCTCCAGGCGGGCGGTGAGCTGCGCGTAGAGGCCCTTGCGGTCGTCGAAGACGTCGTGCACCAGGGCCATCGCGTGGCGCAGCCCGACGGACTGGGCCCGCTGCGCGACCACGTCGAGGGCCGCGCGCTTCTCGCACACCACGGCCACGCGCTCTCCCCGGGCGAGGGCCTCGGCGACGAGGTTCACGATCACCTGGCTCTTGCCGGTGCCGGGCGGACCGTCGATCACCAGGGCGCGCTCGGTGGCCGCTCGGCGCAGCACCGCCCGCTGGCTGGGATCGGCGTAGAGCACCGTCCCGATCGGCGCGTCGTCGGGGTCGACGGGCGCCTCCGCCGCGGCGATGGGCTCGGGCTGGAGGCTCGCCCTCATCTCCGCCGGGAGCAGCGTGGCGGCGCAGCCGAGCACGGCGCCGGGGTCCGCGGCGGGGTCGGCGAGGGCGGTGAGCAGCGCGTCGTAGTCCTGGAGCAGGTCGCTGTCGGACTGGGGGAAGAGGCCGAGCACGGCGCACTCCTCGATCTCCAGTCGGTCGCCGGTCCAGAGGGAGAGCTCGTCGGCGCGGTCTCGGAAGGGCGCGAGGGCGCTCGGCGCTCGGGCGGCGCTGAGCCCCACCTGGGTGAGCGTCTCGAGGATGGCCTCGACGCTGCGCGAAGGGTCCGCCGCGGCGGCGTCGAGGGCCTCCGCGAAGGCGTCGGTGAAGGCGTATCCCTTCTTCGAGAAGAGCAGCCGGAGGAGCGCGATGTTGACGATGGGCGGCTCGTCCTTCACCGGCGAGAGCGCGAAGCCCCGGGCGCCGCGCGCGTCCCGCTCCAGCGTGACCGGGTGCAGCACCAGCGGACCGCGCACCAGGTAGCCCTGCACCACGCCCGCGAGGAAGGGGTGACCCACCGCGAGGTCTCTCGCTCCGGTCTCCTCGGCGCGCTGCCGGGCGTCGCGGTCGAGGCGCAGAAGGGCCTCGGCGAGGCGCTGTCCTCCCTCGTGAGAGCCCGCCTCGGAGGCGTCGACCAGGCGGGCGCGCCGGCCGTCGCGGAGCTGGGCGAGGGTGCGCTCGGCGAGGCCGGTGGAGAGCCCGTCGAGCTCGTGAAGGTCCATGCTGCGGCCGGGGCGGGGGCGGTGGAGGCGCACCGCGGGGCTGCGTCCGTCGCCGGAGACGAGCTCGTCGCGCAGGGAGGTCACCGCGCGCAGCAGTCGGGCGCGCTCCTCGGGGAGCACCGAGGCGTCGCGGCGGGCCACTCTCACGGGCGTCGGGGGAGCGGGCGCGGCGGGAGGACGGAGGGCGCGCTCGGCGTCCTGATCGCCGTGCTCCAGCGGAGGGTCGACGGTGACGCCCGCGCGATCGAGCTCGGCGGAGAGAGAGTGCAGCACCTCGGGTGACGGCGCCGAGGCGCCGACCAGACGGAGCATCCTGCGCAGGGTGGTCTGCGCGCCTCGTCGACGGATGACCCCGCTGAGGAAGGCCCGCAGCGCCTCCGCGGCCTCGCCGCTTCGTGGTGGCAGCGGCAGCGGTCGGGCCGGGGACTCGTCGACGGGGTGATCGACGCCGAGGGCGCGGAGCGTCGCAGAGAGCAGCGCCTCGAAGAGCTCGCTCTCCCCGAGGAGGGCGCCGAAGGAGCGCAGCTTCGCGACCTCGGCCTCGGAGACGGCTCCGTCGGCGGCGACGAGGTGCATCACCAGCAGGAAGAGGGCGCGGGCGGAGTCGGCTCCGGCGGCGCGAAGCACCGGTGAGACCTCGGCCAGCCGGGCGCGGGCGTTGGCGGGGTCGAGGTACCAGCGCCAGTCGGAGACCCTCGGCTCGAACACCCGCTCGAGGGCGTCGGCCTCGACCTCGGAGAGCTCGCCATCGGCCGAGGCGACGAGCACGCAGCAGGCGAGGGCGCACTCGTGGAGCTCGGGAGGAGGGGCGTCGAGCAGGCGCCGCTCGAAGCGGAGCGAAGGGAGCGAGAGCGCTCGGTCGAGGAGGGCGTCGACCTCGGCGAGGCTGCGGGAGCCGGGGCCCCTGCCGGTGAGCGCGCGGTACTCCGCGGTCTCGCTGAAGAGCCACGCGGCCCAGGAGCGCACCGCCTGCTCGGGCCCTGCGCCCGCCGCGTCGGGATCGTGGCCCGAGAGCAGCGCCTCCATGAGCTCGCGCCCGTGGAGGAGCCATGCCTCGGCGTGCCAGGTGAGGGCGTCTCCGGGCAGCGAGGTGGCCGCGGTGATCTCCAGGCGGAGGAGGGCGGTGAGCTCCCGGGTCGCGAGGAGGGCGAAGCGATCGGCGGTGAGCTCCATCGCCAGGGAGAGGGCGCCGGCGGTGGCCGAGAGCGCGCTGGAGGCACCCGCGTGGCGGGCGACGAGCTCGGCCGCGAGGCAGGCGTTGCCGTGGGGGATCCACGGTCCGTGAGCGAGGTAGTGGCCGAGCTCGTGGCCGAAGGCGGCGACCGTCGCGCCGCGGTCGAGGAGGGGCAGCAGACGCCCGGGGATATCGAGCACCACGGGCTCTTCGATGGCGTGGACGGCGGCGCGCTCTCGGTCGCTCGAGAGGTAGATCTCCATCGGGCGTTCGAGGCGCAGCGCCCGGCGAGCGGCGTGGGCGAGGGACCAGGTGTCCGGGGCCATCGCCTCGGAGAGTCGTTCGGCATCGGCCATCAGCCGGGGGCGCAGCGCGTCGGGTGAGGCGGGGCGGAGGGCCTCTCGCAGCCCGGCGAACTCCGTGAAGGCCTCCATCGCCGTGGAGAGGCGTCGCTCGGCCGACACGCGGAGGCGCTCGACGTCAAAGGCAGGCAGCACGGGGGAGGGCGCCGGGTCGGTCATGCGGGCGCGACTGTCTCCCTGCGGGCGTCGCGGGTTCAAGCGCTCGTCGCCGGGGCGGCGTCGGGCTCGTGTCGGACCTCGATCGGCGCTTCGTAGAGGCGTCGGTAGATGCGGCGCTCCTCCACCAGCGGCCACCAGTCGTAGAGCAGCACCTCGATGGGGCGCCACATGGCCACCCAGCCGGTGATCACCAGGCCCTCCCGCACGATCTGCCGAAGGTGGCCCATGGGCATCGCGGAGGTGAGCTCGGCCAGCGTGAGGAAGACCACCAGCACCGCGAGCCCGAAGAGCAGAAACACCTGTCCTCGACGCATGTGCTGCTGGATCTGTCGGTCGAGGCGGGCGACCTCGTACTCGAGGTGGGCGCGCACCGCCTCGGTGAGCGTGGCGTCCGGGAGCCCTGGCGCGGGCTCTTCGGAGATCCAGAAGACGAGCTTCAAGGGAGCCTTTCGAGGGAGTTCCTCGGCGGCGCCGATGAGGTACTCGGTGGCGCGGTCGTCGAGGTCGCGCTCCCGGAAGGGCGCCGGGTCACGACCGTCGAAGAGCTGCCGCGAGCTGCGTAGCCGGATGTCGATGCAGAAGCGCCCGCCCTCGGCGCGGTAGCGGTAGCCCTCGTTCATGCGCTCTCCATCAGGGGAGCGCCCTTCATCGCACGCGGCGCGACCTCCGTCAGGCGTTGTCGGGGCCGAGGCTTCGCGGTCCTCGCTCACCCCTGGGCGTCGCTCACCTCGGGGGGCTGCTGCGCGGCCTCGATGCAGTCGTCGATGAAGGACCGCAGCCGGTACATCTCCTCGGCCCCGAGCCCCTGCCCGATGAAGGCCGCTCCGTAGGTGAAGGCCACCAGCGCCAGGGCCGCGGGGACGCCCGCGAGCGCCCAGGGGGCCTCGCCTGCCATCCACTGGCTGAGGCCGAACATCAGCGCGCCGAGGCAGGCCATGCCCAGGATGCCGTAGATGCCGAGGAAGAGGATCCACACGTTGGGCTCCGGGGCGAAGCGCCCGCAGAGGGTCCACGCGTCGTCGTCGCCGCGCGCGACCTCCACGCTGAGGTAGGGGGACCAGAAGTGCTGCTCGGCCCTCACCGTGGTGAGCTCGGCCCCCGCCGAGAGCATGGCGCCCTCGACCCGCGCCTTCGGGTCGCGGAGCCGACGCCTGATCTGATCGAGCAAGGCGTCCCCCGCCACCGGCAGCGGAACGACGAACATCGGCCGCATCCGCGGCCTCGGCGAGCGCGTCTCCTCCATTGGGCCGCAGAGGGTATCTCCGCGCGGTGGACGTCGCCAGGGCCACGGCCCGCGGCGGCCACGACCCCCGACGATGGGGCGGTGACCCGTCGGAAGTGAATCCGGGGGCGGCGTCCGGCAACCTTCCCTCCCTATCCATGCACCCTCCTGACGGCGTCACTGCTCGCGTGTGTTTCCTGCTCTGTCTCTCGGTCTTCGGCTGTGGAGCCACCGAGACCCCGCCGAGCGATGCCTCGGCCGACGCAGGGCGCTCCGAGGACGGAGCGACGGACGCTCCGCGCTTCGACGCGCCGGTCGACCGCCCGGACGCTGCACCCGACGCCCCCTCGGTGGACCTCGCCCCGCCGCGTCCCCTCGCGCCGCCCTCCGGGGTCGCGGAGCTCGCCGCGCGGCCGCTGCTCCGGTGGGCTCTCCCCTCGGGCGCCGTGGGCGCTCACGTCGAGCTCTGCGCCGACCGGGCGTGCTCGCGGGTGCTGCACTCCTTCGACGCCACCGGGTCCAGCGGGAGCCCCTCCGAGCGGCTGCGACCGGGGCCTGTCTTCTGGCGGCTCTACTCGCGAGGCCCCGCCGGGCGCGGGACCGTCCCCAGCGTGACGTGGTCGTTCACCGCGGGCCGCCGCGACGTCGCGCGCTCGATCGGCGGCACCGGGGCGCTCGACGTCAACAACGACGGCTATGCCGATCTCGCCGTGGGGGCCCCGGGCAACGAGGGCTCCCCCCGGGGTCGGGTGCACGTGTACTTCGGTGGCGCCTCGGGGCTCGCGACGACCCCGTCGCTCACGCTGCAACCGCCTGCCGAGGTGGTCGGCAACTACGGCGTCGCCGTCTGCGAGGCCGGCGACCTCGACGGCGACGGCTACAACGAGCTGGCCGTCGCCGCGACGGTCACCCCCGTGGAGAGCGGTCCTTCGGGGCGCGTCTACGTCTACGCCGGGGGCGCGTCGGGGCTCGGTGTGGTCCCCCGCACCACGCTCATCGTGCGCGACATCGCGGCCCTGCACGCCCTGTCGAACCGCATCCGCCTCGCGCGAGGCGGCGACGTCAACGGCGACGGCTACGGAGACCTCGTGGTGGGCCTCGCCGTCACGGCTCCCTTCCAGGGCGCGGTCGACGTCTTCCTGGGGAGCGCCGCGGGGCTCACGCCCGGCCCCATCGTGATCCCGAACTTCATGCCCATGAGCGGCTTCGGGACCTCGGTCGCGGCGGGCGGTGACCTCAACGGCGACGGCTTCGACGACGTGGTCGTCGGGGCCGACTCGGAGGGCGCCGTGCGGGTGTTCCTTGGCGGCGCGGCGGGAACCGCAGTGACACCTGCCGCGACGCTCACCGTCGACGCGGCGGGGACGGGCTTCCAGTCGCCGACCGTCGCGGGCGCGGGCGACGTGAACGGCGACGGCTACGCCGACGTGGCGATCGCCTCCGTCGCGGGCGGCGGTCGGGTCTACCTGTACCCCGGCGGCGCTGCCGGGCTGGGCCGGGTTCCCGTCGTCCTGAGCGCCCCGGTCCCGGGGGGGAGCTTCACCTTCCCGGCGGGTGCCGGGGACGTCGACGGCGATGGCTTCTCCGACCTCGTCGTGGCCTCCCTGGCCTCGTCGCCCGCCACGGCCCTCTACCTCTTCCGCGGCGGCGCCGCCGGCCTCGCCACGACGCCCGTGTCCACCCTCCCGACCCCCGACCCGGCGGCGGTCACCTTTGGCGAGCGCGCGGCCGGCTTCGGGGACTTCGACGGCGATGGCTACGCCGACGTGGCCGCCAGCGCGCGGACCGTGCAGGAGTACACGGGGCGGGCGTTCGTGTTCCGGGGTGGCGCGGCGGGCCTGGGGGCGTCGCCCGCGGCCACGCTGCCCGGCCCCGATGGCCCCGGTGGCCTCTTCGGCACCGGGCTCGCCAGCGGG
This sequence comes from Myxococcaceae bacterium, assembly GCA_004297725.1. Classification (GTDB taxonomy): domain Bacteria; phylum Myxococcota_A; class Polyangia; order Polyangiales; genus SCUS01. The sequence goes on along the minus strand of SCUS01000158.1, from coordinate 4,588 downwards.
CTGTAGGGGGACGGGCGCTCGGCTCGACGAAGGCGGAGCTGGTCGGTGCGAGGGGGCACCACCGTCCAGCCCCACCACCCAGGCTCGTCAGACAGGGCCTATCGTGGGCCGCTGATGGGCTCACGAAGACTGCTCGCGCTGGTCGCCGCCATCGGGTGCGTGCGCACGTTTCCGCAGCGCTTCGCCGCCGACGACCACGGCGCCCACGTCTACACGGTCGCGCCCGCACCGCCCGGAGCGACGGGCGACGGGCTCGGCGCGGCGCGCACGGTCCTCCCCGTGGAGGGACTCACCCTCGTCGCGGAGTGGGGCGACGACCGCGGCCGCTACGACGCTCCGATGCATCGCGGCCCCGAGCTCCCTGGCCACCGCCACGTCGTCTGGAACGCCTCGTCCCTGCTGGTCGTCGACACCGCCACGGGCTCTCCCCTGCGCCGCCTCCGCTGGCCTGCGCCGCAGCCCGGCGCGCACATCGCGCGCGTCGCGGTCGACCCCGCAGGACGCCTCGTGGCCGCCCTCGACGCCCGAGGCGGAGTGACCCTCGGCGCCCTCGACGGCGCCGACCTCGCCCCCCTGGACGCGGCGCCCCGCGAGGCCGCGTCGCCCGTCGTTGCGCCCCCCGACGCACCGGACCCGCCGCGCTTCGACCACGTCTCCACCGAGGCCTGGCGGGGCGGCGACGCCGACGGTCGCTGGCCCTCCGCGCGCGTGGCGCAGCGGCTCTACTTCTCCAGGGATGGATCGCGCCTCGTCGGGGCGGAGTCGATCTGGGACGTCGCGACGCGCCGCCCGCTGCTGGCGCTGAGGGAGGGCGAGGCGCTGCTCTCCGTCGACGCGGACGCCGCCCGAGCCGCCGTCGCTTCGCTCGCGGTGCGCACCTCGGTCGGGTCGCCGGGGAGCCAGTGCGGCTTCGTTCCGGTGAGCCGTGCGCTGGTGGTCGCCTCGCTGGAGTCGCGTGACCTCCTCGGGGCGGCCGCGCCGCAGCGGCTCCCGACGCCGCCCTCCCTCGATGGCCCGGTGCCTGGCTTCGACGAGCCCCCGGGAGAGGCGCCGTCGATGGTCGCGTGGCTCCCGATCGCGCAGCTCGCGCTCTCGGTCGACGGTGAGCTCGCCGTCGCGATGGGCGACCGCGCGTGGTGGGTGGGGTCCCGCGAGGCTCGTGCGCTCTCGTGGCCGCGGCCGGTCCGCTCGGTGCGCGCGCTGGCCTTCACACCGCATGGGATCGCGGCGCAGGCGATGATCGACGCGGGCGCTCGGATGATCGTCGCGACCGCGCTCTACGGGAGGGACGGCCGCACCCGACGGGCGCTCGCGGGGGCGCAGGGCTTCGCGCCAGACCGCGCGGGTCGCATGGTGCTCCGCGACGGCGACTGGTCGCTGTGGGACCTCCACGCGATGGAGCGAACGAGGTCGCTGCCCGACCCCGGCGCGCTCAACCTTGGCGCGATCGACCAGGCGCGGCTCAGCGACGACGGCACGGCGGTGCTGCGCGAAGAGCGGGGCGGCGCGCACGTCTTCCTGGTGGGCGGGGGCGATGGGTGGCGGAGGGTGGAGGTTGCGGCGGCGGGGGCTTCGCTGTGGCGCTGGGCGCTCTCGCCCGACGGCCGCCACGTCGCGCTGCACGAGCCCCACCGGCTGCGCGTGGTCGACCTGCGCGACGGGCGGGTGCGCTGGCAGCGGGAGTATCCGGGCGAGGCGACGGTGGCGGTCTTCGCGGGCGACCGGCTCTACGTGGGAGACGACGGCGGTCGGGTGAGCGCGCACTCTCTCGACGGCGCGGAGGTGGCGCACGTCGAGCTCGCCGGGCGCTTCGACCACGCGACGGCGGTCGCGGTGAGCCCCGACGGCGCGACGCTGGCCGTCGGAACGGCGCGCTCGCGGGTGTTCGTGTTCGCGGTGGGGGCCGCAGGGGCATTGGCGCGTCGATCAGAGATGAAAGGGCCCGATGCGCATGGCGCCGACGGTGACGCTCACCCCGGCGACCACCGACGCCTCCTCCGTGTCGGGTCTCGGTGAGTAGATCGCCGCGCCGAGCGTCGCCTCGATGCCAAGGGTGATGAGCGGAGCCTGGGATGCCTCGCGGTCGACGAGGCGGAAGAGCGGCCCGCCGCGGAGCTGCACCAACAGCTCCGAGGTCGACAGCTCCGGACCGCGCCAGCGGCCTCCGGTGTCGATGCCCACGCGGTAGCCCCAGCGCCCCGCGCGCTCCGGCACGCGGAACCACTCCATCCCGCCGAGCAGCGAGAGCGCCGCCCCTCCCTGGCGCGCATCGCCGCCGAGCGCCGTGGTTGCCGCGAAGCCGATGCCCTCGTTGCGTCCGTCGCGCGAGGTCATGCCGAAGCCCGAGAAGCCCGTCACCGCCGCGTGGGTGACCACCGGGCCGCCCGTGTACGCCTGCACCTCGGGGCCGCCTCGCACCCCGTACGCACAGCCGCCCGCGAGCGCGGCGCCGACGAGCAGGACGATGAGGGAGCGATGCATGCGAAGGGAGGCTACGCGAGCGGGTGATCCGCGGCGAAGGCTGGGCGGGGCCACGGAGGGAGGTCGGAGGCGGCGGGAGAACGTCGCGGTCGCTCCGGCGGCGATGGCACGGCACCCCGTGTAGCGTTGCCGCGGGGCAACTGCGCTACGGTCGGGGGCCATGATCGACCATCTCGAAGACCTCCGCGCCGCGGTGCGGGCGGGGCAGACCTTTCGCTACGTGCTCTTCTGGGGACACCACCCGTCGCCCGACGGGCGCATCACCGTCGCCTGCCTGTCCCAGTGGTGGGCGTGCTCCTTCACGCTCGATGGCGTCACCTACTCCTCGGCGGAGCAGTGGATGATGGCCGGCAAGGCCCGGCTCTTCGGCGACGAGGAGACGCTCGCGGCGATCCTCGCGACGGACGACCCGGCGGTGGTGAAGAAGCTCGGGCGCAAGGTGCGGGGCTTCGACGAGGCGCGGTGGCGGTCGGAGTGCTTCGAGCTGGTCACGCGGGGCAACGTCGCGAAGTTCTCGCAGAACGCGTCGCTGAGGGGCTTCCTGCTGGGCACGGGTGACGCGGTGCTGGTCGAGGCGTCGCCCTTCGACGCCGTCTGGGGCATCGGCCTCGGGGCCGCCATCGAAGGCGCGACCGACCCGCTCCGCTGGGAGGGAGAGAACCTCCTGGGGTTCGCGCTGATGCGCGCCCGCGAGGCGCTGCGCGCCGGGTCGTCGTCGGCGCGGCCCACGTAGCCGACGAGGTCCACCTGCTCCTGCGCCGTGGGGTCGCAGCGGGCCAATGGGGGATGCCGTGGCGCGCGCCGTGGCGGTCGACCTATCGTGCCCGCCGTGGGGACCGACACCAGGACGAATCGGGAGCGACGACGCATGGCGAAGCGACGGGCGGGCGGGGTCTGGGCGGGCGGGGCAGGCCTCGTAGCGCTTGCGATGGTGGTCGCCGGGTGCACGGCCGCGGCGATCCCGCAGCCGTCGTGCGCGCCGGGCGCGCAGACCGCCTGCGCCTGCGTCGGCGGCGGCCTCGGCGCGCAGGTGTGCGGCCTCGATCGGGTGCTCGGAGCGTGCATGTGCCCCGACGGTTCGGCGCCGGTCGACGCTCCCACCGCGGACGCTCCCACCGCGGACGCTCCCACCGCGGACGCTCCCACCGCGGACGCTCCCACCGCGGACGCTCCCACCGCGGACGCACCCTCGTTCGACCTCGGGACGGCGGACGTCGGCGTCGTGGATGTCCCCGGCGGAGACGCCCCCGACTCAGGCGTCGTCGACGCCGCAGCGACGGACGCGGGCGGGCCGGTGGACGTCGGACCGGCGGACACCGGCGCCGACGTGCCGCGTTGCGGGACGGGTGACCTCGACTCCGACGACGACGGCCTCACGGACGCCGAGGAGCGCGCGGCGACGACGGACCCCTGCGCGGCGGACAGCGACGGTGACGGCGTCAGCGACCTCATCGAGGTGGCCGCGCGCAGCGACCCCCGCGCCGCGGGCTCCGTCCCGCCGGCCGGTGACCTCTACGTGGCGCTCCCCTACCGCGGCCCCGGCGCGACCGCGCGAGAGTCCCGCGAGCTCGCCTTCTCCACGCGCATCCGCGCGGTCGACCTCTTCCTCCTCGTCGACAACTCGGCCTCGATGCAGCCCGTGATCGCCGCCCTCCGCACGGGCCTGGACACCATCGTGCGGGGCGTGCAGGTGGTGATCCCGGACGTTCGCGTCGGCGTCGGGTCCTTCGACAGCATGCCCTTCCTCCCGAGCGGTCAGCCCGGCACGCCCGGCGACTACACGCTATGGATCCGCCAGACGCTGAGCCCCGACGTGGCCGCGTCGCAGCGGGCCTTCAACGCCATGCGCACCATCGACGACGACACCGGCGGACGGTTCTTCGGTGGCGACAACCCTGAAGACCAGACCGAGGCCATCTACGAGGTCATCGCGGGCGGCGGGTCGCGCGGCCACGAGAGCGACGCGGCGGCGCTGCGCTCGGTGCGCAACGCGCTCGACCCCGCGGGCAACGGCTGGGTGCCGCAGGTCGACCCGGCGCGAGACTGCGGCTCCACCGCGGCCAACCCCCGCTACGGCTGGGGCTGCTTCGGCGAGGGGCGCGTCCCC
>SCUS01000157.1 GCA_004297725.1 Myxococcaceae bacterium | reverse complement strand
CCGGGGGGGTGTTGCGGTGGCCGCAGGAGGTGGCCGGTGGTCACCGGGGCGGTGTCACGGCGGGTGCGGGAGGGGGCCGGTGGTCACCGGGGGTGTGCTCTGCGCATCCATCGTGCTCGGCCCCGAACGATGCATGGCTTTCACCAGTGGACGCCGACAGGAACGCGGCAGAGAGAGCATGTCCCGTCGCCACGCGCTCCCGCGAACGGGAGCCCCCAGCACCAGACCGAACCATCACCTCGAGCGCCGCAGGTCACGGCGGGCCCCGCGGCGACCGCGACGGTGTCCGTCATGCCGGGGACCGTCACCGGGGTCGCGCTCATCCCTTCACCGGCACCGAGCTGACTCTGGAAGTTGATGCCCCAGCACCGCAGCGTGCGGTCGCGCAGGATCGCGCAGGTGTGATTCGCCCCGGCGACGAGCGTCGTGACTCCCGCGAGACCCCCTACCATCGTCGGCCCGTTGCGGGCGCTGCCCGTCGCCCCGAGCTGGTAGTACGAGTTCTGGCCCCAGCACCAGACGGTGCCGTCGTCGCGAAGCGCGCACGTGTGATGGTCGCCCACCGCGAGTGACGTCACGCCGGTCAGCCCCGCGGGCGTCACGGGCTGCGTGCTGTAAGCGACGGTGGTCCGGTCGCCGAGCTTGCCGCCGTCGTTGTGGCCCCAGCAGCGCACGGTGTGATCGTCGCGGAGCGCGCAGGCGTGGTCGTAGCCGGACTGCACCTCGATCACGTTCGTGAGGCCCAGCACCGGCGCGGCACCGGGGCGCGAGGCTTGTGAACCGTCGCCGAGCTGCCCCCAGGTGTTGAGTCCCCAGCAGGCTGCCGTCGCGTCGGCCCGGCGCGCGCACGCGAAACGGGTACCCGGCGCCACCGACGCGCCCCGCGGTACCACCGTCACCTCCACCGGCCCCCAGCGCTCGGTGGTGCTGCCGTCACCGAGCTGGCCATCGGCATTGAAGGTCCCAGCGCAGCGGGAGCGACCGTCCGCGGTGCGCACGCACGTGTAGCCGTGCCGCATCGAGAGCCCGAGCACGCCGTCGAATCCGGGCACGGGCGTGGGGACGAGCCGCTGCGGCGGCGCCCAGTCGATGAGGTGGTCGTCCAACCCCCAGCACGCCAGCGTGCCGTCGGCGAGCCGCGCACAGATCGAGGTCTCGCCCAGACCGAGTTGCGTCACACCGGCGAGGCCCGGGACCCGGGTGGGTGCCTGCGGCGTGGTCAGCAGACCTTGCCCGAGCTGACCGTATTGGTTCGATCCCTGACAGACCACCTCGCCCCCAATGAGCCGCGCGCACGCGTGCTCTTCGCCGCACCGCACCTCCTGCACCCCGGTCACCGCGCCCCAACGGGACGGGATGGTCCTCGGTCGCCTCGGGTCGGCCCCGCGCACGCCGTCGTTGTTCCCCCAGCACCAGACCGTCCCGTCGAGTCGCACCGCGCAGGTGCCGTTCGGTCCCGCCGTCAGGTGGGCGATCCCGGTCAGGAGCGTCCCGGCCACCGCCGTGAGGCTACTGGTGGTGTTGCCGTTGCCGAAGGTCGCGCCGTCGTTCCGCCCCCAGCAGCGCGCGCTGCCATCGAGGAGCCACGCGCAGGAGTGGGTGTCGCCCGTGGCGACGCCGACCGCGCCCGCGAGCCCGACGACGGCCACCGGAGTCACGCGGTCGGTGGTCGTGCCATCGCCGAGTTGCCCCGAGGCGTTCGCGCCCCAGCACCACGCCGCCCCCGAGCTCACGACGGCGCAGGTGTGGTTGCGGCCTCCGCCCAGGCCGACCGCGTCAGTGATCATCCGCGCGGGCGTCTGGAGCACGGCGGACCCCAGGCTCACCCGTCCCCAGCACCAGACGTCACCGGCTCTGGTGCGGGCGCAGCTCCCGGCGCCGCCCGCGGTCACCTCGATCACGTCCGTCAGGCCGACGACGCGCTGTGGCCCCACGTGCGCCAGCAGATCGCCGGCGCCGAGTTGTCCGGTGGTGTTCGAGCCCCAGCAGACGACGGTGCCGTCAGCGCGCGCGGCGCAGGCGTGGGCCGATCCGGCGGCGACGGCGACGGCGTCGGTCACGCCCGCGACCTGCGCCGGGGCGGCGACGCTGGCCGGAAGCCCGGCCCCGACCTGTCCGCGGTTGTTGTTCCCCCAGCACCACACCGTGCGGTCGTCGCGGATCGCGCAGCTCGTTCCGTACGAGCCCGCGAGTCGGGTCGACGGGGCGGTCCAGGCCGCACAGACTCCGGCCGCGCAGCGCTCGGCGTCACCACAGCGGCGGTCGCACGAACCGCAGTGGGCGCGGTCGAAGCGCGCGTCGACGCATGCGCCTGAACACAACAGCGACGGGGCGGCGCAGGCATCCGCGTCCCGCGGGTCGCCCGCATCGAAGGGCTCCGCATCCGCCGCATCGTTGCCGACGTCCGGCTCCGAGGTGTCGACCGTCGTCGCGTCGGGCCGCCCGACGTCCGTCGGCCCATCGAGCGCGCGGGCGTCCGTCGCGGGCACGTCGAGCGTGCCGACATCCATCGGTGTCTCGACGCCGAGGTCCGTCCCGCGGTCGCCGCTGACGTCGGGTCCGGGCGCGGCGGCGTCGACCGCGTCGAGGGTGAGGTCGAAGGGGACATCGTCTGTCGTCGGTTCCCCTCGTCCATCCACAGGGAGCCCGAGGTCCGCCACCGCGTCGTCGGCCCGGTTGGCGTCAGCCTGCGTCGCGACGTCGACCGCGGTCGTGTCGTGGTCAACGACGACAGCGGTCGTGTCGTCGAGCACGACATCGGCCGCTCCATCGACGGCTCCCGCCACGCCGCTTCCCGATGAGCACCCGACCAACACCAGGACGAGCGGCGCCCATCGCACCATTGATGGGAGCGGGATCGCGGTCGCGTGCACTCTCGCGCCATGGAGCCGAGAATTGCGGTGCATCCATGGTGTGCGTTGGTTCCCCATGACAAAGAGATATCGCCCGGCGACCGCTGCGTTGTCGAGGCAGTGGGAGGGTGAGGACGACGGTGGGCTCGCACGGTGGCCGGTGTTCCCGTCGCTTGGGAGCCGCTACGACACGCACGGGGCGGCGGTGATGAAGCGCACGATCGGGACGAAGAACCCGGAGGGGCTGACGGCGACGTACACCGCCTCCATGACGCCAACGAGCGCGCCGCCGACATCGCGACGCTGCTCGCGCTCCACGCGAAGATGGACCGCGCGGTGCTCGACGCCTACGGCTGGACGGACCTGCGGCTGGCGTACGACTGCCGGGTGCAGCTCGACGAGCGGGTGCGCTACACGTGGGACGACGACACGCGCGACGAGGTGCTCGCGCGGCTGCTGGAGGAGAACCGGCAGCGGGCGGGTGCGATCGAGACCGCGCCGCGAGCTCGGGAGGCGGGAGACGAGAGCGCGGTGGCGGTGGTGGCACCGGCGAAGCGGGGGCGAAAGAAGAAGGGCGCCGCCGCGGGCGGGCCCTGGGCTGCCCGGGGTGGAGTGAGCCAGAGGGGCCGGGCGATCACCGGGGGGGTGTTGCGGTGGCCGCAGGGGGGGCCGAACCAGGAGAGGCGGCGGTCACGAGGAATGTGGCACAGTCGCCGAACAGCGCGGAGGACCACTCATGCACGCCCACAAGCTGACCATCACGATCCCCAAGTCCCGGCACATCGAGATCGACCTGCCGACCGATCTACCCGAGGGCGAGGCCGAGGTGATCGTGCTCTTCCGTCAAGGCTCGTCCGCGCTTCCGCGTCCGGGTTCGCGCGAGGCGATCCTCGCGGAGGAGCCCGTGACGGAGGCCTGGCGGGCAGCGAACCCCGACAAGCTGCGGACCGCGGACGAGATCGACGCGCAGCTCGCCGAGGAGCGCGAGAGCTGGGGCGACGTCGGCTGATGCGGGTGTATCTGGACGCCTGCGTCTTGATCTATCGCGTGGAGGGCAGTGCTGCCTTCCAGGTGGCAGCAGCCGCTGCGTTCGACGCGCTCGGCCTCGACGACGCGGTCTGCATCTCCGACCTCGTGCGCCTGGAGTGCCTGGTCAAGCCGCTTCGCCTGCGCGACTCCGAGCTTCGGACCGCCTACGAAGCACAGTTCGCGAGGTTTGAACGCCTGCCTTTGCCGCCTCCGGTCTTCGATCTCGCCGCGGAGCTGCGCGCGCAATTCTCGCTGAAGACCCCGGACGCGCTCCACGCCGCGTGCGCGATGCACCACGGCTGCGACGAGCTGTGGACGAACGACGGCCGCCTGTCCGCGCTGGGCGAGCGGCTTCGCACGCGGGTGGTCCGATGAGCAGCGGCGGGACCCGTGGAGGAGGCGTCGGGCCGGATGTCCATCACGTCGTCGCGAGCATCGATGATGCGGTGGAGGTCTCCGCGCCGCTCCGCCTTCCCAGCCTGGCCGACTTCCGCGCCAGCCTCGGCACGACGCCCCTGCCGGGTAGCGCGGTGCTCGAAGCGCGCGAAACTGAGCGATCGTAGGCACCGGAGGGTTCCCCTCGGTTCGGCTGGGAGTCCTGCGTTACCGTTCGCCGCTCATGAACGCCGCTCCCGTCCGCGACCGATTGATCCACGCGCTACGCCTCGACCTCGTGGGCCCCGACCCTCTCGACCCGCGTGACGCCCCGCTCGCCAGCGAGGTGCTGGAGGTGCCCCCGACGCACTGGTACCTCACGGGATTCCTCGTGCCCTCCGGGGTCGTCGCCGAGCTCTTCGAGGACCCCACCGCCACCGAGGAGGTCACTTCCGGCGCGAGCGGCTCCGAGGAGGGCGAGGACGACGACGGCCCCGCGCGGCGGCCTGTGTTCCCGTCCTCGCTCGGCGTGACGGTGCTGGTCCCCGCGGAGGCCACCACGCTTCACATCACCGCGCGATGGGCGACCTACACGCCCGAGGCCGCCGCGCCGAAGTCCGCCACCGCGGCGACAGAGCCCATCGAGCGCGGCGGCCTGCCGACCCTGCGCTGGACACGCGAGCCCTACGAGGCCGAGGTGTCGCTCGCGCTCGATGCGGCGACGATGCGCAAGGGCGCCACGCTCCCGGGCTCCGGGGGCGTGCTGGTGCGGGGCGTGATGCGCCCGCTGCGCGAGGACGAGCGCGCGCAGGTTCCGCCGAAGACCTGCGTCGTCACGATCTTCCTCGTGAACCAGCGCCCTCCCGTCGAGGCCGGACCTGACCAGGACCGCGCGGTGATCTTCCAGGCGGAGCTCGCGGTGCACTGCAGCGAGGGCTTCGTCCCGAGGCCCAACCGCCGCGGCGCCCACCTCGAGGACGACCTCGACGAGCGCATGGGCGACCTGCAGTACCGCGACGCCTTCGAGTACGCGGTGGGCCACGGCGTCTCGGTGCGCTCCACCGTCCAGGGCAGCGGCCCCGACGTGTTCTGCGACACCGTGCGCACCACGTGGACCCCGTCGGCCCAGGTCGAGCGGGTGATCCCCTCGGAGGTCCCCGGCTGCGAGCTGCGCATGGACGCGCTCGCTGCGATGGACAGCCCCGCGACGCTGCGCGCGGAGGTCGCCCCGATGGTCCGCCGCTACCGCGACTGGATCGCCCAGCAGGCTCAGACCGTGCTCGACACGCCCGCGCGCGGCGACCTCTCTCGCTTCCTCCTGGAGGAGGCCTCCCGCGCCTGCGACCGCATCGAGGCCGGCCTCGCGCACACCGAGGACCCGCAGGTGTTCGACGCCTTCCGCCGCGCCAACCGCGCGATGGCCGACGCCGCGCGGCAGCGCAGCCCACACCGCTACCTCGCGAAGGAGCAGGGCGGCGAGGGGAAGGTGCCGACCTGGCGCCCGTTCCAGCTCGCGTTCGTGCTGATGAACGTCGCCGCGCAGGCCGAGCCCACCCACGCCGAGCGCGACGTCGTCGACCTGATCTTCTTCCCGACGGGCGGCGGCAAGACCGAGGCGTACCTCGGCCTCGCGGCCTTCACCCTGGTGCTGCGGCGCCTGCGCAACCCCGGCGTCGGGTCGGCGGGAGTCGCGGTGCTCATGCGCTACACGCTGCGGCTGCTCACGCTCGACCAGCTGGGCCGCGCGGCGACGCTGGTCTGCGCGCTCGAGCTGCAGCGACGCGAGAACGAGACGCTCCTCGGGCCGCAGCGCTTCTCGATCGGGCTGTGGGTCGGCAAGGCCGTGACGCCCCTCCGCTTCGGCACCGACAAGGACCACGACGACAGCACCGCGCGCGAGCGGGTGCTCGCCTACAACCGCAACCCCGACGGCGCCCCGAGCCCGCTCCCGCTCGACAAGTGCCCGTGGTGCCGCGAGCCCTTCGGGCAGGACACCTTCCACCTCGCGCCCAGCATCGCGGCGCCGCGGCAGATGCGCGTGCGGTGTCACGCTCCCTCCTGCGATTTCCGCTGGTCGCGACAGTGGCCCGAGGGGCTCCCGATCGTGACGGTCGACGAGGAGGTGTACCGCGAGCTGCCGTGCTTCCTCATCGCGACGGTCGACAAGTTCGCCGCGCTCCCGTGGGTCGGCCGCACCGGGCTGCTCCTCGGCCGCAACGCCACGCACCGGCTCCCGGATGGCTTCTCCGGGCCGGCCGATCCGCCCGACGGCGCGACCCCACTCGCCACGCCGTTGCTCCCGCCCGACCTGATCATCCAGGACGAGCTCCACCTGATCAGCGGCCCCCTCGGGACGATGGTGGGGCTCTACGAGACGGCCCTCGACGCGCTCTCGACCCGCACCGTCAACGGGAAGGTCGTGCGCCCCAAGATCGTCGCGTCGACCGCCACGGTGCGCAACGCGCAGGCCCAGGTGCGCGCGCTCTTCGCGCGGAGCGACGTGCGGGTGTTCCCGCCACCGGGGCCCAACCGGTCGACCTCGTTCTTCGCCGAGACGCTGCCGCTCAAGCAGACGAAGCTTGGGCACCCGCGCACCTACGTCGGCATCTCCGCGCCGGGGCGGAGCATGAAGGTGCTGCTGCTGCGCTCATACGTCGCGCTGCTCGGCGCCGCCCAGCGGGCCTACGAGGAAGACCCCGCGTCGAGCGATCCGTACATGACCCTGGTGGGCTACTTCAACAGCCTCCGCGAGCTCGGCGGTGCCCGGCGCATCGTCGAGGACGAGGTGCGCAGCAAGGTCGGGCGCGCTGACCGCCGGCGCCGCGCCGCGGGGCGCTCCGGGGACGAGGAGCTGGCCGCGCGCGTGATCGCGTTCGACTGCGTGGAGCTCACGAGCCGCGAGAGCACCGAGATGATCAAGATCGCCAAGGAGCGTCTTGAGGTCGGCTTCGATGCGAAGGCCTCCGCGCCTGTGAAGCCCGCCGCACCCGCGAAGGGGGCGAAGGCTCGGAAGCAGCGGCCGCCCGTCGACGTGGCGCTCGCGAGCAACATGATCTCGGTGGGGCTCGACATCGAGCGCCTGGGGCTGATGGTGGTGTGCGGCCAGCCGAAGACGGCTGCGGAGTACATCCAGGCGTCGAGCCGCGTGGGGCGCGCGCCCGACCGGCCGGGGCTCGTCGTGACGCTGCTCAACGCGCACCGCCCGCGCGACCGCTCGCACCTCGAGCACTTCGAGGCGTTCCACCAGGCGTTCTACCGCGCGGTCGAGGCCACCAGCGTGACGCCCTTCTCGCCGCGCGCGATCGACCGTGGACTGCCGGCAGTGGCCGTCGCGCTCGCTCGTCTCTCGGAGCCCGGGCTCACGGCCCCCGACGGCGCGGCGGCGCTCGCGTCGGTGAAGGCGCGCGTCACAGAGTACGTGGCCGACACCCTCGTGCGCCGTGCCGAGGCTCACCGCAAGGGCGCTCCTGCGGACGAGTCGCTCGAGGAACTCTCTCAGGGCCTGCGCGCGCGCGTCGCGACCCTCTTCGACGCCTGGGCGCACGTGATCGACGACGACCCGGGCTCCAAGGGCCTCGCCTACCAGAAGTACGAAGACCCGGGCGGGGGACGGCCGCTGCTGCACATGCCGCTCGACGAGGACCTCGCCGAGGCGAACCGCTACGAGCGGCGCTTCGTGGCGTCTCGCTCGATGCGCGACGTGGAGGCATCGACCGACCTGATGGTGATGACCCGCAAGGGCGCCGGGGCCGTGGTCGCCGACGAGGAGGAGGGGCGATGAGCCGCAGCGATCGTTGGAAGGCAGGCGTCCCCTTCGGCCAGCGGGCCCACGGGTCGATTCGGCAGAGCCAGCTGGTGGGGATGTTCGGCCCCGGCGCGCTGGTCGACCTGGTCGACGACGCCGTGGTGGTGGCGGGCCTCTCGTGGTGGGCCAAGGGCACGCCCGTCCACGAGGAGCGCCTCGTGTCGATGCTCGCGCGCCAGGAGGGCTTCGGCAACGTGACGCTGCACGCGCCCCCCGCAGCGTCGCAGGACCGCGAAGACCCCAACCGCCGGTGGATCAAGGCGTTTCAGTTCCCCGAGTGGTTCACCTGCCAGAACGAGAACTGCTGGGTCGAGTTCGGGCGCGAGCCGCGGCGTGATGGCGGACGCCCTCGACGACTGCTGCACGCGAGCGACCTCGATTCGGGTGGTCACCGATGCGAGGGAAAGGGCAAGAAGCGACCGAGCCCGGTGCAGCCGATCCGCTTCGTGCGCGCGTGCCGCTTCGGCCACCTCGACGACCTCGACTGGAAGGAACTCGTCCACGGCAAGGGCGAGTCGTGCACCAAGGCTCGCCCGATGTACTGGATCGACGAGGCTGGCACCTCGGGCGACCTCGCCGATGTGCGGGTGAGCTGCGACTGCGGCAAGAGCCTGCGCATGTCGGTGGCCGCCGAGCGCTCGTTCGACAACCCGCCGGTCGGGTGGTGCCAGGGCAAGCGCCCCTGGCTCGGCGACGTCCCGCGCGAGGACTGCCCGGGGGAGCCGATGAAGCTGCTCCTGCGTTCGGCGAGCCATGCGTACTTCCCTCAGGTAGTGAGCGTGATCCACGTTCCCGAGAAGTCGGCGCGACTGCGCGACGCCGTGGGACGCCTCTGGGACAAGCTCAAGGGCGCCAAGAAGGTCTCGAGCGTCGCGCTCTACCGTGACGAGCTGGAAGACGTCGCCGAGGCCCTCCAGGGCATCCCTGACGCCGAGGTCTTCGCGGAGATCGAGCGTCGCCGGAGCGGCGCCCCGGTGGCGGGCAAGAAGCTCAAGGACGCTGAGGTCGAGGTGCTGCTCGACTGCCCCCCGGAGCTAGCGAAGGACGACCCCACGGGGAGCTTCTACGCGCGCACCGCGAAGCCCCGCTCGACGCGTGACCGCAGCCCGATGACGAAGGTCGACAAGGTGGTGCTGGTGCACCGACTGACGGAGGTGCGTGCGCTCGCAGGGTTCACGCGCTTCGAGCCCAAGATGACGGACGTCGACGGCGAGCTCGACCTCGGGGTGGGTACCGCGCGCATCGACCAGCCGCTGACCTGGCTCCCGGCGATCGAGAACCACGGCGAGGGGGTGTTCTTCTCGCTGAAGGAGCCGCTGCTCGCGCAGTGGGAGACCGGGCCCGCGGAAGCGCGAGGGAGACAGTTCCGCACGGGCTTCAACCGCTGGAAGCAGCGGCGGGCCGACCGGGCCGACGCGCGCGACGAGTTCGCCCGGCCACGCTACGTGCTGATGCACTCGCTGGCGCACCTGCTCATCACCGCGGTGTCCCTCGAGTGTGGCTATCCCGCGAGCGCGATCCGAGAGCGGGTGTACGCGGGGGCCGCGGGCTCCGGGGTGCTGCTGTACACGGCCGCGCCCGGGGCGAGCGGATCGCTCGGCGGCCTCGTGCAGGTGGGCCGGGATTTCGAGCGCTTCCTCGACCTGGCGCTCGACCTCGCGCGGCTGTGCTCCAACGACCCCGTGTGCGCGGGGCACTCGCCCGACGACGCTCATGATGACCGCCACCTGGAGGGAGCCTCCTGCCACGGGTGCCTGCTCATTTCGGAGCCGAGCTGCGAGCGGATGAACTCCTACCTCGATCGCACGCTGGTGGTGCCCACCGTCGAGCACGCGGACGCCGCCTTCTTCGACGAGGGCTGAGCCGGTGAGCGACTGGGCCACGGACGCGAACCCCGCCGACCTCGACCTGCTGGCCCAGGCCCTCGACGAGGGTCGGCTGTCCGCGCGGGGCGACTCCGCGGCGGCCGTGCAGGCCCTCGGGTTGGCCGAGACCGGGCGGATCCGGGCCTTCCTCGCGGCGGCGCCTGGCCACGACCCGAGGGCCCTGGCGTGGTGTCTGCGGCGCCTCGCCGCGGAGCGCCGCGCATCGTCCGACCGCCTCGCCCGGAGCGCACAGCTGGTGTGGAGCGGTCACGGCGACGGTCACCAGCCGCTGCGCGACACGCGGGCTGTGCTCGAGGAGGTCTGCGCGCGCGCCGAGCGGCACGTGATGCTCGCGACCTTCGTGGTGTACGACGGCCGGCGCAGCCTCGCGGCGCTCGCCCGGCGGATGCGCGAAGTGCCGTCGCTCCGGGTGGACTGCTACGTCGACCTGAAGGCCGCGCGGCACCAGGCGCCCGACGAGGCGCGGGACGTCGATGCCTGGGTGCGACGCTTCCGCGAGGAGCACTGGCCCGACGACGTGCGCCTGCCCGCGATCTGGTACGACCCGGCGACGCTCGACCGTTCGGCCGGCACGTCGCTTCACGCCAAGTGCGTCGTGGTCGATGAGCGGTGGTCGTTCGTGACGTCGGCGAACTTCACCGAGGCCGCGCAGGAGCGGAACATCGAGGTGGGCGTGGTGCTCGACCACCCGGCGCTCGCTCAGGCGCTGGGCGCGCAGTTCCAGGGGCTGCGCGAGCGCGGCGGGTTTCGACGCATGGCGGGGACGTAACGCCCCCTCGGCAGTCAGCGCGCGGCGACACACTGCACCGTTCAGGCGCTGCAATCTTCGGCTGGTCAAGCCGCGGGCTGGTCGTCGGGCTCGGGACGCGCCTCCGCGAGCCACCTCGCCACCGGCTCCTCGTGCGTGCACGCCCCCAGGGGTGACGCCCACCACTCGAGGACAACCTCCGCGGCGCCGCACGTCGATCCCCTCGGCAGCTCGTCGAACCACCGCCCCACGCCCGCCGTGAGGGCGTCTCGCACGGCCGAGCCGTCCAGCGCTGCGGCCCCGATGGGACTCGCCACCGCCTTGGCGAACCACACGAGGCGCTCGGCGGCGAGCGCGTAGCCGGCTGGGGCGAGCGTGAGGAGCAGGTGCGCGAACATCAGGGCGCGGGATCCGTCGCGCCGGACGAGTGCTGCGGCCATGCCCTTCACGAACGTGTGAAGCAGCGCCCGGGCGTCGCCAGACGGCATATCCGGCCAGGCGCACCCGCCCCAGCTCGCCGTGACCGTCTCCACCAGTGTGCCTGCGGGGTCGAGCTCCGAGGTCGCGAGGCGCTCCACGGCCTGCAGAGCGCCGCGCACCGCGCTGGGCTTCCTGCGGTCCACCTCATCGAGCCAACCGGCGGCGGCCCCGAAGAGCTCGCCCCGGTGGTCCTCCGTGACGCTGCGGCGGGTCAGCGCGGGGGCGAGGGTGGCCATCCACCCGAGGCGTTCCACAGGGTCCGGGTGAGCGACCCGGGCGACCCGGTCGAGCCAGGGCTCGAGGGCGTCGCGCTCGCAACCGGGGGAGGCGGCGCGGTCGGGACCCACCCGGGTGGTCACGGCGACGGTGAGGATGTGCTCCACTTCAGGCGCGGCGATCTCCTCCCAGGCCACGTCTTCGATCGCGGCGTCGGGGAGGATGACCGAGGTGAGCAACCGCTCGGCCATGAACGACTCCTGCGAGTGCCCCATCAGCACGAAGGGTCGGCCATTGTTGTCGCGCTGGAGGTACGCGCGGAAGGCCGCGGCGACGTCGTTGAAGGCGACGGTCTCGCGCTCGGCGGCGCCCGCCCCGTTGAGCCCGAGCAGCGTCGCCTGCCGGTAGAGCGGGGCGACGACGCGGCACTGCGAACGAAACCACGCCGCCTGGTTGAGCAGCGGATCGAGCATCGGGTCGACGTTGGAGAGGTCGGTGTGGTTGCCCGCCGGCCCGGTCACGTCGACCGTCGGACAGATATAGAAGCAGTCGTAGGCGGGGCTCGTCGCGGGGGCGGGAGCGTTGAGGGTGGCGCGCGTTCCGTCGGCGTCGAGCTCGGTGGCGGTGAGGTCGGCCGAGAGGCAGCGGTCGTGGGCGAGGCCGGGGCGGCAGAGCCAGAGATCGTCGCGGGAGTAGTCGAGCGGGGGGAGGCCCGCGTCGACGACCTGGGAAACGTCGGACGGGGCGCCGAGGTCGGGCACCGGGGCCGCGTCGGCGGTGGGAACATCGACCGCGGCGTCGACGACCGTCGCCGCGTCGGGGCTCGCCGTGCTGTCCGAGCAGCCGACGCCCATCGCCAGCCAGAACACCATCCCCGCCGCGCGCCATGATCCCTTCGGGCGGCGATGCTGCCCCCACGCGGCGCCACGATGGGAGCGCCGCGCTCCTTCACCTGTGGCACCGTCGGAGCCCCCGATGGAGCCCTTCGACATCGACCCCGACATTCGCCGCGCGCGCTCGCTCCCCCCGTCGGCCTACGGAGACGCGGCCCTCTTCGCGCGCCTCCGCGAGCGCGTCTTCGCGCGGAGCTGGCAGTGGTGCCCCGAGGCCGCGGCCGTCCCGCGCGACGGCGACGCGGCGCCCTTCACGCTGCTTCCCGGCTGCCTCGACGAGCCGCTGGTGGCGACCCGCGCGCGCGGCGTCGTGGGGATACTCTCCAACGTGTGCACCCACCGCGGGCACCCGGTGGTCGCGTGCGCCGCCAACGCGGCCTCGCTGCGCTGCCGCTACCACGGCCGACGCTTCGGCCTCGACGGGCGCTTCCTCTCGATGCCCGAGTTCGGCGGCGCGGCGGGCTTCCCCTCCACCGACGACGACCTCGCGGCGGTCGCCCTCGCGCGCTGGGGGCCGCTCGATTTCGTCTCGCTCTCCCCCGCGGCGCCGCTCGCCGAGACCCTCGCGCAGATCGACGCCCGCGTCGGATCGCTCGCCCTCGACCGCCTCGCCCGCGCGCCCGGGGCCGATCGCGACTACGAGTTCGGCGCGAGCTGGATGCTCTACTGCGACAACTACCTCGAAGGGCTGCACATCCCCTTCGTGCACCCCGCGCTCAACGACGCCATCGGCTACGACGACTACCGCACCGAGCTGTGCCCCTGGGGAACCCTCCAGCTCGCCTTCGCCCGCCGCGCCGACGACGTGGCCTTCGCGCTCCCGCCGGGGCACCCCGACGAGGGCACGCGCGTGGCCGCCTTCTACGCGTGGGTGTTCCCCAACATGATGTTGAACTTCTACCCGTGGGGGCTCTCGCTCAACGTGGTTCAGCCCGTCGGAGCGCAACGCACCCGCGTGCTGTTTCGCGCCTGGACCTGGGACGAATCGCTGCGCGCCAAGGGCGCGGGCGGCGGCCTCGACCAGGTCGAGATGGAGGACGAGGCGGTGGTCGTGGCGTCGCAGCAGGGGATGCGCGCGTCGCTCGCGAAGCGCGGCCGCTACTCGCCCACGAAGGAGACCGGCGTGCACCACTTCCACCGGCTCCTCGCGGCGTCGCTCGGGTGATGGACCCGCGCCGCGAGGCCAGCGTGTCGATCATGAAGTCCATCGACCTCGCGCAGCACGTGCGTGGAGCGCCCCGGCGAAGCGCACGCCGGAGCCAGGGCCGCGTCATCGCCGGAGCATACCTCGGGGGCCGATCGCTCGAAGGCGACGGTCACTGAGCGGCGTCGGCGGTCGACTCGCAGACGCGGCCCCCGTCGACGACGCATCGGGCGGCGCCGCGGCACGTCCCGGCGTCGCCGCAGCAGCGGCGGCCCGGCGTTCCGCACGGACGGCAGCGCGGGATGTCCTCGGACACGCAGGTCATGATCGACGAGCACGTTTCCTCGGCGCAGCACGGCTGACCCTCGTCGCCGCAGGGCTGGCACACCCGGCGGACCGCGTTCGCGTCCACCACGTCGACGGCATCCGCGACGTCGTGGGCGTCCTCCGCATCGAGGGGTCCGACGTCCGCCACCTCCACGTCGTGGTCTGCGTCCACGGCGCCCGCGTCCATCCGGTGGGCGTCCAGGCCGACGTCCAGCGCGGCGTCGGTCCCGTCGGCGTCCAGCGTCGCGTCCGTCCCGTCGGCGTCCCTCACGCTCGCATCACCATCGGGCTCCGGGGCGCACACCAGCGAGCCGGAGCATGCCGATCCCGGGCAGCAGCGCTGGCCCGTCGCGCCGCAGGGGTCGGCGAGCGACGAGCACCGTCGGCTGCTCAGGCAGAGCCGCCCGCCCTGGCAATCGACCTGCCCGCAGCAGGGCTCGTCGTCGTGGCCGCACGCGCGGCAGAGGGGTTCGTTCCTCACGCCGAGCACGCACTCCAGGTCGGCGCCGCAGCCGAAGTTGCAGCAGGGGGTGTTCGCGACGCCGCAGCTCGAGCACACCCCGAGGTTGCACACGCGGCCCGCGGCGCATCTGCCGTCGCAGCACGGCTGGCCGGTGCCCCCGCAGGCGGTGCACTCGTCGCCGAGGCACTGCATCCCGTCCTGACAGCCGCCGTTGGGGAGGCCCGCGCAGCAGCGTTGCCCGCGCGCCCCGCACGCCAGGCACAGCCGCGCGCCGCCGCCCGGGCTGGACCGGCAGTTCAGCCCGGGGTCGCACTGCGAGCCGGCGCAACACTCGTTGCCCGCGGCGCCGCACGCCGAGCTCTCGCACACGCCCGCCGCGCAGCGCGTCGCGCCGAGGCAGGTGGCGGCGCCGCCGGAGTCGGAGGGGCAGCACGGCTCGCCCGGGTGACCGCAGGCGTCGGTGATCGGCGAGCCGCAGCCCGAGGCGCTGCCCGACGATCCCCCCGAGCAGCCCGACGAGCGCGACGACGAGCAGCTGTCGCAGCTACGACACCAGCCCTCGCGGAGCGTCCCGAGCGACGACACGAGGAGGAAGCCCACCCGCAGACCGTTGCGCATCGACCACATGGTCACCTCCCACGAAGGCCAAGGAAGCGCCGAGTCTCACATGGCCGCCGACGCCCCGTCAGGGGGCCCAGCACGAACATCATCCCCGCGCGCCTGCAACGACACCGTACAGACCGTAGGGTCTGCATCGAGGTCACCGTGAAGCCGCATCGCGCCGGATCGGAACAGGCCCGGATGAACCGGACCGAGCTGCTCGACCGCGCGCATCGCGGCGAATCGACCAACATCACGAAGCGGGGGAAGCCGTACGCTGCGGTGGTTCCGATCGTCGATGTCGAGCAGGCGCATCGCGCTGACACTCCACGCCTCGCTTCACTCCGCGGTACCGGATCAGGGCTCTACGGCGCCGACCCGCGGGTGATGCGCACCAGAGCGACAACCTCTGCCTCCCGATCTCCCGCACACCCGGCCTCTGCGATGTCGACCCGTGCTCCCCGACGTTGGGCTCCTGCATCCGTCGCTTCGAGTGCGAGCCCTGCCCCGACGGGCTCACGTGCGGCCCTGACGGACGCTGTGCCCCGCGCGCCTCCTCCGGTCGACGCGGGCGCCGTCGCGGACCTCGGCTCCCTCCCCAGCATCAGGGACGCGCCCGACGGGGCGGCTCCCCTCGACGCGAGTGCGCCCTCCTCCGGTCGTCTCGTTGACGGGGGCTGCGGCTGCCGCGCCGGCTCCACGCCTCCGGGTCGCCATGCCGTCTCCGTGCTCGCGCTCACGGCCGCAGCGCTCGAAGGCGCGCTCAGCGGGTGACCGTGATCGCGACCTCGCCGCACTCGGTGAAGCGCTCTACGCCGAACAGCCGGGTCTCGTTCCGGGTCGTGACGAAGCTGCCCGAGAGCCCGCCGCATTGGGCCGGCGCCGGGTCGCCGCACTGGTCCCAGGCGGTGATCTGCGCGGTCCCCGTCGTGAAATGAAGCGGTTCGCCCAGCGGCGCGTCGACCCGAAAGAACGCCCGCGGGTGGGCACCGCCGCAGATGTCCGCGGGGGCGATCGCGCAGCCGCAGGTGTTGAGGCGCAGGGTAGTGCCTAGCGCGACCAGCGGCGCGGCCTCGCAGCGGTTCATCGAGCAGCCGCCGCCGTCGGCCCCAGGCAGAGCGCGCGTGATCGGAGTGAGCGTGGCGTGGTGACAGACCGGCCCGCACGACGGGCCGTTGGGTGTGGACGTCGTGTAGCGGACGCTCTCCGCCGCCTCGGCGAGCACGGTACCGGAGGGCGGGTGGGAGACCCGCACCACGAAGGTGTCTCCGTCGCGCGCACCGATCGAGTCGCCGAACGCCACGTCGAGACGGTAACGATCGGGGGAGACGTTCCAGACGACGCAATGGCCGTTGGCGTCGGGCGGCAGCTCGCAGCCGACGCCCACGGCGGGCTGCTCGGGCAGGCGCGCAGGGGTGCCCATGACGCAGGTGCTGTTGCGGCAGAGGTACACCGTGATGGCTCGCATCTCCGCGCCGGAAAGGGTCACCAGTCCGGGGAGGCGGATGCTCTCGCCACACCCGATGACCGAGCAGTCCAGGGGCCTGACGGAGCCCGCGTCCGACGGACCGATGAGGTCTCCTCCGCAGCCAGAGGCAAGGAGCGCTGCGAGGACGACGGACGAACCGGAGCGAGGAAGGGTCGTCACGGTACAGGGGCAGAGCATCGTCCGTGCCTCTCTCGATTCGCGAGGATTCCGTTGGAGCTGTGCCATCGTGGGCCCGGTCTTCACCGCAGGCTGCGACGGTTCCGCATCCTCGGCGGATCCCCTGCGCGGCGCGCAGCAACGGCCGCTGCGCCTCGGTCACTGGCCCGACCCGCGATGTTCGTCGTAGCGTGCGGTAATGGCGGCGTGGGGGCTCGCAATCCGATGAAGACGGCCGCGACGACAGCGCTCGTGGCGCTGTTGGGCGCGACGGTCGCGTGTGGCCGGGTCGTCACGACTGCCACGGACGACGGCGGCGTGGACGACGTCGCCCCCGTCGACGGGCCCATCGCGCTCGAGTCCGCGACGGCGGGTGACGCGGGCGCCGTCGACGTCCCGATGGAGATGTCCCCGGTGTGCCCCGATCGGTGTCCCGAGGGGCGCCCGATCTGCGTCCGCGGGTCGTGCATCGGGGTGGCGCATGTCGCCGTGGGGGGCTGGTATACCTGCGCGCTCCTCACCGATACGACGGTCTGGTGCTGGGGCGGCAACGACCAGGGCCAGCTCGGCGACGGGACCACCACCGCGCGCTCGACGCCTGCCCCGGTGGCAGGACTGCGCGGCGCCGCGGGCATCGCGACGGGCTACCTGAGCGCCTGCGCGTGGATGCTGGACGGCACCGCGCAGTGCTGGGGCACGGACCTCGGTGTGTCGCGGGTGTCGAACGGCCCGCGGCACCTCACGCCCACGGTCATCGACGGGCTCCACGACGTGGTGCAGATCAGCGCACGTGCGATGTCGGCGTGCGCGCTGATCGGCGATGGCACGGTCCGCTGTTGGGGAGACAACGGCGTGGGGCAGCTCGGGCTCGATGCGTCGGTCGAACTTCAGCCGACTCCGGCCCGGGTGCCGACGCTGCACGACATCGCGCAGGTCTCGGTGGGTGATTTCCACTCGTGCGCCCGAGACGCCCGCGGGCAGGCCACCTGCTGGGGGATGAACTTCAACGGACAGCTCGGTGACGGGACCGACCACAGCTCGCGCACTCCGGTCGAGGTCGTCGGCCTGGCGGACGCGGCGGAGATCTACGCGGGCGTCTTCTTCTCCTGCGCGCGGCGACGTGGCGGCGCAGTGCAGTGCTGGGGAATGAACACGAACGGGCAGCTCGGCGACGGGTCGCGCATGGATCGTAATCTCCCCACCGACGTCAGCGGGCTGCGCGACGCGACGCAGCTCTCGACGGGGCTGCGCTCCTGCGCACTGCTCGCCGACACCACCGTGCGCTGCTGGGGCTACCAGGAGGTCGGTCCCGCCGAGGTCGAAGGGCTCACCGGGGTCGTCGAGGTGTCGACGAGCATCCGGCACGCGTGCGCCCGGCTGCGGGACAACTCCCTGCGATGCTGGGGTCCGAACTCCCAGGGCCAGCTCGGCGACGGGACCGCCGACGGTCACGACGCACCGGTCGCGGTCGTGTGGTGAACGCCCATGGCAGCGCCCTCGAGTTCGCATGAGTGCGAGGTGCTTCTCGCTCGGTCGCAGGACAGGGTCGGTGAGCGGATGAGGCCGACGCCCGTCGCTCATCGACGCGAGGGATGAAGTGCACGCGCTCGGGATGCAGGGTGGCGAGGTTGTCCATCGTCCTGCGCGCCTCGTAGCTGGGTCGGCATCCTTCGGCCACGTGGATCCTGTACTGGTCGAACGTCACTGCGCGTAGCGCGCACGCCCCGGCGGACACAACGTGCGCGAGGTCGGCGCGAGGATGAAGGCTGCCTTCCAGACGTTCGCGACGCCGCGCCCGCGCTACCTGGGCCCGCGCATCCCCATCGGAGGCGACGGCCGCACCTCCCGCGGTTGATTTGCGCTGGGTGAAACCGTCTACTGGATGTTGCATCCGGCACCCTTGTCTGGAGGGTCGAGGGAGTGGTCTTCCGTGTCCTCCTTGGGCGTCTCGCGAAGGCGCGCTGTCGCGCGTCTCTCTGGACGACGGCGTCGATCACCGCTCCCGGCGCTGGACCGGCAGCTCTGGGCGCTCGACCACCCTCACGGCTCCGATAGTGTCAGCGCGGCTCGAAGTACGGCCGGATCACGATCAGCAGCGCCATCCCTGCCAACGCGAACAAGAACGCGATCGTCGCCAGCTGGTGCTGCCCCGCTGGACTGAACAGCGCGTCGAGCGCCGCCTCGCTCGCGATCGAGCCCTGCTCCACGCGTCCCGCGGCGTAGACGCGCCGCGCGCCGTCGAGGTCGGCCGAGACGAGACGGAGCGACACGAGGTCGTGGGCCAGCCCGAAGATCAGCGCGCCCAGCACCACCCCGAAGCCGCGCGGCCGCGGCAGCAGCAACGCCAGCACCGCGACGACGTCGAGCGCGACGCCCAGGCCGCCCAGCACGAAGTGCAGCGCGGGCGCCCCGACCCGCGCGAAGGCGAAGTGCCCGACGCTGTACTCCCACGCGTACAGCTGACCCG
This sequence comes from Myxococcaceae bacterium, assembly GCA_004297725.1. GTDB lineage: Bacteria > Myxococcota_A > Polyangia > Polyangiales > SCUS01. The sequence goes on along the minus strand of SCUS01000157.1, from coordinate 63,559 downwards.
CGCCCAACCACGCCGACCACGCGAGGCCGACCACCAGGACCCACGCAACAAGGCTCCTCCACATCGACGCCTACCCCTATCCCCTTCGCCCGCGGCCTTCAGCCACACGGTGAGCCGCTCCGCTGCAATCGCGCCATCGCCCGCTCAAGGAACACAGCGGTCGGCGACCACGTCGCACCGCAGCCCGTCGTCGCAGGGCGGCGCGTCGGGTCCCCTCCGGCAGAGCGCTCCTCGGCTGCCGAGCACGCGGCAGACGTCCATCGCGCACGCGCTGTCGTCGCGGCAGGTGGTGCGCGCGTCGGTCGGCGAGCAGGCCTCGGCGGGCTCGCGCAGGCGCACGCACTGGTCACGGACGCAGCGCGTCCCCTCCCGGCAGCGGCCGTTCGCGCACGCGGAGCCTTCGCCCGGCGCCCGGCAGACGCCCTCCTCGCAGGCGAAGTCCTCCTCGCAGCCGTCCCGGCGCGCGGCGGGGTCACACGCCTCGCCCGCGAAGCGCAGCGGGACGCACGCGCGGCCGCCGCAGGTCAGCCCGGCGCCGCATCCCGAGGCGTCGAGGCACGGCGCCCCGAGGCTCAGGAGCGGGACGCACACCCGCGGCGTCACCGCGCCGCGCGCGCAGCCCGTGCCGCTCTCGCAAGGCGGCCCGCCCTCGACGCACTCGGCCCCCTCGGCGAGAGCGCGCATGCACACCGCGCCTCGGCACGCGAACCCACGCTCGCAGGTCTGCACGTCGGCCCCGCCGCATGGCGTCCCCTCGACGCCCACGCGTGCGCAACGATTGAGGCCCGGCGGGGTGTTCGTGCTGCGGCACTCGAAGCCCGGCTCGCACCAGAGCGGGTGCTCCGCTCCGCAGAGGTCGCCCTCGCGCCCGACCGGGGCGCAGCCCATCGCACCGCACCGCAGCCCGTCGTCGCAGGGTCGCACCGCGTCCGCGCGGCACGGCTGCCCGTTGGCCCCCGCGGCCACGCAGCGCAGCCCGACCTCCGGCTCCGGCCCGCACGCCGTCCCTTCGGGACACACCGCCGTCGGTGGCACGCAGGCCTCCGTCGTCGAGGCCGCCGCGCATCGCAGGGTGAGGGCGTCGCACGTGAGCTCGCCGTCGCAGCGGGCCGCGCCGTCGGGAGCGCGGCGGCAGTCACCGCCGACCGTTCCGGGCGCGGGCACGGGGCGGCAGCGGCCGACGACCCCGGCGGGGGCGCCCGGCCACGCGCACATCCCGCTCTTCCCGGCGCACCCGTCGGGCGGGGCGCAGACGAGGCCCGACCCGCAGGCGCCGCGCTGCCAGAGATCGAGGCGGCACCCGGCGCCCTCGGCCAGCAGCGGGACGCACTGTCCGACCGCGCAGATCAAGCCCTGGTCGCAGGGCGCCGGTCGGTCGGCGCGGCACCGCCCGCCGAGCACGCCGGACGGGAGGCAGGCGAGCGTCCCGTCGCTTGCCGGGAGGCAGTAGCGGCCGTCGCCGCAGGGCTGCGAGTCGGCCACTCGCGCGCGCTCGCACCGGCCATCCACGACGCACTCCCCCTCGCGACACACCGTGCCCGCCGCGCAGCCGCGGCCGCACGGGGTGCCCCCCTGCGCGTAGCAGCGGTGGGTCCCGTCGTAGGCGAACGAGCAGCGGAGCGGCTCGGTGCAGACGCTCGGGTCGGACGAGCACGGCGTGCCCACGGCGGAGGCCGGACGGCAGCGATCGTCGGAGCACCCGAGGCCCTCGTCACAGCGCGGGGCGCGCTCCCGGCAGAGAGCGCCGGGGCCGCCGGGGGTGCGGCAGACCCAGGCGTCGCAGCGCAGCGGCGGCCGGCACGCGCCGCGCACCGTGCAGCGCTCGCCCTCGCCGGGGCCGAGCGAGCAGCGGTAGGCGTTGCACGTGAGCGGCGCGACGCAGTCCTGCTGGCGGCCGGTCTGGGTGCAGGGCTGCTCGGCCGCGCCAGTGACGGCGCAGCGCCTGAACGAGCAGACCAGGCCCGGGCCGCACTCCGGGCCGCCGAGGTTGTCGACCTCGCAGGCGGCGCCTGCGGCGAGCGCGGGCACGCACACCGTGTTCGAGCTGCGCGCGCACACTAGGCCCTCGGCGCAGGTGAGCCGCTCGCCCTCCCGGACGCACGACCCGCCCGCGAAGCCCGGCGGAACGCATCGCGCCGGGTTGCCCGGCACGCAGCGCGACCCCGCCGCGCAGGCGCGCGTCGCGTCGCAGACCCCGGTGCGGTTGCCCGGCGGCGAGCAGCTGTCCGTGGCGTCGCAGGCGAGGCCCGGCTCGCACGACCCGACGCCGTCGGCGTTGGACGAGTCGCACCGGGCCCCCTCGGAGCCGCCGAGCGCGCACACGAACGCCTCCCCGCGGCGTACGCACTCGGCAGGCGACGCGCACCGCGCGGTGGTGCTGCGAGGGATACAGCGCGCGCCCGGGGCGAGGGGCGAGACGCAGTGGGCGCCCTCGCACCGCAGCCCGGCGCCGCAGCGGACGAGGTCGCACCGGTCGCCAGGGCCGCCAGGGTGGCCGCAGCGGGCCGTCGCGGTGCCGATGCCGCGGGGGTTGCAGACGAGCCCCGCCGCGCAGAGGCTCAGCCCCTGCCGATCGTCGCAGACAGCCCCCGCGGGCAGCGTCGGGAGCACCGCCACCGAGACCGCGACCCGGCCCGGGGTCACCAGCAGCCCGCGTGGGTGGGAGGTCTCCAGGCCGATCGCGACGTCGACCATCTGGCCGTCGGCGACGGCGCCGAGCAGCTCGCCGCAGAGGGCCTCGCTCACGCAGTAGGGCGTGGGCGCGTCGCACGCGATGGCCGCGTTCGAGGCGTCGCAGCGCTCCGTCCGGCGGGCGCGCACGATCGCGGTCGGCGCGAGCTGTCGCGGGAGCGAGACGAAGAGCATGCCCGCGCGCGGCGCCCTCACGCGCAGCACCACCGGGCGGTACAGCCGGGCGCAGGCGCCTCCCGCTGTCGGGCCGATCTGCACCTCCGGCGCGTTGGTTTGTTCGAAGACGACGCCGAGGCCGCGACCGGTCGCGAGGCCTACGCGGTCGAGGTCGACGATGCGAGCCGCGTCGCACGGGTTCAGGGCGGGCGGAGGGCGGGTGAAGTCCACCGCTTCGGCGGGCGCGTCGACCGCGGCGTCGCGCGACGACCGGGTGTCCGTCACCGTGCTGCTGCAACCGAGAGCCGCGAGGCAGGCCAGGCCGATCCACCCCACCGGTTGGCGCATCCGAACACCCTACAACGGCTTCATCCGGTGAGGAGCTCGATCACGTCTCACCATGCGCACCAGCGACGTCACGACGCTTGAGTCCTGCATGTCGGTCCGCGTGGCCAACGATGGAAGCGCTGACCCGCCAGGGGTTGGGCTCCCCCAGGGCTTCGGTCCGAGGGCCTTCACGGTCGCTGGCGGGGCGCTTGACCTCTTCGCGCTGCGGGCGCTGTGATGGGCGATCGTCCGGGCCGGTCAACCTTCGCGGAGGAGATCAACACGATGAGACGGATCAATCTGGTCGGGAGGGTGGAGCGCGGCCGTCCAGCGACGGTGTCGCCGTGGGTGGCGGGCGCAAGCGCGGGCTCGCTGGCGCTGCTGCTCGCGTCGCTGCTCGTGGCGCACGCGACGTCTCGGGCCGAGCTCGCGGTGCAGGGCGGCGCCAACGCCGAGCAGCAGGCGGCGATCGGGGCGATCACCTCGCGCGCGGCGGACCACCCCGCGGTGCGCGCCGAGCTGGGCGCTCTGCACGAGCGGGCTTCGGTGGTGGCGGGGGTGCAGCGGAGTCGGGTCGACGCGTCGACGCGGCTGCTGGAGATGTCGCGGGTGCTCTCGCGCGGTGGCGGGCCCACGCTGGCGCCCACGGGCGATCGGGGCGCCGGCGGCGCGGCGCGGTTCTCGACGACGTGGGACCCGCACCGGCTCTGGCTCACCGCGATGGAGGAGGAGGGCGACCGGCTGACGATTCGCGGCGAGGGCTTGTCGGTGGGCGACGTGGGCGAGCTGCTCGTCCGACTGCAGGCGAGCGTCTACTTCCGCGACGTGCGGCTCGAGCGCACCGAGCAGGTCACGGCCGGCGACGACGCGCAGCGGGTGCAACGCTTCACGCTGGTCGCGCGGCTCTGACCGAAGCTCTCCTCACGCTGCGCGACGAGCCCGCGTCCGAGGCGACGGTCCGACGGCTCCGAGTGAAGGGCTCGACCGCGCCTGCTGGAGGCCGCAGGTGCTAGCGTCGTCCGCGTGCGCCTCGCCCGGGTGATCGCCGCGGTTCCGCTCCTCCTCGCGGCGTGCTCTCGGCCGCAGCCTCCCCGGGCTCGCGCGTCCCGCCCGTCCCTGTCGGCCCCTCCCGTCGCGGCGGTGGTCACGCCCGCGCCGACGCCCGCCTGGAGCGAGGGCTTCCGCATGCGCTCGGCCGTCGCCGACTTCGCGCCGCTGCCCGACGTGGTGGTGCACGCGCCTCCCGGCTTCGACGCCCGCGCGCCGCTGCACCTCGTGGTGGTGCTCCACGGCATGGGGCACTCGCCGCTGACCTGGCTGGGCGGCGGGCTGACCGACCCTCGCACCGGGCGGAGGGTGATCGGGTGGGGCGCGGAGGTGCGCCACGACCTCGCCGGGACGCGCTCGCTCATCCTTGCCCCGCAGTGCGACGAGCGGCGAGGGAGGGCGAGGCTGGGGCGGCTGCAGTCCCGCGGCGGACTGCGGCGCTTCCTCGACGAGCTGCTGCGCGAGACGCTCACAGCGCGGCTCGGTGGCCCTCACACGCTCTCCGACGTCGAGAGCATCACGCTCGTGGGGTCGAGCGCCGGTGGTCCCGCCATCGCCAACCTCCTCGACCTCGACGACCTCGACGGCCGGGTGCGCAACGTCGTGCTCTTCGACTCGATCTACGGCGCCGAGTCGATCTACGCCCGCTGGATGCGCGGCGGGGACGCGGCGCACCCTCGACGCCTCGTCTGCATCCACGGCGGCTCGCACTACACCTCGCCGTCGGCGACGCGGCTCGCGGCGATGCTCCGCCCGGCGCTGCGAGAGCAGCTCGCGGTGCAGCCCGACGGGGCGATGACCGAGGCCATCCGAACGCATCGCGCCGTGTTCGCGATGGTCAACTGCGAGCACATCTGCATGGGCAACGCGTATCTCGACAAGGTGCTGCTGGGGCTCGAGCTGCCTCGCCGCGAGCCCGACCCCGACCCCAAGACCCCCGCCGCGGCCCCGCCGCCGGCGGCGATCGTCGTCGCCCCGGGGAGCGTCACGCGCGGCGCCCTCACGGCCAGCGACGCCCTGATGCGCGACGGCTCGCGCTTCGACGACTACGCGATCGACCTCGCGCAGGGGCAGGCCGTCACGCTCGACCTGCGCGGAGGGAGGACGACGGGCTACCTCTGCCACGCGCTCGACGTGCAGCTGCGGGTGCTCGACGGAGAGCGAGTGCTCGCGGACGACGACGACAGCGGGGGAGGGCTCGCCAGCCGTGTGACGGTTCGCGCGCCGCACGCGGGGCGATACACGGTCCGGGTCATGGCGCACGGCCCGTGGGGGAACCGCGGCGAATACACCCTGCGGTATCCGGCCGGGTGAGCTTGCGCCCGGCGTCTCGCGACGGCTCCGGGGGGGAGCCCTTGCGCGTGAGCCGCGGATCTCCCCATGTCGTAAGCGACTATCGTCCCGAAGCGAGAGGGCGCGCTGACACGGCCGTGCACTGGGGCGCACCCCGCTGGGCCTGGGCTCGCCGGCAGAGTACCAGCTCGGCGCGGTACACCTCGACGTCGTCGGCGATGTCGACGTCGAGGCGCCCGTCCGCGAGGACGGACTCGACCGTCCGGCCCGATCCTTCGAGCAGCACGCCGAGGGGCAGCGAGAGGTGCCCGCGCTGCTCACGGCAGCAGCGGGTGACCGCTTCGGTGAAGGCCACGTTGCGCCCGGAGAGGTCGCGGGAGATGAACGCAGGGACCCGGAACGGGGGCCACGTCGTCCCCGAGAGCACGCCGTCGATCCAGATGCCTTCGGTGCCCTGCACTTGCGCAGGGATGATGCGCAGCTCGACATCGAGCTCGAGCTTCGCGGAGACGAGCGGCCCGGCGGCGGTCGTGGAATCCGCCGCGGGGAGGTCGAAGCGCATGGGCACCTGGTAGCCGCTCAGACCGTGCGGGTAGGCGAAGCGCTCGCCGAGGGTCGCGGTCGGGTTCTCGACGGGGTCGAACGGCAGCCCCGCCGGGCTCGCAGGCGCGGGGGACGGCGGAACCACCCTCGGCGGAGGCGGACGCACGGGGCGAGGACGCGGCGGGGCGTCGTCCAGGGGCGCCGCGAAGGAGCGGCCGACGCCGAACAGCGTGAGCCCTGCAGCGATGGCGACGACTCGCGTGATGAGCAGCGAGCGTCGCAGTCGCGCGAGCTCCGCGGCCAGGGGATCGGGCGGGGGAGCCTTCGCGGCGCGGTACGGTCCCCTCCGCGACTCCGCGATGTCTTCGCGGTGGCCCTCCTCGTGGAGGCCGGTCCACCCGAAGCGCCGTGCGAGTTCCGCGAGGGGCTCCGCCAGAAAGATCGCGGCACCGACGGTCAGCATCAGCAGAATCTCAGGGAGCCCCACTCCGAACATGCCCTCACCTCCGCGGCGATCGTAGGGCAGCTCCGTTCGAAGGGCACCTGCGGAGCCATGAGCCGACTCCGGTGGAGCGCGGGTCGATGGGGCCGACGTTGACTCGCGTCGCGCGGGCGCGCGGCTTCCCCAGGTCGTGAGCACGCCCGGCCCTTCGCTCGTCTCGTGGATCCTCACCGGCCGATGAGAGCCCTCCGATCGACCGCCGCCGCCTCGGGGCGTCGGTGCGGCCCGCTCCGTCGGTGGAGATGACGAAGACGCGTCCGTCGCGGGGCGCGCGGAGACGGGGCGCAATGTCCGCCCGCACGAGCCACCGACCGGGTCGATCTGTACCTCCGGCGCAGCACGCCGCCGGCCCGAAGCGCAACGGCGAGGCGACGGCTGACGCGCGGAGATCCGACTTGCGCTCGTGCTCTGGTAGCGTGCGCTGATGCGACGGGCGGTGGCTGCGGTGGGGTGGGTGGTGCTCGCTGCGGGCTGCGAGCAATCGCGCACGGAGCTGGTGGCGCGCGTCGACTCCGAGGTCGCCTGGGGCGCTGGGCGCACCGTCCAGAGCGTGACCCTCACCGTGCGCCGTGGCGGACCCAACGGCCCGCTGCGCAGCGCCCGCACAACGGCGCTCGGCGCGGGTGGCGAGCGGCGCCCGCTCCCGCTGCTGGTGGGCATCGTCCCGACCGATGACACCGACACGCCCGTCTGGATCGAAGCCCTCGGGTGCGGCGCTCCCAACGGGTGCACGGCGGCAACCGCGGCGGTGGTGCAACGCGCGGTGGTGCGCTTCGCGGTCGGGCAGACGCAGGAGGTGCCGCTGCTCCTGGCGTCGGCGTGCGTGGGCGTGACCTGCGGGAGCGATGAACGGTGTGGGGCCACCGGACGCTGCGAACCAGCGACGCGGGCAACGGTGCGCCCGTTCAACGGGACCGATGCGGCAACGGGAATGGATGTTGGCGTTGACCGGATCGATGCGGCAACGCCAGACAGGCCGGTTGCGATGGATAGGACCGTGATCGCCGATAGCAGCGTAGACGTGGCGACGATGACCGGGGATACGGGGATGATCGACATCGCGCTTCCCGTGGATGCCCGGATGGTCGACCTACCCGCAGTGGACACTCCCGTAACATGCGGCCCGCTGGAGTTGCGCTGCGGTGGCGCGTGCGTGGCGGCACTCCGCGATCCGATGAATTGCGGAGACTGCGGCGCAGTATGCCCCGCCGTCACGGGCGCCACGGCATCGTGCATGGGTGGGCGCTGTGGGTATGCCTGTGATGCCGCCCACGCCGACTGCGACGAGCGGCCGAGCAACGGGTGCGAGTCGGAGCGCGCGACCGATCACGCGAACTGCGGAACGTGCGGGCGCGCGTGCACCGACCGTCAGGAGTGCCGCGCTGGTGTCTGTGTCGCCTGCGGCGGCGCGCTCGATTGGTGCGCGGGGCTCGGGTGCATCGACACCGCCACTGACCGCACGAACTGCGGAGGATGCGGGCGAGTGTGCCCGACCGGGTTTGTCTGCCAAGGCGCCAGTTGCGTCGCCGACCGCTGCACGCCAGCATCCATGCCGCCCGACGCGGGCGGCTACCGCATCTGGTTGAACTGCCCCGCGGGGTGCGTGGACACCGAGAGCGACACCCGCAACTGCGGGTGGTGCGGTCACGTCTGCCCGCCAGAGAACGCGACTTGTTCCTACGGTGGGTGCCGCGATGGCATATGCCCGCAGGGGTACCGACTCCTGCCCGCAGGTTCGTTTATGATGGGCGGCGGTGACGCTGGACCCGTCCATCGCGTCACGTTCACCCGCCCATCGTGCATCATGGATCACGAAGTCACGGCGGTTGAGTACAGCAACTGCCGCGACCCAGGTTGTGTGGCCCCGACCCCGAGCGTGGACTGTCCCGCGTCGGTGATGAACTGGCCGATCGAAGGACACGACTGGCAACCAGTGAACTGCCTTCCGTGGTCGGCCGCAGATGCCTACTGCCGCACGCAGGGCATCCGACTCCCGACTGAGGCGGAGTGGGAGTACGCGGCACGCGGGACCGATGGACGAACGTACCCGTGGGGCAACACGCCTCCATCCATCGCGGACACGCCGCAGCGACTCTGCTGGAATCGAGGGGCGGCTGGTTCCTGCGACTGGCGCGAGTTCACGGCGGGCGCGTCTGGATTCCACGCATTCCACATGGCGGGCAACCTCGCCGAGTGGGTGAGCGACTGGCACGGAGGTTACCCATCTGGCGATCAGACCGACCCGCGCGGGCCGTCGTCGGGGACGCAACGTGTGCTGCGGGGCGGCTCGTGGCGAGAGTCCAACCCCAGCGCCTTCACGACGACCTCGCGGGGCAGCGACGTGCCCACGGCGAGGAGCGCGGCCTACGGCTTCCGTTGTGTATGGACGCCTTGAGTGGATGATAGCCGATAGCAATTGTCGCGATCATCTTCGCTCTGACATACACTCACAACAAGCAATCTCCATTCTCGACAGCCGTCGATAAAGCGGATACTTCCCGCCGATTCTGGCGGCGTGGCGGTGCTGCAATGGATCTACAGCGAGGGCCGCACCCTCGTCGCCGCGCTGGAGGTCGGCCCCGATGGGGCCGTGCGACAACACCGCGGCCTCATCGCCGACCCGTTGTTCCAGGTCGCCATGAGCCGCTGGGGATGCAGCCTCGGCATCGTCCTCTGGCGGGACGACCCCGTGGCGCCGTCGTGGTTCCATCCCTTCGATGGATCGCCGCCCCGAAGGCTGCCGCGGATCCCGCTGACCCCGCCCCGGGCGTGCTCCCTCGGGGCGCCGGGCAGCGACCCGGACGCGATCACGTTCTGGTTCGGTCGCCTCGACTCCGACTTCGGGCCCGCCACCGTCGAGGATGGCCTGTTGGAGTCGCCGGGCTTTGCGTCTCCGACCCGCTATGAGGTCGAGTGGGCGCGCGGCGAGATGTGCGTTCGCGCGGTCACCCTCAACCGAGGTGGCATGGGCGCCGAGGGCATTGACGGCGTCACGATGACGCTCTCGGCTCGACCGGGCGACCGCTTCGTGGGCTCGCTCGGCGACGCAGGCACGTTCCGCGTGGAGTGCCGCGCGAGCCGCGAGCCGCCCTCCGTCGCTCGACAGCGGCCCTGGCCTGCGCGACAAGCGAGGGATGAGGCTCGTCCTCTCCCTGGTCGTGGTCGCCGCGTGTGCATCTCAGCCGCGTGTGCCCGCGACATCGTCGCGTCCAACGTCCAACGCCGAACCGGAGGAGGAGGTCGTCGGCGATGCGTTCTCGGGGATCGTGCCGCAATTCGCTCGCGATGCCGGGTTGACGGCCGATCGACCACTCCGAGGGATATACGCTGCGCTCTCCCCACTTCCAGGGGATGCAGGGCCGCCTCCGCCGGACTCTCTGGAGGCGGAGCCCGATTGCGATGACGAGGCGGTCGCCGACATGGACTTCACCAATGAGGATCCCCGATGCCCGCGACGGCCCTGGGTCCCGCGTCCGGCGGCGCGCGACGGTGGGTTCCACTCCGGCTCGCCGTCTCCCGAGATGCCATCGCGGGCCGACGTGGCGGCTTCGATGCGTGCGCTCGTAGAGCGTGTGAGGGACTGCGGGGACGGGAGCGGCGCGACGGTCAGGATGCTCGTGACCTTCAGCCACACCGGGAACGTCGAGGGCGCCCGGGTGAGGGGCCGACGCACCCCCGCTGAAGTCGCCGCTTGCGCCACGGGAGTGGCCCGCTCGGCGACGCTGCCGCCCTTCCGTCAGCCCGCATTCTCAGTCGGGTTCCCGTTCAGGCTCCGTTAGCGGGAGTCCTCGCATGTCGAAGCACCCCGTCGTCGTCGCCCTGCTCATGGCCTCGCTGCTCACCACCAGGGCTTCGGCGCTTGCGCAGACCGCGCGCCTCACTCGACTGGGCCGGGCAGATGGACGGTCTCCACGCCGGTAGCGAGAAGGCCTCGTAGGGGTCTCGACGAAGCAGCTCCCAGCAAGAACACCTACACGCCGCGGGCGGGCTTTGGCTCCGCCTGCCCGTGTAGCCTTCGGGAATGAAGTGGGTCCTGTTGCTCTGGGTGTTCGCCGCGACGGGGTGCGGGGCGCGTGCGATACAGCTCGTCCCGGTGGAGTCCGATGTCCCCTCGGACTCAGACGCGACCGCGGCGGCGGACGTCCCGGAGCCTCGCGACGCACAGGACCCGGCCGAGGTGAACGCCGATGCGCCCTCGACCTGCGGGGCCTCGGGTCAGCCGTGCTGCCGCGTCCCCGGGGAACTGCGCTGCCGCGTGGGCCTCCTCTGTGGCGCACCGGGCGCGAGCGGACCGATCTGTCGCTGAGGGGCAGAGCGCAGCGGCGGCAGGCGCGCGACGTCCCACGGCATCGGTCCGCGAGCCTTCACAAACCCGTCGAGGCGCTGGCCGTCGAGGTGCTCCATCGCAGCGCGCGACCGGCCGCGAGGACTCGGCGAGAGCGACGCGCCGTCACGCCGCCGGGACGAGCGCGACGAAGAGACGCGTGCCCCAGAGCCGCTCCGACGAGGGCCACGTGTGCGCCCGGCAGAGCGCCTCGCCGGCCGCCCAGGGCTCGCCGTCGAGCAGCACCTCGTTGGAGAGCACCCGCTCGCCGACTCGCGCGACGTACACCCGAAGCCCGTGGATCTGCCGGGTGAGGTCCTCCCGGGCGAGGGCGTCGCGGAGCGCGTCGAGGAGGTCGCCCATGGGCGCGCGGTCCACGCCGCCGTAGAGCACCAGCTGCGCGCCGAGGCACGCGCGGAAGACCCCCGACGGGTGGGCCCAGTCCTCCCACGTCACCTGATCGGCGCAGGCCCCGGGGTCGAGCAGCGCGGCGATCATCACGTGGAGCGAGGCCCGCTCGAACTTGCGCACGGCGTCGGACATCGCCGCGAGGTAGGGACGGCCGATGCCCGCGAAGCTCTCGCAGAGGCGCCCCGTGGCGACACGCGGACTGCTCGCGACGAAGTCGACCTGGGGCATGAAGACGCCGTCGGTCCACGGGATGTACACGTGGGCATCGAACTCCACGTCGCCGACGCGCACGGCGGTGCCTTCCCCCGGCGACGGCGCGAGGTCGTGCCCTTCGAGGAAGCCCCGAAGCACCCGGCGGGGTTCGAGCACGCCGCCGTCGCCCTCGCCCATTGGAAGGAGCGGGCTCGCGAGCGCGATCTCGGTGAGCCGCAGCTCGGCCAGCGTTGCCCCGGGACTGCTCAGGAGCTGGTTGATGGCGTTCACCTCGCAGCTCCGCTCCGCGATGGCGTAGGCCTCGTTCCGGGTCATGCGCCCGGCGCGCTCGACCGAGGCGCGGTAGATCGGGTCATCCGCCATGCGCAGCGTCACGGCACCGCTCACGTAGTGATCTGGGAAGGCCGCCCCGCGCAGGAGCTGTCGGCCGAACGCGACCGGCAGCCACACGACCAGCCGCGAGGAGAGCCACGGCTCCACGCCGAGCGCGTCGAGGCGGTCGTAGATCTCGTCGTCGTCCCTGCCGCGAAGCGACAGGAAGCAGCTCACGCCCAGCTCGATCGCGTCGGTCCACACGGCCGCCGTTGGTAGCACGGGCCGACGCCCCGCCGACCAACGTGCTGATCACGCGACTCCGACGTCAGTCCTCGTCGGTGGGCGCGCCGGAATGCCGCCCGCCATCGTAGGTTGGAGCTTCATGACTGATTCCAACCCCAGTGAGCCGCTCGGCCGGGCGACCGTCGATGCCGTTGCGCTCGTGGCCAGGTACCCACCCCGACTCTCGCATCCCAACAAGCGCGCGATCTATGAGATGGCCTGCCCTGCTGGGACACGACACGGCGGCGCCATCACCGTCTCTCGCTGGCCCCAGGCCCCGCTCCCCGATGACGCGCGCTGGGCTGCGGCGAGCAGCCGCCTCGAGTTGCGCGAGGACGCCTTCACCTACGGCCCGCCGACGGGAGACGGGACGAGCGCCGTCGTCGAGTGGCACCTGAACTTCGCCCACACGGTTCTATTCGTGGCCTACGGCGGACCGCTCTTCGCGCAGGACGAGATGCAGGTGGCCGAGCACCCCGCGCTCGGATCGGTGCGCGAGTGGCTGACGAGCGAGTCTGTTCCGGGGCTGCGGCCCGTGACGCGCGAGGGGGGACAGGCGACGCCCGTGCTGCTGCGCGGCGTCGAGCGGCGCTGCGCGGTGGCCACCGACGCCGACCTGGACGAGGGGCGGCCCTACGGCCTCTACGGCGCCGCATTCGGGCGGGCGAAGGTCGAGGCGGTGCGGCGGGCGACGCGCGTGCTCGACCCGCCGACGGTCACCAACCTCGTGGCGATGGAGGCCCCATCGGGGGCGACCGGGCGTTACACCGCAGCGCAGGTTCGCGACGTGCTGGCGACCGCGTACACGGGCTTCCGCGCGGCGCGGATCGAGTCGGCGAGCGAGGCGGGACCCGAGGCCGCGGTCGTCGTTCACACGGGCCACTGGGGCACCGGCGCGTACGGCGGAAACCGCGTGTTGATGGCGATGGTGCAGCTCCTCGCGGCGAAGGCGGCGGCGATCGATCGGCTGGTGTTCCACACCTTCGATGCGGCGGGGATGGCGCCCTGCCGGGAGGCGGCGTCGAGGGTCGAGGCGCTCGCCGCGCGAGGCGTCACCCTGGAAGAGGCCGTCGAGGCGATCGAGCAACAGGGCTTCGAGTGGGGGACCTCGGACGGGAACTGACCACAACCCGCGAGGGTGTGCGGACCGCTGGAGGGCGAAGGGCGACCGTTGGGGCGCATCACGACACAATGGTCGGACGACACCGTGATACGAGCGGGTCGTGTCGACCACCGCGGGAGCGCTCTACACCGCCGCCTGGGCGCTCCTCTGCCTCGTCGCGGTGGTGGTCGCGTGGCGCTCTCCCCGCGAGGAGGGGCCGTTCTCCATGGGATACCGTCGGCTGCTCACGACGCCCTGGCGGCTGGCCACCGGGGCCGTTGCCACGGTCTTCCTCGTGGGCGCGGCTCCCTATGCCAACGACCCCACATGGGATCACGCCGTGGGGCTGTTCATGTCCGTCTTCACCTATGCGACGGCGCCGTGGGCGGTGGGAGCGGTGCTGCGCTCGCTGCGGGGTGAGCTCCCTCGACGCCAGCTCTTCGTCGCAGCGTGCGCGTGGATGTTCTCCGCGAGCTGGTCCTACGACGCCTACAACTTCGCGCGGAGCGGCGTGTACCCGCCGTCGTGGGCCGCGAACATCGTCGCATCCTCGGTGCTCTATGTGAGCGCGGGACTCTGCTGGAGCCTCGTCCACCGCCCCGGTACGGGCGTGACCTTCGGCTTCCTGCACCCCGGCTGGCCCTCCGCCCCGGCGGGCGGCGACGACCGGCGCGTCGCAGCGATGGCCCTGGTCTTCGTGTTCTTCGTAGCGGCCCTGCTGCTGCCCTTCGTCGCCGGGATCGTGCCCTGGCTGCCGCGCTGGTGACACTTCGGCAGGGGCGCCCGCCTCCTCGACCTCGTGAAGCGAGCGGTGCGTGGCGAGATCCCGCTGGGCGCCGACGATAAGCCCGGCTCAACGGCTCCCCGGCGGTGAGGACGTCGGGGGCGATCAGCACGGACATACCTCGTTCCTGTGGCCGGCTCAGATCTGATCCGAGATCGAGTTCGCGGCGCGAATGAGGCACGCTTCCGACGAGCACGCTGACGGCGCGGCTCATCGGGCGGCGGCGGCAGGCATTCGATGTTCGTGAGGAGGGGCGCGGCGATGCGACATGGGTGCTGGTCGGTGATTCTCGTGGTCCTGGCGGTGCAGCCGCTGTCGCCCCGGGAGGTCCACGCGGAGGCAGGGATGGTGCTGGTCGACGCGACGATCGACACGGGAGGCTGCGCCGTGAACTCGAACTGTCCCTGCGGGTACTTCTGCGTGTCCGGGCGCTGCCGATGGAACCCGAGCCCGCCGCCCTCGTGCGCCTCCGAGAGGGACTGCCAGACCTCATGCTCGGGTCTGGCCTGCATCGGAGGGAGCTGTGTGGCGCCCGACGGCGCAACCGCGACGGACGTCGGGGTCGATGGCCCAACTGACGTCGACATCCCGACGGTCGATGTCCCTGCGGGGATCGACGCCTTCGTGCAGAGGGACACCGGCAGCGTGGACATCGGGCCGCGCTCGCAGGATGCCTCGGCGGATACGGGCGCCATCGCCGTAGACCCTGAGAACAAGGGCGGCGGGTGCACCGTCCGGCCGACGGCTTCACCACGCTCAGGCCTGCTTGCGCTGCTGGCGATCGTGGGCGCGGCGCTCATTCGAGTCCTGCGGCCCGCGCTTGACCCCTCGCGCTCATCCCCCCGACGCTCCCCCTGATGCGCTGCTCCCGATGGCTGGTCGGTACGCTCCTTCTGCTCGGTGCCTGCGGCTCGGCGGAGCGACCCGCTGTCCTCGACGGCAGCGTCGCCCCGACGGTTACCGACCACCACGCCCGGCGCGTCGAAGGATCCGTCGGCCAGCCCGTCGACGCGCTGCCCCTGCTCGGTCTGTTCACGCTGCCAGTGCGGGTGGACGGCGTCGCGGGCCCGCCGATGCTCGTCGACACCGGTGCGCCCGTGACCTTCCTGACCCCTGGCGCCTTCGGCACCACCCGCGCGAGTGGCACCACCGGGCAGGTCGACCTGGCCATCGGCGCGCTCACGCTCGGCGACGTCCCTGTCGTGTGGGCCGACCCCTTTGGGCTCGGTGGCACCCTCGGCGGAGTGCTCGGCGTCAACCTGCTCTGCCAGTTCACCAGCACCTGGGACTGGCAGCGCAGCCGCTTCACCCTGGGCGCGGCACCGACGGACGCCGACACCACCGACGACGTCGCGCCGCTGGCCTTCCGCCTGACCGGCGGCGGATACCTTCAGCTCTCCGCCACTCGGACGGTTCCCGTGCCGCCGACCCGCCTCGTCGTGGACGTCGAGATCGAGTCGCGTGCCTTCCGCCTGATCCTCGACACTGGCGCGTCGAGCACCGCGTTGCGCGACGACGCGGTCTCTTCCTTCACCAGTGACGGCCGCGGCACCTTCGCCCTCGACGTCGCCGCTCAGGGCGGCCTCATGCGCCAGCGACTCTTCCGCGCCCGTCGGATCACCGCCCTAGGCGTCACGCGCGAGTCCTCCGCGGTGGTGGGCTACAGCGCGGCTGGCCTCGCGGCGCTCTCCGAGGAGGTCGGCTCGCCGATCGACGGGCTCCTCGGGGCGGACTTCCTACAACCCTGGCTGACGACCATCGACTACCCGGCGGGGCAGGTGCGGCTGCGCCGATACCGCGACCAGTCCCACGTCCGCGACGCATGGACCCGCGTGGGCCTCCTGCTCAGCGTGAACGCTGCCGGGGCCCCGGTGGTCATCCAGGTGGCGACCGGGAGCGACGCCGCCCGGCAGGGCTTCGGCGTCGGCGAGCGCCTCGTCGCCGTCGACGGACGCGCGGTGGCGGGGATGTCCGGCGAGCGAGTCGACCTACTGCTGCGCGGGTCCGTCGGAGAGAGCCGCCGCGTCCGCACCGACCTCCGCGAGGCCGACGTGCGCGTCGAGGACCTCATCCCGCTCCGCTGAAGGGGATGAGCGTCACACGACGGCCGGCGGCTGCACAGGGCAGGCGAGCAGCGGTCCCGCTTCGCCGCGGTCGAGCCCTACGCGAGCGCCTCACCGCTGGACGCGTCGGTCGGGTCGGGTTGACCTAGCGGTAGCGATGGGGCGCAGTGCTCGCTTGCACACGCCCCGCTTCGCCCACTTCCTTTCGCTCGCGCTCGTCAGCTCACTCCCGACGGTGACGGACGCGGTCCCGTTGCTCAGCGGCTTCGGCGGCCCGGGCGGGTACGGTCTGCCCGAGCACTGCGTCGCGGCGGGCAACGACAACTCCTACGCCGCGGGCTCCGCCGAGCCCACGCCCATCGACCTCACCCCGGCCTTCCCCGCGGGCCTCCCGTTCCTTGGCCGCACCCTCACGCGCTTCTTCCTCAACACCAACGGCACCATCACCTTCGCAGCGCCCCTGGTGACGCCGACGGCGACGGCCTTCCCCATCCCCGGTCAGCCGATGATCGCCGCGTGGTGGGCCGACGTGGACACCCGCGGAGGCGGTTCGGTCTGCTTCCACGTCGAGCCCGGCCTCGTCGTGGCGACGTGGCACGACGTCGGCTACTTCGATGGCCGCGCCGACCGCCGCAACGACTTCCAACTGCTGCTGAGCGCGCGCCCGCTCTGCGACGCCGCGGGCGGGATCAACCTCGAGCTCCGCTACCACCGCTGCGAGTGGGTGAGCGGCGACGGCGCCTTCGCGCCTGCGCAGGTGGGCTTCGACTTCGGCAACCTGCTGAACTTCATCGCGCTCCCGCAGTCGCGCACCTCGGCCATCGCGGACGTCTGCCGCACCACCAACGTCCCCGGAGGCCCCGCCGGCCTCTATCGTTTCCCTCTCTTCAGCGCGCCCCCCAGGTGTGGCGAGGGCTACCCGTGTACCGTGCCCGGCCGGGCGGGGCGCTGCGCCCAGGGGGCGACCCGGTGCGACGGCGACCAGCAGGTCTGCGCGCAGGTGCACACGCCGGCGCCTCCCGGCTGCGGGCGGGTCGACGAGGACTGCGACGGCGAGTACGACGACAGCGACGCCGCCTGCGGCGAGGGCCGCCTGTGCGACCGGTACGCCTGCGCTGCGCGCTGCGGTCCGGACGGCCGCTGCCCCGCGGGCCTGGCGTGCACTCCGGGGGGCGCGTGCGTCGAGGCGGCGTGCGCAGCCGTGCGGTGCCCCGACGGGCAGCGCTGCGCGGGCGGCCGCTGCGTGGACCTCTGCGACGGGATCGTCTGCGGTCCCGCCCAGGCCTGCCGCGACGGCGAGTGCCGGGACCTCTGCCTCCCGATCTCCTGCACACCCGACCTCTGCGATGTCGACCCGTCCTCACCAACGCTGGGCTCCTGCATCCGTCGCTGCGAGTGCGAGCCCTGCCCCGACGGGCACACGTGCGGCCCTGAAGGACGCTGTGCACCGCGCTCGCCTCCTCCGGTCGACGCGGGCGCCGTCGCGGACCTCGGCTCCCTTCCCAGCATCACGGACGCGCCCGACGGGCCGGCTCCCCTCGACGCCAGTGCGCCCTCCTCCGGTCGTCTCGTTGACGGGGGCTGCGGCTGCCGCGCCGGCTTCACGCCTCCGGGTCGCCAGGCCCTCTCCGTGCTCGCGCTCACGGCCGGGATCCTGCTGCGTCGCCAACGCCGCCCGATGATCGTCTCCGCGCTGCCCGCCCGGCCTCGACGCCGCTCCCGCCGTCCGCTCCCGACTCGCTGACGACCTCCCGCGAGGCGCCGGCGGAGTGCCCGCGGCACCCGTTCGGGTGGAAGGTGGCGAGACGTGTCCCAGCTCGCATGGCGCGGCGGGTGCGCCGTCGCTGGGCACCTCTGCCGCTACAGCGTCGAGGGGCCCTGGCACGGCGCGCGACTCGACTGCGCATGGATCGCCGGGACCGAGGAGTCGGCCCGCTGTGAGCCGCGCGGGCGGGCGCTGTCGGAGCTCGATCCGCAGGACCTCTCCCTCCGCGACACGCAGCTGCCCCAGGTGGTGCCGTGCCGAGGCAGCCACACAAGCGCACGACCTCGTCATCGCAGCGGCGCCTTGAACGCGCTGGTCAGGACGACCGCTCGCCCACCCGTTCGCTCGCCCGCGCCAGCATGACGCGCTCGCGGCCGTTCGCCGTGATCCGCCTGGCTCGCGCGAACTCCGTCCGGGCCTCGTCGCGATCGTCGGAGTCGGCGACCACCGCGGTGAGTCACACCTCGTCGCGGCAGACCGGTGATCGCTGTGATCCCGCTACTGACCGCCTACGACTCGGCCGCGCCGTCCTCGCCCCGCTCGCGCAGCCACCCCATCGCCCGTCGGAACGACCGCGCGTTCATCCCGGTGATGTGCCAGCTCGTGCGCTCAAGGCGCTCGATGGCGGCGCGTCTCGCAGGGGCCAAGGGGTACTGCGCGGCGATGCGCTCTGCGAGGTTCACCAGCGCACGCGTGGGGTCGTAGAACTCCGGCGCATCATCGTCCCAGCCGTCGTTCGAGATGAACTCCAGCTTGCCGAGGTGCCACGGCCCGCTGCCACGACGCACGCGCCAGCATAGGGTTGCGTGCAACTTCGTCGTCGTCATTCGATCGCTTGGAACCGCGACACGCTCCGCCGCGCGGATCACTCGCCGGGCGAGCGCGCGCGCTTTGACGGGCGGGACAGGGATCTCCTGACCCAGGCGTGAACTCGCCACGAAGGCGCGGGTTGGGCACCAGCCAACGCGGACGTGATCCCCACCTCCGCCCAGGCACCCGAGGACCCTGGTATCGAGCACGACGACAGCCTCGGTGGTGTCGACCACAGAGGCCAAGGCGGAGTGGTCGCTCGGTGAGTGCATGCCCCGTCCCGGAGGATACCACCGGGAGGATTTACGCGGGTTCGTCGCGCGAGTCGCCGGCCGCTTCGAAAGCCTGGGCGAATGCCGCGAACGGCATCCTCACGACGCTGCCCTCCGAGTCCACGATGATGTCCCGCAGCACGGCGGTCCCCTCCTCGACATCGAGGTCGAGGTCGAAGTCGTTGAACGAGAACTCCTTCCGCACCAGGGGGCTGTCGGAGCGGAGATCGGCGATCGTAGCGAGGATCAACCCGCGGAGGCACCGCGTGTCGTGGTGCGCCAGGAACCTCGCCAGCAGCGGCCTCTCCATCACCCACTCCGCCGACCCCTCTCGCATCACCTCGCGCCTCTTTCGTGTCGGCTGCGAACCATGTCGCCGACCCTCCGCATTGCCGTCAACGCAGCGCGTCCCGCACCCGCATCAGGATCTCCCCGAGCCGGTTGCGACCGCTCCCGTCGCCGCCGTCGCCCCAGTAGTCGTCGCTGTCGGTGTGCTCCACCAGGCGGGCGTCCTCCGTCGCCAGGAGCATCGACCGCAGCTCGGCGTGCTGGGAGAACTTCGCGAGCACCGCCGCATGCATCACGCCGTCTCGCACCGAGTCCCAGTCGCGCCGCGGTCGGTGCTTGCGGTCGCGGCCCATCCGCGCGGCCTCCGAGGGCGTGCTCGCCCGCCGGACCTCGTCCTCCCGCGGTGTGCCGGCGAACTTCTGCGCCTGGAAGTAGTGCTCGCTCGTCGGCCATCGCCGGCCCTTCAGCAAGATCGGATAGGGGGCGAAGTTGGAGAAGGCGCCGTGGTCGCCCTGCACCGAGTAGAAGTGGATGGTCTCCATGACGGTGGGCGAGCGTAGCGGCGGACTGGTGCCAGGGCACCAGCCCGTCGATGACCTCGGGAGGGGGCGCACGGACGCGCGCTATGGTGTGCGGCTGTCCGGCAGATCAGCGGTTCCCCTCTGCGGGTAGGAGGTACGGTCAACGGCGATGCGAGACCGCCGCGACATCTACCTCGACATCCTCTACCGCGGCCTGCTCAACGCCCGCTCGGCCGGGTACGCGGGCGACGCGGCGCAGGCCGCGACCGAGGCCGACCACCTGCACAACCTCCCGGAGCTGTTGCGACGCCTCGACGACGAGCCCCTGCACGCCTTCTACTGGGAGGGCATGCGGACCTCGTACCTCGGCGAGAGCAAGCCCGAGTACGCCGTGCGGTTCACCGAACTGTGGGAGGAACTCGACGCCGCCCGCCGCAGCGCCTGAGCGGCGTCGGAGCTGGCGGGGTACGACGGCCTACTGTTCTGCGGCACCCTGCTCGGGCCCTGCACCTGACGGGACCCATGGGCCGAGCACCATCGCCTCGGACGTCACGGGCAGAGGGCTCCTCCTCCTGATGTCTGGTGCGTGTCGAAGCAAGGACACAGGAGCTATCGGACATGAGCCTTCAGCTCCCGTCCTCGTCGAAGTACTCCCCGTCCACCTCCGGCAGGTAGACCACCTTCCGACTGACGCCGACCTCGTGCTCGATCATGAGCTGCGCGAGCTCGTCACTGTTGACGAGGACGGTGCGCTTCGACGCCCGCCCCGCCGTCTGACTCGCCTCCCTCGTCACGCGGCCTGCGTCAGTCGTAGGTCCATGGCGGAATGGCTGTCGTCGAGGTCGGCGATCACCAGTCGATGGGGTGCGGCAAGGTGTTGCTCTGCGAGCTTCGGTCGCTGGCCAGGTACCCATCGCCCCAGCACCAGAGGCTCCCGTCGTCTCGCAGCGCGCAGGTGCTCACCATCCCCCTCAGCACCCGCACGACCCGGTCGATGCCGGGCACCGGTCTCGGTGCGGTGTCGGTGCGCGGCGAACCGAGCTGGCCGAAGGAGTTGCTGCCCCAGCAGGTCACCGCGCCGTCCGTCGTCGACGCGCAGAGGTGAAAGAAGCCCGGCGCCAGGCTCGTGGCGCAGCGCACCCCTTCGTCGAAGGGACCGGCCGTGATGTCAGTGATCGGGTAGCGCGCGCCCCAGCAGGTGACCGCCCTGCTTCGATCGATCGCGCACACGGCGAACGTGCTTGCCGCGATCGTCTCGGCACCGCCCGCAGGGATGGCAAGCTCGCTCGCCGGGCTGGGCAACGCCACGGCGCATCGAGCGCTGGCGTCGTCGAAGCGCGCGCACTGGTGGCTGTTGGCGACCGCGATGTCCGTCGCTCCGCGGTCGACGAGGGCCACCGGCGTCGCCGCGGCACCGCCCCAACAGACGACCCCTCCGCCGTTGAGCAACACGCAGGTGCGGGGCAACGAGAGCGCGATCGAGACGCGACGCGCGCCAACGATGCCGGGGACCCGCGTGGGCGTCAGCATCTCCCGCGGGAGTTCGGGGTGGACTCCGCCACTGGTGTTGTCCCCCCAGCACCAGAGCGTCCCGTCGCCGCGGACGGCGCACCCGAGGTGCAGGCTCATGTCGAACGACCGGACGTCGTCGATCGGCAGGGTCACCGAGCGCAGCATTCCTGCGGAGCCATTGGCTCCGTCCGCGAACACCCCGCGCAACAGACCCTGTCCCCGGCACCGGATCCGGCCGTCGCCGCGAAGGACGCAGCCAAAGGTCGTGTCTTCCGCGACGTCGATCACCGCGTCGGGGCCGGCCGGTGGCGTTCGCAGGGGCCCATCGGCCGGGGCGAGACAGCGGACGGGTGCGCGGTCGACCGTGGACCCATCGAGCGACGAGAGGTCCGTCGGCAACGCGGCATCGGCCGTGGCGTCGACGGCGGTCGCAGCGTCCGCAGAGGATGCATCGACCCCAGCGCCCGTGACCGTAGCCGCACAGCCGCTGAGGCACGCCAGGAGGAACCCGAGGACCATCCGCCGCCGTTCGGACGTCGCCGATCGGTCGCCCACCGCGGGCGGACGAACGAGGCGTCGTCTGCAAACCCGGGCCCTCACGCGGCGGATGGTCGCACGCGCTGCCCCTGGACATCCAACGCTGTGGCGGCCGCTCGTCCGCGCATTCCAACGAGGTAGCGCGGTGAGGGGCCTACGACCGCACCGGCCCTCCCACCTGCGATGGGCGCGGCGCTACAGCTCGATGAAGCGCCAGTCGCGGGTGGCAGTGACCAGCTCGATGAAGGCGCGCACCTTCGCGGAGAGCAGCCGCGTGCTCGGGTATACCAGGTGGATCGGCACCGGCGCCGGCTCGCAGCCCGCGAGGACCACCCGGAGCGCGCCCCCGCGGACGGCGTCGGCCACCTGGTAGGCGAGCACCCGCGCGAGGCCGCCGGAGAGCGTCGCGTGGCCGATCGCCGCGTCGGCGCTGTTGGTCACGAATGCGGCCCTGAACTCCACGCGCCGCACGTCGCCGCCCACGCGGAGGTGCCACGCGGGGGTCGGGTCGAGCGCGGTGCACTGCACGACGTCGTGGCCGGCGAGGTCGTCGGGGCTGCGGGGTTCACCGCGCCGCGCGAGGTAGTCGGGCGAGGCCACGACGACCCGACGCGTGGCGCCGACGGTGCGGGCGACGAGGCCCGAGTCGTCGAGCGAGCCGATGCGTACGGCGAGGTCGACGCCGTCCTCGACGAGGTTGACCACGCGGTCGGCGAGGCTGAGCTCGCCGCGCACGGCGGGGTGGCGAGCCAGGAAGGCGCTCAGCGCGGGAGCGACGTGGAGGCGACCGAAGACGTTGGGCGCGGCCACGACGAGGCGGCCGGTGGGCGCGGCGCGCTCGGCCTGCGCGGCGGACTCGGCCTCGGCGAGGTCGGCCAGGATGCGGCGCGCGCGTTCGAGGTAGCGCGTCCCGGAGTCGGTGAGGGCGACCGAGCGCGTGGTGCGCTGGAGCAGGCGGGCGCCGAGGTGCTCCTCGAGCGAGGCGACGGCGCGGGTGACCGCGGAGGCGGAGAGGCGGAGACGGCGCGCGGCCGGGGCGAAGCCGCGGAGATCGGCGACGGCGACGAAGGCGGCCATGGCGTCGAGGCGGTCCATCGGATCATTGCGACAGACGCAATGGTGAACTGTCAATGGGGCGGATTGTTGGGACGGGCGAGGGGGTGCACGGTGGACCGAGAGTGCGAGAGGAGGTGCCTGATGGCACAGGCGAGGGCGGTACCGAGCGACGTGGCGTTTACCGGGGCGGTGAAGGCCGTGCAGGCGAGCAAGGGCTCGCGCAAGGCCTACGCGCGCATGGAGCAGGGGGAGGGCTGGGAGACCCGCGTGACCGAGGGATTGGCGGCGTTCATCGCCGAGCGGGACAGCTTCTTCCTGGCGACGGCCAACGCGGGGCGTCAGCCGTACATCCAGCACCGGGGCGGCCCGAAGGGCTTCCTGCGGGTGGTGGATGAGTCGACGCTGGGCTTCACGGACTTCAGCGGAAATCGTCAGTACATCTCGCTGGGCAACCTCGCGGAGAATCCGAAGGTGCACGTCTTCCTCATCGACTACGAGCACCGCCGGAGGGTGAAGGTCTGGGGCGAGGCGGAGGTCGTCGAGGACGACCCGGCGCTGCTCGCGCGGCTCACGCCCGAAGGCTACGCGGCGAGGCCCGAGCGGGTGATCCTCATCCGCGTCGCGGCGTGGGACGTCAACTGCCCGAAGCACATCCCGGTGAAGATGGACGCGGCCGATGTGGCCGAGGCGCTGGCTGCGCGCGATAGGAGGATCGAGGAGCTCGAAGCGCAGCT
Source organism: Myxococcaceae bacterium (assembly GCA_004297725.1). Taxonomy (GTDB): domain Bacteria; phylum Myxococcota_A; class Polyangia; order Polyangiales; genus SCUS01. The sequence goes on along the minus strand of SCUS01000157.1, from coordinate 40,011 downwards.
GCGGCGGATGGAAGCCGAGCGCCCGGGGAGGGAATCGGGCGCGTAGCACTCGTGCATCCGTGGCCGCGAACAATTCCTGAGCCGTTAGGCCGCTTCTCCGTGTGCACGTCGCGTTCTGGGACCACACCTCTCTCGGCGCGGCCCACGAGGCGCAGGTCGCGGCGGACTTCACCGGGTCCTCCAGTGGCCTCCCGCGCGGGACCACCATCGTCGCCTCGTCGACCGGCAGCGAGGCGACCATCGTGGGGCGACTGCAGTGGCTGGCGGCTCGGGCGCGGATCGTGGCGTGTGTCTACGGCTCCGAGCGCTTCGCCGAGTCCTTCGCCGTGAGCTTGAATCGCGTCCGTCGGCGGTTGTGAGTGAGAGCGTTAGGAGCTTCGGCCGCGACGCAGAGGCACCGCCTGGGTGAGCGGCAGGGCAGGGGGTGCGCTCAGCGGCACGGTGGTCGGCGAAGTCGAGACGGGCGAGCGCGGGGCCGGGTTATCGTGCCGCGTCATCGCATGTCGAAGCACCGCGTCGTCGCCGCCCTGCTCCTGGCCTCGCTGCTCTCCGCCAGGGCTTCGGCGCTGGCGCAGACCGCTCGCCTCACCGACGAGCAGGTGCGCCGCGCCCTCATCCGCGAGTCGATCGAGGCCTACGACGGGCGCTGTCCCTGCCCCTATCAGCGGGACTCGCGCGGCCGCGCCTGCGGGCGGCGCAGCGCCTGGTCGCGCGAGGGGGGAGAGGCCCCGTACTGCTATCCGAACGACGTTCCGGCCGAGGCCGTCGCGGAGTGGCGGCGCGTCCACGAGACGCCGTAGCGCGCCAGTCCGAGTCGCGGCGGGCGCCGTCACTACGGGCAGGCCCCCGAGTGGGCGACGCGGGTGCCACCCGAGGCCGCCCAACACGTGTTGACGTAGGTGCGTCCATCGCACCCGCACACCTGCTCGACGACGCCGCTGCAGTTCGAGGGGCTCCGGATCGACACGCAGCCGCCCGGTGTGTCGCACCCGTCGCTCTGGCAGAACTCCCCCCGTTGGCACTGCGCGTTGGTGACGCACGGGAAGCGGGTTCCCGCGGGCGGCTCACGACAGCAGGCGGAGCACGTCGTGTCGAAGCAGACGCCCGTGATCGCGCAGCAGCTCTGACCGGCGGGGCAGTGCGCCGCGGTCGCGCAGGCGATGCGGGCCAGCCCGGCGTCGGGGTCCGTGGATCGGGCGCCGCATGCACCCGACGCGTGGCCGACGGCGCGGACACCCGCGAGACACGAGGTCTGGATGTCGGGGTAGTTCACGCCGTCGCACCCGCACACCGTGCATCGGCCCGGGGTGCCGGTGACGCAGGTGCCGCAGTTGCCGCGCTGCGTGCAGTGGCCCGCGCCGAGACAGAAGTCCCGATCCGACTCGCAGAACTCGCTCGCCGCGCAGTCGGCGTTGGACGCGCACGTCCGCTCCCGGCGCGAGTCCTGCGGCGGCGCCGTGCACGCGCCCGTCGAGAGCCGCGGGTCGAAGCACCGCCCCGTCGTCAGGCAGCACTGCTCGCCTGCGGCGCAGCGGGTCGCCGAACACGAGGCGGTTGGCACCTCCCCGCCGTCCCCGGTCGTCGTCACGTCGCGCAGAGGGGCGACGTCGACGTTGGTGGTGGGGCCCCCGGCATCGACCCACGCGATGACCTCGGGTGCGCCGAGGTCCCAAGGTGTGCCCGCGTCCGGCGCCCCGTCGTGCGGGACAGCGATGGTCACGGTGTTGAGGCAGCCCGCAAGGATGGTCGCACCGAGGCAGGCAAGCGTTCTCGTCATCACAGGTCGTTTCACGGCTTCTCCGTTCCCCCATTGCGGGGAACGTCCCCGTCCCTTCAGACAATCGTCGCGCGCCTACGGCGAGGGCATCGGCCCGAGCAGCCGACGCACTCGCTGCGCGGCCGCTCCCATCGGCCATCGCGCGAGCATCGCCTCGCCTCGCCTCGCACCCGCATCGCCTCGTCGCGGCCGAGCCTCTGGAGCGCCAGCACCGCGAGCAGCTCGCGCTCCTCCGCGAGCCGCGGATGGGCGAAGCCTGCATGCGTGTCGAGCAGCCCGAGCGAGGCCTCCGGGTGGCTCTCCAGCGAGCGCTGGGCCCGCACCAGGAGGGCCGCCTCCGCGGCGGCGCGGCCGTGGCCCCTGCGCGAGGTCTGCGGCGCGCGTCGCAACCCCGAAGCTCCCTCGTCGCCCGGTGCGGGGAGCCCGGTGCCGCCCTCGGTGCCGACGCCCCCCGCGGCGCGCGTCGGCGCGTACGACACCGCCCGCGGCGGCGGACCGTGCGCGATCAGCAGGCGCAGCGTGTCGTCGTCGTCGCGGGTCAGGCAGTCGTCGTGGTCGACGCCGCGCAGCTACGTGCCCGCTGCGAGGATGCCGACGAGGGAGAGCGCCGTGGCCGCGCCGAAGAGGCGGTCCGTGCGGAGCGTCGGGAGCCGCTCGGCGACGGCGCCGTGGCGCACCACGTAGCGGACCCCGTCGTGATCGAGGACGGTCTGCTCGTCGCGGGTGAGGTCGAAGGGCGCGCCGTCGGGCGGCGTCACCCGCCGAGTCCCGGTCGCGTCGCACCGCCTCCCGCGCGACCTATCGCCCGACCCCGGCGACCGCCCTGCCGAAGGTCCCGCCCGACCCGTCGGGGCACGCGATGACCCGGGCGGGCGTCGGCGTCAGCCCGCTCGCCGTGCCGAGGAAGATGTCCGCCCACCCTGGACCGCTCGGAGACGGGGCACCGACGGCGAGGTCGTCCAGCGCGTCACCGTTCACGTCGCCGAGGCTCGTGATCGAGAGCCCGAAGCGGGCCGAATACCCGTGGGGTCCCGCGAGGGTGAGGCTCGGGGCGGTCGAGAGGCCCGCGGCGCGCCCGAGGTACACGCTCACACGTCCGGTGGAGATGTTGAGCCCGGACGCGCCGATCGCGACGTCGCCGAAGCCGTCGCCGTTGAGGTCGCCCGCGCTCGCGACGTCCTGCCCGAAGCGATCGTCGGCGGCGCCCGCGTGCGCGAAGGTGACGCTCGCCACGGCGGGCGGTCCGGTCGCGCTGCCGCGGAAGAGGTAGGCGCGGCCCGTGCGACTGCTCCATTGCGGGGCGCCGACGAGCAGCTCGGTGTACCCGTCGCCGTCGACGTCACCGGCGCACGCGATGGTCGCTCCGAAATGCCCCGCGGCCCCGTCCGGGGCGGGCAGGGTCACGCTCGGCGTCGAAGGAATTCCCGCCGCGGAGCCGAGGTAGACGAAGACCCTCCCCGCAGCGGAGTCCGCCAGCTCCGCTCCGACCGCGAGGTCTCCGAAGCCATCGCCGTTTAGGTCGCCCGCGCTCGCGACGACGGTCCCGAACTGCGCGTGGGTCAGGCCCGGCGCGGACAGGGTCGCGCTGGGTCCGACGGAGAGCCCGGTCGCCCGCCCGAGGTAGATGTAGACGAGTCCGTCGTCGGTCGCGGTGCCCTGAGCCCCGGGGGCCCCGAGCGCCAGGTCGCCGTAGCCGTCCCCGTTCACGTCGCCAAGGCCGGCGACGCTCGACCCGAGCTCGTTGGCTCCGGTGGTCGGAGGCATCGGGACGAAGTCCGGCGTCGCGGCGATGCCGGCCGGGCCCCCGCGGTACACCGACACCCGTCCGGCGAGGTCGTTGGCCCCGTATGCGCCCACGACGAGGTCGGCGAAGCCGTCCCCATTGACGTCGCCGGCGCTCGCGAGCGCGTAGCCGAAGTGGGCGTTGGAGCCGCTCCCGCCGAGGAGTCGCACGCCGGGCATCGCGGAAAGCTCCGAGCCGTCGCCGGGGTACACGTAGGCCCTTCCCCCGCTGGCATCGAGGCCGTCGGCCCCGATCACCAGGTCCGCGCGGCCGTCCCCGTTGAGGTCGGTGGATGATCCCCAGCTCGAGTCGACGCGCGCCGTGGTCGCGCCGACGGAGAACTGCCACGTAGGCCCGGGTACGGCCCCCGAGGTCGAGCCCGCGCGCCCGAACAGCCGCCAGAAATGGACGCCCGGCGTGAGGTCGGCGTCCGGTGCCGTCGAGCGGCCGGAGGCCACGAGGGTGCGCTCGACCGTCGCGCACGCCCGATCGGCGCAGATCTCGACCCGCGCGCCGTCGGTCGCCGCCGCGAGGACCCAGCGCAGCGTCGGTCGACGCGACGTGACCGTGGCCGTCGAGAGCGGCGCGATCGGCCGCGGCGCCAGGACGCTGGACGGAGGCACATCGGGCGCCCCGGAGTCGACGACCCCGGAGTCCGCGACGCCCGAATCGACGGGACCGAGGTCCGTCCCGACATCGACCGCGTTGCCCGCATCGACGTGCCCCACGTCGCCGCTCCCGGTGTCGGCGCCCGACTCCCGTGGGACATCGAAGGCCGCGTCGAAGGCCCCGCCATCGGCATCCACCCCACCCTCGACGACGTCAGCGCCCGGGGCATCGGGTACCGCAGGCGCGTCGGGTGGGACATCGGCGGCTCCACCGTCTGCGACCTCGGATCCCCCGAGGTCCCCTCCCGTCGAGGCGTCCGGGACGCCCTGGCGGAGGCCCGTGCAGCCCACCAGCGCCGCGATCAACACGAGGCTCGATCGGGTCGCGTTCATGACAGCGGTCCCTTCCATTCCGTCAAAAGGTCCCGCCGCACGCCAGGCCGATCAGGCCGGGCCCGACGCCGCACCGCACCACCCGGGCGGTCTCCCGCGGCCGGTCAGGCCCCGTGACCAGGAGCACGATCGACGCCCCGGCCGCGATGCCGCCCGCTACGAAGGCCCCGATCGCCAGCGCCGTCGTGGTGCCGACTGCGGCCTGCGCCCGCTCGCACTCGCCGCCACCGAAGGCGGCGCCCTGGTACTCGAAGCACGCGGGGTTGTCGTTGAACGCCGACGCCCGACCCTCGCGCACCGCGAGCGCCACGACCCCTGCGACGAGCGCGGCGCCCGCGCCGATGCCCAGGCCGAGGGCCCACGAGCGCCGCGACGATCCCGCTTCGGGGGGCAGTCGGGCGGTATCGCGCGGCGCGGCGCCCCGCGTGGCCACGACGGTCGCCGCGGCGGCCGGGGCGGGCTCGCGGGCGATCGGGGCGGGCGGCGGAGCCTGCTCGGCGATCATCGGGCGCATCTCGATGGACTCCTGCGCGTCGTGGCCAGCCTCCACCGTGATCGATCGCGAGATGACGTAGTACCCGGCCCGTCGGACCTCGAGGCGCAGCGTGCCGACCACTGCGGGCGCGGCGCGGACCATCGGCAGCTCGGCCACGCGCTCGCCGTCCAGCAGGACCTCGGAGCCCGGGACCCCGCCGACGACCATGACCCCGCCGACGTGCTGCTCGATCGTGCGGAGTTCCTCGAGGAGCCGCGGCCGGCGCTGCTCCACCCACGAGTCGCCGGGGACGGCCAGCGCCTCGCGGAGGTCCCGCGCCGCGGGCACCCACTGCCCCAGCGCCTGTTCGGCCTCCGCCATCTGCACCCGGAGCCGCGGCTCGCGGCACGCCGCCGCGGCTTCCCGGAACACCGCCAGCGCCTCGGCGTCACGTCGCTGCCGCCGCAGCTCGACGCCCGCGTGGATGGGGCCTGCACACGGGCCCGACTGCGCCCCCGCGAGCGACGACGCCGTCGCGGCGGAGAGCAGCACCGCGGGCGCCGTCATCCGACCTCTCGTCCAGACTCTCATCGGTCACTCCTCGATGGACGCGCCATTGGTCCCACGCTCGACGGCGTCGGGGCGGGGCCGCGCCAAGGACGTCGCTCTCCCCCGAGGGCGGGCCGGCCGACGCGCACCCGGCGACCGGGCGGCCGACGTGACGACCGTGGACGCCGTGGCCGGCGGCGGCGCCGTCGGTGTCGTGACGACCGCCACGACGGCGGGCGTCGGGGCGACCGTCGGCGCCTCGATTACCTCGCGCCTCAGGACCGTAACCGGGGCCGACGCCGCCGGGCCGGCAACCGAAGGGCGCCGCGTGAGCGCCGAGCCGGCCGCGACCAACGCACACGCGACGGCGACGGCGACGGCGGTCCAGAGGAGCCCCTTGCGGAGTGAGTCAGGGGTGCGCGCGGGGATCTCCGCGGCGCTGGCGTTGAGGGTGCTGGTCGGCGCGGCGCGGCCAGGGCCGCCCGAGGGCGACGGCGCTGTCGCGTGCGCGAGCAGCGGCTCCCACGTCGTGCGAGCGGTCGAGCCTGCGAAGGCCACGAGCTCGGCCGCGAAGGTCTCGACGGAGGGGAAGCGGTCGCCCGGGTCGACGCTCATCGCCCGGAGGATCATCCGCTCGAAGGGGATCGGGAGGTCCGGCCGCAGGGCGCGCGGCGGTCGCGCGTCGCCCTCCACGACGCGCTTGAGCAGCACGAACAGCGCGTCGGCGTCGAAGGGCCTCTGCCCGGTCGCGCACTCGTACGCGATGACGCCGAGCGCGTACTGGTCGCTGCGGGCGTCGACGCGGTTGGCCCCCTGCGCCTGCTCGGGGGACATGTAATAGGGCGTCCCCAGGAGGGCAGAGGAGCCCGTGCGCGCGAAGCCCGACGCCGGGTCGTCGAGCTTGGAGATCCCGAAATCCAGCACCTTGGGCAGCGTCTGGCCGAGGGCGTTGCGGGCGAGGAAGACGTTCTCTGGCTTGAGGTCGCGGTGGACGATGCCCTCGCGGTGGGCCGCCGACACCGCCGAGCAGATCGGCAGCAGGATCTCGGCGATTCTCTCGACCTCCAGCGCCCCGTCGCGCTCGAGGAGCGCGTCGAGCCCTTCGCCCTCGAGGTACTCCATCACCAGGTAGGCGTTGCCGTCTTGCACGCCGAAGTCCGAGACGTCGACGACGTGAGGGTGTCGGAGCCGCGAGGCGGCCTTGCCCTCCTGGAGGAACCGCGCCCGGATGGTCGCGTCGCGCGCGAACTCGGGGTGAAGCGTCTTCAGCGCCACGCGCTTCTGGAGGTCCACGTGCGTCGCCTCGTAGACGGCCCCCATCCCTCCCTTGCCGATCCTCCGCACGATGGCGTAGCGACCGAACATCGCGCCCGGCTGCAACGGATCCTCGGACTCGGTCTCCTCCGTGACGTTCGTCGACACGCTCTGGGCCTCCCCCCCCGCCGCTCTCCGGCGCGACGCTACGCTCGGGGCGGGGCGCGTGCAATCGAGGATCCCTGCGCACTGCCGCGGTCACCGTCAGGACGTGATGCGGAAGGTCGTCATCGCGGCGCACGAGGAGGCGATCCTGGGCGACGACGCCTTGGATGGACGACGGCTCGAGCTTCGACGAGCGACGACGGCGGGGGAGGGCTCGCGAGCCGGGTGAGCTTTCGGGCGCCCCGCGCTGGGGCCGTCGCCGGTACGATGCTCCGATGGATGTCGTGACGATGGGGTCGCCGCTGTCCCCTGCCACGTGGCTGCGCGGGGCCCGAAGCGTGCCCGACTCCGCCGCGGGCTCGCCCGGCTACCTGCGGATGTTCGGGGGCGGCCTGCTCCTCGCCTTCGGGGGACTGTTCCTCGGGATGTTGTCGATTGAGAACGGAGTGGGTCGTATCGACGCCGCGCTGCCGTGGCTGCTCCTCGCGGCGGTCCGGTGGATGGCTCCACGCGAGCTCCCCGACGCGATGGCGGGCGACCCGACGCCGCGCCTTCGCACCGTGTTCGCGCTCACGGCGGCCGTCGTCGCCCAGGTACCCTTCGTGATCGATCAGGTCGGTGGCGGAATGTTTCGCCTCGCGCAGTTCGCGGACAACCCGCCGCGGAACCTCTCGACCATGGTGACCAGCTTCCTCTGGGTTGCGGTGCCCCTGTTCGCCCTCGGGTTCGGCCTGTTGCCCCGCCGTCTGCTCGCGGTCGCAGCGCGGCCGATGCTCGTCGTGGCCATGGCGCTCGGCGTGCTTCTCGTCCCCGGCGCCGCGGTCCGTCACCTCGACCACCCGAGTCCCAACGAGTACATCGCCAGACTGATCTCGGTCCCGGACCCGGACGCGAGCGCATCGACCCCCGATCAGGTCATCGCGATGCCGGTGGGCCGGTGCACCATCTGGAATCGGGCAGGTTCGGTGAGCCTCGAAGCCCCCGACGCAGGCGGCCGCCCCACACGCTGGCTGTACCCGGGGTACCAACAATCACCGCGCATCGATCGGCGCCGCAACGTGCTCTACGTCCCAGACGTGTGGACGCCGCGGGCGCTCGACCTCGCGGACTGTCACGTCTTCACCCCGACGCTCCGCCGACTCGCCCACGACCTCGCGCCCCCGATGTCCTGGACCCTCGCGGCGGTGGTCGGCTTCGCCGCGGCCGCGGCCACGTTGCGCCGAGCGAGGGCCTTCCGCCGAGCGTTCGGCGAGCCCTCGGCGTGGCGCGAGGCGACGCGGACGAGCGACGGCGAACTGGTGCTCGAGGGCAGCGAAGCGCGCCTCCGGGCGAACGGCACCGACCCGGCATACGCAGGCCCGGTGGTGTTGTTGCGGAGTGTCGTCGGAGCGACGTCCCACTACCGCGACGTACCCGCCCTCGGGCCGGACGACTACGTCGAGGGCGATCGGGCCGCCGTGCTCCGCGCCATCGCCGCAGCGCGCTCCGTCGCCGACGCCGAGGCGCTCGCCTACGTGGTCGTAACGTGCGTTCCGCTCGCGGCCTGCGCGTCGCTCGGCCTCCTCGGACGGCCGTGGGTCTGATCGGACGGCGCGCGACGGTCGGATCTTGCTGGCCATTGACGCAGGGCAGCCCCCGCCTGCTGGACGCCTGACACCGCGGGGCACCTGCCCGGTTCGGCCGCCCCTGCGACGATCAACGCGCACATCGCCCAACGCCCGTGCTGTACCCTCGCAACGTGCCGTACCGCATGGCAGCACCGCCCCGCAAGCCCGACGACCTTGAGGCGCCTGAGCTCGGCGCCGACGACCTTGTGGTCACGAGCGATGCGCCGTCACGGGATCGCGACCCGGAACCGGATCTGAACAAGGTGACCGCGCAGCTCGCCGCGCTGGTCGTCGGGATGGTCGTACTGGCGGCTCTGGCCATCGGCCTGATGTCGACCGCTCACTAGCGCTACTGCGCACGCCAGACGGACCTGACGGAGCAGTGTCAGGCGCCGAGGTGCCCGTCGCTACGGGCAGGCCCCCGAGCGGGCGACACGGACCCCGGCGCCGGCCGCCCAACAGTCGTTGACGTAGGTGCGTCCGTCGCAACCACACACCTGCGCGACGCTGCCACCGCAACCGGCTGAGGTCGGGATCCTCACGCAGCCACCAGGGGTGTCACACCCCTCACCGCGACAATACTCGTCGCTCCGACACTGCGCGTTTGTGATGCAGGGGAAGCTCGTCCCCGGCGGTGGCTGCCGACAACAGGCGGAACAACCCGTCTCGAAGCACACGCCCGTGATCGCGCAGCAGCTCTGCGCAGCAGGGCAGTGCGTGGAGTTCGCGCAGGGGATGCGTGCCGTCCCCCCATCGCCGTAGAAGCCAGCATCGGGGCTGCCCGGCCGGTTGCCGCCGCATGCGCCTCCCACCGACTCGACCGCGCGGACACCCAGACGGCACGCGGTCTGGGAGTTGGGATAGTTCACGCCGTCACACCCGCACACCGTGCAAGCACCGGGAATGCTGGTGATGCACTCGCCGCAGGCGTCACGCGACGCGCAGTGGCCCGCGCCGAGACAGAGGCCCTGATCCGACCGGCAGAACTCGCTCTCGGCGCAATCCGCATCGGAGGCGCAGGTCCGCTGCGGCGACGAGTCCTGCACCGGTGCCGAACACTGGCCAGTCGACACCCGGGGATCGAAGCACCGCCCTGTCGTCAGGCAGCACTGCTCACCCGCGGCGCAGCGTGTCGCAGCGCACGACGAGGGCAGTGCCTCGCCGCGGTCTCCGATCGAACCCGAGTCGTGCGGCGTCTCAACATCGACGTTGGTACTGGGAGCCGACGCGTCGGGCGAGGCAGCGATGGTCACGGTGTTTAGGCAGCCCGCAAGGATGGTCGCACCGAGGCAGGCAAGCGTTCTCGTCATCACAGGTCGTTTCACGGCTTCTCCGTTCCCCCATTGCGGGGAACGTCCCCGTCCCTTCAGACAATCGTTGCTCGCCTACGGCGAGGGCATCGGCCCGAGCAGCCGACGCACTCGCTGCGCAGCGGCTCCCGTCGGCCATCGCGCGAGCATCGCCTCGCCTCGCACCCGCATCGCCTCGGCGCGACCGAGCCTCTGAAGCGCCAGCACCGCGAGCAGCTCACGCTCCTCCGCGAGCCGCGGATGAGCGAAGCCCGCATGCGTATCGAGCAGTCCGAGCGAGGCCTCCGGGTCGCTCTCCAGCGAGCGCTGGGCCCGCACCAGGAGGGCCGCCTCCGCGGCGAGCGACTCATCCCGACGAGGGGCCATCGCAGGAGCCACGACGGCACCCGAGGAGACCGGCGCGAGCACGGGGACACTTCCGCTGGAGGGCGCAGTCGGCGGCAGCCGATGGGGTCGAGGCATCGGCGCGGTCCGCGGCGCCGCGGTGCGAACCGGAGTCGATGCGACGGTCGCGGCCGTCGGTGCAGAAGTAACGACCGGGGGAACAGAGACCGAAGAGGGCGCCGCCTCGGGAGCTCGGCCCGATGTACGTACGGCCGCGGCCGGTCGGCTCACGCCACGATGGGCCGTGGTGTGGGGGACGACGACGCGCGCGGCCACCACGAGGCCCACCGTCGCGAGCGAGGCCGCGAGGGCCTTGGAGGCGCTCGACCACGCGAACCATCCCACCGGGGCTGCCGCGATGCGGGCCGCCTGCCGGGTCGCGCGGTCCCGCTCGGCGGGGCTCATCCCTCGGGGAGCGCGCCCGGCCGCGAGCAGGTCGCGCACCTCGGGCGAGGCCCCGCCGTCGTCGTGTCGCCAGCGCCGGGGCTCGCTCATCGCGCCCCCCTCGACTCGCGCGCGTGGAGCCGCGCCAGCGTCGCCTCGAACTGGCGTCGGGCGGCGTGGAGGCGCGACCAGACTGTTCCTACCGGCGCACCGACGATCGCCGCGATCTCGTCGCAGGGCAGCTCCTCGATCTCGAACATCACCAGCAGCGCTCGCTTGTCGGCGTCCATCGCGTCGAGGACCCTCGCGAGCCGCGCCCTCGCCTGGGCCTGGCTGGCAGCCTCCTCGGGGTCGGGCGGCGCGGGGCGGGAGGGGTCCTCGGGCGCCTGCTCGACGGGCCGCTCCCGCCGGACCCAGGCGAGCCGCCGGTGCGCGGTGGCGACCCGAAGGCAGATGCCGAAGAGCCACGGCGGCATCGGGCGCCCGGTGTCGTAGGAGGGCAGCTTGCGGTGCACCACGATCAGGACCTCCTGAAGGGTGTCGGCGACGTCGGCCTCGCGGACGCCGCAGCGCTGGAGGGTCTTCCAGAGGAAGTCACCGTGCTCCGCGACGACGTCGCCTACGTCGGGGCGCTCGACGATCAATGCGACAGGAATGGGAGGATGGGTGAGTGACACCGCATGCCCCCATTGCGGGTCGGAGGCGACGACCTTCACCGAAACGACAGACCCAGACCCAGGAAGCCGCTCAGGGCGACCGGCGACTGCTCGAAGACGGCGTCGGCCGCTCCCTGGAGGTTGAACTGCACCCTCAACGGCAGCGCGACCACGTCGAGCCGCGCCTCCGCGTAGAGGGGGCCGACCACCCGGAGCGACGCCCGCGCGGAGGCTCCCAGCGCGAACCAGGCCCGCTGGGCGGGAGCGACCGGCGTGAGGTCGAGCGCCAGTGCGTGCGCGGCGCCCACGACGAAGGTCCCGCACGCAGCGACGGAAGCGACCTGACCCCGGAACAGGTGCACGCAGGGAGAGAGCGAGATGGCCGTCGCGCCGAAGAGGAAGGCCCCTCCAGGGCGGTCGGCGCGCACCTCGGGAAGGAAGATCGCGCCGACGCGGAGGTGCAGTCGGTCTTGCGACCACGGCTCGGCCGAGAGCTCGGCTCCGAAGGAGCTGCCGGGGAGGAGCCCGAGCTGGCCGAAGGCGCCAAGCGCGACGGTGGAACTCACCGCCGGGCGCGGTTCCCGGAGCGCGAAGGACGGGGCAGGGGCGGGTCTCGCCGGGGTGGGCGAGGGTGGCGGCGGCGCGGGGCGCACCGTGGGGTCGATGCTCAGCGCGATCGCCAGCGAGACCGCCGTGGCGAGGGCGCTGCAATCCGGCGCGTCGTCGATGATCTCCCTCGGGGGCGCGATCGGGTGGTCGCTGGTGCGCACGTAGAGCCTCGCCCGCCACTGACCGTGATGGCGCTCGGCGACGGCCTCGATGTGCTGCGCGGGGTTCGCCTGGAAGGGGTCGCGGCCCAGCAGCTGGACGACCTGCGAGGTGAGCTCATCGATCGAAGGGCAGGTGTCTGCCCCATCGGCCCGCACCCAGGAGAGGCGCGCACCAGAGGCCTCGTCGATCGCCTCCGCGCGGATCGCAAACAGCAGCGCGGCGAGGCCGAGGGAAGACGCGAGGGCAGGGCGACGCAGAGGGTGGACTCGGGAGGGCACTGGAGCGGCGCGCATTAGGAGCGGCGAGGCACCACGGCCGTCAAGCGTTCGAGCGAACTTCACGACGCTGGTCCACGAGCGTCTTCGGTCGGCGCGTCAGCGGAACCGGGTGATGCACCCGCTCCCGTCGGGATCGTCCCCCGCCGGGGTCCACCTCAGCGATCCGCTGGTGCCGGAGCGACGACCAGCGCCCCTTCCTGCTCGCCGCTGCGCGTGCGACGGTGGCCCTTCGCTCGTGCGTAGGTCCCCCCTGCTCGTCGCGGCTTGCCTGACACTGCGGATCGCTCCGGCGGGCGCGGTCCCCCTGCTCAGCGGCTTCGGTGGACCGAGCGGCTACGGCCTGCCCGAGCACTGCGTGCACCCCAGCGACGACGGCTCCTACGCGGGTCCGCAGCCCGACGCTCGCGCGACGCCGGTGGCCGTCGACCTCCGCGCAGCCTTCCCCGAAGGGCTCTTTCTCTTCAACGAGCGCGTGGATCGCTTCTTCGTCAACACCAACGGCAACATCACCTTCGCCGCGCCGCTCGCCGACCCGACGCCTCGCCCGTTTCCGCGGGCGGGGCAGGCGATGATCGCTCCCTGGTGGGCCGACGTCGACACGCGCGGGGGCGGCCGACCCTCGGGCAACGCGATCTGCTTTCACGTGGAGCTGGGGCGGATCGTCGTGACCTGGCACGACGTGCGGCGCAGCGCCGACCCCGACGACGCGCGCGACGACTTCCAGCTGATCGTGTCGAGGTCGTCCCGATGTCCCAACGTCGGCCGCGTCGACATGGAGTTTCGCTACAACCGCTGCGAGTGGACCGCCGGGGCCGACGGCGCCCACGCCCAGGTCGGCTTCGACGTTGGCAACCAACGGAATTTCTACGCCCTCCCGAGCTCGCGCACCGCGGCCATCGGCGAGCTCTGCCGCACCACCAATGTCCCCAATGGAGAGCCAGGACTGCATCGCTTCTCCATCGTCGGCATCTCCGACGGCGGCGGTTGCAGCAGCGCAGGCAGGCCGTGCGTGGTCCCCGACCGCGCGGGCGTCTGCGCCGAAGGGGTCACGCTCTGCCGCTCCGACTTCGAGACGTATTGCCGACCGCTCCGAGGTCCGCAAGCCCGCCGCTGCAACGGCCTGGACAACGACTGCGACGGGCGAGTCGACGACGACGACGCCCACTGTGGCGAGGGCGAGGTCTGCGATCGAGGGCGATGCGCGTTGCGCTGTCCGGCCGATCGCGCATGCCCCGGCGGGCGCATCTGCTCGGTGCGTGGGACCTGCGTCGAGGACGCCTGCGAGGCGATCACCTGCGCGCCCGGCCAGCGCTGCCTCGCGGGGGCGTGCGCGAGCCCCTGCGAAGGGGTGTCCTGTCCCTTCGGCCAGGAGTGCCGCGCGGGCCGCTGCGTCCGCCCCTGCGACGAGGCGTTCTGCGAAGGCGATCAGCTCTGCCAGGATGACCCACGGCAGCCGGGGTACGGGCAGTGCCGGTTCAGCTGCACCTGCGGATCATGTCCGGACGGTCTCGGCTGCGCGCCCGATGGCCGCTGCGTCGCCGACGACTGCCTCGACGTGACCTGCCCCACGGGCTCGTACTGCGAGCGCGGGGCGTGCCGGGACCGATGTGCGCTCCCGGACGGCGCGACGCCGTGCCCCGAGGGCGAGGCGTGCGTCGCCGGGGAGTGCCGCCGACCGGGAGAGGGGACCCTCGACGCTGGAGGTCTGCGCACCGACGCTGGAGGCGCGGATGCAGGAGGACGCCCCACCACCGGGACGACGGTGAGCGCGGGCTGCGGATGTCGCGCGGGCGGCGAACGAGGCGGGCGGTCGGGCGTCGCGCTCGCGGCGGGCGTCGTGCTGTGGGCGGTGCGCCGACGCAGGGCGCTGCGGTCGTGACCCGCGGCGAGGGCCCGTCGGTGGGCGACGACGAACGCGCGAGTCATCGTGGAAGGGTGGCGGCCCGATGGACCCGCAGTTGAGCGGAGCGACCGACGGGCGGAGATGAGCGGGGAGAGCGACGGCGGCGAGAGGGCTACGCGGACGTCACGCCCGCCCGCTCTCTATGCGCACGAGGCGGTCGTAGCCGTCCTCGTTGGGCGGGATGCGCAGCAGCGTCTCACCCCGGACGTGCGCCATCACGCAGGTCAGGGTCTTAAGCGTGAGCGCCCGCTCGCGCTGGCGGGGCCCGCCGCCCTCGCCGACGAGCCGACGCAAGGCGAGCGCCGGAGAGCCCTCCGGGAGCCCGGCTCCGCTCGCGTAGCCGCGGATGAACGGCTCGACCTCGGCGCCGAGGACGTGGTGCGCGTAGATCAGCCCCGCGACCACCGGCGCCATGCAGAACGGCCGGCCGCGCGGGCCGTGGGCGAGCAACCAGTCGACGGAGGCGCGGTAGCGGGCGAGCTCCTCGCGCGCAGCGTGCGTCGAGAGGTGGTTGTCCGCGCGGCCGTGCAGACACACGAGCGCGCGAATCCAGGGTACGACCTTCGGCCCGTGGGCCTCGCCGTCGAACATCTGGAGGACGTTGCCCACGCTCCGGGTGCGCCCCCGGTCGATGGTCGCGCGCGCCGCCTCGTCGAGCCCGCCGACCACGAGCATCCTCACCGTCACCCCGGCGTGCAGGACCGCCATCAAGCGGTGCTGGCCGTCGTAGAGCAGGCCGTCTTCGCCGATGCCGAGGCCCTGGTTGTTCACGGGCCACGCGCCGGCCGCCATGTCGCCGGCCAGCTTCTGGATCTCGCGCGCGGTCACCGAGCGGTTCTTCCGGTTTCGCAGCAGGAGCGCGGCCGCGAGCGCGGGGCTGACCGGGTGGACCAGGGCCTGATGCTCCTTCAGGAGACGCAGGAGGTCTGCGACGCCCGCCTCGTCGGGGTCGATCCTCGGGCGCCGAGCGGACGCCAGGGCCGCCACCTGGTCGGGCGATAGCCTGGTGAGCTTGCGGCGGTGCGCGGCGCAGTAGAGGCGAAGCTCCGGTCGCGTCGTGGGTTCGCGGCTCACTGGACGGTTGCAGCCGTTGTGGATGCAGGCCGCGACCTTCGGCGTCGGGTCGTCGGCGGAGGGAACAACGTCGAGCGGGCGGGGACTCTTCTGGGGCACGGGATCCTCCTTCGGAGCGAACAACGAGGTCGACGGAGAGACGGCGGTCGGGGCGTGTACGAGGAGGCGGAGGCGAGCGAGACCCTCGGCGTGCAGCCGCGCGATGGTCTCGCGCGCTCGCCTCATCCGGCGCGCGAGTTCGCGGACGGTCACGCCCTCCGCGCGAGCTTCGACCACCTGGCGCTCGTCGGACGGCAGGCGCTGCAGCGCCGCGAGGAGCGAGGCGCGCCGCGCATCGTCGTCGGCGGGGTCGCAGGGCGCGTCGTCCTCGTCGTCGTTGGCCTTCGCGGCGTGCCGCTGCTCGAACAGCGTGAGGTGCCAGCCGTCCCCGATCACCCGCGAGACCAGAGGCGCCAGCCGCGCGCACTCCTCGCGGCACGTCGGGCGCTGCGCACAGCTGTTACAGGGGCTCTCGACCGCCAGGGCGTGGGCGGTCACGGTCGCTCCTCCCGCGGTGCCATCGCGAGGCGTCGGCGCGCCGGTGGGGTGGAGTCATCGACGACCTCGGCAGATGTGACAGGTCCCCGGCTCGACGGCGCGAGAAGGGGAGAGATCCTCGTGCGGGCGTTGTCGTTGGCGGGGGGGATGGGAGAGAACGGGTGCATCGGGCGGACTCCTTCCGGCGGCCCCAGCGGCGCTCGACGTGAGCGCTGCGCGGGAGTTCGCGGGAGGGTCGTAGGCCGACCGCAACGACGTGGCGCCGGTGGGATCAGTCACTTTCCGGAGGCGCTTTCGGTTTCTGTATTTGCCCTGCCGCGCGTTGTGATTCCGCTTCCCCGCCGCGGTGCGCTGGTATCGCGCTTCGGCCCCGCGGTGGACCACGATGCCGGCCAGCGTGCTGCACCTCACGGAGCAGTAGAGGCGCCCGCAATCGCAGGACGAGCAGACCTCGAAGACGACGTCGCAGCGCGGACACTTGCGTAGGCGCAACTCGCGGCTCTCGGGCCGTTGCTTGGCGACCACCATGGTCTCGGACGCTACGCCCGCCGACCGTCGTCGCGGGCCCCGGGGGCGATCGCGCGCAGCACTTTGGATCCCTGTAGGCTTTGGCCCGATGACCGACCCCTCGGATGTCTTCTCGCAGGCGCTCGGCCCTGAGGCAGGAACCTCCTACCGACTGAGCCGCGCGCTGGCCGAGCTCTTCCCCGGCAAGGCCGTGCTCGACGGTCTCACGAGCCCCTTCGACCTCGGCGAGTTCGCCGACGCGGGGCGGTGCGAGGCGCGGGCGCGCGAGGGCATTCACGCCGAGTTCTCGGACGAGTGGACGAGGGCAGACGACATCTCCCATCGGGCGCGTCGCGACCTACTCGACGCGAACGCTTACATTGACCGGGGTGGCAGGGTCCGCAGGGTAGGCCCCGGTGCCGACGGCGACGATCAACGATCGGTCCGCGCCGCGGTTCGAGTAGACGAGACTCGAGGTGGCCTCGCCGGTCGGTCGGGACTGCGCCAGGCACACGCCACCGCAGCCGCCGAG
Organism: Myxococcaceae bacterium; assembly: GCA_004297725.1. GTDB lineage: Bacteria > Myxococcota_A > Polyangia > Polyangiales > SCUS01. Next base: position 23,064 of record SCUS01000157.1, on the reverse strand, counting down.
CAGGCTGATCGAGGGCCCACCCCGAGCCGGCGCGACGCCTCCTTGAACCGTGAGAGTCGCGCCCGCGGGGACCGCGACCGCGTAGTACAGCACCGGCCCGCCCGTTCCCCCGCAGGGGTCGGGGTCGTGGGCCTCGAGGAGGTCGATGTCCCGCGCAGGCGATGCCGGGCTGAGGGCCACCGCGCCCGCGCAGTCCAGGTTGGCCGAGGTTGGGCGCAGCGTCGCGCGCAGCTCGAGCGGCGGCGAGCGATCGGTCCGCGCTGAGCCGGCGGCGATGAGGACGCGCTGCGCGACAGGATTCGCGTTGACGTAGAGGGCGCGAGACGAGCTGAGCTCCGCGGAGGATGAGGCGAGGCACACGCCGCCGCAGCCGGTGAACAGCCGAACGAACCCGTACGGCGAATGCCCGTCCAACGCGGAGCTGAGGCCCGCGGTGAGTGTCTGCCCTGCGGGCACGACGATGTCGTAGTACATCGCCCTCGGCGGCACGTCGGAAGCGCCGGGGCAGCGCGGGGTGGCATCGGTAGCGTCCTCCGGGTGTTCGAGGCGCGCGGCGATGCCCGATGTGAGGGTGATCGGAGCGTTGCAGCGGGCGTTGGCGGGAAGCGCCCGAAACGTCGCCGTCACGTCGACCACCGGCCGCGCGAACTCCGGCGCGCTGCCGATCGCGACGGACACAGAGCGCGGCGCGTCGCTCGCGTTGTTGAACTGGCCGATCGCCTCGCCGGAAGAGAAGAGGCGCGTGAAGGCCGTCGCGAGGCAGCCGGGCTCACCGCAGGCCGGTCGCACGTAGGAGTAGAGGACCGACGCCGCGGTCGACGTGCGGAGAGCGCGCGCGAGCAGGGCGGTCCGCGGAGGAACGGTCACCGTGTAGAAGAGCGCGGGCACGCCCCGGTCGGAGGGGTCGTAGCAGTTCACGGCGTTCTCGGCGGAGAGCCCGAGGTCCTGTCCGCGCAGGGTGATCCCCTCCACGAGCGGCGTGGCGGCAGCGCAGGTCGAGTTGGCCGACGCGCCGCGGATGCGCACGGCGACCGTCAGCGGCGCGGGCACCCGAGCGAGGTTGATCACCGCAACGAACACCGTTCGCGCCGACGACGCCCCGTTGTGGAACACCAGCGGCCCGAGCTCGCGACCTCCGCGTGTGCCGGCGAGACAGGTCGTCGCCTCGCACGACTCCAGCGCGGAGAGCTCGACCGCGCTGCCCTGTCCGTCGGGCACCGTGACCTCGAGAACGCCATCGGCAGGAACCGTCGCGCGATACCAGCGCGTGGGGCTCACTCGCGCGAACGACCCGTTGCAGGACGGCACCGACGACGTCCCACCGAAGGCCTGACCCATCAGCACGTCGCCGTCGCGCACGAGCGTCGCCGAAGCGCAGGCCGCGCCTGGCACATCGGCCATCATCACATCGGGACGGTCGGACGCAGGGTTGACACCGGCATCCGTAGGCAGCGGCTCGTCCGCGTCCTCCCGCACGCTCGCGTCCTCGACTTCGACGACATCCATCGGCGCGGGCGCGTCGATCGGTGAGCCCGCGTCGACCGCGACCACACCCTGGTCCGACGATGGGATCGCATCGACGCCCGAGGCGTCGGTGCTCGTGACGGTCGACCCGCATCCGCCGACGCAGAGCGCGGTCCATAACGTCCACGCCACCCACCGTCCGTCGGCCGCGCTCTTCATCGGTGCACGCTCCCACAAGCTCGGGACACTCCGCGATGGAATCGCTTCGACCCTGATGGCGTGCCCCCCGCGTCGCTCTCACCGCAGTCGATCGACCAGCCGTCGCGGCACCATCTTTCCCAAGGGCTGCTCGCGCCTTTGCCAGTATGGGTTGCACGCGCTGTGTCGTGCGACGTCGCACTGGCGCGAGCGAGCGCGCTACTCGCGCCTGCCATCGCCGGCGACCCTGGGAGTGCCCGAGTCGGGGTGTGATGGTATTCGATGCATCCCGGGTGGTAGGGTGGTGGGAATGGCGGCGAAGAAAGCAACCACGCCCGAGATCGTGAGCGGCGACCCGGAGAGGATCCAGCTTGCAGTCCGGCTCGATCGCACGATCATCAAGCGGCTAGAGCTCCTGACCGGCCGGTTCGCTCGACCTGGGCTGGTCATCACCCGAACCGACGTGCTTCGCATGGCGCTCCTTGAGGGCCTCACGACGTTGGAGAAGAGGGAGAAGCAGCGGTGACGGTCCCGAAGCGCGAAGCCTTGGTCCACGTTACCCGACGGCTACGATCCAGCCAGGGCGTTTCCGCCCTCGGTTTCGACACGTCTGCGACTCCTCCTGCGCATGATGAATCGATCGGTGCGCGAAGCGTTTCGCCTGCCGAAGAGAAAGCTCGCGAGGCGTTCGCGACCTACCTGAGAGAAAAGGTTGGGGTCGTCATCGCCGAGGTGGTGGGCCCGCCGGGACCTCACACCTCGGCGGAGATGCTTCCCTCGCTGCTGGTGCTCCGGTCTCCCGACGGTCGAAACGCCTTCGACGACGAGCTCGTCTACCAGCTGGCACTTTTCAGGGACAGTCCTGGATGCGCGACCGACTCGTCTGAAGGCGGCGTCTCCCTCGAGGATTTCATCGTGTGGGCGCCGGCCGCGATGCTCGACGTCGCAGCGGAACTCGTCGAACGCGAAGCCATGAGGCCCCAGGGCGGCAACACGCTCGCTGCGGTCGGAGCGCTCGCCTCGGCAGCCGTGCGTCGCACGCTTCTCCGTGAGGTGCTCGTGCGCAACAACTGGAACATGACCGTCACAGGTACGGAGCTCAAGTTGGGCGGCACCGGGAACGTGCTTCGCGCCATCAAGGATCTCGGCCTTGAGGCTGAGCTGGAGGAGGCCCGGCGTGACGGATCGGTGAAGCGCGGCGGACACCGAAAATCAGGGAAGACTCGATAATTCGATCTATCCTATTTGATCTATCGTGTGCCTGCGGTAAGTTGCCCGTCGAAGGCGAGGGCGCATGGCGAACGACAGCGAGTGGATGATCGCTCTGTGGCGGGACGGCAAGTTCGATGGCCCGGAGTTGTTTCGACGTGGCGTCGTGACGAGTCCGCCGACGATCAACACTTCGAAGGCGTGGTCGACCAACGCGCCGGTCGCTGCACCCGTCACGATCCTCAACCACCGAGGCAGGGTCGCAGCCAAGGGGGCGTTCCGATGAGACGCGCAGCTCAGACGTCCCGGTCGATCGTCCCGCCGACCGGCGACCCCTCGCGCTCGCCCGACAGCGACGAATCGCTCGGGGGCCTCTCGCTCGGTCTCGGCGCGGCAGCGATGGCGGCGCTCGCGCCCTACCTCGGAAAGGACAACGCTCGATCGGTACGGGACTGGTGCCAGCGGCACCGCATCCCGTACCGCCGCGACGGCAAGCACAACTGGGTCGCCCTCGCGGACGTTCGGGCGGTGATCGCGGGTCTCCCTCTGTGCACCTCCGCCTCGGAGCGGCGGGCGCCCGCCGCCATGGCGGCCGTCGCGAGCCTCATGGGGAGGAAGTAGCGATGGGCCGCGCTCGCAAGGGCTGGGTCCGGCTGAAAGGCGGCACCTGGTACGTCGGTCTGACCCTTCGCTCTGGGAGGTCGTTCGAACGGCAGGTCCCGGCGCCGTCTGATGGGCTCCCGATCGACGACAACTACCTCGCGCTCGTGCGGTCGGAGCTGGTGCGCGAGTACATCGCTGGCGCCTGGGACCCGGAGGCTCCCGAGCCGTCTGCGGCTCCCGCGAGCCCCGTGCCGGAGAACCCCACGTTCATCTCGTTCCTCCGTCGCTTCGCGGGGTCCCGCTCCTATGAGTCTGCCGCGAAGGACCGCAGCCGCGTCGAGTTCTACCTGGCCCCCTCACCGGTGGCGGACGTTCCTGTCCGAGACCTGAAGCCCAGTCACGGGGCCACGCTCATCACCTTCCTCGTCGCCCTGCCATCGCGCCGCGGGGCCACGCTCGGGTCGAGCGCCGTACGGAGCATCTACGACGTCTGCCAGCGCGCGCTCGACGTCGCCATCATCGAGGAGCTCCTGCCGACGAACCCGTTCCGTCTTGGCCCCGTGCGGGCCCAGCTCCCGCCGAAGAGATTCAAGAACGCCAAGGCGCGCAAGGAGGGATGGTTCGGTCGCGAAGAGGTCGGACAGCTCCTCACGGACCTGCGCATCGAGGAGGACCGCCGCGTTCTCTACGCCCTCCTCTTCCTCACCGGGATGCGCCCGGGCGAGTCTGCGGCGCTTCGCTTCCGCGACTGGGACCGGAGCGCCGCGCCGCTCACTCGGCTGTGCGTCGAGCGCGCGATCAAGTCCGTCACGAGGGTCGAGGGGCCGACCAAGACCGGCGCGGAGAAGGAGGCGCCGGTCCATCCGGCGCTCGAGATCATCCTCGTCGAGTGGTTCGCCACGGGGTGGGCCCGGTTCATGGGCCGCGCGCCGACGCCGGAGGACTACATCGTCCCGTCTGTCCGGGGGCGCCGCAGGGGCCAGCCACGCAACGAGAGCACGCTCAACCGGACCTTCCGCGAGGACTGCGTGGCGGTCGGACTGCGGTCGCGGCACGCCTACAGCGCGCGCCACACGTTCATCACGCAGACGAAGAAGGACGGCGGCGACGCTGCGCTGCTGCGCCTGATCACGCACGCGCCCCCGAGCAGCGCGTACGAGGGCTACGTCCGCGACCAGTGGGAGCCCCTCTGCGCCGAGCTCGTGAAGCTGAAGGTCGTGCTCCCAGCGCCCTCGAACGACGTCGACCCGGCGATCGAGGGAGGCGCGCCATCAGGGCCCGGCGCAGATAGCCCGGAAGATACCCTGGAGCGCTCGACGGACCTCCCAGATTCCCCTGGAGTTTCGCGCTGCTCTGGCGGAAGCACAGAGGAATCGAACCTCCCGCGCGGTGCGAAAGGCACCGTCGCCACCAGTTTTGAAGACTGGGCCCGTCACCAGACCAGGTCGTGCTTCCACCGAGCACCGTAGCCCACCCGATCGTCGCGACGCCAGCGCCGATCGGGTGGTCACTGCCGTGACCGTTGCGCCTCGCGCTCACGTGCGCGACGACCACCCGGTGCGGCGACCGACGACCCGTCTCTGCGTCGCGATGCTGGCCGTGGCGTGCGCCTCGTCCCGCCCGTCGGTTCGCACCTCTGGCGCCGTCGTGGAGCCCCCTGCGCGCACGCTCCACGCGCCGCTCACCTCCTGCCACCCGCCGCATCAGCCCGTGCTCGCCCCGGGCTACCGCGTGGCGCGCTGGCCCTCGTCGCCGCGCTTCACCTCCGTCGGCTCGCTCGGCGGCGCCCTCTTCGCGACCACCACGAGCTCCGTCTGCACGAGCGGCGACGGCGGCCTCGCGTGGCGACCGCTGCTGGAATCGCTGGAGTACCCGACGTTGCTGGCGATGGACCAGGGGGCCCTGGTGGTGCGCGAGGGCATCGACCCCAACGGCGACGCTGTCCCCGGCGCGGAGGTGCGATGGTGGATCAGCGCCGACGGAGGCGAGCGCTGGCTCGATCAGCGGGCCGCGCCGGAGACCATCGGCCACGGCCTGACCCGGGTGACGCTCCCGCGTCTCGGAGAGCGCGAGGCCGTGCCGTGCGGCGGCGTCCTCTTCGCGACGATCGAGCGCGAGGGCGCTTCGCCGATCTTGATCGAGAGCGTCGACGGAGGCGACCGGTGGCGGCGGGCGAGGGGAGTCGCGATGCCCCGCGACGGGGCTCGGGTGCGCTGCGTCGCCTCCGGCTTCGTGATGATCGAGCGCCACGACCGGATGCCCGTCGCGTTCTCTCGCGACGCGGGAGCCACGTGGCGCGCGGTGCGTCCGCCGCCGGTGATCGTGCCCGACGATCGCGAGGTGCTGCGCGTCGAGCGGGGGTGCGCCCCGATGCTACGGCATGGGCTCTTCTGCGAGCTCTACGGGCAGACGTGGGTGAGCGACGACGACGGTCGCAGCTGGCACCGCGGGTCGTCCCCGGTGGGCGGCCGCTCGCTGATCGAACGGGGGGCCCAGCTCCTGGGGGTGGGCGGTGGCGTCGCGGAGAGCAACGACTCCGGCCGCCGGTGGATGCTCCGCGCCTCCGGGGCCGGCCGCTCCAACCTGGGCCTTCGCGGCGGGATCGTCAGCGACCGCAGCTACTGGCTCGCGGGCTCGGCGCTGTGGTGGACCGACGACATGGGCGCCCACTGGTCCGCGACCCTGCTCTCGTGGGAGCTCGTGACCGTGCTCGACCGCCGCCACTGGGTGGGCTTCGTCCCTGGTCCTGACGGGGAGAGCTGCCGGGGGAAGGTGGTCACGACGGTCGATGGCGGGCGTCGCTGGCGCTCGACGCTGACGGGCGTGACCTCGGTGCGGGCGATCGACGGCGTGCTGCGCGCGACGCTGTGCGGCCCGACGCCCCGGCACCGCGTCGGGAGCGACGGCATCGGCTGGCGCCCCTCCACGGCCGATGCGCCGGTCGAGGACCCCGAGCAGGAGCCGACGGTTCGCACCCTGGAAGGCGTCGAGGTCCACCTCGATCAGGACACGCTCCGCGCGGGCGAGGCGGTGCTCGCGTCGGGGTGGCCGCGAGACATCGTCCCAGTGGTGGCACGCTCGAGCGCAGGCGCCGTCGACCTCGTGGTCTTCGGCAACGGCACGGTGCTGCGCCGCGCTCAGTAGGCCGACTGGTTGAAGTCGCTGTTGACGTTGGAGTTCGAGCGCCGCGCGGGACGGGTGGAGGCCGGGCGGGGAGCCGAGGGCTGCACCGAGCCCGCGGAGGTCTGCGTGCGAGGCACGGACGTCGGTACCTGCCCGGCGAGCGCCGAGGGGTCGGCCGCCTGGGTCAGGTACTGCGCCCGGACGCGATTGGCCTCGTCGGCGCGGCCCGCGCTGATGAGCGCGCGGTGCAGCGACAGCGCGATGGCGTGGCGCTCCGCCGGCGGCGGATCGAGCGCGAGCGCCCGCTGGTAGCTCGCGATGGTGGCCGCGAGGTCGCCGCGGGACGACGCGCTCTCCGCGCTGTTGCGCGCAGCGGACCATGTCGTCGGTGCTGGCGCCGGCGGCATCGCCTGCTGGAGCTGCCGCTCCTCGTCCGCCGGAATCTGCGCGATCCCGTTGTAGGAGGGGGCCTGAGCGGCGGCCACGGGTGCGGGAGCCTCCACGATCTCGGCCTCGCGCGACCTCCCGAGATCGGCATTGTCCATGGCGGCGGCGCGCCCGGCTCGAGGGCCCGCGAGGTCACCGGCGCCGGTACCGGCCGCGACGCCACGCAGCCCGTCGGCGAGCGGTGCCCGGCTCGCTGCGCGGCCATCGGACGAGGCGGGGGCTCGGGCCAGCGGTGCACGCGCTCGCATCGAGGGCGCCGTGCTCTGCGCAGGCGGCGGCGTCGCGGAGGGTGCGGGAGGCGGGGTGAGCTCGGTCGCCGGGATGACCTCCGGCTGGGACATCTCCGTGGTCACCGACTGCGTCGGAGAGCGGAACGGCAGGTACCGCAGCCCGAGGCCCACCATCAGCAGCGAGATGGCCACCATGGCGACCTGTCGACGCATCGCCAGTTCGCCGACCCGCTGGAGCCAGCCGGCGGCCTTGACCTCGCGGGCCCGCTCGATCGGAATGACGGCCGACACCCTGCCAGAGACCGCCGTGGCGACCTGGGAGGTCGAGGCCAGGGCCGCCATCACCGGGGCGGAGTGCGTCGGGGCGTCGGGGAGGCTGAGCTTCGCCGCGAGGGCCCGGGTGCGGCCCAGGCGCTCGCTCGCCGCCCGGCAGTCGTCGCATCCGGCGAGGTGGGCGCGCACCTCCGCGGCGCGAGCCGCGTCGAGCTCGTCGTAGTGAAGGTCCAGCAGGAGGTCGTTACAGGTCTCGCAATCCATGGCGTCACCCGAGGGTGCGGGCGTAGTCCTCGTACTCGACGAGGGAGGACTGCAGCCGCTCGAGAGCGTAGCGCATCCGGGACTTCACGGTGTTCTCTGGCGCGCCGACCACGTCGGCGATCTCCTTGAACGAGAGGTTGGAGTACTCGCGCATCACGAAGACCTCGCGCTGGTCGTTGGGCAGCGACTCGATCGCCACGACCAGGCTGCGCTGAAGCTGATGGCCGATGGCGTTGCGGTCGGCGCCCGCGTCGTTGGCCGCGATGGAGTCGCCGAGCGTCGCTCCCTCCTCCTCGCGGGGCTGGTCGAGCGAGGGGTGACGACGGTGCACCGCCTTGCGCGCGTGGTCGATGCAGAGGTTGCGCGCCACGGTATAGGCCCAGGTGGTGAAGCGCGACGCCCGCTGAAACTCCCTCGCGCCCTGGATCATCCGGAGCCAGGCGTCCTGCAGGATCTCGTCGGCGGTCGCGGGGTTCTTCACCGAGCGCAAGATGAAATGGAAGATGGGCGTGCGGTGTCTGCGCATGAGCTCCTCGAAAGCACGCGCCTCTCCCTCCCGAAAGCGATCGAGCAGCAGTTCATCGCTGAGCGTAGCCAGCCGATCGGCGTTCACTGTGCCAGACACTTGGGATCTTGGAGGTCGTTGCTTACGAGTACCTTGGACGCACGACCACCGCAGAGGATCTCTCGCCCTGCAGCGGCGACCCTCGCGGGACAATCCGCCCGCGCTCTGATGGGCTGGCATCCTAGGCCAGTTCGAGCCGCGCGGTCCATCGCCGCGTGCGCCCTGCAAATGAGGGGGGCGCGGGCCTACGGTGCGCGTTGACCCTCGGGAGCGCCCTGGGGTAAACCACCGGCTGCGATTCAGGCGGTACTGCCCGACAACGTGGCGAGACGGAGGGTGCGCGTGCAACGGCGGATGCTGCCTCGATGGTTCATTTCAGCGGTGATTTTCGTGGCGCCGGCGACCCTCGCCGCACAACCCGCCCCTTCTACTCCGCCTGCCCCTGTCCCGACCCCTGCAGCAGCGGCGCCCCTGGTGATGCCCGCGCCGGCCGCGACTACGCCGGTCGCGACCACGCCGACCGCAGCGCCGCTCGCGGCTCTGGCGGCGCCCGCGCCGGTGACCGGACGCTCGGTGGCGCTGCGCGAGATCGACGGTGAGATGACCTCGCTCTCCAACGACCTGACGGCCGCGCACACTCGGCTCCAGCAGCTCACCGCGACGGTGCTGAGCCAGGTGGGCGGCGGCGGAGCGCAGCTCATCATCGAGCACCAGAACGATATGGGCTCGACGTTCCGGCTGGTGCGCGCGACGTACAGCCTCGACGGAGCGACCATCGGCACGCGCACCGACGAGAGCGGCTCGCTCGCCGAGCAGCGTACCTTCCCGGTCTTCGACGGGCGCATCACCTCGGGCGAGCACTCGCTCACGGTGAGCCTGGAGTACCAGGGCAACGGCTTCGGGATCTTCTCGTACATCCGGGGCTACACCTTCCGCGCGCGGTCGGTGCAGGCCTTCAGCGTGCCGGAGGGGCGGGCGCTCCGGCTGACGGTGGTCGGCTACGAGCGTGGCGGCGCGACGACCGCTGTCGAAGAGCGGCCTGCGATCCGATACACGCAGCAGGTGATGACAATCCCCGAGGCGACGGCGTTGTCGAACGCCTCGGTGGGCGGAGCGGCGGCGGCGCCGGCGGCGCGATGAGGCAGTCAGTGAAGAGGCGAGACGGCATGCGGCGGATTACGGCGACGGTAATGGTGCTCGTGGCGATGGCGCCGGGCGGTGTGGCCCTGGCGCAGCAGCTGGGCGACGGCGGTGTCGGCGCGGCTCCGACCACGACCGCGGCGCCTGCGCCGGCGGTGCTCGCTGTGGACGGCGGCGTGGCGGCTCCGGTCGGCGACGACGCGGGCGCGGTCACGGGAGAGCAGTACGTCGTGCGCCTCCGTAACCTCGAGCAGCGCATCAACGAGCTCAAGGAGGAGATCTTCCGCTCGAAGGCGCGCCTGTCGCTGCTGGCCGAGTCGGTGCTGCAGAACGCCGTCGGAGGCTCGCGCGCGCAGATCGTCCACCAGAACGAGATGGGCGGTTCGTACCGTCTGGCGACGGTCGTGTACTCGCTCGACGGCGCGCCGATCTTCAACCGTGAAGACGAGTCCGGGGCCCTGGCCGACCGCCGGGAGTTCCAGGTCTACAACGGCCAGATCGGCTCCGGCGATCACAGCCTCGGCGTGAACCTCACGTACATCGGCGCGGGCCTGCCTTACATGCGCGGGTATCGCTTCTCGGTGCGCTCGACGCAGAGCTTCTCGGTCCCCGAGGGCAAGGCGATCCAGATCCGCGTGGTCGGCTTCGAGAAGGGCGGGCCCCTGGAGTCCCCCGAGAGCCGCCCCGCCGTGCGGTACGTCCAGCGCGTGATCTCGCTGCGTGAAGCCGCCGAGGGCGCCGAGACGACGCCGGCGCCGGCGGCACCGACGGGCGGGAACGGGACCCGATGAAGCGCCGGGGGATTCGTGGGTGGGCTCTGTCCGCGGTGCTGGCGGCGCTCATCGCTCCGTCCGTCGCGCGGTCTCAGGACCTCGGGGACGTCGGCTCGCAGCTCACGGTGTTGGAGGGGCAGACCGCGCAGATCGGCCAGCTCGCGACGAGCGCGGCGAGCGGCGCCGCCCGTCAGGGGCCCAACTACCAGGAGCGCTTCGCCGACGCCGAGCTGCTCTATCGGCTGCGCGACTACGCGCGCTCGGCGGTGCTCTTCACCGACATCGTGGAGAACTACGCCAATACCCCGGCCTTCCCCCAGGGGCTCTACCTGCTCGGCGATGCGCTCTTCCAGGCCGGCGATCGCTACGGCGCGCGCACCCGCTTCCGCCAGGTGCTCGACCACGCGAACGAGCCGGTGTTCCGCCCCTTCGTCCAGCGGGCGCTGGGTCGCCTCATCGAGATCGAGATCGCGCTCGGCGCCAACGATGAGGAGAGCAGCCGCCGCGTCGAGGAGTACTTCCGCCGCCTCGGCCAGATCCCGCCCTCGGAGATCGAGGCCCAGACCACGTACACCCGCGGGAAGTTCCTCTTCCTTCGCGGCACCCCCGACCTCGACGGAGCACGGCAGGCCTTCGAGGCGATCCCCGCGACGGCCCCGCTCTACCCCCAAGCCCGCTACTTCCTGGGCGCGATCCTCACCGTGCGCCAGGAGTACCCGGCGGCGATCGAGGCCTTCCAGCGCGTGAGCCAGCTCGAGGCCGACGGCCCCGATCAGCAGCGCGTGATCGACCTCTCGATCCTCGCCGTCGGGCGTCTCCAGGTGGAGCGCGAGAGCTTCGACGCGGCCATCGAGAGCTACCAGCGCATCGGGCGCAACTCCTCCTACTTCGATCGCGCTCTCTTCGAGCAGGCCTGGGCGTACATCAAGCTGGGCGACGCGATCCGCGCCGAGCGCGCGCTGGAGATCCTGGCGATCTCCGCGCCAGACTCGCCGCTCATCCCCGAGGGCAAGCTGCTCTGGGGCAACCTGCTGCTCCGCACCGGTCGCTTCCAGCGCGCCCAGCAGGTGTTCCAGGAGGTGCGCGACCAGTTCGGCCCGATCTACCAGCAGATCACCCAGGCCACCGACCGCGCGAACCCGGAGCTGTATTTCCGCGAGCTCATCCGCTCCAACCTCCAGGTGTTCGACGCGAGCAGCTTCCTCCCGGCGCAGGCGCTCGCCTGGGTCCGTCAGGAGGGCGGGCTCGACAACAGCATGCGGGTCATCTCCGACCTCAACACCTGCCGCACCTATGTGCGCGAGGCGACCGACCTCATCGACCGGCTCAACGCCGCCCTCAACGCGCCCTCGCGCTCTCACGTGTTCCAGGACCTTGGCCGCGCGCGTCAGCGCGTCTGGCAGGTGCTCAACCGCTCGTCGCAGCTCCGCGAGACCGTCGCCCTCGCGATGGACCGGGGCGCCGACGCGAGCAACGTCGACCTCCAGGGGATCATCAGCCAGCGGCGCGCCCTCGCGGCACAGATCGGCCGCCTCCCGACCGACGACGACGGGCTCCGCCGCCGCGATCGCCAGGCCGACAACGAGCTCCAGACCCTGTCGCAGACGCTCCAGCGCAACCAGCAGCGCGTCGACGGGCTCGAGGCCATGGTCGTCGCGATCGAGCGCTACCTGGCCGACCCGTCACACCAGAGCGCGACGCTCGATCGCACGACGCTGCAGACCGAGCTCTCCCAGCAGAGGGCCGCGCTGCAGCAGTACCGCGACCGGGTCACCAACATCCGACGGATGATCAGCGCGGCGCGCTCGCAGATCGGTCCCGGCGATCCCCGCTACGCGCACGACGTGGAGGTGCGGGCGCAGGTGCGTGACCTCGTGGCGCGCGAGGTGGCGGCGCTGCGTGCCGCCGGTCGGCTGCCGGCCGAAGCGGAGGGCCTGCTGGCCCGGCTCGATCGGCTCGACCAGGGTATCGAGGAGGCCGACGGCCGCATCAACACGCTGGTCGATCAGCGCGTGCTCGTGATCACCAACCAGGTGCGCGAGGAGGAGTCCAGGGTCGCGGGCTTCCGCGAGCGCCTCGGGGCCCTCGAGCGCGAGGCCGAGGACGTGGTGGGCAACCTGATCCAGCAGCAGTTCCGTCAGGTGCGGTTGCAGTTCTACCAGATCGTGATGCGCGCCGACCTCGGCCTCGTCGACGTCGCCTGGGAGGAGCGCGAGGAGCACAACAACCGCGCCCGCCTCCTCGCGGAGGAGCAGAACCGGGAGATCTCGGCGCTCAACGACGAGTTCAGCGAGGTGGTCGAGGGCGCCTCCGCGGCCGACGCCCAGCAGCTCAGCGGCCCCCGCCAGGCCAATCCCGACGCCGCAACCGCGGCCACTCCCGCGCCGGGGCAGACCCCCGCGCCGACTCCAGCCCCGGCGCCGACGCCGGGTGTCACCCCGCCTCCGACCACGCCTCAGGGCGCGACCCAGGGGCCGGGTCAATGAGGGCTTCCATGCGATGGCGGATCGGTCTTCTCCTGCTCGTGGCGATGCTCGCCGGGCGCGTTCGCTCCGAGGCACAGCCCATCCCCTCCGCGGGGGATGCCGGCGCGACGGCCTCTCCCGATGCGTCTGCAATGACGTCCGGAACCTCCTCGGACGACGCCTCGGTCGCGCCGCGAACGACCGCTGAGCCGGCGGTCGGCTCGACGCTCGGGGGCGGCCCGCCGCCGCAGTCCATCACCCCCCGTCCCGCGCCGAGTGCCGAGCAGATCGAGGCGCTCAGGCTGCTCGAGGCGGAGGTCGACGGCTTCCTCCAGCGCGGCCAGGGGTTCCGCAGTTCCGTCAACGGTCTGCTCAGCCGCGAGCACGACCGGCAGCTTGGTCGGCTGCGCGCGGGCTTCGATCGACAGATCCAGGCCGAGCGCGCCGCCGAGGGCGAGGCGCGGCGTCACGCGATCCAGGTGTTCGAGCGCTTCCTCGAGACCTATCCCGAGGACACCGAGCGCACGCCCGACGTGATGTTCCGCCTGGCGGAGCTCTACTACGACGAGTCGGCCTACGCGCGACTCGCCGCGATGGACGTCGCCGACCGCCGCCGCGAGGAGCTTCGCGCGCAGGGCCTGCCGACCGACACGGTGCAGGACCCGCCGATCGACTACCGCTGCTCGATCCTGCTCTACCGCCACGTGATCGCGCGCTTCTCCGGGTTCCGGATGAGCGACACCACGCACTACCTCCTCGGCTGGGTGCTGAAGGAGATGGGGCGCGAGGAGGAGGCGATCAACGCCTACAAGGGCATGGTCTGCCCGTCGCGCTTCCACTACGACCCGTCGCAGGGCCTCGACCTCGCGGCGCCGCTCGTTCCGAGCGATCAGCCGGTGGTGTGCGGGCACCTCTTCGACATGCTCAGGCCTCGCGCCCCCGAGCTGGTCTCTCCGGCGGTCGCTCCGGCCGCCCCGGGCACCGACGGCGCCGTCGCCCTGCCGCCGCTGCCCGAGCTCGCGGCCAACCAGACGGTCGCGATCCCCAACGACTACGCGGCCTGTGAGCCGATGCGCGGCCCCAACAACCTCCCGTCCCGGTACGCGGGCGAGGTCTGGTACTACATCGGCGACTACCACTTCGACGGCGCGCGGGACGACGAGGGCAACGCGCTCGCGATCGCCGCGTATCGCGCCTCGATGAGGGCGAGCCTCAAGCCGCGACCGCCGGTGGTCAATCGCCTGCCCGCGGCGGCGATCCAGGGCGCTGGGGAGTCCGGCACGCAGATGCCGGCCGCCGCCCGGGCGCAGTTCGATCCGGCGATGGAGTACGGCGTCTTCTGGTCGAAGGCGCTCTACAAGGTCGGCTGGGCGTTCTTCCGCATGCAGAACGGCTACCCCGAGGCGCTGCGAAACTTCTCGCTGCTGCTCGACTACTACGACTACGTCGGCGCCGAGGCCGCGACGCAGGGCAACCGCTCCGACACCATCAAGTGGATCGGCGTGATCTTCTCGGAGAGCGACTGGGGCTCCGGGCCCGGGGACGACGTCAACCGTTGTCAGGGGCTCGTCGACCAGGTCGCGCAGCCGCCCGCCGACGCGGCGCGTCCCTTCGACTGCGCGGGCATCCTGCGCATGACCTCGCCCGCCGATCCGGCGCAGATCGCAGCCGCCCGCGAGGGTCAGGCCGCTCAGCGCGCGGTGCCGGTGCCGGGTCGCCCGACGTACATCCCGCAAGACCGGCCGTGGACGCCGGAGGCGTACCTCGAGCTCGCCAACGACTACTTCCAGCAGACGAAGTACTACGAGGCGATCACGCTCTACCGGCTCTTCCTCGCGCTGTATCCGCTGCACGAGCGGGCGCCGCGGGTGGCCGAGAGCATCGCGATCTCGTACGAGCGCCAGCGCCGCTTCGACCAGGCGATCGACGCCCGCGGCGGCCTCGGGCGCTACACCGAGGGCAGCGCGTGGTGGAACGCCAACAACAACCACCCCGACGCCCAGCGCTACGCCGACACGGTCGCGCGCAACTCGCTGCACGACACGGCGCTCCAGCATCACCAGGCCGCGGGGCAGCTTCGCCAGCGCGGTCGCGAGCTCGCCGTGGCCGCCACCCGGCAGACCGGCGCCGAGCAGGCGCAGTCGCAGGCCGACGCGCTCGATCGGCTCCGCCAGGCGGACGTCGAGTACCAGGCCGCGGTGCGGGCCTATACCCAGTTCGTCGAGAACTATCCCAACGATGAGGCGGCGTATGAGTTCCGGTACAACCGGGCTGACGCGCTGTTCTGGTCGCGCAACTACCAGGAGGCCTCGCGGGCCTACTCGGACGTGCGCGAGTCCAACGAGAACGACCAGTTCCTCGTGGCCTCGGCGTACATGGCCGTGAAGTCCCAGGAGGCCTTCATCCGCCTCCAGGCGCAGCGGCGCGCCTTCGATCCGTGCCTCGCGCTGCGAGCCGGCATCCCCGCTACGGAGCTGACGGACGAGGGGGGTTCACGGCTCCTGACCGACGAGCAGGTGACCACCTGCACGGCGCCCCCGGCGACCGGTACCACCGTGAACGAGCTCAACATCCCCGAGCCGGTGGCGTCTCTGATGGCGGTGCGCATCGCGTACTCCAACCGCGTCCCGGTGAACCTCGACACCGCCTCGGCGCTCGCCGACGTGGTGACCGTCGACGCCGAGCACCCTGAGAACAATCCGCCGTTCCGGCCGAAGTTCGCCTACCTCAACGCGCGCACCTTGCTGCGCTACGGCCACGCTCGGGAGGCCGAGGCCCTCTACCGTCAGATCCTGCAGGCGTACTGCTCGGATGCGACGGTGGCCGGGGCGTCCTTCGACGACCTCAACAACCTCTACGTCCTCCAGGGGCGCCAGGACGAGCTCGAGACGCTCGCTCGCGAGCAGCAGGAGCGGCGATGCGAGGGCGTCGGCGGCACCGGCGGCGCGCGGCTCGAGGCGATCCTCACCGACGCGAGGTTCCGTCACGCGATGGACCTCTTCCGTCAGGCCGAGCGCGCCACGCCGAGCGAGGCCGGCGCTCTCTATGAGCGCGCAGCTCATGAGATGGAGGAGGCGGTCAGCAGCAACCGCAACCACCCGCAGGCCGCTCTGGCGACCTACTACGTCGCGCTCTCCTATGAGCGCACGGGGCGCTTCGACACGGCGACGCAGACCTACCAGCGGATCACCCGGGACTTCAACTCCACCCAGGACACTGCTGGGCACGAGCTCACCGGCGAGGCGCTCACCCAGCGCGTGAACATCCTCGAGGTGTCGAACTTCCGCGCCGCGGTGAACCTGGAGCGCATCTTCGATTTCGACAGCTCCATCCGCTATTACAACAACGTCGTCTCGGACAACCGCTTCGCCAACGCGGCGGATCACGCGAGCCACGTTCACGACTCGCTCGCGTCCATCGCGCTGATCAACACCAACCTCGGCCGCTGGGACGCAGCCCGCGCCGCCTGGATCGCCTTCGCCCCCCGGGCAGAGGCCGGTCGAGAGCGCGCGGAGGCCGAGTTCCGCGCGGCGGAGATGCCCTTCAAGGCGTCCAACTGGGCGGTCGCCCTGACCTCGCTCCAGGACTACCTGCGCCGGACCCCGACGAGCGCCGATACGGCCCAGTTCAGGGTGCGCGCGCAGTACGACATCGCGCTGACCCACCGTAGCCTCGGCAACGACCGCAACTACCGCGCGGCCCTGCGCGAGGTCGTGACGGTGTTCCGCAGCTCCGGTCAGCAGCCGGGCTCGCCCGCGGCGGCGTGGGCGGCGGAGGCGCTGTTCCGTGACCTCGACGATCAGGTCAACCAGTTCACGCAGGTGCAGTTCCAGCGCGGCGACGCGGCGGCGCTGCGCCAGCAGATCGATCGCTTCAAGGAGCAGCTGCGTACCATCGACGCCTCGGCGCGCGAGGTCGTGTCGCTGCGCGGCGGCGAGTACTCGATCGGTGCGCTGACCCGTCAGGGTGAGGCGCACGAGTACCTCGCGACGCAGGAGGCCCGCGTGGCGACCCTGCTCGTGGCTTCGCGCGACGAGGAGCGACGGCTCGCGGCGGCGCGGGCGCAGCTCGACCGCGCGCAGGCGGCGGCGGAGCGGCTGCCGGAGGACAACGCCCGTCGGCAGGAGATCCTCGACCAGGTGCAGGCGGGGCGCGATCGCATCGACCAGCAGGAGCAGGAGCGGCAGGCGACGGTGCAGGCCAGCTTCGACGCCGAGGCCGAGGCGGAGCGCAAGCTCGCGATCATCAACTACGGCACGGCGGTCTACACGTCCCGTAACCAGAACATCCCGACCCCCTACGCCGCGCGCGCCCTGGAGCACATGCGGCTCGACGAGAACCGTCCGCTGGTGGACTCCGCGCTCACCCAGCAGCGGGTGTTCGAGTACCGCAGCGGGATGTTCGACGGCGAGGCGCCCGGCGCTACCGTCACCCAGAGCACTCCGCTCGCCGGTCCCGGTCTCGTCAGCGAATGATCAGAGGAACGATGCGCTCCACTCCCTCCACCACCGCGGTCCTGGCGATCCTGCTGAGCCTGACGGCCAACGCGTGCTCGTCTTCCAACGAGACGACGACTCCCCCGCGGCCGCAGTCGAGCTCCGGCGGCGACACGACCGCGTCCACCCCGGACGCGGGCCTGGCCGAGTCGACGACCGCGCAGACCACTCCGCCTGCGCCGACCCCCGCCGCCCCCGTGACGCCGGCGCCCGAGACGCCCGCCCCCTCGGCCCAGGGGACGGCGAGCGCCAGCTCCCGGGTGACGCTCTCCGGGTCGGCGCGAAGCTCCTTCGAGCAGGGCCTCCAGGCCGCCCGAGCCGGTCAGCTCGAGCAGGCGATGCAGGCCTTTCAGTCGACCATGAGCGAGGAGCCCCGGGCCGCGCAGGCCGCGTACAACGCCGCGGTCGTCGCCGAGCGCCAGGGCAACGACGGCGCGGCGGACGGGCTCTACACCCGCGCGCTGGCCATGCAGCCTGACTACGACCCCGCGGTCGTCGGGAGGGCCCGCATGCTGGTCCGTCAGCGGCGCATCCCGGAGGCCGTCTCCTTCGCGGCGGCGGTGGCGCGCGCCAATCCCCGCAACGCGCTGATCCGCGCGGAGTACGCGCGGCTGCTGGTGCTGAACAACCGAGCCACGGACGCCATCGAGGAGGCGCGGCAGGTGCTGCGCTTCGACGAGCGCAGCGTCGCAGCGCGGCTCGCGGTGGCCGAGGCGTACCGCGCGCAGGGCCACGGCGACCTCGCGCTGTACATCGTCAACGACCTCATCAACGGCGCCGACCCCAACCACCAGAACAACGGCGCCGGCGCCAGCAACCCCGAGGTCCAGCACCTTCGCGGGCTGCTCCAGATCGAGATCGAGCGCAACGTGCCGGCGGCGATCCAGTCCTTCGAGCGGGCGGTGCAGCTTGCCCCCGAGTTCGTCGAGGCACGCAACAACCTCGGGGTGCAGTTTCTCAACGCGGGCAACTACGAGCAGGCGGTGTCCAACCTCAGCTCGACGGTGGCGCTCGCGCCCAACTGGGCCAAGGCGCACCTCAACCTCGGCGATGCACTCCGCGCGACGCGTCAGTACGACCGGGCGATGCAGGAGTTCCAGCGGGCGCAGCAGCTCGATGGCTCGCTGCTGGAGGTTCACTACAACACCGGGCGCCTCTACGCCGACCAGGCGAGGGACGTGACTGGCACCGCGGTCGACGCGCTACAGCGCAAGGTGACCCTGCT
Source organism: Myxococcaceae bacterium (assembly GCA_004297725.1). Lineage (GTDB taxonomy): Bacteria > Myxococcota_A > Polyangia > Polyangiales > SCUS01. The sequence goes on along the minus strand of SCUS01000157.1, from coordinate 4,589 downwards.
CCAGCAGGCGCAGGCGGCGTTCACCCGGTTCCGCGATGCGCTGGGCGCGCAGTACGCGTCGCATCCCCGGCGCGAGGACGTCGACGGGCAGCTCACGCGCCTCCCTCAGGCCCTTGAGCGCGCGAACCGCGCGTTGCAGCGTGCCCAGGCCGCCGCCCGCCGCACCTCCGCCACGCCAGCCGCGGCCCCGACCCCTGCGGCTCCCGCTCCCGCGGCTCCCGCTCCCGCGGCTCCCGCTCCCGCGACCTCCGCTCCCGCGACTCCCGCTGAGGGAGCGCCGGGTGGGGCTGGGGGGACGGCGCCATGATAGCCTTTGTGAGGTTCCCCATGCGTAGATCAGCTCGAGCGGTCATGTCGGTCGTCGCGGTGCTCGGGGCGGCGGCGCTGTGGTGCGGCGAGGCCGCAGCGCAGGTCCCGCCGACGGATGCGGGCACGCCGCCAGCCAACGAGGAGATGGCCGCGACGGTGCGCACCGAGAACGGTCGCCGCGTCTATGTGGCGAGTACGACCATCGAGGTCCGCGGGGAGATCCAGCGCCCCTACGCGTTCTCGGTGTCGGGCCGTTCGAGCCTTGGGTATTCGTACTTCGAGGCGCCCATCCACTTCATTCGCGAGATCGTAGACGCGGTGCGGCGGGCGCCCTTCTGACCAGCGACTTCCCCCCGCACGGGGAACCTTCCGCTTCGGTCGCGGTCAGAGTCGGTGATAGATTTCCAGTACGGAGGCGATGACGATGGCCCAGCAGACACAACCGCCGCGCGGAGGAAAGCCCGGCGCGATGACCCAGGCGATGGCCGCACAGAAGGTGGCCACGGGCCCCAAGGTGCTGCGCATCGGCGTGATGCAGGGCACCCGGATGTCCGAGGAGAGGATCATCCGCGACCGGGGTTCGGTCAGCGTTGGCACCACCGAGCGCAACACCTTCACGGTGGCGTCCTCGGAGCTCCCGTCGACCTTCGAGCTCTTCTCCATGGTCGGCGGCCAGTACCTGCTCAACTTCACGGAGAAGATGGAGGGGCAACTCGCGCTCCCGGAGGGCATCAAGAAGCTCGCCGATCTGCGGAGCAGCCCCGGGGTCAAGAAGGGCCCCACCGGCTGGCAGGTGGCGCTCGCCGAGACCTCGCGCGGCAAGATCCAGCTGGGCGGGGTGATGTTCCTGTTCCAGTTCGTGGTCCCGCCGCCGCCGCAGCCGAAGCCGCAGCTCCCGGCGGCCATCCGCGCGGGCTGGGTCAAGAACATCGACTGGACCTACAACGCCTGCTTCTCGGCCTTCCTGGTGCTGGCCATCGCGAGCATCGCGTACGTCGAGTACGTCTACGACCCCATCGTCGACGACGAGCTCTCCCTCGATGACTCCCGGCTCGTCCGGCTCCTCGCGACCCCGCCCCCGGTCGACGAGCCCGAGCCGCAGGCCGAGGCGCCCTCCGCGGACACGGCGGCCAACACCCCCTCCAACACGCCCGCGGCGGCTCCTACCGAGCGCCGTCCCACCCCCGGTCCGGCCGAGCGTGAGGCCACCCGTCAGGCTGCGGCCGAGCGTCGCGGAGAAGCGGCGGCTGCGGCGGCCAACCGGGCCGTCGACGCGGCGCTCTCGGCGCTCAACAACAGCGCGGAGTTCGCGGCGCTCACCGGCGCCAACGACACCGGCCGCGGCAGCGCCCGCGACGCCCTCAACCAGGGCGGTCTCATGGCGGGCACCGAGCGCGACCTCGCCAACGTCGGAGGCATCTCCGCCGCCAGCGGTCAGGTCGGCGTCCGTCGCGGCGGCATCGCTTCGGCCGGAGGCGGCGGACTCGGCGGTCGCGGCCTCGGCCAGGGCGGCGCGGTCGCCTCGAGCGGCAACCAGATCGGCAGCGGGCAGGAGATCGTGCGCGAGCGCGTGATCCGCGGCAGCGCGGACATGGGCGGCGGCGACTCGACGGGTGGCGAGGGCCAGGTCGACGCCAACGCGGTCGCCCGCATCATCCGCGGGCAGCTCGGCGGCATCCGGGCCTGCTACGAGCGCGAGCTTCGCAACAACCCCACCCTCTCGGGCCGCCTCGAGATGAACTTCACCATCGGCGCCAGCGGCCGTATCACCCGCATCTCCGGCGGTGGTCCGCTGGCCTCGGCCGCGCCCGCGGTCGGGTCGTGCGTCAGCGGGCGCCTGCGGGGCCTGGTGTTCCCTGTACCCGAGGGCGGCAGCGTGGACTTCAGCTTCCCGTTCACGTTCTCGCCGGGTAGCTGATCGTCCGATACGGCGACGGAGTGACGCCCCGAGAGGAGAGGTCGAGAGCCTCCCTCCCGGGGCGTCGCCGTTCTACCCGGCAGGGTACGTGGGCTCAGGTGCTCGGGCGGGGGCCGCAGCCCCGGGAGGGCTGCCCCGCGCCGCTGGGACGCGAGTACGTGATCGGGGCGCAGGACGGCGCCGCGGCGGGGCAGTCGGTGTCGACGGTGCAGGGCGCGGTGCAGTAGCCCGCCGTCGCGGAGGTGCCCACGCACAGGACGTTGCGGCAGGTGTTGGCGCCGGTGGGGTTGCACGCCTCGCCGATGCGGGCGGTGGCCGTGGCGGGAGGCGGCGCGCAGACGAAGTCCATCCGGTCGGCGAAGTAGTTGAGGCGGGGGACGCAGGCCGTGTCGGCCGGGCAGTCGGCGTCTCGGGTGCACGAGGGCGCGCACACGCCGAGGGTCGTGAGCGGACCCATGGACACCGGCGCGAAGAACACGTTGACGCAGCGCTGGAGCGCGCCGCGCGTGCGGCAGAAGGCGTCGCCCGCGTCGCCGATGGGGCAGGCGAGGGTGCAGCGGCTGTTGGAGCACACGCCGCTCTGGCAGTCGCCGCCGTTGCTGCAGGCCGCGCCGAAGGCCGCCGCGCCAGGAGGGGCCTCGCAGTGGAAGCAGCGCCGCGGGAGGATGGCGCCCGCGTCGTTCACCCCAGCATCGGGGCCGCCGCCGCACACGAAGGGACCGCCGCAGGACTGGCCCGACGGGCACTCGTCCGCGCGGCTGCACTCGCCCATGTCACGCACCGAAGGAGCGCGGCAGGTGCCTGCCTCGCAATACCCGCCCCCGTAACAGCCTCGCCCGATGCAGCAGGTCTGTCCGGGCATTCCGCAGTTCATCGGGGGGGAGAAGCCGTCGGCGGCGACGACGTCGGTGGGCGGCGCTCCGGCGTCCGTCGGGCCCGCGTCCGTGCCCGCGGGGAGGTCCGTGGGGAGACCCGTGTCCGAGACCGTGGCGGTGTCATCGATCGTGCCCGTGTCCGTCGGGGACGCGTCGCCGCCGATCGGACCGAGGTCGGTGCCCACGCCGCTGTCGGCGCCGCCGGCCACGCAGCGGGCGGTCGCCCCGGAGCCCACGCAGGTCTCCGTCGCGCCGCAGGCAGGGTTGCATGCGCTCACGCAGGTTCCGGACGGAGAGCACACCGTCCCCGCGCGGCACTCTGGGAAGCACATCGGGCCGACGACGGTGGGGTTGTCGTCGCTGCAACCCGAGACCGCCAGGGCGGCCAACATCCACGCGTACGCCCATCGGGATCGCTGCGATTTCTTCATGGTTCCCCTACTGGGCTATCACGGAGCGGGTGGCCGGGTCACCGCGCGGTCTGTTGGCCCGTCGGCGCGGTCTGCTAGTGTCGCGGCCGTCATGGCACACGGCGGCAGCACCAAGGTCATTCTCACCTCCCTGGCAGCCAACGTCGGCATCGCGCTCGCCAAGACCGCCGCCGCGCTGGTCACCGGGTCGGGCTCGATGCTGGCCGAGGCGCTGCACTCCTTCTCCGACTGCGCCAACCAGGTGCTGCTGCTCATCGGCAACCGCCAGGCGCAGCGCCCGGCGTCGGCCTCCCACCCGATGGGCCACGGGCGGGAGTCGTACCTCTGGAGCTTCCTCGTCGCGCTGATGCTCTTCTTCGGCGGCGGCATCGTCGCGATCTACGAGGGCGTCCACAAGGTGATGCACCCCGAGCCCGTCGAGCGGGTGGGCTGGGCCTTCCTGGTGCTCGGGCTGGCGCTCGCGCTCGAAGGCGCCTCGCTCGCCCAGTGCCTCGCGGAGGTAAAGAAGCTCGGCGGCGATGGGAGCCTCGCGGCGCGGCTGCGCGACACCAAGAACGCCGACCTCATCGTGGTCACCGGAGAGAACTTCGCGGCGGTCGTGGGACTCGCCCTGGCGGCGGTCTTCCTGTTCATCGCCTGGACCACCCACAACGGCGTCTGGGACGGGCTCGGGAGCATCTCGGTGGGGCTGTGCCTCATCGGGGTGGCGCTCTTCCTGGCGACGGAGACGAAGTCCCTGCTGCTGGGAGAGGCTGCCGACCCCTCGATCGAGCGCCATGTGAGGGAGAGCCTCGCGGAGGATGACCGGCTCGTGTCGCTGCTCAGGCTGGTCACGCTCCAGCAGGGTCCGGGCGAGGTGTGGCTCGCCATGAAGGTGACCCCCAGGGATGGATTGTCCGGGGCGGAGCTGATCGCCACCATCAACGAGCTGGAGGCCCGCGTGCGCGCGCGCTGTCCAGAGGTTAAGTGGCAGTTCGTGGAGCCTGACAACGAGGCATGACGATGGGCGGCCGCAGTCGACTGCACGAGGCCTTCGTCTATGGGCTGCTGGCCGTG
>SCUS01000156.1 GCA_004297725.1 Myxococcaceae bacterium | reverse complement strand
GCCGTGTAGCCCAGCATCCGCTCGGCGCCGACGTTGAAGATCTGGATGACCCCCTTCGCGTCGGTGGCGATGCTCGAGAAGTTGGCGCTGTTGAAGATCGCGCTCTGCAGCGCCCCCGCCTTGAGCAGCGCCTCCTCGGCCTGCTTGCGCGCGGTGTTGTCGGTGCCGATCAGGAGATACCCGATGATGGCCTCCTGGGCGTCGCGCAGCGCCGTGACGGACACCACCGCAGGGAAGCGGCTCCCGTCTTTACGGATGTAGGTAAGCTCGTAGATGTCCTCGATGCCCCGCGAGGCCTTGAACACCAGCGCCTCGAAGCCGGGCGTGATGACCGTGCCGAGCTCCGCGCTCAGCGCCCTGGCGCGGGCGATCACCTCCTGCGGATCGGAGATGTCCGCGGGCGTGATCTGGTTCATCACCTCCGCGGCCGTGTAGCCCAGCATCCGCTCGGCGCCGACGTTGAAGATCTGGATGACCCCCTTCGCGTCGGTGGCGATGCTCGAGAAGTTGGCGCTGTTGAAGATCGCGCGCTGGAGGGCGCCCGCCTGGAGCAGCAGCTCCTGCGCCTGCGGGGGGGCCGTGGCGTCTGCCGTTCCCTCGTCGGTGCTGTTGGGTTGGTTCACGGTGATGGTCCCCTCCGGGCGTCTGCCAGCTCTGCTCAGAGCTTGTCGTCGACGAGCTCGATGCGACGAATCCGGTGGCTCGCCTCGGTGCCGCCGCGGTTGCCGTCGGCGACGTACAGGGTCTGCCCGTCGGGCGACACGTCGAGGCCCTCCATGCCGAAGAACATCGCCTGCGGCGCCTCGCCGTCGGCGTAGCCCGGAGCGCCGACGCCAGCCACCGTGGTCACCATGCCGTCAATCGCGACCCGGCGCACGTTGAAGCCACCCAATTCCGTGACGAAGACATTTCCGTCGGCGTCGACGCCGAGGCCCTGCGGGAGGTTGAAGGTCGCCGTCGACCAGTGCCCGTCGATCGAACCCGGCGCCCCGGTGCCCACGTAGGTGGACACGACGCCGGCGAGGGTGACCACGCGGAGTCGGTGGTTGCTCCGGTCGGCGACGATGAGTCGGCCGTCGCTGGTGAGCACGACGTCCGAGGGCTGGTCGAAGCGCGCCGCGGCGCCGGTGCCGTCCGCGAAGCCCGGGGCGTCGTGGACCCCCGCGAGGTCGGTCATCGCGCCCGTCCTCGGGTCGAGCAGCCGCACGACGTGGTGCTCGTTGTCGACCATCACCAGCCTGCCGTCGGGCAGCGCCAGCAGCCCGCGGGGGCGGCCTGCGTTGCGGGCCACCGGGGTGGCCGCGCCGGTGCGGCGGTCGAGGCGCCAGATCATCCCGCTGTGGATGCTCCGCTCGCCGCGGTCGTCGCTGTCGGTCTGCGCGTAGAGCGTCCCGTCCGGCGCGAAGGCCAGGCCGAAGGGATGGGAGAAGCCCGGCTGGCGGGTGAAGGTCAGGGTCATTCCGCTCGGGCGCACGAGCCGGACCTCGTCGTTGTCATGGTCCGCGACGTAGACGTTGCCGTCGGGGCCGAGCGCGAGGTTGGCGGGGTTGTTGAACCGCGCGCTGGTCCCCACGCCGTCCGCGAGCCCGCTCTGCGCTCCGCCCGCGAGGGTGATCACCCCGGCGCCCACGATCGGGGTCGCCGTCGCGGGGTCCGTCCGGGGGTCCGGGGCGGGCCCGTCGACGACGACGCCGCCGTCCTCCGCGCTCAGGGCCTCGACGCCCTCGGCCACGCCCGCGCCGCAGCCCGAGGCGAACATACAGAGTGACAGTGCGTAGGCGAGCTTGATGGTCATTGGTGATTCCCCAGCTCGGCGAGCGTCTGGTGTATATCGGTTTGGAGGTCCCATGAATCTCATGGGATATGGGATATGGGATGGGACCGGCCCCAGGCACCGTTGCGCCGCGCTGACGTCCAGGGAGAGGGGCCTCCCGATGGAGCCTTCTGCAAGTTGACGACCGCGGCGGCTTCAGCGCCGGACCTGCGCTGTATCCCCGCTGGGTCGTGCTCTTTCAGCTACACGCGCGAGGGGAGGCACCGCGCCCTTTCGTCTCGATCGCGCCCGCCCGGCCCGTGGGCGCTGTGGCGTTATGTCGCGCTGCCGCCGCCGCGGCGGACTTGTACCATTCGGGTACATCGGTACATCGGCGCGGACGCCGGTGTGTGACTTATTGCCCTTATACGATCGGTCGCTGCACCCGCGTATCTGCATTTGCCCTTTGCCACGTGGTGGCATGGGTCGTGCGATAGGGGTCGATGCAACTCGAAGGTGGATGGTTTCCACACGAGAGTGGCTCAGTCAATCGGCACCGCAATCGATAGGGGTCTCTATGAAGCTCTCACATCTTGTCTTCGGCATGGGCGTCCTCGCTGGCTCGACCACCCTCTCCTCCGTCGCCAACGCGCAGAGCGGCGGCAACATGTCGACGGGTGCGGCGGTGGGAGGCAGCGTCCAGGTCGGCGCCGGCACCCCGCCCGCCGCGCTCCCGGCGTCGCGCTCGGACAACGACCCGGCCCCGCAGGTGGCGGCCCCGGTGGTCCCCGCGGGCGGCATCGTCTCTCAGGCGGGCATCGGCGGCAGCACGGCGTACGGCCGCCCCGGCGTGGTCGAACTCGGCGGCTCGCTCGGGCTCAACATCTCGGGTGACAATCGCCAGCTCACCATCGCCCCGTCCGTCGGCTGGTTCTTTACCGACAACTTGCAGATCTCGGGAATCGTCGGATTCAACTACGCGCACACCACCACGACGGTGGCGGGACAGTCGGTGTCGTCGTCGGCCTCCTCGCTCAACGTGCTCGCCGAGCCGAGCTACCACCTTCCGCTCACGCGCTCGCTGTTCGCGTTCCTCGGAGTGGGCCTCGGGCTCGCCTACAACAGCCGTGACGGCGCCGGCTTCGCGCTCGCGCCCCGCCTCGGCATGAACATCATGATCGGCCGCTCGGGCATCCTGAGCCCCGCGCTCCAGTTCGTGTACAGCACCACGAACCTGAACGTCCCCGCCCCGGGCTCGGCCTCGACCAGCACCCTCCAGGCGGTGAACACCTCATTCGGGCTCAACGTCGGCTACACGATCATGCTGTGAGACCCGCGCAGGGCGATGTCCTCGAAGTGACCTCGACCGACCGCTCCGTGGAATGAACCCCACGGAGACGGGAGTCGACGTCGCTTCGGGGACGCTCCCGTTTTGCGCCCGGGCTCAGCTGATGCCGTATCCCTTGAGCTTCTTGTGAAGGCCCTCGCGGGTGATGCCCAGGGTCTTGGCGGTCGCGCTCTTGTTGTTGCCGTGCTCTCGAAGCGCCTCGATCAGGAGCCACTTCTCGATGTGCTCGATCATGTCCTTGAGCGTGCCGCGCGGCGCCCTGATCTTGTCGAGGAGCCCCTCGATGTTGCGGATGCGCGGAGACAGGTGCTCCGCCATCACGTACCCGCCGGGCTCGCACTGGATCACCAGCCGCTGCACCTCGTTCTCGAGCTCCCTGACGTTGCCCGGGAAGTCGTAGGACATCAGCAGCTCCATCGCCTGCTGCGAGAAGCCCGCGACGGGCTTGCCCAGCTCCTGCGTGTAGCGCTTGAGGAAGTGCGTCGCGAGCGTGGGGATGTCCTCGCGGCGCTCCCGCAGCGCCGGGATGCGCACCGGAAACACCTGCAGCCGGTAATAGAGGTCCTGCCGGAAGCGCCCGGCCTTCACCTCGTCTTCGAGCCTACGGTTGGTCGCCGCGACGATGCGCACGTCGACGTTCTTCACGGTGCCGCTCCCCAGCGGGCGAACCTCGCCCTCCTGGAGCACCCGGAGGATCTTCGCCTGCAGCCCGAGGGGCATCTCGCCGATCTCGTCGAGGAAGAGAGTGCCCCCGTCGGCCAGCTCGAAGAGGCCCTTCTTGTCCTCCGTCGCCCCGGTGAACGCGCCCTTCTTGTGCCCGAAGAGCTCGCTCTCCAGGAGCGTCTCGGGCAGCGCCGCGCAGTTCTGCGCGATGAAGAGCCGGTCGCGCCGACGCGACTGGTAGTGCACCGCGCTCGCCACCAGCTCCTTGCCGGTGCCCGTCTCGCCCTCGATCAGCACGCTCACCCGCGTGTCGACCACCTTCGCCATCTTGTCGAAGAGGTTCTTCATCTCGCGCGAGTCGCCGATGATGCCCTCGAACTTCTTCTGCGCGCGCTGCTTGAGGAAGGAGTTCTCCGTGCGGGCGCTCATCTCCGCCAGCTTCACCTGCCGGTAGAGCCGCGCGTTGTGCACCGCCAGGCTCGCCTGCTGGCCCACCAGCATCAGCATCTCCAGGTCGCGGTCTTTGAACATCCCGGGCTGCGCGCGGTTGTCCACCTGCAGCACCCCGAGGATCTCCTCGCCCCGCCAGAGCGGCACCCCCATCGTCGACAGGATCTTCGCCCCCATGATGCTCGCGGTCTCGCCCACCTCGCGCATCGCGTCCGCGGCCAGCACCGCCGCGCGCTGCTCGACCACCCTGCGCACGACGCTCTTGGAGATGGGCACCGCCTCGCCGCTCTTGTCGGTGCGCCCCCGCACCCTCGTGGTCACCGCCACGTAGGTGGGCTTGTCGCCGCTGTCATCGCGCAGCGCCAGCGTGAGGTGCGTCGCCTTCGGCACCGCCTCGAAGACCGCCGCCTCGATGGCGTCGAAGACCTCGTCGAGCTCGATCGCGCCGGTGAGCATCCGCAGCACCGAGAGCAGGCCCTTGAGCGAGCCCGGGTCGCTCTCGACGGTGCGCTGCACCTCCGCCACGGTCTCCACCGGGCGCATCACCAGCACCTTGGCCTCGGGCTCCTCGGGCGTCTGCACCGTCGGAGCGCGCAGCACCGAGGCCCCCGCCGCGCTCGGAGGAATCGTCGCCGACAGCATCGACCCCGTGGTCGGGAGGAAGGGCGTCGTCGCCGGCAGGATCGACACGGACACCCCCACCAGCACCGGCCGCTCGTGGTCGCCGAGCTGCAGCCGGTCGCCGCTCTTCAGCGTCACCTCGAAGCCCACCGTCGAGTCTACCGCGATGGTCTGCCGACCGCGGATCACCCTCGACCCGTTGGTGCTCTTCAGGTCGCGGTAGCGCGCCGAGCCGCTCTCGCGGTCGACGGTGATGACCCCGTGCGAGCCCGAGACGTGCCAGTCGGGCAGCAGCAGGTCGGCGTTGGGCGCGCGGCCCAGCGTGATCTCCTCGACGTCCTGCTCGAAGACCCGACCCTTCGCCTCGCCCTGCTCGACCTCCAGTCGGATCATGCCCGCACCCTATAGTGCCCGGGCGCCGCCGGGAACAACGTCAGCCATCCAGCCGCACCAGGCCCATCGCCGCGAGCATCTCCATGGGCGGGGGCTCGAGGCAGGCCACCATCGGCAGGTAGGCCTCGGCGAATCCCCGCACCATCAGCCTCGCCCCGTACTCCAGCATCCCCCGCCGCGCCCGGGCCTCCATCGCCCCGAGCGCGCCGTCGATGTCCAGCACCGTCACCACGTCCGAGGGGCAGCGGTGGCCCGACTGCACGATCGCGTCGCGGAAGGCCGACAGCGCCGAGCGCGTGCGGACGTACTCGCTCTGCGCCCCGCCCACGTCGCGCACCCAGCGCTCACCCGTCATCGGGACGCCCGCCCCGAAGCCACGCAGCTCGCGAAACCACCGACGCGCGCTGTCCACCAGCGGCTTCTCCGGCGTCGCCCCCTGCTTGAACACCCCGATGCACTTGCGCAGCGAGACCCGCGCCTCGTGAAACTCCCCGCGCGCGTAGTTGCCCGCCACCGCCCCGAGCCAGATCGCCGTCGAGCGCCCCCGGAGCAGCGCCTCGGTGGGCAGCTCGATCAGCACCGAGGCCGAGGTGATGTCCCCGCCGAAGTAGAGCCGCAGCAGGGCCGACCAGAGCCGCGCCTCCTCGTCGTCGGGGTCGATCGCCAGCGCCGCCCTCGCGCACTGAAGCGCCCCCATGAACTCGCCCTGCGCCGCGAGCGCCACCGCCAGAGAGCGCTCGATGCAGCCCACCGAGGGGGCCAGCGAGCGCGCCGCGGTGAGCGCCCACGACGCCTCCGCCGCCTGCGCCAGCACGTCGGGGGAGCGTAGCCCGAGCATCCCTAGCGCCACGTACGCGCCCGCCGCGTCGGGCCAGCGGGCGGTCGCCTCCAGCAGCCGACGCCGGGCGCCCTCGTGGTCGCCCGCGAGCCCGCGAGCCACGGCGGCACCCACCGCGGCGCGGGAGTCTCCCTCCTTCGCGGCGGCGTCGAAGCACACCGCGCAGCGGGAGATGGTGCCGGGGACGGCCCCGCGGTTCCACTCGGCGATGCTCTCGTGCAGGGCGTCGATGGCGTCGTCGAAGGCGCTCATCCGATCACCTCGTCGAGGGCGCTGCCCAGCATCGAGGCGCCGTGCAGCCGGTGGTAGATCCGCAGCACGTCCCCGGCCCAGTGGTCGACCCGGGAGCGGGCCTCGCGGTCTTGCACGAACCAGTCGAGGAGGAAGCCCCCCACCAGCGCCCGGGCCTCCTTGGCCGCCCTGGTCATCTCGGGCCCCAGGGTCTCGTGCTCGGTGCCCTCCTCGTGGGTCTCGTAGAGCGCCGCGCTCAGCCACGCCCTCACCGCCGCCGCCGCGTGGTCCTTCGCGGCCGCGCAGCGCAGGTGGTCCCACCGTCGCGCCCACGGCTGCGCCACCAGCTCGGCCAGCTCCCGCGCCAGCGTCGGCAGCGCCCTCGGCGCCACCGTCTGCAGCCCCTCCAGCGCCAGGCTCGCGTACTCCGTCATCCTCCCCTTCGCCCCGTCGTCCCCCACCAGGAACAACCCCGCCGAGACCAGCCACGCGTCCGCCGCGGGCAGCGACTCCAGCCGGATCTCCCGCAGCGTGTCGTGCGCCGACCAGCGCCTCGCCAGCACCAGCTCGAACCACGCCCTCAGGGCCGTGAAGGCCTCCGCGTCGCGCGTCCCCGCGAGCTCCTTCTCCGCCGCGCAGAGCCTCGCGAAGCCTTCGGGGAAGGTGTACCGCTCGGCCCCGCCGACGGCCACGGTGCGCAGCGCGTCGGGCCTGAGCGCGGGACAGTCGAGCATGGGCTCGCCGAACTCCGCCCTCAGCGCGTCGCCCGCCCCGAGCAGCCCCGCCGCGGCGAGGGCGACCTTGCCCCACGTCGCCGGGGCGCTCCCCGACTGGATCGCCTCGGAGAGGTAGGCCATCGGGCGGGTGCCGAGGGTGGGGTGCAGGAGCATCACCGAGAGGCAGTCGATGGCCCCCGGGTCGGCCTCGGTCGACCAGGCCCGGGAGACCAGCGCCACCACCCTCCGGGCCTCGTCTTCGGTGGCGCCCCAGCCGAAGAGCGGGACGTAGCGCCCGAGCTGCAGCGCGGACTCCGTCTCCCGGTCGATGGGGGCGCGGGGGATCTCGATCGGAGACGCCGCGGCGTGCCAGGGCAACGGATCTACGAGCCAAGGCGGGGGCGGTAGGGTCACGGCAGCGGCGGGGATGGTAACACCGACGGCGGGGTACCGGGACGGCGATGTCAGGCGCCGGTGCGGAAGTGCATCACGTCGCCGTCCTGCACCACGTACTCCTTGCCTTCGAGGCGGAGCCGGCCCGCGTCGCGGGCGCCGGACTCGCCCTTGAGACGCACGAAGTCGTCGTAGGCGATGGTCTCGGCGCGGATGAAGGTGCGCTCGAAGTCGGTGTGGATGACCCCCGCCGCGACCGGCGCGGTGTCCCCGGCCTGGATGGTCCAGGCGCGGGCCTCCTTGGGGCCGACGGTGAAGTAGGTGCGCAGCCCGAGAAGGGCGTAGGCCTCACGGATGAGCCGGTTGAGCCCGGGCTCCTTCAGCCCGAGCGTGTCGAGGAACTCCTTGCGCTCGTCGGCCGCGAGCATGGCGATCTCGCTCTCGATGCGGGCGGAGATCACCACCGAGCGGCTGCCGTCGCGGGCCGCGCGCTCGGCCACCCTGGCGGAGAGCTCGTTGCCCTGGTCGGCGGAGCCCTCGTCGACGTTGCACACGAAGAGCGACGGCTTGGAGGTGAGGAGCTGGAGCATCCGCCAGGCCTTCTCGTCCTCCGGGGCGATGACCGCCGCGCGGGCGGGGCGCCCGGCGTTGAGCAGGTCGAGGGCGACCTTCACCAGCCGCAGCGTGGCGATGGCCTCCTTGTCGCCGCCGCGGGCGCGCTTCTCCAGCGTGTTGCCGCGCTTCTCGAGGCTCTCCAGGTCGGCCAGCATCAGCTCGGTCTCGATGATGTCGAGGTCGGAGATGGGGTCGACGCGGTTCTCGACGTGGATGATGTCGTCGTCGATGAAGCAGCGCGCCACGAAGGCCACGGCGTCGCAGTCGCGGATGTTCGCGAGAAACTGGTTGCCCAGGCCTTCGCCCTTGGACGCGCCGCGCACGAGGCCGGCGATGTCGACGAAGTTGATGCGCGCCGGGATGATCTCCTTCGAGCCGACGATCTTGGCGAGCACGTCGAGCCGGGGCTCAGGCACGGCCACGTCGCCGACGTTGGGCTCGATGGTGCAGAACGGGTAGTTGGCGGCCTGCGCCGCCGCGGTCTGGGTGAGCGCGTTGAACAGGGTGGACTTGCCCACGTTGGGCAGGCCCACGATTGCGACTTTCAGCGCCATCGGAGGTCCTTCGGGTACGGGAAGCGGTAGGGGAATGGTTTCGAAACGGCGCTTCACTACTCCAACGCGCCGTGGCCGTCGAGCCAGCGCGTGGGCGGGGTGCGTAGACTGCGACGCAGCGATTTGGTGGAAACGACGGCTGGTCGCGCGTCGAGGGGGCGTGGGAAGATGCGTCCGCGCTGCGGCATCTGCGGTCGGCCAGGCGCGACCCACCGGTCGATCGCCAGAGGACTCGATCGATGGCGCTTCCACTGCTCGCCCGCGCGCTGCGCGAACCCGTCTACGGCTGGACCAAGGACGGCGTGCTCTCCAAGCCGACCAACGCGGAGATCATGCGGGCCTGGCGCTCGCGCATGGACATCCTCCACGACCGCAAGACCTGGATCGCCGTCACCGGCTGGTTCTGGACCCTGGCGCTGATCCCCTTCGGGGTGGTGTTCCTGACGAAGTACTTCAGCTGGACGCTGATGCTGGCGGGCTTCCTGTACAGCATGGTGTGGATCGGCACGCACGGCACCGTCTGGCTGCACCGCTACTCCACGCACCGCGCGTTCACCTTCCGCAACCGCTTCGCCCGGGCGCTCTGCCGCGAGCTGTCGATCAAGATCGTCCCGGAGGAGACCTACGTGGTCTCTCATCACGTCCACCACGCCTACTCCGACCAGCCGGGCGATCCGTACAACGCCCAGGCGGGGTGGCTCTACTGCTTCCTCGCGGCGGAGCTTCACCAGCCCATCAGCCGCACGCTCTCGCCCCGCGACTACGAGCAGGTCGCCGCGCTGATCAACCACACCGGCGTGAAGCTCAACTCCTACGAGCAGTACCAGCGCTGGGGGACCATCGCCCACCCCGCCCGCACCTGGGCCCACTTCGCCCTCAACTGGGCGGCCTGGTACGGCATCTTCTACCTCCTGGGAGGCCACGCCCTCGCCACGGCCCTCTTCGGCTGGGCGGCCGTGTGGGGCATCGGCATCCGCGCGCACAACTACGACCTTCACGCGGGCGGCAAGGACCGTCGCCGCGACGGCATCGAGTTCGACCGGCGCAACCTCTCGATCAACGCCTTCTGGCCGGGGCTCGTCGCGGGCGAGTGGCACAACAACCACCACCTGTTTCCCCAGAGCGTGCGCGCGGGCTTCCTCTGGTGGCAGCCGGACATCTCCTTCGCGTTCATCCGCCTGTACCGGCTGCTCGGCGGGATTACCGCGTGGCGTAACTTCGAGGACAAGTTCTTCGAGCGGCACTACCGCCCGTGGCTCGCCGCGAAGAGCGGCCCCGCGCCGACCGTCGTCGCGCCCTCGACGCCAGACGCCGACGAGGTCGACGAGGCCGCGCGCCCTGGCGAAGACACCGCCGCGGCCTGAGCCTTCTCCGCAACATGCGCCCCCTCGTGAAGAAGCTCCTGCGCGCCCTCGGGGTGATCGCCGCGCTGCTGGTCGCGCTCGTGACCGGCGCCTGGCTCTACCTCCGGCACCCCGCGCCCTCGACGGTGGCGGGCGACGCCGACGCCCTCGCTCGCCGCATGCTCGCGGCCGTCGACGCCGACGCCTGGGCCCGCACCGGCGCCGTCCGATGGACCTTCTTCAACGGCGATCGCCACCTCTGGGACCGCACCCGCTCGCTCGACCGCTTCGAGCAGCGCGACCTCCGCGTGCTCATCGACCTCGACACCCGCCGGGGCGCCGCCTGGCGCGGCTCACGAGCCCTCTCGGGCGCCGAGCTCGACGCGGCCCTCGACACCGCGTGGCGCCGCTGGATCAACGACTCCTTCTGGCTCAACCCCGTCGTGAAGGCCTTCGACGAGGGCGTCGCCCGCTCGGTGGCGCGCGTCGACGGCCGGGACGCGCTGCTGCTCCAGTACCGCTCCGGGGGCGTGACGCCGGGGGATCGCTACCTCTGGCTGCTCGACGAGAACGGCCTCCCCCGCGCATGGCGGATGTGGGTCTCGATCATCCCCATCGGCGGCCTCGAGGCGAGCTGGGAGGGATGGACGAGGCTCTCCACCGGGGCCCTCGTCGCCACCCGACACCAGATGGGCCCGAAGCGGATGGAGATCCGCGACGTGGCGGGCGCCGAGACCCTCTCTGCGCTGGTGCCGGGCGCCGACCCCTTCGCCGCGCTCACCCGCTGAGGCGCCGCCCGACGCTGCCGCAGATCCTGCGCCACCTCGCGCAAGGCCCGTCCGGAGTCCACCCCCGCCTCGTGCGAATTCGCCCTGTTTTCCCGTAGGGGGTGAAGATTTGCATGGCCGCGGAGGAGATGTCGTCCGTGCGGCGATTCGTCTGCGTGGTGCTCGTCGCGGTGCTGGCCGGGTGCAGCGATCCGCCGACGTCTGCGCCGGTCGAGACCCGGTGGGCTCCCGCCTTCGAGGCCGCCGAGCTGGGCTGGCTGCTCAACGTGTGGGGGCCCGCGGGAGACGACCTCTACGCCGTGGGCGGGCGCCAGTCGGACGGGCTGGTGATGCACTACGACGGGCGCCGGTGGGCCCGCCTCTCGCTCGGCCTCGACACGCCGAGGCTCCACTGGAGCTACGGCTTCGGCCGCGATGACGTCACCGTCGTCGGCGACCAGGGCACGGTCGTGCGCTGGAACGGTCGCGCGTGGTCCCCGGAGGCGACGCCGACGCGCGCGCCGCTGTGGGGCGTATGGGGCGCCAGCCCGGATGACCTGTGGGCCGTCGGGGGCACCGGGGACGGGGAGTCGGCCCCGGTGCTGCTGCACCGCGACGGCGCCGGGTGGACGGCGGTCGAGGTGCCCACGCTGATGCGCGCGGGGGTCGGCGCGTTCTTCAAGGTGTGGGGCACCGGGGCGGACAACGTCTACGTGGTGGGGCAGCGAGGGGTGGTGCTGCACCGCCACGGGGGACGGTGGCGCGAGGAGTTCGCGGGCGTCAGCGGCGACCTGGTGTCGCTCTGGGGGACCGACGCGAGCCACGTGCTCGCGGTGGGCGGCCGAGGCAACGCGCTCGTCGCACGGTGGGACGGGAGCGCCTGGACGGCGCGGTCGCTCGATCCGCTGCCGGGGCTCAACGGCGTGTGGATGCGCACCCCCGACGCGGCCCACGTGGTCGGGGTGAACGGCGCGGTGATCCGCCTCGACCTCGCCACGCTCACGCCCGTGGAGGAGCCCATCGCCACGGTGCTCGATCTGCATTCGGTCTTCGGAGACGCCTCTGGGCGACTGACCGCCGTCGGCGGCAGCCTCGGCAGCGCCTCCGGGCCCTTCGTCGGCGTCGCCATCACCCGCCTCCTGCGGGCTTCCGAGTGAGGACCACCCTGATGTCCATCCGTGCCCATCGCCTCAACTTCCTTGTCGCGCCGCTGCTCGTGCTCACGGGGTGCAGCGACCCGGCGCCCGAACCGACGGTTCCGCAGGACATCTTCGCGGACATGGGGGCCGCCCGCCCGAGCGCCACCGCCGAGCAGCGGGCGACCTATGCGCGCGGCCTCGCGGTGGCCCGCCGCCGCTTCACGCCCGCGACCGGGCTCGGTCCGCTCTACAACGTCTCGGCCTGCTCCGACTGCCACGAGCGCCCCGACACCGGCGGCGGTGGAGCGCGCTACCGCGCCTTCCAACTGCTGGGGCAGCGCCTTCCGGACGGGTCGTTCACCCCCACCGGCGTCAACGGCGTGCAGGCGCACTACAACCTCGAGACGGGTCGGGAAGGGACGACCCCGCAGACCAACGTGCTCGCGACGCGCAAGCCGATCCCCTTCTTCGGCGTCGGGCTGCTGGCGGAGATCCCCGACGAGGAGATCCTCTCCCGCGCCGACCCCGACGACCGCAACGGCGACGGGGTGTCCGGCCGCGCCAACTACGACCGCGGCTTCGTCGGGCGCTTCGGGCGCAAGTCGCAGACGGTCTCCATCGAGGGCTTCATCCGCGGCCCGATCTTCAACCACCTCGGCATCACCTCGAACCCCCTCCCGGACGCCCTGAAGGCCCGCCTCCCGGTGCCCTCCGCCGCGGACATCTCGCACGCCCGCCAGGCCCTCACGGGCGACCCCGGCACCGGCCGCGCGGTGCAGGAGCAGGTCGCCGCGCCCGACGAGCCCACGGTCGACCACGACGGCGTTCCCGACCCCGAGCTCTCCGAGGCCGACCTCTTCGACCTCGTCTCGTACGCGATGCTCACCGCCGCGCCTCGCCCCGACGCGCCCACCCCGGAGAGCGCCGCGGGCCGCGTCCTCTTCGACCGCGTCGGGTGCGACGACTGCCACTCGCCCACGCTGCGCGGCCCGAGGGGACTGATCCCCGCGTACTCCGACCTGCTCGTGCACGACCTGGGGCCCGAGCTCGCGGACGGCGTCCCGATGAAGCTCGCGAGCGGGTCGGAGTTTCGCACGCAGCCCCTCTGGGGCGTCGCCGCGACGGGGCCGTGGCTGCACGACGGCCGCGCCGACACGCTCGACGAGGCCATCCAGATGCACGCGGGCGAGTCGACCCGCAGCCGCGACGCGTACCGGGCGCTCACGGCGGCCGAGCGCGCGAGCGTGGTGGCCTTCCTCGACTCCCTCGGCGGAAGCTCTCAGCGCAGCGAGGGCCTGCTGCCTCCGGGAGCGCCGATCGCCGCGGTGGGGGAATACGGTGGCCCGTATGAGGCGCTCGACGCGGCGGCGACGCTGCGCTTCGAGCGGGGGCGGCGCGGCTACGACGCGGACTTCGCCTTCCGGGGCGGCCTCGGCCCGCGCTTCAACGGCGACTCGTGCCGCGCGTGCCACTTCGACCCGGTGATCGGCGGGGCCGGTCCGCAGGGGGTCGACGTCACCCGGCAGGGCATCCTCGACCCGATGACCGGCGCCTTCACCGAGCCCGCGATGGGCACCATGGCGCACCGCTTCGCGGCCTTCGACGCGCGCGCCCCGGTCGACCCGCGGAGCAACTTCTTCGAGCTGCGCCAGACGCCGACCACGCTCGGCCTCGGGCGCATCGAGGCCATCCCCGACGCGGTCATCGCCGCGCTCGCCGACCCCGACGACGCCAACCACGACGGCATCCGAGGGCGGGTGCGGCGCCTGCCCGACGGTCGCCTCGGGCGCTTCGGGTGGAAGGCCGGCGTGCCGTCGATCCGGGAGTTCGTGCGCGACGCCATGAGCAACGAGCTCGGCGTGACGGTTCCGCCCATCCGCGGCGAGACCTTCGGCAACCTGCGCGACGACGACGCCGTGGCCGACCCGGAGCTGAGCCCGCAGGCCCTCGACGACGTGGCGTTCTTCGTGCGCAGCCTCGCGCCTCCGCCCCGCACCCGCCGCGACCCGGCCGCCGAGGACGCGGGCGCCGCGGTGTTCGCGCGCGTGGGATGCGCCGCCTGCCACGCGCCCTCTCTGGCCGACGCCGAGGGCCGCCCGGTGCCGCTCTACAGCGACCTCCTGCTGCACGACGTCGCGCCTCCCGGCGCCCGCGGCATCCTCGACGGACCGGCGGGCCCGCGGGACTTCCGCACGGCGCCGCTCTGGGGCATCGCCCGCACCGCGCCGTACATGCACGACGGCCGGTCGAGCACGCTGGAGATGTCCATCGCGGCGCACGACGGCGAGGCGGCGGCGTCGGTGCGCGCGGTGTCGATCCTCGCGGCCGGCGACCGCGCGGCGCTGCTGGCCTTCCTCGGATCGCTGTGACGGTGCGCCTCGGCCTCGCGGCGCTCTGGCTCGCGGGCTGCGCGTGCGGGGATCGGGCGTTCACGGTGCATCGCGGCGACGCGGAGGTGGCCGCCGGGTGCGCGGAGGTGGCCGCCACCGCGGCCGCGCGCTCGGTGGGGCTGAGCGGGCGTCCGGCCTTGCCCGAGGGGCGCGCGCTGTGGCTGGAGTTTCCGCTCAGCACCGAGGCGTGCATCGTGAACGGCGCGGTGGGCTTCGCCATCGACGTGACCTACGTCTCGGCGGACGGCGTGGTGAGGGCGGTGGAGCGGGGCTTCCCGGCGGGGGACGCCGCGCCGCGCTGCCACGACGACGTGCGGCACGTGATCGAGTGGACCGCCGCGAGCGCGCCGGAGATACGGGCGGGCGACCGGGTGCGATGGTGAGGCCGCGACGCGGGCAGGAGGGCGCGAGGAGGCTCCGTTCGGCACACAGGTCACTGAAAGGCTTGTGGACAAGGCTTCTGGAGCTTCGAGATACGCTCGCGCCCGCTCAGTGGGCCAGGTCGGCGAAGGCCTCGCTGCCCGGCGGAGTCAGCGTGCGCGAAGGCCGCGGACCGAGGCCCGTCGGGGAGGAGTAGTAGACGTAGAGGCGGCCGCGCCCCGAGTCCGCGCCCGGAGCGCCGACGACCACGTCCGAGCGGCCGTCGCCGTTGAGATCCGCCCCGGCCATCCAGGCGCCGAAGCCCTCGGCCGGGTCGCCGACGGGAGGTTCCAGGACGATGTCGGGCGCCGTCCTCGCGCCGCTGCGCCCACCCAGGTAGACGCCCGCGGCAGCGGCCGCGCCGGGGGAGCCCACCAGCACGTCGGCATAGCCGTCGGCGTCGACGTCACCGCCGGCCTCCACCGTGGAGGGCAACGACGTCCCGCCCGACGGCGCGGAGAGCGTCGTCCGGACGACCAGGCCGTCGGGTGAAGTGCCCGTGAACAGCGCGATCGTCGGAGCACCGGTGGGTCCGTAGGGACGGCTCGAGAGCGCGATGTCCGCGAGGCCGTCGCCGTCCGTGTCCCCGACGCCCCGCACCGCGTAGGGGTAGATCGACGAGCCGTAGGCCGGGGGGACCGTGCACACGGTTCGCTCGGCCCCCATCGCCGCGCCGGGGAAGAGGCAGAACCCTCCCGACACCCACGGCGCAGTGCCGAGAGGCTCTCCGAAGAGGCCGACGATGTCCGCGAAGCCGTCGCCGTTGAAGTCGCCGACGCCCGCGACGGCGTCTCCGGGCGGCAGGTCGCGGAGGTTCTGCGTCGGGCCCGCCGAGAAGGGGCGCGAGAACGGCCCGACGACGGCCCGCGGCGCGCCGGAGAGGACCTGACCGATGGATCTGGACGAGGTGATGGTGACCAGATCGGCGTACCCGTCGCCGTTGAAGTCGCCCGCGCGGGTCAGGTTGTCCGTCGTGGGCAGAAACATCAGCCCGCGCTCCGAGAGTCCGATGTTGGAGCCCCAGTAGACGAACGTCCTGGGGACCACGGCCGTCCGCGGGATGGCGGTCGCCGTGAGGTCGATGTAGCCGTCCCCGTTGACGTCCCCGGCCACCACGAGGCGTGCGGAGCCGCCCAATTGGTCGATGGAGATAAGGTCCGTGGGGGTGGCCGCCAGTCCCGCCAGGGACCCGTAGTAGACCAGCATGCGATCGTTCCGGAGGGAGACCGCGAGGTCCGCGTATCCGTCCCCGTTGAAGTCGGGCGCGGTCCCGTGGCTCAGGTCGAGCGGGGTCGACCTCGCCGGGACCAGGAACACCCAGGGCAGCTCCGGCCTGCCCGTGACCGCGCCGATGCGACCGGACGCGCGCCAGAAGTGCACGCCCGCCGCGAGCGCGACGGTGGGCCGCAGGCTGGACCCGGTCACATCGAAGGACTGTTCGACCATGGTGCAGAAGCGGTCGCGGCAGATGTCGACGTGCGTGCCCTCGACGTCCGCGGCGGGCGTCCAGCGCAGCGTCGGCCGGTCGGTCGTGACCGTCGAGGCGGCCATCGGGGAGAGCCGGTGGGGCGCCGGGACGCCGCACTCGGGGATGCCCATGAAGACGAAGCCGCGGTTGCAGGTGTGCCAGCAGATCGTCCCGTTGCAGGTGAGCGTCGCGTTGGCCGGAAGCGCGACCACGTTCGAGCAGGGCGAGCAGCGCGTCCCGCACGTGAGCGTCGAGGTGTTGGACACGCAGACCCCGCTGCAGGCGTGGAAGCCCGCGTTGCATGCGTACCCGCAGCGCGCCGAGACGCAGGTGGCCGTGCTGTTGGCGGGGGCAGGGCAGGGCGAGCAGAGCGCGCCGCAGCTCGTGGGCAGCGCGTCGCTCACGCATGATCCGCCGCAGTCGTGGTGGCCGGGGAGGCACACCGCGCCGCACCGTCCCTCGCTGCACACCGCGCGTGCGTTGGGCGCCTCCGGGCAGGTCGACGCGGCCTGCGGTGCGTCGTCGGTCACGGCGTTGCAGTCGTCGTCCGCGCCGTTGCACACCTCCGTCGTGGGGAGGACCATCCCCGCGCAGCCGGGAGCCCAGTGGCCGCGAGCGTCGCAGGTCTCGACCCCGTCCCGGCACAGCCCGACGCCGCGTGACGCCCCGGGCCCCGTGTAGCAAGGGCGGGTCGAGGACGGCGTGCACTCGTCCGGAGCGTCGAGGACCGTCGGCGCGTCGGTCCCTGCGTCGCGCGTGACGTCGACTGGCGGCGGCACATCGACGCCCACGTCCGAGGTCTGCGCATCGACCACCGCGGCGTCTTGGCCCTCCGCGTCGACGCGCACCACGTCGGGCGCACCCGCTTCCGCGGCGCCCACGTCGGTCGGTGACGAGGGGGCGTCGAACGCCGGGCCGACATCGACAGCGTCGGCAACGTCTGCGACCTCGGCGACGTCCTTCACGCCGCCGTCCGACGCCTCGCCTGGCCCTCTGGGGGCAGGACCGCTCGGAGGCGCAGCGGTGCACGACGCGCTCAACCCACCCAGCATCGCCCATGCGATGACGACGCTCGCCCGCCCCCTCCCGCCCCTCCCATGCATGCAGCCACGGTAGGCGACGATCCGTGCTCGCTCAACGCGAGAGCGTGCCTCGGCCCCTCGGGGTACCGGGTCACCCGCCACGGACCTCGTCGACGCCGTCGCCGCGCGGGCGGAAAATTGCGCAACCTTTGTCGAGAGTGAGACAAACCGCCGCACGGTCGTCTGTCTGCTAATCGGGCCCAACCCGCGGACTTCGCGCGCGGCACGCTAGCTGCTGTCGGGCACCGCCGCACCCGATGAACGCCCACGCCCACCCCGACCCGATTCGCCGCGTGTTTCAGCTCGTCCGCACCGAGGGGCACGACCTCTGGGTGGTGCTCGTCTACGCGGCGGGCATCGGGCTCGTCTCGCTCGCGGTGCCCATCGCGGTCGCCTCGCTGGTCAACACCGTCGCGTTCGGCACGGTGCTCCAGCAGGTGTTCGTGCTGACCTTCTTCGTGCTCGTGGGCCTCTCCTTCGAGGGGATCATGGCCTCGATGCAGTTTCTCGTCGTCGAGCTGCTGCAGCGCCGGGTGTTCGTGCGCGTGGCGATCGACCTTGCGCACCGATTGCCGAAGATGCGCAGCGACGCCCACGACGACAACAACGTCCCCGAGCTGCTCAACCGCTTCTTCGACGTCGTCACCGTCCAGAAGACCGCCGCGTCGCTGCTGCTCGAGGGCCTCGCGCTGGTCCTCCAGGCCGTGATCGGCACGGTGCTCCTCGCGTTCTATCACCCCGCGCTGCTGGCCTTCGACGCGGTGCTGGTGCTCGGCATCGTGCTCATCCTCTTCCCGCTCGGGCACGACGCCATCCCGACCAGCATCGAGGAGTCCAAGGGCAAGTACGCCGTCGCCGCGTGGCTGCAGGAGCTCGGCCGCTTCCCCGAGACCTTTCGACCGGAGGCCTCGCGGGCCTACGCGGTCGAGCGGATGCGCGGCCTCACGAAGGCTTACCTCTCCGCCCGCGCGACGCACTTCCGCATCGTGATGCGCCAGCAGATCGGGTCGCGCGCCCTCAAGGCCGTCCTCAGCGCCGCGCTGCTCGGCCTCGGGGGATGGCTGGTGAGCGAGCGGGCGCTCTCCGTCGGGCAGCTCGCGGCGGCGGAGCTCATCGTCTCCGCGGTGCTCGCCGGCGTGGCGAAGTTCAGCAAGCAGCTCGACGCCTGGTACGACCTCGTGACCGCGGTCGACAAGCTCGGGCACCTCGTCGACCTCCCCGTCGAGCGCGCGGGCGGCGCCCCGCTGCCCTCGCCGCGACAGGAGGGTCCGCTCGGGCTCGAGCTGCTCGACGTCGGCTACCGCTACGCCGACGGGGGCGCCGCCCTGCAGGGCGTCACGCTGCGGATCGCGCCCGGCGAGCGCGCCGCCGTGATGGGCGTCTCCACCGCGGGAAAGAGCACCCTCGCGAGGCTGGCGGTCGGCCTGCGGTCGCCCACGCAGGGGGTCGTGCGCGTCGACGGCGCAGACGTGCGCGAGCTCTCCCCGGACGCGCTTCACCGCGCGACGGAGCTCGTGCACCACCCGGAGGTCTTCGACGGGACCATCTACGACAACGTCGCCGTGGGCAGCGCCGAGGTGAGCGCCGAAGACGTGCGCGCCGCCCTGCGCGCGGTGGGCCTCGAGGACGCGGTGGCGGCCTTCGCGGAGGGCGTGCACACCCGGCTGCAGCCAGGGGGGCGGCCGTTCTCGTCGGCGCAGGCGTGGCGGCTGATGTTCGCCCGGGCCATCGCGCGAGGGCCGCGGCTGCTGGTGGTCGACGACGCGCTCGACGGCCTCGACGACGAGACCATCGCCGCGGTGCTCCCGGCGCTGCTCGACCGCGCCGCGCCGTGGACCCTGCTGCTGCTCACGCACCGCGCCGACCTCGCTCGCCGCTGCGACACCACCTTCGCCCTCCCCTCCGCCCGATGAGCGCCACCATGCAACCCTTCGATCCCACGCTCCCGGTCACCCCGGACGTCGCCGGATCCGCCGCCGCCGCCGAGATGGTCCCGTCGTCCGGCGGGGCGAGCGTCTGCGCCGCGGTGTTCGGCGCGCTCTTCGCCGTCGTCGTGCTGTCCGTCGTGCTGGTGCCGTGGCAGCAGTCCGCGGCGGGCCACGGCCGCGTCGTGGCCTACGCCCCGCTCGAGCGCCAGCAGACCATCGAGGCCCCCATCGAGGGGCGGGTGGTGAAGTTCTGGGTGCGCGACGGCAGCCACGTGCGCTCGGGCGAGCCCCTGCTCGAGATCTCCGACAACGACCCGCAGATCATCGCGCGGCTGCGGCAGGAGCGCGACGCGGTGCAGGCGAGGCTCGAGGCCGCGAGGGCCCGGGACGCGGCCATCGGCGAGCGCATCGGGCAGCTCACGCAGTCGCGCCAGAGCGCCGTCGGGGCCGCCACGAGCCGGGTGCGCATGGCGCAGGACCGGGTGCGCTCGGCGCGGCAGGTGCTGCAGGCGACGGAGGCGACGGCGCGCACCGCGCAGCTCAACTTCGACCGGCAGCGGGCGCTCATCGCCGAGGGCCTGGCCTCGACGCGCACGGGCGAGCTCGCCGAGCTCGATCGGGTGCGGGCGCGCACGGAGGTCGACCGCGCGCAGGCGGCGCTGAGCGCGGCGCAGAGCGAGGAGAGCGCGCTGCAGTCCGACCTGCTGCGGGTGGGCACCGACGGCTTCGCGTCCATCGAGGACGCGCGCGCGGCGAGGGCGGCGGCGGCGTCGGAGATCGCTTCGGCGACCGGGGAGCTCGCGCGCATCGAGGTGCGCCTCGCGCGGCAGGCCACGCAGCTCGTCGCGGCGCCGCGGGACGGCACGGTGCTGCGGCTCATCGCCGCGACCGGCGGCGAGCAGGTGAAGGCCGGCGACCCGCTGGTGGTCTTCGTGCCCGACACCGACGCCAGGGCGGTCGAGCTCTGGGCCGACGGCAACGACGTGCCGCTGCTGCACGAGGGGCAGCACGTGCGGCTGCAGTTCGAGGGCTGGCCCGCGCTGCAGTTCACCGGCTGGCCGACGCTCGCCTACGGCACCTTCGGCGGGCGCATCGCCGTCGTCGACTCCGCGGACAACGGCCAGGGGAAGTTTCGCGTGCTGGTGGTCCCCGAGCCCGGCGCGCGCTGGCCCACCGGGCGCTACCTCCGTCAGGGGGTGCGCGCCAACGGCTGGGTCCTCCTCAACCGCGTGCGCCTGGGGTGGGAACTCTGGCGCCAGTTCAACGGTTTCCCGCCGATGCCCGCGCCCCTCGGCGTCACGACGGAGCGCACCAAGTGAAGCCGTCCCCTCTCGCCTTCGTGGTCGCCCTCGGGTGGTCGTCCGCGGCCGGGGCGCAGCCCATCGCGCTGTCGACGGTGCTCCGCTCGGTGGAGTCGCACTTCCCCCTCATCGCCGCGGCGGAGCGCGACCGCGACGTCGCCGACGCCGAGCTGCTGAGCGCCGAAGGGGCCTTCGACCCGCAGTGGCGCACGCGCGCCGCGGCCGGTCCGCTCGGGTACTACCAGCCGCTGACCCTCGACACGATGATCACGCAGCCCACGACCCTCTGGGGCGCGCAGCTCTTCGCGGGCTACCGCTTCGGCCAGGGTCTCTCGTACACGGGCATGCCCATCTACGACGGCAAGCTCGAGACCAACTCCCTCGGCGAGCTGCGCGCGGGCGTCTCGATCCCGCTCTGGCGCAACGGCCCCATCGACCGGGCGAGGGCGAGCATCCGGCGCGCGGAGATCGGCCGCACCGTCGCCTCGCTGGGCGTCGCGCAGCAGCGCATCGAGGCCGCCCGCGCGGCCACCGTGGCCTACTGGGAGTGGGTCGCGGCGGGGCGGCGCATGGCGGTCGCGCGCTCGCTCCTGGCGCTCGCCGAGGCCCGCGACGCCGGGCTCGGGACGCGCGTCGCGCGGGGCGATCTGCCGCCCTTCGAGCGCACCGACAACACCCGCGCCATCGTGCAGCGGCAGGGCTTCGTCGTGTCCGCGCGCCGGGCGCTGGAGCAGACCGCCATCGCGCTGTCGCTCTACCTCCGCGACGAACGCGGCGAGCCCGCGCTCCCAGACCCGTCGCGGCTGCCCGAGGCTTTACCGGATCCTGTCATACTTCCCCCGGGGTGCGCGGCGCGGGAGGCGGGCGCGGCGGCCGCGAGGCGGCCTGAGGTGCGGCGGCTGGAGGCGCAGCGCGCGCAGCAGGAGGTCGAGCGAGAGCTGGCGGAGAACCAGCGCCGCCCGGCCATCGACCTGGTGGTGGCCGTCTCGCAGGACCTCGGTGACGGCCCCGAGCCGCGCCGTCCGCCGGTGCTCGAGGCGGGCCTGGTGCTGGACATCCCCATCCGCAACCGGGCGGCGGACGGCCGGGCGAGGGCGGCGTCGGCGACCGCGGCGCGCATCGACCAGCAGACCCGGATGGCGCGCGACCGGGCCACCGCCGACCTTCGCGACGCGGCGTCGGCGATGGAGGCCGCGCGGCAGCGGTGGACCGTGGCGCGCACGGAGCTTGGCCTCGCGGGCACCCTGGCCGAGCAGGAGCGGGCGCGCCTCACGCTGGGCGAGGGGACGCTGCTGGTGGTCAACCTGCGCGAGCAGGCGGAGGCCGAGGCGGCGCTGCGGGAGGTCGACGCGCTCGCGGAGTTTCAGCGAGCGCTGGCGGCGTGGCGGCTGGCGGTGGCGGCGGTCCCGGGCGATGCGGCGACCTGCGAGCAGGGGGCGTCGTCGGCGGGCGAGCAGGGGGCCCCGACGCCCTGAAGGACCGCTACGTCGACGCTCAGCGGGCGAACCACCACGCCAGCCACTCGATGCCGAGGCGCTGACCCACCGTAGGGTTCTGGATGGGCGGCGCGCTCCGGAGCTGCGCCGCGGGGATGAGCCCGAAGACGTTGCGGAGCCGCTGCTGGGTGAACTCGTCGAGCTCGCCCGTGAAGATCAGCCGCCCGCTGTGCGCGGTGGGCCTCGCGCGGATGGTCACGTCCCGGGCGCGGGCCCTCCCCAGGATGTCGCGCACGTCGGCCACGAAGCGGGGAGGGACCCGGCCGCGCACGATGAGCACGCGGCCGCCGCGCACGGAGAGGCAGAAGAGGTCTTCCTGGAGGGAGAACCACCAGAGGATCGCGGCAGCGCCGACGACGGTGACGAGCAACCACGCCATGAGCACGGGTTGTAGCGCACCGGGCGGCGCCCGCGAACGACTACGCCTGGGCGAGGGGCTGGGAGCGGCTGGTCGCGGGCAGCGGGTCCTTGTCGAACATCGCGCGGGTGGCGAGGCGCTCGACCAGCGGGCCGTAGTGCTCCTTCACGCGACCGCGCACCAGCTCTCCCAGCAGCTCCGCGTCGGCCCTCACCTGCGAGCGGAACTCCTCCGAGCGCGCGCTCTCCACGGCCTTCCTCGCCGCCACCGGCACCGTCGCCGCCGCCTTGCGCGCGGCCGCCACGGCGCCCTTCAGCGAGCCCAGCGCTCGCTGCGCCCTGCTCTGCGTGATGTACGGAGCCACCTCGTAGACGAGGTCGGCGGTCGAGCCGTTGGCCCGGTGCGGCGCCTTGTGCAGCGCGGAGGCGTACTTCGGGTGCTTCGCGAGGAAGTCCCGCACCTGCTCCTCGGTCACGCCGTTGGCCGCGAGGGTCTTGCGATACTCCTCCTCCGCCGCGAGCCGGGCCTTGAACATGTACATCTGCACCCGCGAGTAGAAGTTGGTGGCGCCGTCGCCGCTGGTCTCCACCGCGCAGAAGATGGTCCCCGGGAAGCGCGACGTGATGAGCGACTGCACCCCATCGGAGACACCCGACGAGGGCATGCACCCGAAGGGCTTCACGCTCAGGGTCATGTGGGCCTTCTGTCCCACCACGTTCACGATCAGCTTGCCCACCTCCATGTGCCCTTCGCCGCCGCGCAGGTCATTGGAGTAGAAGCCCGAGGCCACCTCGGCCACGTGGTCCATGTCCGGGAGGGTGTAGCCGTGGAGGCCGAGCGGCAGCGCGAAGCACTGGAAGCCCACGCGCAGCCCCATCTCCGCGAGGCGCATGGTGGCGAGCCGCTTGGAGACGTCGAAGCCCTCGAAGCCGTCGAGGCCGTACTGCCCGCTGTCGGCGCTGCGGAGGTCGCGGCGCTCCCGGGTGTCCCGGGCCACCTCCCAGATGTTGTAGAGCAGCCACGCCGTGGTGAGCTGGATGTCGTCCTCGGCGCCCTCCGACTCCAGAAACTTCTGGAGGTGGTAGTTGCCATCCCCCTCGGTGGTCATGGCCCAGAACTCGCCGATGATGCACACCTTGGCGCGCACCCTCAGCTTGTCGACCTTCACCGCCGCGAACTCCTTCCGGGCGCGGTAGAGCGCCATGAAGATGTTGGTGCGGCTGTAGAGCGCCTCATAGAGGATCTTCTTCACCCGGGCGACGGCCTCGTTGGTCGATCCCGGCACCACCTCGTAGGGCCGGATGCGGTAGCTCAGCGCATTGACCACATCGCCGCAGACGATGGCCTTGATGATGGCAATGAAGAACTCGGGGTTCATCTCCAGTCCGACGTCGTCGCCGGTGGCCTGCGAGAGCCCTCCCTGCTGCTGGAAGAGCATCACCCGGAAGCCGTCGAAGCCCGCGTCGCGCAGGGCCTTTCGGTACTCGGTGACGTACATCCCGAAGCGGCACGGCCCGCAGGCCCCCGCCGTCAGGAACACGTAGTTCTTCACGATGTCCTCCGACGACATCCCGTGGATGTCCCGAAGGTCGATAAGGTGCTTCACCAGCGATCCCACGGTGAAGTAGGTCGGGTTGCACTGACCCCGGTTGCCGAACTCCTTGCCCGTCTGGAGCCCCGCGCCGTCGGCCACTCCGAAGTAGTGGACGTTGTACCCGAGGCCCTTCAAGGCGCCCTCGACGAGGAAGTCCTGCGCCGCGGTCAGGCCCGAGATCAGCAGCGTGACCCTGGCCTTCTCGGACTTCGTCATGGCGGGCTTGAGCATCCCGTCGGCCCACTGGCGCCGCTCCTGGCGGATGCCCAGCCGCTCCCGCTCGGCCTCCTCCCAGGCCTTCAGCTCGGCCTCCACGTCGACGTCGCCCTCCTCGGGCCTCGACACGATCGGGCTGTCGAACACCGGAAGCCGCACCTTCGACCCATTGCCCTGCGTCTGCATCGCCATCGCGTCGCTCCTCTCCAGCCCTCGAACGTCACTCATCCGCCCACCGCCACCATTCCGTCTTCGGTCTTCCTTCGGAGCTGGATCAGCCCCGCGGGCCGCTCCGCGGGCCGCTCCGGCGCCACGTAGGCCGCCAGCCGCACCCCGAGGCGCTCGATCTCGGCCTCCAGCACCGGGTCGTTGACCCGCCTCGCGGCGAGCTGCGCGCGCTTCAGGCGCAGCAGCTCCAGCCGCTTCTCGTCGATGGAGCGCGCCAGCGCGTCGCGCTTTCGCCCCTCGTCCTCCAGGCCCTCTTCATGGAGCTTGAGGGAGTGGGCGTAGGTCTTCACCCGGATCTTGATCGACCCGCCGGGCTTGTTGGCGTCGATGTCGTGGAGCGCCGCGTAGGGCGTCCCGTTGGCCGACACGATGCTCTCCACGATGCCGTAGGTCGGCGCGTCGTGGCCGCACTTGAAGGAAGACAGGTCGAGCAGGGCGATGTGCGGGTGCCTCGCGGCGAACTTCACCGCCCACACCTTCTGCGCGCTGTTGGCGGAGTAGTTCTCCGGCCACACGTCGTTGATGTCGAGCGGGTGCTGGCCCCGGTCGAACTCGGGCTTGAAATACCGACGGAGGTATTCCGTGTCCCGAGGCAGCGAGCGAACGCTCAGGATGGGATATCCCAATACCTGGAACTCATCGGGAATCCCGTGGTTGAGCCCCGGGTCCGAGTGGTAGGGCCGACCCACCATCAGGATCGCGACGCGCCCCTCGGCCTCGACGGTCTCCAGGATGGCGCGGCCCTTGTCCTGGAGGTCGCGGTCGAAGGCGTCGAGCGCGGCCATCGCCTCGCGGTGCGCGTGGTCGCTCTCGTCCTCGGTGATCCCGAGGCGCGAGGCCCAGGTGGCGAACATCCGCCGCGCGGTGAGGTTGGGCTCGGCGAAGGTGAGCGCCGGGTCGAGGTACTCGATGCCTCGCTGCTTGAAGAAGTCCACCTCCTTGGTGAACGCGGCCTTCATCACCTCCGGGGCGCCCGCCACGATGGGGCAGCTCGCCTTGTCCATCACGTTCTCCCCGAAGGAGGGGACGTGCGTGAGGATGGGGAAGAAGATGTACTGGAGCGGCTTCTTGTCGGTGTGGTGATGGAAGAGCAGGTTGTGCACGTGCGCCTGCGCCACCTTGGAGGGGAAGCACGGGTCGATGGAGCCGTATTTCCCGCCCTCGACCCAGATCTCCTCCGTGGTCTCATCGGAGAAGACGACGTGCTGCTTCAGGATGCCGAGCGCCTCGAAGTAGGTTCGGAAGTACGGCCCGGTGGAGTAGAGGTTGAGCACCCGGGGGATGCCGATGCGGATGCGCCGGCGGCGCTCCTGGGCCTCCGCGCTCGAGCGGTTGAAGGGCCGGGTGACCTCCACGCGTTTGGTGGAGAAGAGGCCCTTCTTGATGACCCAGTCCTTCACCGGAGCGCCCGCCTCGGGCATCGGGGCGGGGCGGTAGAAGTGCATGAAGGCGCGCTTCGCCTCGTACTCGACGAGGTTGGGAAACTGCTTCGCGATCGCCTTGCGATCGGCCATCAGCGCGAGCATGGCCTCCTCGCTCTCGACGGTTCCCTTCTCACAGGAGAAGCCTGCGATGTAGCGGGTGGTCGAGCCGTCCGGGCGCTGCGTGTCGATGAAGGTGCGCTTGCAGTTGTTGGGACAGAAATGGCAGACGGTGTCTTCGTCGTTCCTGGTGGTGTATTCGAGGCCGATGGCGGCGTCGATGCCGATGAAGGTCGAGTGACCCTTGCGCTTCACCACCCGCAGCGTCTCGAAGGCCGCCCCGATGGCGCCCGCCTCGCCGGTGTGGGGATGCACGAAGACCTCCGCGCCCGGCACGCGCTCCTTGATGTAGTCGACCTGCGCCTTGACCGCCGCGAGGTTGTATTGAGTCCCGCCCTGGAGCACGTAGCGCTTGCCCAGTGACGCCATCCGGGGAATCTGGACGACGTATTGCCAGACGTTCTTCGGGAGCACCTGCGCGAGGCCCGCGAGGAGTTCTTCCTTGGAGAAGCCCTCCTTCTGGAAGTTCACCCGGTCGGTGTCGAGGAAGACCGCGCAGCCGTAGCTGAACTTCGGCGCGAGCTCCGCGGTGAAGGCCGTATCGGCATACTCCGAGACCTTGAGTCCGAACTGGTCGGCCATCGCCTGGAGCAGCATCCCGTTGCCCGCGGAGCAGCTGTTGGACAGTCGGAAGTTGGCGATGTCCCCGTTCTTGAGGAAGAGCACCTTGATGTCCTGGCCGCCGATGTCGCAGATGACGTCGACGTCCCCGAAGAAGCGCACCGCGCTCATCATGTGGGCGACGGTCTCGACCACGTTGACGTCCGCCCGCAGCGCCTCCTGCAGCACGTCCGCGGCGTAGCCCGTCGCGCCGAAGCCCAGCACCTCCAGCGAGGCGCCCTGCTCGTGCACCCACGTCCGGAGCTGGAGCAGCAGCTCGCGGGTGTCCTGGATGGGGTTGCCCTTGGAGAGCTGATAGGCCTTCTGGATGATCTCCCCCTGCTCGTCGACGAGCACGGCCTTGGAGGAGGTCGATCCGCCGTCGAGGCCGATGACCGCGCGCACCACGCTCCCGGAGACCAGCGTCTGCGGGACGAACTTCGGGATGGAGTAGAGCGCGCGGAAGTCCTCGACCTCGCCGGCGTTGCGGGCGAGGGGAGGGCCGGCGGTCTCTCCGAGGCGCGCCTTGCGGCCGTTGGCCATGTACTCGCGGAGGCCGTCGAGGCCGCGGTAGAGGCCCACCTCGGGCGCCTCGTGGAGGCCGTACACGCAGGCCCCGAAGGCGGCGTAGTACTGGGCGTTGTCGGGGACGAAGACCGTCTCCTCGATGGGGCGGTCGCGGGGCCAGTCGTAGCCGCGCTCGTCCCACACCTGGGGGATGCGCTTGCGCCAGCACTCCTGGAGGAAGGGGAGATAGGTGTTGGGGCCGCCCAGCAGCAGCACCTTGTGCTTGAGGGTCGACCCGCGGGTCAGCACCGAGAGGTTCTGGAGCACGATGGCGTCGGCCAGCGAACACAGGATCTCGTCGGAGGGAATCCCGCTCTTCACCAGGTTGACGATGTCGGTCTCCGCGAAGACCCCGCACTTGGCCGCGACGTGGTGGAGCTTCTCGTCATTGAAGTGGAGCCCCCGCACGACCTCCGGGTCGAGGCCCACCTTGATCATGCACTTGTCGATGGTGGCGCCGGTGCCCGAGGCGCACTTGTCGTTCATCGACGGCGCGGCGGTCTTCTCGCCGGTCTTCTCGTTGCGCTGGAAGATGATGATCTTCGCGTCCTGGCCGCCGAGCTCGATCACCGAGCCCACGTCCGGGTGCAGCGTCTCCACCGCGAGCGTGACCGAGTTCACCTCCTGGACGAACTTCGCGTGCATCGGGACCATCAGCGGCGCCGCCCCGGAGCCGGTGACGAAGACCCGCCACTGGTGCTTCGGGGAGAGCGGGAAGGCCGCCTCGATGGCCTCCATCATCTCCAGCACCTTCTCGGGCTGCCGGGTCTGGTGACGCTGGTAGTCCGACCAGAGCATCTCCCTCGTCGAGGGGTCGAGCACCACCGCCTTCACCGTCGTCGAGCCCACGTCGACCCCAACCACCACCGGACCCGTGCGCGTCACATTCATCCGTTCCTCCTGCCGCATCGCCGACCCGATCTGGGGACTGAACTGACGTGTCAGTCGCCGGGGAGGGAGAGGGCTACCATCGGGGCCTCCCGGCGTCCAACGGCGGTCCAGCGACCGCAGGTTGCCTGCGGCGGAGCGGGGTGCTGATGATCCGCGCCGATGCGCGCACTGCCGGTGATGTTGTTGGCGACGGCCCTTGGCTCTGGATGCTCCTCCGACCCGTCGCCCGCGCCGGTGGACGCCTCGATGGCGACGGACGCGGCGGACGCCCCGACCCCGGGCGACGCCCCGGGCGCTGACGTCTTACCTGTGGATGTAAACGTCGGCCCCGCGCGCTCGCTCTTCGACCTCGACGCCGACACCTCGCAGCCCTCGCACTTCTACGACCTGCCCTTCCCCTCGGACCTTCGCCGCACCGCCGCGGGCGGGCCCGACTACGCCGGCCTCCCGATGCCCGCGACCGCCGCCCTGGTGCGCTCCGCGGTGCCCGTCGCGCAGGACCGCACGGGCTTCCCGGTGATCCCCGTGGCGTGGTTTCGCTTCGACGGGCCGCTGGCCGAGCGCCGCCTCGCGGACGTGATCCCCGCGGCGGGCAGCTCGCCGGTGCTGCTCATCGACGTCGACCCTCGCTCGCCGGAGCGTGGTCAGCTCATCCCCACGGTGGCCGCGACGCTGGTCGACGACAACTACACCGCGGAGAACGTGCTGGCCGTGGCGCCGGTTCCGGGCTTCGTGCTGCGGGGCGGTCGCACCTACGCCTTCGTGCTGACCGGCGCCCTTCGCGACGCGGGCGACCGGCCCGTCGAGGCGAGCGCCGGGCTCCGTGACCTGCGCGAGGGGCGCACCCCCGCGGGGCGGCGGGGCGCGGCCGCGGCGGCGTTGTATGCGCCGCTCTGGGAGACGCTGAGGACGCGCAGCATCGACGCCGCGACGGTGGTGGCGGCGACGGTGTTCACCACCGGCGACGTGGCGGCGGAGACCGCGCGGATGGGCGACCGGGTGGTGGAGCGCTTCGACGTGACGGTCGACGGGCTCGCGCTCGCCCCGGGCGACACGCCGGTGACGCACCCGCGCTACTGCGAGCTGAGGGCCACGGTGACGATGCCGCAGTTCCAGTTCGGCGCGCCGCCCTTCAACACCGACGGGCTGATGCGCATCGGCGCCGACGGCGTCCCCATGACCACGACCTACGCCAGCCCGGCGAACTACGACCGGGTGCCCGTGGTGGTGACGCTCCCTCGCGGAGCGATGCCGGCGGAGGGCTATCCGCTGATCATGAACGTCCATGGATCGGGCGGGTACAGCGACGAGGCGGTGTCGCGCGGCACCTGGCGGCCGATGAGCGCGACCAACCCCTGCACCACCACGAGGCCGAGCTACTACAACCGCGTCAGCACGTACCGAGGCGTCGCGGGCTGCTACACGCCCGACCAGGGCGTGGCGTACCAGCTCGCTCCCCGGGGCTTCGCGGTGGTGGGCGCGGCGATGCCGGTGAACCCCGAGCGCCTCCCGGGCGCCTCGGACATCGCCTACCTCAACCTGATGAACCCGTCGGCGATGCGCGACACCTTCCGCCAGGGCATCTTCGAGCAGCGGCTGCTGCTGGAGGCGCTTACCCGGCTGCGTATTCCCACGGCCACGCTGGCGGCGTGCACGGGGGCCTCGCTGCCGACGGGGGTGACCGAGGCGCGCTTCGACGCGTCGCGCTTCATCATCATGGGCCAGTCGATGGGCGGGATGTACACGCACCTCGTCGCCGCGACCGAGCCGAGGGTGCGGGGGGCGATCCCGACCGGAGGGGGAGGGCACTGGTCGCGCTTCATCTTCGAGTCGCAGATCATCCCGGGCGTGGGCTCGCTCATCGGAACGCTCCTCCAGGGCCGCTCGCTCAGCTTCGTGCACCCGGCGATGGGGCTGCTCCAGACGCTGTGGGAGCCGGTCGATCCGATCGTGTACGTGCCTCGGATGTCGCGCGATCCGCTGGCGGGGAAGACCCCGGTGTCGACCTATGTCCCGGTGGGCCGAGGGGACTCGTACTTCTCCACGAGCACCTTCGACGAGGTCGCGCTGGCCTACGGTCACCCGCAGGGAGGGCGCGAGGTGTGGCCGGGGATGCAGGCCTCGCTCGGGCTCGACGGGCGGTCGGGGCTGGTGCCGTACCCGATCGCGGGCAACTTGATGCGAGGGGTTCCGCCGACGACGATCACCAGCGCGGTGGTGCAGTACGAGGGCGACGGGGTGTACGACCCGCACGCGATCTTCACGCAGCTCGACGCGGTGAAGGTGCAGTACGGCTGCTTCGCGCAGACGCTGCAGCGCACCGGGCGGGGCGTGATCGTCGACCCGGCGGGGCGCGCCGCCGACGGGGCCTGCGAGTAGCGGGAGGGAGGCCGATGGGCCCGGGCCGACTCTTCGCCCTGACGCTGGCGGGCTTCCTCGGGGGGCACCTCGCGATCCTCGGGGCCTTTGCGGCGATTCGGGTGAGGGTCACCCGAGAGGCCCCGAG
This sequence comes from Myxococcaceae bacterium, assembly GCA_004297725.1. Taxonomy (GTDB): domain Bacteria; phylum Myxococcota_A; class Polyangia; order Polyangiales; genus SCUS01. Next base: position 130,393 of record SCUS01000156.1, on the reverse strand, counting down.
GGTGCGCGTCGACGCGGCGGGGCTGCGCTACTTCGCGGAGTTCGTGATCGCCGAGGCCTTCATGCTCACGGCGGCGCTCCAGCTCGGGGTGCTTCGGCTGTCGGGCTTCTCGGCGCCTCGCACGGCGCTGACCCTGGGCGTGGGCTTCCTCTGGTGGGAGGCGTGGTTCTACTTCGGCCACCGGCTGCTGCACACGCGCTGGCTCTATCCCCTCCACCGGCCGCACCACACGACGCGGGGTTTGCACCCCTCGCTCAGCTTCAGCGCGGGAGAGACCGTGGTGCTGTCGAGCGGCTTCTACATTCCGCTCGCGCTGGCGTCGCGGCTCTACGGCGGGGTCTCGGTCGAGACGCTGGCGCTCGTCTTCTCCGGCGCCTACGCGCTCAACGTGCTGTCGCACCTCGACGTCGCGGCCTTCGAGGGGACGGCCGTGGGCCCGCTGCTGGGGTCGGCGCGCCGCCACGCGAGGCACCACGCCGGGCGCCGCGGAAACTACGGGCTCAACTCCGCGTGGCTCGATCGGGCCTGCGGGACCGAGGCTGCGGGGTGACGCTCACCCCCTAGAGCAGTGGCCCGGTTGGTTGAGCACGGCGTCCGAGTGCGCTTCCCCGGTACGACCGCGCGGTGTCGGTACCCAGAGCCAGACCCCGAGCGTCAGCGAGGGGGAGCGCACGCTCGGGTCGTCAGCGCGGATCTCCGAGGCCGTGATTCTGGTAGGGATCACTGGAGATTCCGGACGTGAACTGACGACCCGAGCGGGCGCTCCCCCTCGCTGACGCTCGGGGTCTGGCTCTGGGTACCGACACCGCGCGGTCGTACCGGGGAAGCGCACTCGGACGCCGTGCTCAACCCACCCGGCCCCCGCTCTACGGCACCTTCAGCGCGTCGTAGAGGGCGCTGAGCGCGCCTTCGAGCTCGCGGTGACCGGGCGACTCTTCGGTCGACACCTGGCCGAGCAGCTCGAAGGCCTCGGCCGGGCTCGCGGCGACCTTCACCAGCGTCGACTGGCCGATGAGGAAGAGCCCCGCGCGCATCACGCTGCGCACCACCGCCTGCCAGGCCGCGTCGCCCAGCGGGGTCGTCACAAGGCGGCGCGCCCTCGGCATCACGACGTCGAGGCCCGCGCTGATCTCCGAGCGCTCCTGCAGCCTCGGCGGGCTCGCGCTCGGCAGCAGGAACTGACACGCCGCGATGCTCCCCTCCCTGCGCCGGACCAGCGCGGAGGCGACCTCGGTGACGTGACGGATGCGCGCGGCGCGGGCGGGCGCCTGCCAGAGCGTGAGCAGCGTGTCGCCGACCGCGACGGAGGCCACCCCATCGAAGACCTGCACGGGAGGAAGGGTGAACGCTCGATCGCGGTCGTGGGTCATCGACGGCTCCGTGTCGTGCGTGGGAGCTCGACGAGTACCACGGCGCGCATCACCCGGCCCAGAGCGTGAGCGCCCCGGAGGCGCCCGCGACGCCCCACGCGCCGACCACCTCGCGGGGGGTGTGCCGACCCTCGCCGATTCTCGCCCAGCTCAGCGCGAGGGCCGCCAGCACGAAGGGCCACGGCCCTCGAAACGACGTCGCCTGCAGCAGCACCATCACCCCCACCGGGACCGCCACGTGGCCGCTCACCTTGAGCCCGGCGACGGTGAGCGCGGAGACCAGCACCGTCGCCGCGGCGCCCGCGAGCGCGACGTGGCGGACGGCCAGCGGCGCGTCGAGGGCGAGCACCGACGCGTAGAGCCCGGCCGCGCTGAGCAGCGCCGCCAGCAGGAAGACCGGGCGCTCCGAGCGCACCGAGAGGTCGCGGTCGCCGAACCATCCGCGGCGCAGCCCGACCTGCCAGACGGCCGCGACCGGGAGCGCGGCGAGCACGCCGAGGGAGGTCCAGCGGAGCGCGGCGGAGCCGTCTTCGAGGGCGCTGCGGAGCACCGCGTACATCCCCAGCGGACCGAGGATCGCCGGGTGAAGCACGACCCCCAGCGCGCGCGCCACGGGGTAGCGCCGGCGGCGATCGGCCAGCGACCAGGCGATGAGCCCGAGCGAGGCCCCGCCCACGTCGACGGAGAGGTCGAAGTACTCCTCCATGCAGGGGAGGCGCTCGCGGCTGAGCGACTGCACCAGCTCCTGGGCGCCCGCGACCGCGAGGAAGGAGACCCCCGCGGCGAGCACCCGGCTGCGGAGCGCGGCGCGGGGCGCGTCGAGCGCGTCGGTCGGAAACCACCGCCACGCGAGCAGCGCCGAGAGCGAGCCGTAGAGCAGCGTGTGGGCCACGATGTGCACGGGCTCCGCCGCGAGGAAGCGCCCCACGGGAGAGTCGTGCGGCGGGGGCCAGCGCTCGAGGTAGAGCGCCGCCGCGATCAGGGCGAGCGCCCAGCCTGCGGACATCCATCGCCATCGCATGGCCGCCAGCATGGGGGGAGGGAGCGCCCGCACGCACTGCGAAGGAGATCGGACGGTCGGGAGCGGAGGGTGAGCGGCGCGGTTGACGGGGCGCGCGGACGGCGCTCGGATGCCCGGATGTCATTCCGCGACGACCGGGAAGCCGCGCACCGAAGGGCCGACGCGCTGGAGCAGGAGCTCAAGCGCACCCGGGAGGAGCTCGAGGCGATGCGCTCCCCGAGGCGCGAGGGGCGACATGGGGGCAAGGTCGTCGCGGCGGTCATGGCGCTCGTGGCGCTGGGCGCGGGGGTCTATACGATGCAGCGGTCGATCGAGCGGAGGCGCGAGGCGGCCCGGGCCGAGGCGGCGAGGGCGCGCGTCGAGCAGGCCGAGCAGGCCGAGCGGGCCGTGCGGGTCGCGCTCGAGGCGGCGAGGGCTGCGCAGGCGAGGGCCGCGGAGGCGAGGGCGAGAGAGGCGGCGTCCCTGTCGCCACCGACACCGACCGCGCCCGCGGTGGCCATCGTGTGGCGAGGCCGCGTCGATCAGGCGGTGGGCGTGGCGCTCGCTCCGGGGGCGCCGTGCACCCTCGAGGGGGCGTTCTCTCCGACGGGCGGTGGGGTCGTGGCGCGCTCGCTGACCATCGCGTGCGGCGGCCAGGAGATCTATCGCGCGGGGCCGGCGGCGGCGTCGGCGAGCGCGTCGCTGCGAGAGGGCCCGGTGCACGGGAGCGGCGCCCACGAGTACATGCTGCGGTATTCCGACGAGGCCTCGCCGACGAGGGCGACGGCGTCGACGCTCGGGCACACGGTCTCGGTGTGGCGCGAGGGCGAAGGGGCGATGCGGGTGACGATGTTCGTGCGCGACGTGAGCGAGGCGCGCGAGGGCGAGGCGATGGGCGGGCGCGGGGTCGCGAGGCAGCCGTCCTTCGCGGGGGCGATCGAGGCGGCGGCGAGGGTGACCTCGGCGAGGGGGAACGCGCCGGCCGCAGCAGGGGCGCGGTGCGTCTTCGCGGTGAGGCCCGTGTGGGAGTTTCCCGAGAACTGCCGGGTGGCGCTGCGCTGCGGCTCGACGTGGATCTACGGAGCACGCGAGTCGGGCTACCTGACCTGCGAGGTGCAGGGCGGGCGCCCGGTCGCGGCGCTCGACGAGAACACCACCAACGACGGGGGCGATCCGAGGGTGAGGTGGCGAGGCCGGCGCGTGGTGGTGAGCGACTTCACCGAGGCGGGCGAGTGGAGCATGGACCTCGCGCTGTAAGGCTGAGGAGGGGGGCGCGGTCGGCCTTGTGGCGACGGGTGATGGGCTCCAAGCATGGGGCCATGAACACCACGGGCCCGCGCACGAAGAAGGACCGCTCCGACCCGCGCCGCGTCGAAGGCGAGGGCCGGGGTGACGCCGACGCTCGCCGCGTCGAGGGGGAGGGGAGCGGCGAGGGCAGCGACGCCCGCCGCGTCGAGGGGGAAGGGGGCGAAGGGAGCGACGCCCGCCGCGTCGAGGGGGAAGGCGGCGACAGCGCCGACGATCGGACCGCGGAGAACCCGCGCCGGGATGAGTCGCGCGCACCGGGCGAGGGCGAGCCCAGGCCGGAGTAGGCAGGCCCAGGGAGCCCTCAGCCGGGCGCGTTGCGCAGCATCGTCGCCACGTCGCCCAGGCGCTCCTCCATGAAGGCCCGCAGGTCGCCTTCGACGCCGCTCTCGTCGAGCGCCCGCTTCATCGCGCGCATCCACGCGTCGCGCATCTCCTGGGTCACCACCACGCCCGCGTGGCGCATCCGCAGCCGGGGGTGCCCGTGGCGCTCCATGTACGTCTGCGGGCCGCCCAGCCAGCCGATGAAGAAGAGCGCGAACTTCTCCCTCGCCTCGGGGTGCACCCTGCCCCGCTCGTCGAGCCGGTGCAGGCCCGCGAGCGCCGGCTCGTGCTCGTCCATCGCGTCGTAGAAGCGCGCCGCGATCTCTCGCACCTTCGCCTCGCCGCCGAGCTGCTCGTACGGCGTCACCTTCGTCGGTTCGATCATCCACCCATCTCCCGGTATCCCTCCGCCTGGAGGTTGAACAAGGTCGCGTAGGTCCCACCGCGGGCGATGAGCGCCGCGTGCGGGCCCTCTTCGGTGATGCGCCCGCCGTCCACCACCACGATGCGATCGGCCATGCGCACCGTCGAGAACCGGTGCGTGATGAGCACCGCCGTGCGCGTCGCCTTCAGCGCCTGCAGCCGCTCGAAGACCTCGTGCTCGGCCTCCGCGTCGAGCGCCGCGGTGGGCTCGTCCAGCACCAGCAGCCCGCTGCGGCGCATGAAGGCCCTCGCCAGCGCCACCCGCTGCCACTGCCCCACCGAGAGGTCGTCGCCTCCGAAGGCCCTGCCCAGCGGCGTGTCGAGGCCCTGCGGCAGCCGGGCGACCAGCTCCTCGGCGCCCGCGTCGCGCACCGAGCGCTCGATGGAGCCCCGGTCGGCGCGGGCGGGGAGCCACCCCACGCCGATGTTCTCCGCGACGGTGAACTGGAAGCGCGCGAAGTCCTGCAGCACCACCGCGAGCCTCGCCCGGTAGGCGTGCGCGGGCATCGTGGCGAGGTCGACGCCGTCGAGCAGGATGCGCCCCGAGCTGGGACGGTGGAGCCCCGTGAGCAGCTTCACCAGCGTGGTCTTGCCCGCGCCGTTGCGGCCCACCAGCGCCACGGTCTCGCCCGGGTGGAGCGTGAGGGAGATGTCCGTGAGGGCGTCGCGCTCGGCGCCGGGGTAGCGGAAGGACACGTGCTCGAAGCGCACCTCGGGCGGCCGCTCGGAGTCGGTTCCGTCGACCGGCGGGGCGTCGGGCTCGTCGTCGGGCATCCCCAGGAACTCGAACAGGTTGGCCATGAAGAGGTTGTCTTCGTAGATGCGCGCCATGCCCGTGAGCGCCGCCTGCATCGCCGTCTGCCCCTGGCGGAACACCATCAGGTAGAGCGTCATCGCGCCCAGGGTGATGGCGCCGGTGAGCGCCCCTCGCACGATGGCCACGTAGGCCAGGTAGAACGCCCCCGACGAGAGCGTCGAGAGCGCGACGGACCAGCGGGCGCGGCGGCGGTGCAGCGCCACCTCCTCCAGGTGGAAGCCCTCGTGCAGCTCGCGGTAGCGGTCGATAATCCAGCGCGATAGCCCGAGGAGCTTCACCTCCTTCACCGTCGACTCGGTGGTGAGGGTGGTCTCCAGGTAGAAGCCCTGGCGGTTGCGCTGCGTGCGCGCCCGCTGCAGCGCGAAGAGCTCGCGCCCGTGCCGGGTCTCGGAGATGAAGGGCGGGACGCCGGTGAGCACGAGCACCACCAGCGCCCAGGGCCCGAGCTGCCAGAGCAGCGCCGCGTAGCCGGTGAGCGTGACCGCGCTGCGGAGCACGATGAGGAGCTGGTTGACGAGGTCGACCGGGCGGGCCGACGCCTCGCGCCGCGCCTGCGTGAGCTGGTTGATGAAGACCGGGTCTTCGAAGTGCGGGTACGAGACGCTCGCGGCCTTGTGCAGGATCAGCAGGTTGACGTGCAGCCCGAGGCGCGAGCGGAGGACCACGCCGGTGTAGGTGTTCCACTGGCTGGCGGCGGTCTTGGCGAGGACGAGGAGGAGCTCGAGCGCCACCCAGGTGAGCGCCGCGCGCGAGGCGCGCTCGACGATGGCGTCGATGATCCGAGGCCCCACCGCGGTGATCGCCACGGTGAGCACCGCGTCGAGGAGCTGCCCCACGAGAAGCTGCACCAGCAGGCGCTTGTCGGCCCTCGCCACCAGGCCCAGCGCCTTCCACGCGTTGGCCCCGACCTCCGGGGCCGCCCGCCAGCGATCGCGCCACCCGAACGGAACGTCCTTCCCCTGAACCTGCGCGACCGGCGGTGACACGGCGTGTGGCGGTAGCACCGATGGCGCCGCGGTTCACCTCATCCCGGCTTGCGCTCGCTCTCCGCCCCGCCGTCTTCCCCTCGGAGGTGCAGCGGGACGATGCCGGTCTCGGTCTTCTTGGTCGACGAGGGGCTCGCCGGGGGCGCGGGTCGCAGCGGGGCCACCTCGCGCTCGTCGGCGTCGAGGCCCTCGTAGGGGTCATAGGTCACCGGCGGCGCTGCCGCGGCCGGCTCCTCGGGCGCCGACGCGGGCACCGGCGTGCCGAAGTCGATGAAGCCCGCGGCATCCGCGTGGGACTTCACCGCAGGAGGGAGCTCGACCGCGGGAGCCTCCTCCGCGGGAGGAACGAAGGACGGCACCTCGGGGCGCACTTCGGCCTGGATCATGCGCGTCTCCGAGGGCCGCTCCGGGGGCGACGGGTCGCTCCCCTCGGCCTCCGTCGGGCCGCTGCCCCGGGTGGCCTTGTCGACCGCGAAGAGCACCCGCTTGATGGGCACCATGAACTCCGCCGCGCTCTGGAAGCGCATGGCGGGGTCGGGGTCGAGCGCCTGCATCACCATCTTCTCGATCATCTCGGGCACGCCCGGGCTGAGCTCACGCACCGGCCGCGGCCGCTTCACCCGGTCGAGCCCCTCGAAGGGGAGCTCGCCGGTCAGCATCTCGTAGAGCGTCGCGCCCACCGCGAAGAGGTCGCTCCGCCAGTCGACGCCGACGCCCAGCACCTGCTCCGGGGGCATGTACGCCGGGGTCCCGGCGATCACGGAGCTCTTGAGGTCGGGCGTGAGCGACTTGGCGAGCCCGAAGTCCATGAGCTTCACCAGCCCTGCCGTGCTGCGCATCATGTTGGAGGGCTTGATGTCGCGGTGGATGATCTGCCGCCCGTGCGCGAAATCGAGCGCCTCGAGCACCTGCCGCGCGATGCGCAGCGACTCCAGCACGGCGATCTTCCCTTCGGCGGTGATGAGCGCGTCGATGGTGCGGCCCTCGACCAGCTCCATCGCCATGAACATCCGCCCCCCGATCACGCCGCTGTCATGGATGGTCACGATGTTCGGGTGGTTGAGCTGCGCCACCGAGCGCGCCTCGCGCTGGAACATCTCCCTCATCTCGGGCTTCGCGCCGAGCTCCTCCGCCAGGAACTTCAGCGCCACCTCGCGCCCGAGCACCGAGTCCGTCGCGCGGTACACCACCGCCATCCCGCCGCGCCCGAGCTCGCCCCGCACCACGTAGCGCCCCGCCGCCTCGTCGAGCGCAGCGGGCTTCGGCGCGCCCGCGACGGTCATCTTCCGCGCCAGCGTCGCCTGCCAGCCCGCGAGCCCCTTCACCCGCTCGTCGGCGTCGCGGTACCCCGGCGAGGCCTCCTCCACGGCGGCGAAGCACTGCATCGCCTTCGGCCAGTCGCCCGACGCGAGCGCCGCGAGGCCGAGGCGGTAGAACACCTCGATGTTGCCAAGGTCGCAGGGGCGCCCCGCGATCATCAGCTCCAGCGACTCCATCGAGGGGCCGTCCTTCGCCGCGCGCACCGCGTCGTCGTAGAGCGCGCCGAGCCCGATGGGGGCGTCCTCCAGCCCTCGCGCCAGGGTCCGGTCGGGGTGCCCGGGCCGCCCCTGCACCACCACCAGCACCTGGGTGACGGGCGCCGCCTTCGTCGAGGCGCCCCTGGGGTCGAGCGGCGGCGGCAGGCTGCTCGCCCGACGCGCCCTCGCGGCGGCGGCGTTCGCGGCCTCGCGCACCATCCGCGACGCGTCCCCCGGGCCGAAGCCGGCCTCCGACGAGGGCGTGAGCGCGATCGTCCCGTGGTTGGTCTTCAGCAGGTCGCGAGGAACCCCCGGGGCCTTCATCGACACGCCCTCGCCGCGCGACAGCTTCCGCACCCGCAGCTCGATGTCGCGGAAGTTTCCCACCGCCGCCTGCATCGCCTGGAACACCTCGATCGCCCGGTCGACCTCCCCCTCGCGCTCCAGCACCGTCCCGTACCGGTAGTGCAGCGGCGCCGTCGCCTTGCTGATCGGCTTCGCCCGGGTGAGCTCGCGCAGCACGGCCTTGGCCACCGCCAGCGAGAGCGCCTCGACCCGATCGAGCATCGGGTTCGGGTCCTTCGCCTTGCGGGCGAGGTCGGCCCACGCGGTCGCCGCGCGCTCCTTCTGCCCGGCCATCTCGTACAGCTCCGCCGCGCGCTCGTGAAAGCCCCGGGCCGCCACCAGCGGAGCCGCGCTCCCGGGCGTGCCGAGCACGTTCACGTAGAGGTGCACCGCCTCGTCGATCATGTCCGCGTCGCGGTAGAGGTCCGCCGCGCGGGCCACCTCGCCGACGGCGATGAGCTCCTCCGCCGCGCGCTGCGCCTCCTGCTGCACCTCGAAGGCCCTCGACGCGTCCCCGCCGACCCTCCGCCGCAGCGCCAGGAAGCGCTCCTCCGCCTCGCGCGCCCGCTCCTTGGGGTCGCCCTGCTCCTCGCTCGCCGCCGCGGGCTTCGCGGCGCCCCGAAGCTCCTTCGCCCGCGCCCCCATCCCGGCCTTCTCGTAGGCCAGCGCCGCGCGCTCCCGGTCTCCCGCCCGCTCGTAGAGCTCCGCCGCCTGGCGGTGGTCGCCGGACCTCGCCGCGACCTGCGCCGCTCGCGCGGGCTCGTTGCCCCGGAGGTAGAGGTCCACCGCCTCGGCGAAGCGGTCGTGCTTGAGCGCGAGCTGCGCCGCCTCGGCGTAGCGGCCCTTCGCCTGCAACTCGTCGAGGCCCTCGATCTCTCCCTTCGCCTCCCTCGCGGCGCGAGCCCGCAGGCGCGTGATCAGCACCGCGAGCACCACCACCACTGCCAGCATCACCGCGACGACGAACGGGTTCTCCACCGGACTCTCAAGCTCCCATCGCAGCTTATCCTGCGACCGCCATCAGCGCCTCGCTCGTGCCGAGGGCCTTGCGGGCCATCAGGTACGCCGCGTTGTGTCGGAAGGTCTGTAGCATCCGAGCCTCGCCCGCCGCGCGGAGCACGTCCTGGTGCGAGGCGCCCGCCGCCAGCGCGTCCCGCGCCTCGGGCGTGACCTGCCACCACTCCACCACGGCGATGCGCCCCTGGTAGCCGGTCTGCTGGCACAGGTCGCAGCCCACCGGACGCGGCAGCGCCACCTGGCTCCCTCGCTCGGCCAGCCGACGCGCCACCAGGCTCTCCAGCAGCGCCGGGGGCGGCGGGTCGAGGCGCACGCAGCTCGGGCAGAGCCTCCGGGCGAGCCGCTGCACCACCACGAAGGACACCGCCTCGGCGATGAGCGTGCGGCCGCACTCCAGGCTCTCCAGCCGCTGGAGCACCGAGCCGACGTCGTTGGCGTGCATCGAGGTGAGCACCAGGTGACCCGTCATCGCGGCCTCCAGCGCCATGCGCGCCGTCTCCGCGTCGCGGGTCTCGCCCACGGCGATCACGTCCGGGTCCTGCCGCATGGCTGCGCGCAGCACCTGCGAGAACCCGAGGCCCGCGTGCACCTGCACCTGCGTCACCCCCGCGAGCCGGTACTCGATCGGGTCTTCGATGAGCAGCACGTTGGTGTCCGGCCGCGCGCGCCGCCGCTCGTTGAGCATCGAGTAGAGCGTCGAGCTCTTCCCGGAGCCGGTCGCCCCGGCGACGATGATCGCCCCGTGCGGCCGCTGCAGCGCCTTGCGCACCGCGCCGAGCGAGCCCGCGTCGGAGAAGATCTGCTCCAGCGGGCGCATCATCCCCGAGCCCTCGAAGACCCGCAGCACCACCTTCTCGCCGCGGCTGCTCGGCAGCGTCGAGATGCGCAGGTCGAGCTCGCGCGAGCCCGCGGTGAGCCCGATGCGCCCGTCCTGCGGGGTGCGCGTGTTGGTGATGTCGAGGCCGCTCAGCACCTTCAGCCGCGCCGCGATGCCCCGCGCGAAGGACGGCGGCAGCGACTCGCTCCAGTCGTGCAGCGTCCCGTGAACGCGAAACCGCACCTTCACCCCCGCCGCCTCGGGCTCGATGTGGATGTCCGACGCGTCCCGGCTGAGCGCCGCGGCCACGACCCGGTTGACCGCGCGCACCACCTCGTCGCCCACCACCCGCACGCCCTTCTCGGGCTCGCGCTCGCTGTCCGCCGCGTCGTAGGCGAGGGACTCCGGCGAGATGACCGCGATGGAGTCCCGGGTGCTCTCCGCGCCCCGCACCGCGTCGAGCTTGAAGCGCTGCACCGTCTGCGCGAAGTCCTCCAGCGAGATGGCGGCCACCTCGAAGTCGACGGTGTGAAGCACCCGGCGCAGCTCGGCGAGCGCCGCCGCGTGGCGGGGGAGCACCATGCCCACGAGGAGCCGGTTGCCCTGCAGCCGCAGCGGCACCGCGCGATGCTGCAGGATGAGCTTCGTCGGGAGCATCCCGATGACCCGGGCCCCCGGCTCGAAGTCCGACACCTCCACGAAGGGGATCGCCGCGCTCCCGCCCTCCGAGGGCGAGACCGGCGCTGGCCTCCGCACCTCGACCCCGATCGCCGGGGTCGGGGCGCGCAGCGCGGAGCCCGTCGCAGGCGCTGAGCTCGCGCGCAGCGTGATGACCCCGAGCTGCACCGCGCGCGCGGCCAGCCGGCGGGCGATCGCGAGCGAGAACTGCGGCACCCGGGCCATGAGGGCCTCGACCAGCTCTGGCTTCATCCGGAGCACCACGCAGGGCTCGTCGGCCACGATCGTGTACGGGTGCGCGGCGCGGGTGAGGGCGCCCACGTCGCCGAAATGGTCGCCGACGTTGAGGGTCTCCAGGGGAGTGCTCGCGCCGGTGGTGGCGTGCACCAGCGAGGCCGTCGCCCGACCTCGGCGGAGGATCGAGATGCCGTCCGAGGGCGACCCCGCGCGCACCAGCGTGGCCCCGGCGGGGAGCTCGCTGATCATCAGGTGCGGGGTCACCTTGGCGATGACGGTGGCGTCGCACTCCCGAAGAAGCAGCGACTTCGCAAGAAACTCCTCGACCGCCTCGCCGCGTGCGTCGTCATGTCCAGCCACGCCGCGGATTCTAAGCCCTTCGCATGGTCATACGGGGGATCTAATTCCAGGGAAACCGACGAGCGCTATTCCCTCGCGCCGCTCGGGGAGGGGGCCGTGAGGGGCACCAGGGTCTTGGCGCGCTCTCCGCTCAGCTCCCTCACCAGCTTCGGCACGAGGTAGCCGGGGAGCCGGTCGGCGAGCGCCCTCACCAGCGCGACGGCCTCGGGCTCGGGCACCTCGAAATGCCCCGCGCCTCGCACCCGGTCGAGCAGGTGCAGGTAGTAGGGCACCACGCCGAGCGCGCCGAGGGCCTCGCTCAGCGCCGCGAGCGCGTCTTCGGAGTCGTTGACGCCTCGGAGCAGCACCGACTGGCTGAGCAGCACCGCGCCGGTCGCCCTCAGTCGGCGCACGGCCAGCGACACCTCGGTGTCGAGCTCCGTCGCGTGGTTGACGTGAAGCACCACCACCGCCGGGGCGAAGCGTGTGCCGGCGAGCAGCGCCGCGAGCTCGTCGTCGACCCGGCCGGGGGAGGTCGTGGGGAAGCGGGTGTGAATACGCAGCCGGGTAAGATGGGGGATGGCCTCGAGCTCGCGCACCATGCGGGAGAGCACGGCGTTGGAGAGCGAGAGCGGGTCGCCGCCGCTCAGGATGACCTCGTGGATCTCGGGGTCTCCGCGGAGGGCGCCGAGCACCTCGGGCCAGTGGTTGACCGCGCTGGCGTCGGCGTAGGGGTACTCCCGGCGGAAGCAGTAGCGGCAGTGCACCGGGCAGGCGGCGGTGGCGATCACCAGCGCCCGGCCGCGGTACTTCTGGAGCAGGCCGGGGGCCCGCTGCACCTTCGCGTCGCCCACCGGGTCGCTGACGAAGCCCTCGCGCTCGACGAGCTCGTCGGCCGAGGGGAGAAACTGGCGCACCCGGGGGTCGTCGGGGGGGAGGCCCGCGAGGCGCTCGGCGAGGTGATCGGAGAGCTTGAGGGGAAAGCGGGCGGAGGCCTCGGCCACGTCGGGGAGGGCGGCCTCGGGGAGGCGCCAGCGGCGGACGAGGTCGGCGGGATCGGTGAGGGAGGGGGGCATCGCGTGGGTCGCGCGGGTGCCTACGCCACGGGGCCCCCCCGGCGCAACTCAGGTGCGGCCGCGGAGGCGGGAGATGAGCATCTGCGCCTCGAGGTGGAGGAGCGACTTGCTCTCCTGGCCGCGCTCGCCCTCGATGACCTGCTCCAGCCGGGTGATGCACTCCGCGCAGCCGTGCGGCGAGAGCGCGTCGATGGCCACGTGGATCGACCGTCGCACCAGGAGGTCGGCGTTGCCGGCCTGCGCCAGCAGCGCCTGGCGGGCGGCGGGGTTGTCGCCGCCGGTCCACGCGATCATGTAGGCGGCCTTGCGGACGACGTTCTTCTCCGGGCTGGAGAGGCGCTCGCGGTAGCAGGCGAGGTCGCCGTCGTTGCAGTCGTGGGCGACGCTGGCCACCTGCCGGATGGTCGCGAGCTGCGCCTGCACCGGGGCGATCTCCGAGGCGGCGTCGGGCTGCGCGGCGACCAGCGCGGCGAGCTGCGCGGCGGCGGTGTTGGCCAGCGCGTCGAACTGCGCGAAGGTGTCGTGGCGCACCGCGCTCGCGAGCGGCATCAGCAGTCCGAGGCGGTAGGGCACCGCGGAGGGCGCGGCCATCTCGCGGGTGTTGATGCGCCGCACGAGCAGCGGCACCGTGCGGGCGTCGCCGAGCAGCACCAGCGCCGGGGCGACGGTGGGGGCCATGTCGTCCTCGCCGCCGGGCGTGCCCTCGTTGAAGACCGTGGAGAGCGCGGTGAAGATGGGCCCCCGCTCCGGGGCGTCGGAGGGGAGCGCGAGGCCGGTGTACCCGAGGGTCTCCGCCGCGGCGCCGCGCACGTTGCCGACGGTCTCGCGGTTGGTGAGCAGGGCGATGAGCGCCGGGACGGCGCTGCGGTCGGCGAAGTTGCGCAGCACGTCGATGGCCGTGGACTGCTGCAGCCCCGGCGGCACCGGCGGCATCCCGGGCACCGACGCGAAGGAGTTGATGAGGAGCGTGACCTCGGGGTTCTGCCCGTTGACCGTCGCGATGAGCCGCGGGACCACCGCGGCGGCGCCGAGGCGGGTGAGGGCGCGGCCGCAGTTGTTGAAGGCGTTGGCGCGGCGGACGTTGAGGTAGAGCCCGTAGATGAGGGCGTCGACCACGGGCTGCGAGGTGTCGCCCAGCAGCCCGAGCGCGTCGGCGGCGGCGCGGGCGGTGCGGATCTCCTGCTGGTCGATGGGCTTCTTCAGCGTGCGCACCAGCACGTCGACGGCGCTGCGGTCGCCGATGGCGCCGAGGGCCTGGATGACCGCCTCGCGGATGGCCGGGGCGGAGCCGGAGTTGCCCGAGGCGCGGTCGATGGTGGCCAGGAGCCGCTGCACCACCTGCGGGTTGTTGGCCGGGTGAAGCTCCTTCAGGGCCTGCGCCGCGCGCAGGGCGATGCGCTCGCTCTCGCTGTTGCCGGGGCTGAACTCCAGCGCGTTGACCAGCGCCGGGATGGCCCTCGCGTCGCCGCTGCCGGCGAGGATCTCGATGGCCTCCTTGCGCACCGCGAGCTCGTCGCGGTGGTCGACGAAGGCCTCGTTGACCGCGGGGAGCACGGCGTTGAGGAAGGCCTGCACCGCGGGGTCGCGGAGGTTGTTGGGCGGCGTGGTGGTGGCGAGCTTCGACTCCCACATCTGCCGGAGCCTGCGCATCGCGGCGGGGCGCTTGTTGGTCGCGCTCAGCTTGCCGACCCACGTGGCGGGGTCGTTCTCGTTCTCACAGCCAGTGAGGGAGGCCGCGCCCAGGCAAAGGGCGGCGGCGAGCGTGAGGCGGGTAGCGAGTCTCGAAGTGCGCATCGGATCCTCCGGGGGCGCAAGGTAGAGCCGTCGTCGAAGTGATTGCAACGGCGCGATGCGACTCTCGGGCCCGAGGACCCCGCGGTCTCAGCCCAGCTCGCCGTGGCGGGAGACCACCTCGTCGCGGGCCAGCAGCGCGCGGATCTCCTCGGTCAGCCGCAGCGCCCGGCCCTCGCGGGAGACGAGCGCGTGGCGGGTGGTGGCCGTGGCGATGGGGTCGTCCTCGCCGACCCGGCGCACCTCGTAGGCGATGCGGAGCGAGGCCGCGCCGACCTCGTAGAGCTCGAGGGTGATGGCGAGGACGTCGTCGAAGCGCGCGGGGCGCTTGTACTTGAGGTTGGCCTCGACGACGACGATGAGCATCCCGGCGTCCTCCATCGCGGCGTAGGCGCCGTTGCGGCGGCGGATGAACTCCTCCCGGGTGCGCTCCATGTACTTCAGGTAGACGCTGTGGTGCAGCAGCCCCATGCGGTCGACGTCCGCGTAGTTGACGCGGATGTGCACGGTGCTCCGGGGCTTGTCGGTCATCACGTGGGTCATGCGCGGCGGACCATAGCCCAGGTCGGGCACGGAGCGCGGCGTCGACCCCCGGAACCGCGCTAAGGTGGCCCCATGCAGGGACGCGTGCTGATCGTGGACGACGACGCCGAGCTGGTGAAGCTGCTCTCGCTCGTGCTCACGAGGAAGGGCTTCGAGACCCGCGGGGTGCGCTCCGGGGCGGAGGCGCTCACGGCCCTCGCGGCGGAGCACTTCGACGTGCTGCTCACGGACGTGCAGATGCCCGGCATGGACGGCATCGCCGTCTGCGAGCGGGCCGTCGCGGCGCACCCCGACCTGCCGGTGATCGTGCTCACGGCCTTCGGCTCGATGGAGTCGGCGGTCGCGGCGATCAGGGTGGGCGCCTACGACTTCGTGACCAAGCCCGTGGACAACACCGTGCTCTCGCTCGCGGTCGAGCGGGCCGCCCGGCACCGGGCCCTCGGCGACGAGGTGCGCAGGCTGCGGGTGACGGCCGCCGAGGCCCCGGCGCCGCTGCACCTCCCGGGGGTGCTCGGCGACTCCGCCGCGATGCGCCAGGTCTACGACCTGCTGCTGCGCGTGGCGGACACCGAGTCGACGGTGCTCGTCACCGGGGAGTCGGGCACCGGGAAGGAGCTGGCGGCCCGGGCGATCCACGCGCGCAGCCGCCGGGCGCTCGGGCCCTTCGTGGCGATCAACTGCGCCGCGATGCCCGCTCAGCTGCTGGAGAGCGAGCTCTTCGGGCACAAGCGCGGGGCCTTCACCGACGCGCGCGCCGACCGCAAGGGGCTCTTCCAGCAGGCCGACGGGGGGACGCTCTTCCTCGACGAGGTGGGCGAGCTCCCGATGGAGCTGCAGCCCAAGCTGCTGCGCGCCCTGCAGGAGCGGGTGGTGCGCCCGGTGGGGGGCGACCTCGAGGTTCCGGTGAACGTGCGCGTGGTGGCCGCGACCAACCGCGACCTCGAGACGGCCATCGAGGAGCACCGCTTCCGGGAGGACCTCTACTACCGCCTCAACGTGATCAACCTGCCGCTGCCGCCGCTGCGCTCCCGCGGCGGGGACGTGCTCATCCTGGCGCAGCACTTCATCGAGCGCTTCGCCGCGCGCGCCGACCGCCGGGTGAAGGGCCTCACCCCGGAGGCCGCCGCCCGGCTGATGGACTACGCGTGGCCGGGCAACGTGCGCGAGCTCCAGAACGCCATGGAGCGCGCCGTGGCGCTCGCCCGGTACGAGCAGGTGACCGTCGACGACCTGCCGGAGAAGGTGCGCAAGTACCAGCGCTCGCACGTGCTGGTGGCGAGCGACGACCCGCGGGAGCTGGTTCCGCTGGAGGAGGTCGAGCGGCGGTACATCCTGCGGGTGCTGGAGGCCGTCGGGGGCAATAAGACCCTGGCCGCCGACACCCTCGGGCTCGACCGCAAGACCCTGTACCGCAAGCTGGAGCGCTACGCCCAGGGCTCGTAGCGCGCGCCGCTAGAAGGCCACCTGGGTCTGGAGGGTGACGAGCCCCGACCAGCCCTGCGCCACCCCCGCGATGAGCGCGTCGGAGTGGCTGAGCGCTCCGCGGAGGTTGAACTTCAGGTGGTTGCCGCGGGCGTACGCGGTGAGCATCGCCTCGCCCGACAGCATCGTCGCGGAGCCCTGGTCGTCGGGCTGCATCACGTTGCCTCTCGCGGCGACCTCGAAGTAGCGACCCAGCATCAGGCCGCTCTGGGCGTAGGCGCCCCAGGAGCCCACGCGGGTGCCGTCGGCGCGGCGCTGCCACCGGTGGTAGGCCTCGGCCTGGAGGGTCCACGGGCCTCCGCGCACCGCGAGGTCGGCGCCGATCACGTCCTGGTGCTGGTCGCCCGTGCGCGCCGCGCTCTGCCCCGAGCCCGGCGGGATCGTGACCGTGGTGGTGTCGGTGTACGCGTTCACGCCGACGCCGACCCGCCACGGGGTCGGCCCGTTGACCGCCGGGGTCTCGTTGTAGGAGACGGCGCCGAGGGGGTTCCAGGCGAGGCGGGCCATCCAGCGCAGGTCGAAGCGGTCGTTGCCGCCGCGGTCGAGGCCGTTGCCGTTGAAGACGCCGAGGTTCCACTCCGCGCGCCCGCCGAAGGGCTCTCCGTGGAGCATCACGCCGGTGTCGCGATCGGCCCGGAAGGCCGTGTTCACCACGCTGAAGTCCGGGAACTGCAGCACCGGCACCGGCGTGTTGAAGGCCCTGGAGAAGGGCGTGAGAAACTGCCCCACGCGCACCCCGAAGAGGGGAGTGGGCTGCGCGTCGAGCTGCAGGTCGAGCAGCCGCTGCGTGTCGGCGAGCTCGGGCTGCACGAAGAAGCGCAGCCAGGGCCTGCCGATGGTGCCGCGGAGCTGCGGGCGCACCACGCGCACGTCGAAGCCCTGCGTGTCGGTCGAGGGCGTGCGCCGGAGCTCGTAGCGGGCCTGCACGAGGAGGCCGAGGCGCACCGAGAAGCTGCCGTCGGCGGTGGAGACGCTGAGCCCCTCGTCGAGCGAGGCGTGCACCCCCGGCGACGGGGGCGTGGGAGGCGGAGAGGCGGGCGCGGCGGCGGCGAGCTGAGCGCAGCCGAGCACGAGCGCAGCGAACATCTATCGGGCTCCTTCGTGGGTGGGGGCGGCGTGGAGGATCCGGCCGACGGCGTCGGACTCGGACGCGACCAGGCGGGTCGGGAAGATGCCGGCGAGCACCACCGCGGCGGCGATGCCGAAGAGGGCGAGGCGCTCGCGGTCGAGCAGGTCGGGCACCGCGCGCCACATGTCGAGCGAGGGCCCGAGGAAGGCCCGCTGCCAGCCGCGGAACATCGCGATGCCGCCGAGCGCGCTGGAGAAGAGCATCGCCGCGGCGAGCATCGGGTGCGCGTCGATGAGGCCGTGCAGCAGCAGGTCTTCGCCGACGAAGGCCAGCGTCGCGGGGAAGCCCACGGAGCCGACGCCCAGCAGCAGGAACACCGCCGCCATCCGGCCGCAGCCGCGCACCAGGCCGCCGAGCGCTCGCACGTCGACGGTGCCGGTGCGGGCCCCGACGGCCGCCACGGTCATGGCCATGCCCGAGAGCGTGAGCCCGCTGGAGAGGCACTCCACCGAGGCGCCCGCGAAGGCGTGGACGGTCCCCGTGGAGAGGCCCCCGAGGATGAGCCCGGCGTGGCTGATGGCGAGCGAGCGCACCAGCCGGCGGAGGTTGGTCTGCGCCAGCGCGCTGAGCGCTCCGTAGAGCGAGAGGGTCACCCCCGCGGCGGCGACGAGGTGCTGCGCGCCGGGGGAGAGGTGCGGCAGCGCGGGGCCGCCGTAGCGGACGAGCAGCAGCGTCATCAGCGGAAGGTGGGCGACCAGCCAGGGCATCGCCAGCGGGCGGCGCCCGGCGATGGCGGCCGCGAGCCCGAGGCCCAGCGCAGCGACGGGGGTCTGCGCGGCGCACGCGACGAGCGAGAGCGCGAGGGTGATGAGCTCCCTGGCCAGCACGGCGGAGCTGCGGGCCGAGCGGGGCGCGCCGACGAGCACGGCGACGGCGCGCAGCACGAGGAGCAGGGCGACCGGGCCGGAGAGGCCGTCGAGCCGGAGGTGGAGGCCGAGCCAGTCGAAGGGTCCCATGGGTCGGGGGTCAGGTCCTCTCTGCGGGGGCGGTGAGCGGGCGGTGGGGCTGGCGGGACAGGCGGAGTTCCTGCCGATCGATCCACGCGGAGGCGCGCAGCACCGGGCGCACCACCATCCGGTCGACGAGGGTCTCCTTGTGGAACTCGTCGAGCGCCGCTCGGTACAGCCAGCGCAGTACCTGGGGCGGGAGGAGGCGCTGGGCGAGGCCGTCGATGGCCCCGTGCGACTCGAGGCCCGCCGAGCGCAGCGCGAGCGCCTCGTGCAGCGACGACGGCGCGCGCAGCAGCTGGTGGCCCCGCACGATGGAGTGCAGCACCAGGTGCGCCAGCGCGAGGCGGTGCCACCCGAGGCCGCACTCGACGAACATCAGCCCGACCTGCGCGCGGGTCGCGAGGCCCAGCGCGACCTTGGCGTCGGACTGCACCCGGCCCGCGACGGTGGAGGTGACCGCGGTGCCCGCTCCGACGGCGATGACCGCGAGGCGGGCCCACGGGGAGTGGGCGTAGAGCGGCCCCATGCGGATGAGCAGCCAGACCCCGGCGTGCACCGAGAGGGCGCCGTAGAAGAGGGCGCTCGACGCGGTGGGGCCCTCCATGGCGCGAGGGAGCCACGAGCCGAAGGGCGACTGGGCGCTCTTGCCGATGGCCGCGAGGAGCAGCAGCAGCGGGAGCACCACCGCGATCGATCCGTGCAGCGGGCGCGCGAAGGCGTGGGTGAAATCCGTGGTGCCCGCGACGAGGTGGAGCATCACCGCGCCGAGCAGCAGCCCGAGGTCGCAGAGGCGGTAGATGCTGAAGACCTGCAGCGACGAGCGCACGGGCCCCGATCGCTCGTGGAAGAAGCCGACGAGGAGGGTGGAGGTGAGGCCGACGAGCTCCCAGCCGCAGAAGAGCAGGTCGAGGCTCCCGGCGCCGACGAGGAGCAGCATCCCGGAGTCGAAGAGCGCCAGCAGGAGGAAGTAGCGGGTGAAGCCGGGATCGCGGTGCAGGTAGGTGACGGAGAACTGCCCGACGAGCGCGGTGGTGGCGGCCACCAGGAGCAGCATCGTGAGCGATGGTCCGTCGAGCAGGAGCTCGAGCTCGAAGGCGTAGTCGCCCGAGGCGAACCAGGTGCCGACGTGCACCTCCGCGGGCACGAGCCCACCACGGGCCGCGGCGACGGCGACGGCGGCCAGCGCGGCGAGGGAGAGCCAGAGCGTGGAGAGCACCAGGCGCGACGTGGCGCGCTCGCTGGGCGCCTCGGCGAAGAAGCTCCAGAGCCCCAGCGAGAGGAAGGCGACGAAGGGGAGCGCGACGGCGGCGACCGCGGCGGCGCGGATGAACTCAGGCAGCATGGCGGACAGCTCCCACGATGCGCGCCGGGGGGAGGAAGCCGTCCCGGCCGTCGCACCAGCTCAGCGAGTCGGTCGCCACCGGAACCGGCTCCGCGGCCGGGGTGATCGGGCGGAAGGCGCCGCGAGAGAAGAGCTGCATGGCGCCGGTGTCGGGGTCGATGCTCACCAGGCGCACCCACTCGCCGACGACCAGCTCGCGCACCCCCTGCTGGCGCTCGCAGATGGCGAGCAGCGTCGAGGGCGCGGCCTCGACGAAGAGCTGCAGGCGCATCGGCTCGTGGATCTCGATCATCTGCTGCGGCAGCCCGGTGCGCAGGTCGCCGCTGCTCCCCTCCATCACGCCGAGGAGGCCGACGGGGTTGTGCGGGAGCTTGGTCCCGCAGCCGTAGCGGGCGTTGTCGACGCGAGAGAAGTAGTACTCGAGGTTGATGCCCGCGCCGACCGGGCCGGCCGCGGCGAGGATGCGCTCGAGCACGGCGCCGCCCTCGTCCTGCGTCGGGTCGTAGGAGATCACGAAGGCGCGGCGGTCGAGGAAGAGCCCGCGGGTGAGGGCCCGACGGCCGACGAGGCCGGAGGCCACGGTGACGTGACCGAGCTCGGGGCGCGGCTGGCCGATGCTCGCCGCGCGCGACTCGACGTGCCCGAGCGCCCCGTCGGGGGAGAGGCCCCGGGGCGCCGAGGCGAAGCGGCGGCAGCGCTCCTGGGCCTGGCGGGCGCGGGCCACGTCGAGGTGCCCCCGCAGCGCGGCGAGCTCTCCGCGGAGGGCGGACGGAACCCGGTTGAGGTCCGCGAGGGTGATGCGGTCCGTGGCGGTGTCGTGCTGGCCGCCGATGAACCATGTCCCCTCGGGGATCTCGACGCCGCACCTGGCGAGGCCCTCGCGCACCGCGGGGCGGTTGGCCATCTCCGCGAAGAGCCTGGCGTTGGGGCCGCCGTGGCGACCGCCGCAGGCCCCGCAGTCGTAGGCCGAGCGGTGCGGGTTGTTGGCGCTGGTCGATCCGTGGCCCAGCACGAAGACCAGCGGGGCGAAGCCGCGCGTGAGGCCGATGTTCTGCAGCGTCGCGGCCACTCGCTGCACCTGGTCGCCGAGGCTGAAGCCGCGCGGGTCGTCGTCCTCGTCGCGGTGCGCGGTGAGCCGGGTCTCCGGGCGCTCGAGGAGCAGGTCTCGCAGGCCGCCCTCGATGCGCGCGACGGCGCGCGGTGCGAGCAGCCCCAGCGGGAGCAGCAGCGCGGAGGAGAGCCCCAGCAGCGGCAGCGCGACGAGGCCGTGGAGGAGCCCGCGGCTGCTGCCATGGGCGCTGTGGCGGAGGCGGGCGAGGAGCCTCCGCCGGCCCTCGAAGCGGGCGCCGCGCTCGGGCTCCACGGGGAGCTCCTCGACCCGGTGCGCGGGCTTCACCACGACGGGGCAGAGCGGGGCGAAGTCCCCGTCCTCGAAGCTGCGGAAGTCCATCGCGACCCCGAAGAAGCCCGGCGCGCCGAAGGTCTCGTGCCGCGCGTCGAGCTCCTCGAAGTGGCGCCGCAGCGACTCCTCGCGGTCATCGAAGCAGAAGACGCCCTGGAAGCGCGGGGAGTCGACGGGACCGACCACCGCGGGGCGGTTCTGCGCGAGCCCGACCACGAGCTGAGCGCGGTAGTGGCCCTCGTAGGCCTCCTGCCACACCCGCTGCCGGGCGGCCTCGTCGAAGGCGTCCAGTCGCTCGAAGCCCTCGCGGTCCACGGGCTCCCAGGCCCGCAGCGCGTCGGCGCCGAGCCCGAGGTGACGGGCGATGGAGAAGAGGCGCCAGGCCCGCCCGATGGCTCCGGTCGCGGCCGGGGCGGGGTGCAGGTCGCGGCGCTCCGAGGCCAGCGTGCGCCGGGCGTAGGACTCGAGCACGAGGCGAACGGCGAGGAAGTCGACGAGATGCGCGGGCGGCGAGCCCGGGGCGCGCTCGTGCGGGTGCCGCTCCAGGCGGGAGAACATCCCGGCCCAGCCAGGGAGCGCGAGCAGCGCGCGGGCGACGTACTCCTCCCATCGGCTGCCCGGAACCTCGGCCTCGTGCAGCGCCGCGACGACCGCCTCCTCGGGCGAGAGCCGGGCGAGGGAGTCCAGGTCCCGGTCGAGGTCGACGAGCCAGTGGGGCCGCGGCGCGGCGGGGCGCACGGACATGAGCTCGACCCAGGTGCGGTAGAGGCCGCCGTCGCGGTCGGGCATCGCCCAGTGGGCCACGCCCTGGTCGAGGAAGGCCGCGCAGAGCCGCACCAGCAGCGGGTTGACGAGCTCGTCGACCGAGCGCGCCTCGAGCTCCTGCCGGGCGACGAGCGCGGCGCGCGCGGCGACGGAGGGCGTGGCGTCGGGTCGGCTGGCGGTCACCGCGAGCGCCGACCGCCAGAGGTCGCGGCGGGCGATGACGGCGGGGTCCTCCGCGAGGAGCCAGCGCAGCACGGGCTCCGGGGGGACGGCGGTGCCGGAGAGCATCGCGGCCCGCTGGAGGCGCCGCGCGCTCCCGAAGCACGAGCCCAGCGGACGGTCCTCCGGGCCCCAGTCCCGGAGGGCCTCGTCGAGGTCCGCGGCGGTGATGCGCCCGGACTCGTACAGCGCGCGGAAGGTGTCCTCGTCGAGGTAGCCGCGGGCCTGGTAGGTCTGGCTGCCCCTCGCGACGGCCTCGTGGAAGGGGAGCTTCTCGAAGGCGTGCAGGGTGTTGTGGTGGATGAACACCGCGATCGGCCCCTGGTCGGGCAGCAGGTGCGAGGCGTGCGCGAGGGCCGCGCGAATCCGCCGGATCTCCGGGGACACCGCGGCCTCCGTCGCATGACGTTCAGCGAGGTCGAGCATGTGCTTGGCTCCTGCGAGGGTGAGAGAGGCAGGGACGGGGGGGCGGATCAGGCGGGCCGGAGCCGCTTGCGGCGCGCCGCCAGCGGGTGCGCCGAGAGCCCGCGGTGCTCATCGAGACCGCGCAGCTCGAGCGTCCGGCCCTCGCGCCGCCACTCGCTGGCGATCTCGTGCAGCCGCTCCATCGTGGTGTGGTCGACGAAGGCCGTGTGGGTCAGCTCGACCGCCGCGTGCTTCGCGTCCCCGAGCGCGCGAAGCCCTCGCAGCAGCCCCGGGAGCCCGAGGAAGGTCGCCGCGCCGCGCACCCGCAGCACCGGCATGTCGTGCTCCGTGGTGGTCACGATCTGCGGCCTGCCGAGGTCCATGGGGCGGACGCCCATCGCGACCTGCAGGATGATCTTGGCGAGGATGCCCGCCCCGACGCCGAGGAGCAGGTCGGTGGCGAGGGTCACGAAGAGGGTCGTGAGGAAGACCACGAGCTGCTCGGGGCCGACGTGGAAGGCGTGGGCGAACTCCTTCGGCGACGCGAGGCGCACGCCGGTGAAGACGAGCATCGCGGCGAGGGCGGCGAGGGGGATGCTGTGGATGAGCCCCGGCGCCAGCAGCACGAAGGCGAGGAGAAACGCGCCGTGGAAGAAGTTGGAGAGCTTCGAGCGGGCGCCGTAGCCGATGTTGGCCGACGAGCGGACGATCTCGGAGATCATCGGCAGGCCGCCGAGCAGGCCCGCGGCGAGGTTGCCGACGCCGGTCGCGAGGAGGTCCTTGTCGAGGTCCGAGCGGCGGCGCTGCGGGTCGAGCACGTCGACGGCGCGGGCGGAGAGCAGCGACTCCAGGCTGCCCACGAGGGCGAACATCACGACGTACTTCAGGAAGTCGGCGGAGAGGGCGCCGGTGAAGTCCGGGCGGCCGAGGGAGCTGACGATGCTCGCCGGGAGGTTCACCAGGAAGCCCGGGCCGATGGCGTAGGCCTCGTGCGTCACGGAGAGCGTGTACGTGTGCGGGTGCTCGAGGTCGAAGGCGCGCCCCAGCGGGATCGCGATCAGCAGCACCACGAGCTGCGCCGGAACCCTCCGCAGCCACGGGATCTTCTGAGAGAGCGCGAGGTGCCCGAAGAGCAGCCCGAGGCTGAGCACGCCGACGAGGGCGATCTCGGGGTTGAGGTGGGAGATGGAGTGGGGCAGCTCCGCGAGGAGGCCGATGGGGGTGCTCGCGTGCGGCGCGACGCCGAGCATCACGTGCGCCTGCTTGGAGAAGATGATGACGCCGATGGCGGCGAGCATCCCGTGCACCACGTGGGTCGGAAACACCTCGCCGAGGCGGCCCGCGCGCACCATGGCGAAGACGATCTGCACCACCGCGGCCACGACGCCGACGGCGAGCGCGCGGCGGTAGCCGAGGGCGGGGTCGCCGTGACCGAGGTCGGTGACGGCGCCGAGGGCGATGACGATGAGGCCCGCGGCGGGGCCCTTGATGGTGAGCCGGGCGGAGCCGAACCACGTCGCGACGAGGCCGCCGATGACGGCGGTGAGGATGCCGGCGACCGGAGGAAAACCGCTGGCCATGGAGATGCCAAGGCACAGCGGGAGGGCGATGAGGAAGACGAGGAAGCCGGAGAGAACGTCGCGGGGAAGGTCAGGCCCGGCGGCGGTCCCGGACGTCTCGGCCACATTCGAAGAAGGGCTTGTGGTCATGTCAGGATCGACCCACTCGGCAACGGGCATGCCGTCACGCGCTTCGCGCTGTTCTGCGCGGTCTTCGCGCGGCCCCGCGCCCGATGGCCTCCGCGGCCGCGTCGCGCCTCCGCCCCGTTTGTCTACGGCGGGGCGAAGTGCCCCGGCGGCCCTGCCGGAGCCTTCCACCCTCTGGCGAAGGGTGGTACCCACGCGCCCAACATCATGCGTCGCCCTGCCCTCGTCTCGTGCGCCGCGCTCGCCAGCCTCGCGCTGACGGCGCTCCCCTCCACCGCGCTCGCCCAGCGACTCCAGCCGTGGACCTTCCGCCTCGAGGCCGGGGCTGGCACGACCATCCGCGACTTCGATCACTCCGACGTCAACACCGACACGACGGCCATCGTCGGCACCGCGCGCATCGCGATCAACCTGTTCTCCACGCCGCTCGCGATCCAGCTCGGCGGCGCCTTCGGGCGCTTCCTCCGTCGTTCGGAGTTCGGCGACGACCTCGGGCTGATCAACATCACCGCGGGCTTCCGCTTCGAGCCCATGCTGGGCAACGTGGGCCGCCTCTGGATCGACGCCAACGCCGGCGCCGCGCTCCCCGGCACCGTGACCTCGCCCGGCCTCGACGCCGGTCTCGGCTTCGAGTTCCGCGTCACCGACGGCCTCTCCTTCGGCCCCTACGGTCGCTTCGGGTACATCTGGGACGGCCGCGCCGCGGTGGCTCCGCTCGACAACCCGCCCCCCACGCTCACCCTCGACCACGCCTCCCCGGACGTGTCGTACTGGCACGCGGGCCTCACCCTCGCGTTCCGCGGCGTCGCCGACGCCCCGCCGCCTCCGCCGCCGCCCTCCGACCGCGACCACGACGGCGTCAACGACCCCGACGACCTCTGCGCCGACCAGGCCGCGGGCGATCACCCCGACCCCGCGCGCCGCGGCTGCCCTGCGGCGGACACCGACAGCGACGGCGTCTTCGACCCCGATGACCAGTGCCCCAGCGACGCCGCGGGCGAGCACCCCGATCCGGCGCGCCCGGGCTGCGCCACCCCCGACACCGACCGCGACGGCGTGCTCGACCCGCAAGACCAGTGCGTGAGCGTCGCCGCGGGCGATCACCCCAACCCCGAGCGCCCCGGCTGCCCCGATGGTGACGGCGACAGCGACGGCGTCTTCGACCACGCCGACCAGTGCCCGACCGAGCCCACCGGCCTCCACGCCGACCCGGCCCGCGCGGGCTGCCCGGCGCCCGACCGCGACCACGACTCGGTGCCCGACCTCACCGACCACTGCCCCGACCGCCCCGGCGCGCCCAGCGCCGACCCGGCGCGCAACGGCTGCCCCGGGCTCGTGCTCGTCGACGGCGGGCAGATCCGCATCAACCGCCCGGTGTTCTTCGCGCCCAACCGCGACGTGGTGCTCGCCACCAGCTTCCCGGTGCTCACCGCGGTCGCCGACGCGCTCGCGGCCACCCCGGAGATCCGCCACGTCTCCGTCGAGGGGCACACCGACGACGTGGGCGACGACGCCGCCAACCTCGCCCTCTCGCAGCGCCGCGCCGCCAGCGTCGTGACCTGGCTCACCGGCCACGGCATCGACGCCTCGCGGCTCACCTCGACGGGCTTCGGCGAGACCCGCCCGGTCACCCCGGGCACCACCGGCGCCATCCGCGCCCGCAACCGCCGGGTGGAGTTCCGCATCGTCTCCGACGCCGACGCGCAGGCCCCCGCCGCGCCGGCGGCCGCATCGCCCGCTCCCTCCGCCACCCCCGCTCCCTGAACTACGCGCACGGCGCGCTTGTGCTCTCTGCTGGACGGTGGTACATGGCCCGCCGTCCTCGGGGATGTCTCTTCCTCCCATCCGGGTGCCCCCCCGAGAACCATCGGTGCTGCTTCATCTTCACGGTGCGGCAGGGCTGGTGAGTCCGACCTCTATCGGATCACCCGCGTTTTGCCGATGCTCCGTCCTCCCATACGGCCTCCACCGCTCTCGAGCGGCTCAAGGGGTCGATAGCGGGAGGATCGGGGCGGGCGACGCGATCCGTCAGCAGGCGGCGCTGGTCGCGCGACCGTTCGGGCCCCGGAGCGGGTGAACGGAGAGTGCGTGCGCGTCGATGTTGAACAGCTCCGCGGAGAGATCGAACCCCTCGCTGCCAGGAATGGCGTCGAGTTGGTGGCCCTGGAATGGCTCCAGGGTCCGGGCCGCGGTGTTCTTCGGCTCTACATCGATCGCCCCGGGGGCGATCCTCGGGTGAAGCCCGACGACGCGCACCCCGGCACCACCGCGGACGAGTGCGCGGCGGTGAGCCACGCGGTCTCCGCCCTCCTCGACGAAGACGATCGCATCGAGGTGGCCTACGACCTCGAGGTGAGCTCTCCCGGCTTCGAGCGACCTGTGCAGACCCGGAAGGATTTCGATCGCTTCGCGGACCTGGTGATGAAGATCCGGACGCGCGGGCCGCTGGAGGGGAAGACCTCCTTCGAGGGGCCGCTCCTCGGGACGAGCGATGACGGTGACGGATACACGGTGCGGGTGTCGGTGGGTGGTCGCGAGGTCGCGATCCCCCGTCGGCAGGTGTCCCGCGCGCGACTGTTGGAGATCAAAACCCCCAAACCGGTGAAGCCGGGCAAGGGCCCCAAGGCGCCTCGACCAGCGAAGACGGACGGGGTCGCGAAGGCTGCGGGCGGTGAGTCGCCTGAGGCTGGAAGGTAAACAACATGGCAGCGAAGCAGCAAGCACCCCAACCCCCCGCGCAGCAGACCCTCAACCTGAGCATGACGCTCGACGCGGTCGCCAAGGACAAGGGCATCGAGCGCTCGGTCCTCGTGTTGACGCTCGAGAGCGCGATCCTGTCGGCGGCGCGAAAGCACCTCGGGGGCACCCGGGAGCTCGTCGCCCGCTACAGCGAGCGCGACGGCGCGGTCGACCTGTACCAGCACATGACCGTGGTCGACACGGTCTCGCAGCCCGACCAGGAGATCTCCCTGGACGTGGCGCGCAAGATGGACCCCGACGCGCAGGTGGGCGAGCAGCTGGCCTTCCAGGTGTTCTACCGCGCCGAGGACGAGCGCAAGGCGGCGGAGCAGGAGGCCAAGTGGGGCGACGTGCTCAACCTCTCGACGCTGCGCAAGGGCTTCGGCCGCATCGCGGCGCAGGCGGCCAAGCAGGTGATCATCCAGCGCGTGCGCGACGCCGAGCGCGAGCTGGTGTTCAACGAGTACATCTCCCGCAAGGGCGAGATCATCACCGGCATCTTCCGCCGCTTCGAGCGCAACGACATCATCGTCGACCTCGGGCGCACCGAGGCCATCCTGCGCGCGAAAGACCAGGTGCCGCGCGAGAGCTACCGCCCCGGCGAGCGCATCGTGGCCTTCGTGAAGGACATCGACCGCGAGGCCAAGGGCCCGCAGGTGCTGCTCTCCCGCGGCGACGTGGGGCTGCTCATCAAGCTCTTCGAGGCCGAGGTCCCGGAGATCTACGAGGGCATCGTGAAGATCGTCGCCGCGGCGCGTGAGCCCGGCGTGCGCAGCAAGATCGCCGTGTCCTCCCGCGACCTCGACGTCGACCCGGTGGGCGCCTGCGTGGGCGTCAAGGGCTCCCGCGTGCAGGCCGTGGTGCAAGAGCTCCGCGGCGAGCGCATCGACATCGTCCCCTACGACCGCGACCCGGCGCGCTACGTCTGCAACGCCATCGCGCCGGCGGAGATCTCCCGCGTGCTGGTCAACGAGGCCGACCACGCGATGGAGCTGGTGGTGTCCGACGAGAAGCTCTCGCTGGCCATCGGCCGCAAGGGGCAGAACGTCCGGCTCGCCTCGCAGCTCACGGGCTGGAAGCTCGACATCATCTCCGAGAGCAAGTTCAAGCAGATGGAGGAGGAGTCGATCAACGCCCTCTCCCTCATCCCCGGGGTCACGCCGAGCATCGCGCAGACGATGTACAAGCTCGGCTTCCGGTCGCTCGAGGAGGTCGCCGAGGCCAGCACCGACGAGCTCGCGGGCATCCCCGGCCTCGGCGGCGCGGAGAACGCCGACCGCATCAAGTCGTCGGCGGAGACCGCGATGGAGGAGCTCCGCCAGCGCCGCATCCGCGAGGCCTCGCGCCGCACCGAGCCGCTGAGCGAGCGCGAGCGCCTGCTCTTCGTGCGCGGCGTCGGCGAGCACACCATCAACCTGCTGATGTCCGCGGGCGTGAGCACCGTCGAGCAGCTGCACAACACGCACGAGGACTCGCTCCTCCGCGACACGGGCCTCGGCCTGCGCAAGGTGCGGCAGATCAAGCTCGGCGCGCAGACCTTCCTCAGCTCCGAGCAGAAGGTGATCGAGGAGGCCCGCAAGGCGCTCCGGGCCGAGAACGCCGAGCGCGGCGAGTCGGTGGAGGGGTGATCTGATGAGCACGCCGGGCGCCACGAACACGAAGCACCCCGAGCGCACCTGCGTGGCCTGTCGGCTGCGCGGCGAGCGCGACGAGCTCGTGCGCGTGGTGGTCGGCCCCGAGCAGGGCCTCGCCCTCGACCCGCGCGCCGTGAAGAGCGGCCGGGGGGCCTGGGTGCATCCCACGAAGGCCTGCGTCGCGACGATGGTGAAGCGCCACGCCGCGGAGCGGTCGCTGAAGATCGAGGCGAGGCGAGACCTCGACGCGGCGGCGCTGCTCTCGGAGCTGCGGGCGGCGGTGGCGCAGCGGATCACTTCGCTGCTGCTGGTCGCCTCGCGGACGAAGGTGCTGGCCATCGGGGCGGAGGCCGTCGACACGGCCGTCGCCAAGGGCCAGGCGCATCTGGTGCTGGTGGCGAAGGACGCGGGCGCCAACGCTCGCTCCATCGCCGAGGGCGCGCGCAAGTCGGCGCCCTACGCAACGAAGCAGGAATTCGGCGCGCTGCTCGGCCGCGGGGAGGTCTCTCTCCTCGCGATCCGGGAAGCGCGCATCGCGGCGGAACTCGCCGCGACGGTCGATCGCCTTGGGACACTGGAGGACTGATGCAGGGTACGGTGAGGGTTTATGAGATCGCGGAGGATCTCAAGATGGATACGGACGCCGTACTCCTGAAGATCCGCGCGCTCGGCATCGAAGTGAAGAACAAGATGTCGAAGGTCGACGGCGCCTACCTCGATCAGATCAGGACGTCGCTGCTTCGAGAGAAGCAGGCGCAGTTCGTCGAGGTCGAGGTCGCGCCCGGAGTGAAGAAGCTCAAGCGCGTCGAGCCTCCGCCGGCACCCGCCCGTCCGAAGCCCGTGGTCCGCGTCGCCGAGGCGCCTCCGCCGCCGCCCGTCGTGACGAAGGAGCCGGCGAAGGTCGAGGCCCCGATCGAGGCCGCGCCTGCGCCGGTCGAGGCCAGGGTCGAGCCGAAGGTCGAGGAGCCCGTGGCCCCTCCGCCTCCGCCCGTGGCGGCCGCGCCGAAGGTCGAGGAGCCGTCAGCCCCTCCGCCTCCGCCCGTGGTGGTCGCGCCGAAGGTCGAGGAGCCGTCAGCCCCTCCGCCTCCGCCCGTGGCGGTCGCGCCGAAGGTCGAGGAGCCGTCAGCCCCTCCGCCTCCGCCCGTGGCGGTCGCGCCGAAGGTCGAGGAGCCGTCCGCCCCTCCGGTCGTCGAGGCGAAGGTCGAGGCCCCCGCCCCGACGCCGACCCCGGTGCCGCCCGCGCCGGAGCCTCAGGTCCAGGCCGTGAGCGCTCCCGCGGCGGAGCAGGTGGTCGAAGCGAAGCCCGTCGAGGCCCCGCGACCGAGCGCCCCGCCCCCGCCGCAGCAGCAGAAGAGCGGCATCGCGCGCTGGGATCCAGTGACGCGTACGGTGATCTACGAGGCCTCCCGGCAGGGCTCGTCGAGCATGTCGAGCGCGCGGCCCACGGGTCGCCCTGGCTTCGTCGAGGTGAAGACCCCGGTGGCCTCCGGGCCCAACGCCCGTCGTCCGCCGATGATCGGCCGACCCAGCGTTCCGGGCGTCTACAACAAGCAGACGAATCGGTTCCAGCCGATCCCGATGCATCAGCGCGGAGGCATCAACTCCAAGGCCGCGCCGATCACGGAGATGTCGCAGCACAAGAAGGTCATCAAGATCGAGGCGCAGATCTCCCTCCAGGAGCTGGCGCGTCGGATGAGCCTCAAGGCGACGGACGTCCTCCTCAAGCTCATCCAGATGGGCGAGAAGGGGAAGAACATCAACTCCACGCTCGACGCCGACACCGCGCAGATCCTCGCGGACGCGTTCGGGTACTCGGTCGAGAACGTCGCCCTCAACCTCGACGACATCATCAAGACGGCGCTCGCGACCTTCGAGCCCACCCCGCCGGTGCCCCGCGCGCCGGTGGTCACGGTGATGGGCCACGTCGACCACGGCAAGACGACCCTCCTCGACGCCATCCTCGGGATGCGCGTGGCCGAGGGCGAGGCAGGCGGCATCACCCAGGAGGTTCGCGCCTACCGCGTGAACACCCCGAAGGGGATGGTGGTCTTCTTCGACACGCCGGGTCACGAGGCCTTCACGTCGCTGCGATCGCGCGGCGCGCAGCTCACCGACGTGGCGGTGCTGGTGGTGGCGGCGGACGACGGCGTGATGCCGACGACCGTCGAGGCCATCGCCCACGCGAAGGCGGCGAAGACGCCGATCGTGGTGGCGCTCAACAAGATGGACAAGCCGGACGCGAACCCTGACCGGGTGCTCAACCAGCTTCTCCAGTACGACGTGATCACCGAGCGCGACGGCGGCGACGTGCTGGTGGTGCAGGTGAGCGCGAAGGCGCGCACGGGCATCGACCAGCTCCTCGAGAGCCTCGCGCTCCAGAACGAGCTGCTCGAGCTCAAGGCCGACCCGAAGCGCCCCGCGGTGGGCACGGTCTTCGAGGCCAAGCTGGACAAGGGACGCGGCCCGGTGGCGCGCCTCCTCGTGCAGGAGGGCGTCCTGCGCAACGGTGACGCGGTGCTCGTGGGCGCGGCCTACGGCCGCATCCGCGCGATGTACGACGACCGCGGCAAGCTCATCGACAAGGCGGGGCCCAGCACGCCGGTCGAGATCGTGGGCCTGAGCGAGGTCCCGACGGCGGGCGACAAGCTCTACGTGGCGGCCGACCTGCGCAAGGCGCAGGAGGTGGCCGACCAGATCAAGATGCTGACCCGGCGCCCGGCCGAGTCCACCCGCAACGACGACCTCGCGGCGAGGGTCGCGGCGGCCATCAGCGGCGACGCGGCGCAGATCAACATCAACCTTGTGATCAAGGCGGATGCGCAGGGCGCGGTCGAGGGCTTGAAGAAGGCCCTGACGGCGCTGACGACGGAGAAGGTGCGGGTGTCCGTGATCCACGGCGCGGTGGGCGCCATCACCGAGACCGACGTGCAGCTGGCGTCGGCGTCCAACGCGGTGATCATCGGCTTCAACGTCCGCCCGGCCGGCAAGGCGCAGGCGGCGGCCGACGAGGCGCGGGTGCCGCTGAAGTTCTACACGATCATCTACGAGGCCGTAGACGACGTGAAGGCCCTGATGCTCGGTCAGCTCAAGCCGACCTTCATCGAGAAGCCGCTCGGCAAGGCGGAGGTCCGGATGGTGTTCAACATCACCAAGACCGGCGTCGTCGCGGGCTGCATGGTCACCGAGGGGCTCGTGCGCCGCAACGCGCGGGCGAGGCTCCGCCGCGAGGGCGCCGTGAAGTGGGAGGGCAAGCTCGGCTCGCTCCGCCGCATCAAGGACGACGTGAAGGAAGTGACGCAGGGCTTCGAGTGCGGCATCGCCCTCGAGAACACCCCGGACATCAAGGCCGGGGACATCATCGAGGTGTACGAACTCGAGGAGGTCGCCGCGCGCCTCTGAGAGGGGGACCGCGAGGCGATGAAGCGAGGCGACCGTGGCGATGCAGGTTCGGATGTCCGGCGCGACGCGCTTCCAGATCCTGGACGAGGACGGCGACGAGCTGCCCGGATCCTGGGAGTACCACTGGGAAGGCCGGGACCCCTTCGAGGCGGTGATGGCCGCCGTGACGGAGGTCTCCGGCAAGCCCTGGGAGTGGACCGGCCGCGGGCC
The DNA here is from genome assembly GCA_004297725.1 of Myxococcaceae bacterium. GTDB lineage: Bacteria > Myxococcota_A > Polyangia > Polyangiales > SCUS01. The sequence goes on along the minus strand of SCUS01000156.1, from coordinate 98,426 downwards.
CCGCTCGGGGCGCTTCTCGCCGGTGCGCTGCCGGACCATGGCCGTGCGCGTCTCCAACGTCCTGCGCAAGAGCCGTCGCGTCGCCGCGGCGGCCTACATCGCGCGGGTCGTGGCCGAGGAGTTCGAGCTGAAGCAGCGCCGGAAGGTCGATCCGGCGGCGGTGTTGGAGGTCCTCTGCGGAAGGCGCGAGCCCTCCGAGGAGGAGCGCGAGTCGCAGCCGGAGCTTCTCGCGGCGGTGATGCTGCGCGGCCTCCGGGACGCGCTCCGCGCCGCGGTCGAGTGCGACGGCGGTCTCCGGGTGCAGTGGCGCGCGGAGTAGGCTGAGCCATGGTGATCGGGCTCCTGCGACTCCGGCTGCACCTCCCGGCGGCGCACTCTCTGAAAGACCGTCGCGCGGTGGTTCGCCGCGCGGCCGACCGGGTGCGCGCGCGCTTCAACGTCTCCATCGCCGAGGTGGGCGACCAGGAGCGCTGGCAGGTCGCGACGCTGGCGGTCTCTGCGATCTCGACCGAGCGCGGCCACGTGGCCGAGGTGCTCGACAAGGTGACCGCCGCGGTGGCTTCGGCCGTCGCAGGCGCGGCGCTGGTGAGTGGACGCGAAGTAGCCTTCCAGGTGTTTCCCGACGACGAACCGCTCGCGGGCGGAACGGACATGGACGACGCCTCGGGGCTGATGGAGAAGTTCGGTGGCAGTGAAGAAGGCTGAGACCGGACACCGCGCGGCGCGGGTCGGCGCGCGCATCACCCAGGAGCTCGCGGTGATGCTCTCACAGGAGTTCCGCGACCCGCGGCTCGAGGGCGTGGTGATCACCGCGACCAAGGTGTCCGAAGACGTCTCGCAGGCCCAGGTCGGCTTCGTGCTGATGGGCGACGACCCGGGCGGCATCCGCGCCAAGGTCGCGGGGCGTCGCCTCGACAAGCTGGCGTCGATGATCCGATCGAGGCTCGCGCCGCGGCTCGGCCTGCGGCACGCCCCGGAGCTGCACTTCTCTCTCGACGCCAACCGCGACGACCTGGTGCGCCTCGACTCGCTGCTTCGCGAGGTGGGCGAGGAGCTGAAGGCCGCGCCCGCGCCCGCGCCGAGCGCCGAGCGGAAGCCCGGCGACGCGGACTGAGCGGTGCCTCCCCGGCGACCGCCCATCGACGGCGTGCTCCGCGTGGACAAGCCGCGCGGCCCGACATCCCATGACCTGGTAGCCGCCGCGCGCAGGGCCCTCGGGCAGCGCGAGGTCGGCCACGCCGGAACGCTCGACCCGATGGCGACGGGCGTGCTGGTGCTGATGCTGGGCGAGGCGACGAAGCTCTCGGCGCACCTCTCCGCGGACGACAAGGCCTACGAGGCGACGGTGTCCTTCGGAGCCGAGACCGACAGCCTGGACGCCGACGGCGAGGTCGTCGCCCGCGCCCCGGAGGGCACCGCCGCGCCGACGCGCGAGGCCATCGAGCGCGCCCTCGCGGCCATGCACGGGACCATCTCCCAGGTGCCCCCGGTGGTGAGCGCGATCAAGGTCGACGGCGAGGCGATGCACGCCCGGGTTCGCCGCGGCGAGCTGGTGGTGCCCGAGGCGCGCGAGGTGGTGCTGAGGGAGGCCGTGGTCACCTCGGTGAGCGACGACCCCGCGCAGTGCACCCTCTCGCTGTCCGTGAGCAAGGGCTTCTACGTGCGCTCGCTGGCGCGCGACCTCGCGCTCGCGCTGGGCACCCGCGGGCACCTCACGGCGCTCCGGCGAACGCGCTCCGGGGCCTTCACGCTGGACGGAGCCTTCGACGGCGCCGCGTTGATCGCCGCGGCGCGAGGCGACGACGCCATGAGGGCCGCGGTGCGTGATGCGGTCGAGGGTTGGTCCGACGCTGGACGCTGGATGCCCACGGTTCGGGTCGACGACGACGCCGCGCGCTCGCTCCGCTTCGGTCGGCCGGTGATCGCGCCGCCTGGCGCGGAGGCGACCTGCCTGGTGCTCGATCCATCGGGCGCGCCGGTGTGCGTCGGCGGCGCGGTCGACGGCTTGTTGCGGGTGTTGCGAGGGATCTCCGCGTCGGCACCAAGTTGCTAGGCATGGCGGAGACGGAATCGGTTACGATGCGCCTCGAAGAGGAGCGAAGTTGCCGCGATGCTGACGCTAAACGTGACCGAGAAGGGGGGAACCCCCAAGCGGATGGAGTTCGACAAGGACGAGGTCACCGTTGGCCGAGTCCCTGGCAACGACATCGTGCTGCCGAAGGGCAACGTCTCCAAGCGTCACTCGCAGGTGTTCTGTAGAGAGGGGCGCTTCTTCGTCGCCGATCTCAAGAGCACCAACGGCACCTACCTGAACGGTCGTCGCATCACGACGCCGTCGGTGATCCGGCCGGGCGACAAGATCTACATCGGCGACTTCGTCGTCACCGTGGACATGGGCGACATGGCCGGCGTGATGGAGGAGTCGGGCGACGAGGGCGGCAACGACCTCGAGGTCGGCGCTCCTCCTGGCGGCGGTGGCGACGAGGGCGGATACGACGACTCGCCGGAGACCCCGGAGCCCCCGCGGGCCGCGGGTGGGTTCGGCCCGCCTCCGCTCGGTGGTCGCCCGGGCCCTGGAGCTCCCGCCAACCTCGGTCGGGGATCGTCCCCCGGCCCGATGACTGCGCCGTCACCCATGGGCGGCACTCCCGAGCCGAGGCCGTCGGGTCCGCTCGCCGGGCCGCCCGGTGGTCCGCCGCGTAGCACCGTGATGGGTCCGGGGAGCCCGGCTGCCGGTCCCCTGGGTGGTCCTCCGCCGCTCCGCCCCGGCGCCGGTGGAGCGATGCCGCCCATCGGATCGCGTGGGCCCTCCGGTCCGTCGATGCCCCACGAGTCACCGATGGGTGGCCCCCCGATGGGTGGCCCCCCGATGGGTGGCCCCCCGATGGGTGGTCCCCCGATGGGCGGTCCCCCGATGGGCGGCTCTCCGATGGGCGGTCCCCCTATGGGCGGTCCCCCTATGGGCGGTCCCCCTATGGGCGGTCCCCCGATGGGTGGCTCTCCGATGGGCGGTCCCCCGATGGGTGGAATGGGCCCGGCGCCGTCGCTCGGTGGTCCTCCTCCGTCGCTCGGCGGCATGCCTCCCTCGATGGGCCCGGCGCCGTCGCTCGGCGGTCCTCCCCCGTCGCTCGGCGGCATGCCTCCCTCGATGGGCCCTGCACCCTCCCTCGGTGGTCCTCCTCCGTCGCTCGGTGGTCCTCCTCCGTCGCTCGGTGGTCCTCCTCCGTCGCTCGGTGGTCCCCCTCCGTCGCTCGGTGGTCCCCCTCCGTCGCTCGGCGGTCCCCCTCCGTCGCTCGGTGGTCCTCCTCCGTCGCTCGGCGGCATGCCTCCCTCGATGGGCTCCGCGCCCTCGCTCGGCGGTCCTCCTCCTGGCTACGGCGCCCCGCCGCCGTCCTTCGGTGGTCCCGCCCCCTCGTTCCCCTCGCAGGGGATGGCCCCGATGAGCACGCCGCCTTCGCAGCCGCTCGCGCCGGTGAGCATCCCGAGCACCTCGGAGATGCCGCAGCGGGAGGTGATCCCGATGGCGCCCAACCTCGACGAGCCGACGCGTCAGCCCGACGTGGCCGCCGCCGTCGCGATGTCGCGCCCTCTCGAGCCGGCCTCCATCCCTGGCGCGGCGTCGCCCTCTCACGCTCCCGCAGCGCCGTCGCCCGTTCGCGCCGCCTCCCGCCCCTCCGCCAACGGCGGGGACGAGTACCAGGAACTCCTCGCCCAGGTGGTCCGCGGAGCGCGCAGCCGGGGCGCCGAGTCCGCGATCGGCGATGAGGTCGCGCGGGCGCGCCTCCGCCCCACCGTCGAACAGGCGGCGCGCAGCCTGCCCAACCTCCCCAACGGCGTGACCCCCGAGCGCCTCACCCGCGACGCGCTCGCCGAGATCGCCGGCGCCGGTCCCTTCGACACGCTCATCGAAGACGGCGAGATCACCACCATCATCGTCGAGTCCTCGGGCGTCGTGTCCGTCGGACGGAGCGGCGTCGTCGGCCCGTCCGGCTACTGCTTCTCCTCCTCGGCGGCGGCGGTCGAAGGCATCGATCGACTGCTCCGCTCCAACGGCATCGATCGCGGCGGACGGCCCGCCATCGAGGCCACCCTGCGCGACGGCGCCCGCCTCGTCGCGGTGTTTCCGCCGGTCGCGATCAACGGCCCGGTGGCCTCCGTCGAGCGCGCTCCGGCTCGCGCCCCGACGCTCAACGACCTCGCGGCGCGCGGCGCCCTCTCATCCAACGCGCTGCCGCTCATCCACCACGCGCTGCAGTCGCGGCGCAACGTGCTCGTCGTCGGCGGCGCCGGGTCGGGCCGCACCACGCTGCTCGCGGCCTTCCTCTCGGCGCTCCCGGCCACCGACCGCATCGCCATCGTCGAGACGCGCGACGAGCTCGCCCGGGTGCGCCGCGACGCCGCGGTGCTGCACGCCGAGGGCGACAGCGCGGCGGCGGTCGACGCGGCCGTGCGAATGCGCCCGCATCGCCTGGTGTTCGGCGAGACCACGCCGGCGACCGCGCGCGCGGCGCTGCACCACCTCGTGACCGGGGCCGAGGGCATCCTCGCGGCGGTCGATGCGCCGGGGGCCTACGCCGGCCTGCTGCGCGTCGCGGGGGAGGGCACCGTCGGGTCGTGGCTCACGGCCTCGCAGGCCCTCGCTCGCCTCGCCGCCTCGAGGCCGCTCGTGATCGAGACCGCCCGCCTGGGCGACGGAACCTGTCGCGTCGTCGGCATCTCCGAGGCCCGCCCCGCGGGCGACGGCGTCCACATGGAGTCGCTCTTCACGCTCCGCATCGACGGCGTCGACAGCCAGGGGTCCGTCGCGGCCCAGCTCGTGCCGACCGGCGCGGCGCCCAGCTTCTGATCACATCCCTCGTGCTCAGCGGTCGCCGCGGTGGTTGCCGCTGCGGAGGCCGCGTGACACCCTCGTCTCAGCCATGCTGAAGCGTCTGCTCATTGGAATCCTGAAGGGCATCGTCGTCGGCGGCGGCGTCGGAGCCGCGCTCTACTTCGGGCTGAGCCAGGGCAGCCTGGAGAGCGGCTGGGCCTACCTGCTGTACGGCGCCGTGGGCGCCCTCACCGGCGTGGTCGCGGGCAAGGCGCTGTGGAAGCCCGGCGCGTGGATCGAGGCCTTACTCCGGGGTGTATTCGGCATCGCGGTGGGCTGCGGCCTCTACGCCCTCGCGAGCTCCTTCCTCCACGTGTCGGCCATCCCCCTCCCGGCCTCGCTCTTCCCCGCGCTCCCGCCGGGGGAGCAGGCGCGCTTCCTCTTCCAGCAGCCGCTGGCGATGGCGCCGCTGATGGCGACCCTCTACGCGTCGCTCATCGAGCTCGACAACGACGGCAAGGGCGACGACGCGGGCCCCTCGAAGGTGCGCGTCGCCCGCCTCGAGGACATCGACATCGGCGAAGACGAGTCCGAGGCCCCCGCGAAGCCGGCCGCCCGGGGCGCGAAGCGATAGAGCTCCCGGTCCAACTGGCCTGTAGTCCGATCAAGTTTTGACCCGCGAGACGCGCGGGTGCTTGAATGGCAGGGATCAGCGTCAACCCCACGGTGCTGATTCAAGGAACGCGGATGGCCGAAGGCAACTATCTCGTCGGCGTCGACATCGGTTCGAGCTCCATCAAGGTCTGTCAGCTCAAGGACGTGCGCGGCAAGCGCACGCTGGTGCGCTTCGGATATCACCCGCTGCCGCCGCAGACCATCGTCGATGGGCACGTCATGAACACGGCCGCGGTGCTCGAGGGCCTCAACGCCCTCTTCACGCAGCTCAAGATCAAGCGCCGCGAGGTGGCGCTCGCGGTGTCGGGGCACGCGGTGATCATCAAGCGCATCACGCTGCCGCTCATGAGCCCTGCGGAGCTCGACGAGCAGATCGACTGGGAGGCCGAGCAGCAGATTCCGTACGACATCAAGGACGTACAGATCGACTACGAGGTGCTCCGCAGCCGGAGCGAGCAGGGACAGATGGACGTGCTCCTCGTCGCTGCCAAGAAGGACGAGATCAACGATACGGCGCAGGTCGCCCGCGAGGCGAAGCTGAAGCCCGTGGTGATCGACGTCGACGCGTTCACCGTCCAGAACACCTTCGAGGTGAACTACGGGCTGCCCAAGGAGGGGACCATCGCGCTGATCAACATCGGCGCGACGCTCACCACCATCAACATCCTGTCGGCGGGCATTCCGGCGTTCACGCGCAACATCATCAACGGCGGCAACGCGATCACCGAGGAGATCCAGAAGCGGCTCGGCATCTCCTACGAGGAGGCCGAGACGTACAAGACCGGCGCGGTGATGCAGGGCGCGTCGACGGGCCGCTCGGTGGTGCCCAACGAGGTGCCGCAGATCGTGCGGCAGGTGTGCGAGGGGCTGAGCGGCGAGATCCTGCGGTCGCTGGACTTCTACCTGGCGACGAGCGGCGAGCGCGAGATCTCGCGGATCTACATCTCCGGCGGCACGGCGAACATCCCCGAGGTGGGCGCCGCGATCGAGCGCCGGACCAAGGCGCCGGTGGAGCTGCTCGATCCGTTTCGGGACATCGCCGTCGACCTCAAGGAGGTCAACGGTGACCTGCTGAACCTGCACCGCGCGCAGGTCGCCGTGTCCATCGGGCTGGCGCTGCGCAAGGACCGCGAGAAGGCGTAGAGGGACCGAGACGATGCTCAAGATCAACCTATTGCCAGACGAAAAGGGGCGTCGCCCGCAGCCGGGCTTCGGCGGCGGCGTCCCCAACCTGCTGCTCGTCGGCGTCATCGGATCGCTGGTGCTGCTGCTCAGCGGGCTCTTCCTCTTCCACACGTCCGAGGCGGGCGAGGTGGACGCGATCCGCAGCGCCAACACCCGGACGCAGAGCGAGATCGACGCCATCAAGGGCCGCGTCGCCGACCACCAGAAGATCCTCGATGAGCTGGCGGAGATCCGCCGTCGCGAGGAGGCGATCCAGCAGCTCCAGGCGGCCCGCACGGGCCCCACCTCCATGCTGCTGGAGATCTCGCACATCCTCTCCGCGGGCGGCGCGCCGACGGCCGACCCCACGGTGGTGGAGAACCTCCGCGCCCGCGGCCTGCGCGACCAGCTCTGGAGCACCACCTGGGACACCAAGCGCCTCTGGCTCACGAGCTTCGATGAGGAGAACCGTACCGTGAAGATCCAGGGCGAGGGCCGCACCGCCGACGACGTCGGCGAGGCGATGCGGAGGATGCAGCTCAGCCTGTACTTCCAGAACGTCCGGCTCGACCGCGCCCAGGCGGGTGTGGCGGCGAACGGCCTGCCGGTGCAGCAGTTCACCATCAGCGCGAGGGTGAGGTACTGACATGGCGGCCAAGAAGAGCGCTGGACTCAGCCTCGGCGGGGTCAACCAGACGGTGGTCCTCGTCGTCGTCTGGGTGATCGCGGTGATCGGCATCCTCGCGGGATATTACTTCCTCCTGTATGAGCCGCTGTCGCAGGATCGCGTGCAGCAGGAGGCCCGGCGCACCGAGCTCGCGGCCTCTCGGGTGCGCGAGGAGCAGAACCTCCGTCGCTACAACACCGACGTGGCGGAGCTGGCGCGCGCCCGGGTGCACGCCCAGTCGCTGGAGTCGGTGCTGCCCAACGACCCCGACATCCCCGGGTTCATGCGCAGCATCAACGCCCTCGCGGAGGCGAGCGGGCTGGCGATCCGGCTGATCCAGCCGGTGGACGAGCGCGTCGAGCGCTACTTCGCGCGCATCCCGGTGCAGATGCAGGTGACCGGCACGTACCTGTCCCTCGCTCGCTTCTTCCACTCGGTTTCGCAGCTGCCGCGCGTCATCAACATGGAGAACATCAAGCTGCTGAACCCGACGGAAGACGCGAACACGCACGACATGTTGCTCAACGCGACGCTGTTGGCGACGACCTTCCGCGGCGTGGCGACTTCCCCCGGCGCGGCCGCGCCGGGCGCGACCGGAGGCCCGCGATGAAGCGCTGGCAACGACGAACTGCGGCGTGGGGCCTCACCCTCGCCCTCGGTGCGGCCGGCTGTGAGGACGATCCCGTCCCTCCGCCGCCCGCTCCGCCCGCGGCCAACAGCACGGCGCGCACCGGCGCCGCCGCGCGCAACCCGCGCAACCCGCAGGGGCAGGGGGGCCAGGCCGACGCGGGCGGCCCGCCGCCGATCCCGGTGACGGACCAGTCCTTCGTGGAGAGCCCGGCGGTGCGCGACCCGTTCCGTCGCTTCAGCAACCGGATCGACATCATCACGACGACGGACTCCCGCGCCGTGGTGCTGCCTCGCTTCGCCCTCGACGAGCTGCGCCTCGTGGCGGTGGTGCTCGGCACCGACAGCCCGTACGCGATGGTGAAGGACCCTACCAACGCGGGCACCATCCTCCGGCGCGGCATGTACGTCGGTCGGCAGGAGATCATCCGATCGAACGTCGAGGGGCGCACCGACTACGCCGTGCACTGGCGCGTCGCGCGCATCTCGCCGGCTCGCCTCCGGAGGACGCCCGACGGGGCGCTCGCGGAGATTCCCGCGGAGGTGGTCTTCGAGCGGGAAGATCCGTTGAACCCCAACGCCCAGGTGGTCGAGCGCTCGGTGGCGATGGCGTCGCAGGGCGTCTCGAGCACCCAGGCGCAGCCGCCGCCCTCGGTCGGCTCCGCGCTCGGGATGCCCATTCCCGGCGTCGGCGGGCCGGCCCCGAGCTTCCTGCCGTCCAGCGTGCCCTCCGGCGCGGCGCCCCCTCCGGGCGGGCGCCCGGGCACCACCACCACCACGACCGGCGGGGGTCAGGGCGGCGCGCCGACCACGACCACCACGGTGATCGTGCAGACCCCGCCGCCGTCGGCCGCGCCGACGGGGCCGACGGTGGTCCCGCTCCCGAGCACGCCGCCGCCCATCGTCACGACGGGCGGCGAGTCGCCGCTGCGCTGATCCCACCTCTCCTCCCTTCAGCCACCGCCACCATCGGCCTGAGGTCCCTGCGCTCCCAAAGATCAAGGGGGCTCGGGAGAGCTCTGACCCGGGGGGCCGCGGGGAGGGGAGAGCTCCGCGTATCGGTCAGTTTCAACAATGATTCTTGTACGAAATGCGGGCTCGCCCGCCGCCCTCCGATACCGTCAGGGCGAAACCCGAGTGAGGTCCTGGATGAACCGGCTCCGTCCCATGCGGTCTGATGGCCCCCGGCACGCACACGCGCTTCCGTGGCGTTTCGCCGGACCCCTTTTGCTACTTGTCGCAGCGCTTGTGGCGCCGCGAACGTCCGCCGCGCAGATGCTGCCGTCGGACGACCCCCCTCCGACGAGACCGCCATCCCGCGTGGTGGCGCGAGAGTCCGCGGAGGTCGTCGCCGGCGCGCACGCCGACGAGGCGGGCTTTCTCTCCACCGTCCCGATGCAGATCAACGGCGCGCGAGGCCAGAGCGTCGGCACCGGTCGCCGCATCGACATCGACCTGCGGGACGCGGACATCCACAACGTGCTGCGGCTCCTCGCGGAGGTCGGCAACGTCAACATCGTCACCTCCGACGACGTGGCCGGCAACGTCACCATCCGCATGCACAACGTCCCCTGGGACCGCGCGCTGGAGGTGATCCTCGCCGCCCGCTCGTTGGGCATGCAGCGCGACGGAAACATCATCCGCATCGCCCCGCAGTCGGTGCTCGACAAGGAGCGCGAGCTGGCGATCGAGCGCGCCAAGCAGAACATCGCCCTCGAGCCCCTGGAGACCCGGCTCATCCCCGTGAGCTACGCGCTCGGCGGCGAGGTCGCTCCCCGGGCCCGCGAGCTGCTCACCTCCCGCGGCACGCTCTCCGTCGACGAGCGCACCAACATGCTCATCGTCCGCGACGTGGCGGGCTCGCTCAACCAGGTCGAGCAGCTCGTGCGCTCGCTCGACACGCAGACCCCGCAGGTGCTCGTCGAGGCGCGCATCGTCGAGGCCACGAGCACCTTCTCCCGGGACATCGGCATCCAGTGGGGCGGTGACCTCGGCTTCCTCGCCGCGACGGGCAACCCCACGGGCCTGGTGTTCCCCAGCGACGTGGGCATCGTCGGCGGCGCGAGCGACCCCAACTCCCCGACGGGCGGACTCTCGGCGACGCAGGCCCGCGTCGCGAACCCGAACTTCGCCGTCAACCTCCCGGCGGCGACCGGCGGCGGCGCCGGTGGCGCGCTCGGCTTCACGCTGGGCTCCATCGGGCGCGCGCTCAACCTCAACGTGCGCCTCTCGGCCGCGGAGAGCACCGGCGTGCTCCGCATCGTCAGCTCGCCGCGCATCCTGACCCTCGACAACCGCGAGGCGACCATCGCGCAGGGCACCCTCATCCCCTACTCGCAGGTGAGCGCCGCGGGCATCCAGACCGCCTTCCAGGAGGCCAAGCTCCAGCTCCGCGTGCGGCCGCACGTGACCGCCGACGGGTCGATCTCCCTGCACGTTCGCGTCAACCGCGACGAGCCGGACTTCAACAACACCGGCGCCCGCGGCGACCCCACGATCCTCCGCCGCGAGGCCGAGACCGACCTGCTCATCCAGGACGGGCGCACCGCGGTCATCGGCGGCATCTACACCCGCAACACCGGCCGCAACGTGGAAGGCGTGCCGCTGCTGGGCGACATCCCGATCCTCGGCGCGCTCTTCCAGCGCCGCCGCCAGAGCGACCGCCGCAGCGAGCTGCTGATCTTCATCACGCCGCGCATCGTGAACCGCGCCGAGTCCCTCGGCCGCTGATCCGCCCCGCGGGTTGACGCCGCCACCGCGGCGTCCCCTACAGTCCCCCGCACCCATCATGCCCCACCTCCGCTGGTCCACCGCTGGGGAGTCCCACGGTCCCTCCCTGCTCGCACTCGTCGACGGCGTCCCCGCCGGGCTGACCCTCCTCGCGAACGACATCGACCGAGACCTCGCGCGGCGCCAGCGCGGCTACGGCCGCGGCGGCCGCATGAAGATCGAGCACGACGTCGTACGCATCGAGGCCGGCGTGCGAGGCGGCGAGACCCTCGGCTCGCCCATCGCGCTCCGCATCGAGAACCGCGACTTCGCCAACTGGCAGGGGCGCATGGGCGCTGATCCCTTCGCGACCTCGCCCGAGCCGGTGCGCACGCCGCGCCCCGGGCACGCCGACCTCGTGGGGGCGCTGAAGTACGACCGCACCGACCTGCGGGACGTGCTCGAGCGGGCGAGCGCCCGGGAGACCGCGGCGAGGGTGGCGGCCGGCGCCGTGGCCCGACGCCTCCTCGCGGCCTGCGGCGTCGCGGTGCGCTCCCGCGTGCTGTCCATCGGTCTGGTGCGCGACGAGGGCGAGTACGACCCGCGCGGGTGGGTGCCCGAGGGAGAGCCCGGCGACCGGCTGGAGGCCTCCTCGCTGCGCGTGCTCGACGCCGCGGCGGAGGCGGCGATGCGCGCGGAGATCCTCGAGACCTCCCACGCCGGCGACACGCTCGGAGGCGTGCTGGAGGTCGCCGCGGTGGGCCTCGTCCCCGGGCTCGGCAGCTACACCCAGTGGGACCGTCGCCTCGACGGGCGCCTCGCGCAGGCCGCGATGTCCGTGCAGGCCATCAAGGCCGTCGAGCTGGGCGACGGGTGGGCCGCGGCCTCGTCCCGAGGGTCCTCGGTGCACGACGCCATCGGCCGCCGCGACGGGGCGTACACCCGCGCGACCAACCGGGCGGGCGGCCTCGAGGGCGGTGTGACCAACGGCGAGCCCGTGGTGCTCCGCGCCGCCATGAAGCCGCTCTCCACGCTGCGCCGCGCGCTGGGCTCCGTCGACGTGATCACCCACGAGCCCGCGCCCGCCAACACCGAGCGCAGCGACGTCTGCGCGGTGCCCGCGGCGGGCGTCGTGCTCGAGGCCATGGTGTGCCTCACCCTCGCCGACGCGCTGGTGGAGAAGCTCTCCGGCGACTCCATGAGGGAGCTGCTGCGCAACCTGGAGGGCTACCGTGCGCAGCTCGCCGGGCGCTGACGGCGCCGCGCTACGGTGCGTGCTCGGCGGCCCGCCGGGCGTCGGCAAGAGCACCGTGGGGAGGGCCGCGGCGGCGGCGCTAGGCTGGCGCTGCATCGACCTCGACGAGCTCGTCGAGGCGGAGGCCGGCGCCTCCATCGCGCGCCTCTTCGAGCGCGACGGGGAGGCCGCGTTTCGGGAGCGTGAGCGCGCCGCGCTACGGCAGGCGCTGCGGCACGAGCGGGTGGTGATCTCCGTCGGCGGCGGCGCGCTGGTCGACCGCACGATGCGGCACGAGGCGCTGCGGTGCGCCCGCGTGGTCACGCTGAGGGCCCCCGCGGCGACGCTGCGGGAGCGGCTCGCGGGAGGCGCGGAGAGGCCCCTGTTGAAGGGCCCGGCCGGGGCGCTCGAGGCGCTGCTGGAGGCGCGCCGCGCCGTGTACGCGGAGGCGCACGCGGAGGTGGACGCGACGGGTCCGGTCGAGGCGGTGGCGTCGGCGGTGGCGGCCCTCGCGAGGGCCGCGGCGCCGATGGTGGTGCCCCTGGGGCTGAGGAGCTACCGGGTGCACGTCGGCCCGCTGCGAGGGCTCGCGAGAGAGACGGCGTCGCGGTCGATCGCGGTGCTCGTGACCGACGCGACCGTCGCGCGGCACTGGGGCGACGCCGCGGCGATCGCGCTCGGAGGCCGCCCCGCGCGGGTGGTGCTGCGGCCCGGCGAGCGGAGCAAGACGCTGCGCTCGGTGGCTCGGGTGTGGGACGCGGCGGGAGCCCGGGGGGCCGATCGTCGCGCGGTGATCGCGTGCGTGGGCGGCGGCGTGGTGACGGACGTCGGGGGATTCGCGGCGTCGACGTGGCTCCGCGGCGTGCCGTACGTGTCGGTTCCGACGAGCCTGCTCGCGATGGTGGACGCCTCGGTAGGGGGGAAGACCGGCGTCGACCTTCCGGCCGGCAAGAACCTCGTGGGGAGCTTCCACCAGCCGGCGCTGGTGTGGATCGACCCCGCGGTGCTCGCCACCCTCGCGCCGGGCCACTACCGCGCCGCGCTCTCGGAGGTCGTGAAGATCGCCGCCGTGCGCGACGCCGAGCTGCTCTCGTGGCTCGAGGCCAACGCGACGGCGCTCGGGGCGCGGCCGACCGCCGAGGCGCTCGCGCCCGGAGGGGTGGTGGAGTCCATGATCCGCCGCGCGGTGCAGGCGAAGATCGACGTGGTGGCGGAGGACGAGCGGGAGTCCGGCGTGCGCGCGCTGCTGAACTTCGGGCACACGGTGGGGCACGCGCTCGAGGCGGGCGCGGCGTTTCGGGCGCTGCACGGAGACTGCGTGGCGGTGGGGATGCGCGCGGAGCTCGGGCTCGGCGAGGCGCTCGGGGTGACCCCGGCGGAGCTCCGGAGGAGGGTCCTCGAGCTGATGGACGCGCTGGGCCTCGGGCGGTCCATTCGCGCCGACGAGGGGGTCGCGCGGGCGGCGCTCCGCTTCGACAAGAAGCGTGAAAATGGGTCGTTTCGCGTGGCCCTGCCCTCCGGGGAGGGCGAGGGGACCGTCGCCGAGGTGACGTCCTCCAGGCTGACCCGGGCGCTCCGGGGGGTGATTGAAATTCGGTGACACCGCTCCGGGTGGCCTATCATCGCCACCATGTGGAACAGGCTCAACGCATCGCGTCCCCTGCTCGGCGCGCTCGTCCTCGGAGGCGTGCTCACGTCCGCGTCCGGTTGCGTCGACAACACCGTGTCGGTCTACATCCGTCAGGTGCAGGCGCCGACCGTCGCCGGGACGATGTGCACGGTCACCAGCGACCCGACCTCGCAGTCGATCACCGAGGGCACGCTCGACGTGGCGCTGAGTGACAGCTACACGCTGACTCCCCTCATCGCCAACCAGCTCATCACCGGCGCCAGCATGGAGCAGCGTCGGGCGGAGACCTCGACGCTCAACATCCAAGGCTTCGTCATCGAGCTGCACGAGGGCTCGCCCGAGGGGGCGCTGGTCGGCCCGGCGTTCTCGGTCTACCAGAACGTCGTGGTGCCGGCCGCTCTCGCCGCAGGCACGCCGGGCTACGCGACCGCGCGCATCCAGGTGATCCCGCCGCAGATCGGCCAGGCCCTGAAGACCGCGGTCTGCCGCATCGACCGCACGGGCGTGACCTCCGACTGTCCGGTGCCCCGGGTGGCCTCGGTCAACCGCCGCATCCTCGTGAAGATGACCGCGTTCGGCGAGTCGCTCGGGCAGAACTCGGTCGAGTCCACGCCCTTCTACTTCCCGGTCACCGTCTGCTGCGGCTGCCTCATCCAGTTCCCGCTCGAGTCCGACGCGCCGGCGACCATGACCTCCGGCGTCGGCCCCGACTGCAGCAACGGCATGCCCATCATCAGCGCGTCGTCCTGCGCCCCGGGCCAGGACTTCCCGGTCGACTGCCGCATGTGTTCGAGCGACACCCCCGAGTTCTGCCAGCCGCGCGGGTTCAGCCCCACCGGCATGACCTGCCCGCGCTGATCGCCCGTTACAGCTCCCGATAGAACGCCGCCCGCTTCTCGCGCGGCAGGGAGCACCGCACCATCACCCCGTCACCGAGCACCTCGCAGCGCAGCGCGCGCAGCGCCCAGGCGCACACCGGCTCTCGGCCCGCAGGGTCGCTGCCGCACACCACCCCCGTCGGCTGGTCGGCCTCCGGGGCGGCGATGAGCTGCGTCCGCGCCTCGCCGCCGAAGGTCGGGCCCACCACCGTGAGGCTCCACGACGACGGACGACCCGGCAGCCGCACGCGCTCGCAGCCCGTGTAGCGCACCGCGATGGAGGCCTCGACGTATTCCACCGGCGGCCGCGACCGGCGGGGCGAGCCGAGGTTGACGTCGCAGTTCATGAGGAAGGGATCGGCGGCTCCGGCCCACGCGCGCTCCCTCGGGACCATCCCCGGCTGGAAGCGCTGGCGAAGGAAGCTCTGGCACCAGGCCCAGCCGGAGAGCGCGCTCAGCGAGAGGGCCGCCGCGAGGCCCGCGCGCACGATGAACGCGCCGCGCGCCGCGCCCACGATGAAGGCGCCGACCGCGGCGGTGAGCACCATCGCCGCCGTGAGGAAGCGGTGCCCCTCGCTGGCGTCGTGGTTGACCTCCACCTTGAGCGAGGCGAGCACGCCCGCGACGGTGAGCGCGGTCACGAAGACGAACGCGGCGACGACGTCTCGACGGCGGGTCCACGCCGCGGCGACCGCGAGGCAGAGCACCGTCGCGTAGAACGGGAACCAGTCGTACTTCGCGACCTCCCAGAAGTGCGCGCGGTCGGTGAAGGGCACGACGCCCTCGAAGAGCGCGATGTGCCGCGCGGGGATGATCTCCACCACCGAGGCGGGGCCGCCCGGGGAGAGCGATCCAGCGAGCCCGCGGCTCACGAGCGGCAGCGCCGCGGCGACCGCCGCGACCACCAGCGCGCCGCGCCAGCGGCTGGGGTGGACGGCGCGAGGGACCAGGAGCCAGGTGAGCCCGAGGGCTCCGGCGACGAGCGCGAGCGAGGCCTCGTCGAGGAGCGCGAGCCCCCCCGCGGAGGCGATCATCGCGAGCGAGCTGCGAGGGGCGTCGCGGTCGTCGGCGTCGGTGCGCGCGCGCAGCAGCACCGCGGACGCGACGGCGACCAGGAGGAAGGTCGCCATCGCCACGTGGGGCCGGTAGGCCAGCGTGGTGAAGCCCAGGAAGGAGTGGCCGCAGAGGCGCGCGGAGTCGAGCGTGGTGAAGCGCTCCGCGGCGGGCACGTTGCGGAGCGTGAAGGGGCTCGCGAAGACGAGCGGCAGCGGGAGCGCGAGCGCGACGGGCCAGGCGAGCACGCTGCGGAGCGAGAGCCTCCGGTCGCCGAGCCCGTAGGGCGAGAGGCCGGCGCACGAGGCCGCGACCACCAGCAGCGCGGAGGCGCCGAAGAGGAAGAGGTCGTGGGCGAGGGAGAAGGTCGTCGCCGGGTGCAGGCGGTTGAAGGAGAGCACCTGGAGCATCGCGGCGTGCGCGTCGCCGAGGTAGTGGTAGCGGAGCTGCGCCGAGGGGAGGAAGACGTTCTCGTAGGGCAGCCGCGAGGTGCGGATCATCGAGGCGATCGCGATGTGCCAGTCGCGGTCCCACATGACGAGGCGCCAGGAGAGGGGGAGGTGCAGGGCGACGACCCCCGCGGCCAGCGCGACCAGCCCGACCACCGCGGCGGGGTGGGGGAGGGGCTGCCGACGGGGCGCGCGCACCAGCACCAGCGGCAGCGCGAGGGCCGCCAGGGCGCGCACGCCGAGCACCGCGCGGTCGAAGGGCACGAGCCACGAGAGCGCCACCACCAGCAGGGCGTCGAGGGCGACCGCGGAGGCCACGTCGAGGCTGCGCGCCCACGGGTCGGCCGGCCGCCAGCGCTGCAGCGCGAGCACGAAGACCGCGTGCGGCAGGAGATAGAGACCAAGCGCCAGGGAGGCCCATGCTGCGGTCGTCGCCACGGGGTCGACCGTGTACCGTACCGCCCGCATGCGCGGCAATGACGCTGAGGCGACCGGCGGAGACGGTCCGGACGAGGAGTTCTTGAGGTACTGGGCGCAGGAGCTCCTGGACCCGGGAGATCCGCAGCGGGAGCGCTGGGCCGCGCTGGAGCGGGCGCAGATCGGGCGCAACGAGGGCATCGCCGCGGAGGTCGCGCGCTTCGTCTCGCTGCGCGGCCGCCGGGTGCTCGACGTCGGCTGTCAGACCGGCGCGCTGCCCATCGCCCTGAGCCGCCTCGGCGCGAGCGTGACGGGCGTCGACGTCGACGAGAAGCTCATCGAGGGGGCGCGCATCCGGGCCCGCGGCCACGGCGTCGAGCCCGCCTTCCGGGTGGCGGTCGCGGAGGCGCTGCCCTTCCCCGACGCGAGCTTCGACGCGGTGACCTTCGTCGACGTCATCGAGCACGTCGCTGACGCCCGCGCCGCGGTGCGCGAGATCGCCCGCGTGCTGCGCCCCGGCGGCACCCTCTACCTCTTCGGCCCCAACCGCCTCTCGCCGTCCCTGCTGCGCAGCGACCCGCACTATCAGCTCGCGGGGGTGAGCGCGATGCCCCACTGGCTGGGCGAGCTCTACGTCACCCGCGTGCGAGGCTTCCCCCGCTACGAGGTGGGCGTGCTCCCGGTCGGGGCGCTGGTGGAGCGCTGGCTCTCGCAGGACGGCCTCACGGTCATCGACAGCGCCAGGGACGACGCCGCGCGGTGGTGGGACGCCCGCGCCCCGGGGCTCCCGGGGCTGCGCGGCGTGGCGAGAATCTGGGGGGCGGTGAGGGTGAGCGCGGCGCCGCTCTTCCGGCTGGTGGCGCGGCGGAGCTAAGGGGCGGCGGTCAGCCGGTGAGCCGGGCTCGCTTGGGGATCACCACCATCCCGTCGTCGGTGACGGTGAAGCGCTTGCGATCCTCCTCCAGGTCGAAGCCGATCTGCATCCCCTGCGGGATCTCGACGTCCTTGTCGACGATGACCCGCCGCAGCCGGGCGTAGCGACCCACCTGCACCCGCTCGAGCAGCACGCACTGCTCGACGTGCGAGAAGGAGTTCACCCGCACGCCCGCGGAGAGCACCGCCCGGTGGATCGCTCCGCCCGAGATGATGCACCCGTCGCTGACGAGCGAGTCGGTGGCGCTCCCGACGCGCGCGTTGCTCTGGTCGCTGAAGACGAACTTCGCCGGCGGGTCGAAGCTCATCCCGGTGCGGATGGGCCAGCGGCGGTTGTAGAGGTTGAACTCGGGCTTGATCTCCACGAGGTCCATGTGCGCGTCGAAGTAGGCCTGGATGGTGCCGATGTCGCGCCAGTAGGTGACCAGGCCCTCGCCGGGGATCTCGTTGGTGCCGAAGTCGAAGAGCATCACCTTGCGGCCCGACTGCACCATCGCGGGCAGGATGCTCTTGCCGAAGTCGTGGGCGCTGTCGTCCTCCAGGGCGTCGCGCCGCAGCTCGTCGGCCAGCACCTTGGTGTTGAAGATGTAGTTGCCCATCGAGGCGAGCGCCCACCCCGGCCTCCCGGGGATCTCCGGCGGGGTCGGGGACTTCTCGACGAAGTCGATCACCCTCCCCTCCGCGTCGACCTGCAGCACCCCGAAGGCGTGGGCCTCCGACACCGGCACCGGGATGCCCGCGACGGTGAGGTCGGCGTCGGTGTCGAAGTGCCGGTCGAGCATCAGCCGGACGTCCATCTTGTAGATGTGGTCGCCGCCGAAGATGGCCACGTAGTCGGGCTGCGAGTCCTCGATCGCATGGAAGCACTGCCACACGGCGTCGGCGCTGCCCTTGAACCACGAGAGCCCGGTGCGCTGCTGCGCGGGGATGGTCTCGATGAAGCCGTCGAGGATCGGCGAGAGGCGCCACGCCCGCGCGATGTGCTCCTCCAGCGAGGCGGACTTGTACTGCGTCAGCACCTTGATCTTGGTGATGTTGGAGTTCACCAGGTTCGAGAGCACCACGTCGATGATGCGGTAACGCCCCCCGAAGGGCACCGCGGGCTTGGCCCGCTCCAAGGTCAGCGGGGAGAGGCGCTTGCCCTCACCGCCCGCCAGCACCATCGCCAGGACATTGGGTGCGCTCCCGCGCGTGCGGTCCCAGTGTCGCTCGACCGTTGTCTCGCCCATTCCCCGTCCCTCGATTGACTCGTTCATTGCGGAGCTGCGCCCGCCGAGGGGCCATCTCCGACGAAGTACACCGAACCGTCATCACACCCTATCACGAGCACACCGTCGTCGATCAACGCTGGACTGCCGTCGACGTCGCCCGGGAGCGGCACCCGCGCCAGCAGCTCGCCGTCACGACCCAGCAGCCAGAGCGCGTCGTCGGGCACCCCCACGGCGTACGAGCCGTCGACGTCCACCAGCGCGCTCGACGCGACGCCGTAGTCCCGCGTCGGGGGCCCAGGCACCGCCCGCTCCCAGCGCACCGCGCCGCTCTCCCGGTCGACCGCCACCACCCTGGCGCGCGGCCCGTAGGTGCCGACCACCAGCGCGCCGTCGAGGCCCAGCGCCACGCCCGCGCGCACGTACCCGCCCAGCGGCCGCTGCCAGCGCTCGACGCCGTCGCGCGTGATCGCCCGCAGCACGCCGTCGTCCCCGCCCACGTACACCGTCCCGTCGTCGCCGATCGCCGGCGGGGCGTCGACGTCGTCGCGGGTGGTCACCGTCCAGCGCACGCCGCCGTCGGGGTCGACCGCGCGCACCCGGTCGTCCTGCGCGCCCACCACGGCGACGCCGTCGTCGGTGACCGCGGGCGAGGAGTACACCTTCGCCCCGAGCTCGAGCCGCCAGCGCACCGTGAGGTCGGCCTCCGTCGCGTAGAGCGACCGCCCCGAGCCGAAGCGCATCGACCCGTCGCTCGCGGCGGCGGCGGAGGTGTCCGCGTCGTCGTCGGTGCCGAGCGCGAGGCGCAGCGACCCGTCGGGGCCGAGCATCACCACGCGGTCGGCGTCGGTGCCGAGCACCATCGTCCCGTCGGCGCGGACGAGCGGCGTGGTGTACACGCGGTCGCCGGTATTTACCTGCCAGTGTAAAGATCCGTCCCGCGCGAGGCCGTACACGACCCCGTCGTGGGAGGTGACGACGACGGCGCCGCGGGCGCTCACCACCGGCTGCGACGTGATGCGCCCCCGGGTGGCGTAGCGCGCCGTGATCACCGGGTGCCGGGGCAGCCGGTAGCCGCTCCGCCCGGAGTGCCTCGCGTCGAAGCGGAACATCCTCGGCGGCAGCGCGGGCGGCGGCGTCTCCAGCGCGACCGGGGGAGGGCCGAGGTCGACGGGCACGTCGGCCGTCACGGCGCGGGGCGGGGGCGGCCTGGAGCGATGGCAGCCCGCGGCGCAGAGGGCGGCGGAGGTCAGGAGGAGGGCGACGCGCACGTCGGGGGCTCAGGCGGCGGCGGGGACGGGGTGGCGAGGGAGCACCGCGTCGACGATCACGGGCATGCCCTGCGAGGGGGTCAGGGTGATGCTCCGGCGCACCGCGCGAGGAGCGTACCCGGGGGCGGTGCGGAGCCAGACGCGGGACAGCACCGTGGCGAGCACCATCTTCATCTCGTAGAGGGCGAAGGCCATCCCCACGCACTTGCGGATGCCGCCGCCGAAGGGGATCCACTCGTGGGCCTTGTACTGCCGGCCGAGGAAACGCTCGGGCTCGAAGCGCGAGGGGTTCTCGTAGAGCGACGGGTTCTGGTGGACGAGGTGCACCGAGGGCGCGAGCGCCACGCCCGCGGGGAGGTCGTAGCCCGCGAAGCGCATCGGCTGTTGCAGCACCCGCCCCACCAGCGGGATCACGGGCTGGAGGCGCAGGCCCTCCCGCACCGTCGCGTCGAGGTACTCGAGCTTCGCGATGCGCTCCGGGGTGAGCGGGCCGGTGCGCTGCGCGGCGCGCAGCTCGGACAGCAGCCGGTCGCGCACGGCGGGCAGGGAGAGCACCCAGCGGAGGGTCCAGGCGAGGGCGGTGGCGGTGGTCTCGTGACCGGCGACCAGGAGGGTCACGAGCTGGTCGCGGAGGTCCTGGTCGTCGAGGCCGCGGCCCTCCTCGTCGCGGACGTCGACGAACATCGAGAGGATGTCCGTGCGACCTTCGGTGCCCTCGCGCCGCCGCCTGGCGATGCCGGCCATCAAGCTCGCGTCGGCGACCTGCCCCTCGCGCACGAACCTCCCCCACGGGCTCCACGGGCCGAGGTCGCGCTGCACCTGCGGGAGCAGCATCGGCGGCCACGAGGCCAGGTGGGTGAGGCGCGTGAGCTGGGCCCCGAGGCGCTCTCGCTCCGCGGCGTCGTCCACGCCGTAGACGGTGCGCAGGATGACGTCGAGGGTGATGCCCTGGAGCGGCTCGTGGATGGGAAACCCCTTCCCCACGGGCCACCGGTCGATGGAGGCGTGGGTGAGCTCGACCATGTCGCGCCCGTACGCGTGCATGCGCTCGCCGTGGAAGGGCGGCATCACCAGCTTGCGCATCGTGCGGTGCGGCGCCCCGTCGAGCACGATCACCGAGCGCTCGCCCAGGAAGGGGCGGAGGGCATGGGCGATCTTGCCGCCGTGCATGTCGTCCCCGGCGCTCGCGAAGACCTCCCGGACGTGCTCCGGGTTGGAGAGGATCACCATCGGAGGCAGGGCCCCGAGGTGGAGGGTGAAGGTCTCTCCGTAGCGCTCGCGGCACTCTCTCAGCACGCTCAGGGGCTCGCGCATCCAGCGAATGAGGTTCCACGGCGCGGGCGTGGACGGTCCGGGGGGCAGGCTCATGGAGCGGCACCGTAGCGGTCCCTGCTCGCGGCTTCCAGGGCGCTCGGGTACGGTTCGACCCATGAGCGAACGCGCGCAGAGCGACTCGGTGCTGGCGATGTACGGCCTCCTCGCGGGGGGCGCCCGGCTGGCGCTGCCCCCGCTGGTCGACCTCCCGGTGGTGCGCACCCTCCGCGCGGCGATGGTCGACCGCCTGGCCCGCAGCTACGGGGTGGTGCTCACCCACGGCGCCCGCCGCATCCTGGTGGACATCGAGGAGACCACCACCATCCGGGGCAACGTCACCCAGGGCATCCGCTGGGTCTTCGAGCGCTTCGTCCCCGGCGGCAGGGCGGCCGACGCGGTGAACAACGTCTACCGCACCTACGGCGCGGGCCTGCTGCTGCGGCGCTACTTCGAGAAGCACCGCACGCCCGCCGACCCGGTGTTCTCGGAGATCGAGGCCGAGCGCGTGAGGGCGGCGCTGCGGGCCGGGCTCGCGCTGCTGGAGACCGACCGGGCGCAGGACCTCGTCGAGGCCGTCGGCCTCCCGATGCGCACCGCCAACGAGGTCCCCAACACGTCGATCCTCGAGCGCTGGGGAGAGGCCCTCGCCGCGACCCTGGCCGAGGCCCCGGCGGCCTGGCTCGAGGTCGCCGAGAAGCGCTTCCTCGAGACCCTCGCCCGCTACCGCTGAGACCTCCCGAGGCCCCCCTCTGGGAGCTCCACCCCCCCGAGGACGATCCTCCTCGCACCGCCCGGCAGCCGCGAAACCACGGGGCAGCCCGGGCGATGGCGCGTGCGGCGCCCGCCCCTCGGCCCACCCGATGCATCGGACATAGCTTGTCAGACCCCCGCGGGCTCCCCAGGTGCGCTAGGCTGCCTTCAACGCGCGATGCTCGTGGCGGCGGTAGGAGATGTGCACGGAAGGTTCTTCCGCGTCGAAGAGTGGATCGACGCGCTCGAACAGTCACGTGGTGAGCGGGTCGCGGCGGTGCTGTGCGTCGGCGACGTGGAGACCTTCGCGACCCCCGACGACCACCGGCGCAAGGCAACCAAGCGCGCCATGCCCGCGGAGTTCGCGGCCTACGCGACGGGCGAGCGGGAGATGTCCCGGCCCTTCTACTTCGTGGGCGGCAACAACGAGAGCTTCGAGGAGCTCGACCTGATGCCCGACGGGGGCGAGCTGGCGCCGAAGGTCACCTACCTCGGCCGGGCCGGGGTGCGGGCCGTCGAGGGCCTGCAGGTGGGCTTCCTCTCGGGCATCTACGCGCCCACGCGCTACATGCGCCCGAGGGTCCCGGCCTGTAACGCCGAGACCAACAAGCAGGCCGGGTACTTCCGCAAGGACGACGTGGACGCGGCCTGCGCCATCCCCGGGGCCGACCTGCTGCTGCTCCACGAGTGGCCCCGAGGCATCGCCGGGATGGAGAGCGCCGTGGCGGTGGTGGGCGCCCGCGGCATCCGTCGAGCGCACTGGCCCCAGGTGGGAAACCCCTACGCGGCGCTGCTGGTCACCCGGCTTCGGCCGCCGTGGGTGCTCTGCGGGCACATCCACGTCCCTCACGCCGCGTCGCTCTACTGGGACAACGGGGAGACCACCCGGGTGGCCTGCCTCGACCAGGCGACGCGCTCGGACGGCGGTCTGCTCTGGATGAAGTTCGAGGGCCCTGCGGTGCGCGAGGTGGGCTGGGGGACGAGCGGCGAGGTCGCCTGGAGGGAGGGCGATCCGTGGGACGAGCGTCAGTCGGCGTCGCGCATCCGCATCGCGGGGCGGGGCGAGTACTGACATCGCTGTCGCGGCCCGCAACGGCGTGCGCCGCGAAGGGCGCTCAGGGGGTCGAGGCGGTCGGGTCGGCGCAGCAGCGGAACCCGATCTGGTAGTACACGAAGCCCTCGTTGTGGGAGATCGTCGACGGGCGGCAGCGCGCCCGGATGTGGCCCCACCATCCGCCCTTGAGCGCCGACTGGAAGGGCCTGCCCGACTCGTTGATGGTCCACTCGTCGGCGTTGCCGGTCATGTCGTGCACGCCCGCCCAGGAGACGCAGCGGTTCATGGTGCCCGAGGGGACGGCCTCGTAGAGCCGGGCGCTCTCGTCGGCGGTGGTCATCGGGTTGCTCAGCCGCGGGCGGTTGGGGCGGATCGTCTGGTGGTCGATGCGGCAGGCCTCGGGGTCACGCCGCAGCCCGGTGGGGTAGGGGTTCATGTCCGGGCCCTCGCAGGCGAAGGTCCACTCGGACTGCGTGCAGAGGCGCTTGTGCTGGTTCTCGCAGGCGCGCCGGGCCTCGTACCAGCTCACCATCACCTCCGGTCGCACGCCCGGCTGGTTGGGGTACTCGTAGCGATCGACGCACACCGAGAGCGGCCGACGGCGGCCGGTGCAGCGCGACGGGGCGAACTCCGCGCAGCGCATCTGCGTCTCCGGATCGAGCCAGCGCAGGCATCGCTGGTCGACGTTGCTGCAGTACTCCCCCTCGGCCAGCACCATCCCCTCGGGGCATCGCGGGGTCGGAGGCGCCGCGGGTGACGGCCGCGAGGGCGCGACGGCGGTCGCCGACGCATCCGCCGAAGGGCGGTTCTGACCGCGAGCGACCCCATGCGCGCTGAAGGAAGCCGAGGCCACCACGACGAGCGCCAGCACGCTGCGAAGGCCATAGGGAGCGATCAAATCCATGGAGACCACCGTCGGGCGCAGGCTGCACGGCATGGGCCACCCTCGAGCGCCCCCTCCAGAAGGTTTGCCGGGCGTCACCGATGCCGTGATGCGTCCTGATGGCAGCGAACTACACCTACATTGTCCCCACAAGGATTCGTCGGGGATTTTGGGCTCTCTGGCATCGACGCCGCTGGGGGTTGATGGCAGGTTGCGCCGAAACTTGCGCACGGACGCTGGTGATGCGTGACGGCGCGGGCATCGAGGAGACGAGGCTGACGATGACGACGATTGCGAATGGTTCGGTGGTGTCCTTCGACTACACGCTCCGCGACGGGGCGGGCGCGGTGATCGACAGCTCCCAGGGGGGCTCGCCGATGGTCTATCTCCACGGTCACGGCAACATCGTGGCGGGGCTCGAGGAGGCCCTGCAGGGCAAGACGGCCGGGTCCAACCTGAAGGTCACGGTGAAGCCCGAAGACGGCTACGGCGAGTGGCGCGAAGAGCTGGTGATGAAGGTCGCCAGGGCGCGCCTGCCCAAGACCCCGGAGCCCCGGGTGGGCCTCGAGCTGCAGGGCGTCGGCCCGGGCGGCGAGCCGCTGCACCTGCGGGTGATCGCGATCGAGGGTGACATGATCAGCCTCGACGCCAACCACCCCCTGGCGGGCCAGGAGCTCCACTTCGATGTGAGCATCCAGGACGTGCGCGCGGCCTCCGAGGAGGAGCTCGCCCACGGCCACGTGCACGGCCACGGCGGCGCGCACCACTGAGGCGTCGCTGAGTGATCCGGTGTCCGCCCGGGGGGAGTGATCTCCCGGGCGGGCGCGTCGAGCGTCGGTGAAGGGGTAAGGGGAGGGCGACCGTCAGGGGACGACGACGGTGTCGCCCGAGCGCAGCGTGAAGTTCTGCTGCATCTGGCCTTCGAGGATGTCGTTGAGGGACACCTCGTAGCGCTCCTCGCGGCCGTTGCTGGCCCGGCGCAGCACGATGATGTGGTCGAGGTTGGCGCCCCGCGCCCCGCCGCCCGCGAGCGCGAGGGCCTGCATGACGGTGACGGGCATCCGGGACTCGAAGTCGCCCGGGCGGATGACCTTGCCGGTCACGAACACCCGGTAGCTGTGCACCTCCTCGACGACCACGGAGACGCGCGCGTCTTGCACGAAGCGGCGGTAGCCCTCGGTGACCTCGCGGGTGATCTCGTTGATGGTCTTGCCGGTGACGGTGACCTCGTTGAGGAGCGGCAGCGTGATGCGCCCGTCGGGTCGCACGGTCACCCGGGTGTTGAGCTCGGCGTTGCCGAAGACGGCGATGCGAATGATGTCGCCTGAGCCGACGCGATACTCCTGCACGGCGGCCTCGACGGGCGGCCACGGACCCGTGAGGGTCGAGCGGCAGGCCGCGAGGGACAGGAGGCTGGCGAGACACATCGAGCGCAAATCACGCATGGTTCGCGATGTATCATATCCAGGGCTGTGGATGGCAATCGGCGAAATGCCGACGAGGGTTCAGGCCGGGGGCGGGGCGGACGAGGCCGAGGCGCCGGAGCGGGTCACCGGGCCGTCGTAGTGAAGGTCGGGGATGAACGGCAGCTCGGGGAGCTCGCCCCAGCGGCGCAGGTCGTCCTGGTCGTAGATGCGGGTGTCGATGAAGCCGGAGATCAGCGCGGTGCCGAAGGCGAAGATCATCGCGAGGAGCGAGACGATCACCGCGAGCTTGGTGCGACCCGGGGGCTCGGGCTCGATGGGGCGCGAGGGCGCGTCGAGGATGCGGATCTGCTCGCCGCCGCTCAGCTCGGCGCGGCGCATGTCGGCCTGACGGTCGAACTTGCGGCGGAGGAGTTCCTGGTAGCTGGTGCGGGTGGTGCTCACGTCGGTGGTGAGCCGGTCGAACTCGGCCTCGACCGCGACGATGTTGCTGCGGGTGAGGGGGTTCGGGGCGTTGGGGGCCGGCGTGGGGGTGCGCGGCTGGGTGCCGGCGGCCGACGGGGCGGCGTTGTCGGCGCGCTGGCTCTCCGCGAGCTCGTTGCGGGCCTGCTGGATCTCCCGATTGATCGACTCGATGCGCTGCTCGCGCTCGGCCTGGGAGAGGTTCTGCGCGCTCTGCTGGGCGCCGCGCTGCCGGGCGATGACGCCGTTGAGCTCGGTGACCATCTGCTGGAGCTCCCGCTCCGCCGAGGCTCGCGGGGGCCAGTCGGGGGTGAAGCGCTGGCGCATCGCCAGGACCTCGGCCTGCTTGGCCCTCACCCGCTCGCGCAGGGCGGTGAGCTCCGGGGGCTCGTCGGCCGATGGGGCGCTGGGCTGGGACGGGTTGCGGAGCGCCTCGACGCTGGCGTTGAGCTGCGCGATGCGGGTCTGCAGCCGTCGGGTGCGCGCCGAGGTGCGGTTGTCGACCTCCGGGGCGCGCGCCGGGGCGGCGCCGTTGGGGCCGATCTGGATGCGCGTGGGCCCGCCGCGTCGGGCGCGGACCTCCTCGACCATCGCCTGGTTGGCCAGCACGAACTGGTCGAGCGACTGCTGCCGTTCGGCGAGCGACCCTTCGAGCTGGTGGAGCTGCGCGTCGACGGTCTGGAGCGACTCGCGCGCCCGCTCGACGGCGGTGTTGCGCCGCGCGTTGACGAACATGTCGATGAGGCCCTGCACCACGCGCTGGGCGTCTTCGGGGTTGCCGTACTTGAACCCCACCTGCACCGTGTCGGTCTGGATGCTCCGGTCGAGGCTGCCCCAGAAGAGCTCGGCGAGCTTGGTCTCGGAGGTCTTGCCCTGGAGCAGCGGGTACAGGTGCAGCCGGTTGATGAGCGTGATGACGTTGGTGCGCGAGCCGTAGACCTGCGACAGGCGGTTCTCGATCGACCGCTGCACCTCCTCGGCGCCCGGTCCGTTGCCGTCCGGGCGCTCCTGCTCCTGCACCTGGAAGCGCGCCTCGGAGCGGTACGTTCGAGGGCGGGTGACCACCCAGGCCATGCCCGCGAGCATGATGACGAAGAACACCGCGAGGCCCCGCTTCCAGTAGCGGAGGCCCCGGCGAGCGAGTGCGCCGTAATTGGCCAGCAGGTCTTTGAGCGAGAGCGGCTGGTCTTCCTTCTCTCCCATGGTCATGGGTTGGATTCTCCCTGAGGGCTCTGCCCGGTGTCGCCTGCTCTTCCACCCGATGGTGGAGAAGCGGGGGCGACCGGCGCATTGCCATGGTTCACCGGCGAGGTCGATCGTTGCGTGGCCTGCCGCGTGGTCGGCTGCGTCGAATAGCGGGGGCGCGGCGCGTTGGGATCGACCGGTGCGTTGGGGTCGACCGCTGCGTTGGGGTCGCTGCCGCGCGCGGGCAGCCAGCCCGAGCCCGGCTCCCCGGAGGTGGAGGAGGGCGGAGC
This sequence comes from Myxococcaceae bacterium, assembly GCA_004297725.1. Taxonomy (GTDB): domain Bacteria; phylum Myxococcota_A; class Polyangia; order Polyangiales; genus SCUS01. Next base: position 71,339 of record SCUS01000156.1, on the reverse strand, counting down.
ATCCGGGGTCGCGAGGTCGAAGGGGTCGCTGGTGAGCAGGCTGTCGTCACCCCCGAGGCCCGCGCTGGACGGGTTGCTTCCCGCGCCTCGCGCGTCTTGCAGGGCCTCAAGCTCCTCGTAGGGGATGAGCGGCTCGGTCACGCCGTCGTCGTCGCTGCCGAGCGCGAAGGTGACCCCGAGCATCGCGACGTGGCGCACGACGTTGCAGATGTCGCTGTCGTTGGTGCAGAAGCCCGTCGTCCGGGGCGAGATGCTGGAGTAGAGGAAGTTGTAGCGGGCGAAGATCGAGAACTGTCGCCCGAGGATGAAGCGCACCCCGGCGAGCGCCGACAGGTTGAAGTTCGCGACCTCGCGGGTGGTGATCCTCGCCGCGGTGGAGCCCGGGGCGGCGTTCTCCGTGAGGCCGTAGTCGGCGTTGAGGTCTGCGGTGAAGGAGACCACCCCCTCGCCGGGGCGCCAGAGCGCGCTGAGGTTGCCGCCCAGGATGCGACCGGTGCCGCCCGCGGCCACCGCGCTGGTGGGGCACGCGCCGCCCGCCGGCACCACCACGTTGCAGCGGGTGGTGCCCACGATGGCGTACTCGTAGCGGGCGCCCACGCCGAAGGAGAGGTGGTCTTCGGGGATCACCACCGAGAGCGCGGTGTTGGCGTAGGGGCCGACGAAGAACTGCGAGGTGTCGTTCTGGTCGGCGAGGGAGTCGACGCCGCCGAGCAGGGTGAGGGTGGTGTGGTCGCCGAAGAAGTGCCGCAGCCCGGCGTAGCCGACGATGCGGGGCACCCAGTTGGCGTAGCCGTCGATGAGGAAGTACTCGCCGCGCGCGGCGGCGATGCCGACGTTGTTGTCGTCGAAGTCGTGCGCGGCCTCGAGGGCGCTCACGAAGGTCAGCATGTTGTTGCGCGCGAGGTTGTCGGGGATGTCGACCGCGTGTCGGTTGAGGATTCCGCCGAGCAGCGAGGCCCGCCACGTGTCGGAGAAGTTGTGCTGCGCCCGGAGCTGCCCGGTGAGGTCGCCGAAGACGCCCCGCTGGAAGGACAGGAAGGGGCTGCCTCCTCGGCCGAGGAGCAGCGACGACTGGCCGAGCGCGTAGCTCGCCTCGCCCTCGACGAGCCAGTCTTCGCTCGGCTCGACGTGGAGGGCGTAGCGGGTCAGCGAGACGAAGTCTCCCTGGTCGAAAGCGCGCCCCTCGCCCTGGGTGAAGTAGTACTCGCCGCGCGTGCGCAGGAGCTGACGCACCGTCTCTCCGCGGTGACCGAACTGCAGGTCGACCGCACCGCGGGTGAGGGCGCCGTCTCCATAGGAGAGCGTCTGCTGGTTGAGCACCGTGGAGTCATATCCGCCCGCCAGCTCGACCCCCGCCGCCGCCGCGAGCTGCATCGGAACTGCCACCACCAGGGCCAGGGATGAGGCAACCATCGTGGTTCCGAAACGATCCTTCTGCGCGGTCTTTCACGCACCCGCCGTGGACGGTCGATATGGCATGATGCTCCGCGCGTGTCGAGCTTCCGTATCAGCGCGCAGGAGTGATCGCCCACCATGAACCGCCTCCTCCAGGGAGCCCTGGCCTTGATGCTCGCTGGCCTCAGCGTCGTCTCGTACAAGGCCTGGCGCTACCGCAGCGACGCGAAGACCTGGCACGAGCGCTGGCTCGGCCTTCACAGCGATCCGGCGCACCGCGTGCGCTACCGCGCGGACAACGAGCGCCTGCGCAACGAAGGCGTCGTGGCGGGGCGCGTGGTGTTTCTCGGGGCGAGCATCACCGACCAGCTCGACCTCGCGGGGGAGTTTCCGGGCGTGCCCTTCGTCAACCGCGGCGACAGCGGGCAGCTCGTCTGGCAGCAGTACCTCCGGCTGGAGCCCGACGCGCTCGAGCTGAGGCCCGAGATGGTCGTGCTCAAGATGTGCGCGATCAACCTGCTGCCCGACGCGCCCCCCTTCGAGGAGACGCAATTCTACTTCGCGCAGATGGCCGAGCAGACGAGGGCGCGCCATGTGAAGGTCGTGCTCGCCACGACGGTTCCGGTCTCCCGGGCGTGGGACCGCGCGGAGGCCGACGGCACCGCGACCCCGAAGATCAGGCGCTTCAACGAGTGGGTGCGCGACCAGGCGAGGATGCGTCGCGACATGCTCCTCGACTACGCCTCGGTGCTCTCCGACGACGAGGGCTACCTGCCCGACTCGCTCACCGACGACGGGCTGCACCCCAACCAGGCGGGGCGCCAGCGCATGATCGGGCTGATCCGCTCGGTGATCCTCGAGGGCCGCGGGGCAACCCCGCCGGTGGGGCCGGTGCCGCCGGGGGCGATCCCCGCGGCCGACGCGGGCGTGGTGAGGGCGGCGGTCGCGGCGGTCGACGCGGGCGCAAGCGGGCGGGGCTACCGAGGCCCGCAGCCCCCCGCCGACGAGCCCAAGGACCACTGAGCGGTGCCCCCGATGGTCGTGCTCTCCTTCCTCGATGCGCCGGTGGTCACCGGTCCGGCGCGCGGGCTCATCCACCTCGCCCGGGCGCTGCCGCCGGAAGTGCGCCTCCACGTGGCCATCCTCCGGGGGCGCGGGGCCGGGCCCGTGCCTCCGCTCGACGAGATGTCCGACGGGGCGCTCACGGTGCATGAGATCCAGGAGCGAGGTCCCTACGACCCGAGCATCCTGGCGCGCGCGGTGGCCATCGCGTGGCGCACCGGCGCCCGGGTGGTGCAGAGCCACTCGTACAAGCCGCACCTGATCGCGATGGCCGTGCGCGCGGCGCGGCGCGTCCCCTGGGTGGGCCACCACCATGGGTGGACCGCCGAGAACGACAAGGTGAAGCGCTACCACCGCATCGATGCGTGGTCGCTGCCGAGGGCCGACCGGGTGGTGGCCGTGGCGCAGAGCGCGAGGGACATCGTGGTGCACGAGGGCGTGCGGCCCGACCGGGTGGTGGTGATCCCCAACGCGGTCGACGCGAGGGACCTCTCGACCCCGATGACCCGCGAGGAGGCCCGCGCGAAGCTGGGGATTCCGGAGGGGGAGTTCGTCGCGGCGGTGGTGGGTCGGCTCTCTCACGAGAAGGGGCAGGACCTCGCGCTGAGGGCGCTGGCGCAGGCGCGGGCCCAGGGGGCGCAGGTGACCTTCGCGCTGGCGGGCGACGGGCCCGATCGGGCGATGCTCGAGGCCCTCTCGCGCGAGCTCGACCTCGGGCTTGCGGTTCGCTTCCTGGGGCACCAGAAGCTGGTCGGCGTGGTCTACAAGGCCTGCGACATGCTGGTGATGCCGTCGCGCTCCGAGGCGATGCCCAACGCGCTGCTCGAGGCGATGACGTTGGGGCTGCCGGTGGTGGCCACGCGCGTCGGAGGCGTTCCCGAGGTGGCCGACGACGGAGAGATGGCCTGGATCGTGGAGCCGGAGTCGGTGGAGTCGCTCGCGCGCGCGGTGGTCGACTGCGTCGCGCGGCCCGAGGAGCGCGCCCGCCGGGTGGCCCAGGCCCGGTCGCGCGCGGCGGAGCGGCACGACCCCGCCCGCCGGGCTGAGCGTTACCTGGACCTGTATTCCGCCCTCGGGGTTCGTTGACGATTCGAGCGGCGTGAGGAGCACCCGATGGACGCGCGACGGTTGGTGAAGATGGTGGCCCTCGCCGGGGCCCGCGGCGCGGTGATGCCGCTTGTGCTGGCCTTTCGCGCGGAGACCCGCGGGGTGGACGAGCACCGGCGGCGCACGCTCTTCGCGGGCTACTCGCAGGCGCTCGCGATGGTGCCCGGGCTCACCGGGCAGCTCGTGCGCCGGGCGTTCTACGGGGCGGTGCTCACCGAGTGCCACCCGGACTCGTGCATCCAGTGGGGGACGACCTTCTCGACGCCCGACGCGGTGGTCTCCAAGGGCGTGTACATCGGCGCCAATTGCAGCGTCGGCCGCGCGGTGCTCGAGGAGCACGTGACCCTCGGCTCCAACGTGCACGTGCTGTCCGGCAAGAACCAGCACGGCTTCGACGACCCCGACGCCCCGGTGCAAGACCAGCCGGGCCGCTACGACCAGGTGCGCATCGGGCGCAATACCTGGCTCGGTAATGGCGCGCTCGTCCTGGCGGACGTGGGCCCCGGCTGCGTGGTGGCCTCGGGCTCGGTGGTGGTCGAGCCGGTGCCCGAGAACAGCGTGGTGGGCGGCAACCCGGCGCGCATCCTCCGTCGTCGTGACCCGGTGAGCCGGGCGTGGGTGCGTCCGTCATGAGGGTGCTCGCGCTCACGCATCGCACGCCCTTTCCTCCCGACAAGGGCGACAAGATCCGCACGCACCACCTGCTCACGCGCCTCGCGAAGCGCTGCGAGGTGCACCTCATGGCCTTCGCGGAGCCGCCGTCCGACCTCGACCACGCGGCGCGGCTGCGGCGGCACTTCGCCTCGGTGACCCTGGTGCCGCTCGACATGCGCTGGCAGCGGGTGAAGGCGCTGCCGTGGCTGCTGGGCTGGCAGCCGCTGACGCTGCCGGTCTTCGGGAGCGCGCGGCTGCGGGCCGAGGTCGACCGCGCGGTGCGGGAGCTCAACCCCGACGCCATCCTCGCGGAGAGCACCTCGATGGCGCCCTACGCGCTGCGGCACCCGGAGGTGCCGCTGGTGATGGACTTCGTCGACGTCGACTCGGCGAAGTGGCGCGCGTACGCCGACGAGGCGCGCTTCCCGATGCGCTCGGTGTACCGCCGCGAGGCGGCCACGCTGCAGGAGTACGAGCGCGAGGTCGCGCGGCGCGCGGTGATCTCCACGGTCACCGCCGACCGGGAGAAGGTGCTGCTCGCGGCCATCGCGCCGGGGTGCGACGCGCGCACGCTCGCCAACGGCGTGGACACCGACTACTTCGGCCCCGCGGCGACGCCCGCCTCCGACGCGTCGGCGGTCTTCTTCGGGGCGATGGACTACCACGCCAACGTGGAGGCGGCGGTGTTCCTGGTGCGCGAGGTGATGCCTCGGGTGCGGGCGCGGTACCCCGACTTCCGGGTGGTGATCGCGGGCTCCCGTCCGACGCCGGAGGTGCGGGCGCTCGCGGCGGTCGAAGGGGTGACGGTCACCGGCTACGTCGAGGACATCCGGGCGCACGTGACGGGCTGCGCGGTGTGCGTGATCCCGCTGAGGGTCGCGCGCGGCGTGCAGAACAAGGTGCTCGAGGCGATGGCCATGGGCGTCCCGGTGGTGTGCTCCCCCGCGGCGGCCGAGGGCATCGAGGCGGAGGCCGGGACGCAGCTCGTGGTCGCGCCCTACGGCGAGCAGGGAGCGCCGATGGCCGAGGCGGTGCTGGCGCTGCTCCACGACCGGGCGAGGGCGCGGGCGATCGCGGTGGCGGCGCGTCAGCGGGTCGAGGCGCGCTACGGCTGGGATCCGCGGAGCGACGAGCTCCTGGGGATGCTCACCGAGGCGAGCGAGCGACGCGCGCGACGCGCGTAGAGGGCAGTGTCCGAGCGCCACAGCCGGGCCGCCACCTGGGGCGCAATTGACGCCCACGGGTCTCGGGTGGCGGAGGCGAGGGCGCTGGAAATACACTGAAAATCAAGCGTGATGGACTTCGGTCCGGCGCCTGCAGAAGGGACGGGCATCGTCGCAGTCGACGGTGCAACAACCCTTGTTGGAGGTGATCCATGGCAGCCGCAGGAACCAACACCCAGCCCGAGCTCGTGACTGGTCTCTTTCGCTCCCGCGCCGACGCCGAGCGCGCGTACGAGGCGCTCGCGAGCCGCGGGTACAGCCGCGACGACGTGAACCTGATGATGTCCGATGAGGCGCGCAGGCGGCACTTCACCGACGCCGACAGCGAGCTGGGCGACAAGGCCCTGCAGGGCGCCGGGGTGGGCTCGGCCATCGGCGGAACCGTCGGCGCCGTGGTGGCGGCCATCGCGGCCATCGGGACGAGCCTGGTGCTTCCGGGGCTCGGTCTGGTGGTGGCCGGGCCCCTCGCGGCGGCGCTCGCCGGAGCCGGGGCGGGGGGCCTCACCGGCGGCCTGGTCGGGGCGCTCGTGGGGGCGGGCATCCCCGAGGATCGGGCGCGGGCCTACGAGGCGGGCATCAAGGAGGGCGGCATCGTGATGGGCGTCCACCCGCGCACCCCCGAGGACGCGACCTACCTCGAGCAGCAGTGGAAGAGCTACCGCGGCGAGCAGGTCTTCCGCTGACCCTCCGAGGGCGCTGCTAGACAGGCATGGGCGCGGGCTACACTGCGCCGATGCAAGACCGTCCGACGGACCCCACCCTCAAGCTCCTCCTCGAAGCGCTGGCGCTCGCGCCGGACAACGCCCCGCTGCGGATGCACGTCGCGACCGCGATGGAGAAGGCCGCGCAGCCCAGGGACGCGCTCTCGCACTTCGAGCGCCTCCTGGGCGACCGCGCCCTCGGCGACGAAGCGGGTCTCGGCGCCGCGCGCTGCGCGCTGAGCCTCGGGGAGCTCGACCGGGCGCTGGGCTTCGTCAACGCGGTGCTCACGTCGGTTCCGGAGCACGCGATGGGGCTGCTGCTCAGGGCGAGGGTGCACGAGCGGCGCAACGAGCACCGCGACGCGAGGCGCGACTATGAGCGCGCGGTGCAGCTCGATCCAGAGCTCGCGGACACCAAGCTCTGGGACGCGCTGCTGCCGTCGCGCGTGGAGCCCGATGGGGCGGTCGGCAAGGAGCCCGAGACGGGGCCGAGGGAGGGCGTGACCTTCGCGGACGTGGGCGGCCTCGACGACGTGAAGGAGCGCATCCGGATGCGGATCGTGCTGCCGTTCCAGAAGCCCGACCTCTTCGCGGCCTTCGGGAAGAAGGGCGGCGGGGGGATGCTGTTCTACGGTCCGCCCGGGTGCGGCAAGACCTTCCTGGCGAGGGCGACCGCGGGGGAGTGCGGCGCGCACTTCGTCTCCGTCGGGCTGCACGAGGTGCTCGACATGTGGATCGGCAACTCCGAGCGGCAGCTCCACGCCATCTTCGAGGACGCGCGGAGGCGGGCGCCGACGGTGCTCTTCTTCGACGAGGTCGACGCGCTCGGGATGCAGCGGGCCAAGCTGGTGACCGGCGCGATGCGCGGGGTGATCACGCAGTTTCTGGCGGAGCTCGACGGCTTCGCGAGCCGCAACGAGAAGGTGCTGGTGCTGGGCGCGACCAACACGCCGTGGGACGTCGACTCGGCCTTCCGTCGGCCGGGGAGGTTCAGCCAGGTGCTCTTCGTCCCGCCGCCCGACCGGCCGGGGCGGGCGCAGATCCTGAAGCTGAAGCTCGCGGAGAAGCCCCAGGGGCCGATGGACTTCCAGCGCCTCGCGGAGATGACCGAGGGGTGGTCCGGCGCCGACCTGGAGAACCTCATCGACGCCGCCGCGGAGTCGGCCATCGGGAAGAGCCTCGCGTCGGGCAAGGTCGAGCCCATCACCATGCCGATGCTGGAGGCGGCGCGCGCCCGGCTGCGGCCGTCGACGCGGGAGTGGTTCGGGACGATCAGGAACCACGTGCAGTTCGCCAACGAGTCGGGCCAGTACGACGAGGCCGCCGACTACATGCGCCGGCACAACCTGATGTGACGCGGGCACGACCCTCGCAATGCGGGCTCACCTGAAGAGAGGTACGAGCTCCATGTTCACTGGTCTCGATCGCGCGGACACCTGGATCGCGCTGGTCTCCCTCGTTGCGATGGAGATCGTCCTGGGCGTCGACAACATCGTGTTCATCTCGGTGCTCACCGGGCGCCTGCCGGAGGTGCAGCGCCGCAAGGTCACGCGCATCGGCATCGGGCTCGCCCTGGTGATGCGCATCGGGCTGCTGTTCGCGATCTCCTGGGTGCTCGGCCTCACGCGGCCCCTCTTCACGGTCGCGGGCCTCGCCATCACCGGCAAGCAGCTGGTGCTCGCCGCGGGTGGGGCGTTCCTCATCGCGAAGGCCACCATCGAGATCCACAAGAAGGTGGAGGGGGTCGAGGAGGACGCGCCCGGCGGCGCGGCGAAGGCGGTCGTCTCGACGGGCTCGCTCATCGCGCAGGTCGTGGCGCTCGACCTGGTGTTCTCGCTCGACTCGGTCATCACCGCGGTGGGGATGGTTCCGCCCGAGCAGATCTGGGTGATGGTGGTCGCGGTGATGGCCGCGGTGGCGACCATGCTGGCCTTCGCCGCGCCGGTGAGCCGCTTCGTCGAGAAGCACGCCACGGTGAAGGTGCTGGCGCTCGCCTTCCTCATCCTCATCGGCGTGATGCTCGTGGCCGACGCCGTCGGGCGACACATCCCCAAGGGCTACATCTACGCCCCGATGGCCTTCGCGCTCGTCATCGAGCTGCTCAACCTCCGCATGAAGGCCCGCAAGGTCCACGCGCCCGAGCCCGCCGCGTCGGCCCCGCCCGAAACGGCCTGAGCGGCAGAGGGACCACGCGCCGGGGGCCCGGGGTCCTTCCTGTCGCACTCCGCTGCGATCCGCCGCACCCCGTGCGCGCGAGCGGCTACCTCTCCCCGGCGAGCGTCACCCACTCGCCCGAGCGGCTCACCATCGGCGCCCCGTCGAAGAACAGCGACCACAGCGGGTCGCCCCCCTCCACCGCCGGACCCTCCAGGAAGGCCGCGTCCAGCGTGGTGATCTTCATGGTCCGCAGCAGCCCCTGCGTGGCCTTCACGAAGAGCTGCAGCCGCCGGTCGTCGACCCCCGCCACGCGCGACTCCTCGACCCAGGCCACGGGACCCTCGACCGTCGCCCGCACCGCGAACTCCTGCACCGTCGCCGCGCGGTGTAGCGCAGAGAGCCCCACGCGCAGCCCCCGCTCCTCGGTCGCCTCCGGCACCACCGCCCCGCGGCCCTCGCGCAGCTCCACCCAGGAGCCCTCGGCCATCGTCGCCACGACGTACACCCACGTGGCCGCGAGCTCGTCCGACGGGGGGACCACCACCGCGCGACAAGGCAGCGCCCCCCGCAGCGCCTCGGCCAGCTTCTCCACCTCACCGGCCTCGAACACCGACGAGGGCGGCCACCACCGCGGCGTGTCGCGGCGGCCATCGGCGAAGGCCCGGAGCGCCACGCGGGTCGCCTGCTCGCGCTCGCGCTCCCGGGTCTTCGTGATGCCGCAGCTCGCGCCGCAGGTGCCCATCAGTCCACTTCGAGCGCCCGAAGGATGCCCATGAGCTCAGGCGCCAGCAGGGCGCCGCGGCCGTCCGCGAGCAGGCCCGAGATGCCCCGGCGCGCCCCCTCGACGGCGCCGCGCAGGGACTCCTCGCGACCGCCGCGGGCCCGCAGCACCACGGCCTCGGAGCGGGCGTGGCCGAGCGTCTCCTCGGTCTCCGCCAGCCGCCGCGCCGTCGCCTCCAGGTCGCGCATCGCACGCTCCAGCCTGAACTGCACCCCCTGAAGCTCCTCGGCGCCCTCCTCGGCCTCCGAGAGCTCGCGCTTCAGGCTCGCGACCTCGGCCTCGAGCGCCGAGGTGTCGACCGCCGCCACCGCCGCGCGGGGCATCGAGAGCGAGCGCTCGGCCTCGTCGAGCCGCATCCGCAGGCCCTGCGCCTCGGCCACCAGCAGGTCGTGCGCGTTGGCGCGCGCCGTCAGCGAGGCGCTGAGCTCCTGCGTCGCCTGCGTGCCCGACACGGAGAGCGCCTGCACCAGCCGCTCGACCTCCAGCTCGAGCTCCGCCACCCGGCGCTGGAAGCCCGTGCGCGCGCCCTCGAGCTCCACGCCGCGCTGCAGGATGCGGCCCTCCAGGCTCACGTTGAGCGCGTAGAGCCGCGACACCTCGTTGCGCGCGTCGAACAGCAGCGCCCGGTCGTGCTCGCGCCCGGCGCGCTCCTCGGCCAGCGCCCGATCGAGGTCGACGAGCTGCGCCTCGCACTCCCGCACCCGCGCCGAGAGCCCGCGGAGCATGCCCTCGTAGCGGGCCTCCTTCACCTCCCACTCCGCCAGCTCCGTGGACTGCGCCTCCATCGGAGGGACGCTCGCCGCCGCGGCCTCGGCCAGCTTCCACCGTAGCTGCTGCGCCTCGCCCGCCACCGCCAGGAGCTGCGCCTCCAGCGCGTCGCGCTCGTCGGCGGCCCGCGCCCGCGCCCGGTGCGCCTCGCTCAGGCCCGCCCGCAGCGACGCCAGCTCCTCGGCCGGCAGCCCCCCGCGCTGCACCGTCAGCGAGAGCTCCCTCGCGGCCTCGACCGCGAGCCGGTGGAGCCCTTCGGCCCGCTGCAGCTCCGTCGCCCGCTCGGCCAGCAGCGTCTCCGCCCGCTGGAACTCCGCCTCCGCCTGCGCCCTCGCCGCGCGCTCACCCTCCAGCGCCGCCTGCAGCGCCGCGTACTCCGCCCTCGTCGGCCCGTCGGCCTTCACCGCCGGCGCGGGCTCTCGGAGGACCACCGGCGCGGGCTCGGGCCGCGCGGCCAGCTCGTCGAGCTGCTCTCGGAGCTCGGACTCCGTCGCCTGCGTCTCGTCGAGCTCGCGCTGCAGGTCGCCCTCGCGCTTGAGCGCCGCGTCGAGCGCGGCCTCGACGCTCATCACCTCCGCCCCGAGGGCCTTCACCCGGGCCCTGGACTCCTCGAGGGCGCTCTCCGCCGCGGTCACCCGCGCCTGCGCCGCCGCGAGGTCGGTCGCCAGCGAGGCCGCGCGCGCCTCGGTGCCCGCCAGCGAGGACTTCACCCGATCGAGCTCGGGCTGCAGGTCGGGGCCCTTGGGCAGCTCCGGGGCGCGGCGGGTCATCTGCGCGTCGAGCTCGATGCGCTGGCGCAGCTTGCGCTCGTCCTCCAGCTCCTTCTGCAGCCGCACGGCCTTGTCGCGGGCCTTGCGGTGCTCGTCCTCGAGCTCCTTCAGCCCGTGCTCCAGCCGCTGGAGCTTCACCCATCGCTCGGCGCTCGCCTGCTCGACGTCCTTCAGCTTCTGGTCGCGCTCGGCGACCTTCGCCTCGAGGTCACCGCGCGCCGCGGCGCGCAGCGTGTGGAGCACCTCCGGGGCGACCTGCACCACCGCCAGGGCCTCGAGCGCCACCGCGCTGTCGGAGGCCACGGCGATGAAGGCCTCGGGCTTCGGCGGGTCTCCATCGACCAGCCGCGTGTCGAGCGCGACCCCCTCCGCCGCCTCGTCGAGCGTCGCCAGCGTGTAGCCCACGAAGGGGCCGCGCCCCACCATGCGCACCTCGCCGAAGCGCGCCGCGCAGAGCTCGTGGAGCTGCGTGAAGCCCACCGGCGACGAGCGCCCGGAGACCTCCATCGGCACCGGGGCGTCTTCGGGCTCGGCCCCCACCACCAGGATGCCGTCGGAGCCGAGCGCCCGGCGCGCCTCGTCGAGCACCGCCACCAGCGAGGGGACGGCGGTGGCGTCGGGCACCACGATGACGTCGAGCTTGCCGTGGAAGGCCGCGATGGCGCCGGGGGTGAGCGCCCGCACGGCGATGTCTTCGGCGACGCCGCCGAAGGAGATCACCGTGTGGGCGCCCAGCGCGCGGGCGCGGTGCGCGACGTCGCCGGAGGACGTCCCGACCACGGCGATGCGCCGGCCGGCGAAGAGGGGGGAGAGGTACGCGAGCAGGGCGTGATCCGCGAGGCGCGCGCGAAGGGGCGAAGGCGATGCTTGGCTCATGTGGTGTAGGGCCGCGGAGTCTAGAGCAGATCGGCGCCGCGGTGGGAGCGCCTCGTGACTACGAGCTCTGCGTGGCCGAGGCCTTCGCGAGCAGGGTCGCGAGTTCGCCGCGGGAATGCAGCTCGCGGACGATGTCGGCCCCGCCCACGAACTCCCCGCCGATGTAGAGCTGCGGGATGGTGGGCCAGCTCGCGTACTCCTTGATGCCCTCGCGAATCGCCGGGTCGGCGAGCACGTTGACCGTCTCGTAGGTGGCCTTGTTGGCGTTGAGCACCTGCACCACGGCTCCGGAGAAGCCGCACTGGGGGAAGTGCCGGGTGCCCTTCATGAACAGCACGACCTTGTTGCCGTTGACGAGGTCCGCGATGCGCTGCCGGGTCGAATCGTCCATTGCGATGCTCCTGTAGAACAGTGATGAGGGGGAGTGTTGTGATGCGACGGGAGGGCGAAGTCGAGCGCCCGCCCGGTGGATCGGATCGGTCAGCGGAAGGCCAGCCCGACGCCCACGGTGGTGGTCCACTGCGTGTAGTTGTCGAGCGTGATGGGCGTGCGGGAGGGCGCTCCGGCGGCGACGTTGGTGGTCACCGGGCGGCCGGCGTCGGTCGGTGGGGTGCTGGTGAACGACGGGTCGCCGAGGTCGACGGAGAACTCCGCGGTGACCATCAGGATCTCCCACTGAAACTGAAGCCCGAGGAAGCCTCGGGTGCGAAGGATGCGCATCGGCTGGAAGACGGCGCTGTTGCGGGTGTCGTTGAGGTCGCCCGGGAGGGTAGGGGTGGGGAGCGTGCCGCCGCCGTTGCAGATGACCTGGCCCACCAGGCCCGAGGGCGAGCGGTCGGCGCCGGTGCGGGTGTCGGCCACGTAGCGGGTCTGCGGGCGCGGGCACTCGGCCTGGGCGCTGCGCGAGGGGGTGAGGTCGATGACCCCGGAGTCGCCGAAGATGAACATCCCCTGCGCGCCGACGTAGGGGCTGAGCCGCACGTGCCCGCCGAGGGCGAAGCGCTTGGAGACCACGGCGTCGATGCCCACGACGGTGAGGGTCATCTGCGACTGGCCGGCGAGGGTGTTGACCGAGCCGCGCACCGCGAGGTCGGGCAGCCACCCGAGGCCGCGGTGGTAGCCCTCGAAGAGGGCCCAGCGGAGGTCGAGCCCGATGGCCCAGATGCCGCTGGAGTGAAGGTGGCTCACCTGCGTGCCCAGCTCGAAGCCGAAGGGCAGGCCCTTGCGGACGTGGATGCGAGAGACGACGCCCGCGCTGTCGCCGTTGTCGCGGCGGGTGTTGGTGTCGCTGTTGACGTTGGACGAGGCGGACCCCTCGGTGCCGCGGCGCCAGTGCTCGCCGGTGCGCTGGAGGTTGGTGACGGAGAGCTCGTAGCCCACGTAGAGCCCGGAGGTGCCCAGGGTCATCGCGGGCGCGGCGAGGGAGGGGGCGATCGCGGCGCCGAGCTCGTTGACCAGGTTGGCCCAGAGCTGGTTGTCGGGGAAGCACTGCGCGTAGGCCTGGCCGTCGGCCCCGGCGGTGCCTGCGGTGCCGCAGCCCCCGCGGAAGGCCCAGCGAGAGGGCTCGTAGCGCACCCCGCCATTACTCCATGGGGTATTGTTGTAATAGCTGAGGCGGTTGAGCGAGAGGTCCATCGGGTCGGCCGAGGCCGTCGCTCCCGAAAGCGCCAGCGCGGCCGCGTACATCCAACAGGACCGTCGTCGAGGGGTCAGGGCCATCACCGTGGCCGGGGACCGTATCACCGCGCCATCCCGCGAATCCAGCGTTGGCGCAATCACCCGGGCGGAGCGCCGAGCCGCACGCGGATACGGTGGACGGCGCCGTCGTCGATCAGCGTCACTCGGCCGTCGGGCGCGGGGTGACCGTCGAGGCTCACCTCGGCGACGCCCCGCTGCACCCCGTCGGGGTTCTCGACGCTCACCTCCCAGGTGGTCGTCCCCCGGCGCCAGGTGAGGGTGAAGCCCGGCCAGCGGGCGGGGATGCAGGGGTCGAAGCTCAGCGTCGACCCGCGCACGGTGAAGCCCAGCACCGACTCCAGCGCCACGCGGTACACCCAGCTCGCGGAGCCGGTGTACCAGGTCCAGCCTCCCCGGCCGGTGTGCGGGGCGACCGCGGCGAGGTCGGCGGCGACGACGTAGGGCTCGACCCGGTAGCGAGCGAGCCCCTCGGAGGTCGAGGTGATGTGCACCGGGTTGATGAGCCGCAGCAGCTCGCCCGCCTGGTCACCGCGCCCGAGCATCGTCTCCGCGAGCACCACCCACGCCGCGGCGTGCGTGTACTGCCCGCCGTTCTCTCGCACCCCAGGGACGTATCCCTTGATGTACCCCGGGTCGTTGGGCGTGCGGTCGAAGGGAGGCGCCAGGAGCTTCACGATCGACGCCTCGCGGTCGACGAGGCGCTCCTCGACGGAGGCCAGGGCCCGGGCCGCGCGCTGCCGATCGGCCGCCCCGGAGATCACACCCCAGCTCTGGGTGAGCGAGTCGATGCGGCACTCGTCGGCCTTCGCGGTGCCGAGCGGCGTGCCGTCGTCGAAGAACGCGCGGAGGTACCAGTCGCCGTCCCAGGCGTGCTCCTCGGCGGCGGCCCTCAGGCTCGCGGCGTGGGCGCGGTACCGCTCCGCGCGCGCGTCGTCGCGGCGGGCGTCGAGCAGCGCCGCGAAGCGCTCGATGGTGGCGATGAGAAACCACGCCATCCACACGCTCTCCCCCCGGCCGCCGGTGCCGATGCGGTTCATGCCGTCGTTCCAGTCGCCGCAGCCGATGAGCGGGAGACCGTGGGGGCCGGTGGTCAGGCTGCGATCGAGCGCCCGGGTGCAGTGCTCGTAGAGCGAGGCGACCTGCTCCGAGAGCGTCGGCAGGAGGTAGGCCTCGGCCTCGCCGGGCTCCAGCGCGCGGGCCTCGATGAAGGGCACCGGCTCGTCGAGCACCGCGGCGTCCCCCGTGGTCGCGACGTAGTGCGCGGTCACGAAGGGCAGCCAGAGGTAGTCGTCGGCGAAGCGGGTGCGCACGCCGCGGCCCGAGGGCGTGTGCCACCAGTGCTGGGCGTCGCCCTCGGGAAACTGTCGCGCCGCGGCGCGGAGGATGTGCTCCCTCGCGAGCTCCGGGCGGGCGTAGACCAGCGCCGTCACGTCCTGGAGCTGGTCGCGGAAGCCGTAGGCCCCGCCCGACTGGTAGAGCCCGGTGCGCCCCCAGAGCCGGCACGAGACCGTCTGGTAGAGGAGCCAGCGGTTGACCAGCAGGTCCATCCCCTCGTCGGGGGTGTGCACCTCGATCGCCCCGAGGAGCGCGTCCCACCGGCGCTTCACGGCGTCGAGCTCGCGCCCCGCGGCGCCCGGCTCCCGGTAGCGCGCGACGAGGCTGCGGGCGTGCGAGGCCTCGATCACCTGGCCGACCACCAGCACCACCTCGCGCTCCTCGCCGGGGCCGAGGATGACCTCCACCTGCAGCGCCGCGCAGGGGTCGTAGCCGGCGCCGACGCGGTCGCTCAGCCCCGAGCGACCCAGCGCCGCGGGGCGGGCGAGGTCGCCCAGCAGTCCCAGCATCTCCTCACGGTCGCCCGTGCAGCAGCGGAAGGGCGGCGAGGTGTCCGCGAAGGAGAGCCGCGATCCCATGTCGTTGGGGTAGGTGTTGCGCGCGAAGAAGGCCCGGCTCTCGGCGTCGATGCAGGTCGCGACGTGCATCGCGTCGCTCTGCCGCAGGACGCCGAGGGTCCACTCGACGTACCCGGTGACCGTGAGCCGCCGGGGCAGCCGGCCGGTGTTGCGCAGGGTCAGCCGGGAGATCTTCACCGGGTCGTCGGCGGCGACGAAGACCGTCAGCTCCTGGGCGATGCCGCGGATGGTCGACTGGAAGACGCTGTAGCCCTGGCCGTGGCGCACCACGAAGGAGGCGAGGCCGCGGATCGGCAGCGGCGTCGGGGTCCAGAAGGCGCCGGTCTCGTCGTCGCGGACGTAGATCGCCCCGGTGGCGGGGTCCGAGACGGGGTCGTTGGTCCACTCGGTGAGGCGGTTCTCGTGGCTGTTCTCGGCCCACTCGTAGCCGGAGCCGGCCTCGCTCACGAGGGCGCCGAAGCCGGGGTTGGCGAGCACGTTCACCCACGGCGCGGGCGTCCACTGCTTCGGCCCGAGGCGGATCACGTACTCCCGGCCGTCGGCGGAGAAGCCGCCGAGGGCGTTGGGGAAGCGCAGCGCCTCCGTCGGAAGCGCGGGCGATGGAGCGTCCGCGGGCGGGCGATGGGTGACGGTCAGTGGCGGCGGCAGCGCGAGCGCCGGGAGGCTGCGGTCGACCTGCTCCGCGAGAGTCCCCCGGGCGCCTACCAGGATCGCCCTCGCGGCGGCGGCCAGCAGCGTCTGGTCTTCCACGGGCATGATGTCCGCCCGGCGCACGAAGATGCCGCCCGGCCTGTCGACGAGGATCGCGCTCGGGCCCGAGCGCACCATGCCCATGAGCTGATCCTGGAAGGCCTGGAGGTAGCTGGGCGGGTGCTCGTTGAGCACCACCAGGTCGACGGTCAGACCGCGCATGCGCCAGTACTCGTGGGCGTGCAGCGCCTCTCGCACCAGCTCGATGTGCTCCTCGCCGCCGACCCGCACGAGGACGATCGGGAGGTCGCCGGAGATGCCGTAGGCCCAGAGGCCCGACTGCCCCCGGCGGTTGCGCGCGATGACGTCCTCCCGGGCGCGCAGGTCGCGGCGGGCGTAGAGCACGCGGGCCGCGAGGCGGAGGAAGAGCTTCGCCTCGTCGACGCCGATGTCGAGGTAGTGGAGCTGCGACTGCGCGTGGGTCCAGGCGAGCGTCGGGGCCCTGTTGGCGGAGACCGGGTCGGCGTACTTCTCGGCCAGCGCGAGCGCCGCCTCGCGGGTGTCGGCGACCGCCGTGGTGAACAGCAGCCGGGCCGACTTGCCCGCGCCGATGCGCACCCTCCGTCGCAGGCTGAACACCGGGTCGAGCACCGCGCCGGTGCTGCCCGAGAGCGGAGCTTCCATGGCGGCGGGGTGGCGGGTCGAGCGCCCGCGGCCGAGGAAGCGAGCGCGGTCGGTCTCGTGCTCGATCGCGCCCACGGCCTCGTCCTCGACGGCGCAGACGTGCACGGCCCAGGTGCGCGGCTCCTCGGCCGAGCGGGGACGGCGCGAGGCGATGAGCGCTCCGTGCTCGGGGACGAACTCGGTCTCGACGAAGAGCTTGGCGAAGGCCTGGTGGGCGGCGTCGGCGGAGGCCGTGGCGAGGACGACCTCCAGGTAGCTGGTGACGTCGAGCTCGCGGGCATGGTCGGACTGGTTGGTGAGCTTGAGCGCGCGCACCTCGGCGTCGTCCTCGGTGGCGACGGTGATGACGACGCTGGTCTCGATGTCGTCGGCCACGCGGCGAAACTCCGCGCGGTCGATGGGGAAGCAGAACTCCATGGTCCCGGTCGCGCGGTCGGCGGGGTGGTGCGTCGCCGACCAGAACCTCCCGCTCCCGGGGTCGCGCACATACAGGAACTGCCCCCACGCATCGCGCGTCGGGTCTTCGCGCCAGCGGGTGACGGCGAGCTCGCGCCGTCGGCTGTAGCCGCCCCCCGCGGAGGTGACCATGACCGAGTAGCTGCCGTTGGAGAGCAGGTGCACCTCCGGGGCGGAGTCTCCGCGGGCCGCCCGCCACTCCTCGTGCGGCGCCTCCTGGGCGGGGCGAGGGGCGCGCTGCTCCTCCTCGGCCTGACGGTCGATCGGCGCCTCGCGGGGCACGCGCTCCTGCAGCAGCAGCTCGGTCGCCTTGACCCGCGGGTCGGCGTGGAAGCGCTCGGTCATCTGTCCGCCGAGGTGCTCGGTGATCGCGAGCAGGCTCATGCCCTGGTGGTGCGCCATGAACGCCCGCACGATGGCGCCCCGCTGCCCGTCGGGCACCCGCCCCGGGGTGTAGTCGATGGACTCGAAGAACCCGTAGTCGCCCTCGAGGCCCTCGGCGACGAGGCGCCAGAGGTTCTCGACCGCCGCGGCGGGGTTCACCAGCAGGGCGAGCGCGGTGGCGTAGGGAGCGACCACGAGGTCGTCGCCGAGGCCGCGCTTGATCCCGAGGCCGGGCACGCCGAAGGGGCCGTACTGGTAGTTGAGCTGCAGGTCGCGGGCGTTGTAGGCGCTCTCGGAGATGCCCCACGGGACGTGCGTCTCCTCGCCGTAGGCCACCTGGCCCTGGACGATCACCTGGCAGGTCTGGTCGAGCAGCGTGTTGCGGTAGCTGCGCATGAGCAGCGACGGCATCAGGTACTCGAACATGGTGCCCGTCCACGAGCGCAGCGCGCGGTGGTGCCCCACCAGCGTGAGCGGCCGGCCGAGCTTGTACCAGTGCCGCACCGGGACGTCGCCCTTGGCGATGGCGACGAAGCTGCCGAGGCGCGACTCGCTCGCCAGCAGATCGTAGAACGACCCGTCGAGGCGCTCGGCGCCGACGTCGTAGCCGATGGAGAAGAGCTGCCGGTCGCGGTGGTAGAGGAAGGTGAAGTCCATCGCCTCGAAGAGGGCGTCGGCGCGCGCCGCGACGGAGTCCAGCCGCGCCCGCAGGGCGTCGCCTGGGGAGGGGGCCGCGACGTCCTCCAGGTGCGACGCGACCTGCGCGAGGAGGGCGCCCGCCCAGCGGATCACCTCGCGGTGCCGCGGGTCGTCCGGGCCGCTGGTGGCCGCGGCCACCTGGCGCTGTAGCCCCTCGGCGACGGAGTGCAGCGAGCGGAGCCATGCCTCTCGCTCCGAACTCTCGGACGGAGCCTTCGCGAGGAGCGGCTCGAAGGCCTCGGTGTGCGGCCGAAGCAGTCGCATCGAGCGGTCGCCCGCGCGCTCGATCTCCTCGTCGAGGAGGCGGAGGGTGTCCGCGATGCCGTCGCTGATCTGCGCGGCCGGGGTCAGCTCCGTCGCGCGCAGGCAGGCCTGCTTCAGGGCGATGAGCATCCCCGCGAGGTTGCCGCTGTCGACGGTCGAGACGTACGAGGGCGGCAGCGGACGGAGGGTGCGGGTGTCGTACCAGTTGAGGAGGTGCCCGCGGTGCCGCGGCAGCTTCTCCATCGTCGAGAGGGCGCGCTCGAGCCGCTCGACGCAGCCGCAGAGGCCCAGGTAGCCCAGGTCGAGGGCGGCGAAGTTGGCCAGCAGCGCGAGGCCCATGTTGGTCGGCGACGTGCGGTGCGCGACCAGGGGCACCGGGTCGTCCTGGAAGTTGTCCGGCGGGAGGTGGTTGTCCTCCGCGGTGACGAAGGTCTCGAAGTAGCTCCAGGTCTTGCGCGCGGTGCGTCGGAGGAAGAACCGCGCCACGGCGCTGACCGCCCGCGACGGATCCCGCGTCGGCTGCCCCAGCCAGGCCGCGACCGCCGGGGCGAAGGCCCAGGCGAGGGTGAACGGCGCCAGCGCGAGCGCGGACCCGGTCTGCCCCCGCGCGACGAGCCCGAGCGCCGCCGCGGTCGGGGCCAGCGACGCCACCATCGTGCGGTAGGCCGACGCGACCGAGCGCCCGGCGGACCGCTCCGCCTGGGCGGCGGTGGTCCACTCGAGCAGCCCGCGGTGGCTCACGAAGCGGCGCCACGTGACGCGGGCGATCGCATCGACGCTCACCCGGGCCTCGTGCGGCAGGAAGAGCAGCGTCACGGCGGCCCGCAGCGCGCTGTGCGCGGCGTCGATGAGGACGCGGCGGAGGTGCGCGCTCCAGGTCGAGTAGCGCGGGCGTCGCACCAGCGCGGAGGCCCCGTGCGCGAGGATGGGCAGCGCAAGGAGCATGACGACCGCCGCGGTCCACACGAGCGGCAGCGGGGCGACGAGCCATCCGGCGAGCAGGAGCAAGAGCGTCGCGGGCGCCACGAGCGAGCGCCGGAGGTTGTCGGCGATCTTCCAACGGCTGATGACGGAGAGTGGGTTGGGCAGTCGACGGCCGTCCTCGCGCGGCGGACTCCCGAAGAGCCACGGGGCGATCTGCCAGTCGCCGCGGATCCAGCGGTGCCGACGCAGGCTGGCGGCGAGGTAGTGCGACGGCATGTCGTCGAAGAGCTCGACGTCGGAGACCAGGCCCGCGCGGGTGAAGAGCCCTTCGAGGAGGTCGTGCGAGAGCACGCTGCCGTTGGGGACGCGGGCGCGGAGCACCGACTCGAAGACCTTCAGGTCGTAGAGCCCCTTGCCGACGAAGGAGCCCTCGGCGAAGAGGTCCTGGTACACGTCGGAGACCGCGCTGGTGTAGGGGTCGAGGCCCTCCTGGTCGGCGAAGACCTGCGCGAAGCGGCTGCGCCTCGCCGACGTCGGGGACACCGACACGCGCGGCTGGAGCACGCCGTAGCCCTCGACGACGACGCCGGTGCGCGCATCGACGCGCGCCTGGTTGAGCGGGTGCGCCATGGTGGCGACCATCCGGGCGGCGGTGCCCAGCGGGAGCTGGGTGTCCGCGTCGAGGGTGATCACGTAGCGCACCCCCCCGAGCCACGCCCGGTCGCCGACGACGTCCGTGAAGGAGGTGCCCTCGTCGCCGAGCAGCAGCCGGTTGAACTCCTCGATCTTCCCGCGCTTGCGCTCCCAGCCCATGAAGCGCCGCTCCCCTTCGCTCCAGAGGCGCTTTCGGTGCAGCAGGTAGAAGCGATCGCCCCCGTGCGCCTCGTTGATGCGCTCGATCCCTCGCCGTATGGCCTGGACGAGCTCGTCGTCCGCCGGGGTCTGCTCGGTGTTCGCGTCGGTGAAATCGCTGAGCAGGGCGAAGCGCAGCGCCGGGTCCTGGTTGGCGAGGAAGCGCAGCTCGAGCGCCTCGACCTGCTCCTCGACGGCCTCCGGGCTGGTGAGCATCATCGGCACCGCGACGAGGGTGCGAAGCTCCGACGGGATGCCGTCGACGAAGTCGAGCTTCGGCAGCAGCGTCGGGGCGCGGTTGGCGGTGACCGCGAGGTTGACGAGGCTCGCGACGAGCTCGCTCGCGGGCAGCAGGGCGACGGCCGCGAGCGCCGCCGCGAGGGAGCGCGAGGCGCCGAGGCGCAGGGCGAGGCCGCCGAAGGCCGCCGCGACGCCGAGGGTGCCGAGCACGATCGGGCCGAGGTAGGCGAGCGTCGCGTGGGCCACGAGCGCCCGCCCGAGGCGCTCTCTCAGCGGGGAGCGGTAGCCGACCTCGGCCTCGAGCACCGCGAGGCCGCGGTCGATGAGGAAGTAGCCCACGTGCGCGCGGCGCGACGCCTCGGCGGGCTCGCCGGAGCGCTCGATCTCCGCGAGGGCCAGCGCGACGGCCCGCTCGGCGACCTCGCGCTCGGGCCTCCCGGTGCGCTTGGAGATGCGCTCGACCACGTGGCGGTAGCGGTCGCGCGTCGCGAAGTCCATGCGGGGATAGGTCCCGCTGGGGTCTCGGCGGAGCTCGCGCTCGACGACGCTGAGCGACTCGAAGACCTTGCTCCAGTCGGTGGCGGTGATCGTCCGCATCGCGGTGATGCAGTTGCCGACGGAGATCTGGTTGGCGGCCTGGCTGCGGTGCTCCGCGCGGATCGCCTCCTCCAGCGTCGTCCCCTGCTCGGCGAAGCGGCGCTCGAGCCACGCCGTGGCCAGCGAGAGGGCGGGGTGGCGATCGCGAAGCCGCAGCGCGAGCTCCGTGGCGAACATGGTCGTGGAGGGCTCCACGCGCCGGGAGACGCGGTGCTCCAGGGCCTCCGCGACGGTGGCCGTCCCGCTGGCCGCGCTGAGGGCGAGCTCGTCCGCGAGCGTGGTGGCGGCCTCCCGCTCGATGCGGGCGCGGTCGACGCGCGCGGCGATGCGAGCGAGCCGGTCGAGGAAGCCATGCCGGAGCGCGATGGGGATCGCCCACAGCTCGCCGATGGTGAGCGGCTCCACGGTCTGGTACGCGTTGAGGAAGCGCACGAGCAGCGCGACGTCGAGGAGCCCGTCGGTGAGGGCGATGAGCCTGATCGCGATGGCGAAGGCGCGTGGGTGCCCGGCGTGCGGGCCCTCGGAGATCACCGGGAGCTGCCGGTAGAAGCGCCGAGGAAGGTCTTCGCGCCCCTCGCGGAGCTGCTCGGTGATCACGTGGAAGTTGTCGAGCAGCCACTCGCCGGCGGGGGAGATCCAGCCCCCGGACTCCGAGGCCCTCAGGGTGGAGCGGTAGTTGTCGAGGAGCTGCCGACGGTTGGCCCGGAGCAGCGCGATGTAGTCCTCGCCGTGCCGCGCGGTGGCGCGACGCGTGTGGCCCACGTGCGCCTGGGCGAGCTGCACCGCGAGGGCGTCGAGGCGCTCGACGGTGAGGTGCTCGGGCGCCGCCGACTCCTCCGTCACGACAGCCGCGACGTCGTTCATGAGCGGACCCCCTGCTCAGCCGACAGCGCGCGCGTGAAGGAGCACCCGCCGGGTATGGCAAACTGCCACAACGTGCCGTACATGTGAGGCGTCAGCGCGCGGCCGTGCCGGGACCTGGGGTGGACGCTGGCGCGGTCGCCGAGCCGCGCGGGGGCGTAGGCAGATGGAGCCGTCCGTCGGCCACGTTGGCCGCTCGCTTGATGACGCTGTGATGGCGCAGGAGCACGCTCGACACGTGGAAGGGGAGGTCGAGCTCGCAGAGCTGCTCATAGCAACGGAGCAGGGCGTGCTCTCGCTGCGAGCACACCTCGGCGGGAGACGACGAGTGCGCCGAGAAGAAGTCGACGCACACCTGCCACGGTGACCTGGGAGGGAGGCGGGGCTCGCCGTGGCCGACGATGCCGTGGAGCTCGTCGAGGAGGGCCTTCCGCTCGGCCGCCGAAAGACCCGCCTCGTCGCTCTCGGAGGCCTGCTTCTGCGCTTCATCCCACGACCGAAACCGGACGATGAGCTGCTCTAGCAGCGGCGTGAACTCTGCGATTTCCATGGGAACCTTCCGGGCTTGGATGACACTGCTGATTGCGATGACCGGGCGTTCCGCAATCCACGTGCCATCACGTACGGAGCCCTCCCTTCGCGACCGGTGCGGTTGCCCCGCGCGCGGCCGACGTGACATCTACGCTCGCGAGAGAACCTGAAGCCGATGCCCTCCCCGAAGCTCCGTGTCGCGCCGATGACGTCCCCGTTCCAGGTGGTCCTGGTCGAGCCCGAGATCCCCCAGAACACGGGCAACATCGCCCGCCTCTGCGCCGCCACGCAGAGCCCGCTGCACCTCGTCGGGCGCCTCGGGTTTCGCATCGACGACCGCAGCGTTCGCCGCGCGGGCATCGACTACTGGCACCTCGTCATGCTGCACACGCACCCCGATTGGTCGTCCTTCGCGCTCACGCACGCCCGGCTCCGCCCGCCCGGTCGCGTGCGCCTCTTCAGCGCAACCGGCCGACGCAGCTACCTCGACGCGGGCTTCTTGCCCGGCGATGCGCTGGTGTTCGGCCGCGAGTCGAGCGGTATCCCACAGGAGGTGCTCGACCGCTACCCCGACGACGTCTTCGGCATCCCCACGGCGGGCGCGGTGCGCTCGATCAACCTCGCGAGCGCCGCGGCCATCGTGGTCTACGAGGCGATGCGCTCCGTCGGCGCGCTCGACAACGCCCGCATCGAGAGCGCCGCAGACGACGCGCACCCCGAGCCCGACGACTTCGTGCGCTGAGTCCCTCCGCGGAGCTTGCGCCGGGCGCTCCGACTGCGCGAGCTTCGCCGCGATGCGAAGGTCGATCGTCGGGACGTGGCTGCTGCTGGGAGGTCTCTTCGCGGGCGAGGTCGGGGCCGCCCCCCGGCGCCTCGCGCCCGCCGAGCGCGCGGAGATCACCGCGCTCGCCCGCCGAGTGATGGAGCTCGTCCGCGACGGCGCCCGCGACCCGTCGGGCGTCTTCCCCACCCCGGCCGAGCTGCGCGTGGTCTTCGGGCTGCGCGACCCGGGGGACGCCGGTCCCGACGGCGGCGGGATGGTGGTGCGGCGCCAGCTCGAGGCGCTCGAGCGCGACGCGCGCGACCTGCGCCCGCGGCTCGCTGGAGCGCAGTTCCGCGGCATCGCGGGCCCCTCGTACGCGCGCAACACCATCGACCCGCGGCGGTGCGGGCGCTACGGAGCGCCGGGCTCGCAGTGCGCCGACGGGCCGGTGGTGGAGTACGCGGTGGGCGGGAGCGTGCGGCGCTTTCGCATCGACACGCTGGTGCGCGTCGGGGGCCGCTGGCGGGTGCTCGACCTGCGGCCCTGACGGGTCTTAGGCGTCCTTGGCCTTGCGGCTGCCGACCCTCGGCGCGGCGAGGCGGAAGATCGCCCGGGTCAGCGCCGGCGCGTGCCGGGACATGGCCACGCCAAACTTACCGTGCAGGGTAAGCACCAGCTCGTCGTCGCGGCGCGCGACCGCGTCGGCGATCTTCCGCGCGGCGGTGTGCGCGGGCATGATCAGCCACGAGGGGATGGTCTCCCGGCGGGTCTCCTTGAAGGTCCCCTGCCGGTCGACGCGGCGTATCTCGCTCTCGATGAAGCCCGGCGCCACGTGCGTCACGCTGATGCCCTTCGGCGCCCACTCGGTGCGCAGCGTGTCGCAGAGCGAGGTCACGCAGGCCTTCGACATGTTGTAGGCCATGCTGCCCGGCGCCGGGAGGAAGCCCGCCACGCTGCCGATCGCCACGAAGGCGCCCCTCGAGCGCACGAGCGCCGGGAGCGCGGCCTTCGCGGTGCGCATCACCCCGTAGACGTTGGTGTCGAACTGCCTCCGCACGTCGTCGATGGTGAGCTGGTCGAAGGTGCCGTCGACGCCGAAGCCCGCGTTGGCGATCACCACGTCGAGCCCGCCGAAGGCCTCCAGCGCGCGCGCCACGGCGGCCTCGCAGTCGCCGTCGTGGGTGACGTCGCACGACACCGCGAGGCTGTGCCCGTCGCCTCCCAGCGCCTGCGCCAGCGCGGCGATGCGCTCCACCCGCCGGGCCAGCAGCACGGTCTTCCACCCGCGCCGCGCGTACTCCCGCGCCATCGCCTCGCCGATGCCCGACGAGGCCCCCGTGATCAGCACCACCCCCGCTGCGCTCGTTGCCATGTCGCTTGAAACCTCCGCGGAATGCCCTGCGGCTCGAAGCCGAGCCCCATCTCAGACGCCGAGCGCGCTTGTACACCCGATCGCCCGGATTGCTGACCCCGCCGCAGCTGATCTGTTAGCGTCCGGCGGCTATGCGTAGAACGGTGGGAAGACTCTCGGCGATCGTCGCGTCCCTGGGCCTCACGGCCCTCGCCCCGGAGGCCCGCGCGCAGGACGCGCTCCCCGCGGACACGGGCTTCGACCTGCGGCTGTTCCGGCACGCGATCGACTCGAAGGGGCAGTTCACGGTCAACGGCACCGACACCCTCGGCCACCTCAACACCTCCTTCGGCCTGGTGGTCGACTGGGGCCGCGGGCTGGCGCGCCAGGGCACGGTGCTGCGCGGGATGCAGACCGACACGCAGGTGCCGCTGGTGGAGAACTTCTTCACCGGAACCTTCTCCGCCAACCTCGGGCTCTTCAACCGCCTGGTGGTGGGCCTGCAGCTCCCGCTGCACCTGGTCGGCGGCCCTGGTCCCGGGGGCAGCGACGGCAGCCTCCAGCCCATCGCCGGGTACACCCCGCAGAGCGGCGGGCTCGACTACCAGGGCTTCGGCTCGCTCACGCTGCACGCCAAGCTGCGGCTGCTCCCGCCGACGGTCACCACCTGGGGCCTCGCGCTCATCATGCAGGCGGGCATCCCCCTCTCGTCGGGGCCCAGCAACTTCGCGGGCGACCCCGGGGTGATGCTCTGGCCCTCGCTCGCCGCCGAGTGGCACCCGGTCTCGCGCTTCCGCATGGACCTCAACCTCGGCTATCGGCTGGGGCTCGGCACCGCGGCGCGGCTGGTCGACACCACCTATGGCTCTCCCGTGACGGCGGGTCTCGGGATGAGCGTTCGCGTCGGCCCGGCGCTCGACCTCGTGGCCGAGGTTTACGGGGGAACGTATTCGAACGCCATGTTCGGCGCCAACAGCACGCCCTTCGAGGCGGTGGGCGGGCTCAAGATCTTCGTGGTCGAGAACAGCTACCTGATGCTCGGCGCCGGGCGGCGCATCACCGACAGCGACGCGGGGGCCAACCTGCGGGCCTTCGTGGGCTTCGTGTTCGAGCCCTCGATCGGCGACCGCGACGGGGACGGCTTCCGCGACGACGTCGACCGCTGCCCCGACAACCCCGAGGACTTCGACCACTTCGAGGACACGGACGGCTGCCCGGAGCCGGACAACGACCAGGACGGCATCCGCGACGGCGACGACCAGTGCCCGCTCACGCCGGAAGACCGCGACGGCGTGGCGGACGAGGACGGCTGCCCCGACCGGGACAACAACGACCGCGACGGCGACGGCATCCTCGACGACGTCGACCGCTGCCCCGACGAGCCGGAAGACCGCGACAACTTCGAGGACACCGACGGCTGCCCGGACCCGGACAACGACCGCGACGGCATCCTCGACCGCGTCGACCTCTGCCCCAACGACCCGGAGGACCGCGACAACTTCGAGGACGACAACGGCTGCCCCGACCCGGACAACGACCACGACCGCATCCCCGACGTGCGCGACCGCTGCCCCAACGACCCGGAGACCTACAACGCCCACGAGGACGAGGACGGCTGCCCCGACCAGGGCGTGGCGGTGCTCGAGGAGAACACCATCCGCATCCTCCAGGCGATCAACTTCGAGACGGACTCGGCGCAGATCCGGCCGGAGAGCATGCCCATCATCGAGGCGGTGGCGGCGACGCTGCGGTCCAACGACCAGATCCAGCTCTTGCAGGTGCAGGGGCACGCGGACGAGCGCGGCAACGACGACCACAACCTCCAGCTCACTCGCGACCGCGCGGTGAGCGTGGTGGCGGCGCTCGTGCAGCGGGGCATCAGCGCCGACCGGCTTCACGCCGCGGGCTACGGCGAGCGCTGCCCGGTGAACCCGGGCCGAGGTCCGGCGGCCTGGGCGCAGAACCGCCGGGTGGTGTTCCTCATCCTGCGTACCTCGGCGGGCGCGACGCGCGTGCAGATCGCCTGCCCGGCGGGCGAAGATCTCATCCCCGAAGAGGACCGCGACCTGCGCTGAGCCGGCGCCTCCAACCTCGTAGTGACTCCCCGGCGCCATGCTGTATGGTCGCCGGAACATGTCGACCGAAGCCCTGGACGCGATCGCCGAGAGCTGGCTCTCGACCCTTCAACAAGACATCAAGGAGTTCGTGCGCGTCGTCTGCGACGACCCGGAGCTCGACGAGGCGCTGCGCGACCGGGTGCACGGCGCGGTGTTCTACGCGCTGGTCCCCGGCGACGTGATCCCCGACTCGATGGGCGTGATGGGCTACCTCGACGACGCGCTCGCGCTGCGCATCGCGCTCGACGAGGTACACCGCGAGGCGCCTGACCGCTTCGAGTCCTGGCGCGACCGCATCCCCGAGCTGGTCGAGAGCGCGGGCGACGACCTCGCGACCTTCCGCGAGTCGCTCGACGAGGAGACCTACCAGGCCTTCCGGCAGCGCGTGTTCGCCATCGAGAAGGTGGAGTTCAAGGGCCGCCGGGCGAGCGAGGTCGCGCAGGGCGTGGTCGACCCGGGGTGGCTCGCCGCCGAGGTGTCCGTGCTCGCGCTGAAGCTCGACTTCAAGCCGGCGGCGATCAGGGCCGCGGTGAAGCGGGTCGACAGCGCGCTGCAGATGTTTCACCAGCGGTTGCAGCCGCGTCGCTGAAGAGGACATCGTCCAGGCCGAGCGAGCGGGTCGCCGACGGCCGAACGTTTACCTTCGGCTGTAAGACGTCGGCCGGTCGCAGCCGCGACACGGCCACCGAGGCGAGGACG
Organism: Myxococcaceae bacterium; assembly: GCA_004297725.1. GTDB lineage: Bacteria > Myxococcota_A > Polyangia > Polyangiales > SCUS01. The sequence continues at coordinate 44,122 of SCUS01000156.1, read as the reverse complement.
AGCACGGCGAGGTCGAGCGCGACCACGACGGCCAGCGTAGACGCCTCGCGCAGACCCCAGACGAATCCCCCGGCGCACGCGAGCAGCGCCCCCACCTGGGCGACGCGCACCAGCGACGACCTGCGTCGGCTCGACGCCCTCCGGGTCCGCGCGGGAAGCGAGAGGGCGACGGCGCCCAGGAGCAGCGCGGTGCCCGGCGACACGCTGCCGTGGACGCCGGCGAGCGCGAGCCCGTGCGAGGCGGCCGCGCCGAGGGCGAGCAGCGCCGGGAGGGCGGCGAGCGCGCGGGGGAGCGCGACGCGGGCGGGGCCCTCGAGCTGGCGCAAGGCGCGGCCGCCGATGAGGAGCACCGCAGCGAGGCCGAGGCCGTAGACGAGGGCGAGGGGAGACCACGGGGCGCGCTCGACCGGGCGGGGGGAGCGGATCGGGACGCCCGTCGAGAGCCACGGGAAGAGGGCGGGGTCGGCGGCGACGCGCGCGCTCCAGACGACGCCGGTGGGCACGTGGCGGCGAAGCGTGCGCAGCACGTCGCGGGAGAGCTCGGTGGTGACCGTGGCGTGGACCCCGTCGAGGTCATCGGCGATCCAGCGGGCGCGGCGGCTGGCGCTGGGCATCGAGACGCGCAGCTCGGTGGCCTCCATCCCGCGCTCCCACGGGACCGAGCGCACCTCGATCACCGCGTCGCCGCCGGCGCTCCGGATGGCGCCCTGGGCGCGCAGCGAGGTGCCGTAGCGCAGCACCACGTCGACCGCGCCACGGGCGAGGCCGACGCCCTGGTCGCCCAGGGAGACGGTCAGCCGACCTGGAACCGCGCCGCGGACGGTGATCGGAACCGGCGTTCCGGTGGAGGTGCTGGCCGCCGCCTCGATGAGCGAGAGGTCCGCGGGAAGCTCGGCGAGCTCGAACTCATGGAGGCGCCCCGCCAGCACGCGCCAGCGCACGCGCTGGGTGACCACGGCGGTTCCGTCGGGGTTGATGTCGAACTCCGTGACGGCGTCCCCGGGCCGCGCGTCGGTCCACCCGAGCGCGACGGAGGGGAGGGCGAGGGAGAGCATCCCCGCGAGGAGCAAGCCGAACAGCCAACGGGGGAGTCGAAGCCTGGCAACACGCACCCCAAGGCCGATAGCGCGCCCGTCGGCCGCGACGCGAGTTTTCATCCGCTGGTGGGCCCCCCCGGCGGCGTGTCAGGCTCCGCCTCGCACATGACGGCCCGATGCATGGACGCGGCGGCGTTGACGGTGGCGCTCGCAGGCGCAGACGGCGAGAGCGTGGCCGCGGCCTTCGAGCCCGCCGCGCGCGATCGGCTGCTGACCACGGTTCGAGCGCTGCGTTCGGGCGCCACCCGCCCCGAGCGGGCGCGCGCGCTGGCCGCCGCGGGCATCCGGCTCCTGCGCCGACCCCGAGGCCCCCACGCCGCCAGCGACGAGGCGGGCGCCCGCTTCATGGCTGCCTGGGCGCGCTCCCTCGCTCAGGCCGACCGCGAGGCCTTCGTCCGCGGCCTCGGGGCGGCTGCGCTCTCCTCGCTCCGGCTCGCGCTGCCCTCGGCGCCCGCCTTCGATCCCGCGCAGCGCTCCACCGCGACCTACCTGATGAACCTCGCCCACCGCACGCTCGGCCGCCCGCCCACGCTTCCCGAATGGTCGTCGCTGCTGGAGGCGCTCGCCCTGCGCGGCCCCCTGGACGACGCCGGCCTCCTCCGCGCCGCGCGGGTGGTGCGGATGAGCGCTCGCGCCCCGGCGTGCCTCGCGCTTGCGGCGGGGGTGTGCGCGCGATGAGCACCGGCGCCCGCGGGCTGACCCTCGTCCGCGCCTCCGAGGCGCGCGCCGCGGCCACGGCGACCGCTCACGCGCAGGCCGCGCTCGACGCCTCCACGGTGGCCTGGGAGCTCGCCGCGCGGGCCCGCTTCGACCGGGCGCTGGCGACCGCTCACGACGCGCTCGCGACGCTGGCCTTTGACGTGGCCGAGGGGGTGATCGGCCACGCCGTCACGGTCGACCCCGCGACGCTCGAGGCGATGGTGTCGCAGGCCATCGCGCGGGCTCGCGGAGAGCGGCGCCTGCTGGTGTGCGCCCACCCCGACGACGTGACCGCGGCCCGACGCGCGGCGGCCGAGGCGCTCTCCGACGCCCCGACGCTGGAGTGGATCGAGGTGGCCGCCGACCCGTCGGTCGCCCGCGGGAGCGTGGCGGTGGAGACCGCGCGCGGGAGGGTGACCGCGGACTGGGGCGAGTCGCTCTCGCTGGCCCGCGCTCGCTGGCTGGCCTCGCTGAAGGAGCCGCGCCAGTGAGCGACGACCTCGACGATCGCCCTCGCCTGCTGCTCCCCGCCGGGCTCTTCCTCGCGACGGTGCTCAGCGTCTTCTACGCGGGCGCGACGCAGCACCTCCCGCGTCGCCCGGAGGAGCTCGTCCAGGCTGCGTTTACCCGGGGTGGTATTCCGTCCGCGCTGCGCACGCTGGGCTGGTCGCTGGGCCAGGGCTGGCGCTTCGCGGTGCCGCTGCTGGCGATCCTGGTGACCCACGAGCTCGGCCACTTCCTGCTGGCCCGGCGCCACCGGGTGCCGGCGAGCCTGCCAATGTTCGTGCCCTTCCCCAACCTCCTGGGGACCATGGGCGCCGTGATCTCGATGCGCCCCATCGGCAGCCGCAACGCCCTCGTCGACATCGGGGCGGCGGGTCCGCTGGCGGGCCTGGTGCTCGCGCTCCCGATCACCGCGGTCGGGCTCGCGCTCTCGCCGATCGAGCCGCTGACCCCGGGCGGTCTCCTCGAGGGCGACTCGCTCATCTACCTCCTGCTGAAGCGGCTGATCTGCGGGCCGATCCCGACCGGCTACGACGTGCAGCTCCACCCCTTCGCCTTCGCCGGCTGGACGGGGCTCTTCATGACGATGCTCAACCTGCTGCCGGTAGGGCAGCTCGACGGCGGCCACGTCACCTACGCGCTCTTCGGCCAGCGCGCCGACCGTTGGTCGCGGTGGTTCATCGTGGCGCTGCTCGGCTACGCGCTCGCGCTCTCGGGATCCATCGCGCTCACCACCCCGCGCGGGCAGCTCACGCTCGAGCACTTCCAGCCCGCGCTCATCTGGGGCCCGTGGGCGCTGGTCACCGGGGTGCTGCTCCGGCTCTCCGGCGACGCGCACCCGCCCGCGGGGGACGACCCGTTGACCCCCGGTCGCAAGGCGATCGCGCTGCTCTGCCTCGCGCTCTTCGCGCTGCTCTTCATGCCGCTGCCGATGCGCGCGGTCTGAGCGGCGCTACATCCGGCGGACGGGGCGCGACGTCGCGTTGCTCGCGCGGCACTTCGGGCAGATGCCGTAGAGTTCGTGCCGGTGCATGAGCAGCTCGAACCCGTGGTCCGCCGCGACGCGCTTCTGCTCGTGCTCGATGACGTCGTCCTCGAACTCCACGATGGCGCCGCAGACGGTGCAGATCAGGTGGTCGTGGTGGTCGTCGCCGAGGAGCTCGAAGCGCGAGGCGCCGCCCTCGAAGTGGCGCTCGGCGACGATGCCGCTGTCCTGCAGCACACGGAGCGTGCGGTAGACCGTGGCGGCGCCGATGCGGGCGTCGCGGGTGCGCACGTCCCGAAGGAGCTCCTCCGCGGTGACGTGCCGGCCGATGCTGGCGAGGGTCTCGAGAATCAGCTCACGCCGCGTCGAGCTCTTCAGCTTGTTACGGAGGACGTGATCGCGAAGCCGCAGGCGGAGGGCCTCGACGTTGGGGGGGGTCACCACCGAAGCTAAAGTGGTCGACGCGTCGAGGCGCGTCAAGGACTCGCGTCGGGCGCCGGTGCGGTCGAGGCGTCCGTCGCGACGTTGCCCGCGTCGGCGACCGGCGCAGGCGCGTCGGGCGCGTGGAGCATGCCCATCGGGGCGACGCCGAGCACCTGCCGCGTGGCGTTGGCGACGGAGCAGTCGTGGCCGCTGACCGAGCTCCCGGTGAGGGGGCGCGAGCGGGGGGGCGGCGAGGGGAGCCCCGCCATGCGGAAGGGAATCACCCGCACGTCGGTGCCCTCGCCCCTCGCGCGCAGCACGAGGCGCCTCGCGGGCAGGTCGTAGACGTAGACGCGCGTGGGGCCGTCGACCGAGGCGCGGGCCTCGTCGACCACGAGCACGAGGTAGGGGCGGCGCATGTGCTCGACGAGCAACGCGGTGTCGCGACGCAGCCGGAAGATGAGGTCCTCCCGCAGGGCGTGGAGGCGCTCGGTGGAGTTCGCCCCGCGCACGGCGTCGACGAAGGAGGGGAGCAGGAAGGCGCCCTTGTCGAAGAGCTCTCGCGCGAAGAGGGCTTCGAGGCCCAGGCACGACGAGACCTGGTCGGGGTAGCGGTGGCGGATGGAGGCCGCGACGTCCGCCGGGGCGTGCACCTCGTGGACTCGCAGGCGCCCGTAGAGCACGGGCTCCCGGGTCATTCCCTCCAGCGTAAGGGAGGGGTCACGGAAGTCGCCCGCGTAGGGGCCGACGGCCTCGAGCGCGGAGGCCTCGATGAACCGCCGCGCCGCGCGGTAGTCGGGGCCCAGCCGGGCGGTGAGGGCGGCGTGCTCGCGGAGCAGCTGCTCTCGCATGCGCCTCGCCTCGCGGTCGCGCTTGATGCCCCAGAGCAGCGGGAACGCGACCAGGATCGCCAGGACGGGCACCCAGAAGCGCCACTTGATTTTGGGGAGGAAGGGGAGCTCTTCGCGGGGAATCATCCCCCGGTGGGAGCTGCCAGGCTCATCGACCGGGGGATCGGGGGGAGGGGACATCGGCGGGCTCGCGGACTTACTCCGCAGCCGTGTTGGCGTTGCCCTTGGTGACCGCGAAGTTGAGTCGCACGTAACCCGCGGCGGCGCAGGTGCGGGCGATGGTCTTCACGATGTCCCAGTGGATGCGGCGATCGATCTGGAAGACCACGTCACCCTCGAACTGGCGGTCGGGGTGGAGCACCGGGTACTCCCGCTTGGCCTGCTCCAGGCGCTCGAAGAGGCGGTCGATGCGGTCGGTCGAGCCGGAGATCTCGCGCGGCGTGGTGATGCGCTGCCCGTCCATCATGATCGCCTGCTCGGAGATCGAGATGATCGGGGCGCTCGCCAGGTCGTCGGCGTTGTGGGTCTCCGGAATCTCCAGGCCCGCGCTCGACTGCACCTGCTGCTGCGAGCCGAACTGGGAGAGGAGGAACACCACCGTGATGACGAGGAAGTCGATCATCGAGGTGAGGTTGAGGTCTGCGGTCACCGCCTTGTGACCACCACCGGCGACGCGCTTCTGGACGAACCGCAGCGGGACGTGGTGGAGGAGGCGCTTACCTGGCTTCGCGACGGGCATGATTTCTCCCCTGGAACCTTTACAGGAAGCGGATCGTGACCTCGCCGCGAGCGGCGCTGCCGTAGACTTCGTAGACGGTATCCATCACGGAGATGATCTCCGAGTAGTCGACCGCTCCGTCGGGCTGCAGCCAGACCTCGCGGTTCTGCTGGTTGGCCTGGCGCCGGGCCTCGAGGAGGGTCTTCAGCTCGGTGAACCGCTGCGGGGTGCGCCCGATCTGGCGCATGTCCGCGGCGTTGACGCCGACCTGGAGACCCGTCGGAGAGATCTGGATCTTGAGCTGGTCCTGCTGCTCCGGGTTCGGCGGAGAGTCCGGGGCCGGCGCGCCGCGAGGCTGGCTGGCCTGCACGGCGCCCGTCTGCACCCACACCGCGGTCATGAGAAGGAACGCGATGCAGCAGATCAACAGGTCGATCATGGGGACCATGTTGACCTGCGAGTCGACGGACTTCTTGCCGCCCTTGCCGCCTGAATCGACTGAGACGCCACCCATGGCTGAGCTCCTTAGCGTGCGGCCGGAGAGAGGATCAGGCGGCCTGCTGGCCCGAGCCCACGTTGATCTTCGAGCGGTTGTTCACCACGAGGTTGAGCACCTGGACGGTGGACTCGTTGATGTCGTCGACGATCTGCTGGGTCTTGCCGTTCAGGAGCGCGAAGGCGATGAGGCCGAGAATCGCGGCGATCAGACCGAACGCCGTGCAGTTCATCGCCTCGGAGATGCCGCCCGCGAGCAGCTCGGCCTTGCGGGCCGGGTCGATCGTGGGGCCGCCCTCGCCGCCATGGCCGCCCACCGCGCCGAAGGCCGCGATGAGACCGGTGATGGTGCCGAGGAGGCCGGAGAGCATGGCGAGGTTGGAGAGCAGCGCGAGGTACGCGGTGCGGTGCTCGATCTTGGGGAGCTCGCGGAGCGCGGACTCGTCCATGGCGGCCTGCACTTCGGCGTCCGGGCGGTTCACCTTCATCAGGCCCGCCTTGACGATGCGCGCGAGGGGCGCCTGGGCGCTGGAGCAGAGCTTGATGGCCCGGCCCACGTCACCCGCGAGGATGCACTTCTGGATGTTGGAGAGGAAGGCGTCCTTGTTGATGGACGACTTGAACAGGTACATCGATCGCTCGACGGTGATCGCAATCACGAACACCAACCAGAAGACGATCGGCCACATGCCCCATCCGCCTTCCTTGAAGTGCTGACCCAGACTTTGCAACATCGCAGAATCCTCCTGAGAGTGTGGAATTGCCGAGTGTCCCCGGTTGATCGGTGGGTCGGCTTTTTGGGGCGTATCCGTTCAACCGTTGCCGGTCGTGCGGTGCGTGTCTACACGACCCATCGTATCGTGTGCCACATGATTTCGCGGGGACGAAAAGTTCGACCGCCTTGAAGCCGCGCGATGATACCGGGGGGGTCTCTGGTGTCAACGGGCCTCGCCCGGCCCGCGTGACATCCCGGCCGACAATTTCTTCCTGCGGCCCCCGCGTCTCGGGTCGGGCATTTAGTCCATCGGCGGGACCGGGGAATTTCCCGGGCGGCGGGCTCGCTTGTGTCGTTGACATCCTTCTTGGCGTAGGGCTACGGTCCGCCGCGTTGCGTCGCGGGCGACGTGGGCGAAGGCTCCGACCTGAACCTTGATTTCGGCAGCAACCCGACGATGTTGATGAGGTCCTAAGGGGTGGAGGTCCGGTGAGAGTCTTCGGATCACCGCACCCTTCCCAGCGATCAACCCGTTGCGGTAGCGTAGCGTGGCTCGCGAATCAGACAGCGGTTCGAAGAACGGAGCAAGGAGCGTAGAGGACGATGCAATCGGCGCTGGTGCAGTTGCTACTGATGGCTCAGCAGGCGGGTGGGGATCACCCGCAAGAAGCGGTGGGCCTCGCGGGGCTCTACGAGAAGCTGGGCTGGCCCTTCTTCGTGAACATCTTCATCTCCATCGTGGTGCTCGCGACCATCACGGAGCGGGTGATCTTCCTGCTGTCGAAGTTTCGCGTGAACAGCAAGGAGCTTCTCGCGCAGGTTCGCAAGCTCGTGCAGGCGAACAACATCGACCGCGCGATCAAGCTGTGTGAGGCCGACGACGTGCCGATCCTCCGGGTGTTCCGGGCGGGACTCATGCAGGTCAACCGCGGCGAGGAGGCGGTGGTCGTCGCGATCGAAGAGCAGGTGATGGACATCGAGCCCCAGATCCAGAAGCGCATCGGCGCCCTCTGGTCGCTCGCCAACATCGCGACGCTCTTCGGCCTCCTCGGCACGATTCTCGGCCTCATCCACACCTTCAGCGCGCTCGACCGCGTCGCTGACCCGGGCCGGCGCCAGCAGCTGCTCGCCCGCGGCATCTCCGAGGCCATGAACAACACCGCGCTCGGCCTCGGCATCGCGGTGACCTGCATGGTCGCGCACATGCTCATCAACGGGCAGGCGAAGAAGATCATCGCGGACATCGAGCTGACGTCCTCGAAGCTGACCAACCTCCTCACGACCGGCCGAAGCCAGGGATGAGCGGGAAGTTCACGGCTGCGCAGCGGGCGCTCATCAACCGCAAGTCCAAGCCCAAGCACCATGGGCCGGACGACGGCGGTGGCGAGCTGAACATCATCCCGTTCCTCGACATCATCATGAACGTCCTGATGTTCATCCTGGCGAGCATCGCGACCGTGTTCACCGCCACCATCCCCGTGCCCGCGCCGTCGAGCGGTCCTCGCCCGAACTCCCAGCCGGACACGCGCCAGCGCCTGAACATCACCGTGAAGGTCGCCCCCAACGGGTTCATCGTGGGCGCGGGCGGTGGCTTCCTCATGCCGGGCTGCCGCACCGTCGGTCAGGCGTCGCTCACGGTCCCCAACCGTGCGACGCCCGACGCCGACGGGAGCTCCCACGACTTCGCCGGCCTCACCCAGTGCATGGTGGCGATCCGCCAGCAGTGGGCGACGGAGGTCGTGGACGACCACTCGATCAACGTGTCGCCCAACGGTGACATCCCCTACGGCGTGCTGGTGAAGACCGTCGACGCCGTGCGCGAGTCCCGGGCCGACGCCTGCCGCCTGCCCGAGAACGGCGGCCAGGGAAACTACTCCAGCCCCGACTGCCTCTTTCCCGAGGTCACCCTCGGCGTGCTGAGGAACTGAGCGATGTCTGAAGCCGCCCACCCCAAGGCGAGCATCCTCGAGGTCAAGCGCGAGATCGCGCGCAAGACCCGGGCGCGCCGCGAAGAGCACGTCGCCGAAGAGCTCAACATCGTCGCGATGATGGACATGATGACCATCATCCTGGTGTTCCTCCTGAAGTCGCTGTCGTCGTCGCCGGCCAACGTGCCGCAGAGCGAAGACCTCCGGCTGCCCCACTCCACGGTCAACACCTCCCCCTCGCAGGCGCTGCAGGTCATCGTCTCGCGGGTGTCCATCACCGTGAACGGGCGCTTCATCACCTCGCTCCGCAACGGCTACGTCGACCCCTCGCAGAAGCGCGGCGGCGGCACCGGCCTGATGATCAACCCCCTCGCCGAGTCGATGCGCGACCAGGTGCAGGTCGCCCGCACCATCGCCGAGCGCGCGGGCCAGCCCTTCCGCGGCGAGATCGCCATCATCGCGGACCACGGCATCCCATCGCGCACGATCTTCGAGGTGCTCTACACCTGCGGCCAGTCGGGCTTCGCGGGCTTCCAGCTCCTCGTCCTCAAGGCGCGCACCTCCGGCTGAGCCGAGGGCGCCCGCTCACCCCCCCGAAGATCCCTCCGATGCTCTGGCCCAAGCTCGTCGCCCTCCTCGTCGTCTTCCTCCTCGTCGGCGGGCTGATGTACCTCGGCGGCAAGATCCCCCCCAACGACCGCGGCAGCGACGGCTGACCACATACCGCTCCGGGTATTCCCGGCGCGCTACGGGTCCCTAGCGGTTGCGCCGTTAGCAACCTGACGGCGGGGTCCGCGTGCTCGTGACCCCGCAGTGAATCCGCGCGGTCTATTTCTTGAACAACCCCCGCGCACGACGTTCGGCGACCGCTGTTGACAACGCGGCCGCGGGCGGGTGATGTCCGCAACCCTCAATGGTCTGGCGGTCGACTCCGATCGCCTCTGGGAGAGCTCGAGTGATGTCGATGAGGAAGTTGGTTCAGGCCGCCGCGCTGCTCGCGGGATTCTCGGCGACGAGCACCGCCGCCGCGCAGACCCCCGCCGCGCCGGCCGCCACGCCGCACCCGGCCGCGGCCCCGGCCCCGGCTCGGGCACGACCGGCGCCGCTGCCGTGGCGACAGACGCAGCTCCTGGCCACCTTCGGCCTGACGCTGCCGACGATCATCCGAGACCTCAACCAGTACCCCAACGACACGGTCGACATGTCGATCGCGCTCCGTCCGCGCTGGACCTTCAACCGCATGCTGCAGCTCCGCGCCGGCATCGCGTTCAACTACGAGTTCACCAACGCCGACAACACGACGACTCGCAACGAGCCGCGCTTCGGCGACATGAACCTCGACCTCTGGGTCACCGGCATCCCGCCGCTCGGCGGCGCGGTGAAGTTCTGGGTCGCCCCCCGCCTGATCTTCCCGGTCTCGGTCGAGTCCCGCGCGCGCACCATGATCGTCACGCCGGGTCTCGTGCTGCAGGGCGCCTACGGCATCGAGCACGTGCTGGGCGGCGAGCTCGACATCATCGCCAACGCGACCTTCACGCACCCCCTCTACGAGTACACGACCCCTGGCGTTCGCACCGCGCCGGCCAACCGCGCGACGTGCTTCGGCGCGGGCAACGGCGGCGGATGCAACGAGCAGCTCTCCGGCCTCTTCAACCCCGCCAACACCGTGTCCTGGGCGCTCATCCTGGCGCAGAGCTGGGAGCACATCTCCCCCGGCGTGTTCTTCTCGATGCAGCACATCTTCCCGTACCAGGGCGCGGACAGCTCGGTGCTGATGCACAACAACCCGACCTCCGTCCGCACCAACACCATCTTCGCGGCCTGGGTCGACTGGATCGCGACGCCCTGGTTCACCGCCGAGGTGGGCTATCAGGTGTTCCGCAACCTGCTCAACGCAGACGGCACCTACGGCAACCCCTTCTACGCGCCGTACCAGGACTCGCGCTTCTACCTCCAGACGGTGTTCTCGCTCGACAAGATCTACGAGATCGCCTCCGGGCGCTCGGGCGGTGGCGGCGGCGTGATCCGTACGCGCAACGACCAGAGCCCGCGCGGCCGCTTCGGCATGTTCTGATCGGCGCTCTCCCTCCCGCCCCCTTAGACGTCGCGCAGCGACGTCTTCCATTCGCTCCACGCATTCCCTATGTTGCGCACGCCGCGCGCGCCTCCTGAGACGCCGTCGGCGCAGACTGCCCTGACCTTCGAGGGGACTTGATGGCCGCACCCGCCGACGAACTGCTCGGACTCTACCGACAGATGCTCCTGATCCGCCGCTTCGAGGAGGCCGCTGCGAAGGCCTACTCGCAGGGCAAGATCGGCGGCTTCCTGCACCTGTACATCGGGCAGGAGGCGAGCGCCGTGGGCGCGCTGGCCAACCTCGACGCGGGCGACGCGATCGTCGGGACGTACCGCGACCACGGCATCGCGCTCGCGCGCGGCATGTCGGCGAGGGCGTGCATGGCGGAGCTCTACGGCAAGGTGACCGGGTGCTCGAAGGGCCTCGGCGGGAGCATGCACTTCTTCGACGCCGAGCGGCGGATGCTCGGCGGTGACGGCATCGTCGGCGGTCACGTCGCCGTGGCGGCGGGCGTGGCCTTCGCGTCGAAGTACCGCGGCCTCAAGGAGGTCACGCTCTGCTTCCTCGGCGAGGGGAGCGTGAGCATCGGGGGCTTCCATGAGGCGCTCTCGCTCGCGGCCCTGTGGGATCTTCCCCTGGTCGTCATCGTGGAGAACAACGAGTACTCGATGGGCACCCCCCTCTCGCGCACGCTCTCGGTGCACGACACCAGCCAGAAGGCGCACGGCTACGGGATGGCGAGCGATCGCTTCAAGAGCGACGACGTGATGGAGGTGAAGCGCCGCGTGGGCGAGGCCGTCGCGCGGGCGAGGGAGACCTCGAAGCCGACGCTCATCGAGGTGCAGACGTACCGGTACCGCGGGCACTCGATGAGCGACCCGGGGAAGTACCGCACCTCGGACGAGGTCGAGCTCAGGAAGAAGACCGACCCCATCGTGAAGGCCGAGTCCGACCTGCGGGCGCTCGGCGTCACGGACGCAGACCTCGCGCGCATCGAGGCGGAGGTCGAGGCGGAGGTCGAGGACGCATCGCGCTTCGCGGACGAGAGCGCGGAGCCGGGCGAAGAGCTCATCGAGGCATTTACCTATGCGTGAACTTCGGTATCGGGAGGCCCTTCGAGAGGCCATCGCCGAGGAGATGGACCGCGATGATCGCGTGTTCCTGATGGGCGAGGAGGTCGGGTACTACCAGGGCGCGTACAAGGTGACCGAAGGTCTCCTCGAGCGCTTCGGCGCGCGCCGGGTGGTCGACACGCCCATCACCGAGGAGGGCTTCGCGGGCGTCGGCGTGGGCGCGGCGATGGTGGGGCTCCGGCCCATCATCGAGTTCATGACCTGGAACTTCAGCGCCGTGGCCTTCGACCAGATCATCAACCACGCGGCGAAGATCCGTCAGATGTCCGGCGGGCAGTTCGCCTGCCCGATCGTGTTCCGCGGTCCCAACGGGGCGGCGAGGCAGACCGGGGCGCAGCACTCGCAGTGCTGGGAGGCGTTCTACACGCATATCCCGGGGCTCAAGGTGGTGGCGCCCGCGACCGTGGCCGACGCCAAGGGGCTCCTGAAGAGCGCCATCCGCGACGACAACCCCGTGCTGGTGCTCGAAGACGAGCGGCTCTACGGGCTCAAGGGCGAGGTGCCCGACGGCGACCACGTCGTGCCCATCGGGGTGAGCGCCCAGGTGCGCGACGGCGACGCGGTCACCATCGTCACCTGGGGGAAGATGCTCCACATGGTGCTGCCGGCGTGCGAGCTCCTCGCGAAGGAGGGCGTCGAGTGCGCGGTGATCGACCTCCGCAGCCTGCGCCCGCTCGACCTGGGCCCCGCCCTCGCGAGCGTCGAGAAGACCGGGCGCGCGCTGGTGGTGCAGGAGTCCTGGCCCTACGGCGGCGTCGGCGCGGAGGTGGTCGACCGCATCCAGCGCGACGCCTTCGGCGCGCTCAAGGGTCCGGTGCTGCGGGTGACCGGGCGCGACGCGTCGATGCCCTACAACAAGCACCTCGAAGATTTGACGATCCCGTCGGTGGACACCGTGGTGCGCGGCGTGCGCGCAGTGCTCGCCTGGTAAGCGACCGAAGCGTAGGAGTGCATCGTGGCGAAGATCATCGAACTCCCCAAGCTCTCCCCCACGATGGAGGAGGGCACGCTCGTACGCTGGTCACGCAGGGAGGGCGACGCCGTCGGCGTCGATGACCTCCTCGCGGAGGTCGAGACCGACAAGGCGACCATGGAGTTTCGCAGCTTCGACAAAGGGACGCTGCTGAAGCTCCTCGTGCCCGAGGGCGCCGTCTTGAAGCTGGGGCAGCCGGTCGCCATCTTCGGCTCGCCCGGCGAGGACATCAGCGCGCTGCTCGCGTCCGTGGGCGCGGCGCCCGCGACGAGCGCGCCCGCGGCGCCCGCGGCGCCCGCTGTCGAGGCGGCACCCGCGACGAGGGCGCCCGTGAGCCCCACCCTCGAGGCGGCGCCCCCGACGCCGACCAGCGAGCAGCCCACGCGCCCGCCTCCCGCCACGCCCGCAGGGGCCCCCGGAGACTCGGCGGTGAAGGGCGAGCGCGGGGTGGCCGGAGCGATCCTGGCGCCCAGCAGCCCGCGGGTGCGGCGCATCGCGCGGGAGCGGGCGGTCGAGCTCGACGCGGTCCCCGGCTCGGGCGCGCACGGTCGGGTGACCGAGGCGGACGTCACGCGGCCCAAGAGCCTCGCGCTCCGGCCGGGGGACGTCGCTCGGCCGGCGTCGCCGATGCGCAAGGTCATCGCGCGCCGGCTCGTCGAGTCGAAGCAGACCGTGCCGCACTTCTACCTGGAGGCCGACCTCGACGTGGAGGCGCTGGTCGCCTTACGCGAGCAGGTAAACCAGGGCTCGACGCCGGAGACGAAGGTCTCCGTCAACGACCTTCTGCTGCGGGCCTGCGCCCTGGCGCTGCGGGCGGTGCCTGAGGCCAACGCGTCGTGGATCGACGGCCAGGTGGTGCAGTACGACCGGGCCGACGTCTCCGTGGCGGTGTCCATCGAGGACGGGCTGCTGACGCCGGTGCTGCGCGACGCCGACCGGCTCTCCCTCGGCGCCATCGCCAGGGCCACCAAGGAGCTCGTGGCGAAGGCCCGGGCGCGCAAGCTCACGCCCGAGGAGATGACCGGCGGAACCTTCTCGCTCTCGAACCTGGGGATGTTCCAGATCGACCGCTTCGCGGCGGTGATCAACCCCCCGGAGAGCATGATCCTGGCGGTGGGGGCGGTGCGCGACGTGCCGGTGGTGAAGGCCGGCGCGGTGGTGCCGGGCAAGCGCTGCGCCGTGACCCTCTCGTGCGACCATCGGGTCGTCGACGGGGCCCTCGGGGCGAAGTGGCTGCTCGCGCTGCGGGGCCTGGTCGAGAACCCCATGCGGATCCTGGTGTGAGCGAGGTCCGTGCGTGCTCTGAGGCGAACCGAGGGGTATCGTCGGCGGCGATGAATCCCAGCAGGATCTTCCTCTCCCAGGAGGCCCTCGACTCGTGGATAGGCGAGGGCCGGGCTGACATCCAGGGTGACGTGCTCATCGACAAGGTCGGAGGCCGTCGCTTCCAGCTCCTGGAGGGGGTGCGCTTCCTCTCCGAGGTCTCCGGCGGCGACGACGCCGAGGGGCTCGTCGGTCGGGTGAAGGACCTCGTGCAGCTTGCGGCCATGGGCGGCGAGTACATGTCCGACTCGGTGGTGCTGGGAGAGCTCGCCTACGAGGTGCAGCCGGGCTTCGTGGGCCGTCCGGTGGCGCAGGTCGCCCGGTCCGAGCGAGAGCGCGCGACCACGCCGCCTCCGACAGAAATCCCGGCGACGCCGGAGACCCAGAAACAGCAGCGGCAGACCATCCTGGCGCTGCAGGCGTTCTTCCTCAACAACGTGAAGTAGCTCCCCATGCTCGTCGGGTTCCTCGCGGCGGCGGCGCTGCTCTACCTCATCGCGACGGTGCTGATGCTCACCTACCTCGTGGGCGTGGCCTCGACGCTGCCGTCGCGTCGCGCGGCGACGGTGAGCCTCGGCGCCGCCATGGTCGCGCACGTCACGCACGACATCCTTCGCTGGGTGACCCTGGGCCGGGGGCCCTTCGCGGGCATCCACGAGGGCCTCTCGACGCTCGCCCTGCTCGTGGCCGGCGTGGCCTTCGCGCTGCGCCTCCTCGGTCGTCGGCTGGAGACCCTCGGGGTCTTCGTCGCGCCGCTCACGCTGCTCATGTTGCTGGCCTCGCAGGGCGTCGACGCGCAGCCCGCGGCTCCGCTCAGCGGGGCGCTGCTCGGCGTCCACGTGGGCTCGACCATCCTGGGCACGGCGGCGTTCACCGTCGCCTTCGCCCTCGCCGCGGCCTACCTCGTCCAGGAGCGGGAGGTGCGGCAGAAGCGGCTGCGCGGGATGTTCCAGCGCCTTCCGCCGCTGGAGGTGCTGGACGTCGCGAGCTTCCGGAGCATCGCGCTCGGCCTCCCGGCGCTCACGCTGGGCCTCGTCACCGGCCTCTCCGCCGGGCTCCAGGAGGTCGGGCGCGGCATCCCCATCGTCTCCTGGCGCCACTACCTCGCGCTCGGGGTCTGGGCGGTGTTCGCGGCGGTGCTGGCGCTCCGGCTGCTGGCCGGCTGGCGAGGGCACCGCGCCGCCATCGGGACCATCGTCGGGTACGCCAGCGCGGTGATGGTCCTGGTCGGGTACTTCGTGCGCGGGGCCAGGCTATGACCGAGGGCGTCGTGGTCGTGGGGCTCAACCACCGCACCGCGCCGGTGGAGGCGAGGGAGCGGCTCGCGGTGCCTCCGGACGGCCTCGAGGATGCGGTGCGCGCCGTGCTGGCGCTCGAGGGCGTGCGCGAGGCCGTGGTGGTCGCGACCTGCAACCGGGTGGAGCTCTACGCGGCGGGCGCGGAGGCCGAGTCGCTGGCGGGCGAGCTGCGGCGGCACATGCATGCTCGGGGCGGCAGCGGGGTGACGCTCTACGAGCACCGCGGTGAGGCGGCGGTGCAGCACGCGTTTCGGGTCTGCGCGAGCCTCGACTCGCTGGTGGTGGGCGAGCCGCAGATACTTGGTCAGGTAAAAGAGGCCGTCGCCGCGGCGCGCTCGGCGGGCGCCCTTCGGGGGCGGCTCGGGCGGGTGATGGCCCGGGCGTTCCAGACGGCCAAGCGGGTGCGCACGGAGACGGGCATCGCCGAGGGGCAGGTGTCCGTCGCGAGCGTGGCGGTCGACCTCGCGCGAGGCATCTTCGGCGACCTCATGGGCCGCAAGGTGCTGGTGGTGGGCGCGGGGAAGATGGCCCTCGGGGCCGCGCGCACGCTGGCCCGCGCGGGGGCCTCGCTGCTCATCGCCAACCGGAGCTTCGACCGGGCCGAGGCGCTCGCCCGGGAGTACGGCGCGACGGCGCACCCGCTGACCGACCTGGGGATGCTGCTGCAGCACGTCGACGTGGCGGTGTGCTCGACCGGCGCGAGCGGCTACCTGCTCACGCGGCACGACGTGGCGACGGTGATGAAGGCGCGGCGGGGGAGGGGGCTCTTCCTCATCGACATCGCGGTGCCGCGCAACGTCGAGCCCGCCGCGGGGGACCTCGACAGCGTGTTCCTCTACAACGTCGACGACCTCGAGCGCGCGGTGGCCGAGGGCGGACGCGGGCGCTCCGTCGCCACCATCGAGGCCGAGCGGGTGATCGCCGAGGAGCTCTCGGCGTTTCGCGCGGAGGAGCTCGCGCAGCGGAGCGCCGGGCCGACCATCGTGGCGCTGCGACGGAGGTTCCAGGAGGTCGCGGCGGCGGAGCTCGAGCGCTCGCTCTCGGGCAAGCTGCGGCACCTCCCGGAGGGCGACCGGGCGGCGGTGGAGGCAATGCTCGACGCGCTGACCAACAAGCTGCTCCACGCGCCCACGGTGGCGCTGAAGACCGCCGCGGCGAACCCCGACGGCGACGATGTGATGCGCGCGGCGAGGTCGCTGTTCGCGCTCGACGCCGAGCCCGCGGATCCTCGCGGGGAGGTGACCCGAATGCGGGTGCAGGGCGAGATGACGGCGAAGGCCAAGGCAGGAAACGGAAGATGACGGTGCTTCGACTGGCCACCCGTAGGAGCGCGCTCGCGCTGGCGCAGAGCCGGCAGGTCGCGCGAATCTTACAGGACATGGTAAGCGGCCTCCAGGTGGAGGAGGTGCAGGTGGTGACCCAGGGCGACCGGGTGCTCGACCGCGCGCTCTCGGAGGTCGGCGGCAAGGGGCTCTTCGTGCGCGAGATCGAGGAGGCGCTGCTGGAAGGCCGGGCCGACCTCGCGGTGCACTCCATGAAGGACCTCCCTGCGCAGATGGCGGCGGGGCTCGCGATGGCGGCGGTTCCGAAGCGCGAGAGCCCGTGGGACGCGCTGGTGACGCCGGGCGGCGTGGGGCTCGACGCGCTCCCGAAGGGGGCGAGGGTGGGCACGAGCTCGCTGCGGCGCTCGCGCACGCTGAAGGCGGCGCGGCCCGACCTGGAGGTGGTGCTGCTCCGCGGCAACGTCGACACGCGGCTGCGGCGGCTGGAGGCGGGGGATTTCGACGCGATCATCCTGGCCGAGGCGGGGCTTCGGCGGCTCGGGCTCTCCCCGGCGAGGGTGCTGCTCGAGGGGGTGATGGTTCCGGCGGTGGCGCAGGGCGCGCTCGCGCTGCAGACGCGCGCGGACGACGCGCCGGCGAGGGCCATCGTGGGGCGCCTGCACGACGAGGTGACGTCGCTGGAGACCGAGGCCGAGCGCGCGGTGCTGGGCGCCCTCTTCGGCGATTGCGGGACGCCGCTCGGGGCGCTCGCCCGGCTCGACGCTTCGAGCGGGGTCATGCGGCTGGAGGGTTTCTACGCGCATCCGACGGGCGACGCCCAGGCCCGGCACGAAGAGAGCTCGACCGTAGAGGACGCTGGCGGCGCCAGGGCGCTGGGCGCTCGGGTCGGGGCTGCGCTGCGGGCGGCGGTCGGGGCCTGAGCCCGATCGCGCCGACGCCGCGCCGACCTTGGCGCCGGACTCCCGACATAGGCGGTTGCTGGCGCCCGTCCAGTCGTGGAAGCGTGCAGATCCGAAGCCCAAGATGAGCGACAACCACACGAACGCTGCGGACGACGCCGCCCTCGCTGACGATGTTTTCAAGCGCTGGGCCCAGCGCCCGGTGCGCTTCGCGGTAGGGCTGCCGTCGATCGATGACCCGGAGGTGCTGCGCGCGCTCCGGGCCGAGACGCACCCGTGGGGCGTGCCGAAGAGCTCTCCCGCGGAGGCCGACAGCGATCCCCCGCCGCAGGGGGAGAACCTCCTCGCCCGGCTGCGTCCGGCGGTGGTGATCCTGCACCAGCCGATGGGGGTCGCGGCGCCGGAAGACGCCAACGACCAGCCGCTGTTGATGGTGCTCTACGTGCGCGAGGGGCGGCGCCTGGTGGGGCGCGTGCTGCCGCTCGACGCGTCCATCGGCGAGATCTTCATCGGCCGCACGCCGGACAACGCGCTCGTGCTCGACGACGGCTCGGTGTCGCGCCGGCACGCGTCGCTCCTGCACGGCCCGGAGGGCTGGACCCTCAAGGACCTCGGCAGCACCAACGGCACCTTCGTCAACGGCGTGCGCGTGCGCGAGGCGCTGCTGCAGGACGGCGATCGGGTGCGCGTGGGGGGCGTGATCCTGCAGGGGGTGCTCGATGCGCCGCGCGCGCAGCGGGTCGACGAGATCCGGGCGCACCTCGAGACCATCGACGTGCTCACCGACGCGGCGACCGCGCAGGGGCTGGTCGGGCGCATGGAGGCGTGGGCCCAGGCGGCGGGCCGCCCGGAGGCGCTGCTCGTGGTGCTCGACCTCGACGGCCTCGGCGCGATCAACCAGAAGTACGGCGAGCTCGTCGGCGACGACGCCATCGTGGCGCTGGCCGAGCGGCTCCGGCGCATCCTCCCCGGGGGCGTGAGCTGCGCTCGCCTCGGGGGCGGTGAGTTCGCGCTCTGGCGCTCCGAGCCGCTGGCCGGGGGCGTGGCCGCGCTGACCGAGCTGGTGACCGACGGCGTCGCGGCGGAGGCCCTCGCGCTGCAGGAGGGACGGCTGCGGGCCTCGGTCACCGCGGCGGGCACGAGGGTGCTCCCAGGGGCGGAGACGCCCGACATCGTGCTGGCGCGGGTGCGCGAGGCGATGCGCCTGCTCAAGCGCGGTCGCTCGGAGCGGTAGCGCCCCATCGGGAGCGTCGGTCGCAGACGGCGCGGCCTGACCTCCGCCGTGGGCCTCGCGGCTTCGTCGACGGGGGGGTAGGGGTTTGATCGGCGGCCGGGAGGCTGTGCTATAGACCGCCGCCTGGAGGCGCCCGACGGTCGGGAGCCATCGATCGAGCGAAGGTGCGCGGATGTTGTTTGACTGGGTGAGCGGCTTGTTCTCGAACGATCTCGCGATCGACCTCGGGACCGCCAACACCCTCATCTATGTCCGCGGCAAGGGCATCGTCTCCTGCGAGCCCTCGGTGGTCGCGGTGGAGACCAGCCAGAACGGTCGGCGGCGCGTGTCGCACGTCGGCCGCGAGGCCAAGGAGATGCTCGGCCGCACGCCCGCCAACGTCGCCGCCGTCCGGCCGCTGCGCGACGGGGTCATCGCCGACTTCGCCATCACCGAGGCGATGCTCAAGCACTTCATCGAGAAGGCTCACAACCGCCGCACCCTGGTGAAGCCGCGCATCGTCATCTCGGTCCCGTTCGGCATCACCGAGGTGGAGAAGCGCGCGGTGCGAGAGAGCGCCGAGCGCGCCGGGGCGAGGGAGGTCTTCCTCGTCGAGGAGCCCATGGTCGCCGCCATCGGGGCGGGGCTGCCGGTGACCGAGCCCACGGGCAACATGGTCGTCGACATCGGCGGGGGCACCACCGAGGTCGCCGTGATCTCCCTCGCGGGCATCGTGTACTCGCAGTCGATTCGCGTCGGCGGCGACAAGATGGACGAGGCGATCGTCGCGTACATGAAGCGCAAGTACAACCTGCTGGTCGGCGAGCAGACCGCCGAGCGGGTGAAGTGCCAGGTGGGCAACGCCTTCCCGCTCGACGAGCCGCTGACCATGGAGGTCAAGGGCCGCGACCAGGTGGCGGGCGTGCCTCGCACCGTGCTGGTGAACTCCGACGAGGTGCGCGACGCGCTGGCCGAGCCGATCCACGCGATCGTCGAGGCGGTGATGGCCGCGCTCGAGAAGACCCCGCCGGAGCTCAGCGCCGACATCAAGGACAAGGGCATCGTGCTCACCGGCGGCGGCGCCCTCCTGCGCAACCTCGACATCCTCCTCCGCGAGGAGACGGGCCTGCCGGTGATGGTGTGCGACGACCCCATCAGCGCGGTGGTGATGGGCAGCGGCAAGTCGCTCGACCACCCCGAGCTCCTGGAGAAGATCGCGATCGGGTGAGAGCCCGAGACCCCCGACGCCGATGACCCTCTGGCAGAGATACCGGGTCGTGCTGCTGTGCGTGGTGCTGCTGAGCATCCCCTTCTTCTTCCTGCGCACGACCCTCAAGGACCCCACCCGCTACGACGAGTTCGACCGCCTGGTGCTCCCGGCGGTGTCCTTCCTCGAGGACAAGATCGACCTGCCGGTGCGCGGCGCCGCGGAGATCTGGAGCGACTACATCTACCTCGTGCGGGTGAAGCACGAGAACGACCGGCTCACCGCGGAGAACGCCCGGCTGCGCAGCGAGGCCGCGCGGCACCGCAGCGAGTTCGAGGAGAACCGCCGGCTGAGGCGGCTGCTGCAGCTCCGGGTGGAGACGCCCGGCGAGGTGTACGCCGCGGAGGTCATCGCGCGAGACACGTCGCCCTTCTTCCGGGTGACGCGCCTCGCGATCACCTCGCAGGACCGCACGAGGCTCCGCTCGGGGCAGCCGGTGATCACCGCCGACGGGCTGGTGGGGCAGGTGGCGCGCGTGTTCGGCAACTACGCCGACGTGCTGCTGAGCGTCGACTCCCGCAGCGCCGTCGACGTGATGGTCGAGCGCTCCGGCGCCCGGGGCATCGTGCGCGGGACCGGCGAGCGCGACCGCTACGCCGCGAAGGTGGAGTACCTCCAGCGCACCGACGACGTGCGCGTGGGTGACGCGGTGGTCACCTCCGGGCTCGGGTGCCGCTTCCCCGCGGGGCTGCTCGTGGGGCGCGTGGCGGCGGTGACGCGACGGGAGTTCGGGCTCTACCAGGAGGTCGAGCTCTCGCCCGCGGTGAACTTCTCGCGGCTCGGCGAGGTGCTCGT
Source organism: Myxococcaceae bacterium (assembly GCA_004297725.1). GTDB lineage: Bacteria > Myxococcota_A > Polyangia > Polyangiales > SCUS01. The sequence goes on along the minus strand of SCUS01000156.1, from coordinate 23,446 downwards.
GCTGGCGACGGAGAGCGTCGACCGGCCGGGGTGCCGCCCCGGCGCGGCGCCGTCGCAGCGCGCCCGGCGGACGGAGACCCGGGGAGGGAGCTGAGCGTGCGCAACGCCGCGCTGCTGCTGGCCGGGGTGCTGCTGCTGCTGGCGCAGACGGTGCTCGCGCGGGTGCTGTGGTCGGAGTACCCGGCGCCGTCGCTGGTGCTCCCGATGGTGCTCTACATGTCCGTCGGGGAGTTCTCCCTCGCGCGCGGCGTCTCCGTGGCCTTCGTGCTCGGCTACCTCACCGACGTCTTCTCGGGTGGCTCGCTCGGCCTCTGGACCTTCACCCTGGTGAGCATCTTCCTCCTCGCGCGCGCCGCGGGGCTCAAGCTCTTCTTACACGGGGTGGTATTCCAGATGGTGCTGGCCTTCGTGGCGTCGTGCGTCGCGGGGGTGGGGATGATGGGGCTCCTGCTGGTGTTCGACCGGCGGGTGCTCGCGGTGCTACCAGCCCTCGGCGTCGTCGCCTCGCAGGCGCTGGCCACGGCGCTGTGCGCGCCGCTGGTGTTCCGCTTCGTGCAGGCGCTGCCGGGCACCGCGCCGCGACCCGACGAGACGGGCTAGAGGGAGATCGCATGGCGTCCATCGAACTCGTGCAGAAGGCAGGCCTCGGAGAGATCCGAGAGCGCGTGCGCTTCATGAGCGCGGCGGTGCTGCTCGGCGTGCTCCTGCTCGTCGGCCGGGTCTTCTGGATCCAGATCGTCGACAACGCCCGCTGGCTCCAGATCGCCGAGGACAACGTGCTGCGGCGGGTCGACCTGCCCTCGACGCGCGGGATGATCCGCGACTCCCGCGGCCGGGTCATCGCCGCCAACCGCCCCGCCTACAACGTCTACGTGATCCCCGGGTACTTCCCCATGGATCGCTTCACCCGCTTCGCCGACTACCTCGGGCTCACCCGCGACGAGCGCGACCGCCTCGAGGCGCGCATGCGCAACGCCGAGGGCTCGCGGCGCTACCAGCACATGCTCGCGCGCTCGGACATCGACCGCGAGTCGCTGGCGCTCATCGAGACGCACCGCTCGGAGTTTCCCCGCGGCATCTCGGTGATCGCGACGCCGGTGCGGCAGTACCCCTTCGGCGAGCTCGCGGCGCACGCGCTGGGCTTCCTCAACGAGGTCAACGCCGACGACCTGAGGGAGTTCGCGGGCCGCGACTACCGGGCGGGCGAGCGCATGGGGCGATCGGGCGTCGAGCAGGCGTGGGAGTCGATCCTTCGCGGCCGGCGCGGCTGGGTGAGGCTCGAGCACGACGTGCGGGGGCTGCTCATCACGCGCGACTCCATCGCGGGCCTCGGCCCCGACCGGCACCGCGACCCGGTGCCCGGGCGCGACCTCGTGCTCACGCTCGACATGGAGCTCATGCGGGCCATCGACCGGGCCTTCCGCGGCAAGCCCAGCGGCGCGGCGGCGGTGGTGGAGGTGCGCACCGGCCGGGTGCTCGCGCTCTACTCCAAGCCGAGCGTCGACCCCAACACGATGACCATGGGCATCTCGGCGCTGCTCAACCGCGAGATCGACGAGAATCCCTACCGCCCGCGCATCGATAAGACCATCTACGAGAGCTACTACCCGGGCTCGACCTTCAAGCCTTTCACGGCGCTCGCGGGGCTCGAGGCGGGGCTCATCGACGCTCGCTCGCAGGTCACCTGCACCGGGCGCCACGAGCTGGGCCGGCGGGTGTTTCGCTGCAAGCACGTGCACGGGCCGGTGAGCCTGCACCGGGCGCTGGTGGAGTCGTGCAACGTGTACTTCTACACGCTCGCCGAGGCCGTCACGATGGACCGCATCGCGAGCATGGCCTTCGACTTCGGCCTCGGGCACCGCTCGGGCATCGGGATCAACCAGGAGACCCCGGGGTTCATCCCGACCCGCGCCTGGTACGCGCAGAACTACCCGGGGCAGTTTCGCATCGGGCACACGCTCAACACCGCCATCGGCCAGGGCAACGTGCGCGTCACGGTGCTCCAGCTCGCCATGGCCTACGCCGCCCTCGCCAACGGCGGCACGCTCTTCGTCCCTCAGCTCGTCTCGCGCGTCGAGGGCCCCGACGGGACCATCATCCAGACCTTTCCACCGACCGTGCGGCGTCAGGTGAGCGTCACCCCGGCGCACCTCTCGATGATCACCAACGCGCTCGCCGGGGTGATCTCCGACGCGCACGGCACGGCGCACGCGGCGCAGATCGCCGAGGTCGACGTCGCCGGAAAGACCGGCACCGCGCAGGTGTCCCGCATCGTGCGCGACCCGACGGACCCGCGGCGCAGCTGGTCGACGCAGCGCGACCACGCCTGGTTCGCGGGCTTCGCCCCGGCGGCCAGCCCCGAGATCGCCGTGGTGCTGCTGGTCGAGCACGGCGGCTCCGGCGGCCACGAGGCGGCGCCGCTCATGACCCAGGTGGTGCGGGAGTACTTCACACGCATCCGCCCGGGCGCACCCATCCCCAGCGTGGCCACCTGGCGGGCCCACCAGCCGAGGCGCTGAGAGCCATGGCGCGCACGATCCAGCATCGGCTACGGGACGACTTCGACTGGCCGCTCTTCCTCGTGGTGTGCGTCATCGCGACGCTCGGGGTGGTCAACCTCTACTCCGCCACCAGCGCGCAGACCGGGGCGCGCGCGGAGCTGTACATCCAGCAGATCTACTGGCTCGCCCTCGGCGGCGGCGTGGCGGTGATCGTCGCGGCCATCGACTACAAGGTCTACGAGCGCTACGCGTACGGCGCGTACATCGGGTCGATCGTGGCGCTGGTGCTGGTGTTCCTGCTGGGCAAGAGCATCCGCGGGACGCACCGCTGGATCCAGATCGGGAGCTTCCTCTTCCAGCCCAGCGAGTTCGTGAAGCTGTGCCTGATGCTCGCGGTCGCGCGCTACGTGCACCGCGACCAGCGCAGCGGGGCGTGGTCCCTGCGCGACCTCATCGCCCCGGGCGCCCTCATCGCCCTTCCCCTTGGGCTCATCATGGCCCAGCCCGACCTCGGGACGGCCCTCATCGTGGGCCTCGTGGCGGTGAGCACCCTCTCGCTGGTGCGCATCTCCTGGCGGACCCTCGGGGTCATCGTGGGCGGCGGCGGCATCGGCGGCACGCTGCTCTGGCTCTACGGACTGAAGCAGTACCAGAAGGAGCGGCTGACCTCGTTCATGAGCGAGCAGGTCGACGTGCAGGGCACCGGCTGGCAGGCGCACCAGAGCATGGTGGCCATCGGCAGCGGCCGCTGGTGGGGCCAGGGGTTCATGCAGAGCACCCAGAACCAGCAGCACTTCCTGCCCGACACGCACACCGACTTCCCCTTCCCGGTGTGGGCCCAGGAGCAGGGCTTCCTCGGGGTCGTGATCGTGCTGCTGCTCTACCTCTTCCTCATCCTCTGGGCCCTGCGCATCGCCTCGCTCGCCAAGGACCGCTTCGGCGCCGCCATCGCCGTCGGCGTCGCGGCCCTCTTCTTCTGGCACGTGGTGTTCAACGTCGGGATGGTCACCCGCAGCCTCCCGGTGGTCGGAGTGACCCTGCCGTTCTTCTCCTACGGCGGCTCGAGCGTGCTCGCGATCCTGATCGGGGTGGGTCTGCTGATGAATGTCTCCATGCGCCGCAGGGCCTTGTAGGGGAGGGCTGGTCACCCCGGGGCCGCGGGTTCATGCTCGGCCTCCATATGGACGCCACGCCGTTCCCTCTCCCCCTCCGCACCGTCGACGCGGCCTCGGCCCTCAGGGCCACGCGCGTCCTCTTCGCGACCCTCGGCGCGCTCCTGTCGCCGCTGATGTTCCAGTGGGTCGGCGCCGAGCACATGGCCCCGCGGGGCTGGCTGCCCACGCTGCTCCTCGGGGCGATCTGCGGGGCCTACGTCGCCCGCGCCGCCGCGCAGCCCGACGGCAGCGCCGCGCAGGCGGTCGTGCGCACCCTCGGGCGCTCGCTGCTCCTCGGCGTCCTCGGCGGCGCGGTCGTCTCCATCGCCGTCGTCGCCAGCGCGGGCTTCGCGCTCACGCGCTTCCTGCCGGTGGCCACGGCCTACGGCGCGGCTTACGGGCTGCTGGTCGGCGGGGGCTTCGGCGTCCTCTTCTCGCTCTGGTCGCTCCGGGTGCGCGCCGCCCAGCGGGAGCCCTCGGCCAGCCGCGCCGAGCGCCTCTCCATCGAGGCCGCGACGCTCATCGGCGCCTGCGCGGGCCTCGCCGGCTGGCGCTACCGCATCGACGTCCTGCACGCCGCCTCGGTGGGGCTCACGGTGGTCGCCTCGGTGCTCACGCTCGCGGCGATGCTGCGCGCGGTGCGCCTCGCCCGCTTCGAGCAGGCGGTCAGCGACGGCTCGCTCGCGATCGTCCCGCGCGAGGTCGAGCACGTCTCCACGCCGCTCGTCTGGGCGCCGGTGCTCGACCACGTTCTGGTGCGCCCGCACACCCACCCCACGATGGAGCCCGCCCCCTTCCGCGCGCAGTCGCCCAGCGAGGTGGTCGCGGTGGTCCCGGGCGACCTCGGGCTCGTGCGCAAGGGCCTCGGCTACACGGTGCTCATGGGCATCGCCGGGCTGGCGATCATCTCCGCCGCCCAGGTCGCCATCGTCGCGCGCGTGGCGTGGTGCACCTCGGGCAGCGAGCCCTGCGCCTCCGGGTCGCCCTGCGCTTCGGGCACCCCCTGCGCCTCGGGCTCGGGCTCGCCCTGCGCCGGCTCGGCCTCGTCTCCGTCCTCGCCCTGCGCCCACTAGCTTCGCTTCCCCCTGAAGACTGCCGTCGGACCGCGCTATCGTGCGCTCCGTGACCCACGACCCGCTCGCCCGACTGCGCTCCGCCGCCCTCCAGGGCCTCGCCCCGCTCGGCCCCGTCGCCTTCGCGGGGAGGGTCCGCGCCCGGCGCGGGGTGACCCACCCGGAGATCCCCGCCGGGGTCGTCGCCCCGGAAGGCGAGCCGATGCCCCTGGTGCTGGTGCACGAGGCGGCCGCGTGGTGGCGTCGCTGCGCGCCGGGCTGGGCGCCGCCGCTGGAGGCCCTCATCGATCGAGGCGTGGTGGCGGTGCGCCGTGAGGGCGTCGCGCTGGTGGTGGAGTCGCGCAACGCCAGCTACCGGGTGCGGGGCCTGCCGGAGGCGTGGATGGTCGTGACCGTGGCGGCGCTCACCGGGCGGGAGATCGTTCCGACGCGCGCGGCGCTGCGCTCGGGCGTGGTGGAGTTCGCGGGGAGGGGTGGCGCGTGAAGGCAGCGGTGGTTCAGCTCAACTCCGGCGAGGACGTCGACCGCAACCTGTCGACCGCGGAGGCCCTCGGGCGCGAGGCGGCGGCGGCGGGCGCTGCGCTGGTGGTGATGCCCGAGAACGCGCTCTACATGGGCGCCGAGGAGGGCCGGGGGCAGGTCGCCGGGAGGTATGTCCCGGGCGAAGCCCCGGGGGGGCCGTGCGGCGAGCGGATGGCGGCGCTCTCCAGGGAGACCGGGGCGTGGGTGCTCTGGGGCGGCGTGCCCGAGGCCCGCGCGGAGGACGCGCGCACCTTCAACACCGCGGCGCTGCTCGACGAGCGCGGCGTGGTGGTGGCGCGCTACCGGAAGATCCACCTCTTCGACATCGACCTGCCGGGCGGGCCCGTTCTTACGGAGTCGCGTAATACGGCCCCGGGCGACGCGCTGGTGGTGGCTGACTCGCCGGTGGGCCGGCTGGGCCTGAGCGTCTGCTACGACGTGCGCTTCCCGGAGCTGTACCGCGGGCTCGTGGACGGCGGCGCGACGGTGCTCGCGGTGCCCGCGGCCTTCACGGCCACGACCGGGCGCGCGCACTGGGAGCTGCTGCTGCGGGCGAGGGCGGTGGAGTCGCAGTCCTACGTGCTGGCGGCGGCGCAGTGGGGGACGCACCCGGGCGGGCGCACCACCTGGGGCCACGCGATGATCGTCGACCCGTGGGGCGTGGTGCTGGCCGAGCGGGCCGAGGGCGAGGGGGTGGTGCTCGCGGAGATCGACCCCGGGCGCACGGCCTCGGTGCGCGCGTCGCTGCCGTCGCTCGCGCACCGGCGCATCGGCCGCTCCCGGTCGGAAGGTTGACCCGACCGGCTCCGCGGTCTACCGACCGGGGAGCTCCCATGACGCGCTGGCTGCGGCTCTCCTCGCTGTCCCTGCTGTTCGCCCTGATGGGCGGAGGCATCGGGTACCTGCTGCTCCCTGAGCGGGCCCCGCAGGCCGCGGGCGTCCCGCGGGTGAGGGTGCGCGGCCGTCCGGTGGCCCTCGGGCCCGATCCCCATGCGCAGGCCCTCGACCTGGCTCGCGCGTACCTCCGCGAGCACGTCACCATCGTCGCCGAGGAGCGCACGCTCGAGCGCAGCCGCGAGGCCTTCGGCGCCCGGGTCGACGTGCGCCTGCTCGAGCACCTGCTGCGCGCCGCGGCCGACCCGTCGAGCGCGCTCGTCCGGCACCACGCCGCCCTCGCCCGCGGGCCCATCGAGCTGCCCCTCCCGGTGCGCCTGGAGGGGGCCGTGGCGCTGCCGCTCCTCGCGCAGCTCAAGGAGGAGGTCGACCACGTCCCGGTGGACGCGCGCATCGACGTCGAGCAGCGGCGGGTGATCCCGGAGCGGCGCGGCACCTTCCTCGATGTGTTCGGCACGCTGGCGCTGCTCGACACGGCGTTCACCAGCGGGCGCAATCGGGTGGAGGCGGTGCTGGAGCACACCGACCCGACGACCACCTCCGAGCAGCTCCGCGACGTGGAGATGAACGCCGTCGTGGGGTGGTTCCAGACCAACTACAACGCCAACGAAGACCACCGCGACCGCACGTACAACCTCCACCTCGCGGCCAGCCGGGTGAACGGCTACGTCTGGATGCCGGGCGCGGTGCTCGACTTCAACGAGATCGTGGGCGACCGCTCCGAGGCCAACGGCTTCCGCATGGCGACGGTCATCTCCGCGGGCGAGCTCATCGACGGGGTCGGCGGCGGCGTCTGCCAGATCGCCGGGAGCCTGTTCGCGGCGTCGTTCTTCGCGGGCATGGAGGTCGTCGACCGCACGCCGCACTCGCGCCCCAGCGGCTACATCAAGATGGGCCTCGACGCGACGGTGGTGTACCCGTCGATCAACCTGAAGCTGCGCAACACGCTGCCCTTCCCGGTGGTGGTGCACACCCGGCTCAACAACGGGCTCGCCCGCATCGAGCTGCTGGGCGCGCGTCGCACCCGCGCGGTGACCTTCGTGCGCAAGGTGATGCCCCGGGTCGACCGCTTCGAGGAGCGCGAGGTGCCCGACGCCAACCTGCCGGCGGGCACGCGGGTGCTCACGCAGCGGGGCATCCCGGGCTTTCGCATCACCCGGTACCGGATCATCCGCGAGGGAGACCAGGCCGTGCGCCAGCGCTGGCTCGACGCCTATCCGCCCACCATGCAGGTCTGGCGCGTGGGCACCGGGGCCCCTGGCGCCGCAGGGTCCGCGCGGCAGGACGACCACCCGGAGTACACCGCGGACCAGTACCTCGCCCTCACGCAGCCGCTGGAGAGCGACGACATCCAGGAGGTGCGCCGCCCGGGCTTCTGCGGCACCGCGGGGTGGATGGTGCGTCAGGGCCTGACCCGCGCGCTGCCGGCGACCACGGCGGCGGCGATGACCAGCGCGGCGGCGGCCGGGCGCACGGTGGTGCCGAGCGGGTGCGCCGGGGCGAGCTGCCCGGTGCCGTCGAGGAGGCCCCCGGCGAGGCCCCCGGCGAGGCCGGGCGCGCGGTGAGCGGCGACGCGCTCGCCGGACGCGAGGTGCTGCTGGTCGTCGGCGGCGGCATCGCGGCCTTCAAGTCGGCGCTGGTCGCGCGCGAGCTGCAGCGCCGCGGGGCCGGCGTGGAGACGGTGCTCACCCCCGCCGGGCAGCGCTTCATCACCGGGGTGACCTTCGCGGGCATCACCGGCCGCGCGGCCCGCGTCGACCTCTGGGACCCTTCGTACCCGGGCGAGCTGCACATCGCGCTCACCGGCCGCGCCGACCTGGTGCTCGTCGCCCCGGCCACGGCGGACCTCCTCGCCCGCATGGCCCACGGGCTCGGCGACGACCTCGCCACCACCTGCCTGCTGGCCGCGCGAGGGCCGGTGGTGGTCGCCCCGGCGATGCACCCGCGCATGTGGGAGCACCCCGCCACGAGGGCCAACGTGGCGCTGCTGAGGGCGCGCGGCGTGGTCGTGGTGGGGCCGGTCGTGGGGCCGCTCGCCAGCGGCGAGAGCGGCATCGGGCGCATGGTCGAACCCGGGGAGATCGTCGACGCGGCGGCGCGCGCGCTCACCCCGCAGGACCTCGCGGGCTGTCGCGTCGTGGTGAGCGCAGGCGGGACCCACGAGGCGATCGACCCGGTGCGATTCGTGGGCAACCGATCGTCGGGGCGCATGGGCTACGCGATCGCGATACGGGCGCGCGACCGGGGCGCGGACGTCGTGCTGGTGAGCGGGCCCTCCGCGCTGCCGACCCCGGAGGGCGTGACCGTGGAGCGCGTGCGCAGCGCGAGGGACATGCGCGACGCGGTGATGGCCGCGGCCGGGGCGGCGCAGCTCGTGGTGATGGCCGCTGCGGTGGCCGACTACCGGCCCTCGGAGGTCGCTGCCGAGAAGATCAAGAAGTCCGACGACGAGCTCGTGATCCGGATGGTGAAGAACCCCGACATCCTCGCCGAGCTCGGCGCATCGCGTCATGAGGGGGGGCCGATGCTGGTGGGCTTCGCGCTCGAGACGAGCGATCTCGTCGAGCGCGCGAGGGAGAAGCTTGTCCGCAAGGGCTGCGACCTCGTGGTGGCCAACCTCGCCGCGGACGGCTTCGACGGCGACGACAACCGCGTAACGCTGGTGACGCCCGGGGCGGTGACCCCATTGGCTCCGATGAGCAAGGCCTCGGTCGCCGATCACATCCTCGACCACTTCGCGTCCCATCGTGCGCGCTGAGCGGGCGACCGTCATTCGGACACTTCGCGGTTGATGGTCCCTCGTTGCCCTGTCTAGACTCCAGTCGTGCTTGAGCCTGATGCGCTCGCGGCGCTCGCCGCCCGTTACGGTATCGGCGAGACGCTCACCGGACAGGTGCTCATCGTCGATGACGACCTGGGCAACCTCGACGTGCTGCGTGCCTTCCTCGACGCCGACTACGTGGTGCACGAGGCGCGCTCCGCGGAGATCGCGCTGAGGCTGCTCGAGGTCGAGCGCTTCGACGTCATCGTGTGCGACCAGCGCATGCCCGGGATGACGGGCATCGACATGCTGGCGGAGGTGCGAGAGCGCTACCCCGACGTCGCGGGCATACTGCTCACCGCCTACACCGACACGCCGGTGCTCGTCGACGCGATCAACCGCGCGCGGGTGTTTCGGCACATGCACAAGCCCTGGGAGCCGGAAGACCTGCTCGGAGCCGTCGCCCAGGCCAGCGCGATGGTGCAGCAGCGCCGGCTCAACGGCCGGCTGCTCGAGCTGCTCGCCGCGCGCAGCGACGAGCTCAAGCTCGCCCTCGACGAGCTCCACGCGGCGCAGCACAAGATGCTCCACCTCGAGCGCCTGGGCACCATCGGCCGGCTCACCGCGGGCATCACCCACGACCTGCGCAACACCCTCGGCGGGCTCACGCTGCTCGAGAGCCTGTTCGAGGCGCAGGGGGTGTCGCCGCGGCTGATGTCGCCGCTGCGCGTGGGCGTCTCCGCGACCCGGCACCTCATGTCGACGCTGAGCACGCTGCACCAGTTCGCGGCGGGGAGCCTCGCGCTGAAGGCGGAGCCGCTCGACCTCTCGGACGTGCTGCGCGACGCCCTCGTGCTGGCCGGTCTCGAGATGGAGCAGCGCCGCTCTCGCTGCGTGATCAGCGTCGAGCCAGGGCTGCCGACGGTGCGCTGCGACCGCGCTCGCGTGCTGCAGGTGATGGTGAACCTCCTGCGCAACGCGATGCAGTCGACGGACTCGCCGCAGAGCATCCAGGTGGAGGTGGCGCGCACCACCGGGGGGGTGTCGATCGCGGTGCAGGACGAGGGGCCCGGGGTGGCTCCGGAGATCGCGTCGCGGCTCTTCGATCCCTTCGAGAGCACCAAGGGGGCGCAGGGCCTGGGGATGGGGCTCTACATGTGTCGGCTCATCATGGAGCAGCACGGCGGATCGATCCGCTCGGTGCCTCCGGTGCCGCCGGGGGGCGGGGCGAGGTTTGTGATCGAACTGCCGAGAGGACCTGATGGCCAGTGACTCCGATCGTCCAAGCCGCGCCCCGGATTTCGTATCGCGCCCGAGCAGCCTGCCGCTGCGAAGGTACGAGGAGATGGCGGGCGGCGAGGGGCGAGAGGTGTACTACCGCCCCGATCGCATCTCGCAGGACGGCCTCGGCACGATGCACGTCGAGCTGTCGGTCTGCTACGACCGGCAGGACGTCGAGTGCGCGCTGCACGACCTGTCGCAGAGCGGCGTCGCGCTGATCTGGCCGGCGGGCGCGGCCGAGCCGGCGCCGGGCGATCTGATCGACGAGCTGCTCCTGAGCTTCGACGGCCACGAGGCGTACCGCGGCGCGGTCGAGGTCATCGGCGTGCGCAGCACCGCGGCGGGGCGCCTCGTGGGGGCGCGCCTCTGCGACGCGATGATGGACGTCGACGACGTGCTGATGATCCGCAAGGTCCATGAGCTGAAGGCTCAGGGGCGGCTGGATTTCGGCGGCGCGCGGCGTCCCTGGGCCCGCCCCGGCTTCGACCGGTTCAAGGCGCTGGTCAGCGAGATGCGGCTCTTCCTCGAGGACGCGCGCGAGCGGCTGGGCGAGGTCGAGCGCGACCTCCCCTGGCGCGTCGTGCACGGCGAGGCCGACGACGGCGGGCGCGGCTCGCTCATCCGCTCGATCCGGTCGGACTTCGTGCCGGAGTTCGAGCGCCTCTCGCTGGAGATCGACGCCGCGAGCCGCGTCGACAGCCCCGACGACCACCAGGCGCTCAAGGCCTACTCGCAGCGCATCCTCGACCCGCTGATGCTCGAGGCGCCGCTCATGCACCGCGCGCGCACCAAGCCGCTTGGCTACCCCGGCGACTTCGAGGTGATGCGGTACATCTACGAGCACACCTTCGAGGGCTCGTCGCTCTACGCGCGCAGCGTTCACATGGCCGGGGCGCTGCACCCCGGTTCTCGCTGCGTGGCGACGCGCAAGGACATGCTCCGCGACGAGCTGCTGGCGCTCATCGCCGCGGCGCCGGAGGGCGAGGTCGTGCGCATCGCCTCGGTGGCCGCCGGGCCCGCGCAGGAGACCTACGAGATCCTCCAGGCGCTGCGGCGCACGCCGCGCCGGGTGGAGTTCGTGCTCTTCGAGCAGGACCGTCGCGCGCTGCAGCTCGCGCACGGGCGGCTCAAGCCGCTGGCCGACGCGATGGGCGACGGGGTGGTGCGGGTGTCCTTCCGCCACGACACCATCAAGCGGATGCTCGAAGATCAGGCCATGTTCGCCCAGGAGGGCCCCTTCCACGCGGTGATCTGCGCGGGCCTCTTCGACTACCTGAAGAAGCCCAAGGCGGTGCGGCTGACCGCGGGGCTCTACCGCAGCCTGCGGCCCGGCGGGGTGCTCTACGTCGGCAACATGACCCCCGACCTCTCCAACCGCTGGATCATGGAGCACCACCTCGACTGGTACCTGGAGTACCGCACCCGCGCCGAGCTCCGGCAGTTCGCCGAGGAGGGCTGCCCCGGCGGCGGCGTCGAGCTCATCGAGGAGACCCAGGGCTTCAACCCGTTCGCGAAGATCACCCGGGCCTGAGGGCGACGGGCGGCCGCGTGGAGACCGTCCCCCCGAGCGTCCTCGAAGCCCGCTGGGCGGCGTGGATCCAGGAGCAGAACCGCCGGGGCGCACGGGTCGCCGCCACGCTGGCGCTCGCCATCGTCCCCTTCTTCCTCATCATCGACCGGGCGGCGGTGCCGCCGGAGACGCTGCCGTGGTTCCTGGCGCTGCGCGCGGTGCAGCTCGGGGCCAGCGCGCTGGTGCTGCTGGCGTGTCGCTCGGAGTGGTGCCGGCAGCGGCACCTCCACGCGACGGCCGCGTTCATCGCCACGCTCGGCCTCGCCATCGTGCTCATGACCCCGATGCTGGGCGGGCTGCGCTCGCCGTACACCGCGGGGCTGCACCTCGCGATGATCGGCGCGGGGCTGCTCTTCCTCTGGCCGCGGCGGGTGGTGCTCCTCGTGCACTTCGGCGTGGTCGCGGCCTTCGTCGCCGTCAACGCCAGCGACCTGCGGCGCATCGTGCTGCTGCACGAGCCGCTGGAGGGGCTCCAGGTGCTGCTCCTCGCGAGCGTGGCGGCGGTGGTCAGCGCGGGGCAGCTGGTGGGCTACGGGCGCGCCCGGGAGCAGCTCGACAACCGGGTGAAGCTCGAGGCCGCCGGCGAGACGCTCGCCCGCGCGCACAGCGACCTGCAGCGCCTCGACGCCTTCAAGTCGCGCTTCTTCGCCAACGTGACCCACGAGCTGAAGACGCCGCTCGCGCTGATCCTCTCTCCGCTGGAGCTGATGATCGACGGGGAGCTGGGCGAGCTCTCGGAGCCGCAGCGCGCCACGCTGCGGTCGATCTACCTGTCCGGCGCGAGGCTCCTCCGGCTCATCGGCGACCTGCTCGACCTGTCGCGGCTGGAGGAGTCGCGGCTGCGCCTCCGGGTGAGGCCGCAGGACCTCGTGCGGTGGCTGCGGTCGCTCGTCGCGCAGGTGTCGCCGCTCACCGAGCGCAAGCGCATCGAGCTGCGCTTCGTGGCCGACGTCGAGGTGTCCGAGGTGTGGTGCGACCTCGACCGGCTGGAGCGGGTCTTCGTGAACCTCATCTCCAACGCCGCGAAGCACACGCCCGAGGGGGGGAGCATCACGATCTCGCTCTCCGAGGAGGGCGAGCAGGCGCGGGTCTCCGTCGAGGACACCGGCGCGGGCTTCCCCCAGGAGCTGTCCGAGCGGCTCTTCGAGCGCTTCTTCCAGGTGGACAGCGAGACCGCGCAGAACCGCTACACGCAGGGCGGCACGGGCATCGGGCTCGCGCTCGCCCGCGAGCTGGTCGAGCTGCACGGCGGGAGCATCACCGCGTCGAGCGCCCCCGGGCGCGGGGCGACCTTCACCGTGACGCTCCGCAAGGGTCGCTCGCACCTCCCGCCGGAGGTGCTGGAGCGCCGGGCCCGCGCGGAGATGGTGCCCAACGAGCGCCGCGCGAAGCACAGCCCCACGGACTGGACGGCGCAGTTCGCGGCGCGCGACGAGTTCAGGCTGCTGGACGTCTTCGACGCGACCGAGCGGCGCGTGGTGGAGCGCGACCCGGACGAGGGAGCGCGCGGGCGCACGGTGCTGGTGGTGGAGGACACGCCGGAGGTCACCAGGCTCGTGCACACGGTGCTGCGGCAGCACTTCCGGGTGTTCACGGCGCCCAACGGGGTGCGGGGCCTGGAGCTCGCCCTCAAGCAGATGCCCGACGTGGTGGTGACCGACCTGATGATGCCGGAGATGGACGGCTTCGAGCTCACGCGGCGGCTCCGCCAGGATCCCCGCACGAGGCACGTCCCGGTGCTGATGCTCTCCGCGCGCGGCGAGCTCACCGACCGGCTGGAGGGCATGGACTCCGGGGTCACCGAGCACATGAGCAAGCCCTTCAACACCCGGGAGCTGCTGGCCACGGTGCAGAAGCTCTCGCAGGCGAGCGACGCCGCCGCCGAGCGGGTGCTCATCCAGCAGATGGACTCCCTCGAGACCATCACCGGGGGCCTGGCGCACGAGATCAACAACCCGCTCAACTACGTGCGCAACGCCTTCACCCGGGTGCGCATCGACGTCACCGAGGCCTTCAAGATGGCCGCCCCGAAGGCGGACGGGGACGCCGAGCGGGCGAGGATCACCGCGCTGGAGGGGCGCACGCTGCGGATGTTCGAGACCGCCCAGGCGGGGCTCTCGCGCATCGGGGACACGGTGGCGCTGATGCGGCGGTACAGCCGCGAGGGCTTCGCCCGGGTGGCGCGCTCGCACGACGTGTTCGCCGGGGCGAGGGACGTCGCCACGCTGGTGTCCTCGTCGATCGGCCGCCCGGTCGAGCTGGTGCTGGAGCTCGAGGGCGAGGCGTGGGTCGACTGCGTCGCCGAGGAGCTGCACCAGGCGATCTCGAACCTGGTGCAGAACGCCATCGAGGCGGTCTCGGATGAGACCGGCCGGGTGGTGGTGCGGGGCGAGCTGCTGGCCAGCGAGGTGCTGCTCACCGTGAGCGACAACGGGCCGGGCATCTCCGCGGACGACCGGGCGAGGATCTTCACCCCCTTCTTCACCAGGAAGGCGCCGGGGAAGGGCACGGGCCTCGGGCTCACCATCGTCTGGCGCGTGGTCCATGCGCTCGGCGGGTCGATCACGGTCGAGAGCGAGCCGGGGCGGGGGGCGAGCTTCTGCCTGCGGATGCCTCGGGCGCCGAAGGGCGCCGCGTAGCGACACGGCCGCGGAGGGAAGCTCCGGTCTCAGCGCGGGTTGAAGCCGCCGTAGGAGGCGAAGCCGATGAACATCACGGCGAGCACCGCCAGCAGGACGAAGAAGCCCACCGCGACCACGATGGTGGTGATGATGCCGAGCAGCCGGAGGTTGGTGACCTCGCTGGGCGGCGCGAGGCCCATGGTCTCGAAGTCGCGCGTGAACTGGTTGGCCTGGTACCAGGCCAGCGGGCCGGTGATCCACATGAAGCCCACGAACCAGCCGATGCCGCAGATGATGAGCCAGTTGCGGGCGCTCTCCGCGAGCTGCGCCGCGCGGGCCATCCGCGGGTCGTACTGGGGGTTGATGCCGTAGGGGACGTTCGGGCCGGGGGTGGGGTACGTCATGGCGGCCCCGAGCGTGACCGCTCCCGGAGGGAGGCGTCAAAGCGATCTCGGTCGAAAACTGGACCCGCACCCACCATGTAGGCCAAGGCCCGTCGTGGAGGTGAGAGAGCTTCATGGCGTTGAACTACGAAAACCCGGGCTCGGTCGACACGCACAACGAGCTGCCGTCCTTCGTGCCGGAGCAGGAGTTCCGGGCGACCCACGCGGCGGCCCAGCAGCTGGCGCGGCACCGCGACCAGCTCGTGACCGAGAACGCGCAGCTCCGCCGCGAGGTCGAGACCCTCCACCGGGCGCAGCGTGAGCTCGACGAGGCCACCCGCAACGGCGACGGCGCCGGGCGGCGGCTGGCGCTGCTGCGCGAGGCCCTGGCCCGCAAGGACAGCGAGATCCTGGCGCTCAAGACCCACCACGTCGGGCGCGACCGCGCCATCCACGAGGCCAGGGAGGTCGTCGAGCGGATGAAGCGCGAGCGCGCCGAGCTCGAGGAGCGGCTGCGCTCCCGCGACGGGGTGTTCCAGTCCATCGAGGCCGAGCGGGCCACGCTGAGCCGCGCCCTCGAGGCGGTGCGCCAGGAGCGCGAGCACGCGGCCAGCGCGCTGATGCAGGCCGACGGCACCGTGCACGAGTGGCAGCGCTACGCCGACGAGCGCACCCGGGAGCGCGACGAGGCGCGGCGTCAGCTGGGCGAGCTCGCCAACGACGCGGCGGGGCTGCGGGCCGCGCTGCACGTCGCCAACGCCGAGCGTCAGCGGCTCCTCGACGCCCATGCCCGGGAGCTGGCCGCGGTGCGGGCGGAACTGTCCGCGGCGGTGGCTCGCGCCCGTGAGGAGTCCGAGGCCGCGCAGGACGCCCTGGTGTCGCGCTTCGAGGCGGCGAGGGCGGCGCACGCGATGGCCCTGCGCGCCATGGAAGACGAGCAGGCCGAGGAGCTCGCCGCCGAGCGGGCCGCGCGCATCGCCGCCGAGGAGGCGACGGTGGCCATGAAGCGGGCGATGGACGAGGCGCGGGAGATGTCCGCGGAGTCGCTTCGCGCAGAGCACCTGGACGCGGTGGCTGCCATCCACCAGGAGTATTCGAAGGCGCTGCGGGAGGCGGCGGACGAGGCCTCGGCGGCGCTGAGGGCGGCGGAGGGGGAGCTCGCCTCGGTGCAGGCGCAGGCGGCCGAGGAGCTCGCTTCGGTGCAGGCGAAGGCGGCCGAGGAGCTCGCTTCGGTGCAGGCGAAGGCGGCCGAGGAGCTCGCTTCGGTGCAGACGAAGGCGGCCGAGGAGGTCTCCTCGGCGCAGGCGATGGCGGCGGACCTGGAGCGGGAGCTGGAGGCGACCCGGGAGGCGCTCGGCAACTACGCGACGGACACGCTGGAGCGCATCGAGGCGGCGGAGCGGGCGGCGCGGGAGGCCCAGGGGTACCGCGATCGCTACGCGCGCAAGCTGGCGGCGGCGATGGAGCAGATCCGGGTGATGCGCTCGGAGTCGGAGTCCGAGGCGCGGGCCCAGGGCGAGGCGCTCCAGTCGCTCGGGGGAATGGTCGGGCAGATGACCGCGAGGATGGTGCTCCAGGCGGCGGCCGAGAGCGCCCGGCGCGCGGGGCGGTCGGCGGTCGAGGGCGGGGACATCGACGCGGCCATCGCGGCGGTGACCGAGGGTGTGCCCGCGGAGGTGGCCGACGAGCTGTGGGCCCACCGGGACGCGTTCGTCTCGCCTTCTTACATGGAATGAGCCCGTAGGGCTTGAGCCGTGGCGCGCGGCTGGTTATCAGCCTCGCCCCATGGGAACCACCGAAGCGCACGCACCCGAACACCACTCGTTCCAGGCAGAGGTGAGCCAGGTCCTCGACCTGGTGATCCACTCGCTCTACAGCCACCGCGAGGTCTTCCTCCGCGAGCTGATCTCCAACGCCTCCGACGCCATCGACAAGCTGCGCTTCCGCTCGGTCACCGAGGCCGGGCTGATGGGCGAGGAGCCCCTGCGCATCCGGCTGATCCCCGACGAGGCCGCCGGGACGCTGACCATCGACGACAACGGCGTGGGGATGACCCACGACGAGCTCATCGAGCACCTGGGCACCATCGCGAGCTCGGGGTCGAAGAAGTTCCTGGAGTCGCTGAAGGCCAAGGGGGGAAAGCCCGACCTGACGCTCATCGGGCAGTTCGGGGTGGGCTTCTACGCCTCCTGGCTGGTGGCCGATCGGGTGTCGGTGGTGTCTCGCGCGGCGGGCAGCGAGGAGGCCTGGCGCTGGTCCTCCAACGCCAAGGACGGCTTCGACCTCGAGCCCGCGACGCGAGAGACCCGCGGCACCTCGGTGATCCTCCACCTCAAGGAGGACCAGAAGGACTTCCTCCAGAGCTGGCAGCTCCGCGACCTGGTGCAGAAGTACTCCGACTTCGTCGGCCACCCGATCGAGATGGCGGCGGAGAAGGAGGAGCCCAAGGAGGGCGAGGAGCCCAGGGCCGAGGAGCCCGCCTTCGAGGCGATCAACCAGGCCAGGGCGCTCTGGCAGCGGCCGCGCAGCGAGATCACCGACGAGCAGTACAAGGACTTCTACAAGCACCTCACCAACGACTGGGAAGAGCCGCTGGCGTGGGCGCACTTCAAGGTCGAGGGCTCGCAGGAGTTCACCGGGCTGCTGTACCTGCCGAGGCGTCCGCCCTTCGAGATGGACACCCCGGGCGAGGGGCGCCGCGGGGTGAAGCTCTTCGTGAAGCGCGTCTTCATCATGGACAACTGCGACGCGCTGGTGCCGCTCTGGCTGCGCTTCGTGCGAGGGCTCATCGACTCCGACGACCTGCCGCTCAACGTCTCCCGCGAGACCCTGCAGGACTCCGCGGTGGTGCGCGCCATCAAGAAGCAGGTCGCGAGGAAGACCCTCGACCGGCTCGACGAGCTCGCCAAGGAGTCGCCCGAGGACTACGCGACCTTCTGGGCGCAGTTCGGCAAGGTGGTGAAGGAGGGCCTGCACCTCGACTACGAGTACCGGGAGCGCCTGGGCACGCTGGTGCGCTTCGAGAGCTCGCACGGCGACGGCATCACCTCCCTCGCGGAGTACGTCGGGCGCATGAAGGAGGGGCAGGAGGCGATCTACTACTCCATCGGCGAGACGCGGCAGGCGGCCGCCAAGTCGCCGCACCTGGAGGCGCTGCGAGAGCGCGGCTACGAGGTGCTCTACCTCTTCGACCCCATCGACACGCTGGCGGCCGACGGGCTGAAGGAGTTCCAGGGGAAGAAGCTGGTCAACGTGGCGATGGCCGACCTCAAGCTCGACGCGAGCCCCGAGGCGAAGCAGAGCGAGGAGGCCGCCGCGGGCGCGCTCAAGCCGCTCATCGAGCGGGTGAAGTCGGTGCTCGGCTCGCGCGTCCGCGAGGTGCGCAGCTCGTCGCGGCTCAAGGACTCGCCGGCCTGCCTCGTGGTGCCGCCGGGCGCGATGAACCCCGCGATGGAGCGGCTGCTGCGGGCCAACGGGCGGGAGGTTCCGCCGTCCGCGCGGGTGCTGGAGCTCAACCCGACGCACCCGCTGATGGAGGCCATCCAGGCGCGCGCCGCCTCCGGGGACGAGTCGCTCGACGAGTGGATCGAGCTCCTCTACGACCAGGCGCTGCTCACCGAGGGCTCGACCCCGGACGACCCGCACCGCTTCGCCCAGCGCATGACCGACCTCATGCAGCGCGCCCTCGCCAACAAGGCCTGAGCGCTCTCTCCGCCCCAACCCCCCCCTTCCCACCCTCGCCGACCACTCCCGACCGGCGCTCTCCCACGCGCAGCGCGACCGTCTCCGCGATCGGTGCAACGGTTGCGCGAGGCGTGCAGGGTCTTCCCTCGCTGCTGGGAGACTCTCTCGATTCACACGAATTCCAGGCCATTTTCCAAGGCGGCACGGGCGCTGCAGCCGCGGCCGTGTACGGCTGAGCTGGCACGAAGGCGAGGGTCCCGCCACCTGGACCGCCATCCGTGCCGTTGGAGAACCACAGGATGGAATCGTTTGTCTGGGACGACTGCTTCGTCACCGGCGTCACCGAGGTCGACCTTCAGCACCATGGGCTCGTCGACCTGATCAACCGCCTCGGCGACGCCGTGACGAGCGACGAGGGCGCGTCGAAGGACGAGATCGAGACGGTGTTCGAGAGCCTCGCGCTCTACGCGGTGCATCACTTCTCCGACGAGGAGTCGATGATGTTCGCGCGGGGCCTCGACCGGCGGCACATCGACGGCCACCTCGCGGCCCACGCGAACTTCTTCGAGGAGGTGGCGCTCCTGCGCGGGGCGATGACGAAGGACGAGCCCAACGCGGCGGACGCGCTGCTGCGGTTCCTCTCCCAGTGGCTCGCCTATCACATCCTCGGGAAGGATCAGGTGATGGCCGGGCAGCTCGCCGCGATCGCGCAGGGCCAGACCCCGGAGCAGGCCTACCGCTCCAGCGAGCGGAGCCGCGACCCGGCCACGGACACGCTGCTGCGCGCCCTCGACGGGCTCTTCCAGCTCGTCTCCGAGCGCAACCGCGCCCTCTCGCGGCTCAACCGCACCCTCGAGGCGCGCGTCGCCGAGCGCACGCTGGCGCTCTCCGAGGCCAACCAGCGGCTCGAGGACATGGCCATGACGGACATCCTCACGGGCCTGCCCAACCGCCGCCACGCGATCACCCGCATCGAGCGGGAGTGGCAGGACGCCGTCGCCACGGACGCGCCCCTCGCCTGCCTGATGATCGACGCCGACGGCTTCAAGGGCATCAACGACAGCTACGGCCACGACGCCGGAGACGCCGTGCTCCGGGTGCTCGCGCGCGAGCTCGGCCACGCGGTGCGCACCGACGACGTGGTGTGCCGCCTCGGCGGCGACGAGTTTCTCATCCTGTGCCCGCGCACCCCGCTCGCGGGCGCGATGCAGCTCGCCGAGGAGGTGCGCAGCAAGGTGGCCGCGCTGCGCGTGCCCGCGGGCGCGGGCGAGTGGCGAGGCAGCGTCAGCGTCGGCGTCGCCGCGCGAAGCCCGGAGATGAGCTCCGCCGAGAGCCTCATCGAGGCCGCAGACCGGGGCGTCTACAAGGCCAAGCGAGAGGGCCGCGACCGCGTCGCCACCGTGCAGCGACCCTGAGCCGTCGGCCTGGAAGGGAGGCCCCGGGGCTCGCATTGACAGGCGCGCCCGAGGGCAACAGGCAGGGGCTGAGACGCGGCGTCTGCATGGCGGTGTCGCATCGCGTGGCGGGGGTCGCGCGTCTCCCCGGAGGTCTCCGATGGCAACAATCGAAATCAAGGACAACGTGCTCCTCGTGACCGTGGAGGGCTTCGACAAGATCCTGGCGCTGCGAAGCTCGATCACCGTCCCACTCGCGCACATCACCGGGGTCACCGCGCGGCCCGACATCTCGAAGGTGATGTACATGCCGGTGGAGTCGCAGTTTCGCGGGGTGCGCAGCCCGGGCCACGTGCTCGCCGGCACGCTCATCATGGCCGACGGCTCGGGCAACGTGTTCTGCGACGTGCGCGACGAGACGAAGTCGGTCGCGATCGATCTGCAGCACGACGAGTTCAAGCGGCTCATCCTCGAGGTGTCCGACCGCACGCCCGAGCAGGCGCGCGACCTGATCCTGACGGCGATGGGCCGGCCGGTGGGCGAGTCGTCGGTGGAGAGCGAGCCGAAGCCCGACGAGCCGCGGGTCGTGCCGGCCGGCACCAGCCGTTAGCCAGGAGGGCCGCGCACGACAGCGCCGCCACACCATGGCGGCAGTGCGCTACAGACGCCTGCGCAGGCTGCGCGCGTGGGCGAGGTGCGCGGCCACCATGGGCCGGATGTCGCTCTGTAGCGCGGTGCGCAGGTCGGCCGCGTGGGCCGAAGGGATGAGCTTGTGGTCGAGCAGCTCGAGCAGCTCGCCGTGGGCCGCGATCTGCGCGTCGAGGTATTCGCGGTCGAAGGCGCCGCCGCGCAGGCGGGAGAGCTGCTGCCGGGAGGACGTCGCCTCGGCGTTGAGCCTCAGGCTCTCGGTGCCCTCGATGGACGTGAGGCCGAGGCGCTGCACGAGCGCCGCCATGCGCGTGCCGGCCTCCGTGTGCGCGCTCACCGTCGAGCGGGCGAACTCCCTCACCGCGCGGCTGGACGCGCGGCCCTGCGCGAAGGTGCCCAGGGTGATCTCGCCGCGGTTGGACGCGGCCACCGTCGCCACGATCTCGCCGTCGCTGAGGGTCATGTCGGGGGAGTCGACGCCGCCCATGCCGGTGCCTCCGGGCGCCTGCTCCGTCGGCGCGGTGTGGGGCCCGCCGACCTGCGCCCACGAGAGCGAACTCGAGACGATGAAGGCGCCCGCCAGGGCACCGAGCAGCAGTCGTCGCATGGCCTCAATGCCTCCTGAGCCTGTGGTGAGCGCCCCGATGGGCTCCTTCCAGGCTGCATCCGCGATGCCGCGCTTGACGCTCCCCCATGGGGGATCGATCCAGGGCCGGTGCTCTCCTATGCGAAGACCGACTGGCTCCACATGCTGGTGTCTCCGCGGGGGTCCTTCGCGCCGGGGCTGATGCGCAGGGTGCTGGTCTTCGGGCTGATCGCCTCGGCCCTCTGGTTCGCCCATCGGCTCAACGATCGCGTGGTGCTCAACATCGGGCTCTACGAGGTCTCCGGCGCGGTCATCGCGCTGATCCTCGCCTTCCGCACCAACACCTCCTACAACCGCTTCTGGGAGGGCCGAACCCTCTGGGGGTCGATCGTCAACGCGTCGCGCAACCTCGGGCGCATCGCTCGCTGTCACGCGGCCCTCGACGCTGGCGAGGCCAGGGAGTTCGTGACCTGGGTGGTGGTCTTCGCGCACGCCTGCCGACGCTCGCTCCGAGAGGAGCCCGAGCGGCCGGAGATCGACCGGCTGCTGCCGGAGGCCGAGCGCTCCGCGATGGCCGCGCACCCGAGCCCGCCGCTCTACGCCTCGGAGAAGATCTCTTCGCTGCTGGCGGGTTACGCGAGGCGCGGCGCGCTCGATCCGCCGCTGGCCGCGCGGGTCGAGGAGGAGGTGATGACCCTCGTGAACTGCCTGGGCGGGTGCGAGCGCATCCGAAAGACCCCGACGCCCCTCGGCTACGTGCTGCTCCTTCGGCGGATGGTGGCGCTCTACCTCGCGACGCTGCCGCTCTGCCTCGTGCGGGAGATCGGCTTCCTGACGCCGCTGGTGACGATGATGGTCGCGTACGCCGTGCTGATGATCGAGGGCATCGGGCAGGAGCTCGACAACCCCTTCGGCCACGACCCCAACGACCTCGCGCTCACCCGCGTCTGCGACACCATCGAGCGCGACCTGCTGGGCTCGTCGTCGCTCGACCTGGTGCTCGCCTCGACGGCGCGATTCCCTGACGAGGATTGATCGGCGGGGGGGGAGACGCCCGGGCTACAGCGCCCACAGCCCGGCGAGGTCGAGCGGCACCGCGTCAAAGGGCTCCGCGCGCACGACCGCGTCTCCCTCGAAGGTCGCGAGCAACAACCAGCCGATGTCCGCCCGGCGGTACACCTCCACGGATCGCAGCACCGGCGACACCAGCCAGACGTGGCCGACGCCCTCCCGGTGGTAGATCGACAGCTTGCGCCCGCGGTCGACCCGCTCCGTCGAAGGCGAGAGCACCTCGCAGCACCAGTCCGGCGCGAGGGGGATGAAGGGCGGTTCGGTCCCCGCGAGGAAGTCCGCGGGGATGCGTTCGCGCCGCCAGCCCGCGAGGTCGGGGATCACGACGTCAGGGAGCGGCCCCAGATGCAGCTCGGGTTCGTCGAGGATCACCCATCCCCCAGGCCCGCCGCGCCCTCGACGGAACGGCGGCCCCAGCTCCTCGCCGAGCGCCGACGCCGCGTGGACGTGCTGACGGTGGGGGCGAGGCATCGTCAGCAGCACGCCGTCGATGATCTCCGCGACCGTCGTCTCCGGCGCGTTGCGGTAGCCGTCCACGACGTCGGGCGCGAGGTTGGGAAACTCCGGGTCGATGGTGCGTGCGGCGTCGCCTGACATCCCCGGAGCGTAGCCCAGCCGGCGAGGCCCGTAGCGCCCCTGTGCGGGGGGTGGCCTGCCTGGATGCCCGCGGCCTCAATCTCAACCAGGGTCGATCCCCGCGTGTGCGGGGGAGCCGCCAACGCGGCGCGCTGGCGCTCTCGTGCGGCTGTCGGGTCTACAGCTCCGACGCGAAGGTGCGGATCCTCGCGACCGGGCTGGCGACGTACCCCGACGCCTCGGTGGTATGCGGCGCGCTCCAGGTCGACCCCGCGGACGCTCTCGCGATGGTCAACCCGACGATGCTGGTCGAGGTGCTCTCCGACGGGACCGAGCGCTACGACCGCGGAGAGAAGTTCGAGCACTACCGGCGCATCGAGTCGCTGCGCGACTACGTGATGGTGTCCCAGTGCAAGGCCCTGCTGGAGGTGTACTCCCGCGGCGACGACAACCTCTGGACGCTGCGGGAGGCGGGGCCGGGTCAGTCCGTCCCGCTGACCGCGCTGCGCGGAGTCCTCGAGACCGACCGGGTCTACGAGGGCATCGAGCTCCCGGTCGCGCCGCTGCGGGTGCTCGCGTCGAGGTAAGGGGTTCCCGGCACGAGCGCGAGGCGTCGGCTCGCTCTCCCCGGTACGACCGCGAGGCGTCGGTAGCCCGAGCCAGACCCCGAGCGTCAGCGAGGGGAGGATCCCGCCCAGGCCCTCCCAATGCGGCCTCGCCCGGAGGG
>SCUS01000018.1 GCA_004297725.1 Myxococcaceae bacterium | reverse complement strand
GCTCTTGCCGTTACCAGGGCGGAGCCGGATGGACCCAGGCGGAGGATCAAGTGGTGGGAAGGTGGTGGGAGACCAAGCCCAGAGACCTCGATGTTTTCGCGCGTTCACTCAGAGGCTGCGACCGCGTGATCGCCGTCCCGCGAAACCATGACTCCCGAAGTGATTCTCTCGGAACGTCTCCACGACCGAGCGTGGGGTCACGGCATTCGACAAACGAGCTCTCCGCCGACCAGTCTCGACCCCACGGCATCGGCGATTAGATAGCGGAACTCCGACGGACCCGAGGAACTGGCGCCCACGACCACCGTCGGTTCGCTGCCGACGGGCGCCCCCAGCGAGAGGGCGACGTCGTCGACCGGGCGTCCCCCGTGTTCGGCGACCCGTCTGGCCAGCACCCGAGCAGAACCGTTGGAGTAGTCAGTCCAAACGACCAGCCATCCTCCGTCGTCGTCGTCGGTGACCGGGCTCGCGCCGCGCAAGGTTCCGACCGCGGAGACGCCCCGGGGAAGGTAGACGACCAGCGGAGCCCGGCCGCGATCGGTCAACGCGATCACGGTGTCGAGGGCGACGTCGGACGGGCCTCCCGGCGCCACGGTCGCAGTGGCGAAGGAGATGGGGCCGTCGCTCGCGCACCCCGACTTCCACGCGATCCCCAGC
The DNA here is from genome assembly GCA_004297725.1 of Myxococcaceae bacterium. Taxonomy (GTDB): domain Bacteria; phylum Myxococcota_A; class Polyangia; order Polyangiales; genus SCUS01. Next base: position 43,323 of record SCUS01000018.1, on the reverse strand, counting down.
GTTGTCCGGTTGCCCGTCACGGGGCGGACCGCGACGGCGCACTGGTCCACGACCCCGAGATCGGGCGCGGGGTGGAACGTCGTCGAGGCCACGCCGGCAAGGGTCATGACCGCCGGGTCGACCGGGGGGATCACGTGCACGCGGACGCCCCCGGCCGCCGCGCCGTGGGCCAACACGAAGCGCTGGGAGTCCGCGGCGAGAGACGGTCGGCCCGAGCCGCGGGAGCTTCCGAGGACCCGTGGGCGCCCCCGGTCGGTGGCCTGGACGCCCGATCGAGGCGGGATCGCCGTCGACGACCCCAGCCCAAACCGCAGTCCCAGCGCCTCGACAGAAGCCTCGGCGCCGCACCCCGCGGTCCCCTCGGGCCGGGCCAGCCACGCGCCCAGCGACTGTACCCCAGGCGAGGGTGGCGTGAGTGACACCATTACCGGCATCGAGGCGCCTCCAACGCCCGATTCGCGACCCGCACCCGAGCAGGGATGACCGGGCACAACGTCGACCCCCGAAGCCAGCGGGGATGCGTCGTCATCGAGCACGACCTCGGGCGTGCCCTCGTCGAACCAGCCCGCGCGCAGCTGCCCGTCGGCGCACCCGGCCGTGTTGACGCCGAGCAGGAGCCAGCGCCCGCTCTCTGCCGGCGCGAGCGCGACGTCGGCGAAGTTGCACGTCCCGAAGGCGCTGCGGCCGCCCCCGATCTGCACGGGGCAGGAGTTCAGGACGCTGCCCGAGCGCAGCGCGCCGTCGACCAGGATGCGTGCCTGCCAACTCAGTGACTGCAAGACGAGCCCGCTGCCCGAGTAGGACGCGGTCGCCGCCGCGCCCTCGCGGGTGGCGAGCAGGACCCTCATCGCACCGTCGAGCCGACTGGCCGAGGCGAGCGCCCGCGTTGCGGGGAAGCTCGCCGCCACGTCAGTCGGCTCGCCCCGCCGGAACGCGCCCTCGTCGATCAGCCCGTCGCAGTTGTTGTCGGCGCCGTCGCAGACCTCGCGGGCGCGGGGAGACCCCGGGTTGCCGACGCGCCGGCCGTCGCGGTCGTCGCAGTCCTGACCGCCGCACCGGACGGGGGGGTCGCCGTCGCCGTCCTCGTCCCGGGTGCCCCACTCGCAGACGTGGGAGCCGACCGAACACACGTAGCGCTCGCACGCATCGTCCGCCACGGCGCGCGCGTGGTTGAGCGGCTCGCACTCCGCGTGGCTCGCGCAGGTCGCCAGCGTGAGGTCGTCGAGGCCGATCAGGCCGCACGACCCGACCGCAATGAGGAGCGCGAACGGGGCTGCCCGCCCGACGACGGTCACAGCACTCCCTCCCAGACCAGCCCGCGAAGGTCGGCGCCGAAGGCCGGCCGCAGCCAGGTGAACGGGCGGGCGGGCGAGGCGGGCCGGAAGTCCGTGAGCACGAGGCCAACGATCGCGGTCACGGCGGCGAGGCCGCCCCCGACCGCATAGAGGATGTCGGCGCGACGCGCCGATTCGGCGACGTGCGCGAGGTCGTCGGGACCCACCGAAAGACGGGACGAGGCTGACGGACTGCGCAGGAGCCGGGTGTATTGATCGTGGCAGTAGAGGGCGTCGATCCCGAACCCCGCGCCGACGCCGAGCGTCGCGGCGGACAGCCCGACGCCGGTCCAGAAGAACGCGGGCGAGAGAGGGCGACGCGGACGAAGGGTGAGCGTGACCGGCGTCGTCTCTTCCGCCAGGACCACCACCTCGACGGGGTCGGAAAGGTACGACGGCTCCCGCACCTCGATCGTGTGGCTCCCGGCCGAAACGACGAACGGACCCGGCGCCGGCCCGAACGGCAGACCGTCGATCAACACGCCGACCGAGGGGACGGCGGTTCGCACAATCAGTCGCCCGAGTCTGCGCCGGACGAGGTCGACGTGGGCCTGGAAGGAGCGCCGTTGCTCCTCGGTCGCCTCCTGCATGTACAGGTCGTAGTAGCGGACCGCCTGATCGAATCGACCCAGCGCTTCGTACGCGGTGCCGATACTCTTCAGATATCGGTACCGGGATGGCGTCCCTTCCGCCATGTGGTAGAGCCGTTCAAATGTGGCAAGAGCGGCGTTGAAATGCCCCTCCTCCATGAGGATCTCGCCCTCTCGATACAAAGAGCGACGATCGACGGCATCCTGGGCCTGCGCCGGCCGCGTGCCGGTGCCGGCCATGACTACGGTCGTCAGCGCGACCAGACGGAGTCGAACGCGAGACCTCATCATTCCCAGGAAGGGTCCAACGTGGGGTAGGGCCGAGCGCGAACGGGCGGGGTATCAGGTCGGGGCGAACTCGTGTCGGGCGGGTTCGGCGCCGCGACCGGAGGTCGCTCCGCGGGAGGAGCGGGGGACGTCGGAGTGTCGGCCACCCCCGGTGCAGGACCCGCAGCGGCGACGACCGGGGCGTGGGGAGGTCGGCGGCCCGCAGGATGGAGCGCGGGGTGGGAAACGGAGCCCGTTGAATGCGTGGAGGTGGACGCAGGAGCAACGATGATCGGAGCACCAGAGTCGGGACGATCCAGGCGCTGCGCGATCGGCGTCGGCGGCAGGCCCTGCGGGTCTGGCCCGCTGTCGCGCGGCGGGTCGGGATCCCGCGGGCGGGCCTCGTCCGGCCCAGGCTCCGCCGGTTGCTCCGGGTTCGAAACTATCACGCCCCCGACCGCACCCGAGCCGACCAGCGCCGCCGCGAGAGCCACCGCCAATCGACGGCGGCCTAAAAGACCTGGGCCCGGAGGGGCGACAAACGGGGCCGGTTGGGGCTCCACGGGTCCAAAGGTGGGCGGTAGATCGGGGACCGGGGCGGGAGGAGGGGGAGCAGGCTCAGGTTCCGGCGTAGGTGCAGGCACTTCCGCCTGCAGCCCGCCTTCCAAGAGGGACAGAAGCGCGCCCGCACTCGGCGGCCGATCCTTGGGCGAAAGGCTCACGGCGGAAAGCAGGATCGCCTCCCATGTGCCCACATCCACGTCGAACTTTCGAGGGGTCGGGCGTCGTTCGCTGGTCGCCTCGCCCACGTAGTGAAGGTACTTCTCGGCGTCGGTCAGGTCCGGAGGGGGAGGGGCGTAGGCGCGGCGACCCGTGAGGAACTCCGTCACGACGAGCCCGAGCGCGTAGACGTCCGTCCAGGGCCCGGTGCGCTTGTCCCTGAGCTGCTCCGGTGCGGCGTAGCCGTAGGTGACGGCGGCGACCCCGCCCAGCCTGACCGTGCGGGTGTCCCCCGTGCCGGCCGCATCGCCGACGTTCATCCCCTTCGCGAGCCCGAAGTCGAGGAGCTTCAGCGTGTCCGCAAGCACCATCACGTTCTGCGGCTTCACGTCTCGGTGGGCGACGGGAGGATCGGCCCCGTGCAGCGCCTCGAGCGCGAGGAAGAGGGGACGCAGACGTTCGAGACACGCTGCGCGGCCACCGGAGGCGTGGCCATCGGAGCGCATCTCCTCCTTAAGCGTGCGTCCCTCCAGCCACTCGAGCGCGATCCAAGGATGGAAGCGATCGTCCAGACTGGTGACCCCGAAGTCGTGAATCTTCACGATGTTGGGGTGGCGGGCCTTGGAGAAGAGCACGACCTCGTTCGTCCACGCCGTGATCAGGTCCGCGTGCCTGTCCGGCGGCGTGTCGGGGGCGACCTTCATGACCTTGAGCGCGATCTGCCCCCCGCGCACGTCGTCGCACCGGTAGACGACCCCGAACCCTCCGGCGGCGCAAGCCGAACGCACGACGTACCGTCCTTCTACCGTCGTCCCGACCAGACCGAGTGCATCCTTCGCCATGTGTCCCCGTCGCGATGAAGCGTCACATCCGTCCGGTCGCTGGAGCGCCCCGTCGTCGTTCTCCGCCCTTCGAACTAGCGCCGCTGCAGGGCCAGCTCGCCGCAGACCATGCCCATCGTGTCGATGTACGCGCCCGAGCGGCCCCAGATGCCAATCATGAACCCGTTGGCGCAGCTCTGGACCGCGGGGGAGGACCCCCGGGGCAGGCCATGCAGCGAGGAAGGCAGGGCGTACTCGAGGTACTGCGCGTAGTCGAAGGGGTCCACACGCAGGTAGTCGCAGTCCCAGCTGATCTCCCCCAGGCGGCCCTGCCACGACCGCAGTCGCACGCTTTGCACCGCGGTGCCCGGCGGGCACGCGTCGTCGAAGGGGCCGCCGCCGGTGGGCGAACCGCGGTACGCGAGCGCCCCGGCCCCGGCCCCGGCCCCGGTCGTCAAGTGCAGGCCCGTCGGCCGTGACAGGAAGGAGGTGCCCCCAACACTGATCCGGTACGAGTACGACGGGCCGCTCGAGAACTGTTCGAACCTCAGGTTCGAGCAGAGGGGGGCGAGCCCGTCGATCCAGTCGCCCGAGCGACCGCTGAACCCCACCAGGACCTGGCCCGGCGGGCACCTCAGATCGAACGACGAGCCGCCCGCGCCCCCGCCTACCGGGTAGAAGGTCGTCGTGCGAACGCGCGTCACGCCGTAGGGGCAGCCGGAATCTGTCTGCCCGTTGCAGTTGTCGTCGACCCCGTTGCAGACCTCGGCCGCGCCTGGGTGCGCCTCGCGCCGGTCGTCCCGGCAGTCGGCGGCGCCCGCGGTCGGCGCCCGCGCCGTGAACCCCTGCGGGCACCCGCACCGCGCCTCGGCGACCGCGCCAGCCGCCGCGAAGGAGTCGCCGTCCGCGTCGGGGTAGCAAGCCGTGAGGAGGTCCTCGTCGGCGGTGCCGTCGCAGTCGTTGTCGAGGCCGTCGCAGACCTCCGCGCTCGCGCCGATCGAGCAGGCGCCCCAGCGGCCGGCCACGCAGCGCTGGCGGCCGGCCGCGCACACGCCGCTCAGCATGCAGGCGCGGTCGGCGCCGTCGGCGCACTCGCACCCCTCGTTGCGGGAGCCATCGCAGTCCTCGTCGGCCGGAGGCGCCGCCATGTCGCAGACCTCCCGGGCCGCCGGGTTCGTCGCGGCGGTTAGGTCGTCGCAGTCGGTTGCCAGGGTGGAGAAGCCGGCCGGCGGCAGGCAGTCCCTGCGGGCGAGCCCGGGAGCCGGATCGCCGTAGCCGTCACCGTCGCGGTCGAGGTAGAACGTTATCTGCACGCCTTCGTCAACCTCCCCATCACAGTCGTCGTCCGAGTGATTGCACACCTCGGGCAGCCCAGGCCGCGCGGCGCGGTTCCCGTCGTCACAGTCGGTGCCCTCAACGAGTAGGCGAGCCGTGTTCACCTGGACGGTCGAGGCGCAGCCCTGCGGCGCGGCCCCGACGTAGGTATTGACGCAGCCGCGCGAGAGGGCCCCGTCGCGGTCCTCGTCCCCGTCCCACGCGGCCCCTGCCGCCACCGTGCAGGGATTGCAGTCCTCGTCCACGCCGAGCGGATCACAGACCTCGGAGGCGCCTGGGTGCACGTCCCCGCGCCGGTCGTTGCAGTCCGCCGCCATCTCGCCGCACGGCACGTCGAAGTAGCCGTCGCGGTCAGCGTCGGCGCCCGCGCAGGTCGGCAGCGGGACGTCCACCCCGACGTCGTCGGGCGCCGCGCCGACCGTACCGTCGGCGGCTGCGGCCGCGTCGACGGGCTCCGCCGCGCGATCCGGCGGGTCGCGACCGGCGCAACCGACGAGACCGAAGACCAACACCCACCGAGACGCGTGACCCATTCCCACCATCCTCGCTCGTGCCAGCCACCGCGCGCCGCCGCGCCTCACTCCTGCAGGGACGTTCCAACCGGAAGACGATGCACCTCGGGGGCGATGGGAGCCGCGTCGCGCCGACGATGAATGGCCGTCAACGCCGCCGCCGCCAGCACCAGCGTGCCGACGAGGATGGCGCCGAGCGCCCTCGCGCTCAACCCAGGCTCCCGCTTCGGGGGCGCTGGGGGCGGCAGGGGCCGCGGGGCCACCCGCGCATCGCCTGTCAGATCCCCCTCCAACACCTCGAACATGCGCTCGGACGTTGCGACGCCGGGGTGTCCGTCGACGGACAAGAGCCGCAGGAGGCGGTCCTGGAAGCGCGTTGGGGCCGCGACGAACGGCGAGGGCTCCAGCGAGCCGTCGTCGGCCGCCTGGCGGAGGTTCGCGAGCGACGCGTGCCGCCACGGGGACTCGCCGGAGAGCGCCCAGTATCCGACGGCCGCCAGGGTCCACAGCACGGAGCGGACCGTGAGCGGTCGCTTCATCAGGTACTCGGGCGTGTAGAAGCCGACGACCTCCTCGGTCGACCGCTCCCGTTGCAGGTCGAGGCCGAAACCGTGAGGATGGACCAGGATCATCCGCGGACTCAGGCTCGCGAGTTCCCGCACGGCGGCGTCGAGGCCGTGGATCCTCGCGACCTGCCGCATGATCTCCAGCGCCTCCTCCGGGCCGCAGCGCCTCGCGGGCGGGAGGCGGGTGAGCTCGGCGACGTGCCGGGCAAGGTCCTTCACGAGGAGCCGGGTCTCCTCCGGCGGGTCTGCGCCGGCGCCCCTCCCGTCGCCATGCGTACCAAGGACCGGATCCATGGCCGTCGTAGACGACGCGGAAGCGTACGTGCCAACGAACGGGCCATCCAGACCTCGCCGGGATGGCTCGACAGCGCGCTCATCGATGCGCGCTTGCGGCGGAGCCGTAGCGGTGGGCGAGGGGGGCGGCAGGACGCGGGTCTCGGCATCGTCCTCGACCCCCGCTGCAGGCGGGCCGCCAGTTCGGGGACGCGTGCGTTCTTCCTCGCCGATCGGCGAAGGGTCGTTGGACGGCGGACCCCCGCGAGGTCTCGGGCACCCCTCTTCTGGGACGTCTCCCGCGTCGGTCGGGTGGCGAGAGGTCGTCGTCTCGTCGTCGGCATGCTCGGCCGGTGGTGGGAGCGGGGAACGAGGCCTTGGCACGGTCTTCAGCTCGCTGTCCGAGTCCGTCATGATCGACTGCTCCCAGGATTCGTCGCTCCGCTCGGCGCGCCCGACCTCCACGCATCGAAAGCCTATCGGTGGGCGGTGGGCCTGTAGACGACGCTCATCGACTAGCACGGGATCAGGCCCCATGTCTCCGCGGACGGCGTGGAATCCCTCCTCGGTTCTCAGTCGTGTAGGGCGTCGGACCAATGGGAACACCGACGCGACGGAGCAGAGCCGGTCGTCGGGGACCGGCGGGGGACCCCTTCGAGTTGTGGACCCTCTCGACGGACGAGACCCGTGTCCCGGAGGGGGCGCTGAGGTTCGTCTTCCGAGGGTAGACGCCGGGTCCGCTCGTCCTGCCTCGCGGCCTGCGCTGCGGGGACCCGCGACACAAGCCCGGACGGTGCGTTCGTGGGCCGACGCCGCCGGTCGTCCTCCGTCCGTTCCAGGTCGTTGCGGCCTCCGCCGCGGACGATGTCGCGACGCGCGCGGCGGTCTCGCGGCGCGCCCGGTCGATCCTCGGTGCGCAACTCCCATCAAGAGGTCCTGGCAGGCGGACGGCGAGGGTAGCAGTGGAGTCCTTCCTCCTCGAACGCGGTCACCCCGACGCTCGCTCCGAAGCTCTACGCGGACACGACGACCTCGTGGAGACCGCCGAGGCCTTCGAGTGTGGCGGCGCCGGGGTCCAGCGCGATCGGCCCTTCAAGCGCGACGGCGCGACCTCGCGATCCTCGCGCCGCGTCGCTTCGAGCCGACGTCCTGCTTCGGTGGGGCACCGCCTCCGTCGACGGTCGGAACTTCCGGCGGGCCTTCGCACCGGGCGTATCGGGCGGCGGACCTTGGTGCGCGCTCCGCTCGCCGGGTGACGCGCCACGCAGCGCGAGGTAATCATCGCGCCATGGGTGTCCGTCCGGCGCAGGCTTCGCATGCGCCCCTGCTCCTTGATGGCAGCGAGGTCGCGGGCTCGGTGAACGAGGAGGGGCGTGCAGGCTGATGAGGAGCTACGCGTCCCTCGACGTGCGAGAACGTCAGGTGCGCGTCGTCGAAGGCGTGGGGCTCGTGACGGCGACGATGGAAGCCGCCGGTGACCACGCGGGCGAGCGCTTCGAAGGGACCTACTGCTACACCCACGTCCACGTCCATCGAGACGGCGCGTGGTTGCTCATGTCGGCCCACGCCTGCGGCCTCTTCGGTTGAGAGCCGTCGTTGATCCATGGACGTTCTTGATGAACTTGATCGATCGCAAGAGAGCGCGGGAGATCGTGCCCCTCGTGCATGACCTCCTGAAGCCCCCCAGCACGATCGTGCGTGCGGCCGTGGAGGCGGGGCATGTCGCGGAGCAGGAAAGGAGTCAGTGGCTCGGATCCGAGGGCGGCTTTCCTGCGGTGTCGATTGTTCGATACGAGGTGATCGAGTTGCCTCTCTTCAAGCCAGACCCTCACGTCGGACAGGTTCGGATCGCCTTCGGCGACGGGGCGCACTTGGAGAGCCTGCGCGCAGAGACGCATGGACTGATCGAACGCTGGGGGGCGCTGGTCGATAGATTCTAATCCGTCCCGAGCCGCGAGAGCTTCTGCGTGAGTTCAACGGCTTTTGCGTCGAAACCGCGCGCGGCAGGGCTTCCGCGATTGAGGGGCCGGTGCTACGCTCAGAGCAGTATGTCTTGTGCTCGCCCGTCGACCGTCGGACTCGTCTCCGTGATCTCCCTGCTGGTATGTCTGGGAGCCGGTTGCAAGTCTTCCGATTCGGTCGCTCCTGACGTCAGCGTGGTCCCGTCGTTTCCGTCGTCGTGCGGACCGGATTCGCACACCCCCGGGCTTCGCGACCCCGCGACGCAGCAGTGCGTGCCGGACGCGCCGGCGGAGCGGCAGGCGGCGTATCTCGCGTTCGATCTGCTGCACTCCTACGCCACCACGGCACCGAGCGCCTCCACGCTGGCGGTCGTGAGGTTCAGCGCCGGCATGTCGACGCGCCGGGCGCTCGAACTCCTCGCCACCGTCCCGTCGGCGACGGAGACGACCCTGTCGCTGCAACTGCCGGACTTTCGCGGAGGCACGACGTTCCCGCTCGAGCTGTCCCAGGCGGAGCGCGCTTCGCTCGATGCCGTCCAGGCGGCGCTCGACGAGGCCGTCGCGTTTCGCGGCTATTCGGCCGCCGAGCTCGTCGAACTGCATCGAGCGGTGGGGGAGGGCGCGGTGGTCACGGGCGTCGTGGTGCAGGCCTCCTTCCGCGAGGTGCACGCGCTGTGGAGTTCGAACGCGAGCCTCGTCCGCACCGTCCAGTTCGACCTTCCGTTGACCAACTAGGAGCGGGCGTGAGGGAGAAGTTCACCAACAAGGGGATCGCGACGCGTCTTGCGGGATGCGTCGCTTTTCTGTTGTGGGTGACGTCGGTTCGACCGGCCGACGCCCAGAACTTCCCGCCGTTCGCGCCCTTCAACCCGTCGTGGTCCTCCGTCTCCGTGCTCCCCAACCCTCGCGACTCGCGACGGGTCGAGGTCCGCGCGAGCTTCCGGTGGGGCGAGCCGTCTGAGGAGGCCGCCCGCACGTCGGTGGGCTTCCCGTCCAACGCCGCGCTCGAGATCGAGCTGCACTTCCGCGAGCGCGGGTATCTCATGCCGCGGGGTGGTCGAGACTGGCACACCGACCCCGCCGTCGTGGGCGTGGTCCACAACCTGCCCGGCTACGTCTACGTCGACGTCTGGAACTACGCGGTGCCGGGCGACAGCGTGGTCGGGCGAGCCCAGGCGGGCCGCAGCGTGTTCGCGGAGTGCTTCGGGCTGGAGACCGTGCTCGTCGGTGGCCTGCAGAGGCTCGCGGGCATGCCCTTGCCGTCCGCCTACCGCAGCGCTGCCGCCTGGACCGGCGCCGCCGCCGCTTTCATCCACAGGGTCCCGGAGGATCCGGACGCGAACTTCTCGGTCGGCGTGATCGACGCCTCGACCCTCATCCGTGGCAAGACCTACGAGATCTACTATCCGCTCTACGTCGGCGACTCGTCCATCTACTCGACGACCCCGCGTGACGCCGGCAACCGCTCGGCGCCGGAGCGTGACTCGTCCCAGTTCGCGCTGCGCTTTCAGCGCATCCGGAACACGTGCACGTTCTCGCCCGCGCTGCGGATCCCGGTCGCGACGACGGCGTGCCCCTTCTTCATCGGCGGTGACGTCGGAGTGTGCGACGAGGCGCGAGACCAGGCGCCCGATCGGGAGTACGTCGGCACCGTGATGGGGCGGCTCTGTGCGCCGACCGGAGACGTGTCGGCGCGACCCGCGACGGACGCGGACGTGCGCGGAATGGGATTCCTTGCTGACCCCCCCGTGTGCGTTGATGGCGACGAGGACGGGTACTTCGCGATCGGTTCCGGGGCGACGCGGGCCTACGGCACGCGCGTGAGCGACTGCGACGATCGGCAGTCGAGCGTCCACCCGGGGTCGGCCGAGACTGCCTGCGGGGATCTCGTCGACAACGACTGCGATCGCGCCGTGGACTGCCGGGACTCCGACTGCCGTCTGCAGTGCCCCTTCGTGTGCACGAGCGCGGCGCAGTGCGACGACGGCGACGCCTGCAACGGCTCCGAATACTGCGCCGCAGGCAACTGTCGCCACAGCCTGCCCAGCGCCTGCGATCGTGGCGAGCGCTGCGAGCCCTCGCTCGGTTGCGTCGCCTGCGTGCCGGACACGGCGCCGCGGGCCTGCTACACGGGTCCGTCCGGGACCGAAGGGGTCGGCCGCTGCCGGGGCGGGACTCAGCGGTGCGCTCCGGGAGGTCGTTGGGGTACGTGCGCCGGGCAGGTGCTCCCGGCGCGCGACGAGGTGTGCGGGAACTCGCTCGACGACGACTGCAACGGCTCGGTGGACGACGGCTGCGCGACCTGCTCGGCCGAGCGTTCCGTCGCGTGCTACTCGGGGCCCGCCTCCACCCGCGGGGTCGGGGTGTGCGGCGACGGGGTGCAGGACTGCACCGCCGGGCGCCCGGGGGCGTGTCGGTCGGAGATCCTGCCGCAGCGCGAGAACTGCCTCGACGGGATCGACAACGACTGTGATGGTCGCGCCGACTGCCTCGACAGCGAGTGCTGCGGCCCCTCCTACTGCGCGCGCGTTGGCTGCGGCGCGTCGACGCCGAGCACCGGCGCGGACGCCGGGATGAACCTCGACGTCGGACCGTCGACGTCTGTCGACGCCGCGCTGGACGCCACGGTCGTGACCCAAGATGTGCGCGACGCGGGCGTGGTCGTGCCTCTCGACGCGGGAGTCCCACCGGATCGACCGCAGGATGTGCCCCCTCCACTCGACGCCGGCACGACCTGCATCTCGCCGTCGGTTCGGTGCGGATCGTCTTGCGTCGATCCCCAGACGGACGTTGCAAACTGCGGGGGCTGCGGCTTGCGCTGCAGTCTTCCGAACGCGATCAGCGCCACTTGCTCGGCGGGGCGGTGCGTCATCGCAACCTGCGCGACCTTGTACGGCGATTGCGATGGGAACCCTGCCACCGGCTGCGAGGCGGATCTGTCGGCGGCCGTTGCGCACTGCGGGCGTTGCGACCTTTCGTGTCGGGTAGACCAGTTCTGCCGTGACGGCCGCTGCGTCGATCCACCGCCCGTCGAGGTGTGCGACGGCCGCGACAACGATAGCGATGGCGTGATCGACGACCTCGAGTCGTGCTGGTCGCCGGTGTACCGGTTCTGGGACGCGGCCCACCGGTCGCGCTGCTACGCGACGACCCCTGACACTTCGGGCGGGTGCGCCGGCTTTGCCCGCGAGTTCAACGAGTCGAGCGGGGTGGTGTACGGCCCGGTCTTCTTTCTCGCGCGCGAGCCGATTCCCGGCACGGTCGCGCTGATCCCGTTCGACAACGGACCGGACCATATCCTGACGCGGCAAGACGATTCGGGCGCCATCGATGAGCTCACGCGCGCCATGTACGCGCGTCGTGCGCCGCTGGGATACATCTGGTCGGACGTGTCGAGCCCACCGCCCGGCACGTTCTACCGACCTGCGGAGGCCGCGACCGCTCTCGTGCAGCCGCTTCGGCGCTACTCGCGCGACGGCGTCCATCTGTACGCGAACAACCCGGCGGAGACTGCGCCTGGGTGGGCGAACGAGGGCGTTCGCGGCTACGTCTGGGGTTCGCGGTGGTAGGCGAGCGGAGAGCGCTCCTCACCATGCTGGCCCCGAACGCTCCATGCCGGGACTCCAGGGATTGATCCCTTGAACATCGGTGCTGGTTGACTCGGGTTTCACGCGAGCGGGCAGACTGGTTTCGGTCGTCGGTCCGAAGTCACCCGCTCGTCGCCTCGCGGAGCAGCGCAGTCACCGAGACATCCCAAGACATTGACAGGAGAAGCACCTCTCGCAGTCGTGCGACACGCGCGAACGCAGCCTCACGATCGGAAAAGACGAACTCGATGCGCTTCGCCCATTGAGGGCCGTCCGTCTCGAGGTCTCGCGTCACAGGAACGACGTGGGATGGGGCAAGGTTTGGGGCGAGGCGTTGCAGGACCTCTGCGAGCCCGCTCTGATCGCTCAACAGCACGGGGATGCCGGCGGCGATGGCTTCGAGTCCCACCAGTCCGAAGCCCTCGCTGTGTGACGGCATGAGGACGAGGGACGATTGGCGCAGGTCCATGTCGATCTGCTGCACGTCGGAGGTGTAGGGGCGGACGCGGACGTCGAGAGCGGAATGCCCGGACGTCTTCAGCAGGGAGTCTTGGAGGTCATCTCCGGTTCCGGCCGGGGCGCCCCGAGCGATGAGAACGGGGCGCAGGTCGGGACGTGCCTTCGCGACCAGTCCGAGGGCTCGGGCGGCGATCGGGAAACCCTTCAGCCTGCTGTCCTCGCCTCGGCCGAGCACCAGACACCGGTAGGCGGGTGGTGGCTTCTCCACGGGGGGAATGCGGGGCAACCCGGGGAGGAACTCTCGGACGGGAACGCCGTGCCCGTGGAGCTGCGTGGCGAACTCGCGGGTGAGAAGTGGGCCGACGGCGGCGACCACGTGTGCCTCCTTCGCCAGCTGCGCCTCCACCTGTTCTCGTGCGTCCGCGCGTTCCGCCGTGTCGCCATCCGACGAGCGGTCTTTGAACCATTCAATCGCCCCGGGAGCGACGTGCACGAAGTGCAGCCGGCGTGCGCCGGAAAAGTGCTGCTCGTGCTGCACGCGGGCGGCCAGTCCCGTGACACGCCCGTGGCCAACGATGAGATCCGGGACGATACCTGAGGGAAGGGGAGCGCGAGGGAGGAGCCGGGAGGCGTCCGAAGCACCAGGCAGCGCTCCCGCGATCAGCAGATGGACCCCGTCGCTCGCGCTCTGATGGAGCTCGGCGTCGGTGGCAGACGGGACGAGACAGTAGACGGTGTGACCAATACGGGCGCACGTGCGACACAGTTCCCGGTTGAAGGTCGAGAGTCCCCCGTGACCCGATGACCACTCCGTCGCGATCGCCAGGATGGTCAAGGACCTGACCGGACCGGCAAGGCCGCCCAAGGAAGACCCAGACGGGGGAGCACTTCCAGTGTTCGACCGCGCACGTGCGAGAGCGAACAGGCGAAGGGCGGCGAACCCGGCCCGTCCACCCGCGGGGGGATCTTGGTCTGAACGTGAGAGAAGTTCGCGCACGAAGGATGGCCGGTTGATCCCAAGTCCGGGCGCAATCTCCGCGTAGGCCTGCTCGATCCAGAGGGCGAGCGCGATCTCGTCCACGGTGAGCTCGTTCGGCGGCGGGAGGGAAGCGACGTGCCACGGCCGGGAGATCAAGAACGACGCGCAAAGGCCCAATAGGCGACTGGTAGGAGATTCGTCGCGGAGCCTTACCTCGGCCTCGGCCACCACTCGCCGCAGCCAGCTCAGGTGATCTTGCGTGACGTGTTGGCAGAGGGTCACGCCTAGGCAGATGCCGAGCAGTTCGATGGGCTGGTAGACGAAGGATGCGCGGTCCGCCGGGAAGGGAGCGCGGGCCGTGAGACGGTCGAACGCACGGGCCCACCGATCATGCAGCGCGTCGTCGGGGCTGCCCTGCGAGAACGCGAACCCCATCGCGGCGAGGACGGGGGCCTGATCGAGCCGTCGCAGGTCGGCGTGGGGCAGCGCGAGCGACCCTCGCGGGAACGGAAGCGGCTCCCGCGCGGCAAAGAACACGTGCATGGCAAAGCCCGCGTCGGGCGATGGCCAGGTCCACGCCTCGGAGAGCGCGGTGCGCAGATCGTCGTCGTCCGCGATGCTCACGGTATCCCAGTCTCTACAAGAACCAGCAACTCGTCCGCAACGAGGAGTTCAGCTTCTCGATATTCCAGCCGGGGATCTCGCGCAGGCGTGTGAGCTCGCGGGCGATCATCTCGGAGTACGAGATCGTGACCGGCTCGCGCGAGGGAAGGAGCGAGCGCCATGAGAGCGACGTGAAGCGCAGCACCTGTTCGGCCAGGTAGTGGCGGTCGCCATAGTCGGACCGCGGGTGCAGACTCACGAGGATCGGACGCGGGATCGGCGCGCCGGGACGCTTGGTGAGGCTGGGACCGGTGACGTTGACGAGCCGCGTGTTGCGTCCGATCTCCACGATCACCCCGCGGTCGGGGACGAGCACGCCCTTCACCGCGCCTCGGCTGTTGGACAGCCCGCGCTGGTCGCGGTCGAAGGCGGTGAACTCGTGGTCGTGGGAGACGGTCACGAACGCGAACTGCACCTGCTGCTCAGAACGCACTGCCTTCATGCAGTCGGCGATGACGTCCGCGGCCTCGACATCCCGCAAAGGCTTGAAGGCGTGCACGATGATTCGCACCGTGTCGCCGTGCTGCCAGCCGTTGCGGTGCCTGACCTCCTCGAGGATCGTCGTCGTCGTCTGGCGTAGTCGTTGCGGGTATTCCTCGTAGGAACAGGCGTCCGACAGGTTGGAGAGGATGTAGCTGCCGTCCCCTCGGAACACCGTTGTGATGCCAACGAAACGCTCGCTTCGGTCGAATCGGCTGCCGCTGACCGAGCAGGATCCGAGCCCGATGACGATCTCGTCGCTCACCGTCAGGTCTTGCTCGACGGTCCAGGGGATGCCGTGGAGCTTCGCGGCGAGCGCGACGACGAAGTTTTGCAGAGTGTACTGGAGGGACGAAGGCCGCTGTCGCAGCGTCGACTCCTTTACGCTCTGCACCGGAACACCCGCCATGAGCAGCGCTGCCTTCGCGTGGAGGTAGGGGTTCTCGGCGTTGCGCATGCGTGAACACTCGTCCGGAATGACCACGATTGCGGCGTCGGGAGGGGTCGAACGGTCGGCGAGAATGGTCTCGACTCCGAGGCGATACCGTTCGGAGATCGGCACGCCCGTGCGTCCAATCCAACGGAAGGGGTAGAGAGGAAACTGAGGATTGACGAGATCGAGGACGCGCGCGATGCCGCTTGGATAGACGGACCGTTCGACACTCGTGACGCCCTGTCTCAATAGCTCGATGAAGTTCTCCGTCGGGCCTTGAAGGACGTCTGGGAACAGGACGGCGATGCGAGGGGTACGGCGTGCGAGTGGCCCGAATGGCCCGAACTTCTGCAGGCCCGGCCAGGGCAACGCGCTGCGCTTGGTGCGCGCTCGGTCGAAGCAGTACTCCACGGGCCGTGCGGCCGTAACGCAGCGGTGCTCGGGGGTGTTTGTGAGGGCGACCCTGTCACCGATCTCCGCGGAGGCACCGCCTCCGAGGTCGATGCGCGGGAAGCGTTCGCGGAGGAACTTAGCCATCGTCTCGATCCACTGGTCGAAGGCCGCCGCGCCCAAAAACTCCGACTCCGCCAAGCGACGCTCGGTTTCAAACTGGTCGTACTCGCTTGCGAGGAGCGACCGGAGGCAGAAAGCGAACGCTGCGCGCGATCCCTCGAGCCAGACTACATCGAGCGAGACCTCCCCCAGCCCGTCGTAGCCCTCGGTGAGTTGCACCGTCCGGCCATCGATGCGTGCGATCCGTCCGAGGAGGCGGCGTTCGTCGGGCTCGGGGGAGCGGCGGACGACGGCAAGCCCCTGCAACTCGATACCCGCCCGGGCGAGGCTGTCGAGAGGTGCTTCGATGTCCCAGCGCGTTCCCAATGACATGAACAACCCGATGCTCGTTGCCCCCTCGCGCGGTTCGATCAGCTTCGTATTGAGCTGAAAACGACGCCGGATCTTGAAACGGTCGAGGATCGGCGGCACGGATCGAAGCCGCCCGCGGATGGCCTGGACGAGTTCGTCCTTCTGGCCGACGAACAGGAAAGGGCGCCGTCGCAGGACCTGGGGGCGCAACTGCTCCAACTTTTGACGGATGCGGTCGAGCGCGAGGGCGGCCAGAAACTGTGGGTGTGCCTCGCATCGCAGTTGGCACGGTGCGCCGAACCGTCGGCTCGGGGTCGCGACGCGGGGCATCCCGTAGGCGACGCCCTGTCGGAGGTACAGGAACCACTCCGATTCCAGGTCGGCGCGCAGTTCACTGAACGCCTTGCTGTTCGGCATGTCCGCGCGGTGAACGTCGATGGTGGGGGCCGGGATGAGGACGTGGACGCCGTTTAGTTCGATGATGTTGCGAGACATCGGAGGCTCCTGGCGAGGGGCAATCTATGCCTTGTGTCTCGTGACACGACGAGGGGTCTCCGCCATCTACGCCGCTCGGTCTCCGCGGAGCAAGTACTCGTGCGCCAGATCGGACATATCCTGTCCGATGCGCGGAGGTTGACCTTGAACTGTGGCCCGCTGTTCATCTAGAAACTCTCACAGTCCAAGCACGGAACTGCGTGAGCGCCTGATCGCCCTTCGGATGGGACGGGCGTACTTCACGATCGCAGGAGTGTATCCGTGTCTATGTTCAGTCGAGCAAGAGAATGGTGCTCCCGGGGAACAGTTCGGGGATCTTAGCTCTCACGAACTCGGACGCCTTAGAGACAACAAACACGATTCTCTTGCCAAGCTCAGTGACAGGCTTGAGCCTAGCGGGGAGGCGGTAGACATCGCTGATGACCAGATAGGTCGGTAGGAGAACGTAGATCATGCCGCAGGCATCGACGTTGGCCGGATTGAACTGGTCGAGGGCGCCGCTCGGCTTGACGTCGGCAACGCATGTCGTCACCGCCTTGAGCGCGGTTGGATTGAAGACGCGCGAGATGGCGAGTTCGTTCGCGGAGCCCTTCCGATGATTGGCGATCACCACGCGCCCGCCGAACTGCTTACCAAAGTACGAAACCGTCGTACTGCCGCCTCCGCATTCGGTTCCGGCCAGAGACCACGGGTCGAAGGGATCTCCGTTGTCGGTCAGCCGAACGGTACGGGCAGAGATCTCCAGACTGCAGGTAGTGGCCTTGCCGTGGGTGCGAGCGTTTCGATAGAGCTCGACCAGCAGATCCCGCACCCCGTCCGCCAGGTCCTTTCCCCAGATTAGCGGCAAGCATGAAAGGTCGATCGCCTCGCCGATCGGTTGATTCCCGTCGGGATCCGTCAGGACGACCACGTCATCTACCAGCGTGACGTCCCGCAACTGTTCGGTGGTAAGCGTCTGCTTTCCGTGCGACTCCTGCTCGATCCGGGCACGCCGCTTCGCGAGTTCCTTCCACTGTTGGAGCATCGCGACGCTGTATCTGACCTCATCGGTGTCGATCTGCTTGCCATGCGTGTAGCACATCCAGATTCCGTTCTCGGCGCTTTTGCGCGCCTCGGCCGTCATCGTGGTGTCTACCCTTCGTGCGCTCCCCCCGGTGGATGCGGCTACGATGTGTGCTGCCATCCCCGTAGAAGCTGTCGCGGAGGCATTCTCGTCGCTCGGCCCGGACGTCGGCGCGTTGCATCCAGGGAACGAACACCGATAGCCTACCGCCTCGGCGAGTGCGGTTCGCACGGGCGTCTTGAAGTCCTCTCGATCTGTGGTCCCCACTGAGTTTCCTCGGTCAAGCGTTAGAACGTATGGACTCGCGGTGCTTCCCGCACGGTGCGCACGAACTTGCCTCTGGCGGAGCGGATCGGCCAGAAACTCCGACAAGCACCCCTACGGCCCCAGCTTCGCGGGAACATCCCCCGCCGCAGTCGCGGCGCCCTGGAGCGCGCGACGCGCGGTAATATAGGACTGGGTGAAGGACGCGATGAGGGAGGCGCACGCCTGAGCCCACGCGCAGTCCTCCTCCGAGAAGGCGCGCCTGGCGTCGGAGGTCAGGTTCAACACACCGATGCACTTGACCTCCGCATCCAGACTCGGGCTCTTGCCGGCGCGTAGGGTCTGCAGGATGGCGGCGGACAGCAGGGAGCGGTAGGGAGGCGGGTCGGTGACGCGAGAGCGCTTGAACATGCCGGAGACTCGCGTCGGCTGGTACCACCCGATCGTCTCACGCAGGGCGGGGCGGTTCTCGCGGAAGTACTCGATGTCTCCCGACTCACTGGTGTCGTTCACGACCGCGACACCGAGGTCACCCGTCATGTTCGCGTACTGCGTGTACGTCGCCACGCCATCGCCGGGCTGAGGCGGCTGTGGCTCGCCCGCCTCGTTGAGGCGGATCTTCATCTCCGGGAGCCACTGGCGCCGGTTGAGGCTCGTGGGGCTCTGGTGCATGAGCAGCTCCCCGGTCTCCTCGTTGTATTCGAGCACGTCCGCCTCCAGGACGTCGCCCTCACCACCTCGCATGCGGAGCGCCAAGAGGATCCACTCGTGATAGTCGCGGTGGGCCTCTTCGAGCTCCTGGAGACTCTGGCAGGAGTTGGAGAACACGTGGAAGCGCTCGACGTAGTCGTTGATGCCGCGAAGGGTCGAGATCCGCAGGAGACTCTGCGTCTCGTGCCGGATGCCGTTGTCGGGTCGCGCCTCGTCGGGGACGGAACTCCTCGCCTCGACCGCGGGCGAGGTCGGTTCTGAAGGGACCGCTGGGGGTGGAAGGGTCACCGCCGCCCACTGCGGCCCGAACAGCTCGGCGATCCATCGGAGGTGGCTGTTCTCCGCCGAGAAGAGCGCGGTGCGCGGCGCGAGACGCTCGCGCAGGCCCTCGCGAATGTATGACTCGGCGTCCGCCTCCCGGATCAGGTTGTGGAAGATGCCCAGGCGGAATCCGTCATGGTTGGACAGGTCGACGAGATCCTGGAGGTCCTGATCGATCTTGTGCGTCTTGTCCGCGCTCCGGCCGATGAACGACACCACCTTCGAGAAGCACAGGATCTCGATGTTGGGAACGAGGATGTTGCGCAGGCTCTCCTTCAATACGTGGTACGGAACGGCCCCGTCCTCGAAACGACTCCAGTTGAGGAACTTGTACCCTCCGCGCTCCAGGATCTTCGGCCCGAAGCGGATGGGTGGCGTGACGTCCTTCTTGAACTTGTGCTCGATGAAGTAGTCCGGGCGGTAGTCGTCGTCGTTCTGTTCGACCAGGTTCCACTCGTTGGTCGGGTACAGCGCCTTGACGATGGCTGAGGACACGTCGTGGCTACACACCAGATCGATGTCCTCGGAGTTCCGGGCCGGGTTGTAGTGCTTGACCGCGAGCCCGCCGATGAGGATGACGGGCGCCTTGAGGTGCCCGTCGATCCGCTTGAGCTGAGCCTTCACGGCGGCGATGCCGATGACTCCCATGAACTGCGACTCCCCGCGTGAACGCCAACGTGGACCTGACCATGTCAGGGTGGTTTCGGACTGCCTGCGCTAGATAAAGGAACACCCCAGACGCGAGCGTGCTGGGGTGGGTGAGGAAGGAAGAAGGGCCGAGGCCTCAGAGGTTGGGCTGGCCGGACTTCTCGTTCTGGGCGCGGCGCTGACGAATGGCGCTGCGAAGCTGCGCCGTGTTGGCGCGGATTGAGGCCTGATCGCGGGGAACCGCACCGAGGGGGTTGGGGAGCAGCAGGACGTTGCGACGAGTCCTGCCTTCGAGAGGGGCTTCGGCCTGAACGGCCTGTGCCTGATCTTGATCCTTACGATCCATGACATCCTCCACTGCTGGTGAACCTTTTCGTGTCGTGAACAACCTGTGCACCGCAGGCTACCTCACCGCAGCGCATGTATTGTCACTGCACTAAGTCACTATACGCGTGACGGAGATTCAGGGCAACAGGGTCCTAGGTTTCGCTCCGCAGAGGCTCAAAACACCATGTCCGAGTTTGCGAAGCGCGCACAGTATCTGTCTGTCAGGGCGTGTCAACTCTACGAAGCCTAGCTTGTGTCGCGAGACGCTCCGACGCGGCTCTAGCCTGTCGAATGGTAGGGAACACACCTACCTTCAGGGAGTCACGCCACACGCAGGAGAGCTCCAACGGCGGGGTCGTGGCCGCCGTGCGACGCGACGGGGCTCGCGCGCGTCAGGGCGCGCTTCCTTTCCCCGAGCGCCGCGAGGAACGCGGGATGAGTTCGTCGGACACCGCGACGCCCGCCTACGTCGACGTCCGCATCGGGGGCGCGGGGCTGTCGGTCATCGGCGCGGCCTACTACCCCCAGCGGGCCACGCGCTGAAGACGTACGCGATCGTCGAAGTGCCCGACGCCCTGGACGTGCCACGATGCTGAGGCCCTCGCCTGGAAGGCGAGGGCCTCAACCCTCCCAGAGTCGGACCGTTAGCCGCCATCGCGGGGGCGCTCCGGGCGGTGAGGTCAATGGACGAGCGCGACCGTGGCCCCCAACCCGTCGTAGCTCCGGGTGCCCGCCAGGACGCGCGCCGGGGTCGCGCTCACTGCGCCCATCCTTCCCAGGTAGACGCTCACGCTACCCGCGGCCTGGAGGCGGCCCGGGCTGGCCCAGTGAGCGCCCACGAGGAAGTCGGACAGCCCGTCGCCGTTGAGGTCGCCAGCGCCCGCGACCGCGCTGCCGAAGTCGTCGTGCGAGAGGTCGCCGTTCAACACCCGCGCCGCCGCCGGCCCGATCCCCGACGAGCTGCCCAGGTACACCCGCACCCGGCCCGACCCCCCGTAGGCTTCGCCGACGAGGAGGTCGCCATATCCATCACCGTCGAGATCGCCGGCGCCCGCCACGGCCCGACCGAAGATCAGTCCGTCGGCGATGACGCGCGCGGCAGCCGCCCCGGGTCCTGTCGCCCCGCCCAGATACACGCTGGCCGCGCCCCTCCCGGTTTCACCTCCGACGGTCTCTTGCCAGGCCCCCACCACGAGGTCGGAGAACCCGTCTCCGTTGACGTCGCCCGCGCCGGCCAGCGCGCTGCCGAAACGCGAGTCGAGAGAGTCGCCGGCCCACACGCGCGCCGGGGACGCGGCGAGACCCGCGGCGCCGCCCAGATAGACGCTCGCCGTACCGACCCGATCGCGACCGGCGACGCTCCCGAGAGGCGCCCCCACGAAGAGATCCGCGAAGCCGTCCCCGTTGACGTCGCCCGCGCTCGCGACCTCGCTGCCGAAGAAGGCGCTCGTAGTCGTGCCGGTGCGCGTGTACGACGGAGCCGCCCCGACTCCCGTGGCGCCGCCCCGGAAGACGTCGACGCGGCCCCGGCCAAAGGAGCCGTCGAGGTCGCTCGTCGCCCCGACCGCGAGGTCACCGTAGCCGTCGCCGTCGAGGTCGCCGATGCCCGCCACGGACGCGCCCACGTGCTCACCCACGGTCACGCCCTGCAATACGAAGGGGAGCCCGGTGAAGCCGCCGGGGCCGCCGAAGTACACGCTCGCCGTGCCAACCCCGGCGACCTCGCCTGGGGTGGCTCGGGGCGCCCCGACGACGAGCTCGCCGTAGCCGTCGCCGTTGAGATCGCCCGCGCTCGCGAGCGCGGCGCCGAAAGCGCCGCCCACGCCTCGACCTGACAAGACACGGTAGGGGGTGGCGACCACCCCGCCGGGGCCGCCCAGAAACACGTGCACCTCGCCGGTCTGGTTCCAGGCGTTGACCGCGCCGGCCGCGACGTCGTCGTACCCGTCACCGTTGACGTCCAGGTGCGGCGCACCGCAGGTCTCCACGGGCGTGCTGCGCGTCGGGGTGTGGAGCAACCACACCGGCGAATGCCTCACCCCCTCCGCACCGCGCCCGTCGAGTCCGCGCAAGCGCCAGAAGATCGCCGAACGGGCGGGCAGTTCGGCGATCGGTCGGGCGCTCGTTCCGTTCACACGGACGGTCTCGATCAACCCCGCGCAGTCGCGGTCGCGGCAGAGGTCGAGGACCGCGCCGTCGACGCCGACGGCGAGCGCCCAGCGAAAGACCGGGCGCCGCGAGGTCGATTCGCAAAGCGACTGGGGCGACAGGGGGCGCGGAGCCGTGGGAGCACAGCCGCCGTCGATGGACTCTGCCCCGGCGGCGCACCCGACGCCGACATCGGAGGCCTCCGGGACGTCGGCGGACCCGTCGGAGGCGTCGTCAGCGGCGCCGTCGGGAGAGACGTCTCGCTCTGGCGCCCCTGCGTCCCGCGAGCCGGCGTCCGAGGGCGCGACGTCTGCCACGAGCACCTCGTCGACGGGGACGTCTTCCCCCGACAGCCCGTCGGCAACGCGAACGTCGAGCCCCGCGTCCGCCGGCGCGATGACGTCCATCGCGACCGCGACGTCGAGCGTCGACGCGTCGGGGCGGGGGGTGTCCGACGGGGGGTGGGCGGCGTCGTCGATGGTCGTCGGGGGCCGGTCGCTACCGCACGCGGCGAGCGCGAGACACGTGGCGACACCGAGGAGCGTGGCGTGGTTCATCGTGAAGTTGTCTCGCTCGATTCGCACCGCGAGCCAGGGGTCGTCCCCGCTCCCCGGCATTGGTCGGGCACGGGCGCGCCCTTGTCAAAGTCGCTGCGGGGCTTTCTCGGGTGCGTGTTCGGACGCACACGTCGGCGACCGAGCCGGGTCGTGTGCCGCAAGCTCTGCAAACGCTTTCAGGGCCGTGGCGATGGCGTGATCAGGCGACGCTGCGCAGAACCTCCTTCTCGTGCTCGGCGAGCAGGGCCATGTTCAGCCAGCGACTGCCCTCCTGCCACGCCTCGTGCTGCTCGGCCGCCCACGCACGCGAACGGCACGGTAGAAGTGGCCCGCGGAGAGGGTCGCGAGCAAAGGGTACTCGTCGTCCTCGAGGCGCCAGGGTTGCGAGGCGTACGGTTCACGATCTGGGGGGCATCTTCGTCGCTCCAGCCTTCCGTACGACGCTTGCCGCCCGATCCGTTCCGACGATCTGTCGCCGCGCGACGGGGACGAGGCTCCGCGATATGTCCGGCAGGGCCGTGCCGTCGTTGGTACCCTCCGCGCCCCGACTCGCGGAGGCATCGGTGTCAGATCCCGACCGCGGCGGACGTCCTTCCCCCTGGAGCCTCACCCCACGCCATGCCGCCCCGCCGCAAGAGCCCCGACCCGAACCCGACGCTGCCCCTCGACGTCGCCTCCCCCCGCGAGGCGGCTGCCGCGCCCCGGCGCTTCCAGTCCTTCAGCGAGCTGTCGGCCTTCATCTTCCGCGTGGCCGACCTGCTCCGCGGGCCGTACCAGCCCTCTGAGTACCGCCACGTCTTCATCCCGATGACGGTGCTGCGGCGCCTCGACTGCGTGCTCGCGCCGACGCGTGCCGAGGTCTACGCGCTCTACCAGTCGCACTACCTCCCCTTGCGACGGCGCCAGAACGCCGAGGCCGAGGCCGAGCAGGCCACCCTCGACGAGCTCAACGACCTCACCTTCTTCAACAAGACGAACCTCGACCTCGCGGGCGCCCGCACCGGCAACCTGCTCGACAACCTCAAGGCCTACCTCCGGGGATTCACGAGCAACGTCCGGCGGCTCTTCGAGCAGTTCAAGCTCGTCACGCACCTCGAGCGCATCGCCGCCGCCGACCCGACGCACGCCCTGCTCGACCGCGTCGTCGCGACCTTCGTCGGCGTCGACCTCTCGCCCGCCGTGGTCGACAACCACATGATGGGCACCGCCTTCGAGGACCTTAACCGGAGGTTCCTCGAGCAGGCCAACGAGAAGGCGGGGGAGCAGTACACCCCCCGAGACGTCATCACCCTCATCGTCGACCTCTGCCTCGCCGGCAGCGGCGACCGCTTCGTGAAGGGCGCCGTCCGCCCGAAGATCTACGACCCCGCCTGCGGCACCGGCGGCATGCTCTCGGTCGCCGACAACCGCCTGCGCGAGCAGAACCCCAAGGCGCGCCCGCTGCTCTTCGGGCAGGAGTGGTCCGAGGAGACCTGGGCCATCTGCCAGGCCGACCTGCTCGTGCGCGGCGAGAACCCCGAGTACGTCGCCCAGGGCAACACGCTCACCGAGGACCGCCACGCCGACGAGCGCTTCGACTGGCAGCTCTCCAATCCCCCCTTCGGCGTCGACTGGAAGGGCTACGAGAAGGCCATCCGCCGCGAGCACGAGGACGCCCAGTGGAAGGGCCGCTTCGGCGCCGGCCTCCCCGGCGTGAGCGACGGCTCGCTCCTCTTCGTGCAGCACATGGTCTCCAAGCTCCGCGTGCCGTCGCAGGGCGGCGGACGCATCGCCGTCGTGCTCAACGGCTCGCCCCTCTTCACCGGCAAGGCGGGCTCCGGGGAGAGCGAGATCCGCAAGTGGCTCGTCACCGACGACCTGCTCGAGGCCATCGTCGCCCTGCCCGAGCAGCTCTTCTTCGGCACCGGCATCCCCACCTACCTCTGGCTGCTCACCAACAAGAAGCCCGCCGAGCGGAAGGGGAAGGTGCAGCTCATCGACGCCACCGGCCTCGGGGACCGCATGAAGCGGGCGCTCGGCGGGAAGCGCAATGAGATCAGCGACCGCGCACGCGAGACCATCGTCGCGCTCTACCGCGACTTCGCCGAGGGGCCGCAGAGCCGCATCATCGCGGCCGACGAGCTCGGCTACCGGGAGGTCACCGTCGAGTACCCGCTGCGCATGCGCTTCGCCGCCACGCCCGAGCGGGTCGCCGCCGTCGGCACCGAGGCCTCCCTCGGCGAGCGCCGCGCTCGCACCCTCGCCAAGGGCGCGGGCATGGACGCGAAGCTCGCGGCGCTGCGCGGGGCCCTCGCGACGATCGACCCAGGGAAGGTGTTCGCGTCGTGGTCGGAGTTCGCGCCCGCGCTGGAGGCGGCCGCGCAGAAGGCCGGGGTCCGGATGGGCGCCGATCTGCGGGAGATGGTGCTCCAGGCGCTCGGGGAGCGGGACCCGGCGGCGCCGCCGGTGCTCGACGACGACGGCAAGGTCATCGCCGACCCGGAGTTGCGCGACACGGAACATGTCCCGCTGACGGAGGAGATCGAGGCCTACCTGGAGCGCGAAGTGCGGCCCTTCGAGCGCGACGTCTGGTACGACCCGAAGAAAGTACGCGTCGGGTGCGAGATCCCGGTGACGCGCTACTTCCACACCTATGAGGTGCCACGCGCCCCGGAAGTCGTGCTGGAGGAGCTGCGCATCGTCGACCGTGATCTGCGCGCGCTGATGGAACAGGTGCTGGGGTGAACACACGGACGAGGAAGCACAGCGGGGTCGCGTGGCTGGGGGAGATCCCGTCGGATTGGGAGATGACCCGCCTGTCGCGGGTGCTCGAGAGAATCGAGCAAGGATGGAGCCCGCAGTGCCTGAGCCGCCCAGCAGAGGGCGAGGAGTGGGGTGTTATCAAGCTGAGCGCCATCCGAGCGGGATGCTTCGATCACGCCGAGAACAAGGCACTGCCGGAGCACGAGGCGCCCGCGACGCCCCTGGAGATCCGGAGCGGTGACCTACTGGTGACGAGAGCAAACACCCGTGAGCGCGTGGGCGATGTGTGTCGCGTCAAAGTGGTGCGGCCACACCTGATGATCTCCGATCTGGTGTTTCGACTGCACTGCACAGAGAGCGTATGCGTGCCCGAATACCTGGCGATGGTGCTGCTCTCCAGCATTGGGCGAACCCAGTGCCGTGCCGACGCACAGGGCTCGAACGCCACCATGGTCAAGATCAGTCAGCGAACTATCTACTCTTGGCACATGCCACTGCCGCCGCTCGCTGAACAGCGATCGATCGCTCGATTTCTAGATCGGAGTATCGCCACGATCGACTCGGCCGTCGCAGAACACGAGCGCAATCTCGACCTTCTCGCCGAACGACGCCGCACGTTGACGTCGGATGCCGTCACTCGCGGACTCGATCCGGCGGCGCCGATGCGCGAGAGCGGCGTCTCGTGGATTGGCCTGATCCCCGTGACCTGGAACGTCATCGATCTTCGTAGACTCGTCGATCCGAGCCGACCGATTACCTACGGGATCGTGTTGCCAGGGGAAAATGTCGCCGATGGCGTTCCGATCGTGAAGAGCGGCGACTGCACACAAGAGCGCTTGACGCCCGAGCGGCTTCACCGAACCACGCGCGCGATCGAAGCGAGCTACGGACGCTCCCGCTTGAAGGGCGGCGATCTTGTGATCTCGATCCGCGGCACCGTCGGTCTCGTCGCGCAGGTCCCGCCGAGCTTGGAGGGAGCGAACCTCACCCAGGACGCCGCGCGCATCGCGCCAACCGCCAAGACCGACACGGGCTGGCTGTTGCATGTCCTTCGCTCGACGCCGATCCAGATCGAGATCGCGCACCGCACCGTCGGCGCGACGGTGCGCGGCCTGAACCTGCGCGAGCTGAGGCGACTCGTGTTGCCCGTTCCCCCGAAGGCGGAGCAGCGCCGCATCGCGGCGTTTCTCGACGAGCACGCCGCCCCCATCGATGCCGCCGCGGAGAAGACCCGCCGCGCCATCGAACTGCTGCACGAGTACCGCCAGTCGCTCATCACGGCTGCGGTGACGGGGCGCTTGCGCCCCGAGGAGACCCACTGACATGACCCCCGCCGAGGAGCACCTGGAGACCGCCATCGTCGACGCGCTGGTCGCGAGCGGTTGGATCCTCGGCGACCGCGCGCGGGTGCTGCCCGCCCGCGCGCTCGTCCCCGACGACCTCCTCGACTGGCTGCGTGACGCCCACCCCGAGCAGTGGGCCCGCCTCGACCGGGCGTACGGCGAGGTGCTCGGTCAGCGCCTCGTGAACGCGCTTGCCGAGGCGCTCGACAAGAGCAGCACCCCGGAGGTGCTGCGCAAGGGCTTCCCCTTCGAGGGCGAGACCATCGAGCTGGCGTGCTTCCCACCGCCCAACGACTTCAACCCGGCGACGACCGCGCGGGCGGCGCGCAACCGCCTCGTGGTCACCCGGCAGGCGCCGATCGAGCAGGGGACGACCAAGACCGTCGACCTCCTGTTCTCGCTCAACGGGGTTCCCGTCGCGACGGTGGAGCTCAAGCACCGGCCCAACGCGCAGGACGCGGGCGACGCGCGGCGGCAGTACCAGGCGCGCCCCAAGAACCTCCCGATCTTCCGCTGGCCGACGCGCGCGGTGGTGCACTTCGCCGTCGACGACCACGAGGCGTGGATGACCACCCGGGTCGACGGCGCCGGCACGGCCTTCGTGCCCTTCAACCGCGGCACGCCCGGGGGCGGGGGCAACCCCCCGAACCCCGACGGCTACCCCACCGACTACCTCTGGAAGGACGTCTGGAGCCGCGAGAGCTTCCTGTCGCTGCTCCAGCGCTACGTGCGCCTGCTGCTGGTGCCGGTGGAGCGCGACGGCCGCTTCGTGCAGGAGCGCCGGCTGCTCTTCCCGCGCTGGCACCAGCGCGACGCGGTGCGCGCCCTCGTTGCCGACGTGACCGAGCGGGGGCCCGGGCAGCGCTACTTGATCGAGCACTCGGCCGGGAGCGGGAAGAGCAACACCATCGCGTGGCTGGCGTGGCACCTCGCGGACATGCCCTACGAGGGCGGGCACCTCTTCGACAAGGTGGTGGTGGTCACCGATCGCACGGTGCTCGACAGCCAGCTCGCGCACACGATCGAGCAGATGACGGCGACGCCCGCGCAGGTGCGGCACGTCCGCGAGCACGTGCGCGAGGCCCGGCGCGAGCGGCGGGCCTCGTCGGACGGGGCGACGGCGACGGGCGGCGGGGCGTTGGTCGAGGCGCTCGACGACCCGAGCGTGCGGGTGGTGATCGTGACGGCGCAGACCTTCCTGCACGCCAACGAGGCCCTCGACGACCGGGCGCGGCGGAGCTTCGCGGTGCTGCTCGACGAGGCCCACTCCGGGGTCGGGGAGAAGACCGACGCGGCGATGTCGCGGGCGCTCGGCGAGGCGGCCGAGGACGGCGGCGACCCGCTGCTCACGTACGCGCTGCAGCGGCAGCACCGCAACCAGTCGCTGTTCGCGTTCACGGCCACGCCGCACCCGGAGACCCTGCACAGCTACGGCCGCTTCGACCCGCTCGCGAACACGTACGCGGCCTTCCACCGGTACACGATGGCCCAGGCGATCGCGGAGGGGTTCATCGTCGACCCGCGGCGGGGCTACCTGCGCTACGAGTCGTACTTTCGCCTGCGCGGCGTCGGGGTGGATGACCCGGAGGTCGACCAGAAGACCGCCACCGCGGCGATCATGCGCGAGGTCTCGAAGGACCCGAAGGTCATGGGTGCCAAGAGCCACGTGATCGCGCGGCACTTCCTGGAGAAGGTTCGCGGGACGCTTGGTGGGAAGGCACGGGCGATGGTGGTGGCGCCGTCGCGCGACGCGGCGGTGCGCTACGGGCGCGCGCTGCGGGCGGCGCTCGACGCGCAGGGCGCCGAGGACGTCGGCGTGCTGGTGGCGTTCTCGGGCGCGGTGACCGACGCGGTGACCGGGGAGACAGTGACCGAGGCGCAACTCAACGGCTGCAAGGAATCGGAGCTGCCACAGCGCTTCGCCTCCGAGCCGAACCGCATCCTGGTGGTCGCGAACAAGTACCAGACGGGCTTCGACCAGCCGCTGCTGGCGGCGATGTACATCGACCGGACGCTGGAGGGCGTGCAGGCGGTGCAGACCCTCTCGCGGCTCAACCGCCCGCACGGGCCGGGCGCCAAGCAGGTCTTCGCCCTCGACTTCGTGAACGGCACCGAGGTGCTGGACGGTTTCGCGCGCTTCCTCGACGGCACGACGCTGGGCGACCCGCCGACGCCGGAGATGCTCGACGGCCTGCGGGCGCGCCTCGACGTGGAGGGCGTCTACACGGAGGCCGAGGTGTTCACGGTCGCGGAGCTCGTGATCACGTCGGGCGGCCTGTCGGAGCAGGAACGTCAGGCGCGGATCGCGGGGCTGATCTCGCTCGCAGTGGCCCGCTTCGGCGCGCTCCCGCCGGTCGCGCAGGAGCGGTTCAGAGGGGCGCTGACGGAGTTCCTCCGGCTGCACGGGCTGCTCTCTCAGGTGGTGCTGGCGCCCGACCGCGATCTGGAGGCGCGGGCCGTGTACGGCGCGTGGCTCGTGAAGAGCCTCGGGGGCGAGGCGCCGACGCGCGCGTACGTCGACCTCAAGGGGAAGATCGAGGTCGAGTACGTGCGGGTGGTGAAGGGCGCGGGGTACCTCGCGGAGCCCGGTCCGGGCGACGACGACGGGCCGCCGGGCGAGGTGACGCTGAACACGCGCAGCGGCATGCGGCCGGCCGACCCGGTGGTCCGTCTCTCGGAGCTGCTCGCGCAACTCAACGAGCGCTACGGGGTCGGCGCGGCGCCCGCCGACCGGAGCACGCTCGAGGCGATCATCGCGGAGCTGCTCCGCGACGAGGAGGTGCTCGACGCGGTGCGGGTCAACGCCGACGCGCGGGAGCTGGTGCGCGACCGGGAGATCCAGCGGGCGATCCGGCGGCGGTTCCGCGAGCGGCAGCGGGAAGGCGGCGCGCTGGCCGAGCGCTTCCACGACGACGAGGCGTTGCGCGACGAGCTGATGCAGGTCGTGCTGGAGATGGTGCAGCGCCGCGCACCTGCCGCTGCCGAAGGCGAGCTGACGGCCGAGGAGCTCGCACGGCTCGCCGAGCTCGGCGTGCTGCGTAACGGCCTGGAGCCGCGGCTGCGCGGGTTCGTGCGCCGCACGTTGGAGGGCGCGTACGGCGGACAGTGGTTCGCGGAGCTGATGCGCAGCGTGCCGATGGCGGAGCGCGAGCGCCTGGCCGGAGTGGCGCCCGAGGCGGTGCTCCGCGAACGTCTCTACCTGAGCACGTTGGTGGCGGTGATCGAGCGGCAGTGGGCCGCGGCCTTCGCTGCGGTGCTGGAAGGGGCGCCGGCAGCGGAGCGCCTGAGCCGGGCGCAGTGTGTGGCGCTGCTGGAGGTGTTGAACGCGCACCGCGAGGACGCGCACGCGAAGCCGATCCGCGAGACGGACCTCACGACGGTGCGCGCGGTCGCGGCGCAGCTCCACCGGGTGCTCGACCGCGTCGGGTCCTGAGGGCCGACGATCGGCCCGGGATCGCGTGGAACCTGAACCGCCCGTCGCGTGCGACACGCCGATTGGACGCACGTCCAGCGATACGGTGCGGTCTCGTCGAAACGACTGGCATCGTAGGATCATCAGGCTTTCGATCGGGGTTCCAACCAAGCGTTCCAGGCGGCAGGAGGAGACGAGGCATGCGCGTCGACGGAAAGCAGGTCGCAGAGCTCGGAGCGCTTCCGTTCGTCGTTGCCATGGAGCAGTTGCTGCGTGCCGAGGCGGCGCGACACGGGCTTCCGCAGCCCGACATTCATGTCACGACGAACGTCTCCCGCCCCGACGGAGGAATCGACGGGCGGACCGAAGTGGCCGGAGCCTCGGCGTCCGACCGCATTCCCTGCGGCCTCGGGCTCTGGCAGTTCAAGACGGGAAGGGTCGCCAGCGACCACGCTCCCGCGGCCCTGCGGGCGATTCTCGAGGCACGACGCGTCGCGGAAGCCATGGAGAGAGGTGGGGCGTTCCGCCTCGCGCTCGCGGTGCAGATCGGAGACAAGCGCTCGGCCGTCGAGCAGGCACTGCGCGCCGAGGCCGGCCGCCTCGGCTATCTTCCGAGCCGCGTCTCGCTTTGCGACGCGGACGACATCGCGGCCTGGGCCTCCGAGCACCCGGCGGTGTGGGGGCACTTCGGGATCGAGCTTGGAGGAGCGGTCCCGTTCCAGCGCTGGGGGCGCATGCTCGACCGTCAGGCGCCGCTCGTTTCCGACGAGGCGAGGGATTCGATGCGGGAGCGTCTTCGGGAGGTCCTGCGTACGGACGGCAACCGACCGGTGGTCTGCGTGCGCGGCATCTCGGGCGTCGGCAAGACGACGTTCGTCCACGGCGCCCTCGATACTCCTGCGGTCCGGGACGAGGTCCTCTACGCCTCCGCCCTGGAAGACGCGCGCTCCGTCGTGTCCGAGGTCACCCGCAACCTCCGTCTGTCGACGATTCTGGTCGTCGACGAGTGCGACGACTCCGACGTGAAGTGGCTCGCGTCGCGCGCCAAGGCCTGCGACGGGCGCCTGTCCGTCGTCGCGATCATCGGGCCGCTCCCCAGCGGCCGCGCGGAGCGCACGGTGCCCGACGGCATCGAAGAGCTGACGATCGAAGGACTCCCGCGCGAAAGGATGAACGAACTCCTGCTCGCCGTGGCGCCGGGCGCGAGCGCCGAGCAGCGAGGGTTCGTCGTCGCGATCGCGGACGGCATTCCCCGCATCGCAGTGATGTTCTCGCGTGCCCTCGCGCGTGACCCGCGCCTCAACCTCACCGCGGTGACGCGGGAGCAGGCGTTCGAAGCCTGGACGAGACGGCTGGTCGACGACGAGCAGTCGCTGGACGTCCTGCGCGCGCTCTCCGTCGCGACCCGGGTCGGCTGGGAAGCGGAGCTGGAGTTCGAGGGCGAAGCCTGGGCCGCCGCGTACGAGCTGGGGCCCTGGCGGCGGGTCCGCGACGTCGCCGACAAGCTGAAGGCCGTCCAGCTCCTGCGTCCCCAGGGACGGCGGCACCTGTACGTCTGGCCGCACCCGCTCGCCGTGGCGCTGGCCGCGCAGGCATGGAACGCGCAGGGGCCAAGCCTTCTCTCGCGGGTGGCAAGAGTGCCGTCAGAGAGCTTTTCGGACAGGGTGTACGAGAGGCTTCGCGACGTTAGCGACAACCCCCACGTTCGCGGCGTCGCGGAGCGGCTACTCGCTACACTACCGGTCTTCTCCAGCGCCCAATCGGTCGACCAGATCGACAACGCCCAGGCGCTGGCGGTCCTGATGGAAAGCAATCCCGACGCCGGATTGGCGAAGCTCGAAGACCTTCTCGCAGGCCAGCCGGCGGACGTCCTCTACGCGTTCGCGCACGGACAACGCGAGGTCGTCGACGTGCTCGCGCGCATGGCGTGGCGTGGGCAGTTTTTCTCGCGTGCGGAGCGCCTCCTGCGGCTCCTGGCCGCCCACGACGGGGCGCATTGGGCAGACCCGGACGCCCAGGTAGGCGCCTACTTCGTGCCCGAGGCATCGCGGAGCGGCGTGGTCATGCGCCGCCGGTTTCTCTCGTACGGCGTAACCTCGACCTGGTCGCGTCTCTTCGCGATCCGTCGCGCTCCCACGTCGGTCGACGTTCGAACTCGTCATGCTGTTTTGGAGCAGGTTTTGCGATCTTCCAGCGCGCAGGACCGCCGCATCGCCGTGGAAGCCCTCTCGGATTCTCTGGGCATTGCGGCCAGCGTCGGTGGAATGGAGATTCTCGGATCGCTGCCGCCGGAGCCACGTTGGGTGCCATCTCCCGCGGAGGAACACGCTTCCTCGCTTCTCGCGTGGCGGATGCTCTCGTCCGCGGTGGGAGACCGGGATCCGGCCGTCCGGAGCGCGGCGTCCGATGCGTTGATGGCGACGGCGATGTTCGAGGCAGCGCACGGCCGCGGCGACGCGGTCGCCGCGGAGTTGGAGCGGTGGGCGCCAGCAATCGGCCTTGCGGTGGTCGCCCAGCGCATTGAGGAGATCGTCCAACGCATCCAGGTGCTCGATCAGAAGCCTTCGACGGTGGAACTCGCTGACGCCAGGACGCGGCTTCAGAAACGCGTGGCTGAAGCTATCGACTGAAGCTGATCCTTAGCCTTGTGGGGCTGGGCGGAGAACGAAGCCTCGCCGTCCTATGCCTTGGACGTTTGGCGGCGGCCATCACGTACCGTTCGCCAACGTGTTCGATGATTGAAGTTGGCATCGCCTGACCGTTCGGTCTTGACGTCAAGCGGCGGCGACCAAGCCGCATGGGTCGTCAACGCCTCGTTGGCTCGACGGGAAGGGGGAGATCTCGGCGACCAACCTGTATTGGTCGTCAAGGTCTTCGGCACGGGGAGTTGTTGGGGCTTCTGGTTGTGCGGGAACGCTCTCCTCCGCAGGGGACAGAGCGGAGGCGTTGGCCGGGGATTCTGCGGTGATGGCATCGAGCACATCTTGCGGAACCGTCGGAGCGAGCCGGCGGACAGCTTCGCGACGGCGGACGTCGATCAGGTGGACGTAGCCACGGGTCGTATTCAGGTCGCTGTGGCGGAGCAGCTCGGCGACGGTCGCGAGGTCGATCCCGGCCATGAGGGCGAAGGTCGCGGCGGAGTGCCTGAGGGTGTGGGGGGTGATCCGCTTCGACGTGCCCATCGCTGCGCAGAGTTTCACGAACCAGTTCTCGACCGTGCGGATCGCGAGCCGTGTGCGGCGGGAAGAGACGAAGAGTGCGGACTCCCCTGGCGGCGCGCGCACCGTGCGTTCGCGGAGCCACGGGATCAGTAGCGTGATTGCAGGGGCGTTCAACGGCAGGTCGTGGACCGTGTCGCCCTTGCCGTGGACCAAGAGCAGCGTGCCCGTCGCGAGGTCCACCTGCGAGAGGTCGAGTCCAACGAGTTCGTGGACACGGAGCGCGGTTTGGGAGAGGAGTCCCAAGATCGCGAGGATCTGATGGGACTCCCCCGCGGGAGGCTGTGTGGCCGCGGTTCGGAAGAGCTGCCGTAGCTCGTCCGCACTCAGAACCACCGGATCGCGGGGCGTCTTGCGGACGAAGCGAACTTCTGTCGTCGGGTCGACCGCCCAGGACTTCTCCCGGACCGCGACCTTCCCGAGGGACCGAAGCGCCGCGAGTTCCTGGTTTCTCCCCGTGGCGGCCCGGCGGGAGCCGTCCCCCCTTGGGCGGGCAAGGAAGTCCTCGACCTTTGCCGAGGTCGGAGCGGAGCCTCCGAGGGTGCCCAGGAAGGCCCCTGCGATCGTCGTATACGTGTGGATGGTGCGGGGAGCGCGGCGATTCCCGGCAAGGTGCCCCCGGAAGGCGGCGAGGAGGTTCGACATCGTGAGGGCGATCATGCCGAACGATCGCTCAGGGTCCCACGGTCCCGGGCGTCCTTCCGTCGGCGATCCGTGAAGTTCGGGCGGGCGTCGAGCGGAACATACCAGCGCTGAAGGCTGACCTGCTGAATCGCGGCACCTGCGATCTTGCCCGCCCGAGCCAGATTGAGAGCTTGGTCTCTGGTTAGACCGTTAGAGGATGCCCAGGTAGAGAGGGGTATGAGTCTTGACATACGTGCCATTCTACCATTGCCGAAAGGCCACGTGTAGATGAGGACACTTGCAGCCTTTCCGACGATGAACGACCCAGGGAAGCTCTTCACCGGCGTACAGAACGAAGATGTCTCCTTCGGAGAACTCCGTCTCTATGCCGACGACTTTGACGCCGACGAGGCGTTGCGAGAGATGACGCCCGGCGTTTTCGCTCGGTAAGTTGAGAAGCTTGGCGATTGTAGGGACAGCGGCGATGGCGTCCCACTCAGAGTCGCTGATTGTCGACCCGATACTCGTTTTCATACAGAGAATGGTAAGTGATTTATGGTTCCATCCTACACCTACTTACACGGTGTGTAAATGCCAGTTATCCACAATCCTCCATGGTTCGGCAACCAATACAGGTTGGTCGCAAAGTCCGACGCGAACGATCCCGCTTACAGGCGGGGCGCTCCGACCACCATCGCAACACGCACCCAGACGGGTGCGTGTTCTGTTCCTGAGGCGGGTGAGGCTCTCTGGCGCGGTGTCGGTTGTTCTCTTGAAGGAGACCGTGGCGAATCGTCACGGAGGGAGACCGAGATGATTCGCGCCACGACGTTGCTCCTTGTTTCACTCTTCACCATCGCGTGCTCGGGGAGCTCGGCAACACCCGACGCTTCAGCTCGCGTCGACGTACCGTTGGCGGAAGCGACGGTCGACGTGGGCGTTGGGGACACCGCTTCGGGTGATGCGGTCTCATCGGGGTGCACGTCGAACAGCCAGTGCGACGACAACGTCGCGTGCACCGAGGACGCATGCCTCGACGCCACCTGTCGTCACACCGCCGTCCCGGCACGCTGCGGTGCAGGGCAGACCTGCGACGTACGACTCGGGTGTCAGGCCGGGCGGATCTGCGGGCGCGACGCGGACTGCGCCGACACGGATCCCTGCACCATGGGGGAGCGCTGCGACACGGCTTCGCGCGTCTGCGTGAGCGAGGTTCTCGACGGCGACGGGGATGGTGTTCCGCCGAGAGTCTGCGGCGGGAACGACTGTGATGACGGACGACCGGATGTGCATCCAACAACGCCAGAGACCTGCAACGGGCGCGATGACAACTGCGACGGCACCGTCGACGGACCGGCAGCAGCGACGGCGTGTGGAATGGGGTTCGCGTGCACGAGCGGCGTCTGTACCTGTGCCGGTACCCGCTGCATGACCGCGTGCGTTGACCTGCAGACCGCCGGGGACAACTGTGGGGCGTGCGGTCGATCATGCGGCGCTTCGGGAATGTGTGTCGCCGGGACGTGTCGTTGCGCGGGCGCCATGACGGACTGCGGGCCGGGCCTCGGCTGCATCGACACGACCAGCAATCCCATGCACTGCGGCCGGTGCGGCAACGCCTGCGGCTCTGGTACAACCTGTTCGACGGGAGCCTGCCGGTGCGCTCCGGGGACATCCCCGTGCTTCGGGGGCGTCTCGGTCTTCGCAACGAGCGAACCGGATGAGGGACTCGCCCTCGCGGTCGACCCAACCGGGAACGTGGTGGCGACCGGCCGCACAGGCAACATGGTCAACTTCGGAAGCGGGGCCCTCACCGGCCGCTACACGAGCGTCTTTGCCGCGTCGTTTAGCGAGACCCTTTCCAACCGCTGGTCGCAGGTCTTCGCGGGTGATCCTGGGTCACGGTCCGGGACCGGCTTGCCGCCCTTCGCAACCATCGGCATGGGCAAGGGCATCGCGACCGATGCAGCGGGCAACGTGTATCTGGGCGGTTCGGTACGCTGGCGGATCGGGTTCGGTGGGATGCCTCTCGACGGCGGACCGGACGGAAACGGAGACCTCGACGGCTTTATCGCGAGTTTCGACCAGTCGGGGGCGCACCGGTGGTCCCGGCGCGTGGGGTACGACTTCAGCCAGGACGAGGTCCAGGGAGTG
Source organism: Myxococcaceae bacterium (assembly GCA_004297725.1). Taxonomy (GTDB): domain Bacteria; phylum Myxococcota_A; class Polyangia; order Polyangiales; genus SCUS01. The sequence goes on along the minus strand of SCUS01000018.1, from coordinate 7,455 downwards.
GGAACGGACGACGCCGGAAACGTGTACATCGCCGGTGTCTCAAGTCACGCGATCAACCTGGGGGGTGATCCCCTCGGGAGCAGCAGTTCGGGCCGCGGATTCGCCTTCGTGGCGAGCTACACGCAGGCCGGCGTCCACCGCAGCCAAGCCATCTATAGGCTCCAAGGGCGCAGTGCGAACGTGACCTTCGCCGTCGCAGGAGATGGAACACCCTATCTGGCGGGCACCGTTGAATCGCTCGCCCCGGGGGAACTGACAGTCATTCCAGTCGGCCGGTCGGAAGGGGCAACCTGGTACCTACGCGATCCAGGCGGGGACCTCCATGGCCTTGGGGCGGTGGGCTTCGCCAACTCCATGAACTACATCTCACCGACGGACATCGCCGCAGACCGCGCGGGGGTCTACGTCGTGGGATCCTTCCGAGGCACGATCGATCTTGGCGGGGGAAACCTCGTGAGCGAGTCGTGTGCTTCGATCTTTCTCGCGGCCTTCTCTCCCCGCATCGAACATCGGTGGTCACGCCGCTACGCGACGACCAGCTGCCCGATCAGCGGAGAGCCCGTTGGCATGCGACTCGCGCTCGATCGCGCAGGGAACCTCTACGTTGTAGGAACCTTCGGTTCCTCCGTGCAGATCGACTTCGGCGGAGGCACGCTGACCTCGACGGCCGGCGATGCCGCATTCCTTGCTGCGTTCACCAACACCGGAACGTATCGCTGGGCGCGGTCGTTCGCACGCAACGTCTCTCCGACAGGTTCGGCAGCGACCATCACGATCGACGACATCGCGGCGGGAGCGACGGATAGCCTCTACATCACGGGGGCGTTGACGAGGGGGAGTTTCGACTTCGGGAGTGGCCCTCAGGTAGGCGCGAGGGATGGCGATATGTTCCTGGCTCGATACATGCCGTGAGTGTCGGCGGTACACGCAAACTCCCGCCGTGTGGCGGGAGTTGTTCGGCAGATCGGTTGGCAACAGGTTGGCAATGAAGAGTAAGATTGGATCGGTTCGGGGCGGTTGACCCGGGTCGTCGACTGGTTGGAATGGGGCTCAACTGAGCCCAGAAGTCGGGTTGGATCGACTGGGGTCGGGTAGTGGCCGGTGCGGTTCGACCCCCAGCCGTCCCACCAAGAGAGATGCGCCCCGACGAGGGGCGCTTTTCTGTTGGTGGAGCGGAGAATCAAACGGATGATGTTGGGCCTGAGACCTGCACGGGCGTGAGTTCCAGGGTCCGGTTGGCAACGGGCTGCCATGAGCTGGCGATCGCCCGTGCCTCGGCGAGTAGGAGGGACGGTACCGCCTGCGCGAGCGTGGAGGGAGAAAGGTGCGCATAGCGCATCGTCATCTGGATCGTCGAGTGCCCCATGAGATCCTTGATGACAAGGATCGGCACGCCCTCCATCGCGAGCTGCGAGGCGAACGTGTGACGGAGCACATGCCAGCCGATCGCACGCAGGCCCGCGCGACGGCAGAGCCGGAGGATGGCGCCCCCCATCACGCTCTTGCCGAGCGGGAGTCCGTTGGCACGGTGGAAGACGAGTCCGTTCTTCTTCGCCCGCGGTGCGAGCATCGCGATCACGTCGCGCGTGAGCGGCAGGTGACGGATCTGATTGTTCTTCGGTGTTTCGAGCACGCCCTCCACGAGGGATCGTCGAACGGTGAGCCGGGAGTGCGCGAGGTTGATGTCGGACCAGTCGAGGGCCATGAGTTCCCCGCGGCGGAGTCCCGTGCGTAGCGCAAGGCGCGCCATCTCCGTCCACATCGGCTCGGCGTCAGCTTGGAGGAGCTGATAGCTCTCGATCGGAAGGAGGTAGTCGAAGTCCGGCGGCGCCGACTTCAGGAACTTGATGATCGGCACGGCCTGGATCAGGCCGTCTTCATGCGCGGTGCGAAGGCACTTTCCGAGGATCATCAGATGGTTGTTAATGGTCTTCGGAGCGAGCTTCTCTTCGAGCTTCACCGCCTTGTACTCTTCCACGTCACGGCGCTGTACCTCAGTGATCGGGAGGTGGCCCATCTGCGGAACGAGATGCTGGCGCAGGACCCCGGTCTTCGTTCGGCGCTCCGAGGCTCGGTTGTTGGTGCGGACGTACGTCGCGAGCCACTCGGCAGAGTAGTCGGCGAAGGTGACCTTACGCTCGCTCGGCTTCGGTTCGAGAGCGGTGAGCGCCGCCCCGACGGACCCGTGCTTGGAGACGAGCTGACGCAGATGGACCTCGAACTGCTCGGCACCTGCCCTGGTGTTCAGCGGGCTGCGTTTGCGTAGCCGCTCGCCGTTGTACATGAAGGCGACCCACCACGAGCCCTTGAGCTTCGTTACCGCCATAGGTCGGGGTCGCGCGGGTCGTTCCGGTGGGCGGCGAGCCATTGCTCGACGTCGCCTCGGCGGAAAAGGATCCTGTGCAGGAGTCGATAGCTGGGGAGCGTGCGCTTCGCGACAAGCCGGTAGATGCAGTCGATCGAGACGCGAAGGAGACACGCGAGCTCTCGGGGTGACACGAACGTCGCATCACCCGGGAGTACGGGGTATTGAGTCATAGAGTCAGGTTGTGAAGGTCCAACCGGTTGCTCGGACGCTGTTTGATGCGTCGGAACGATCTGTTCGTGCATCATACGAGGGCGGAAAAGAAAATGGAAGTGAGGCTGCGCCAGGAGCGGCGCGGGTCCACAACACGCGGACCTTCCAACGTTGCCATGTCAGAGCCGAAGGGTAAGACCAACCGGAGGCGATCGCAGGTCGCGTTTATACACAAAAGGAGAGACCTCGCAGGCTCTCCTTTTGTGTATGGTATCTTGTTGTGGATAACGGCACGTTCTCCAGCATCGAGTTGGCTTTCGCGGGTCGCCCGATGCGGAACACAATGAAGTTCTAACTCACAACCGAGTCGTGCGGGTCGCGATCAGGCTTCCCCGCGCGCTCGTCTCGTTCTTCTTGTGCCCGCCCGGGCGACCCACGACGTTACGAGTCGCGTATCGCTCCGTCAAGGCACTCTGTTTTTCTATGCAAGATTCTCCCGGCACTTCTGTTCGGGTACTCGCGCTCGTCCTTCATCCCGGCTGCTCAGGCCACGTCGTCGTCGATGGTTATGGGGTCGTCCCGCGAAGCTTCCGCATGCGCCGAGTCAGTCACCATCGCGTCCGCTACAAGGCCCGCGCCCTGCGGCGCCTTCTCACCCAGATCGTCCGGCGGTTCGCCCCGACCCGCGCCGTGCTCGGCGTCTCGCGGCGCGACGACCGGGCCTCGCAAGCCTTGCGAACGGAGGCCTCTCGCGTCTTCGACTCGTTGCAGCTCCCCTTCGTGGTACGCGGCGTCCACCTGGGCGTGGCCCTCGTCGTTCGCGGCGCGCGCGGGGACCGACCGAACACCCTGGCGACGCGTCTCGTGGAAGGCTTCACCCCGGAACTCGCGCCGCACCTCGAACAGACCGAGGCGGTCGCCTGGTACCACCGAGCGGCCTGGCACTCGACGGCACTCGCCATCGCGGAGCTCGTCGAACGAGCACCCATGGCAGCCGCCGCCCTGGCTCGGCCCGCGGCCTTCATGATGGGTCGCTTCCACGCGAACCTCCTCACCTCACTCCGTCACTCGACCCCCCGCGTATGACCTCTCTCCGACCCGTACTGGCTCTTCGTCGCACCACGCTCGCCCGCGCCGTCCACGACCTGCCGCCCGTCGACGCGCGGGCGCTCTTGCTCCTCGCACTGCACGCGTGTCCGACGACGGGACACGTGTGGACCACGTACGTTCGTCTCGCCGACGAACTCGCGCTCTCCGGTCCCCTCGTCGAGCACGTCCTCGGGCGGCTGGTCCGCGCGGGCTTCGTGAAGCTCGTCGAACCGACCCGCCGGCCACTCCTCCTCGTCGAACTCGGGCCCGTGTTGGTGCGCGACGGCTCGGCCCCCTCGAACACCCCGGTCGAACCCGCTGTATGACGCCCGAGCCCATGGATCTGGAGGTCACGCTCCACCTGGGCTCCCGACGTCGCCGCGTTCCTCTCGTCGCCATCGCCGCGACGCTTCACCTCCCGCGAGAACCCCTGCGCCAGTCGCTCACGGGGCTACTCTTCGCGTCCCCGCCCACGAGTGCTGGCAGTGACGACGAGGGGGAGACGACAGAGGGGGAGTCCGAACGAGACGTATCGCTCCCCGAAACGCTACCCGAGGAAGAAAAGGAACGAGCGCTCGGAGCGTTCGGAGGGGAAGGGGTCCGAGGGGAGGGGCGACCCGACGAGCGCCATGTCACCGCCACCTTCCTTGCCGATGTCCTCGGCGACGAGGGCCATCTCCCGGCGCTCGAACACCTCGTCGTGCAATGCACGCCGGAGGTGATCAAGGCCGCCCTTGACGAGACGCTCGCGCTCCCGCGCGAACGGATCAGGGTGTCACGCGGCGCGTACTTCACCGCGGCGGCGAGGAGACGCCAGGGACGGAACGACGCTTCGATTCACTCATGATTCCACGCTTCTATGCTCGAACCCCACCCCACGCGCCGAGAGCCACGCGTGCTCGCGCTCGCGCTCGTCGGCCGCGCGCTCTGCTACGCCGTCGTCGATGCGTACGAGGTCCGCGGCCTCGGCGAACTCCCGGCCGGTGTCGGACTGCGGCTCGCGCTCACCCGCCTCTGCCTGCAGACGCACCCCACGGTGTTCGTGCCGCTCGCCCTCGCGGAGCGCGCCGGGCGGGCCGTCTCCGCCGCGCTACGGGCCGTCTCCGCGCGCACCGGGCTCCCCGTCGTCAGGGTGACCGCCGCGGCCCTCCGGGGGCTGCGGGCGGCCTTGCCGGACCTCCCCGCGATCGAGGCGCAGTACCCCGAGGTTCGGGGCCTTTGCCTGACGTCAACCTCATTCCCCCATCAACGACGATTACATCTCCCCAACGCTCGCCTCGTCCTGCTGCCGTTCCGCTTCGCCCGTCGTAGTTGTCGTCGGAGTAGTTGTCGTTGGGGTAGTTGTCGCCGCGGTAGTTGTCGTCGCCCGCGTCTCCTCGGCCCGCTCGGCGCGCAGGCTCCCGCCGGTCATCTCGAGGATGACTGCGTGATGCACCAACCGGTCGATCGCGGCCGCCGTGGTCATCGGGTCTTTGAAGATCCGATTCCACTCGCTGAAGACCAGATTGCTGGTGATCAGCACGCTCTTGCGCTCGTACCGCTCGGCCAGAAACGTGAAGAGCACCTCCATCTCGTCGCGGCTCTGCTGGACGTACCCGATGTCGTCGAGGATCACCGCGTCGAAGCCGTCGAGCACGCCGAGTTCCTTCTCCAACCGCAGCTCCCGCTTGGCCCCCAGCAGCCGCTGCACCAGCGCGTAGGTTGGCGTGAAGAGCACCCGCCGCCCGCGCCGCACCAGCTCGTGCCCGATCGCGCACGCCACGTGGGTCTTGCCCCGGCCGGGCAGCCCGAAGAGCAGGACGTTCTCCCCGCGCTCGACGAAGCCGCCCTCGCACAGCGTCGGCAGCTGCCTGGCCACCGGCGCCGAGAGGCGCTTTCGGTTCAACGTCCCGAGCGTCTTCTCGCCCGGCAGGCCCGAGTGGTGGAGGTTGCGCGCGACGCGTCGGCGGCGGCGCTCCTCCAGCTCCAAGCCCATCAGGTGACGCAGGTACTGCCCGAAGGTCCAGCCCGCGCGCGCCGCCTGCGCGGCCACCTCCTCGGCGTGCTTGCCCACCGTGGGCAGCTTGAGCACGCGCAGCATCATCGCGAGCGTCTCCTCGCTCGCCGTGGTCCCCTCGGCGCTCACGTGCCCACCCGCCCGAGCAGCGCGTCGTACTCGCGCAGGTCCACCACCAGTGCGGGCATCTCGGGCACCGTGGGCCGCCGCTCGCCCGCCACCAGCGCCTTGACCCGCTCGCTCGTCAGCGGACCGCTCTCGGCCAGCAGGAGCCCCAGCGCCGCCTCCACGTCGGCCTCCAGCGTGCTCGCCGCCAGGTGCAGGATGCGCAGGTACTCGACGTCCCCCGCGAGGCCCGGCAGGCGCGCCTGGAGCGCGTCGTAGGCCCGCCGGAAGGCGAGCGTCGGGAACATCTCCTCGCGGTAGACGTAGCGGGCGAAGCCGCCGGGCTTGCGCACCAGCGACCAGATCACGTGGCGGTAGTCGATGCGGCGCCCGTTGCGCCCGACGACCCGCTCGCAGGCGAGCTGCAAGGTGCCGCGGTAGAAGGCCTCCAGGCGGTCCTCGTAGAGGCGCACCTGGAGCACCTCGCCCATCAGCCGCGAGGGCACCGAGTAGGCGCAGTCCTTGACGCGGATGGTGCTCCACTCGCTGACCTGCGCGACCTCCTCGCGGAACTCCGGCAGCGCCCGCACGTCCAGCACGCGCATCGCGGCCAGCTCCTGGGCCACGCGCGGGCCGCGCCCGGCGTTGGCCTTGCGCGCGATGCCGTCGAGGAAGAGCTGGTAGGCCTCGAGGCTGGCGAAGTCGCGGCTGCCCCGCACCAGCAGCGCCTGCTCGATGCGCCGCTTGTGGGCGCCATTGCCCGCCTCGACGTCGCCATTCTGCTCCTTGGCGCCGACCTCGGTGGTGCGCGGCGTGAGCCCGAAGTGGCGCATGATCGCGAGGTAGTCGTCGTTGAAGCGCCAGCGGCCGCTCTCGCCCTCGGCGGCCTTGCCCTCGGGGATGCGGTGGGTGGCCGCGGTGGAGTGGTCGGTCTGGTGGAACTGCGGGACGCGCCCCAGCTGGAACAACGCCCGCTGCACGCCGCGGCGGATCGCCGCCATGGACTCCGAGCGACAGACCGTGGCCCAGAGCCAGTTGGAGAAGGGCAGCACGACCACGCAGAGCAGGTGGGCGAAGGCCTCGCCGGCGAGCGTGATGGCGAGCTCGCCGGTGCTGGTGAAGTCGGTCTGCGCGGCCTCGCCCGGCCGGTGTCGCTGCGCGAGCACGACGTCGCGCTCGGCGCCTTCGGCGGCGCGCCACGCGCGCACCTGCCGCTGGAGGGTGCGCAGCTGGCCCGGCGCGTAGCGGTCGGGGTACTTGAGGGCGAGCAGCTCGAAGACGGTCTTGGCCTCCAGGCCGGGCGTCTCGCGCAAGAGCGCACGGACCTCGTCGCGGTGCTCGGCGAAGGGGTCCTCGCGGGTCCGCCAATCGCGCGGGGCGCGCATCTCGGAGGGCAGCGTGCCCGCCACGATGTACTTGCGGGCGGTCTTGCGATCCATGCCCGCCTTGAGCGCGGCCAGACCCACCGCGCCGTGCTTGGTCATCTCTTCCATCAGCATCCTCACCTGGTGGTCGGTCGCAGGTCTCACGCGCCGGCTCTCGCCCCATGCGAGGCCGCCGCGCTACCCCGTCGATCCGCCGCGACCGCGATGGGGCGATGTAGTTGTCGCCATCGGGGAGGTGAGGTGGGTCTTCGTCACTCTCGATGACGCCCGATTGCGCGGGAGCTCTCGCGGTGCAGACTGAGGTCCCGCTTGATCGGGAAGGAGTCCACGATGCTGACCGCGTCCGGCTCTCCCTCCGCGGC
>SCUS01000155.1 GCA_004297725.1 Myxococcaceae bacterium | reverse complement strand
CGGCCTGCGTCGAACAAGGTGTTCGAGATCGACGCTCAGTCAGCGACGGTCACCGCGACGATCGAGGTCGGCCGCGGCGCTCACGGCGTCGTCGCGAGCGACGACGGAATGACGGCGTTCATCACGAACGTCGCGGACAACACGGTCACAGTGGTCGACACGGCAGCGCGGCGAGCCGTGGCCACGATCGCCGTCGGCGAGGCGCCGAACGGCATCTCTCATTGGCACGTCACCGGAGGAATGCCGTAGCGGAGGGAGACCGGCGACCTGCCAGGCCCCCGGGATGAGGCGTCACTCCGTTACAGTGTGACCTGTTCAGTCACAGCCCGATGGCTGGAGCGGCCACAACGCATCCCACGGATCGCTGATGGCATACGCGGATCTCGGCTTCGCCCGCGGCACGAAGAGTGATGGCGGGCTGGTCCGTGATCTCGCTGCACACAGAGACCTCGCGGTCCTCTCATTGGCCATCGAGGCTCACCGCTACATGCGCTGACGTGGGCACCGAGGTGGAACACGCCCCACGATTTTGGGAGGTGGGAGAAGGTTCGCGACGATTCAGTGGGGTGACCGGCGCTCTGGGTCATCGTCGCGTTGGGAGGCGGCGGCGTCGGGGGCCCCTCGCTGGCCCATCGCGAACTGCGCCCACCGACAACCTCGCGTTATTCGTCGTCGGCGCCGCCGTCGCCGACGCGGGTTCCATCTTCAGTCTCGGAGAGGACTCTACCGATGCCGCTGGTCTCCGATGACGATGTCGCGCCCATCGAACCCATCACCGCGCGGGTCGCGCTCGCCCCCCCGTCCGTCGCGAGCGATGACCGCGGCGATGGAGAGTCAGGGCCAGCGGCGCTCGAGCGCGCGCGACACCTGCTCGCGACCGGGGAGACCGCCCTGTCCCTCGCCGTGCTGCGCGACCACGCCCGCCGCTTTCCCCGCTCCGACCTCGCGGAGGAGCGGGACTATCTCACCTTCCGGGCTCGCGCCTGCGACTCGACGTGCGTCGGTGTCGAGCGCGAGGCCGACCGGTTCCTGCAGCGTTACCCCGGCGGCATCTACTCGTCCCAGGTGCGATCGATGTGCAGCGCTCGCGAATGAGAGCGCCGCGCGCAGTGCCCGCCCTGCGGTGTGTGATCGGAGCGCGAATCCGAGCGCGCGCAATCGGTGCGCTTGTGAGCGCTTCTTCGCGCAGGACGTCGCGGGAGATGTCTTCCAATCGCGTGCATTCGACGGGCGCGCCTCTTGCTCGACATCGATGTGCAGAGACTCCCCGCGCGCGCCGTCGCGAGCGTGTCCCCTGAGCGGATGCGCACGTCCCGTCACGTCGGCGGCTACAGGATGAGAGAGGAAGCATCAATGATCAGAAACCTGGGTTTCGCTCTGGGAATGTCCGTGCTCGCCGCATCCTGCGAATTCGTCATGATGTCGGATCACCTCGGTCAGTACGATCAGCGCATGGTCTACGTGCGGACTGAGATCGCCTCGCACGCTTCGGGCGTCACGGGTGCCGCGCTCGCCGAGGTCGCCGCCGTCGAGGAGGGTCACCTGACTCGAACGCTCGGCCACATGGACGGCATGCGCGGCGACGTGCGGCAGATGATGAGCTGCGGATCGATGGACGGCTCGGCGATGATGGCCGCGATGGACGACGTCGAGCGGGAGTGCCGCGCGCACCGCAGTTCGATGGCGGCCATCACGGACGGCGCGGCCCTGCGCGCGGAGGAGGGCCGACACCAGCAGGCGATGGACGGCATGATGAGCCGCATGCAGATGCACAGTCAGTCGATGATGTCTGCAAGCGGCGGGATGCGGTGCGGGCACTGACGCGACGTGAGCGCGGACGACTCCAACGAACGTGTGCAGCGCCGCTACGACCGGGTCGCGCCGTTCTATGACACGCTCGAGAGCATCATGGAGCGGCGCGCGGCGAAGTGGCGTCGCGACTTGTGGACCGAGGTGATCGATGGCGACGTGCTCGAGGTCGGCGTCGGAACCGGGAAGAACCTTCGATTTCACCCAGCTCGAGCACGTGTCACCGCGATCGACATCGCGCCGAAGATGCTCGAACGCGCCCAGCGGCGGGCAGATCTCAAGGGCTCGCCTGTGATGCTCGAGCGTGCCGACGTGCAGGCGCTCCGATACCCGGATGGGAGCTTTGACGTCGCAGTGGCGACGTTCGTCTTCTGTTCGGTGCCCGACCCGGTCCTCGGCCTTCGGGAGCTGCGGAGGGTGCTTCGCCCCGGCGGGCGCCTCCTCCTGCTCGAACACGTGCTCTCGGAGGGTCGCTGGCTGCGGAAGATCATGCGCGGACTCGACCCGATCACGGCGCGCCTCGTGGGAGCACACATCGCCCGGGAGACCGTTGCCAGCGTCCGGGACGCGGGCTTCACGATCCGCGATGTGAGGGACCTGGCGCTCGACGTCGTGAAGCGCATCGACGCCGTCGCGCCGTGAAGGCGAGGTGACCGAGCGGGGCACACTCATAGGGAGTGGTGCCTACCCGCGCCGCGCTATCACGAGCGGCCGCTTGCCCGCCGCGCCGGCGGGGATGTTGTCGACGACGTCCACGGATACGGCAGTGGGTGCGGCGCCCGTCGCCTCTAGGGCAGCGCACAGCGCCGCGGTGACGCCCTCCACGGAGAAGCCCACGCCCGGGCGCGCGATCAGGACTCGCAGTCGGCCCTCCTCCTCGCGCACCTGCCAGCCCCCCGCGAGAACCTCATCGAGCGCGTGGTGGACCGCGATGGGATGGACAGTGACCAGTCCTCCGGCTCGTCCCGGAAGCCGCAGCAGGTCGTCGGTCCTCCCCTCGACCGCCTCGATCAGGCGGAAGGGCAGGCCGCACGGGCATGTGCGTGTCGCCATTCGCACCCGGTCGGTGAGCTCGTAGCGCAGCAGCGGGAGCGTCCGCCCGAACAGCACGCTCACGAGCAGCTTGTCGCCCGCAACTCCGTCGGGCACCGGGCGGTCGTGCTCGTCGACCGGCTCGATGATCACGAGGTCCTCGAAGACGTGGAGCCCGGTGTGGAGCCCGCACTCAGCGCCGATGCCTCCGGTCTCGGTCGCCGCGTACACGTTGAAGGGTGCGACGCCCCAGGCCCGCGTGGCGAGCGCGCGGGCCTTGGCGGTGAGCACCTCCGACGAGCAGTTCACCGCGCGCGGCCGGATGTGCAGCCGCCCTCGCAGCTGCTCCTCGGCGAGCACGCGGAGCATGGAGGCGTACGCGACCAGGACCTCGGGCTGCTGCGAGTCGAGCCCTGCCACGATCTCGACGAGAGGGGACGCCGCGTCGAATCGGACGCTCTTCATGAACGGGCTCTGGACCGTGGCCGCGACCCGCGAAGACTGGTGCCACGGGGTCGTCGAGCTCACGACGGCCATGGTGGTCCGCCGGGTGAGGCCCGCGGTGACGCCGGCCCACTCGTTGGCGCGGGCGTAGGACGCGATCACCGTCGCCCACTCGCGGTCGGTGCTGGGAACGAGGCACTTGAGCCCCGAGCTGCCGGAGGTCGACGAGACCCAGTAGCGCCCGCGCAGGCGGCGGTTGTCCTGCAGCGACGCCAGGTACGACTCCACGTCGGCGCGACGGAGCGAGCGGTCGGTCACCACGTCGTCGAAACGATCCATCAGCGTCTTCTTCGTGAGCGCCGGGAGTGCGTCGAACGGCGCGCGCTCCAACCCCCTGTGATGCTCGCGGTAGAACGGCGAGCGGGCGTACGCGAACGCGCGAGCGCGCTCGAGCTGTCGTGACTGGTGCGCGAGGAGGTGCTCGCGAGACCATCGCTCGTGACCTCGCAACGCACGACGCCGAGCGAGCACCTCCAGGATCATCAGTAGGTTCATCGTCCGTTGCCCCTCACGGCGGGACCGCGAGGCGGTCGCGCTCGGGCGAAGGCGACATGGATCGTCATCGTGTGGTCGCACCGCGTCGTCATGGCGATCTCCGGCTCGTCAAGGTTCTCAGCGGCGCGGCTGGTCGCCCTCAATTCGATGTCCCCCGTCCCGAGCACCAGCAGCGTGGCCCTGCAGCGCGCCACTCCGGGGGGTTACGCAGGTCGCCTCGCGCGGAGGTGCGTAAGAGTACCGTAGAGGGTGCGGGCGCTCCGGGTCTCCGCGACATCAACGAAGCCCGCCTCGCGCAGGAGCGCCGGGAGGTTGCCCTCCACGTTGTCCCGCGTCGGTGCGAAGCCGTCGAGGAGCCGCACCGGGAGGGACGCGAGCTTCATCAACAGGTCTAGGGGGCGCCCCCAGTCGGCCACGTGGAGTTCGCCGTCGCGGCGCAGGAGCGACCATGCGGCGGCCAGGGCGCGCTGCTTCTGCTCCCGCACGAGGTGATGGAGCACGAGGCTGGTCAGCACGCGGTCGAAGCTGGCCGGCTCGAAGGGTGGCGCCGTCGCCGAGCCCTGCACGAATGTGATGTCGAGCCCCGCGTCAGCGGCCTTGTGCCGCGCGATCCCGAGCGCCTCGGGGTCGAGGTCCAGGCCCGTGACGGAGGCGTCGGCGTGCGCGCCCTTGATCAACCTCGTGAGCGTGCCGGTGCCGCACCCGAGGTCGAGCACAGCGTGCCCCGGAGCAATCGCGGCCTGCTCAATGAGCGCGCGCTTGTGGCGAGCCTCGTCGAGCGTCACCGAGAGCAGGGCGTCATATGCGCGGGTCAGCACCCGGAAGCGCAGCGCGGGAATGAAGTACTCGTCGGAGGGCTCGTGAGGACCGTGGGGCGCAGGGGTCATGCAGTCCTTCAAGCGCAAGGATCGGGCCACTGCGGGAGCGTATTCCGCTCCCGAGGGGAACCGCGGAAGGCGCGGCCATCACCCGCGATCTCGTCCGATCGGCATGTCAACGCGCGTGCCGCGCGATGAGCCCGAGGCCACCCACGAGCCAGAGATGCTCGGCGTCGGCGGCCCACAGGGCGGCGAAAGGGCCATGGGGGATGCGGGAGGTCGTGACGGTCCATTGCATGCCGTCCCAGCGCCGCAGGGTGTTGCCTCCCACGGCCCACACGTTCGTCGCGTCGAGACCCTCGAGCCGTTCGACGGGTGCGTCGCCGTCGCCCGAGCGCAGCGCCAACGCCCACCGCGCGCCGTCCCAGCGCACAACGCCCGCGGCGCCCGCGGCGTAGACCTCGCTCCTGCTCGCGCCCCAGACGGCGCCGAATCCGCCCGTGATCTCCGTCGCAACGCGCGCCCACCGCGCACCATCCCAGCGCAACGCCACGCTCTCGGTGGGCGCGGGCCTGCCCTCCCCCATCGCCGCGGGGGAGAGGCTGCCCACGACCCACACCGCACCGTCGCCGGCCCAGACCGCCCGGAGGTCCGCGCGCTCGAGCCCTTCGAGGCCCGCGAGCGCCCGGACCCATCGTGCGCCATCCCAGCGCGCGACGAAGGGCGACCGGTCGCCGCGCCCCACCACCCAGGCGCTCCCCTCGGGATCGCCATTCCCGTCGGCAAGCGCCGTCGCCCCGGGAACGGGGACGGCATCCCACCGCGCGCCCTCCCAGCGCAGGGAGATGCCCCGCGCGCCGACTGCCCACACGTCGCGTTCGCTGCGCCCCCACACGGCGACCAGCTCTTCGGTCGTCCCGCTCGAGACGCGCCGCCACGTGGCTCCGTCCCAGTGCAGGGCCGTCCCCCGCGCGCCGACGCTCCAGACGTCGGCGTCGCTCGAGCCCCAGACGGCGCGCAGGGGATCGCGCACCGCGGTGGGCGCTTCGCTCCAACGCTCGCCGTCCCACCGCGCCATCTGCCCGCCCCGGCCGACGAACCACGCGTCGCGCTCGCCGCTCACGGCAACGGCCGCCCCGACCTCTCGCAGCTCCGGGACCGTCCCCGCGATGGGACGCGTCGACCACGCACTGCCGTCCCAGTGCAGAACCTCACGAACGCCGAGGATCCATACGTCGCGCTCGCCGCTGCCCCACACGCGCACGAGCGGCCCCGTGGCGGGCGTCGCCACGCGCTGCCACGCGGCGCCGTCCCAGCGGATCACCCGCGGCTCGTCGGCGTAGTACCCGACGGCCCACACCTCGCGGGCACTGCGCCCCCAGATGCCAAGCAGGGGCGGGTACGGCCGCACCGTGAACGGCAGCTCCGTGCGGTTGTTCCACGCGATGCCATCCCAGTGCCAGATGCCGTACGCGCCGTCGAAGCCGATCGCCCAGACGTCGTCGGGTCGGCTGCCCCAGAGAGCGCGGAGGCTCTGCGAACCCACGGTGGGCGTGCGGCTCCACGCGGCGCCGTCCCAGTGCATGGCGGGGTAGAGCGGGTCCGAGAACACCCAGACATCGCTCGGGCCGGTGCCCCCGATGGCAAGCACGTTCTGTCCCGCCGCGAAGGTCACGCGCGCCCACTGGCGACCATTCCAGCGCAGGATCTCGGGCGTGCCCGGGCCGCGCCCTGTCCCCGCAGCCCAGACGTCGTCGGGACCGCTGCCCCACACGGTGCGCAGGTCCTGGGTCGTGCCGCTGGGCACGCAGCTCCACCGGTTGCCATCGAAGTGCAGGATGGTGCCCGCAACGCCCACAGCCCACACGTCGCGCTCCGACGCGGCCCACGCGGCCGTGAGTGTCTGGCCCTGCGGCAGCGGGTTCGACCAGCGCCAGGGGTCATCCGCCCGGCAGCCGGGGGAGAACGGCAGCCCCTCGACCCGCGCGGTCGGCGGCGCGTCGAGCGAGCCGGGCACCCCGGCGTCACTAGCTGTGTCCTCACCACGAGGGGTCGCCACCTCAGTGAGGTCAGCGGACGCATCCATGCCTCCAGTGGCAGTCGTCGACTGCACCGAGCTCGCACACCCCAGTAACAAGGCCAACGCGACGGACATGATGCGCACCATTCGGGTGATCATCGCATGCAGTGCGTGGCGGTCGTGGCCCTGCCGACCCATGTCTCTGTCGCGACCACCGTAGACCCAGCCGCAGCGGAACACGTCGGCGAGGGGTGCGCCAAGGGTGCGCAGCCTGCATCGAAACCCGGGCAGACGACGCAGCGCAGCGCCGGTCGCGGTTGTCGCCCTCGAGTTCCCGGCACCGGGTGTAGGTGCTCGTATCGCGGTAGCGTCCTGTCGGTCTACATCTCGCGGCTCAGCCATGTCCGTCGCCGGCACCTGGCGCTCGACGTGGTGAAGCGCATCGGCGCCGTCGCGCCGTGAAGGCGATGTGACGCGATGCCACGGGGCTCGCCCGCGCCGACGGACCGTGCCCACCACTTGACTATTCAAGCGTACGATTGAATATGTCCATCGGCATGACGACCCCGCACAGGCACTTCAAGGACGGCATCTACGAGCAGCTCGCCCGGATCGGAAAGGCCACCTCGTCGCCCAAGCGCGTCGAGCTGCTCGACCTGCTGTGCCAGTGCCCTCGCACCGTCGAGGTCCTCGCCGAGCTGAGCTCCCTCTCGGTGGCCAACGCCTCGCAGCACCTCAAGGTCCTCCGCGCGGCGAGGCTCGTCGAGGCCCAGAAGAAGGGCCTCTACGTCGAGTACCGGCTCGCAGACGATGAGGTGTGCCGGTTCTTCGTCTCGCTGCGGGGCCTCGCCGAGTCGCGCCTCGCCGAGGTCGAGCAGGCGACCCGCGCCTACTTCGAGGGCCGGAGCGGCGCCGAGGCGGTCAGGAGCGATGACCTGCTCGGAAAGGTCCGACGCGGCGAGGTCACCGTCCTCGATGTGCGACCCGTCGAGGAGTACCGCGCCGGACACATCCCGCGGGCGATCTCCATTCCCGTCGATGAGCTCAAGGCCCGCCTCAAGGAGCTGCCGAAGGACCGCGAGGTCGTCGCGTACTGCCGCGGCCCGTACTGTGTGATGGCCGTCGAGGCGGTCGAGCTGCTCCGGACGAAGGGCTTCAAGGCCCAACGGATGGAGCAGGGCGTCGCCGACTGGAGCGCGCGGGGGTGGCGGGTCGCGACCGCGCGCGAGGTAGCGCGGTGAGCGACGTACGCCTCGGGCTCCGGGAGAACCTCGGGCAGTTCTCGCTGCTGGTGGTCGTCAACGCCTTCGTCGGCGCCATGGTCGGCATGGAGCGCACCATCCTCCCGCCGATCGCGGAGCAGGAGTTCCACCTCGCGGCCCGCACCGCGGTGCTGTCGTTCATCGTGGTATTCGGCGTGACCAAGGCGCTGACCAACTACCTCGCCGGGCGCCTGTCCGACCGCTTCGGTCGCAAGCACGTGCTCGTCGGCGGATGGCTGGTCGCGGCCCCGGTGCCCTTCCTGCTCATGTGGGCGCCGAGCTGGGCGTGGGTGCTCTTCGCCAACGCGCTGCTCGGGGTGAGCCAGGGCCTCATGTGGTCCACCACGGTCATCATGAAGATCGACCTCGCGGGCCCAAAGAAGCGCGGCCTCGCGATGGGGCTCAACGAGTTCGCCGGCTACTTCGCGGTGGCCATCAGCGCCCTCGCCACGGGCTTCATCGCGGCGCGCTACGGACTGCGCCCGGAGCCCTTCTACCTCGGCGTGGGCTTCGTCGCGGTGGGCCTCGGCCTCTCGGCCTTCGTGGTGCGGGAGACGAAGCACCACGTCGCCGCGGAGTCGAAGCTCCACGGCGCGCTTCCGCCTGGGGGGATGCCCACCCAGCGCGAGATCTTCTGGCGCACGACCCTCTTCGACAAGAACCTCTCCAGCGTCAGCCAGGCGGGCCTCGTCAACAACCTCAACGACGGCATGGCGTGGGGGCTCTTCCCCCTCTTCTTCTCCGCCGCGCACATGAACCTCCGGCAGATCGGAACGCTCGCCGCCATCTACCCGGCGACCTGGGGCATCTCGCAGCTCGTCACGGGAGCCCTGTCCGACCGCATCGGCCGCAAGTGGCTCATCGCCGCGGGCATGTGGGTGCAGGCCGTGGGCATCGTGTTCGTCGTCCTGGCGAGCGGCTTCGCGGGCTTCGCGATCGGCGCCGCCCTGCTCGGGGTGGGCACCGCGATGGTCTACCCGACGCTCCTCGC
>SCUS01000154.1 GCA_004297725.1 Myxococcaceae bacterium | reverse complement strand
GGACAAGGCGCTGAGCGTCACAGGGAGTTCCATCGCGGCGGTCGATGACCTCCCGACGGTTGCGCCAGCAACCGGCGCTCCTCCAGATAGCCCCGCGAAGGCGGGGCGCCCAGTTCCAGGCTCCGACTTCAGCGACCGCAGGCCCGCTCGCGGGCCGCCCGCGGGCGCGGAGTCGGCGGTAGCTCACGAGACGACCGCTCCAGGACGACCTTGCGCAAGGTCACCGAAGGATTCCGGGAAGGATCAGCCCTGAAGGACGCGGCAACGCCTGCAGCGATGAAGGCCGCAACGGCCTGTACGATGTCCATGGACCGCGACCAGCCCGCGTGCGGGCTTCACTGCTGCAGGCGTTGCCGCGTCCTTCAGGGCGCGGCGACAGGCGCATCGGCACCTTGAAAGGGCTGGTCCGTTACTTCACCCCCTCCCCCACCGTCTGCTAACCGGTCGAGCCATCATGGAACGCAAGCTCCGCGTCGGCGTCATCTTCGGCGGTCGCTCTGGCGAGCACGAGATCTCCCTCCGCTCCGCGCGCTCGATCGTCGACGCGCTCGACCGCGACCGCTACGAGCCCGTGCTTCTGGGCATCGACCCGGACGGTCGCTGGCACCTGCACGACGCCGCGAGGGCGCTGCTGGAGACGCCGGGCGCGCCGCTGCAGCTCGACCGCACGGCCCCCTCGGTCGCGGTCTCCCCGGGCGGGTCGTCGACCTCGATGGTCACCACGCAGCCCTCGGCCCCGGCGGTGGGCTCTCTCGACGTGGTCTTCCCGGTGCTCCACGGCACCTACGGCGAAGACGGGACCATCCAGGGGCTTCTGGAGATGGCCGATGTCCCCTATGTGGGGAGCGGCGTGCTGGGCAGCGCGGCGGGCATGGACAAGGACGTCGCCAAGCGGCTGCTGCGCTCCGCGGGGCTGCCGGTGGTCGACTGGTTCGTGGTGCGCTCTCACCAGAACCGCAGCCCGGACGACGTCGCCCGGGAGGTGGAGTCGCGCTTCGGCTGGCCGGTCTTCGTGAAGCCCGCCAACATGGGAAGCTCCGTCGGGGTCTCCAAGGCTCGCAAGGCCGAGGAGCTCGCCGGGGCCCTGGCGGCGGCCTTCCGATATGACACCAAGGTGCTCATCGAGCGCGGCCACGCGGTGCGAGAGCTGGAGTGCGGGGTGCTGGGCAACGACGACCCGAGGGCCTCGGTGGTGGGGGAGATCGTCCCGACGCACGAGTTCTACTCCTATGAAGCGAAGTACCTCGACGAGAACGGGGCGCACCTGCGCATCCCCGCGGCGCTGACGCCGGGGCAGTCCGAGGAGATCCGCCGGATGTCGGTAGAGGCCTTCGCCGCGCTGGAATTGTCGGGCCTCGCGCGCGTCGACTTCTTCATGGACAAGACCGACGGGGCGCTCTTCATCAATGAGGTGAACACCCTCCCCGGGTTCACCAGCATCAGCATGTACCCCAAGCTCTGGGAGGCCAGCGGGCTCCCCTACGCCGAGCTGGTCGACCGGCTGGTTCACCTGGGGCTGGAGCGCGCCGCCACCCGCCGTGGGCTCTCTACGAAGGTGTAGCGGTCACACCACCAGCTCGACGCGCTCCTCCAGCGGGTCGGCGGGCAGCGTCTCGCCCCGCTCGGCGGCGCGCAGCAGGCGCCAGATGTGCCTGCCCAGCACGTCGATCTCCGTGGAGGCGAACTGCTCCCCCCCGAAGCGCTTCACCAGCGCGGTCTGGGCCTTCAGCATCCGGGCGTCCTGCTGGAAGATCTGCATCGCCAGCGGCTTGATGGCCCGCTTCACCAGCGCGTGCGGAACCCTCAGCCGGAAGCTCACCACCGCCCAGAGCCGCGTCTCGAAGTCGGACACCGGGGTCATCGCCGTGGCCACCAGCAGGTGGTTCTCTTCCCCCATCCGATATTCCACCTCGGAGATGCTCGGGAGGATGAAGCGGTCGAAGTGCGTCACCGCCCCTCCCGACGGGGAGAGCAGCCGAGCCACCAGCCCCGGAGGGCGCGACTCGCCGAGGTACTCCGCCTCGACCCGGTCGCTCCCGCGGCGCACCACCGCGGTGATGGTCAGGCCGCGGCTGTCGCTGCGAAACAGGCCCTTGTGCAGGAAGGCCGTGTGAGGGACGTCGAGCGCGTTCTCCGTCGCCGCGTGGAGGGTGCTCTCCGCGGTGACCATCGAGACCACGTGGTCGTAGCCCGGCGCGGACATCATCGCGAAGCGATAGGGCTCCGTCGTCGGGGCCGACTCGGGCGTGGCGTATACCCAGATGAAGCCGTCCTGCTCGCGCGTCGGGAAGGAAGGAACCTTCCGGGCGCGGCTCTCGGCCTCATCGGACACCCTCGACGGGATGAAGCGACAGCCGCCCTCCGCCCCGAAGCGCCAGCCGTGGTAGCCGCACACCAGCTCGGAGCCCTGGAGGTAGCCCTCGGAGAGCGGGACGTTGCGGTGGGGACAACGGTCGAGCAGCGCCGCGGGCCGCCCGCTCGCCCCGCGAAAGAGCACCAGCGGGATGTCCCAGACCATCACCGCCAGGGGCTTGTCGGCGAGCTCCTCGGAGCGCGCCACGATGTACCAGGCCTGGAGCACCCTCGCGACCGACACCTGGCCGCGCGTGAGGTTCTTCAACGGAACCAACGCCGCCGGGAGGCGCACCCGTGAGGTCTCGTCGTTCTCATCCATGACGCGGCGTTGTAGCGTACCTGCACCCCCCATGGCGACCGTCGCAAGCGCCACCCGGGCGCGCCCGCTGCTCTTCGATGCGCTCCCTTCCCTGGCGGAGACGGTGCCGTTTCTGCCGCTCGCGGAGGTGCCGACGGCGGTCGAGCGCTGCGCCGCCCTCTCCCCATACCTCGGCCGCGACGATGTCTGGATGAAGCGCGACGACCTCATCTCTCCCGTGTATGGAGGCAACAAGGTTCGTCGGTACGAGTTCGTGCTCGCCGACGCGAAGGCCCGCGGCGCGACCCGCATCGTCACCCTCGGCGGCATCGCCTCCACCCAGGTGATGGCCACCGCCCGCTTCGGGCAGCACCTTGGCATTCCCGTCACCGCCGTGCTCTTCGATCAACCCGTCACCCGCTTCGCCCGGGAGGCGATCCTCACGGACGTCGACGCGGGCGCGACGCTCATCCACGGCGGCGGATACCTCCGAAGCGCGTGGAGGTTCTACAAGGCCCGAAAGACCCAGGGGGCCTATGTGATCAACCCCGGAGCGGCCTCGCCGAGGGCCAACCTGGGATACGTCGACGCCATGCTGGAGCTCGCCGCGCAGGTCGAGCGGGGAGAGATGCCCCGCCCCGACGTCATCGTGCTGCCCACCGGGTCGTCGGGCACCCTCGCGGCGCTCGCCCTCGGGGCCGCGTGGCTGGGCTGGGACACGGAGATCGTGGGCGTCCGCATCACCCTGCGCATCGCCACCAACGCCCTCACCATCGGGCTCATCCGCGAGCGCACCGCCCGCTGGATCGCCGCGAGGGCGCCGGAGTTCGGCCGGGCGCTGGGCTCACGGCGAGGGCGATATCGACTGTTTCATGGCGCCATCGGAGAGGGCTACGGATACCCGACAAGGGAGTCGATCGAGGCCATGGAGTGGTATCGAGCGCTCACCGGGAAACCCGGCGAGGTGACCTACTCCGCGAAGGCCCTGGTGGGCTTGCGGGCGGTGGCGAGAGACCCGGCCTATGCGAAGAAGACGATCCTGCTCTGGCAGACGCTCTCGGACGTGCGCCCGGTGATCCCCGAAGGGACCCGGGAGAGGGTGCCGAGGGATCTTCAGTGGGTCTTCGAGGGGAGCGTGCCGGCGTAGGCGGGGAGCGAGGAGGCTGTCGTCAGCGATTGAGCATATGGACGGCCTCGCCGATGGCGGCCTTGGCGGCCTCCATCACGGTCTCGCCCAGCGTCGGGTGCGGATGGATCGTCAGGCCGATGTCCTCCACGAAGGCGTCCATCTCCATGGCGAGCGCGCCTTCGCTGATGAGGTCGGCGGCCTCGGGGCCGACGATGTGCACCCCGATGACCTTGTAGTCGTTGTGGTGGGGGCCGGTCTTCTCGCCGATCACCTTCACGAAGCCGTCGGTCTCCATCACCGCCATCGCGCGGCCGCTCGCCGAGAAGGGGAACTTCCCGACCTTGTACTCGAGCCCCTTGGCCTTCGCCTCGTGCTCGAAGAGGCCCACCGAGGCGATCTCCGGGTGCGTGAAGGTCGCCGCGGGAATGGCCCGCCAGTCGCGGGCGCTCTTCATCCCCGCGATGACCTCCGCGGCGATCTCGCCCTCCTTGCTCGCCTTGTGCGCGAGGTAGGGGCCGCCCGCCACGTCGCCGATCGCGTACACGCCCTTCACGTTGGTCTCGAAGCGGTCGTTGATCAGCACGTGGCCGCGCTTGTCCTGCGCCAGGCCGATCTTCTCGAAGCCGTTGCCCTCGTGGTTGGGGCGCATGCCCACCGCCACCAGCACCACGTCGGTGTCGACCTTCTGGATGGTGCCGCCCACGTCGAGCGTCACCTTCAGCGAGCCGTCGGCGTTCTTCTCATAGCCCTGCGCCTTGGCGCCGGTGATGAACTTGCAGCCCGACTTCCCCATCGCCTTGGTCACCACGTTGACGAGGTCGTCGTCCATCGTGGCGAGCACCTTCGGGAGAAACTCCACCACCGTCGTGTCGACGCCCAGCTTGGAGTAGACCCCGCCGAGCTCCATCCCGATGATGCCGCCGCCGATGATCAGCAGCCGCTTGGGCAGCGGGTTGAGGCTCACACCCTCCTTGGCCGAGATGATCTGCTTGCCGTCGTACTGGAAGCCCGGGATCTCCACGGGGCGTGAGCCCGTGGCGATGATGATCCCCTTGGTGGCCTTGACGGTCTGAACGCCCTCGGCGGTCTCGACCTCCAGGGTGCTGGCGTCGACGAAGCGCGCGTTGCCCTTGAGGAGCTCGGAGCCGTTGCCCTTCACCAGGCCCTGAACGCCGGTGGTGAGCTTCTTCACGATGCCGTTCTTCCACTCCTGCATCTTCGCGGAGTCGACGGCCACGCCCGACACGGTCACGCCCATGGTGCCCGCGTGCTTGGAGCGCTCGACGAAGTTCGCCGCGGCGATGAGCGCCTTCGAGGGGATGCAGCCCCAGTTGAGGCACACCCCGCCCCAGGACTCCTTCTCGATCACAAGGGTCTTCAGCTTCAGCTGCCCGCAGCGGATCGCCGCCACGTAGCCGCCAGGACCCCCGCCAATCACGATCGCATCGTAGGTCTTCGTAGTGCTCATTGGATTCCCTGTCTCACCCGGTGTTCCATGGAGAGGTCTGTGGGCCTCTCCGGGGTCTCGTCTAGTGTCCGCCCGCGTCGTGCGCGGGCGCCACGGGGGCGCGCTCCATCGCCTCGGCCTGCTCTCTCAGGTGCCACGGCCGCTCGGCGTACACGTCGTCGAAGAGCGTGGCCCGCTCCACCGCCGGGGCCGCCTCGGCCTCCGCGATGGCCGCGCGAATCTCCGCGTCGATCTCCGACTGCATCGCCGCCTCGCGCGCCTCGTCGTGCAGCCCATAGGCCACCAGGAAGCGCTTGAAGCGATCGAGCGGGTCTTTCTTCAGCCACGCCTCGACCTCGGCCTGGTCGCGGTAGCGCGTCGGGTCGTCGCTCGAGGAGTGCGCCCCGATGCGGTAGGTGACGCTCTCGATGAGCGTAGGGCCGCCGCCCTGCCGCGCCCGCTCGGCCGCGTCGCGCACCGCGCAGTACACCGCCAGCACGTCGTTGCCGTCGACCCTCACGCCAGGCATCCCGTAGGCGATGGCCTTGCTCGCGAAGGTCGGCGCCGCCGTCTGCTGGCTCGAAGGGATCGAGATGGCCCAGTGGTTGTTCTGACAGACGAAGACCACCGGGGCCTTCCAGACGCCTGCGAGGTTGAGCGCGTTGTGGAAGTCGGGCTGCGAGGTGGCGCCGTCGCCGAAGAAGGCCACCGCGACGGAGTCCTTCCCCTGCTTGCGCATCGCCCACGCCGCGCCCACCGCCTGCGGAATCTGCGGGCCGATGCAGCTGCTCCACGACACCTGGTTGACCGAGCGGCCGGAGAAGTGCGAGGGCATCTGCCGGCCCTTCTGCACGTCGAGCCCGTTGCCCCAGCACTGGGCCACGTAGGTCGCGAGGGGGAAGCCGCGCACCAGCATCACCGCGCCCTCGCGCAGCCCTGGGAAGACCCAGTCGTCGGCGCGCAGCGCGAAGCCCGTGGCCACCGGCGTGGCCTCCTGCCCCTTCACCTCGCCGTAGAAGCCGATGCGCCCCTGCCGCTGCACGATGAGCATCTTCTCGTCGAGCGTGCGCAGCCGGCGGAGCTCGCGGTACATGCGCTTGAGCGTGGCGTCGTCGACGTCGGGGTCGCGCGACACGTCCCCCTCGTCGGTGAGCACACGAAGGAGTCCGAACATCGGGTCGTCCGCGGAGGCCAGCGTCAGGCTCATGGCGGCGCGCAAGCTAGCAGATCATCGGCCCCGAGGCGTAGGGCGCAATTCGCTGAAAATTACGGGATGTCAGAGCAGGTTGGGGAGCGAGAGCAGCACCTGCGCCCCGCCCGCCGTGGGGGCGAGCGAGGGCTGCACGGCGAAGCGGTCGAGGGCCGCGGTGCTCGAGCGCGCCGAGCGGGAGTCGGGACGGCCCAGCACGTAGCCGAGGAGGCCGCCGCCGATCATCCCGGCCTCGACGATGAGCGCGGGGCCGGTGAGCGAGTCGACCGACGAGTCGGCGAAGAGCAGCACCGAGAGACCGACGCCCACCAGGCCGCCAGAGAACACCCCGAGGTCCATCCATCGGACCTGCGCCTCGGAGGGGTGGAGGGTGTTGGCGAGGGCCGCCGCGGCGCCCGCTCCGACGAGCTCTCCCACCATGCCCGCGATGGGGACGTCGTTGCCGTCAGCGTTCACCAGACCCGCGGCGGTGAGACCGAAGACCGCGCCCCACAGGCCGCCTGATCCCACGAAGGACGCCGAGGCGGGACGCGACTCCGCCAGCGCCCCGAGGGTGTAGCCCAGCCCGGCGCCCAGCACCGCGCCCGCCCAGACGGTCGTCGCCACGCCCTTCTCGTTCCAGCGCAGCTCGTCGGCGCCGTAGATGCCCAGCAGCACGCCGCCCACGAGGCCCAGCGTGAGGCCGCTGCCCGCCGCCGTCCCTCGCCCCCTACGGATGGGGCCGCCGTTGCGCTCTGCAAGGTAGAGAGCGCCCGCCCCGGCGGCGCCCAGCACCAGCGGGAGAGACACCGCCGCGCGCACGTCGTCGATCTCGAACATCACGTCGAGCCAGGCGCCGGTGCCGAGCCCGAGGCTGATGGCCGAGGCGTAGAGCCCGACCGCCTCCAGGCTGCCCCGGGCCTGGTTGGGGTCCTCGTCAGGAGACGCGGGGGCTTCGGGCGTGGTCGGTCGGGCGGCAAGGCGGGTGGCCAGCCGGTCGAGCACCGCGACGGAGGTGTAGGACTGACCCCATGGGCTCTGCCCGGTGAGTCGAGACTGCAACACCCGCTGGGCCTCGGCGGCACGCCCTCGGGCGATGAGGTCGACGGCCTCGTCGATGGCGCGGCGGTCGTCGGCGCCGGGCTCGCAGGAGGGACACTGCAGCGCAGGAGACTCGACGGAGGGCGGAGGAGGCGGCGGCGGAAGCTCGGCGGGAGCCTGCTGAGCCCACGCGAGCGCGGGGAGGAGCGACAGGAGCGACGAGACACCCGCGACGGCCGAGACCCGGAAGGAAGCTCTCATGGTGTCGAATGGACTGCACGGCACAGGCCACCGGCGTCAATGGAGGATTGAAGCGGTGGGGCGAAGCGTGAAAGGATCGGCGGCTCCAATGGCGAGAACGAGTCGGTGGCTGATGGGCATGGTCGCCGCCGGGGCGTTGGGGCTGGCGGGGTGCCCGAGCGATCCGAGGCCGAGGGAGGTCGCGGAGGGGTCGATGGACGCGGGGGCGCGCGACGTGGTGGCGCCCGCGACGCTCGGCGACAGCGACGGCTCCGAGCAGCAGCCGCCCACCACCGGGCGGGCGGCGATGAGGGCGTGGCTGGCCGCGGGCTCATGGCGGCGGTGGCGCTGCGAGGCGGCGGCGCACCCGGGGGGCGGGCTGTCGCCGCATACGCTCAACCGCATCTGCAACAACGGCGTGCTCGCCAACGCCCCCGAAGGGGCTCCGTGGCCGGTGGGCTCCGCGTCGGTGAAGGAGCTTCACCGGGTGGGCGAGAGCGACCCGGTCGTCGGCTATGCGGTGTACCTGAAGGTGCGCGAGGGCACCGAGGGGAGCAGCTGGTTCTGGTTCGAGTATGTGCGGCCGGGCGTGACGCTCGACCCGCCAGTGCCGAGCGAGGCCGACGGGACGGTCGCGGAGGGCTTCGGCGACCACGGCGCCGCCCGCACCGTCTGCGTGAGCTGCCACCAGCGCAGCGGAGCGAACGACTCCGGGGTGACGGGCCACGGGGAGTTCGTGTTCACCAGGGTGCCCGCGCCGTAGGGGCGAAGGGCGCGGCTGCGACGCTGCGAAGTCGAGACAAGAACCGCTGGAGAATCATCAGGCCGTGGGTCGATGCTCGCGGCCCCCTTCCCCGCTGCCGCGCGCCCTACCCCCGCCTCGGGGGCAGGGCTCAGGAGACCGCGGACGCGTGCTCGAACGGGCACCGCGGAAGCTTTCCAGTACGATCTTTCCACCGACAGTCGCCTGAGCCCTGCCCCCGAGGCGGGGGTAGGGCGCGCGGCAGCGGGGAAGGGGGCACCCCAGCTGCTGTCCTACACCCAGATGAGAACCGCTCGAACTTCGCAGCGGTTGGGCGCCGGGGCGCCGCTCACAGCGTGCGTTGCAGCCAGTCGCTCGTGAGGCCGAGCAGCCGAGCGGGGTGGCCGGTCTCGGGCTCGAAGACGTTGAAGATGTGGCTCGCCCCGCCGAGGATCACCGACTCCCTCGGGAGCCCCGGCGCGCGGTTGAGGAAGTCCGACTCGTTGGCCGTGAAGTGGTCGAGCGAGCCGCGAACCGACAGGAACGCTCCCGGGTACCTCGCGAGCGACGCATCGACGTCGACGCCTCGGAAGCTCTCGTAGAAGGCCCGCTTCGTCGTGATCGTCTTCCAGTGCGGCCACTCCTGGGAGGCCTGTCCCTCTCGCAGCGCGCGCTGGGCGGTCTCGCTGGACGCCATCGCGGCCCACTGGTCGCCCGTGGGGCTCGCCCATACCACCATGGTGCGAAACCACTCCGGGTGCTCCGCGCCCGCGACGATCGCCGTCGTCGCCCCGAGGCTCCAGCCGACCGCGCCGATGCGACCCGCCGCGACGCCGGGCTGGCGGGTGACGAAGGCCCAGGCCTGCTCGGTGTCGGCCTTGCGAGTGTCCAGGGTCGAGTCGATGTCCGTCCGGTCGTAGTCCCCTTCGCCGCGGAAGTTGATGCGCAGGCTGGCGATGCCCTGCTCGGCCAGCACCTCGGAGAGACGCCTGGAGAGCTTGCCCACGGAGTCCATGTCATCGGCAAATCCGTGCAGGAACAGCACGGCCCGACCGTCCCACGCGCCGCCCGGCTGCACCCACGCGCCGTGGAGGTCGGCGGAGATCGAGACCATTCTCTCTTCGGACTTCGTACTCATGAGAAGATCCCTCATCGCTCGTTCACTTCAAAGACGGATTCACCCGACATGGGCCCGAGGCGGCTCAGCCGAACCAGCGGTCGCCCTCGGGGGCGAAGACCACCACGCGCTCTCGCAGCCCCGGGGGAAGGCGGCTCTGCACCGCCTCGCGCACCCGATCGGGCGAGGTGCCCTGGCCGAAGTGCATCAGCACCAGGGCCTCGTTGTTGAACCTCGGCGCGAGCTCGATCAGCTCGTCGAGGTGGAGGTGGAACTTGCGGCGGGCGTCCTCGACGCTGCGCGTGGCGTCCACGAAGGTGCACTCGAGCACCAGCACCCTGCTCTCCAGCAGCGAGGCCTCGGTCTCCAGCACCCGGGAGAGCGTGTCGGTGGCGTAGGCCAGCTCGAGGCGCTCGTGCTCCTCGAAGAGGCCGGGGCCGCCCTGCTTGCGCAGCCGGGCGATCTCCTCGGGGGCCTTGCCGTGGTGCTCCGGGCGCAGCTTGGAGACCCGCCGCACGAACTGGTATCCCAGCGAGGGCACCGGGTGGTGGGTCTGGAAGGCGCGGACGAACATGGAGTTGCCCAGCGGGCGCTCGTCGCCGGGTCGCATGGGCACCAGCTCCACGTCGAGCTCGGCCCGGGCGAGCGCCGTGTGGGCCCGCAGCAGGTCGCGCACCGGCCCCTCGATCTCCGCGGGCAGGTGGATCGTGGCCCTCTTGCCACCGACGAGGCCGCGGATGTTGAGCAGCCCGGCAAGGCCGGAGACGTGGTCGAGGTGGCCGTGGCTGAGGAAGAAGCGCCCCACGGTGGCGAAGGAGCGGAGGGGCAGGCCCGCGTCGAGCACCACGTCCAGCTCTGGGACATGCAATGTCGTGTAGACGCCCCCGACCGAAATGCCGCGAAGTGTATAGGGGCCCGCCCGTACCTCGGTGATCACCGGCGCACCCTATGCGGTCCATTCCACGCGCACCAGCCCGACGAGGGGGCCGAGGGGCGCGTTGCCACCGCTCTGCCATCGACGAGCTGGACACCGGTCGAGTAGAGAGTCCTTCGAGGGCGAAGCGCGGGCCACTAGGGACGGACGCCCTGGGAGACATGTCATGTCAGCAATGAAGAGCGCTTGCGCCCCGCAAGGGAGCGTCGGGTCCGAGCCGTGGAGTCGATGAGCATGGATCGCGGGGTCTTCCGCGCTGGAGCGCCAGGCGCGACGCGTCCGAGGAGGACTCCCGCCGCGGTGCAGGAGGCTCCGGGGATCCGGTTTCGCGGCGACGCCCGGGAGGCCTTCGAGGGCGCCGAGCCGTCGATTCGGACCGACGCGAGCGCCGCGCTCGAGATGCTCTCGGCGGGCTTCGAGGTCTCGTGGTTTCGCCCGCTGGGGCCGCGGCTCTGGGCGGCCGTGCTGAAGCCCTCGGAGGCCCTGGGAGAGGACTTCGGACTACGGCAGGAGTGCTACGTCGTCGGGCACGGGCTCCCCAGGGATTTCAACGAGAAGACCCTGCTCCAGGCACCTCCCCAGGATGCGGGCTTCCATGTCGATCCGAAGGTGCGCTTCGTCGTCTCGGGCACCGCCCTCGCGGCCGCCGCCTGCGCCGCGTGGTCGGCGCGCAGCCGCACCAGCGTCGTGGTCGTCGCGCCGGGCGCCCGCCACCGCGCCGTCTCCGCGGAGGACCATCTCTACAAGCTCCTCGGATCGTCGAACCGCCGCCGCGACCTCTTCGCGGAGCCGGGTCCCGTCCGGTATCCGTCGGAGTTCTTCGGGCGCGAGTCCGTCGTCCACGAGGTGCTCACCCACATCCTCGCGGGGAGCCCGGTCGGCGTCTTCGGCCTCCGGCGAATCGGGAAGAGCTCGCTGCTGAGCCACGTCGAGGATCTCCTGGAGCGCGACGACACCTCGGTCACCGCGACCTCCTTCCTGCTCGGCAACACCGCCCGCCTCGGGGCCGGTCGGTGGTGGCTCGCCGCCTCGGACATGCTGGCCGCCTGGCAGCAGAAGCTCATCCGCTTCGCGCTGAAGTGCGACTCGAAGATCAGGCCGAAGGCGGAGGCCTTCCCGGCGGCCATCAAGGGCAACGTCACCGACGCGAGGAAGCTCGCCTCGGCCTTCGAGAAGGACGTCCGGGGGTTGCTCAAGGCCGCCGAGGCGCTGGCCAGGGAGAGCGAGAGGCCCTCCTTCAGGCTCGTCTGCTTCCTCGATGAGTTCGACCATCTCTATCCAGCGGGTGCCCACTGCGGCTACTGGCGCGAGGACTTCTTCACGCTCTGGAACACCATCCACAGCGTGCGGTGTTCGCTCGACCACCCCGACCGCCTCACCTTCGTGGTCGGCGGGGTCAACCCCGCCGGGGTGGAGCACGGCACCTGGCTCCATCAGCCCAATCCCCTCTTCGAGACCCACGCGGTGTTTCTGGGGCCGATGGCCCCGGACGAGGCGGCCGTGCTGCTGACGGACATCGGGCGCCGGATGGGCCTCGCGTTCACCCGCGAGGCGGCCGACGCGGCCTACTCCCTGGTGGGCGGTTATCCCCACCTGCTGAGGAAGCTCGGCACGCAGCTCCACAAGGAGAGCCTCGCGCGGGGATCGAGCGTCGAGGTCACGCCGCACCGGGTGGTCGGCGCGTTCAAGAAGTCCAAGCGCTCCTTCCTGTCGCAGATCGAGTGGACCCTCGGTCACCTCACGACCGTCGCCCCGGAGGAGGTGAAGCTCCTCAGGGACCTCGCGACCGGGGGACCGCAGGCCTATGTCGACCTCTGGGGTGGCGTCGAGAACCGCGAGACCTTCGCCCATCACCTGGAGCGATATGGCCTCATCGAGTTCGACGACGACCGGCCCGCGGTCGCCACGCCGGTGATCCTCGAGGCCATCCGGCGCCCCCTCCCGAGCGAGTTCGAGGAGCAGTTCAGGCTGCTGAAGGAGCTGGTCGACTCGGTGGAGGACGCCCTGCGACGGAGGCTCTCGGCGGACCTCTCGGTCACCGCCCCGCAGGCGGAGGCCGAGCGCGGCGGGGCCGGCGCGGGCCACAGCGCGGACGAGGCGCTGCACGCGCTGATCAACGCCATCCCCTCGGACGCCAAGAACCGGGCGCTGACCCGGCAGCAGCTCCTCGACATCGGCGCCTCCTCGGGCATCAGCGCCGTGCTGGAGTCCCTCGGCTGGAACGACTACGAGATCCTGCTGGCGAAGTTCTTCGACGCCATCGCGTGGTTCGGCCCTGCGATGGAGCGCGCGGAGCGGCTGAGGTTCATCCGGGACCGGGCGAACGAGTGCCACCTGGTGAGGCACAACAACCGTATCGAGCTGAAGGCCCTCATCGCCCGCGACGGCTTCGCGGAGGTGTTTCGCCGCATCGCCGACGTGCGGGAGATGTGCTCCCGATGAGCTGGATCCTGTACGGGGTCGCGAGCCCGGCGGTGTTCGCGGCGGTCAACCACCTCGACGCGCACATCGTCAACAAGCAGGTGAAGGGCCCGGAGGCGATGCCGCTCTACACGGCGATCGTCGTGTTCGTGCTGAGCGTCGTGGCCTTTCTTGCCGCCGGGCTCCCCAACCTCGGGCTCTCCGGACTCGTCATCACGCTCTCGGGCTTCATCCTGATGATGGCCTACGTCTTCTATTTCCGCGCCATCGCCGTAGGGGACGCGGCCTTCGTCGCCGCGATGATACAGGTGAGCGCGCTGTTCACCCTGGTGCTCTCGGTGGTCTTCCTGCATGAGCGCCTGAGCGCGTCGCGCTGGGTCGGGTTCTTCCTGATCATGGGCGCGGCGATCGCCCTCTCGCTCAAGTCCGTCGACGGCAAGCTCCGGCTCGGCAAGGCCTTCTGGCCGATGATGATGGCCAACCTCTGCTGGGCGGCGGCGGCGGTGCTCGTCAAGCAGGCCTTCGCCACAAGGACCTTCCTGCCCATCCTCGCCTATGAGGGCTTCGGCGTGGCCCTCGGTGGGGTCGCCATCGCCAGCTCCCGAAGCGTCCGTCAGGCCTTTCGCACCAGCATCCGCGAGTCGGGGCGCCGGGTGATCCTGCTGGTCTTCGCGAACGAGGGACTGAGCTTCCTGGGCAAGGCCCTCTTCTTCCTGGGGATCTCCCTCGGGCCGGTGGCGATCGTCTCGGCGCTGGGAGGGGTCCAGCCCTTCTTCTCCATCGGCTACGGGTACGTCCTCGCCTTCGTGCTCCCGCAGGTCTTCCCGAAGCCCGAGGGAGGGAAGGACCTCCTTCAGCGGCTGTTTCTCTCGGGCCTGCTCGTCGCGGGGATCTGGCTCTGCCGGTAGAGCGGCCGGACCCTCAGCCCTCAGCCCCGCCGTCGACGCCTCGCCGCGGCCAGGAGCGCCGCGCCCAGCAGGAGCCCCCACGGTCCGCGTGCAGCGGGCTCGCTCCCCACCACCCCGCAGCCGCAGCCGCCCTCCTCCGTCGCGGTGGGCCCCACGGGGTCGAGCTCGCTCGGATCGGGCTCGTCGTTGCCCACGTCCTCGAACTCCACCACGTCGTCCTCGCCCGCGTCCTCCTCGACCCCGGCGTCGTCGATCCCGACGTCGTCGATCCCCGCGTCGTCGCCCCCGCCCGCGTCGTCCACGCCGACATCATTGCCGACATCACTGCCGACATCATTGCCGACATCATTGCCGACATCGGTGACCGCGACCGCGTCGGGGCGCGTCCCGGCGTCCGTCCCGCAGGCGCCCTCGTCGACCATGCCGTCGCAGTCGTCGTCGAGCCGGTTGCAGCTCTCCGCCCTCGGCACCACCTGACCCGAGCAGCCTCCCCACGCGCCCGCGGCGCAGGTCTGCGTCCCCCCGCGGCAGATGCCCCGGCCGGAGGTGCCCGCCGGGCCCGTGTAGCAGCTGCGGCTGAGGCCGTCGTCCACCCGGCCGTCGCAGTCGTCGTCGCGGTTGTTGCAGCCCTCCGCGCTCGGCAGCACCTGGCCCGAGCACGAGCGCCACGCGCCCGCGCCGCAGGTCTGCGTGCCGTTGCGACACACACCCCGGCCCGCCGTCCCCGCGGGGCCCGTGTAGCAGCTACGGCTGAGGCCGTCGTCCACCCGGCCGTCGCAGTCGTCGTCGCGGTTGTTGCACGTCTCCGCGCTCGCCACGCAGGCGCACGTCGCCCCGGGGCTCGCCCCGTAGGCGCCCTGGTCGGTCCACGCGCCGGGCGAGCTGGTGCAGCGGCCCCGGTACGAGTCGATGGAGGCGCTCGTGCGACGCCAGCCGAAGTGCAGGTGCGGCCCGGTGGAGTTGCCCGAGCTCGCCGAGCGGCCGATCGCCTGACCGCAGCGCACCCGCTGCCCCCGCGACACCATCAGCGAGTTGAGCTGCATGTGGCAGAAGATCGTGTACGCCCCGTCCGAGTGGCGGATCTGCACGTAGTTGCCGCAGCGACCGCCGCAGCTGTTGCCCAGCCCGCCGTAGTTGGCGCAGCCGTTGTTGGTCGCCGACACCACGCCGTCGGCGCTCGCCAGCACCGTGGTGCCCAGCGGCACCGGGAAGTCCGTGCCCGAGTGGCCGTCGTAGCAGCGGCTGCCGCAGTTGTAGTCGCGACAGCCCGAGGAGCCGCCGTTGTTGTCGTAGCCGTAGCGCACCGACGGCGCCGACCCGAGCGGGCGTCGGTGGCGCACCTGCGCCGATGCCCCGACCGACAGCAGCCCGAGGCAACAGCCCACCACCCAGGCGCGCGTCGCCCCGCGGCTCATCGCACCGACTCCAGGTCGCCCGCCGTCCATCGCAGCAGCGCGCCGTCACGGTGGGCCAGCACGCTCCGACCGTCGGCCGACAGCACCGGGTGGCGCACGCCGGGGATCGAGCGACGAGGCGCTCCGTCGAGGCCCAGCGAGTGGACGCCCGACTCGTCCTCGAAGACCAGCGCATCGCCGAAGACCACCGGCGCGTTGGGACCCATCGGGAGGGGGCTTCCCGGTGGGAGCAGCCACGGCCGCGGGGCCTCTCCCGCCCTCACCCGGAAGAGCGCGGGGTGGCCCTCGGGGCTCGCCACCAGCACCACCTCGCTCCCATCGGGAGAGAGCGCAGGGCACCACGCGGGCACCAGGCCAGGCGCCATCGCCGTCGCCACCCCGGTGCGAAGGTCGAGGCGCACCAGCGAGAGCATCGGAGGATCGCCCCGGGTGTACGCCACCGCCGTCCCCCGGGCGTCCAGGCTCAATGGGCCGAAGACCTCCCGGTCGAGCTCCACCGCCGGGGCGTCGGGCGACTCACGGCGGGTCAGCGTGTGCGCCGTGGTGATCGTCAACACCGCCGTCGTCCCGGGGATCCACCGCGCCTCCAGCACGTCGCCGCCTCGCCACGGCCGCCGCCCCGCCCTGGTCAGCCACGACGGGCTCAGCACCCGGTCGGCGTCCGACTCCGGCTCCGCGGGCAGCTCCCGGCCCACCAGCGCGTCGCCGTTGGCGGCCACGTCCATCACCACCTCGGTCGCCGCCCGGTAGGAGAGCGCCTCCGCCGGCCGCGGCGCCTCCGTCGTGCGAGCGCAGCCACCCGCCGCCATCGCCGCCCCGAGGATCATCGCCGCCGCCGTCTTCATCCGCGTCGCCCCTTCTTCGCCTTCAACGCCAGCTTCGCGGCGCGCTCGGCCCGCAGCACCGCCTGCTGGTCGAGCTCGGCCCGCAGGGTCACCCAGGAGCGCACCCGCTCGGGGGCGAGGGTACCCGCCCGGACCCCTTCGCGCACCGCGCAGTCGGGCGAGGTCATGTGATCGCAGTCGGTGAAGCGACACCCCAGCGCCGCCTCGCTCACCTCGTGGAACATCGCGTCGAGCGCGGCGAGCGTCCCATCGTCCGCCCAGGGTTCGAGGCCGCGCATCCCAGGGGTGTCGACCACCACCCCGGCCCCGGGGACCACGAACATCTCCCGGTGCGTCGTGGTGTGACGGCCCTTGTTGTCGAAGGATCGCACCGCCCCGGTGGAGGCCCGCTCCCCTCCCATCAGGGCGTTGACCAGGGTGCTCTTGCCCACCCCCGAGGAGCCCACCAGCGCCACCGTCGACCCCGCGGGGATCAGCGCCCGCAGCGAGTCGACCCCCTCGCCGGTGCGGGCGCTCACCACCACCGTGGGCGCCAGCGCCTCGGCCTGACGACGGTAGCCGGCCACGTCGGAGCACTGGTCGGCCTTGGTCAGCACCAGCGTGGTGGCGGCGCCGCTCGTGGCCAGCGCCAGCAGGTAGCGCTCCAGACGGCGGTGGTTGAAGTCCCCGTCGAGCCCGGTCGCCACCAGCACCCGGTCGATGTTGGCCGCGATCACCTGGGCCCGGGTCTCCTGCCCGGAGGCGTGACGGACGAACTGCGTCCGCCGGGGGAGCAGCCGCTGCACGGCCCAGTCGCCCGCGAGATCGGGGGCTCGCGCCAGCACCCAGTCGCCCACCGCGGGAGGCTCGGAGAGCGCCGCCGCCAGGGGGCCGTTGCGCACGCCCTCGCGGGTCCAGAGGGTGACCGCGATGCCGTGCGAGGCTGCCACCCGGGCGGGCTGGAGGTCGGACTCGTCGGGGCCGATGGAGCTCGCGAGCTCCGCCGTCCAGCCCAGGCCGACGAGCGGGTCGGTGGTCGAGGGGGAGGTGCTCATGCGAGGGGGTGCGCCGACACTCTCACGGCCTCCGCGTCGGCCGCAACGCGAGGAGGCGGCGGGATGCTCCCGCCCGGGGCCGCCGGGGCGCCGGACACCGCCGCGGGGAGCGAGATGCAGAAGGTCGTCCCCTCGTCGCCGGAGGCGCGGAGCTCGATGCGGCCGCCCGCGGACTGCACCAGCCGCTGGGAGATCGCCAGCCCGAGGCCCGTCCCCTGGGTCTTGGTGGTCGAGAAGGGGATGAAGAGGTTTCGCCGCATGGAGGCGTCGATGCCGGGGCCGCTGTCGCGCACCAGCAGCTCGACGAAGGAGCCGCGCGTGCGGGAGCGCAGCACGATCGACCCCCGGCCCTTCATCGCCTCCATCGCGTTGCGGATGAGGTTCAAGAGCACCTGGCGCAGGTGCTCCGGGTCCATGCGCACCGGGGGCAGCTCGTCGCCGGGCTCGTGGGTGAGCACCAGCTCCGCGGGGATGTCGTTGCGCACCAGTTGCAGCGTGCGCTCCACCACGTTGGTCACGTCCAGCAGCGAGGGGTTGCCCCGGTAGGGCCGGGCGTAGTCGAGGAAGGAGCTCACCACCCGGTCGAGGCGCCCCACCTCGTCGACGATGATCCCGATGAACTCCCGGTGGTCGCTCTCCGCGGGCATGGTGGACTCCATCCACTGCGCGGCGCCCTTGATCGCCCCGAGGGGGTTGCGGATCTCGTGCGCGAGCCCGGCGGCCATCTCGCCCAGCGCCGCCAGCCGGTCGCGCTCCTTGATGCGCGCGTAGAGCCGGGTGTTCTCCACCACGATGGCCACCTGCGCCGCGAGCCCCTTGAGGATGGGAAACTCGTCCCCCGCGTAGGCGTCGCGCACCCGGTCGTCGCGCAGGGTGAGCAGCCCCAGCAGGTCGTTGCCCTCGCCCTCGAGCGGCAGCACCACCGAGGCCGAGAGCGACTCCATCGCGTGGGCGAGCTCCGCGATGGACTCCCCCTCGCGGGTCTCGCCGAGCTCGCGGCGGTCGTCGGCGTCGCGCTCGAGCTGCTCCTTCACCGCGATGCCGTGGGCGCGGGCGTGGTCGACCAGCGCCCGCAGCGAGGCCAGGTCGACGCGACGCTCGGCGGTGTCCCCGAGCTGCGCCGTGAGGTCGAGGCCCTTGCGGTCGGCGTCGAGCAGGTAGAGCGAGGCCGAGGTCACCCGGCGCGACCGGCCGAGCCCGTCCATCAGCACCTTGCCCATCTCGTCGGGCTCCAGGGCGTGCGCGAGGCGGCGGCGGAGCTCGTTGATGGAGGTCTCGAAATCGTGGCGCTCGCCGAAGAAGAAGCGGGCGATCTGCGCCTCCATCTTGTCTCGCAGCGGGTCGAAGAGGATGAGGATCACCAGCGACGCCACGATGGCGTTGAGGAAGTAGGGCCCCTCGTGGCGGTGCTCGCGGTCGGTGAGCACCTGCCAGTCGACGAGGCGGTAGTAGATGCCCGCGAGGACGAGCGCGAGCGCGGTGAGCACCACGAAGCGCCCGGCGAGCTCGTAGAGGTCGATCACCCGGCGCCGCTCGATGACCTCGGAGAACATGTAGAGCACCGCCAGCACCAGGATCGACCCGATGGGCGGGAGGTTGGCGGCCACCACCCGGTTGACCATGAAGGGCACGAGGTCGGCGGTGGTGACCAGCGTGGCGAGCACCCCGAGGCCGACGAGGTAGCGGGCGCGGCGGCGCTCGTGCTGCGAGGCGATGACCCGGCCGCGGGAGGAGAGGGCGCTCACCGCGGCGATGAGCAGCCCCACCACGTAGGCCAGGAGCACCGCGCGGATGACGGCGCCGGTGATCTTCTGGGTGAACCAGGGCGAGGCCACCAGCGCCAGCATCGGCACCAGCAGCCGGGTGGCCCAGCGGTCGAGGGAGGAGGGCTGGTCGGGGGCGTCGAGGCTGAAGCCCCGGAGGAAGCGCACCCCGGTCTGCGGGAGCAGCACCGCCATCAGGCCCGCGAAGCGGGAGAGCAGCCCGCCCCCGTTGCGCGCCTCGAGGAAGGTCGCCAGGTACCAGACCGCGACGTTGGTCGCGAACATGATGAACAGCCAGTGCGGGCGGCGCTTGCGCGAGCGCAGCAGCACCTTGATCGCCATCGCGAACGCGATGAGGGCAGAGAAGAGCGGGGTCCAGAGGCTTAGACTCATGGCGGGCCGCAGCCTAGCGCGACGACCCCGCCGCGGGCGCTGGCCTGGCGAATCACCGACCGGGAGACTCCGACCATGTGGAAGAAGCTGCTCGTACCCCACGATTTCTCGCCCTGCGCCGAGCGCGCCCTGCGCACCGCGGTAGAGCTCGCGAGGGTGCACGGCGCCTCGCTGGTGCTGGCGCACGTCTCCAGCCTCCCGGCCAACCTCCCGCCGAGCGCGCTCATCAGCCCCGCAGACGCCCCGGAGCCCCTGCGCGTCGACGAGTACACCACCCGAGGCGCGCG
This sequence comes from Myxococcaceae bacterium, assembly GCA_004297725.1. Taxonomy (GTDB): domain Bacteria; phylum Myxococcota_A; class Polyangia; order Polyangiales; genus SCUS01. The sequence goes on along the minus strand of SCUS01000154.1, from coordinate 74,447 downwards.
CCAGCGGCTGGAGGACATCGCCGCGCCGCTGAGGAGGGACGGCCTCGCGGTGGCGACCTTCGCGGTCACCGGCGAGGTGACGGCGCAGATCGTCACGCTCGCGAGGCAGGTGGGGGCCGACGCGCTGGTGGTCGGGACGCACGGCCGCACGGGGCTCTCTCACCTGCTGCTGGGCAGCGTCGCGGAGAAGATCGTACGGGCCGCGTCGGTGCCGGTGGTCTGCGTCCGCACCAGCGCCCCGGAGGCCGCGCCGACCCGGGAGGAGAGTTCTGCCGAGGACGAGCTCTCCGGCTGAGCGAGCCAGAGGGCCTCAGCCCCACTACCGGAGGTGAGTCCCGCAGCGCACATTCGGCTGGTTCGCGGCCGCGCTGGGGCTATTCATCTCCGCCCGAACACACCCTCCGCACCCCCCCGGGAACCATGCACGACTTCACGCCCATCCCTGCGCTGATCGGCGGCGCGATCATCGGCCTCGCCGCCTCGCTGCTCCTCCTCACCCACGGCAAGGTCGCGGGCATCAGCGGCCTCTATGGCTCGCTGCTCCGCCAGGGCACCAGCGACCGGGCGTTTCGGTTCTGGTTCCTCGCCGGCCTCGCTGCCATGGGGATGCTGGTGCGGCTGACCTGGCCCGCCGCCTTCGCCTCGGCCTGGAGCGCCTCGCTGCCGGTCACCCTTCTCGCGGGCCTCATCGTCGGCTTCGGCACCCAGCTCGGCAACGGCTGCACCAGCGGCCACGGCGTCTGCGGCCTCAGCCGGCTGTCGGTGCGCTCTCTGGTCGCCACCCTCACCTTCATGGGCACCGGCTTCGCGACGGTCTTCGTGGTGCGCCACCTCCTGGGAGGCGCCCGATGAAGCGCAACGCCGCCGCCTTCGGAGCGGGCGCCCTCTTCGCCGTCGGCCTCGCCCTCTCGGGCATGACCCGGCCCTCCAAGGTCGTCGGCTTCCTCGACCTCGCCGGCGACTGGGACGCAAGCCTCGCCTTCGTGATGATGGGCGCCATCGCCGTGCACTTCGTGGCCTATCGGGTCGTCCTCCGCAGGCCCGCGCCGCTCTTCGATGGGAGGTTCCACCTGCCGACGCGCAAGGACATCGACCTGCGCCTCGTGCTCGGCGCCGCCCTCTTCGGCGTCGGCTGGGGCCTCGGAGGCTACTGCCCCGGGCCCGGCCTGGTCTCCGCTGCCGCCGGATCGCCCGGCGCCCTCGTCTTCGTCGTCGGCATGACCGCCGGGATGCTGATCGAGCAGGCCGTCGCCAGGGCCCTGCCACGGAGGGAGTGATTGCCCCATGAACCCTTCCGCCGACCCCATGGCTCCTACGGGCATCGGGAGGCGCAGAGAGCCCTTCCGCAACCCTCAGGAGTTGTTGCCCCCATGAACATCGAGACCTTCTTCGACCCGGCCACCTTCACCCTCACCTACGTCGTCTTCGATCCGAAGTCGCGGGACGCGGTGGTGATCGACCCGGTGCTCGACTACGACGTGCTCTCCTCGTCGACCTCGACGACCTCGATCACCCGCGTGGAGGAGTTCCTCAACCGCGAGAAGCTCAAGCTCCACTACGTCCTCGAGACCCACGCCCACGCCGACCACCTCAGCGGCTCGCAGTACCTGAAGAGCCGCTACGGGGCGAAGGTCGCCATCGGCGCCAGGATCGTGGATGTGCAGAAGATCTTCGCGGGCGTCTTCGACCTCGCCAACGTCCCCACGGACGGCAGCCAGTTCGACAAGCTGCTCTCGGACGGGGAGACCATCGAGGCCGGGGCGCTGAAGGTCGACGTGCTCGCCACCCCGGGCCACACGCCCGCGTGCCTCTCGTTTCAGGTCGGCGACGCGGTCTTCACCGGCGACGCCCTCTTCATCGAGGACTACGGCACCGGCCGCTGCGACTTCCCGAGCGGCAGCGCCGACGCGCTCTACACCTCGGTGCACGAGCGGCTGTACGCGCTGCCCGACGCGACGAGGGTCTTCGTCGGCCACGACTACCAGCCCAACGGCCGCGCGCTGCGCTTCGAGACCACCATCGGCGCCTCCAAGGAGTCGAACATCCAGCTCCGGGCGAGCACCTCCCGGGCGGACTTCGTGAAGCAGCGCACCTCGCGCGACGCCACGCTCTCGGCCCCGCGGCTGCTCTTCCAGAGCGTGCAGGTGAACATCGACGCGGGCCGGCTGCCCAGGGCCCACGCCAACGGCAAGCGCTACCTGACCATCCCCCTCGACATGAAGAAGACCACCAAGGACGACGGCACTGCCGTCTGAGAGGATACAGATCACCCCATGACCACCCTCGAACAGGCCTCGACCCCGAACCCCAACGGCTTCCGCGAGATCGACGTGCAGCGCCTCGCCGCCTCGCGCGGCAGCGTGCGCCTGATCGATGTGCGAGAGCCCTCGGAGTACAACGCAGAGCTCGGCCACATCGCGGGCACCGAGCTGGTCCCGCTCGCCACCGTCGGGGAGGTCGCGAAGGCCTGGGACCGTAACCAGGAGATCGTGATGGTGTGCCGCTCGGGCGGGCGCTCGGGCCGGGCGGCGGCGGCCCTCGCGGCGATGGGCTTCAAGCACATCATCAACATGTCCGGCGGCATGCTCGCGTGGAACGCGGCGGGCCTCCCGGTAGAGCGCTGAGCCGACGATGGAGCCCAAGAGCGACCCGGCGGAGGCAGCGCCCGCCCCGCGACCGAGCGACGTCGTCAACAGCTTCTCGGTGCGCGTCGAGCAGGTCGACGGCTTCGAGTTCAAGGTGAAGTTCGACAAGGAGCAGTTCGAGACGCTGACGCTCGACGAGCCCCCGCCGCTCGGTCGCGACGCCGCTCCCAACGCGGCCCGCATCCTCGCCGCCGCCATCGGCAACTGCCTCGCCGCGAGCCTCGTCTTCTGCCTCCAGAAGGCGAAGGTCGCGACCTCCGGGGTGAGCGCCGACGTCGACGTCGAGATCGTCCGCAACCCGCAGCGCCGGCTGCGCATCGGCAGGGTGAACGTCACGCTGCACACCAAGCTCCCCGCCGACCACCCCGCGCTGACGAGCTGCCTCGCGACCTTCGAGGACTTCTGCATCGTCACCCAGAGCGTGCGAGGCGGCATCGACGTCGCCGTGAAGGTGCAGGCCGAGGGATAGAGCGATTCTCTCCGGACGGGGCCTCCCTGAACTGAACTAGACTCGCGCTCCCGCGGCGGTGGACTTCACCGCCCGGTCTGGCCGGTTCACGGTTGGGAGGTTCCAGATGATCAGGGTTCCAACAGGTCGGTCTTGCTTGTCGTGGCTGGCGATCGCCACGACGCTCTTCGTCGCGGCGTGCGACGGCACCGCGGTCGTCGGCGGATCCCAGGACGCCTCGCTCTCCGAGGCCGGCTTCGACGCCCCGACGGACACGCGCCCGAGCTGCACCGGGTCGCAGATGCTCTGCGGCGACCGCTGCGTCGCCGTGAACGCCGACAACGCCAACTGCGGAGCGTGCGGAAACGCCTGTACCGGCGGTCGGCAGTGCGACAACGGCACCTGCCGGCTCTCGTGCCCGACGGGCCAGGTCGCCTGCTCGGCGGGCGCCAGCGACGGCGGAACCGTCGGCGCGGAGATCTGCGTGCTCACCGCCACCGACCGCGACCACTGCGGCGCCTGCGGCCGGCGATGCGGCCCCGGCGAGGTGTGCTCCGCGGGGAGCTGCGCCGCCAACTGCGCCCAGGGCCTCAGCACCTGCATGGCCTCCGACGGCTCTCGCGCCTGCGCCGACCTGCAGCGTGATCCTCGCCACTGCGGCGCCTGCGGGACCTCCTGCGCGTCGGGCGAGACCTGCGAGTCGGGGCGCTGCGTGACCTCCTGCACCATGGGCTTCACGGCCTGCATGGCCCCCACCGCGGGGGGAATGGGCTACTGCGCCAACCTCCAGGTCGACCGCAACAACTGCGGCGCCTGCGGCACCGTGTGCCCGGGCGGCCAGGTCTGCTCGGCGGGCGCCTGCGTCACCTCCTGCCCCGCGGGCCAGTCCGACTGCTCGGGCTCGTGCCGAGACCTCCAGAGCGACCGCGCCCACTGCGGGATGTGCGGCCGTGGCTGCATGCCCGGCGAGGTCTGCGCGGCGGGCGCCTGCGAGACCTCGTGCCCCTCGGGCCAGGTCTCCTGCGGCGGCTCGTGCGTCGACCTGCAGAGCGACCGCGCCCACTGCGGCGCGTGCACCACCGCCTGCGCCGCGGGCCAGGTGTGCTCCGCGGGAGCGTGCGTGGTGTCGTGCGCCGCCGGGCTCGCCAACTGCGGCGGGTCGTGCCGCGACCTCGCGAGCGACCGCGCCCACTGCGGCGCCTGCGGGACGGCCTGCGCCGCCGGCCAGGTGTGCTCGGCCACGGCCTGCGTGGTGTCCTGCCCGGCGGGGCAGACCAACTGCGGCGGGTCGTGCCGCGACCTCCAGAGCGACCGCGCCAACTGCAACGCCTGCGGCAACTCCTGCGGCCCGGGGCAGATCTGCGCCGCGGGCGCGTGCGTGGTCTCGTGCAGCGCCGGGCTCACCGACTGCGCGGGCACCTGCCGTGACCTCCAGAACGACCGCACGAACTGCGGCGGCTGCGGCACCGCCTGCGCCGCGGGCCAGGTGTGCTCCTCGGGCGCCTGCGTGGTCTCCTGCCCGTCGGGGCAGAGCGCCTGCGGCGGGGCGTGCCGCGACCTCACCAACGACCGCGCCCACTGCGGCGCCTGCGGGATGTCCTGCGCCCCGGGGCAGGTGTGCTCCGGCAGCGCCTGCGTGACCTCGTGCGGCACCGGCCTCACCGACTGCGCGGGATCGTGCCGCGACCTCACCAGCGACCGCGCCCACTGCGGGATGTGCGGCCGGGCGTGCGCCGCCGGCCAGGTGTGCTCCGGCAGCGCCTGCGTGGTGTCGTGCCCCGCGGGCCAGGTCAACTGCTCGGGCGCCTGCCGCGACCTCACCAACGACCGCAGCAACTGCGGGGCGTGCGGCACCGCCTGCGCCGCCGGCCAGGTGTGCTCCGGCAGCGCCTGCGTGGTGTCCTGCGGCGCGGGGCTCACGGACTGCTCGGGCTCGTGTCGCGACCTCCAGGGAGACCGCGCCAACTGCGGCGCCTGCGGCCGCTCGTGCGCGGCGGGCGAGGCCTGCACCACCGGGAGCTGCGTGGTGTCGTGCCCGGCGGGGCAGAGCAACTGCTCGGGCTCGTGCCGTGACCTCACCAACGACCGCGCCAACTGCGGCGCGTGCGGTACGGCCTGCGCCGCGGGCCAGGTGTGCTCGGGCAGCGCCTGCGTGGTGTCGTGCCCGGCGGGGCAGAGCAACTGCTCGGGCTCGTGCCGTGACCTCACCACCGACCGGGGCAACTGCGGGGCGTGCGGGACGGCCTGCGCGGCGGGGCAGATCTGCACCGGCAGCGCGTGCGTGGTGTCGTGCCCCGCGGGGCTCGCGTCGTGCGCGGGCTCCTGCGTGGTGACGGCCAACGACCCGAGCCACTGCGGCGGCTGCGGGGTGGTGTGCCCGGCGCGGGCGAACGCCGCGACGGTGTGCGTGGCGGGCGACTGCAACTTCGTCTGCGGCGCGGGCTTCGCCGACTGCGACCTCGCGGCGGGCAACGGCTGCGAGGCCTCGCTCCGGACCAGCAGCGCCCACTGCGGGGCGTGCGGGGTGGCCTGCGCCGCGGGGCGCTCGTGCGTCGCGGGGGCCTGCGTGACGACCTGCCCGGCGGGCTCGGTGTGCCTGAGCGGGACGCCTGATCCGTCGATGGTCTTCAACAGCCCGGCGGCCTGCTACGCGTACCCCAACAACCTGGTGAACGGCATCTGGCACCGGGCCTCGAACCAGATCATCGCGGGCCACTACTCCTCCAACGGGTACTGGTCGTACACGGCGGGGACGAGCGGCTACCCGAACTCTCCCAACAACGCCACGAGCGCGGCCTTCGGTCGGATGGTGATCATCCCCGGGACCAACAGCGTGGTGCACACCGACCAGGCCCAGTACCCGTCGGCCTACAACCGGCTCTACATCGGGACCATCAACCCGGTGACCGGCGCCCTCGGGGCCTTCTCCCCGGTGGTCTTCAGCGACGGCTTCACCGGGCAGTGCAACCTGCTCTCGTCGTCGGCGACGGAGTTCCTGTGCTTCGACGGGACCTCCATCCGGCACTACGCCACCGCGGCGGGCAGCGCGGCGCTCACCTTCGTCCGCACCGTCACCCCGACGGGCCCCGCGCCCTTCGCGTGCGGCAGCTACTGCTTCGGCGGCACCTTCGCGTGGGACGGGATGTTCTACTACTTCTCCGCGGACGGGGCCTCGTCGAGCAACCTGCTCTACGACGTCTACAACACCGCCGGGGCGCGCGTGGGCCGCTACACCGCCAACGGCAACGGCTCGCTCGACGGCCTGTACTTCGACTGGTCCATCGGCCGCTACGCCTCGCACGACGGCTACGGCGGCCGCACCGGGGCCACCAACTTCACCCCGGTGAGCGGCTCCTTCAGCGACGACTCGCAGTGCTACGGCGCCACCTCGCCCTACCACGCCCCGTGATCCCACCGGCGGCGGCGCGAGGGGTGTAGCGCCCCGACGCCGCCCCGCTCCCTCCCCGATACCCCCCCGGCCTCCCCCGCTCGCGCCCGCGGTACGACATCTGCAGTCTTGCCCGGTCATGGCACTTCACACCGTGATCTGGATCGACCACTCCCAGGCCCGCATCTTCGACTTCGACGACGAGAGCGTCCACGAGGTCGACGTCGAGGCGCCGCACCGCCACGTCCGCAGCCGCGCCGCCGTGAGCGGCCGCAAGGAGGACTCCTCGGGCTTCTTCCACGACGTCGCCGAGAAGCTCAACGCCGACCATGAGCTGCTGATCACCGGGCCCTCCGACGCGAAGCTCGGGCTCATCAAGCACATCCACGCCCACCACGCGGCGCTCGTCCCCAACATCGTGGGCGTCGAGACCGTCGATCACCCCTCCGACGGGCAGATCGTCGCCTACGCGAAGAAGTACTTCCGCGCCGCCGACCGGCTGCGCTGACCCCACGCACGCGCTGCATTCCGGCGCATAAGCTTCGCCCCGCCCCCCATCGTCTCCCTCATCCCAGCAGCCCTGGCAGCGCCCCGGAGCCCGCGTCGCCCCAGGTGTCGACGCTGGCGCCCATGGCCTGGGCGATGGTGGCCAGCAGGTCGCCGTGGCGGCGGCCGTCGAAGCTCATCGCGCGCCCGGTGCTCACGCATCCGCCGCCGCGCCCCGCGAGCACGAAGGGCATGTCCTGGTGGCTGTGGGTGTTGCCGTCGGAGACCTCCGAGCAGAGCAGCACCAGGGAGTGGTCGAGCATGGTGCCGTCCCCCTCGGGGCGAGACTTGAGCTGCTCGACCAGGTAGCCGAACTGCGACACCCACCAGCGCACCTGCTTCACATAGTCACTGAAGAGGCGGTTGGAGCGGTCCTGCCGGGCGCCGTAGTGCGAGGCCTGGTGGCTGCGCATGTCGAAGCCCGGGTCGTACATATCTGTCCCACGAAAGCGGCTCATGATGAGCTCGCTGGTGTGCTGCGAGGCCTGGATCACCCCCACCCGGCTCATCCCGCAGGCCATGGCCAGCACCATGGTGTCGATCTGCGCCCGCAGCACCGCGGGGAAGTTCTCCGGAGCGAAGAGACCGGCGCCCGTCGGGGCGTCGAAGGCCATCGAGGGCGCGTCGCAGCGCAGCGACGGCGGAGGCCGCAGCCCGGCGTCGGAGACGGTGACGACCCCGCCCGCGTCGGCCATGGTGGGGGGCATCGAGGGGGGCATTCCACGGAGGCGGTCCTGCACCTCGTGGAGCGCGTCGAGGTGCACGTCGAGGCGGGTGCGCTCGGCGGCGCCGAGGGAGGCGCGGAGGTCCATCAGGTCGGCGAGGGAGGTGTCGAGGGAGAGGCCGTCGGCGCCGTCGTCCACGCCCGCCACCGGGGCAGCGGGGCCCGCGTCGGAGGAGGCCACGCCCGCGTCGATGCTGGTAGCCGGCGTACCCGGGGTGGCCCCCGAGAAGATGCGGCGGAAGGCGCTGACGGGGTCGTCCTCCGGGGCCACGGTCACGCCCGCGCTCGGGTACGAGATGAACTTGTCCCCCGAGGCGTTGTTCTGCGTCGCCATGGCGCCGAGGTAGATGTGACGGAAGGGCGACGAGCGGCCGACGGTGCGGGCGAGGTACTGATCCACCGACTCTCCGTTGCCCCCGTCCACCGCGGTGAGGAGCTTCTTCGCGCCGCCCGGGTGGCTCCCCTCGTCGGTGCTCCCCATGGAGAGCCCGCTGAGGAAGACGCAGTCGCCCGCGATGGCGGAGAGCGGGGAGAGCAGCTCTCCGAGGGCGATGGAGGGAGCCCGGCCGGAGGCGCTCCACAAGCTGGGCTCTCCGTTCTGCGAGCGCCCTGCGATGCCGTCGGGGTAGTAGAAGAAGATCACCCTGCGCGCGAGGCCGCGGGGGTTGGCGCTCGCGAGGCGACGGGTGGCCATCGCGAGCGGCAGCGCCGAGGCGGCCCCGAGGGCGCCCTGGAGAAAGCGTCGTCTGGAGCTGAGGCTCACGGGGACCTCCGGGTCGCGAAGTCGGGGCTGAGGGTCACGGCCACCATCAGCTCCCGCAGGTCGTAGCCGCTCTCGCGGAAGCGGCGGGTCACGTCGAGCACGGCGCAGCGCTGGTCGGCGGTCTCGCGGAAGCCCCTGGCGAAGCGGTAGTACTGCCGCGCGAAGCAGGAGCGGGCGGCCTCGCTCTGCGCGATGGCCCCGGCGAGCTGAGGGAGAGTGGCGTAGTCGAAGCGCGTGTCGGAGCCGAAGCGCTCGATGTCGAAGACGGTGCCGGTGGCGTCGATGGGGTGGCCGTTCTCGGTGGAGCGCAGCCGGCCGACGGCGTCGAAGCGCTCGAAGCCGAAGCCCACGCCGTCGATGTAGCGGTGGCAGGTCACGCAGGCGGGGTTGGCCGTGTGCTGTCGGAAGCGCTCGCGGGTGGTGGCCGTGGGGTCGACGTCGGGCACCCCTCCGGCGTTGGGAGGAGGCGGCGGAAACTCCTCGCAGAGCAGGGCCGAGCGGACGAAGAGGCCGCGGAGGATGGGCGATCCCTGGTCGCTGTGGGCGTAGCGGGTGAGCACCGCGCCGAGGCTGAGCACGCCGCCCTGACGAGCCTCCGGGAGCTCGACCCGCTGGAAGGCGCTGCCGCTCACTCCGTCGAGGCCGTAGTAGCTGGCGAGGGTGGCGTCGACCCAGGTCGAGCGGGTGGTGAAGAGCTCGTCGAAGCGGTGGGTTCCGTCGAAGGCGACGGAGGTCACGAGGCGGCGGGCCTCTTCGAGCATCGAGGCGCGCACCGCGTCGGTGAAGGCAGGGAACATCGCGGCGCTCCGCGGTGTGGTGGCGACGGTCTCCACACCGAGCCACTGGAGCGCGAAGGTGGCGAGCTGCGCTCGGGCGCGCGGGTCGGCGAGGAGGCGACGGGCCTCGCGCTCGGTTCCGGCGGGGGTGGAGAGCGAGCCGTCGGCGGCGGCGGCGAGGAGGGCCGCGTCGGGGGTGCTTCCCCAGTAGGTGTACGAGAGCGCGGCCGCGACCTCGTAGGGGGTGAGCCGGAAGGTTCCGTCGGGCTGAGCGACCCCCATCTCCGAGCGGTAGAGGAAGGACGGCGAGAGCAGCATCGCCCGCACCGCCCTGGACACCCCCTGCTCGACGTCGCGCGCTCCGGTGACGAGGGCGCCGTAGCGCTGCATCTCCGCGGCGCTGAGGGGCCTGCGAAAGACCCTGGTGCCGAAGCCCCGCACGAGGGTGTTGGCGCAGGCCGCGCGGTCGGCGGAGGCCTCGCAGCCGACGACGGCGCGGAGCCGAGAGGAGGCGGCGGCGGTGAGCGAGCGGCCCGCGCGGAGGTACTCGTTGACGTGCACCGAGGTGACCAGCGCAGAGTCGGCGTTGTCGTCGAAGGCGAAGCCCTGGGGGCGCGACTCGACGGGCAGCGAGCGCGTGGCCTCCTCCACCGGGTCGACCCCGGCGGGAGGCGCGGGCGCGGGCGCTCCGGCGTCGGCGCAGCGGAGCGTGAGCACGGAGTTCTGACCGCCGAAGCCGTCGGGCATCGAGGCCGTGGCGCGCGGGTCGCTCACCCACTGCGAGCCGTCGACGACGAACTTGTACTGGTAGGTTCCGTCGGGGAGGTCGCGCTCGGCCTGCCACTCCCGGGCGCCCTCGACCCAGCTCATGGGCCACGCGGTGGGGGACCAGCCGTTGAAGCTCCCGGCGACGTGGACGCTGCGCGCGGCGCTGGGAGGCGAGTACACGAAGCGGTGGCGCCCGCACGAGGGGTCGGTGCCGGGAGGCGTGGTGGGAGGCGTCGAGGGCGCCGGGAGGTCGAGCAGGTCGCGCACGGTGGCGCGGTACTCGCGGCGGGTGAGGAGGCGGAGGCGACGCACGGACGGCGCGACGGTGGCGCAGGAGAGGGCCTGCGAGGTGAAGCGGGACTTGATGTACTGCGCGATCGACGAGGCGCAGGTTCCGCGGCAGGCGCCGGGGTTTCCCTGGGGCATGCGCTCGTCGATGATCTGCGTGAGCTGCTCGACGGAGCGGGCGGAGTCGACGAGCCGTGAGCCGAGTCCCCCTTCCCCGGCCTCGCCGTGGCAGGAGGCGCACATCGCCGCGTAGCGCAGGGCGGGGTCGATGGTCGCGACGGGGCCTCGGGTGTCCGAGGGAGGAGGCGCCGGGGCCACGTCCGCGGAGTCGCAGCCGAGCGAGAGCAGACCGCACAAGAAGACCACCGCGGAGGGGCGCATCGAGAGTGGCGCCGATGCTAACGCACGATCGGGCGGGGATAGAGCCTGAGCAGTGCTTGACGCCTCGGTGAGCGGTGTCGATATCGCCCCGATGAGCACCGCGGAGCTACGGGTGAGGGAGGAGGGCCTGGAGGTCCTCGGGCGGGGCGCGCGAGTCTTCCATGGAGGAGCCGGGCCTGCGGTGCTGTTGATACACGGCGGCTGGGGCGGGGCGCGCTGCCACTGGGAGACGATCTTCGAGCCGCTGGCGGAGCGCTTCGAGGTCGTGGCCCCCGACCTCCCCGGCTTCGAGGACGGCGTCCCTGGAGGGCCTCACAGCGTCGACGACTACGCCGACTGGCTCGTCGCGCTGCTCGACGCCCTCGGCCTCTCTCGGGCCGTGTGCGTGGGCAACTCCTTCGGGGCCTCGGTCGCGTGGTCCCTCGCGTGCCGCCACCCCGATCGCTGCGCGGCCCTCGTCGTGGTCAACGGCATCCCCATGCCTCACACGCCTCTGCCGCTGCGCCTGCTCGGCGCCCTCGACCCCGCGCGCGCCGTGCTCCGCCGCCAGGTCAGGCGCATCGGCTTCACGCCCGGGGCACTGGCCAAGGCCTTCCACGACCCGTCGCGGGCCCCCATGTCGCTGCGCCACATGCTCTCGTCCGCTCGGCAGCCGCAGCTCGAGCGCACCGTCGACGCGATGATCCTGGGCGGCTCGACGACGGCCCCTCCGCGCGCCCGCACGCTGCTTCTCTGGGGCGCCGCCGATCGACTCCAGCGCACGACGCCGGAGGACGCGGTGAAGCTGCAGCGGGCGATCCCCGGGGCCATGCTGGTGCTCATCCCCGACGCGGGGCACCTGCCCCAGAGAGAGCGGCCGGGGGAGTTCGTCGCGTCGCTGGGGGCCTACCTCGCGGCGAAGCCTTAGGGACTGAGCTCCACCGCGTCGAAGGGCTCGGCGCGCACCGAGTTCGTCTCAGGTGCAACAGCCGCGTTCGTGACCCGCGGGATGAACGGCATCCCGGGGCCACCCACGTCCGGGCACACTCGTTGCGGCCGCCGGGTGAGCATGAGCGATCACCCCTCCGGAGCCCTCCGCGCCAGGCCGCCGTCTCGCGTGCGAGCGCTTGTTCTCGTCGCCCTCGCGCTGTCTCAGGCGGGCTGCTACGCCATGGTGCGCGTCGTGCCCGGCGTGCTGGCGCGACCCGATCGGCCCGAGCCCTGGGCACGGCTGACCCTGCGCGACACGACTCGCGTCGAGGTGTCGCGACCGAGGCTCGTGGGGCGCGAGATCCATGGTCGGTCCGGCAACTGCGCGGGCCCGTCGTGCGAGGGGGTCCGGTCGTCCGGTCGGGTCGCGCTGGCCGACCTGGAGGCCATCGAGGTGCCCGCCATCTCCCCGGGGCGCTCGGCTGCCGCGGTGCTCGGCACCATGTTCGGCATCGGACTGACCATCATGGTGTTCGTCCTCATCCTCATGACGAAGGATACGGGGGCGTTCGGTCCCATGACGTGGCCTGGCTCCTCGGGCTCGCCGTAGATCGCAGTGGCGCGCCGCGCGCGGATCTGATCGTTCGTGAGCACCTCTCGACCCCCACCACCGACTGAAGGAGAAGAAGCGATGCAGACTCGCAAGTTCGGACGAGCCAACCTCGAGGTCTCGGCCATCGGGTTCGGGTGCATGGGGCTCAGCTTCGGCTACGGCCCAAGCACGGAGAAGGGTGCGGCGATCGCGCTGATTCGCAGCGCCGTCGAGGAGGGAGTGACCTTCTTCGACACCGCGGAGGTCTACGGGCCCTTCACCAACGAGGAGCTGGTCGGCGAGGCCCTGGCGCCGGTCCGCGACGAGGTGGTCATCGCCACCAAGTTCGGCTTCAAGGACGGCGACTCCAAGCTCGGCCTCGACAGCCGCCCGGAGCGCATTCGCGCGGTCGCCGACGCGTCGCTCAAGCGCCTCAAGACCGACCGCATCGACCTCTTCTACCAGCACCGCGTCGACCCCGACGTGCCCATCGAAGACGTCGCGGGCACGGTCAAGGATCTGATCCGCGAGGGGAAGGTCGCGCACTTCGGGCTCTCCGAAGCGGGGGTGCAGACCATCCGTAGGGCGCACTCGGTGCAGCCGGTCGCGGCGCTTCAGAGCGAGTACTCGATGTGGTGGCGCGAGCCCGAGGCGGAGATCATCCCGACGCTGGAGGAGCTGGGCATCGGCTTCGTGGCCTACAGCCCGCTGGGCAAGGGCTTCCTCACCGGCGCCATCGACGACAAGACCACCTTCGCCAGGGACGACTTCCGCAACATCGTCCCCCGCTTCTCCCCGGAGGCCCGCAAGGCCAACCACGCGCTGGTCGATCAGATCGGGGAGATCGCGGCGGCGAAGCAGGTGACCCCGGCGCAGATCGCGCTGGCGTGGCTCCTCGCGCAGAAGCCCTGGATCGTGCCGATCCCTGGCACCACGAAGCCGCATCGCATGAGGGAGAACGTCGGCGCCGCCGCGGTCGCGCTGACCGAAGCCGAGCTGCGCCGCATCGAAGAGGCTCTCGGACACATCAAGGTGCAGGGCGACCGCTACCCCGCGCACCTCGCGGCGCGCGTGGGCAGGTGAGCCGCGGCTGAGCCGCCCGTCGGCGTCGCGGTCGTGCTAGGCGTGCGGCCGATGAAGTACGTGATCCCTGGGGGGACGGGGCAGGTGGGGGCGCTCTGCGCGAAGCGTTGGCGCGCGGCGGGGCACGAGGTGGTGGTGCTGTCGCGCGGCGGGGCGAGCGAGGCCCGCGTGGTGCGCTGGGACGGCAAGACCCTCGAGGATGCGTGGGCGAGCGAGCTCGACGGCGCCGACGTGGTGCTCAACCTCGCTGGGCGCTCGGTGAGCTGCCGATACACCGAGGAGAACCTCGCGCAGATGATGAGCTCCCGGGTCGACTCGACGCGCGTCGTGGGCGAGGCCATCGCGAGGGCGAAGTCGCCGCCGAAGGTGTGGCTCCAGATGTCGACGGCGACGATCTACGCGCACCGCTTCGACGCCGCCAACGACGAGGCGACGGGGGTGATGGGAGGCCACGAGCCGGGCGTTCCGGCCTACTGGAAGCGCTCGACGGACATCGCCGCGGCGTGGGAGCGGGCGCTCGACGAGGCCCCGACGCCCTCGACGCGCAAGGTGGCGCTGCGCACGGCGATGGTGATGTCCGAGCCGGGGGCGCTGTCGTCGACGGAGAACATCTTCGCGGTGCTGTCGCGCATCACGCGCGCGGGCCTCGGCGGTCCCATCGGCGGAGGGAGGCAGTACGTGTCGTGGATCCACGGGGACGACTTCGTGAGGGCGTGCGACTTCCTGGTGGCGCACGACGAGCTCTCCGGGGCGGTGAACGTGGCGGCCCCGGAGCCGCTGCCGCACGGGGAGTTCATGCGGGCGCTGCGGGCGGCGTGGGGCGTGCGGGTGGCGCTGCCCGCGACGGGGTGGATGGCGTCGATCGGATCGTGGGCGATGGGCACCGACCCTGAGCTGGTGATGAAGAGCCGGCGGGTGGTCCCGGGGCGGCTGCTGGAGGCGGGGTTCACCTTCGAGCACCCGACCTGGGCGGAGACCGCGAAGAGCCTCGCCACGCGGGGGTGAGCGGGTTCCGACGCGACCGGCGGAAGGTCAAAGGCGACGGCTGGAGCACTGGAGTTCGGAGTACGACCGCGAGGCCATCCGCGGGGATATCCCCGGTACGACCGCGAGGCCATCCGCGACCAGTCCCCGGTACGATCGCGAGGCTGTCAGCGACCAGTCCCCGGTACGACCGCGAGGCTATCAGCGACCGCTTCCCCGGTACGACCGCGAGGCTATCAGCGAGCCGAGCCAGACCGCGACCGTGAGGGAGCGGGTGCGACCTACCACGCTGCCAGTCGTCGTCCGGGAGCGCCGACGGTTTCCGGGCGCGAGGCGACGCCAGAGTTCCGCGCTGGGAGGGCGTGGTAGGTCGCTCCCGCTCCCTCACGGCCGCGGTCTGGCTCGGCTCGCTGATGGCCTCGCGGTCGTACCGGGGAAGCGGTCGCGGATGGCCTCGCGGTCGTACCGGGGAAGCGGTCGCGGATGGCCTCGCGGTCGTACCGGGGATATCCCCGCGGATGGCCTCGCGGTCGTACTCCGAATCCCAGGCTGGAGCCCGTCGGGTGACCCGATTCCGGGGGTCTGGAAGTCGATTCCGGGGGGTCCGGGGACCGAAAACGGGGGTCCGGGGATCGAACACCGGGGGTCGATTGCTGACTCCGACCCCGGCGCCGCGCCCGTCGACCCAGAGATGCTATGCGACGGCCCATGGAGCCCACCGCACCGCTCGCCCCGCTCACCGGACCGACCCCCGGCGGCCGCTGGACCGCCCTCTACCAGCAGGCGGGCTTCCTCTTCGACCCGCTGGGCGTGGTGGCCGGGCGTTTCGCGCGCTTCGGCGACCTCTACCGGGTGCAGACCCGCGACGGGGCGCTCTTCGTGCTGCGCCACCCCGACCACCTTCGCGACGTGCTGGTCACCCACGCGGCGAAGTACACCAAGACGCACAGCGCATTTCGCCAGCTCTCGCGGGTGCTCGGCGAGGGTCTGCTCACCTCCGACGGCGCGACCTGGCAGCGGCAGCGGCGCATGGTGCAGCCGGCCTTCAGCCGAGCGCGCATGGAGGGCTACGCCGGCGCGATGGTCGCCGAGGCGGCGCGCACGGTGGGCGGGTGGCGCGAGGGCGAGGCGCGCGACGTCTCCGCCGACATGATGGAGCTGACCCTGCGCGTGGTGGCGCGCACGCTCTTCGGCCACGACGCGAGCGGCGACGTGGGCGAGGTGGCCGCCGCGATGAAGGACTTCCAGGAGATCGCCTCGAGGCCCGACCTGCTGCCCTCGTGGGTGCCGTCGCCCTCGCGCCGACGGCTCGATCGCTCGGTCGCGACGCTCGACGGGATCATCCACGCGATGGTCGCGAAGCGGCAGGGGACGACGGCGGGCGACGACCTGCTGCAGATGCTCCTCGACGCGACCGACGCCGAGGGCGACGGCGGGCGCATGTCGTTGCAGGAGGTGCGCGACCAGCTGGTGACGCTCTTCCTGGCGGGGCACGAGACGACGTCGCACGCGCTGACGTGGACGCTCTACCTCTTGTCACAGAACCCGAGCGCCGAGGCGGCCCTGCACGCCGAGCTCGACGCCGTGCTGGGCGAGCGGCTGCCCACGCTCGCCGACCTCGACGCGATGCCCTACACCGAGCAGGTCATCAAGGAGTCGATGCGGCTCTATCCGCCGGTCTACATGGTCGCTCGGCAGGCCGCCGAGGACACCGAGATCGGAGGCCACCCGGTGCCCCGCGGCAGCGAGGTCGTGCTCTGGATCTACATGACCCACCGCGATCCCCGGTGGTTCCCCGACCACGCGGCGTTTCGGCCGGAGCGCTTCGCTCCGGAGGCGGAGGCGGTCCTCCCTCGGCTCGCGTGGCTGCCCTTCGGGGCGGGTCCGCGCGCGTGCATCGGGCGAGGCTTCGCGATGATGGAGGCGAAGCTGCTGCTGGCCGTGATGGCGCGACGGCACCGCCTGTCGCTGGTTCCGGGTCACCGGGTCGAGCTGAACCCGCGCGTGACGCTGATGCCCAAGCACGGCATGCGCATGACGGTGCACTCTCGGCCGCGAGGGTGAGGACGGCGCATCGAGCGCGCACCCCACGCTCCGTCGCTCCGAGGAGATCGCTGATGGCCCCTGTCCCGCTACAGCTCGTCCGCCCCCATGCGTGGACGATCGCGCTCGTGGCGCTGCTCTGCTGCCTCGCGCCGCAGAGCGCCCGGGCACAGCTCGTCGACGCCGCGACCATGACCGACGCGGCCGATGTCCCCGATGTCCCCGATGCGCCCGATGTCCCCGATGTCCCCGATGTCCCCGATGTCCCCGATGTCCCCGATGTCCCCGATGTCCCCGATGTCCCCGATGCCCCCGATGTCCCCGATGTCCCCGATGCCCCCGCCGTGGTCGATGCCTCCGTCGACGCGGGAGCCTCCGCCGCCACCATCGCCTCGCCTCCCACGCCCGAGGCGCCGCCTCCCAACGCGGGGACCATCGCCCGCGTCACCCTCGGCCTGATGGCGATCCTGGCCCTGGCGCTCCTCGCCGGGCACCCCTCGGTGCGCGCCTGGGAGCGGCGCTCGGGCCTCGCGATGGTGACCGGCAGCGGGCTTCCCTTCCTGGCCCTCGGCCTCGTGGCCCGCCGCCCAGAGATCGGCATCCTCAGCCCGTCGGTGCTCCAGGACCTCCGCCCCCTGCTGGAGTTCGGCCTCGGCTGGATCGGCTTCCGCGTCGGCACCGACTTCGACCTCCGCCAGGTGGAGCGCTGGCCCGCGGGGACCGTGCGCGCCATGGCCATCGAGAGCGGCAGCACGGCCCTGGTGGTGGGCGTGATCTCCGCCTCGGTGCTCGCGCTGGTGCACCCCCCGGGCGAGGCCCTGGTCGCCGCCAACGTCGTCCGCAACGCCGTGATCATCGGCGCCTGCGCGGCGGTGAGCGCCCCCACCGGAGCGCGGCTGATGGGGCTGCTCGGGCTGCTCGAGCCGTCCGCCGCAAGGAAGCTACGGAGGGTGGCCGCCCTCGACGACGTGATGGCGCTGCTCGCCGTGGCGCTGGTCACCGCGGCCTTCCGTCCCATCAACGGCAGCGCGTGGCAGCTCCCTCCGCTGGGCTGGGTGTTTCTCCAGGTGGGGATGGGCGTCGGGCTGGGGCTGCTGATCTGGGTCGTGGTGCGCAACGCCCGCAACCCCAACGAGGACGTCGCCATGACCCTTGGCGCCCTCGCCTTCTCCGCAGGCATGGCCGGCTATGTGGGCTTCTCCCCGCTGGCGGTGTGCTTCGTCTCCGGCATGACGGCGGCCAACGTCCCCGGCAGCGCCGCCGCGGGCTCGTGGCTCTCCCGGCCGCGCTTCCGCGACCTCGAGCGCCCGATCTACATGGCCTTCTTCGTGGTCGTCGGCGCCCTCTGGTCCCCGCACGACCGCCGCGGCTGGATCATGCTCCCGATCTACGTCCTGGCCCGCGCGGCGGGCAAGCTGCTGGGCGTGCGCGCGGCCCGGGTGGCGCTCGCCGAGTCCTCCGAGGGGGCCCTGCCCGGCGCGATGCGCCTCGGCCCCAGCACCTCCACCTGGCTGGCCCTGCTGCCCTCGAGCGCGGTCTCCATCGCCGTCGTGGTGAGCGCGCGAAGCTCGTACCCCGAGATGCTCAAAGGCAGCCTGGAGACCGTGGTGATCGGCGGCGCGCTGCTCTCCGAGCTCATCTTCCGCGTCTCGGCCCGGGCGCTCGCGGGCCACGGGACCAGGCCCGGCGAGGACGCGGTGGGCGCCCTCTCCATCGACCACGACGACCCCGACGACGACCGACCGACCCTCCCCTCGCTCCCTCCCGGCGCGCCGAAGGCCCCACGATGATCCGCTCGCTCATCCTGCTCATCCTCGTCGTCGCGCTGATGGGCTCGGCCCGCAGCTTCCTCGGCCCCGGCGCGGTCGCATCGAGCGACGCCGGCACCGCCCTGGCCTTCGGCTTCCTGGTGCTCGCGGCGATACAGAGCGGCGAGATCGCGGCCGCCCTGCGCCTCCCCCGGCTCACCGGCTACCTCGCCTGCGGGCTCGCCTGCGGGCCGAGCGCCGCGGGACTGCTCACCGCGCCGATGATCTCCAGCCTCAAGCTGGTGAGCTCCGTCGCCGTCGGGCTCATCGCGCTCTCCGCGGGCTGCGAGCTCGACCTGAAGCACCTGCGCCCCCGGCTGCGCTCGGTGGCCTCCATCGCAGGGATCTCCCTGGTGCTCGCGCTCGTCGCCGTCGCCGCCCTGGTGATGGCCTTGAGCCCGTGGATCCCCTTCCTCCGAGAGCTCACTCCCCCGCAGCGCCAGGTGGTGGCCTTCAACCTGGGCGTGCTGATCGCGTCGCTCTCCCCCTCGGTGGTGCTGGCGCTCCTCTCGGAGAGCGGCGCCCAGGGGCCGGTGAGCGAGACCAGCCTCGGGGTGGTGGTGCTCTCCGACATCGCCGTGATCGTGCTCTTCGGCATCGGCAGCAGCGCGGCGCAGCAGGTCTTCGGGGGGGTGCACGAGGCGATCTCCCCGGCGACGAAGCTGGCCATCGAGATCTTCGGCTCCATCGCCGTGGGCGCGCTGGTGGCGGTGGCCATCCGGCTCTGGGTGCGCCACGTCCGCCGGGGACTGGTGCTGTTCATCCTGGCGGTGTGCGTCGTGGCGGCGGAGGTCGGCTCGCGGCTTCACCTCGACCCGCTGCTCATCAACCTGGCGGCGGGGCTCATCCTCCAGAACGTGCTGCGCGTCTCCGGCGAGGAGATCGCCCACGCCCTGGAGCCCGCCTCGCTGCCCATCTTCGCGGTCTTCTTCGCGCTCGCTGGCGCGGGCCTCGACCTCGCCGTGGTGCGCACCCTCTGGGTCGCCGCGCTGGCCTTCGCCGTGGTCCGCGGCGTCGCGCTCTCGGCCGGGGCGCTTGCGGGCGCCCGCCTCGCCCGCGCGGAGCCCGTGGTGCAGCGCTGGGCGCCCTTCGCCTTGATCCCCCAGGCGGGCGTCTCCATCGGGCTCGCGGAGATCCTCGGCCGCCACTTCCCGACCTGGGGCGTCGGGGCGCGAGCGCTGGTGCTCTCGGTGGTCACGGTGAACCTGGTGCTGGGCCCGGTGCTGCTGCGCATGGCCCTGGTGCGCTCCGGCGAGGTCGGGAAGAAGGGCGCGGCCGCCGACCTCAGCGCCCCCGCGACGGCCCCAGCGCCCACGGCCGGGTGATCGCCGCCAGCGCCCGCTCGGCCCCGCCCGCCGCGGCCCCGACACCCATCGCCTCCAGCGCCTCGAAGCCCTCGACGCTCCCGTCTCGCAGCGCCTCGTCCAGCCGGTCGAGCCTCCCGGTCACCGCGGCCTCGTGCGCCGCCCGGGCGGCCGTCACGTCCTTCGTCCATGGCAATGGTTGTCCAATGGACATCAGCAGCTCCGGGCGCTCGCTCCCCCGGTGCTCATATCGAAGTCCGATGGGGACCGTCACGCACTTCGCCACCCTCGCCACCTCCGCGCTCCCCGGCCGGAAGCCCAGCGGGCGCTCGGTCACCGGGCGCTCCCTCCCCTGGGGAAAGACCCACACCATGCGCCCCGGGGCGTTGAGCAGCCGCGCCGCGTAGCGCATCGCGCTCGCCCCGTCCGAGGGGTCGGAGAGGTCTACCCCAAAGGCGCCCACCATGGCGAAGAAGGGCAGCCGGCGGAGGTTGCCCGCGTCCATCATGGCGTGCCCGTCGCAGCGCAGCACCCGCTCGGTGAGGTAGAGCACCACCATCGGGTCCCACCACGAGGTGTGGTTGGAGACGATGAGCACCGGGCCCGAGGAGAGCGCGGCGCGCAGGTGGTCCATCCCCTCGGCGCGCACCGCGGAGAAGCTCGCTCGGAGGCGGGAGCGGGCGTGCCCCGAGAACCACCACCGGAAGAGCCGGTTCTTGCGAGCGGGGATCACCTCACGCCTCCTTCGACCAGAGCGCCTGGAGCACCCCGGCGCCCCAGCGCCCCACCCCCGCGGCCCCCAGCACCCTGAACACCCACGGGTACACCTCCGGCCTCCTCATCGAAGTCGAATGAAGAAACCGGAAGAACTCCCCTCCGGACATCTCATCCCTCAACAGCCTCCCATAGGCCTCGTCGCCCATCGAGTGAAGCGAGCCGAAGGCCGCGTCGAGCAATCCATTGAGCGCCCCGGCCCTGGCGGGCTCCCTCGGCGGAGAGGCGATCATGTGGGCGAGCGCCCCGGTCCCGCGGTGGAGGGGCGTGTCGTGCACCACCGGGTCGAGCGAGGCGCGCTCGTCGGAAAGCGCCGCCATCACCCTGGCGCTCGCGGGTTTCACCGAGCGCAGCGTCGCCCCGAAGCCGCAGTAGGTGAGCGGGGAGTGCCGCGCCGCCGCGTCCCCCACCAGCACGATGCGCGACGACGGAGGGCGGGGCGCGGGGGTGAGCCTCGACCAGCCGGGGATGTACCCGAAGGTCGGCCGCTCCAGCGTCGGCTCTCCTCGCTTGTAGCGGGGGAGCGTCTCGAAGAAGCGCGCATAGAGCTTCACCAGAGAGCCGTCTCCCACCGCAGCGCGCTTGTCGTAATAGAAGAGATAGACGGTGGTCTCCCCGGGCCTTCCGGGAAAGCCCTCCCAGATGTGCTGTCGGCCCTCCTCCACGCCCTCCGTCGTCACCAGGATCTCCCCCACCCCGGGGTCGACCTCGTCGGGACCATCACCCTGCGCCAGCCCGGTGAGCACGCCTCCCACGGTGGGGCAGATCAGGTCGGCGGTGGCCGAGGGACTCGCGGCGCCACGGGCGTCGATCATCAGCCGGGCGACCACCTCCCTCGACGCCCCGGAGCCGTCGCGGAAGCGAAGGGCGATGGAGCGCTCTCCCGAGGCGTGCCCGATGAGCGAGTGACCATCATGGAAGACCACCCCCAGCGACTCCGCACGACGGCGCACCAGGGAGAGCAACGCGCCCGCGTCTACCGAGCGGTCGAGCACCCGGGTGACGGGCCAGGTGCCGCCCTCGTGCCAGCGGCAGAAGCCCTCCCGGTAGCGGGCGATGACGAGCCCGTCGAGCTCGTCGGGGGTGAGCAGCCCCATGGAGACCAGGGCGCCGAGCTCCCGCTCCGAGGCGTTCCACTCCCGGTGCGTGCCCCCGGCGCGGGAGCGGTCGAAGACATGCACCTTCGCCCCCATCGCGGCCAGCACCGGGGCGTAGAGCAGCGACAGCCCGCCGCCCACCAGGGCCACGTCGCAGTCCACGGCAGCCCCGGCATCGGGCGCGCTCTCCGGGGGGCGGTCGTCCACCGGAGGGCGGGAGCGCGTGGCGTCGAGGTGCTCCAGCCTCTCCAGAAGCTCAGGCCCCGCGGCGTCTCGGACCCTGGCGCGGGCCTCCTCGGGACTCATCCGACACCGCCCGCGCTCACCGCATCCAGCAGAAACTGCACCGCGGGCAGCGCCGGGTCGTCGCCCCCCTTCGGCTCCCGATCGGCCGAGAAGCGCGCCCCGAAGGCCCTCGCCAGCAGCACGAGCTTGCGCGCCCCGGGCACCACCGCGCGAGAGGTCACCGAGTCCCCTCCCCGCCTGCGCACCTCTTCACCGATGTTGGAATAGAGCAGCGTCGCCGCGCGAATCGCCATCCGGCAATCGCGCGGCAGCATCGCCACCCCGTCGGCCGATCGCGCATAGAGCCGGTCGGCCTCCTTCAGGGTGCGCTCGATCACCGCGCCCAGCGGGGCGCTGAAGCTCGGGGCTCGAAGCAGGGCCTCGGCGTCGACCCCGGCCTCCGCCAGCCAGTCGGCGGGGAGGTACACCCGGCCGTTGCGGGCGTCTTCGCCCACGTCGCGGCAGATGTTGGTGAGCTGCATCGCCACGCCCAGGTCGCAGGCGCGCGCCAGCACCCCGGGCTCTCGACGCCCCATGAGCAGGGTCATCATCACCCCGACGGTGGCCGCCACGCGGGCGCAGTAGCCCTGGAGCGACTCCATGTCGGCATAGCGCCGCCCCTCGACGTCCCACTCGAAGCCGTCGAGCATCGCCTCGGGGATCGCCCTCGGAAGCGCGTATCGCCTCACCACCACCGAGAGGGCGCGGTCGACGGGGGTGTCGTTGGGCTCTCCCGCGTAGATCTTCCCCAGGCGCTCCCGCATCCGGGCGATGGCCTCCGGGGCGTGCTTGGGGGACACGAGGTCGACCGCGTCGTCGGCCACGCGGCAGAAGGCGTAGAGCACCGAGGCCGGGCCCCGCACCCGGGCCGGGAGGAAGAGCGACGCGGCGTGGAAGCTCTTCGACCCGGCGCGGAGGATCTCCCGGCACCGCCGGACGTCTTCGTCGTAGGGGTCAGGCAGGCGTAGCATCGGGGACCACGCGATCGAGCACGCGCGCGGAGGAGAGCACGCCGGGCATGCCCGCGCCGGGGTGGGTTCCGGCGCCGACGAGGTAGAGGTTCTCGATGTCCTCGCTCTGGTTGTGCGGGCGAAACCACGCGCTCTGGGTGAGCACGGGCTCCATCGCGAAGGCGGCTCCCTTGAAGGAGAGCAGGTCGTCCTGAAACTGCTGCGGGGTCAGCACCCGCGAGCTCACCACGTGCTTCGCGAGGTCGGGCATCACGGTCTTGGAGAGGTAGGCCTCGATGGACTTGCGATAGGACTCAGCCCGCACCGACCAGTCGATGCCCGCGTCGAGGTGCGGCACCGGCGACAGCACATAGAAGGCGTCGCAGCCCTCCGGGGCCATCGAGGGGTCGGTGGCCGTCGGGCGGTGGAGGTAGAGAGAGAAGTCGTCGGCGAGCACCTTCTTCTCGAAGATGTCGTCGAGCAGCTCGCGGTAGCGCGGCCCCAGGAGGATGGTGTGGTGCGCCACGTCTTCGTACTTCCGGTCGGTGCCGAAGTACCAGACGAAGAGGGACATGGAGTAGCGGGAGCGCTCGATGCGCGAGTCGGTCCAGGTCTTACGGGCCTCCGGGGCGACCAGGTAGCGGTAGGTCCACGCCGAGTCGGCGTTGGAGACCACCACCGCCGCGGGGATCACCTCCCCGTTGGCCAGCTCGACCCCGGTGGCCTTGCGGCCCTTGAGGGTGATGCGCTTCACCTCGGCGTTGCAGCGCACCGTGCCCCCGACGGATCCTTCGATGAGGTTCACCAGGCCCTTGACGAGCTCGCCGGTGCCGCCAATAGGGAAGTGGACTCCCCACTTTCGTTCGAGGAAGGCGATGAGCGTGTAGATCGATGTGGTGCTGAATGGATTTCCGCCCACCAGCAGCGGATGAAAGCTCATCACCTGACGAAGCTTCTCGTGCTTCAAGAACTTCGACACGAGCCCGTACACGGTGCGATAGCTCTGCAGCTTCACCATCTCCGGGACGATCTTCAGCATCGAGCCCACGTCGAGGAAGGGCACGTGCGCCAGCTTCTCGAAGCCCACGCGGAAGATCTCCTCGCTCATCTTCACGAAGCGCTCGTAGCCGTCGACGTCCCCCGGGGAGACCTTCGCCACCTCGGCCCGCATCGCCGCCGCGTCGCCGGTGTAGTCGAAATGCGTACCATCCTCGAAGCGAACCCGATAGAAGGGCGTCACCGGGCGCATGTCGATGTCATCGGACATCTTTCGCCCGCACAGCGCCCACAGCTCTTCAAATAAGAACGGCGCCGTCACCACCGTGGGCCCCGCGTCGAAGACGAAGCCGTCCTGGCGGTGCACATACGCCCGGCCTCCCGGCGCGTCGGCCTTCTCCAGGACCGTCACCCGATACCCACGCGCCCCGAGCCGCACCGCGGCCGCAAGCCCCCCAAACCCGCTGCCGATCACCACGGCGTGCGGTCGTCGATCGGCCGTACTGCCCTGCGGAGTGTTGTCCATCATTGATCTGCCCGTGGGCCCTCTCTTATCATCGACCGTGGAACATAAGCAGCGGCCGTGTCGCTCGCGCGATGCCGCTCGTGAGAATGGATGCATGAAAGACGCGCTCGGTCGCTACCGAATCAACGTGGTCGCGGAATTGACCGGCGTGCCCGCGGCCACACTTCGCGCCTGGGAGCGGCGCTACGGCATCCCGACCCCCGCCCGCACCGCCTCGTCGTACCGCCTCTACAGCGACGTCGACGTGGTGGAGCTCAAGCGCCTGCGCGACCTCTGCAGCAGCGGCATGGCCATCGCCGAGGCCGCGCAGCTCGTGCGCGTCGACCGCGAGAGCAGGTCCCCCTCGACGCCTCCCCCGGCGGGCGAGCTCGCCAACGCGACCACCATGGCGCTCGACGCCCTGCTGGCGGCGGTGCGCGACTTCGACCCCGAGCGCATCCAGCAGGAGGTCAGCCGCGCGCTCTTCGTGGGCAGCGCCCAGGAGGTCTTCGAGCGGGTCTTCGCGCCCGCGCTGCGACAGATCGGCGAGCTCTGGCACCAGGGCCAGCTCTCCGTGGCCCAGGAGCACCTCGCCTCGGAGAACATCCTGGGCGTCGTGGGCTCGCTGGTGCGCCTCGTCCAGCCGAGCGATCCCCGCTGGCGCGTGGTGCTCGCCAGCGTCGAGGACGAGGAGCACGCCATCGGATTGCATGGCGTCGCGATCCAGATGGCGGGCTGGGGCATCCAATCGACGATCCTGGGTGGGCGCACTCCGCCGCAGGCCATCTCCGATGCCATCGAGCACATCAACCCCGACGCCATCGGCCTCTCGATCACCATGGGGCGATCCCCTGCGGCCGAAGCGGCCATGCTCGACGCCTACGCGCTGGCCTGCGGGGGTCGACCCTGGTTCGTGGGCGGCAGCGGGGCGGCCTCGGTGGCGCTGCTCGTCCGCGCGCGCGGGGGCCTCTGCCTCGTGGGCTCTCCCTCCGATCACCGCGTGGCGATCGAGCGGGCGCTCTCCCGCCGCGGCCCCGCCTGAGTCCCTCCCTCCCGGCGTCGGGGGGGCACCCGAGTCACCGATTGGACTGAACGATGGAGCGACCATTGAATAGAAGCTTGTGGTGGACTCTCGCCCTGGCGCTGGCTCCCCTGGTGACGCAGGCCGACCCGGTGCCCCCGCCGGTCGCCCCGCAGGTGGCGCCCGCCCCGACTGCGCCGCCGCCTGCTCCGACGCCGCCGCCGCCGGCGCCTGACTTCGCGCTGGAGGGCACCAGCGGGCAGACCCGTCGGCTGCGCGACTACCGGGGGCGGGTGGTGATCCTGATCTATGAAGACCGGGACTCCAACCAGCAGAACAACGAGCTGAAGCGAGAGCTGGCCGAGCGCGCCCGCTCTCAGGACCTCAGCCGCGACGTGGCGGTGGTCCCGGTGGCCAACCTGAGCTCGTACAGCTTCTGGCCCGCCTCGGGCTTCGCCCGCGACGCCGTGATCGACATCGCCAGGGAGCAGGGGATGGAGATCCTGATCGACTGGTCCAGCACCATGTCGGGGGCCTATCGGTTTCGACCGTCGACCAGCTATGTGATGGTGCTCGACCGCGACGGCCGGGTGCTCTTCCGCCACGCCGGGATGCTGCCGCCGCGCGCCCGCATGCGCTTCTTCTCCGTCATCGGCGAGGCCATGGCCGGCCCGGGCTGATCGGGGCGGAGTGCCCCCTTCCCCGCTGCCGCGCGCCCTACCCCCGCCTCGGGGGCAGGGCTCCGAAGTCTGCGAAAGTAGAGTCGTACTGGAGGGCTTCCGCGGTGCCAATTCGAGCACCAGTCTTCGATCCCCTGAGCCCTGCCCCCGAGGCGGGGGTAGGGCGCGCGGCAGCGGGGAAGGGGGCACTCCCCACGACCCGAAGGAGCCGCCTACGAGCGCATGGCCCTTCGGCGGCGCAGCCCCAGCGCCGCCAGCGCCAGCAGCCACGGACCCGCCGCGCCTCCGCGCGAGGGGAGCGTACGACACCCGCAGCCGGCGTCTTCCGTGGGCGTCGGCGCCGGGGTGGAGGCGTCCTCGCCGCCGACGTCACTCCCCACATCATTGCCGACATCCACCGGCGCCGCGCCAAGATCGCGCGCCACCGCGACATCGCTCCCGGTGTCCCTCGGGACATCTCTCGGGACATCTCTCGGGACGTCCATCAGCGCCGCAGCGTCCGCGCCGGTGTCCAAGGGGACATCCCTCGGGACATCTCTCGGGACATCTCTCGGGACATCCACCATGGCCACGACGTCGGGGCCGTTGTCCCTCGGGACGTCCCTCGGGACATCGATGGGGCTCCCGCCGTCCCGGGGGGCGCCCCCGTCCGGAGGATCGGTCACGCTCAGCAGGCGCTGGTAGGCCTCGATGAGCGCCCCGTAGGTCGGCGCGTAGACCGTGCCGAAGCCCGACACCGCGCGGTTGATGTTGAAATGCAGGTGGATGGTGGTGGCGGTCCCGCCGAAGTTGTTGGAGACGCGGCCGAGCCGGTCGCCGCGCACCACGCGGGCCCCGGCGGCGACCTGCACGCTGCGCATATGGAGATAGTCGTAGCGGGTCCCGTCATCGGCCATGAGGTAGACCGAATAGGAGCCCACGTTGGTGATGCGCCCGGTGGCCGCGGCGACGACCCAGTGGACGTTGTCCTGGCAGTTGGCGGCGCGGATGTCCTGTCCCTGGTGGCCCGTCCCGGAGGGGCACATG
This sequence comes from Myxococcaceae bacterium, assembly GCA_004297725.1. Classification (GTDB taxonomy): domain Bacteria; phylum Myxococcota_A; class Polyangia; order Polyangiales; genus SCUS01. Next base: position 47,663 of record SCUS01000154.1, on the reverse strand, counting down.
GGCATGTCCCAGGAGCGGCTCTCGCAGTAGTTGTCGTGCCATGGATAGGAGCGATTGCGGGCGTCGCACTGCGACCCGCTGGGGCCGTAGTTGCCCCCGACGCCCCACACCTGCGAGTTGGCGTAGGCGGGCGCGCTCTCGGTGGGGAAGCGCATCCCGGGCGCGTAGCTGGTCATGTCGGGGCGGCCCCGGCCGCTGCCCGAGACGAGCTCCCCGGCGGGGCGATAGGTGAACTGCGCCAGCGCGGGAGAGGCGCAGAGCGCGACCGCGGCGGCGAGCGCGACGGCCCTCACGGGCGCACCTCCACGAGGGAGTCGGCGAGGGCGCGGAGGTAGTCCTCCTGCACGCAGCGGACGTCGAGGTCGGGGCGGCTGCTGCACTCGATGTCGAGCGACCAGGCGACCCCGCGCTCCTCCCAGGTGGCCACCCGGATGAGCTCGTTGCGGGAGACGGTGGCCGGGACGCCGCGCAGCGTGGAGGCGTGGCGGAGCACCTCGCCAGGCGGCGGCGGATGGCGGTTGGCGTTGCCGTGGATGGCGATGGTGAGGTCGGAGAGGGGAATGGACGCGGCGACCCAGCCCGGCCCGGCGGTGACGACCGCGACGGCGACCAGGGCCTCGTCGCGCGGCAGCAGCAGCGGGATCGTGGAGGCGTCGAGCTCGCGGCGGGACTCCGGGCGCAGCAGGTCGCGCAGCCGGCGCGCATCGACGGGCGCGGCGGGCGTCGGGGCGACGACCGTGGGCGGCGTCACGGGCGGCGACGTGGGCGCCGGAGGGTCGCGGCGGCAGGCGAGGAGGAGCAGCGGCAGCAGCAGGGCGGGAGGACGCATGGAGGGCGCCGAGAGGAGCGCAGAGGGAGCGCGGCGGTCAAGCACCGGGGATCAGTCGGCCTCGTCGGACTCGTCCATGGACTCGTCGGGGCCCTCCTCCTCGGGGGGCGACGGAGCCCCGGAGTCGGCCGCGACGGGAGGGAGCATCCCCGACGGAGGCGGCGCGATGGCGTCGGGCGGGGCGAGGGTCTCGCCGTTGACGGCGATCTGGTCGAGCTCGCCGCCGCGCTGCTGCGCCTCCTGCTCGAAGCGGGCGCGCGCCGCGGCAGGAACCGGGTGGCGGCCGCCGTGGAGGCTCAGCGGGTCGATGAAGACCCCGTCGCGCCTCACCGAGAAATGAAGGTGCGGGCCGGTGCTGCGGCCGGTGGTCCCGACGTAGCCGAGCACCTGGCGGGCTCGGACGCGCTGGCCCGGACGGAGCCCCGCGGCGAAGCGGGAGAGGTGGCAGTAGCCGGTCTCCACCCCGAGCTGGGCGTGGCGCACCCGGATGAGGTTGCCCGACGGCCCCGCGGGCCCGACGGAGAGCACCTGACCGTCGGCGGGGGCGTAGATGGGCGTCCCGATCGGGGCCGCCCAGTCGACGCCGTTGTGGGGCTTGAGCACGTGCAGCACCGGGTGCATGCGCCGGGGGTTGAAGCGCGACGAGATGCGGGCGCTCGGCACCGGCGACCGCAGCGGGCCGCGCTCCCAGGACATCCCCTGCGCGTCGAACCACTCGCCCGCGCCGGTGGAATACGTCACCAGGTAACCGCGCCTCTGGCCGAGCGCCCCGCGGTAGTCGAGCGCCAGCACCCGCCCGTAGCGGAAGAACTGCCCGTTCATCCGCTCCTCCTCCACGACGAGGCGGAGCACGTCGTGGGCGAGGAGGCGGGGCGGGAGGTCCATCGCCTGGAAGGCCTCGGCGATGCGGGGGACCACCTCGGGGTTGAGCCCCGCCGCGCGCAGCGACGCCTCGACCGAGCCCTCCACCCGGAAGCCCGTGCGCACCGTCTCCGTGCGCATCACCACCTCGACGCGCTCGCCGCGCCACTGCCCCGCGTCGTCCCGCACCGCGGCCCACACCTGCGTCGCCGCGCGGCGAAACTCCACCCGTCGCAGCGTCCTCGTGTCGGGCTCGCGCATCGCCGCCACCCGGTCGCCCGGCCGCAGCGAGCGCATGTCGAGGAAGGGGTCGAGCGCCGCGATGGCCCGGCCCACCTCGGCGCGAGGGACCCCCACCGCCCGGAGCGCCGCCGCCAGGGGGCGCCCCGCCCCGAGCGACTGCTGCACCGCCTCGAAGCGGGGCCCCGGAGGAGCGACCGCGCCGGCGTCGACGGGGGCCACGACCGCGAGCGCGTACACCGCCGGGGGGGCCGCCACCTCGGGAGCCACCGGGGCTCGAAGCGCCGCCGCCGAGGCGGTCGCGGGGAGAGAGCGGGTGGCGTGCACGATGCCCAGGCCCACGGCGCCGAGGCCCGCGCCGAGGAGGGCGCCCATCGCGGCGACCGCGAGCACCAGCCGGGTGCCGACCCCGGGGGGCTCCTCGGGGGGGAGCGGCGCCATCCGTTTCGGCATGCGCACGACCGGATCGGGCCCCTCCATCAGGGGAAGCTCCGAGGCGATGCGCTCCGGCTCGACGGTCATCCCTCGCACGACTAGCACACCCGCCCGAGGGCCCCGCAAGCGACGCCCTCCCCCGGCCCGGCGGCCGTGATAGACCACCGCGCGCTCCCCGATGCTCCTCCCCCTCGTGCTGCAGCTCGCCGCGACCGCAGCCACCGCCCGCCCCACGGCGGTGTTCACCGAGTGGTCCCTGGTGGAGAGGGCGCCCCGCTCGGAGCACGTGACCGCCCGCGCGGACTACCGCCGCCGAGACGGCTCGCTGGCCCTGCTGCCGAGGGTGCTGCAGCGCGCTCCCCGCCCCAGCGCCCGCGTGGCCGGGACGGGGCAGCTCCTCCGGGTGTCGTCCTGCGGAGGGCTCTGGTGCGTCGAGCTCCCGCCGGGAGAGCGCCCGGAGCTTCGGGTGGTCGCCCAGGTGACGCGCGCCATCGAGCGCCCGAGGGCCTTCCGCACGGCGTGGCCGCGCTTCGTCGACGAGGGGGTCGCGAGCCGCAACCTGGTGGTGCTGCACCGCTCGCTCATCGAGTACGTCCCCGACGGGTGGACCTGCCCTCAGGAGCCCGCGGAGGAGGTCCCGTGCGTGAGCCGCGCGGAGCACCCGGAGCCGCTGGTGCGACGCCTCCCGGCGCTGCCGTCGTCGCCGTGGTCGCGGGGCCTCGCGGCGGCCCTCACGGCGCTCGCGCTCGCGGTGGCCTATGCCCCGCGCGAGGGTCGGCTGGAGCGCTTCGCGGGCGCCCTGGGCGGCGCCACCGTGGGCCTCTCGCTGGCGCTCGCCCTCGTGGGCGCGTCGGTGCTGGGCTGGGGCCCGGCGGTGGCCGTGGCGGTGCCGGTGATGACCGCCGTGGGCGCGGTCGCGTCGGCCTCCGGGGTCGGGCGGGCGATCGGGGGCGCGGCGCTGGCGGCGGTCCCGCTGATGGCCGTGGCAGGGGCGAGGGTGGAGTGGATCGCCGGGCTGGTGGCCCTCGGGAGCGCCGCGGTGGTCGCCGCGATGGGCCTCGGGCGGGCGCCGCTCAGCGGTCGTGCGTGAGGTCGTCGAGCAGCGCGCGCAGCGTGTCCGGGAGGGGCACCGCGCCGCTCAGCGCCGCGGCGGTGAGCGCGAAGCCGGGGTCGACCATGCGGTAGGCCGATCGGACGGTGGAGCCGTAGCGCTCGGTCAGCGCACGGCTGAGCGCCTCGGCGGCCTCCAGCACCTCGTCCGACGCCGCGGGCGCGGTCTTCAGCGCGAACCAGAACTGCGCCCCCATGGTGTAGCCCCTGGCGCTGCCCTGGGTGAGCGTCGTCAGGAAGCGCCGCTCCTCGGGCTTCGCCAGCCGCGAGGGAGGCAGCCTCGCCGCGAAGAGGTAGCGCGTCGGAAGCTCCCTCGCCTCCGGGGTCACGAAGCCCTCCGTCGGGGTGAGCGCGCTCGGAGGGCGGTCGCTCAGCTCGTGCACCGCGCCCATCGAGGCGGCGTCGACGGCGGCGTCGAGCTGCGAGGAGAAATCCCCGGCGGTCACCGGGCGCTGCTTCGTGTCGAGGGAGAGCGCCTCCATCAGCACCTCGATGACCTCCCTCGGCGGCCGGGGCATCCGGCTCGGGACCACCACCGGAGGCGCCGGGTTGCCCACGCGCATCAGCAGGTCGGAGAGGTCGCCCGAGACGAAGGGGAGCTGCCCCGTGAGCATCTCGTAGAGCAGCAGCGCCGAGGTGTAGATGTCGCTGCGGAAGTCCGCGGGCGACCCGAGGAGCTGCTCCGGGGCCATGTACTCGGGCGTCCCCAGGATCTGCCCGGCGCGCGTCAGCTTGGGGGCGTCGTCCATCGGGCGGGCGATGCCGAAGTCGATCAGCTTCGGCACCTCCACCCCCTGCTCGCTCTTCGCCAGGAACACGTTCGACGGCTTCAGGTCGCGGTGCACCACCCCCGCGGCGTGGATCGCCCCGAGGCCCTCCAGCATCCCCCGCTGTAGCCCCAGCGCCTCGCGCCAGGGGAGCGTCACCCTGCGCACCAGCCGCGCCTCCAGCGACTCGCCCTCGAGGATCTCCATCACCAGGCACGGCGCCCCGTCGTCGAGCAGCCCGTAGTCGTACACCCGCACCACGTTGGGGTGCTGCACCCGCGACATGAGCTGCGCCTCGCGCTCGAAGCGCTCCACCAGGTCTTCGCGCTCCTGGCGCTGCATCACCTTTACCGCGACCGGTAATCCCAGGCTCGCGTGCTTCGCCCGATAGACCCTGCCCATCCCCCCCTGGCCCAGCAGGTCTTCGATCACATACCGCCCGAGCACCGTCTCGCCTGCTGCCACCACGCGCTAATCCTCTACCCCGGGCAGCGACGGCGCCGCCCGTCCGACCTTCACCGCCGCGCCGGTGAACACCATCGGCCTCGTGCTGCTCCCCCCCAGCAGCACGCCCGCCTCGCCGTCTTCGAGCTCCACCTTCATACCAGGCGCCCAGCGCCCGACGATCTCCGCCAGCGCCTGCAGCCACCCCGGGTCGTCCTGCACGAAGGACCGCGGCGCCAGCGCCGACAGCAGGTCGACGGCGCCCAGGTCGAAGCTCGCATCCGTCGGGCAGCGCAGCACCTCGTGCTCGTACACCAGCTCCATCAGCCGCGCGACCGGGTGCCACCGCGACCGGGCCTCCGGGCGGAAGGCCGCGTCGTGCACCAGGGCGCAGGTGCGAAGGCGGTGCGGGTCGATCTTCGAGCGCCCGGTGCTCAGCGTCGAGCGGAGCTGGTCGAGGGCCCTGGTCGCCGCCGCGGGGAAGGCGTCTCCGCCGCGAGGGCGCAGCCCCGTGAGGGCCACCGCCAGCGTCGCGTGGCCGCCCACCCGGCGCGTCGCCACGTCGAGGCCCACCAGGCGCATCGCCGCGAGCGCCAGCGCCGTCGCCTGCACCGCGCGACGGGGGACCGTGAACTCCCCGGGGGCCGCCTCGAGGAAGCGGGTGCTCGTCGGGGCGTCGGCGTCCGTGGCGCGCTCCAGCCGGCGCAGGATCGCCGCCCCGCGGGACCACGGCCAGGCCCCGCCCCGGGAGGCCTCGATGTGCTCGGCGTCCATCAGCGAGCGCAGGAGCATCACCGCCGCGAAGCGCGCGGGCTCGACGGTCTCCCCGGCGGTGCCCGTCTGGCCGGCGAGGATCGCCCGGAGCTGCATCCCGGGGATCTGCAGCGCCGTGCCGTGCCCCGAGGCCAGCTCGGAGCCGAGGGCGATGAGGTCGTCCACCGAGGGCACGTGGTCGACCGCGACCTGCTGCACGCCGATGGCCGCCAGCGCCGAGGCCACCCTCAGCGAGCGCTGGAAGCCTCCGGGGTCGAACATCACCAGCGCGTGGTCCTGGAAGACCGCCTGGCGCACGAACTGTAGCGTGAAGGGGAGCTCGGCCGCCGCGATGCCGTCGGCCACCGCCTGGGCGATCTGCACGCTCACCGGGTGCGACGGCCCGTGCACCGCGAGCGTGCGCATCAGCACGAAGAGCCGCTCGACCATCATGCGCGCGGTGCGCCCCTGGGCGTCGTCGGGCATCCACGACGTGCGCCGGATGGTGAGCGAGTCGCTCATCTCCGCGGGCCCTCGAGCTCCCTCAACGACCTGAGCCTCGCCCGAAGCTCAGGCGGGTCGAGCAGCTCGCCCGGGTGCCAGCGCGACACCGCCGCGGCGACCTCCGGGTCGGCCTCCGCGGCGTCGCAGAGGGCGACGCGCACCGCCGCCGCGACGCGCTTGGAGCGCACCAGCGGGATGCAGAGCTCGATGAAGAGCCCGGCGCCCACCAGGGCCCGACCCAGCATCCGCACGCTCTCCACGGACCAGCCCTCGCCGTGCTGCGCGACCAGGGCCTCCGCCAGCACGCGCGCCCCCGCGGCGCCGCCCTCGATGAAGAGCGGCGCGAGCTGCGACTCGACGAAGCCGCCGGAGAGCTCGGGCCAGCGGGAGCCGAGCGAGGGCGCGAGCCTCGGGCGCACCTCCGCGGGAAGCGCGCCCAGCAGCTTGGGGAGCGCGGGCCTCGGCACCCTCGCCATCAGCGGACCCAGCAGCTCGACCGCGTCGCCTCGCTCGGCCAGCAGCGAGCCCAGGGCGTGCGCCTCGGGGGGCCGCAGCGAGGGGACGTCCAGCAGCGCGATGAAGCGCTGGGCGCCGAGGGAGGTGATGATCCTCAGGGCGATGTCGACCAGGGCGGTGTCGGACGCGGCGCCGTCGAGGAGCGCGTGGGCGACGCGCGAGGCGAGCTCCGGAGACACCGCCGCCAGCAGGTTGGCGAGCACCCGGTGGCCGTCGGCGTCGTGGGCGAAGGCGCGCACCGCGGCGGTGGGGAGCTCGGGGAAGTCCAGGCCCTGGAGCACCGCGCGGGCGAAGGGGTCGTTGCGGCGCACGCTGGAGGCGAGCAGGTCGATCACGTCGACGTCGAAGTGCTCTCGCAGGGTGTCGGCGAGCTGCCGGGCGAGCGCGTCGGGGGTCTGCTCCGCCTGCAGCGCGGGGATCGCCAGCACCGCGGTGGCCTCGCAGAGGCTCCAGCGGGAGGCCTCCTCGCAGCGGTAGCGCAGCGCGGCGCGCAGGGCCTCGTGCATGACCGGCGGCTCGTCGTCGTGCTCCGCGTCGAGCGAGGCGTCGAACTCCTCGCGCGTGGCGACCGCGTCGAGGTCGAGCGCGGCGAGCTCGATGGCGTCCTCCTCGAGGGCCATCACCCCGGCGAGCCGGCGTCGCACCGCCGAGAGGCCGCCCTCGAGGAAGCCGTCGGGCGCCACCGCCGCCTCGGGCAGCTCGGCCTCCACGGCCTCCATGAAGCTGGTCTGCAGCTCGACCTCGAAGCCCGAGGCCGCGCCTCCGCCCCAGAGCCAGTCGCGGAAGCGCTCGAGCGAGGCCACCTCCGGCTCGCAGCGGGCCAGCTCCTCGGCGAGCTGGCAAAGCTCCTGGACCGTCACCGTCTCCCTCGGGGTCACCAGCCGCAGCCCCGCCATGAAGATCGGCAGCAGCCAGCGCACCTCCTCGTCGCCGCCGCCGAGGGCCACGTCGTCACGGACGTACAGCTCCGTCGCCCCGAAGCGGAGCGGCGCCCGGTCGACCGCCAGCCACGCGTCGCGGAGCCGGAGCCCGGCGGCCTCGACGGCTGATCCATGGGTGCGCGCCGTGCGCACGAGGGCGTCGAGCGCGCGGCCGAGGGTGCGGACGTCCTTCGGCGACACGCTGCGGATGATAGCGGACCCGACACCGCGGTGGGACGGGCTTCGTCGCCACCGCCGCCCTCGAAGCTACTGGTCGAGCCCGGCGCCCGCGCGCAGGAGCTGGAGCTGCTCCCTCACCACGGCGCGCAGGTTGCGGAGGTTGAAGGGCTTCTCGATGAGCGCGTTGGGGGCCTTGTCGAAGAAGGCGCGGGCCTTCGGGGTGAAGGTGCCTCCGGTGACAAAGATCATCCGCTCCTGCTGGTCGCCCGCGAGGCGGCCGAGCTCGGCGTGCAGCTCGATGCCCGTCATCTGCGGCATCATCACGTCGCAGAGGATGACGTCGTAGCGCTGCCCCGCGCCGATGAGGGTGAGCGCCTCCCGGCCGCTCTCGACCACGATGACCTCGTGGTCGCGCTCGAGCACCCTCCGCAGCGTGGTGCCGACCATCGGGTCGTCGTCGACCACCAGGATGCGCCCGTCGCGCTTGCGGGCCTCGGTGGCGGGGCGAGGCAGCGCCGAGGGGCTCACCTCCACCGGCACGCCGGGGAGCGACACGGTGAAGGTCGTCCCCTGGCCGGGCTCGCAGGTGACGGTGATGGCCCCGCCGAGGGCGGTGACGATGCCGTGGCAGATGGAGAGCCCGAGGCCCACGCCGCGGCCCACGGGGCGCGTGGTGAAGAAGGGGTCGAAGATCAGCTCGCGGTGCTCCGGGGCGATGCCCACGCCGGTGTCGTGCACCTCGATGAACACCCGGCCGGCGGGGTTGGTGCGCGTCACCACCCGGATCGTGTTGCGGTCGCTGGCACCCTCCGGCATCGCCTGCGCGGCGTTGAGCAGGAGGTTGATGAACACCTGCCCGAGGCGCGCCTCGTCGGCCTCCACCGCGGGCACCCACTGGTAGTCGCGCACCACCCGGGCCCGGCGGCGCAGCTCGGTGGACACCATGTTGATCGAGAGGTCGAGCACGCTGTGGACGTCGAGGCGCACCCGCTGCTCCTCGTCGGCGCGGGCGAAGGTCTTGAGCGCCCTCACGATGCGGCGGACCTTCTCGGCCCCCTGGCGCCCTTCGCTGGCGAGCTCCTCGATCTCCCGCACCCGGTCGGCGGGCAGCGTGCCGGCGAGCGAGCGCACCTCCTCGACGATGAGGTCGAGGTTGGCGGTGAGGTAGGCCAGCGGGTTGTTGATCTCGTGCGCGACCCCGGAGGCCAGCGTGCCCACGGAGGCCATGCGGTCGTTGAAGAGGAGCTGCGCCTGGGCCTGCTTGCGCTCGGTGATGTCGAGGGTGGTGGAGAGGTAGCCCACGATCTCGCCCCCCTCGTCGCGCATGGCCACCGCGCCGCAGTGCACCCAGAGGATGCGCCCGTCGGCCACGCGGTAGCGGTACTCCATCCCGAACTCCCGGCCCTGCTGCTCGCAGAGCCCCCACTCGGCGACGACGCGCTCCCGGTCGTCGGGGTGCAGCACGAGGTCCCACGGCTTGCCGACGACGTCGGCGGCGGAGTAGCCGGTGAGCTGGCACCAGCGCTCGTTGACGAAGGTGCAGCACCCGGCGAGGTCGGTCTCGAGGATGCCCACGGGCACCTGTCGGCAGAGCGTCCTGACGCGGCGGTCGCTCTCCCGGCTCGTCCGCTCTGCCCGGCGCTGCGCGGTCACGTCCATCACCTGCCGGATGATCTGCCGCGGCACCCCGTGCTCGTCGGGCACCATCGACGCGTGGACCACCGTCTCCAGCACCTCTCCGCCCTTGCGGACGAATCGCTTGGAGAGCTCGTAGCGGTCGATCTCCCCGCGCAGCAGCCGCTCGTGCAGCGCGAGGTCCGCCGCGAGGTCGTCGGGGTGGCTCACGTCCATGAAGGACATGGTGCGCATCTCCTCGACGGAGTACCCGAGCAGCTCGCTGAGGCTCCGGTTGACCTGTAGCCAGCGCCCCTCGGCGCTGGTGAGCGCCATGCCGATGGGCGCGTGGTCGAACGCGAGGCGGAAGCGCTCCTCCGCCGCCCGCAGCAACTCACCGGGCTTGTCGATGTCTTCGGTCACACTGCAACGTGTAGCGTGCGCAACGATTTCAGGCATCCCCCCCCCCGGGGTGGTCTTCGAGGTCCAGGCGACGAGTTCGACGCGAGGCCCCGGTCGGTGCATAGGGTGCGGCTTCCAATGCCCACCCCCCGGCTGCGACTCGTGCTCGACACCAACGTGCTGGTCGCCGCGCTGCTCACGCCCGGGCGCACGCCCGACCGCGCGCTCTCGGCGATCTTCGCCCGGGGCGACGTGGTGCTCTACGACGCGAGGCTGGAGGCCGAGTACCGGGCGGTGCTTGCGCGTCCGAAGTTCCGCGGCATCGAGCCGGGGAGGACGGAGAGGCTGCTGGCGGCGGTGCTCTCGGGCGCCGAGGACGTGGGGGCGGTCGAGCGCTGGGAGGGGGCCATGACCGACGCGGACGATCGGGCCTTCGTCGAGGTGGCCCTCGGGGGTCGGGCCGACGCGGTGGTCACGGGCAACGCGAGGCACTACCCCACGCAGCTCTCCTTCGCGGTGCTCTCCCCCGCGGCGCTGCTGGAGAGGCTCGGCGGGTCACTGCCCCTCGACGATGGCTCGCACGAAGGCGTCGTAGGCGTCCTTCATGGGGAGCTCGTCGCGCACCACGAGGCGGCGGCGGACGGTGACGCTCTCCGCCCCGGAGCGGGGGTCGATGGCCGACTGGGGGAAGTCCTCCCAGAGAGCGCCGATGCCGCGCTTCTGCCACGGGGGGACGTCGTTGAAGTTGATCCCGTTCTGGAAGAGCAGCTCGTTGCGGTCGGCGACGGAGACCCCGCGGAGCCGCTGCGTGGCGGCGTGCTCGTCCAGCCCCTGGGAGCGGAGGAGCCAGTAGCAGTGGCCGTTGAGGGCGTTGCGGTGGGCGTCCTCGTAGCGCCAGCGGAAGTAGTCCACCACGTCGTCGGCGGTGGGTAGCTGCGAGATGCGGCAGTCGAAGGCCGCGGGCGAGCCGAGGCGCACGGAGAAGGCCCCGCTGGCCTCGCCCGCCAGCACCGAGAGCAGCTTGCGGAGCTTGCGGCCGAAGAGGGACTCGTCCCGGCGCAGCAGCAGGGACATCTCGTCGCTCTGGGTGTAGCCGTAGAGCACCGAGAAGCCGCAGTTCATGAGGTGCTGCAGCGTCGCCACCATGTGATCGCGGAAGCGCAGGTCGTAGGGGGCGTCGAAGCCCTGGGCGACCCGGGTGAGGTGGGAGAACGAGCGGCCGTCGATGCGCGCCACCATGTGCACGTGGGGCAGGACGCAGTGGTCGTGGGCGGTCTCGTAGACGCGCATCCGTCGGTCGAGCTGTTCGAACTTCATGGCGGCGCGGCGGACGCTAGCACGCGGGCGCGGAGACCCTTAAGAGGGCGGGGCAGGCGCGTGATAGGTTGCACCGACCCCACGATGACCGCTGCGCCCGACACCGACGATCGCCCGACCAGCTCGACCGATCCGGGAGCCTCCGACCGAAGGAGCGGCGAGCTCATCGCAGGGCGCTACCGGCTCATCGAGCGCATCGGCGAGGGGGCCATGGGGACGGTCTACCTCGCGCGCCACGAGGGTCTGCAGCGGCAGGTGGCGGTGAAGTTTCTCCAGGAGGAGTTCACGGGCAACCGTGAGATCGCGGCGCGCTTCGCGAGGGAGGCCATCGCGGCGGCGAGGCTGCAGCACCCCAACGTGATCTCGGTGTACGACTCCGGCGCCGACGAGCTGGGCCGCTGCTACCTGGTGATGGAGTACGTCGGGGCGGAGTCGCTGCGGACGGTGATGGAGCGAGAGGGGCCCATCCCCCGGGAGCGGGCCCTCGCGCTGGCGAGGCAGATCGCCGCGGCGCTCGACCACGCCCACTCCCTCGGCATCGTGCACCGCGACATCAAGCCCGAGAACGTCCTGGTGCTCGACGTGGACGGGGTCGAGTGCGTGAAGGTGATCGACTTCGGCATCGCCAAGGTCTTCCTCCCGGAGGGGCCTTCGGGCCCGGGGCTCACCCGCAGCGGCATCGTGCTCGGGACGCCCGAGTACATGGCGCCGGAGCAGGCCGCCGGGGCGGAGGTCGACCGACGCGCGGACATCTACGCCCTCGGGGTGATCGCCTACGAGATGCTCGTCGGGCGGCGGCCCTTCGACAGCGACGACGTGATGTCCCTGCTCATGGCCCACCTCAACGCCACCCCTCCGCCGCCGTCGACGGTGCGCCCCGACCTGGGCTTCGGCCCGGAGGTCGACGAGGCGATGGCGAAGGCGCTGGCGAAGTCCCCCGCCGCCCGGCCGCAGCGAGCGACGGAGCTGGTGGAGCAGCTCGACGCGGCCCTTCACGCGCCCGTCGTGGTGAAGACCCCGACGGTGCCGGTGCCGCCCGACGAGCCCGCGCCCGAGCCGGTGCCGCCCGACGAGCCCGCGAAGCCTGAGCCCGCCAGGGCCGACGAGGGAGCGAGGCCCCCGGCGCTGCGGGCGAGGTACGGGCTCTCGAAGAGCGGGCGCATGCTCCTCGGCGCCGCGGCCCTCGCGCTCGCCGGGGGGGCGCTGTCGATGGCGCTTCGGGGCGATCCCGACGAGGCGGGCGAGCGCCCGACGCTCACCGCCCCGCCCCGCTCCCCGGCGCCCTCGAGCCCGGAGGGCGCCGGCCCCGCGGGGGACGACGACCTCGACGACCGCATCGACGCGCTCCGCGACGGACCGGAGTTCACCGTCGCCACCGCGCGGCAGCGCCAGGCCGCCGCGCGCTCGCTCGAGGCGCTGCGGGCGCAGTCGCCCAACGACGCGGCGCTCGCCTTCGTGCTGGGCTCGATCTACGCCCGCGACCGCTCGACGCACGCGCAGGCGCTCGGCTCCTACGGGGACGCGCTGCGCCTCGCTCCCGGGCTCGGCGCCAGGGAGGCCCTCGTCGACGACGTGGTGCGCATCTTCGCGGCCAGCTCGGCGCACGCCACCGCGGCGGGCGAGCTGCTGAGAGGGCCGCTCGCCGCCCGAGCGCTCGACCCGCTGGTGGAGGTGCTGCTCCGCGGGGGATCGGGGCGGTCGAGGGTGGCGGCCCTGCTGGGCGAGGCGCCCTTCTCGGGGAGGCTCGACCCGACCCAGCGGGGGCTCATCGCCCTCGCCGAGGCGCGCTCCTGCGAGGCGAAGCGCCCGGTCGTCGAGACCCTCGGGCGAGAGGGAGACGCGAGGGCCCTCGCTCCCCTGCGGCGCATCCCCATCGGCTCGGGCTGCGGCTTCCTGGGCCTCGGCACCTGCAACCCCTGCCTGGGCGCGGCGGTCCCTTCGGCCATCCGCGCCATCGAGGCGCGCTCGCCGGACGCGGGCTGAATCCGCGAGGACCTCCAAGGGCGCCACCCCCCTCCTCCACGCGCTCCCCCGAAGGGCGTACCTTACCGACCCTGGTATCCCGCCGGGGCACTGATCCTCCCCCTGAGCAGGAGCCTCGGAGAGCCCATGAACGAAGCGACCTTTGCACGCGCCCGCGCCCTGGCCGATGGACTCGCCCCCACCCTCGACGCGCTCTGGTGCCGCGGGCACTCGGTGGCCGTCACGGGCTGCGCGCAGCCGAGCTTCCACGAGGCGAAGCGCTTCGTGGAGATGAGCCTCTGGATGCCGTGGCGGGCGCCTCACGTGATGCTGGTGCCGTGCGTGCTGACGGGCGATCGACCCGCGGTGCTGGTGGCGACCTGGGACTCCCGAGGCGTGGTGATCCGTCAGACGGTGACCTCGGCGGCGCAGTTCGAGGCCGAGGTGGCCGCCGCCGCGGCGACGCTGCGCGCCCGCTCCACCGAGGACGAACTCTCGGTGATGCGCGCTCAGCACAGGGACGGGGCGGAGGCCCCGGAGCTGGAGAACGCGGAGTACTGGCCCGAGGTGCTCGCCCGGGTGCAGGCCGAGGCGCCCTCCGAGGGGGAGCCCGACGACCCCGGGACGCCCGTCGCGGCGCCCATCGCCGAGCGCATCTGGCCCTCGCGCCTCGAAGACCTGCGCGAGCTGCAGCGCGCCCTCGACGATCATTGACGATGCGCTCGGCGATGCACCACCCTGGCGCGCGATGCCCTACCGCGCGCCGACGCTGAGCTCGCCGACCTCCCCCCGAGGGCGGCGGCGGGGCCTGGGCGCCGGGCTCCTCGCGGCGGCGGTCGTGGGCGCGGCCTTCGCGGCGTGGAGGATGCGCGTGGCACCGCCGACGAGCGACGAGCCCGTCAGGGCGCTCCGTCCCCTCCCGTGGCCGACGCAGGCGCGCGCGTGGATGGTGCATCGCGCGAGCGACGGGTCGCGGCAGATCATCTACGGGCCGCTGCGCTTCGAGGAGAGGGCCGGGCGCGTGGTCGAGGTGGCTCCGGTGCGCTTCGAGGCCTCGCTCGTGGCCGCGGTGCCGGTGACGACGGGCTGGGTGTTCGTCGCGGCCGACGGAGCGGTCGCGGCGAGCGAGACCTTCCTGGGAGCCCCGCGGCCGATGGGGCGCTTCCCCTGCGACTTCAAGGTTGCTCGGGACACCGTCGGGCGCGCGGCGCTCCTCGGCGAGGACGGCTCGCTCTGGACCACCAGCGGATCGAGCCCGCTCTCCCGCAGCCCCCTCCCCGGCGAGGTGCGCGCGGCGACCTTCATCGACGGGCTGCACGGCGCCGCGGTGCTGCGCGACGGCCGGGTGATGCTCACCGACGACGGCGGGCAGCGCTGGGAGCCCCGCCCCATCGCCCCCGATGTCGCGTGGAGCGCCTCGCCCGAGCCGGGCGGCGTCGCCATCGAGACCACCGGGGGGAGGCTGGCGCTCCGCTGGAACGCCCCGCCGGAGCCCGCTCGTCCGGGCGCCGCGAGCCCCCGGCGCACGCAGGAGACGCGCGAGTCCGAGGGACGCCTGCGGCCCTTCATCAACGGGCGCTACGAGCTCTTCCAGTCCTCCGGCTCGGTCGCGCGCTGCGGTCGGTCGGGCGTGTCGCCGGAGCCCTCGCTGGCCACCGAACACCGGCGGTACACCTGCCGCGCCGATCGCCCGCTACGCTCGCTCGTGCTCCTCCCGCTGGCGTTTCAGCGCAACGTCGACGCCACCGATCTGCTGACGGGCACCGAGTCCGGGCCCGTGCGAGGGCGCTTCTGGCGACCGCGCCCCGACCGCACCGGGGAGACCCTGGTGCGCATGAGCTGGATGGGCGTCGACGAGCTCGGAACCTTCCACGGCGCGACGCACCCCTCCGGCCGGGGCCTCGGCGTCCGCTGGCCCATCGAGCAGCGAGGACCGATTCGCGTGGAGGCCTCCTCGCGTCGCGGCGTGCTGGTGTCGTCGCACGACCCTTCGTCGGGCCCGGTGCTGGCCTGGGGCACCGGTTCTCGGCCCTTCGTGCGAGTGCGCGAGGCCTTCGTCGAGCTGGGGCTCTCGGGGATGCGGTCGTTCTTCGTTCCCTCCCCCGATGGCGGGGTGATGGCGGTGTTCTCCAGCCCCCTCTTCGAGGGGGGTCGCGAGACCTGGTCGACGCGCTACGCCGAGCGGGGGCCGCAGGTGGGCGTAGGCCTCTCGCTGGGCCCCGACGGCGCGGTGCGGGGGCGCCGGGGCTACGTCGGCGACGACCCGGGGCTGATGATGATCGGCCGCGACGGCGCCTCGGTCGGCCCGGTGGTGCGCGACAACAGCGAGCCGCCGCGATGGCGCATGCTGTCCGTCGAGGACGGCAAGACCCCCGGGCTGCCCTCGATTCGCTGGGAGCACATCGCCGCCTGCGCCTCGGGCCCGGGGGACGGCCCGACGCTGTCGGTGGCGTATCCGCCCATCGCCCTGGAGGGGGTGGGCCCCGCGGGCGGGGCGACGGTGGTCTCTCGCGCCGAGCTCGAGGTGCTGCCCGAGGGGTCGGTCTGCGTGCGCTCGCTCTCGCTCTCCGGGCGACGGCTGACGGCGCTCGCGGGCGACCGCTTCGATGGCGCGTTGCGCTGCGAGCCCTCGGGCGCGAGGTAAGGGGTTCAGCCTGCGGAGAGCGCAGGAGGAGGAGCTGGGACTCATGGCAGACATCGACTCTCGCGGCGGTAGAACCTATTTCGACAAGTTGATCCTCGAATGGGTCGACGGGGTGCATCACCCCCACGACGCGGGCCTGGAGTACGCCTTCGCGGCGCCCGGCATCCACGGGATGCCCGCCATCCAGGTGGGCCGCGCGGAGGGCGCCCTCATCGCGATGCTGCTGCGCCTCGCCAACGCGAAGAAGGTCGTCGAGGTGGGGACGCTCGCGGGCTACTCGACGATCCACCTGGCGCGCGCGGTGGGCCCCGAGGGGCACGTGTGGAGCGTGGAGTACGACACCAAGCACGCGGGCGTCGCGCGCGACGTGCTGAGGAGCGCTGGGGTCGACGACCGGGTGACGGTGGTCGAGGGGGCGGGGGTGGAGATGCTCCCGACGCTGGAGGAGCACGGGCCCTTCGACGCGGTGTTCATCGACGCCGACAAGGTGAACTACGACCGCTACGGGCGCTGGGCCGCGAGAAACCTCCGGCCGGGGGGGCTCCTCATCGGCGACAACGTGTTCCTGTTCGGGAGGCTGCTGGAGGACGGCGACGACGCGGTGGCGATGCGGCGCTTCCACGAAGACGCGCGGGAGCAGTTCGACACGGCCTGCGTCACCACGCCCGACGGGCTGCTGGTCGGGGTGAAGCGACCCCCTCCGGCGTAGCCGCCGGGCGCCCC
Source organism: Myxococcaceae bacterium (assembly GCA_004297725.1). Taxonomy (GTDB): domain Bacteria; phylum Myxococcota_A; class Polyangia; order Polyangiales; genus SCUS01. The sequence goes on along the minus strand of SCUS01000154.1, from coordinate 31,442 downwards.
CTCATCCCTCCGCGGCGCGCGCGTCGGCCAGCAGCCGCTCGATCTCCCGCAGCGTCTCCACGTCGTCGCCCACCATCGCCTTCATCGACTGGATGCGCCTGCACACGATGGCCGCGATGCGCTCCTCGATGGTGTCGTCGGCGTAGGCCCAGTAGACCTGCGCGAAGCGGCCGTCGCGGTGGCACCGCCCCTCGATCTGCGCCATCTGGATCGCCGACCACCGCAGGTCGTGGATCACCTCCGAGCGGGGCACCTCGTTGTGCTCCCCCTGGTGCAGCGAGATGCCCTCCTCCACGGTGAAGAGCACCACCCTCGCCTCGCCCCGCTGGAAGCGCATCCGCTCGGCCTCGCGCTCCATCATCGGGGTGCCGCCGTGCAGCGCCGCGCAGGCGACGCCCTCCTTCGCGAGCCCCTCCCGCAGCGCCTCGAGCGTCTCCATGAAGGCCACCGACACCGCCACCTGGTGGCCGTTCTCCAGCAGCTCCAGCACCAGCTCGAGGGTCCCGTCGACGCGGATGAGGGAGCCCTTCTGGCGCAGCCGCAGCGCCGCCGCGAGGGCGCCGCGAGGGTCCCTCCCGCCAGGCGCGAGGTCCATGGCGGCGCGAAACTCCGTCCAGGCCTGCGTGTAGCGCTCCCTCGCCGACGCATCGAGCCCGATGGGGGTGAGGATGCGGTTGATCTCCGGCCACCCGGCGATGTCCTCGGGCCGCCGTCGCAGCCCTCCGGGGGAGCGCCCGTCGAAGAGCAGCGCCCGCACCTTCTCGCAGTCCTCGCGGCCGCCCCGCCAGTCCCAGCGTCCGAAGGTGCCGCGGGTGACGCCGAGGCCCTGGTCGAGGCACCAGCGCTCGAAGTCCTTGAGGTCGCTCGCCCGGCTGCCGGTGAGGCTCGCCAGCAGCGGCGCGAGGTAGGAGAGCTCGAGCGGGTTCTGCCCCGCCGTGGCCGAGAGCCAGAGCGAGAAGCCCGCGCTCGCGTTGAGCTTGGCCGCGAACTTCGAGCGCGCCGCCGCGGGGTTCTTGCAGCGGTGGCTCTCGTCCCAGATCACCACGTCGAAGGCGAGGGCGCTCCCGGCGCGGGCGAGGCCCTTCTTCGAGCGCACCTTGCGGCGCGCCTCGGCGGACACCTCGAAGAGCTTGCCCAGGCGCTCGTAGTTCATGAGCACCACCGAGCGGCCGGCGTCCCCGAGGGCCTCGATGGTGCGCCGCCAGTGGGCGATCACCGCGAGCGGACACACCACCAGCACGGTCTCCGCCGAGGGCATCGCGCGCACCGCCTCCCACGCGCTGATGGTCTTGCCGAGGCCCACGTCGTCGGCCAGCAGGAAGCCCGGCCGGCTGCTCTTCACCGCGAGCCCGATGGCCTTCACCGCGGCGCGCTGGTGCTCGCGCAGGGTGATGTCCGCGGCGGGCTTCGAGGGGGCCGCGGGCGCGTCGTCGTTGAGCTCGCGCTCCACCCGGCGCTCCCAGGAGTAGGGGGCCGCTCGGAAGGCGTGGAGCGAGCCCGGGAGGGTGGCGCCGCGGTAGACGAAGACGCCGTGGTCGGCGTCCCAGCGGGCGCCCCCGGCGGTGGCGACGGAGCGCATGGCGAAGGGCACGTCGAGCACGTGGGCGCGAGCGGGCGCGGCGGCGGCGGGCGCAGGGCGGCGCGGGGCGGAGACGGTGCGCTTCGTGAGCATGGTGGCCATCGCGCGAGGGGATAGCAGCGGGGGAGCGCGGCGGGCCAGAAGCCGACGGTCTCCCCGAGGAGGAGGCGCTGGGCCCTTCCACCCGACCCCGGGGTGCGTGGTAGGGTCGCGAACCCGACCATGGACACCGAGTGGCGACTGACGAGAGGCGGCGAACTGCTCGCCGTGCTGCGGCCCGACGGACAGGCGTTGATGACCGATCAACAGGCCGTCGAGGGGCGCTACGAGCTCACCCCTGCGTTCGAGTCCGTGCGCCGACTCTTCGAGCGGGAGACGGCGCTCCTCGACGTCGACAGCGAGCAGGAGAACGCCGAGTGGGCAGACATCTGGGAGGAGCTCAGCGCCCCCGGGCTGTTCATCGAGTCGCCCGACGGCAAGAAGCGCATCGACATCCTGTGGATCCACTTCAAGAACGACCGCGCGTGGTGGTTTCCGCTCTACCGCAGCCCGAAGACGCTCATCCGCGAGGGCTGAGGCGCCTCAGCGTCCGTCGGTCATGCACCCCCGCAGCGAGACCTTCGCGCGGTGCAGCAGCACGTCCACATAGCCCCGGGTGATGCCCAGCGCGTCGGCGACGTCCTCTCCGGGGCGCTCGTCGAGCAGCCGCAGCAGCACCACGGCCTTCTGGGTGTCGCAGAGCCGGTCGACGCAGGCGCGCAGCCGGACGTGCTCCTCGGCCTGGGCGACGAGCTCCTCGGAGGAGGGCCCCCCGGTCTCGGGTGACGCGGTGAGCTCCTCGTGGGGGCGGGCGACCTCGTGGCGTCGTCGGCGGTTGCGCGCGGCGTTGCGCACGACCCCCGCGAGGAAGGCCGGGAGGCGCCCCGGCTCGGCAGGGAGCCCGCCGCGCTGGGCGAGCTGGAGGAAGGTGCAGAGAGCATCCTGCACGCAGTCGACCGCGTCCTCGGCGGAGACGCCCTCGCGACGGGCGACGAGGGTGAGCGCCCGGCGGTGCGCGGGGACGAGGTGGCCCAGCGCGTCGAGCGCGTCGAAGGCGGACGGAGGAGCGGTGCTGGCGTGGTCCACGGGCGGATGAGGGTGCCGACGGGGAGCGATCTTACAGCGAGGGCGGAGGGTGTAAGAGCGACCCGCGGTCAGCACCTCATACCTCCCGTCGAGACGACCCGATCGGCGCGAGAGCGCGCCATCGAACCGAGGAGAGACCCTGAGATGACCAGCAAGAGCAGCAACGTGACGGCGGCGGACGACGGCAGCTTCGAGGCGGAGGTGCTGCGGGCCGCGGGCCCGGTGCTCGTGGACTTCGGCGCGAGGTGGTGCGGGCCCTGCCGGGCGCTCGACCCCATCATCGACCGCATCGCCGACGAGAACGTCGGGCGGGTGAAGGTGGTGACCGTCGACATCGACGACGCGCCGGAGGTGTCGGCGCGCTACGGCGTGCGGGGGGCGCCCACGGTGATGGTCTTCGAGGGCGGCGAGCGCAGGGCGCAGCGCGTCGGGCTCACCACGAAGGAGAACCTCCTCAAGCTGCTCTGACCTGCCCCCCTGTCGGCGAGGTAGCCTCCTCGCATCGCCATGAAGCCCGAGCTCGCCCCGAACCCCCTCCTGGTGTTGCGCCTCCGCGGCTCGCAGGCCGAGATGGGCGCCCAGCACGGCGCCGTCCTGCGGCGCCTCGGCGGCTACGAGCGCCTGAGCGCGTTCTACCCCACCATGGCGGCCCGGATGCTCGGGCTCGCGGTCCCTCACGCCGCGAGGCGCCCGATGGAGCTGCTCGTCGGGCCGCTGCTCTCCGCCAAGGCCCAGGTGCTCCACGCGTACCGACGCCGGCGCTTCCCGGAGTACCTGGCCCGCATCGAGGCCATGCTCGCGGCGGCCGACGTTCCCCGGGGCGTGGCCGCGGCGATGCTCACCATGGACGTGCTCCAGAACACCGTCGGGCTCCTCGGTCGGGCGGGCGCCTTCCCGGCGCACGTCGGCGCCTTCGCGGCCATCCCCGCGTGCTCCAGCCTCGCGGTGTGGGGCGCGTCCTCCTCCGACGGGGCGCTGCGCCACGCCCGCAACTTCGACTTCCCCGGCGCCACCATCTGGGACCACAGCCCCGTGGTCGCCTTCTGCGATCCCGACGAGGGGCTGCGCTACGGCTACGTCACCAGCCGCGGCGCCGACCTCCCCGGCGTCACCGGCTTCAACGAGGCCGGGATCACCATCACCGCCCACACCCGCTTCCACCGCGACGTGGCCTGGCAGGCCGCGTCCATCGCCGACCTGGGCCACGAGATCGTGCGCCGGGCGCGCACCCTCGACGACGCCGTCGCCGTCGCCCGCGAGGTGGGCTCGGCCTCCACCTGGGGCCTGCTGGTGTCCTCCGCCGAGGAGCGCTCGGCCGTGGTGATCGAGACCACCGGCCGAGCCGTCGAGGCGAGTCGCCCGTCGCCCGGAGCGAGCCACCTCGCGTGCACCAACCGCTACCTCTCCGCGTCGCTGCGCGAGGGCGAGGTCACGTCCAGCCCGGCCTTCGCGGTGGACTCCGACGCGCGCTACCGACGACTGCACGAGCGGGTTCGCGAGGCCGCCGGGGGCCTCTCCGCCGACGACCTGGAGAACCTCCTCGGGGACTTCCGCTCGCCCGTCTCGGACGACCTGCACGACGGCGTGGAGCGGCTCTCGGGCGACTGCGTGGTCTCGGCGATGTCGGTGCAGAGCATCGTGACCGAGGCCGACGCCCGCTGCGTCCGGGTCTCCGTGGGCAGGGCGCCGACGGGCATCGGACCCTATGTGACGGTCCCCTGGTCGTGGGACGGAGCGGTGGGAGCGGTGCCCTTCGACGGAGCGCCGGGGAGCCCCACCGGGCGCACCCACCGGGGCCAACCGCTGAGCGTCGGAGAGCGAGAGACCCTCCGCGCCTACACCGAGGCCACCCACGCGCACCTGGAGGGAGCCTCGCCCCGCGAGCTGCGACCCCGCATCGAGGACCTCGTCCGCCGCGCCCCTCGGGAGCCCGGCTTCCGCACCCTGGCCGCGCACTTCGCGCTGATGACCGACGACCTCCCGACCGCCAGCGATCACCTCCGCGTGGCGCTCACCCTGGAGGCCGGGGCCTTCCGCCGGGCGAAGCTGCTGCTGCTCCGGGCGCGGGTGCTCGGGGCGCTGGGCGAGGCGAGGGAGGCCGACGCCCTGCGCGTGGAGCTGATGGCCATGGGGGGCGCGGAGACGAAGGTCACCCGCGACGAGGCCGCGCAGGACGAGCGACGACCCGTGTCGAGGGCGAGGCTGCGACGCATCGTGCCGGATGTCTTCCTGATCGACGCGGCGCTGCTGCCCTGAGCGGGAGCGCTCAGCCGCCGCGGGTGAGGATGGGGGTCATCGCGAGGGACCACACCGAGGCCCCGCCCGCCCCGAGGCCCACGGCCCACGCCGAGCCCGGGGAAGGCGTGCCGGAGACGCGCGCGGAGCCTTTGGTGTCGCCGCGAGAGCGCAGCCACGCGCTGGCCTCGACCGGGGACAGCAGCGCGACGCCCCCGGCTCCCTCGGGCGCGGCCGAGACCCACACCACGGAGGTCAGCCCCAGCGCCGCCCTCGCCAGGAACATCGGCACCCACTGCCCCTCGTGACGCAGCAGCGCCTCGGCGAGCAGCGGGTCTCGGACATCGGCACTTCGCGGGGTCGCCATGGGAGCTCTCCGTAGGGTCGGGCTGCCCGCTACGGGCAGCGGGTGCCGTCGACGCAGGTGGTGGCGCTGCGGTCGGGCGTGGCGCAGCAGGTCTCGATCGAGCGGCAGCCCGTGCAGGGGCAGGTGAGGCAGGGGTTGACCGCGTAGTAGGGCTCGCAGCTCCCGGCGACGCAGACCTCGTTTCGAGCGCAGGCGCGGCCGCAGCTTCCGCAGTGGAAGGGGTGCGTCCGGAGGTCGACGCACCACCCGCTGCAGTCGGTGCTGGGCGACGTGCACGAGCGATCGCTCATGCAGACCCCCCGCACGCAGGCCTGGCTGCTGTTGCAGCGCCGCCCCAGCACGCCGCAGTTGTTGGGGCTCGATTGCAGGTCGGTGCAGTAGGTTCCGCCGCCTCCGGAGGTGAGCCCCGGGCGGCAGACGCAGGCGCCCGCGGTGCACACCTGGTCGGCGCGGCAGGCGTTGCCCACCCGGCCGCAGTTCAGCGGGTCGTAGCGCAGGCTGCGGCACACCCGACCGTCGGAGACCGACCCCGCCGGGCACACGCAGCTCCCGCTGGAGCAGGTCGCGCTCTCCGGGCACACGCGCCCGCAGGCGCCGCAGTTGGAGGCGTCGCTCTGCGGGTTCACGCACTGCCCGCCGCAGGTGATGCGAGGCGCCGCGCACACGCAGAGGCTCAGCGCGCACGACTGGCCCGGGGCGCAGCCCACCCCGCACGCGCCGCAGTTGCTCGGGTCCGTGACCGTCGACACGCAGCGACCGCCGCAGTAGGTCTGCCCCGCCGGGCACACGCACGCCCCGGCCGCGCACGCCTGGCCCCCCGTGCATCCGCGGCCGCAGCCGCCGCAGTTGCTCGGGTCCGTCCGAGGGTCGACGCAGGCCCCGCCGCAGGTGATGCGCGGCGCGACGCACGAGCTCACCGTCATGCAGGCGCCGTCGACGCACTGCTGCCCCGCCGCGCAGGCCCGGCCGCAGCCGCCGCAGTGCGCCGGGTCGGTCTGCGTCGCCGCGCACACCAGCGACGCCCCGCTCGGGCAGCACGAGCTCCCGGGAGCGCAGGCGCAGGTGCACGCCCCGGCCGAGCAGACCAGGCCCGCGGCGCAGGCGTTGCCGCAGGCCCCGCAGTGGGCGCTGTCGGTCTGCACGCTGACGCACGCGCCGCCGCAGAGCGTCTGCCCGATCGGGCACACGGCCCGGCACGCGCCGGCCTCGCAGACCTGGGTGCCCGTGCACGCGGCCCCGCAGGCGCCGCAGTTTCTCGGATCGACCCGGGTGTCGACGCACGCGCCGCTGCAGAAGGTCTCTCCGGTCGCGCACACCGATCGGCACGCCCCGCCCGAGCAGACCTCGCCCGAGGCGCAGGCGCGGCCGCACGACCCGCAGTGCGCCGCGCTCGTGCTCACGTCGACGCACGCGCCGGAGCACAGCAGGTTGGGGGACAGGCAGGTGGCGGCGCACTCCCCGGCGGAGCACACCTCCCCCGAGGCGCAGGCGCGGCCGCAGGCGCCGCAGTGGGCCGCGTCGCTGAGCACGTCGATGCACGCGTCGCCGCAGAGGCGCTGAGAGCCGATGCACACCCGCACGCAGGTTCCGGCGGAGCAGGAGCGGTCGGAGGCGCAGGGGTTGTTGCAGCGCCCGCAGTGGGCGCCGTCGGTCTGCGGGTCGACGCACCTGTCGCCGCAGCGAAGCGAGCCCGAGGGGCACGCCGCGTCCGGCGGGGGCACGTCGCTCATGGGCACGTCGAGCGCTGGGACATCGCGCGAGGGGACATCGAGCGCAGGGACGTCGAGCGCGGGCACGTCCATCGTGGGCACGTCCATCGCGGGGACATCGAGCGTGGGGACGTCCATCGCGGGCACGTCCATCGCGGGCACGTCCATCGCGGGGACATCGACCGCAGGGACATCGACCGCGGGGACATCGACCGCGGGGACATCCACCGCGGGCACGTCCGCCCGGGGCGTGTCGGAGGGGACCGCGGCGTCGGGTCGAGGCCCCGGTTGCAGCCTCGCCTCGTCGGCGTCCACCAGGAAGGAACAGCCCGTCAGTGCGATCGCGAGGAGCGCGAGGAAGGGAGGGGATGGTCTGCGCATGATGGTCCGCCCGGGGAGACATCCGCGCACCGCGCGCGGCGCTCTCCTAAGGGTCGAATCTACATGGGCCCGATCGTCGCCGTCCGAGACTCTTCAGCCCGAGGGTGCGCCCGATGAGACGACGATCACCGCGGGAACCAAGCCGCGTCCGTTCGTCGATGGCGTCGGCGCGATCTACCCTTCGTCCGTCGAGAGCGGGAGCGTCACGGTGAAGACCGATCCCTGCCCACGGCCCTCGCCCGGGCTCTCGCCGATGACCGTCCCTCCGTGCATCTCCACGATCTCCCGCACCAGGAAGAGCCCCAGCCCGAGGCCCCCCGCGGAGTCGTGGGACTGGTTCGCCTGGTGGAAGCGATCGAAGATGCGCGGCAGGTGCTCCGGCGCGATGCCCACCCCGGTGTCGGCCACCCGCAGCGTCGCCACCCCGTCGGACGCGCTCAACGTCACGGAGACCGATCCGCCCGTGGGCGTGAACTTCAGCGAGTTGGCCAGCAGGTTGGTGACCACCTGGGAGAGCCGCCACCCGTCGCCCTGCACCACGCAGCCGACGGCCACCTCGCAGGAGAGCGTGATCCCCTTCTCCGCCGCCCTCGGCTGCGCGCCGTCCACCACCCACCCGACCACCGGCGACAGGTCGAGCGGCAGGCGCTCGATCTCCACCCGCTGCGCGAGGAGGCGCGAGGCGTCCATCAGGTCGTCGACCAGCGCCCGCTGCAGGAGCGCGTTCTGCTCGATGACCTCCAGCGCCCGCTCTCGCTGCTCAGGGTCGATGCGAGGGTGCCTCAGCAGCCTCGTCCACCCCAGGATCGCGCTCATCGGACCCCTCAGCTCGTGCGCCAGCACCGCCATCGTGACGTCGCGCTCGCGCTGCGCGGTGGCGAGCTCGCTGCACTGCCGACGGCTGTCTTCGAGCATCTGCTCACGCTCCTTCAACGCTCGCTGGAGCGCGTCGGCGGGCACGGTCGCGGCGACGTTGGCGTCGGAGACGAAGCGCGCCTCGGGCGCGAGGTCGAACACCACCCGGCGGCGCCGTCGCTCCTCCTCCAGCGGGCCCGCGCCGTCGTCGTCGACCACCAGCAGACCCTCTCGCCGCAGGCTCAGGCTCTCCATCGCCTCGGCGCTCAGCGATGCGATGGCCGTCGCGGCACCCCCCTCGTCGGGAGCGACCGGCGGCTCGCGCAGCCGCTCGGAGAACGCCCTCACGCGCGCAGCGAGGTTCGTAGGCTTCGCGATCGGGAGTGACTCCCGTCTCTTCGCGTCCATCGCTCTTCTCCCATCCAACGGCAGCAGTCCGCCGTATCCCCGCCCCGGAGGCCCTGACCGCTCCCCAGAGCGTAGACCACCCTATCACCCCTCCCTCGGGATGTCTGCATCGCGGAGCCCGCCATCACCGCCATCTTCACGGGACTTCAAACGCGGTTGTCGGAAAGGACTCCGATATCGATCCATGAACGCCGGGAGCAGTGTCCGCGTCGCGGACAGTGTGGCCAGCGGATGCATTGCCCGGCGCCGATCGGGCACTCCCTTGTCGATTGAGAGTCGGCAATCACGGCTTCTGCGGAGGCGACAGCAGCGCCGTCAGCCGGGGGCGTGCGAGCTCGTCGATGCGGGAGAAGAGCGAGGGCTGATCGGGGTCGTCGAAGAGCGCGCGGAAGCCCTCCTCGCTGAAGGCCCTCGCGAGCCTCGCGGCGTAGCTCTCCCTCAGCAGCCTCGCGTAGTGCTCGCCGTCGTAGTCGCGCGGGTCGTCGCCCTCCACCCGCTCGCCCTCGGGGTCGTCGGCAAGCAGCCCCGCGCGCCTGCCCGAGGCGCGGTACACCCTCACCCGCTCGCCCACCGACCACTCCGTGCGGCCGTGCGAGAGCAGCGCCTCGTAGGGGAGTTCCCTCCGCTTCTCGCGCGTCGCGAGGTACTGCTCGGGGCTGCGGGTGAGGCGCACCCTCGTGGTGACCTCCGCGGTCGCGAGCTCCCTCCGTCGCAGCGAGCGCGCCATCGAGGAGTAGGCCGAGCGCACGCCCGCCACGTCGCCCACCAGCAGCCGGCCGATGGCCTCCCGGAGGAAGCGCTCCCCGAAGGGCTCCGCGCGGCTCGACCGGAAGGCCACGCCCCGCAGCGTGAGCGCCCCGTCGTAGCCGAGGAGCGCGTAGTTCTTGGGCTCGTGCGAGAGCATCGCGGCGTAGCGCCCGTCGAACTCCAGCCTTACCTGGGCGGGTAACAGCGCCCCGACCTCGCGCACCACGCGGCGCTCGTCGTCCTCGCTCCAGCCTTCGGGGACGGCGAAGTACACGCCGTCGGTGTCGCCCTCGAGCAGGGTCACGCCCCGCTCGGCGAGCGCCCGGCAGATCTGGTCGAGCACCTCCCGGCCCCGGCGGGTCACCTCGTTGGCCGCGTGCACGTCGGCGCAGCGGGTGAGCCCCACGGCGCCCAGGTAGCCGTAGGCCGAGTTCACCAGGATCTTCATCGCCGCGGAGAGCGCCTCGGCGGTGTAGCGCTCTGGAGATCCGGGCGGCGACGAGCGGCCGAGGGCCTTGGCGGCGAGGCGCTGGTCGACCAGGCGGTCGACGAGGGCGAGCAGGGCGCCGAGGCGGTCGCTGCTGGGGCCGATGCGGTACTCGCGCATCAGCGAGGGGTAGAGGCTCGCCACGTCGGCCTTCACCACCCGATGCGCCACGCCCGCGGCGAAGAGGTAGAGCGCCGCGCCGGTGTGCACCGTCCCGTCGCCGCCGGAGCGGGCGGGGAGCGCGGCCCCGGAGCGCAGGTAGGCCCGCACCAGCAGCGGGTCGAGCACCCCGGTGGCGGGACCGGCGTCGGCGAGGCGCTCGTAGCGGCGAGGGGCCATGCGGGCCAGCGCGAAGGCCGCGCCGCCGAGGAGGCGAGCGAGCCCGGCGGCCTCGGCGACGTCGTCGAGGGCGTAGCGGCGCACTCGCTCCGGGTCGATGAGGAAGGTCGCGTGGATCTCGGCGCCAGGGACGTACTCGCGATCGGGTCCGGCGAGGCCGAAGTGGCGGGCGACGGCCTTGAGCCCGTGGCCAGGGAGGTCTCTCGCGGAGAAGTCGTGGCGGCGCACGGCGTCGAGGGTGTCGATGAGCTCGCGGCCGGGGGCGACGTAGCGGGTGCGCCCGCGAGGCCCGGGGCGGGGGCGGAGGGGAATGCCGTCGAGGCGGCCGAGGAGCAGCGGGACGCGCAGTGTCTTCGCCCGCTGCGCGAGGAAGGGCAGGTCGAAGCCGTGGAGGTTGTGGTTCTCGAGGACGTCGGGGTCGGTGGCGCGGACCAGGGAGAGCAGCGCGCGGAGGAGCTCGGCCTCGTCGGCGTCGGTGTCGCCTCGGGCTTCGAGGGTCGTGGCGAGGCCGCGGTTGTCGCGCACGGCGACGAGGAAGACGCGGTGATGGACTGGGTCGAGCCCGGTGGTCTCGAGGTCGAACTGGAGGCGGTGGAGGTCGTCGAAGGCGAGGTCGCGGAAGTAGTTGCGCCCGGTGGCGACGAGGTACTGCTCCTCCGGGGCGAGGGAGAGCACGGCTCCCTCGTCGAGCTCGGAGAGGCGCTGGAGGCGGCGGCCGGTGCGGCGGGCGTGGCCGTGGAGGACGGCGGCCGTGAGGGCTCGCGCGGAGGGCGCGGAGACGACGAAGCGCAGGGCGCCGGGGCCCTGGAGGGCGCGGAAGGTGATGGCCTCGGGCGGGGCCTCGGGCGACTCGGGGACCAGCGCTGGGCCGAGGTGGGCGAGGTCGGAGAGCGAGGCGAGGAGGATCCACGGGCGGAAGCGGGTCTCGTCGCGGACGAGGCCGGCGGGGGTGCGGCGCCAGACGTAGGCGAGGCCGTCGGGGTCGGCCCAGACGGAGACGATGGCGGGGGTGGAGTCCCAGCCGAAGAGCCACTCGTCTTCGGGGGATGCTGCGGGCTCGGTCGACACGGCGGGAGGGATGCGTCGCACACTCGCGGTGGCGCTGCACGCGAGACGCCCCACCCATCGCGTCCGCGCGCTTCCTGTGCTGGACTCTCGCTCCGTCCCCAATGAGCACCACCGTACCCGAAGCCGCCGCGCGTCTCCGTGACGCCCTCTCCCTCGCCAGCCGCGGGCTCGTCGAGCGCGAGGCCCTCGTCGAGCTCGTCGCCCTCGCCGCCGTCGCTGGCGAGCACGTCCTGGTCATCGGCCCTCCCGGCACCGCCAAGTCCGAGGCCGTGCGACGCGCCGCACGCTGCCTCGGAGGCCAGTACTTCGAGTACCTCCTCGGGCGCTTCACCGAGCCCGGCGAGCTCTTCGGTCCGGTCGACCTGCGGCGCCTCCGAGAGGGCGTCATCGAGATCGAGACCGCGGGCATGCTCCCCGAGGCCGAGGTGGCCTTCCTCGACGAGGTCTTCCTCGGCTCGACCGCCATCCTCAACACCCTCCTCACCATCCTCAACGAGCGCACCTTCCGCCGCGGGTCCACCCGCCGCGCCTGCCCCCTCCGCGTCTGCGTCGGCGCCAGCAACGCCCTCCCCGAGGACGACGCCCTGGCCCCCTTCGCCGACCGCTTCCTGGTGCGCGCCTTCCTCGACCCGGTCGCCGACGCCCGCCTCGAAGACCTCCTCGCCGGGGCCTGGGGCCTGCGCACCGACGCGCCCTCCACCGCCGCCGCGCCCGCCAGCATGGCCGACGTCGACCTCCTCGCCGTCGCCGCCCGCGGCCTCGACCTCGCCCCGGTGCGACCCGCCCTCGCCCACGCCATCCGCCTCCTGCGCCGCGCCCAGGTGAACCTCTCCGACCGACGCGCCGCCCGGGTGCAGCACCTCGTCGCCGCCGCGGCCGTCCTCGCCGGGCGCACCGTCGCCACCGAGGAGGACCTCTGGCCGCTGCTCACCGCCGTCCCCACCCGGGAGGAGCAGGCCACCGCCCGCGATGTCCTCCGCGACGTGCTCGCCCGCAGCCGCAACGGCGCCCTGCGCGCCGCCGCCGAGGACGCCTCCGCGGGCCCCCTCGCCCGCGCCCGACGCCTCGCCGCGGACGCCGAGACCCTCCTCGCCCGCGGCCCGGACTCCCCCCCCGCCGACCTCGCGAGCGACCCGCAGGTGAGCCCCCCCGACCCTCGAGAGGGCTTCCGCCTCCGGGTCGAAGGGATGCTCCGGGAGATCGACGCGGGCTTCGCGCCGGGGTCGGTTCCGTCGGAGCTGGCGGCGGTGCGACCGAGGCTGCTCGCGGCCCTCGACACCTGGCGCAGCTGACGTGTCGCCCTACCGCGCGGCCCCCGACGCGCCCCCCGCCGACCGCGACGCCGTCGCCCTCGGCTGGCAGCCCCGCGCCGCGCCCCGCGCCGTCACCGCCCTCGCCGCCGAAGGCCCCGTCGCCGCCGCCCTGCGCCTCCGCCTGCTCTCGCTCCCCGACGGGTCCCTCTCCGAGCTGCGGGGCGTCGCCTCGGCCGACCGGATCATCCTCCTCGGCGCGGCCACGAAGCTCCCGTGGATCGACGGATTGATCTACCTGGGCCGCTGCCCCGAGGCGCCCACGCTGCTCCTCCCCACGGCGCTCGACGCCACCGTGCCGATCGGGCTGCTGGAGCGCGCCCTCGCCGCCAGGCTCGCCCCCCTCGCCCCGCCCTTCGCCCTCTGGCCCTCGCTCCGCGGCGAGACCCTCGCGTGCTCCCTCGCCGAGGCCCGCCCCCTCGAACGGGCCCTCCTCGCCCGGAGCCCCTCGCCGTGATCGCCCCCGACTCGCCGTGGGCCCCGCTGCTGGGCCTGCTCCCCCCGGAGCTCGGGCCCACGCTCGGTCCGTGGCTCGACAGGCTCGCGCTGGCCGTCGGTCCGCTGCGAGCCCGGGCCCGCACCGGCAGCGGCGTGCCCGACGGCTTCGAGGGCCTCTCGCTCCGAGGCCCCTACGACCGCCTGGTGCTCTCCGAGTGGGCCCTGGCCGACGTGCTGCCCGAGGAGTTCATCCGGAGGGCGGCGCAGGGGGAGCACGCGTTCTACCAGCTCGCCCGGCGCGAGGAGGCCAGGGCGAAGACCTCCGTGGCCCTCTTCGACCCGGGGCCGATGCAGCTCGGAGGCCCTCGCATCGGACAGTTCGCGGCGCTGCTGGTGCTCGCGCGCCGGGCTCGCGAGGCAGGAGCGACCTTCGCCTGGGCGACCCTCCAGCAGCCGCCCGAGAAGGGCGACGCGAAGGCCGGGCTGCACCTCGGGCTCGACGCACCGGGGCTGCGGAGCTTCCTCCTGGGACGCACGGCCCTCGCGCCCTCGCCGGCGGACCTCGATGCCTGGTTCGAGCGCGCCCGCCGGGCCGACTGGGAAGACCTCTGGATCGTCGGTCCGCCCGGCACCATCGCGCCCGGTCGACGCATCGCCGGGGTGAAGACCCCGGTGGGGCGCATCGAGCTCGGCGACGTCTTCGAGCCCGGCGCCCGAGCGCTCGACCTCACCATCGTCCGAGGCGCCCACCGTCGCTCGCTGCGCCTCGACCTCCCTCCCGAGCCCGAGTGCCTCCAGCTCCTTCGCGGCGGCGTCGCTCCTCCGCCGAAGCCCGTGCCCCCGGAGCGCCTCGCCCGCACCCCCGGCGTCGCTCGCCCGGTGAGCCCGCCGATCCTGCTGGCCGATGGGCGCAAGGTGGCCTTCGTCGACGCGGGCGAGAGCATCACCGTCTACACGGTCCCCGACACCCCCTCGCCCAAGCGCGGGCGCTACCTCCGCTATGCCCTCGAGCGCGGCAGCCACCCGATCGCCCTGGCCTGGACCCGCCGTCGCCTGGTGATCGTCTCCGAGCGCGCCGGCGAGCTCCATGTGCACGACACCCACGGCGACGTCTTCCGCGCCGGCGCCTCGCGGCGACCCTTCGACGACCCCTCGGCGTGGCAGCCCTCGACGCGCCCCGCGCTGCTCGCCCGCGCCGAGGTGACCTCCTCGGGCGACGCCCTTCAGTCCCCCACGCTGGCCTTCCTCGACGGCGCCTCTCGCCTCATCGGCCTGCAGCCCCTTCGGGCGACGGTGCTGGCGGCCGCTCCGCTCGCCGCCCTCCAGTCGCTCGTCTCCGCCTCCACCCCGCTGCGCACCGTGCTCGACCGCATGGCCCGAACCCTCGCCCCGCCCCCCCCTCGCTCGGGCCCTCCCGCCATGCCTCCGGCCGGTGACACGGTGCTGGGCTTCACCGTCGGCACGCACCCCGCTCTCCGGCTCGGGCTGCTCACCCTCGCGGCCGACCGCTGCACCCTGCGGAGGGTCACCGGCGTCTCCGTCGATCGGCTCTTCGTCGTCGACCGCCCGGTGCGCTACGCCACCGCCACGCCGCGAGGCGACCGGGTGGCCCTCGTCTCCGACGACGGAACCCTGGAGGTCTGGTCGCTGCCCGCCGCGCAGTGCCTCCTGCGCGTGGTGGCGCCGACATGATCCATCGCCCCCGACGCCTGGCCCACCGCGGCTTCGTCGACGCCGTCGGCCTGCTGGTCGACCGCGCCTCCGGCGAGCGCGACGCCCGCGCCCGGGTGCTCTCCCGGTGGACCCCGGGCACCGCCGTCTACGCCCTCGGAGGCCGCTACGCGGTGATCTTCGCGGGCACCCGCCGGGTGAGGGCGGAGCAGTGCGAGGGCGCCCCCCTGGTGCGCTGCCCCGGCAGCGGATCGGGCGCGTCGCTCTCCTCGACCGCCGCCCTCTCCCGCGCGGAGGTCGACGCCCTCCTCGAAGACGGGGCCCGCCCGGACCAGCTGGCGATCGTGCGCGGCGGGCTCGTGGAGACCCTCTCGCTCTCCACCGCCAGCCTCGTCGACCCCGGCGCGTGGATCGACCTCGCCGCCGTCACGCTCGTCGAGGTGACCTCCCTGGGAGCGCCGCCCCGGGTGGTGGTCGCTCCCCCCGAGGAGGGCGCCCGCCCCGCCCCCGCGGCGCTGCGCCCCAGGGACCCCGCCGCGATGGCCTCGGCGCTCTCCCATGCGCTCGGGGCGATGGTGGCCCGAGGCGAGCTCCCGGCCAGCGCGCTCAGCCACCTCGGCGCCCTCGAAGGCTCCTCGACGGTCGCGCCGGCTCCCAGCCCTCGCGGCCTGGGCGCGACGCTGAAGGCCCTCTGGTCGTCGCTGCTCTCTCCCCGGCGAAGGAGCGCTCCCTCCGACGGGCTCGTCCGCGCGCTTCCGCCTCCCCCGGAGGCCGCGGGCGCCCAGGCGAAGGTCGCGGCGGCGCCCCCGAAGAGCCCGTGGTGGGATCGTCTGCGAGGGTGGTTTCAGCAGCGGGTGGCGCAGCCCGCGGCGCAGCGGGTGCAGGGCGACGCGCAGTCCCGCTACCTCGAGCGGATGATCGAGATGTTTCGAAAGGGAGACCTCGACGAGGCGCTGCGCCACGCGCTCCCCCTGGGCGGAGCCGCGCCTCCGGGCGCCCCGCCGAAGCCGGTGACCTGGGCGCCGCCGCAGGCCCGCGACGCGCTGACGATCAGGCTGCAGCCCTCCACGCACAGCACCGCGACGGGAGGCAGCACCCTTCACGCGCTGCTGCGATCGCTCTACCGCGAGGCGGTGACGGCGCTGGAGGCCGAGGGGCGCATCGACGAGGCGGCCTTCACGCTGGCCGAGCTGCTGAGGGAGCCGGGCGAGGCCGTGGCGCTGCTCGAACGCCACGGGAGGCTGCGCCTCGCGGCCGAGCTCGCGGACACGGCGGCCCTCGCGCCGGAGCTGCGGGTGCGGCAGTGGCTGCTGGCGGGCGAGCCCGCGAGGGCGCTGGGGGTGGTGCGGCGACACGGGGTCTTCGACGCGGCGCTGACGAAGCTGGCCGACGACCCGGCGCACTCGGTGGCGCTGCGGCGGCTGTGGGCGAGGCACCTCGCGTCGGTGGGCGACCACGCGGCCGCGGTGGCGGTGGGCTCCTCCGTGGCCGACCTCGCGGACGAGGTCGAGGCGTGGACCGACGCGCTGCTCGCCCTGGGAGGCCCCGCGGCGGTGAGGGTGATGGTGCGCCGCCTCGCCGATCGACCGGAGCGCTTCGAGGCGCTGCGCTCACGCCTCGAGGCGCTGGCCGGGGAGGAGGGCGTCGGCGCCCGGGCCGAGCGCGCGGTGTTCGCCAGGGCGGCCTCCGAGGCGAAGCCCAACGAGGCGCTGGCGATGGCGGCGAGGATGCTGGCGAGAGCGCAGGCCAGGGACGCCGCGCGCCACGGCGAGCAGGAGGACCTCCAGACGCTGCGCACCCTCGTCTCCCTCTCCAGGGATGCGGTGCTGAGCGAGGATGTCCCGACCTGGCCGACCTTCGCGAGGGTGCCGCCCGCGTCTGGCCCCGCGGCGTGGAGGCGCACCCTCACCGCGGCCGACACGGGCCCTCGCGCGGTGTACGACGCGGTGGCGCTGAGGGACGGCGGGGCGCTGCTGGCGCTGGGCGAGGCCGGGGCGTCGCTGCGAGACCGCGACGGCAGGGAGCGGGCGAGGCTCGACGAGCCGACGCACCGGATCGTGTGGTCCGACCACGAGAACAGCGCGCTGCTGCTGGGAGCGAGAGGGGCGAGCTGGCGGGTGGCGAGGCTCGACGTGGCGCGGGCGACGAGCTCCCCGTGGGGGGAGTGCACGCTGGACTGCTTCGCCCAGGACTACGACGGCGACTCGTGGGTGGTGGGGCAGGAGGGCGAGGTGCTGGCGCTCGACGCGACCGCGGGGGAGATGCGCGCCATGGGGGGCCCGGGGCGCACGCCGCGCACCGACCACGCGAGGGTGCGCTGCGTGGGGCGAGACCGCGCGGGCGTGGCGGCGGTGCGGGTGCTGTCGGTGATCGAGCGCTGGCGCTGGTCGCTGCCGGGCTGGACGCTGCAGGAGAAGCCCCTGGAGCCGCTGCGCCCGGCGGACAGGGAGGCCGTTGCGGTGCACCCGTCGGGGACCACCGCGCGGCGCAGCGCCTCCGGGGCCGTGGAGGTCGACCGGGGGAAGTCGCTGCCGCTGGTGGAGCTGCCGCACCCCGCAGGGACGCAGTCCGAGGTGACGCACCTGACGAGCGACCGGGTGGTGGTGGCCCGGCGCTCCCCCGACGCGGTGACGGTGCTGCTCTGGAGCCTCTCGCTGGGGCGCTCGCTGGCGGAGCTTCGGCTGGAGGGCGCCACCTCGGCGAGGGCGCGGATCTACGGCGACGTGCTCACGGCCTGCGACGACCGGGGGAGGGTGCTCTCGGTGGACCTGCGCTCCGGGGCGGTGCTGCTCGACCTGCGGGCGTAGGGGACCCCTACTTCGCCAGCCGGGTGTGGAGCATGTCCGCGAAGGCGGTGCACACGTCGACGGTGGTGAAGATGCCGACGACCTTCTGGTTCTGCATCACCACCACGGAGCCGTACTTGTGCTGCGCCATCTCGCGCACCACCTCGTCGACGGGCGTCTCCGGGTCGACGGAGTAGACGTCCGTCACCATCGCGTCCTCGACCGGAACCTTCGACGGATCGACGTCGCGCAGCGTCTCGATGAAGCGCAGGTCGCGGTCGGTGACCATGCCGACGAGCTTGCCCCCGACCAGCACCGGCAGGTGCCTGATCCGGAACTCCCTCATCACCGCATGGGCGTGCGCGAGCGTCTGATCGGCGCCGATCGAGTGCGGCGTCGTCGTCATGAACTTCTGGATGGCAGGGATGGACTTGGACATGCCCGCAGTCCGTGCAGCGGCCATGCCCGATGGGTTTCCGCGAGGCCTCGCGCGCCCGCCCGTCCTTCCTCCCTCCGCCGGCCGCGCGCACTTTGCGCCACCCGGTGGCGGTTCTTGCGCTCACCGCCCGAGCGCGATCTCCACCCGCCCCGGCAGTGCTCCGGAGCCCTCCGGCACCGGCTCCACCCCGGTCGCCTGACCGTACACGCAGAGCCCGTTGGCGAGCGGCCCGGCGGGCACCTCCAGACCCAGCGTGTGCACCCCCGGGCGACGCATCGTGGCGAGCACCTCGGGGGCGTCGCTGGCCAGCTCGATCCATCGCCCGGCGCCGTCGTCCGTGGGCACCCCGATCTCCCCGAGCGCCACGCCGTCCACCGTGATGCGCAGCCTCGACTCGTCCTCCGCGGTGCTCCCCTCGCCCCGCCCCGGCAGCTCCGAGCTCGCCCTCAGCCGCACCCTCACCCTGCGAGCGTCGAGCGCCACCCGCCTCGCCGCCGGGGACACCCGGAAGCGGTACGTCACCCGCGCCGCCCCGCTGCCATAGACGTGCATCACCGAGAAGCCGTCCCAGCGCCCGACGTTCTCCGCCTCGATGGCCGCGTAGCCCTCCGGGCGCATGGACCACCGCGCCCCCGCTCCCCCCACCGTGGCCGCGCCCACCCTGCCCGGGCCCGCGACCCTGCGCCGCGTCGCCCAGAGCGGAGCCTCGCCCATCGCCTCGCCGAGCCTGGGGTTGGGCGGCGCGAGAAGCCCTGAGTTCCAGCGGGACGCGGAGCGCGCCAGGACGTCGCGCACGTCGCGGGTCCGGGCGGCCGCGAGGCCGTCGACGTAGAGCCCGTGCTCCTGCGGGTGATCGCCGGCGACGGTGTAGATCCACGCCAGCGCGCCGTCGACGCCGTCCGCCTCGGAGCGAGCGAGGAAGCGCTCGAACCACCGGGCGCGGCGCTGCCCGTGGTGGATGCGCTCGTTGGTGCTGAAGCCGAACTCGCCCCACACGAAGGGCTTTCCCACCACGTGGTGGGCGAGCTGCACGTGGTCGTCGATGAAGTCGTCGAGGGCCGGGAGCGTGCGCACGCTCCGCAGCAGCGTCGGGTACGCGTGGGCGTCGGCGTAGTCGACCTCCGGCAGCCGCTGCACCGCCAGCCAGGTGTCGCGCTGCTCCTGGCGCGTGTACCCGATGTGCCCCGCCGCCACGAGGTGCGACGGGTCGAGCGAGCGCACGTAGCGAGCCATGGCGCGGGTCCACCCGAGGAGCGCGTCGCGGCCGTGGCGCGAGGCGTCGGACTCGTTGATGAGCTCCCAGGAGAGGATCGTCGGGTCGTCGCGGTAGGCGAGCCCAGTGCGGGGGTTGACCCGGGTGACCACGCGCTCGACGTGGGCTCGGTACAGCTCGTTGGCCGAGGCCTCGCCGAAGAAGCTGCGCAGCACCGTCTCCGGGAGCGCCCCGCGGGTGAGGGGCAGCGAGACGCCCGCCCAGTCGAGGTAGCGGGGGATGCCGCCGTAGTCGCCCCAGCGATTGGCCAGCACCACGATCACCTTCAGCCCCCGGGAGCGCGCGGCGTCCAGCACCCGGTCGAGGTGCGCGAAGCTCCCCTCCACCCAGCCGTCGCGGCCGATGCGGAAGGCGTAGTCGCGGGTCCAGGGCTCGGAGCCCTCGGGCTGCTCGCCGAGGGCCCACACCCTCACCACCTTCAGCCCGTCGGCGGCGACGGCGTCGAGCGTCGACTCCACCGCCGCCCGGTGCGGCGCCCCGTGCATGATCGAGGCGTTGGCCCCGAGGAAGCGGAAGGCCCGTCCCTCCAGGACGAAGCGCCTCCCCTCGACCTGCACGAAGCGAGAGCGGTCGACCGGCGCGGGCGCCACCCGGGCAGCGGGGGGACCGGGCTCCTGCGCGAGCGCGGTGCCGACGAGCGCCAGCAGGGAGCCGAGGGCGACGTGGAGGGGTCGGAGGCGGAGCCGCATGGGCGGCGGACGGTACCCTGGCACGCCGGGCATCGTGACCCACGCTCCGAGGGAGGGCACCCCGAGCACGGCGGGCGTCATGGAAATTCGTGTGTTTTCCCTGGGCCCCCCGGGGCTGCGATATGGGACCTCGGCGTTTATACTGTCAGGTATGAAAACGGCACTGATCGAAGCGTTGAAGCGATGGTCCGGGGCGGCCTTCGACCGTGGCAGGGCCCTCCTCTCGGGTGACCGGCTCTTCGACCTGCGCGTCGAGGCATCGACCCTCCGGGGCGCGGCCCGAGGGGTGCGCCAGGCCTGGTACGCCATCGAGCTGGAGCTCGACGAGACCGGCGAGGCGCCGAGGCGAGCCCGCTGCACCTGCCCGGCAGGAGCCGACGGGCGCTGCAAGCACGTCCCCGCGCTGGGCCTGGCCTGGGCGACCACCCCGGGGCGCTTCACGGTGCTCACCGGCATCGAGGCGAGGCTTCATCGGCGCTCCTATGAAGAGCTGGTCTCGATGGTGGCGCTGATGGTGCGCACCCACCCCGAGCTGGAGGCGCTCACGCTGGCGCCCGTCCCCGGCGGGCACCGGGAGGCTCCCTCGGTGACCCGATGGCGCACCGTGGCCGACGACGTCTTCCGCCGCCACGGCGACGACTGGACCGCCGTGGCCGGCCTCGTCCGAGAGCTCGAGTCGGTGCGCAGCCTGGGCGACGACTTCAACCGCCAGGGAGAGCGGGCCCACGCCGCGGCGCTCTACGAGGGGCTGATGGACTCGGTGGTGGCCAACGCCTCTCGCTTCCCATGGCCCGATGTGCGGTCGCGCTTCCGGGCGATGGTCGAGCAGTGCGTGCAGCAGCTCCCCGGGCGCCCGGCGGCGAGGCAGGCGCTGGCGACGCTGGAGTCCCTGCCCCTCCTCACGCCCCGGCGCTCCCCGAAGTCGATCGCGGTGGCCTGAGCGACGATGAGCCACGCCCACCGCAGCAAGGACGCTCCCCCGACCGAGAGCCACCTCTTCTCTCCCCTCCGACTGCGCTCGGTGACCTTCAAGAACCGGGTCTTCGTCTCGCCCATGTGCCAGTACTCCTGCGACCACGACGGGCTCGCGGCCCCGTGGCACCAGGTGCACCTCGGCCGCTTCGCCCTCGGCGGCGCGGCGCTGGTCTTCACCGAGGCCACGGCGGTCTCCCCCGAGGGGCGCATCTCCCCCAACGACCTGGGGCTCTGGTCCGACGCGCACACGAAGGCGCTCCGGCCCATCGCCCACTTCCTCAAGGCCCACGGCGCGGTGCCGGGCATCCAGCTCGCTCACGCGGGGCGCAAGGCCAGCACGCCCGCCCCGTGGGTGGGCGCTCACCGGGTCGACGCCGAGCACGGAGGCTGGGAGCCCGTCGCGCCGAGCCCGCTGGCCTTCTCGCCCACGCACCCCCGGCCCGCGGCCCTCGACGCCATGGGCATCGGCGAGGTGGTCAACCAGTTCGTGGCCGCGACCGCTCGCGCCCACGACGCGGGCTTCGAGGTCATCGAGCTGCACCTCGCGCACGGCTACCTGCTGCACCAGTTCTTGTCGCCGCTCTCCAACCAGCGGGAAGACTCCTGGGGAGGGGACTTCACCCACCGCACTACGCTGCCGCTCGCGGTGGTCGCCGCGGTGCGCGACGCCTGGCCCGCGCACCTCCCGCTCTTCGTCCGCCTCTCCGCCACCGACTGGGCCGACGGGGGGTGGGACCTCCCGCAGAGCATCCGCTTCGCGGCCATGCTCCAGGCGCTCGGCGTCGACCTCGTCGACTGCTCGAGCGGAGGCCTCGTCGCCGGGGTGACGCCCCCGCTCGCGCCGGGCTACCAGGTGCCCTTCGCCGAGGCCATCAAGCGCGAGGCCGGCGTCGCCACCGGAGCCGTCGGACTCATCACCGAAGCCTCGCAGGCCGAGGAGATCATCGCCTCCGGGAGCGCCGACGCGGTGTTCATCGCGCGAGCGATGCTGCGCGACCCCAACTGGGCGCTGCACGCCGCCGAGGCGCTGGGGGTCGACGTCGCGTGGCCGGTGCAGTTCGAGCGCGCGAAGCACCCGCCCTCCCCGCCGCGGTAGCGCCTGGTCGTGGGGGGTGTCGACCACCCGGTCGGCGGCCCTAAGGTTCTGCGAGTGACGTCACGGCCCGCGGCATGCGGCGGCGGGAGGCGCCACCTTCGTCCACGGAGGAGCAGAGCGATGAACCACACGACGACGGCCTTGATAGCAGCGGCGGTGCGGGCGGAGCGGGAGCGCTGCGCGGCGGTCTGCCGGGCGATCGCAGACGCCTATCCCGACGCCTATGACCAGTCGCGCGACGCGGCCTTCGACTGCGCCGCGGCGATCCTCGCCCGGGGCGACTCGGACGCGGTCGTGACCTTCATGGTGAGCAACTACCGCGACGCCTCGGACAACGTCGCGGTGCGCATCGCCATCCTCGATCGGTAGGCCCCCTGACACCCGTCGCCGCGTCCTTCAGGGCTGATCCTTCCCGGAAACCTTCGGTGAGCTGACGCAAGCGCGTTTCTGGTGTGGACGCCCTCGAGACACCGCCGACTCCGCGGTTGCGGTCGGCCCTTCGGGCCTGCAACCGCTGAAGTCGGATCCTGGCGCTGATCGTCCCGCCTTCACGGGACTCTCTGCAGGCGCATCGAGCGCTGGAGCGCTCGATGGAG
This sequence comes from Myxococcaceae bacterium, assembly GCA_004297725.1. Lineage (GTDB taxonomy): Bacteria > Myxococcota_A > Polyangia > Polyangiales > SCUS01. The sequence continues at coordinate 8,869 of SCUS01000154.1, read as the reverse complement.
AGGACGTAGGTGCTCGCGCGCAGCAGCAGGACAAGCCCCTGATCGTCGCAGGGAGTTCCATCGCGGCGGTCGATGACCTCCCGACGGTTGCGCCAGCAACCGGCGCTCCTGCAGGAAGTCCCGTGAAGACGGGGCGCCCAGTTCCAGGCTCCGACTTCAGCGACCGCAGGCCCGCTCGCGGGCCGTCCGCGGGCGCGGAGTCGGCGGTAGCTCACGAGACGACCGCTCCATGGCGACCTTGCGCAAGGTCACCGAAGGATTCCGGGAGGGATCAGTCCTTCAGGGCGCGGCGAAGAGCGCATCGCCATCCTCGATCGGTAGGCCCCGCCCGACCGCCCGCCCGCTCTTAGCGGGCGACCCTCATCGACCACGCTTCGATCGCCGCCCAGGCGGCCCTCAGCTCGTCGATGCCCGCTCCCTCGGCGAGCGAGCACGCCCCCTCCGCCAGGAACCACACCGCCACCTCGGGCAGCTCGTCGTCGGTCGCTCGCTCGTGGCTCCAGGCGATGACCGAGGGCGGCGGGTTGCGCCCGGTGCTTCCCAGCGCCAGGGGAAGGGGCGACGGGTCGCGGGAGTCGACCGCGCGTCGGAGCGCCGCCACCCGCCAGCGCAGCTCTTCGTCGATGCCCACGCGAGCGGCCACGGAGGCCAGCACGTCGACCAGCTCGGAGAGCGTCTGCCAGCCCTGCGGGGAGATGCGGGCCTCGGGCTCACGCCGCATGAGGTCGGGGTTGCTCAGCCGCGCCACGGCCTCGAACATCTCGTCGTTGTCATCGCCCAGCGAGGAGGCCGGGCTCGGGGCGACGGGGTCGTTGTCGTTGCCCGCGTGCGCCCCGTCGGCGCTCCCATCGCCGTCGCCGTCGCCATCGTCTCGCTTCACCCCGGAGGTGTTGCCCATGCGCGCCTGCATGGAGCCCCCGCCCGCCACCCACAAGCGCCCGCCGACGCTCAGTCCCGTACCTCCGCCGCCCACGCCTCCAGCGTGAGCGTGGCCCCCTCCAGGACCTCCACGCCCTCCCCCTCGGCGAGGGAGCACGCGGCCTCGGCCACCGACCAGATCGCGATGTCGGGGAGCTCGTCGTCGACCTCCGTGGGCGCCGCCGTCGCGGAGCCGTCGAGCGCGACCTGGAAGAGGTCGGGGTTGCGCTGCTCCACGGCGCGCTCCAGGGCGCGGATGCGTCGACGGCGCTCGTGGCTGACGCCCGCGCTGTCAGCCAGCGAGGCGAGCGAGTCGACCACGGCAGAGAGGGCGTTCCAGCGATCGTCGGTCATCGACACGGGGAGCTACGCTACCAAGAAACCCGGCGCCGCAGTCGATGCGTCGGTCTACACCCTCGGGGGCCGGAGTTCGCGCACCACGCCGCCGTCGCCCACCAGCACCAGGCTGGCCATGTCGAGGAAGATGCCCGTGTCGACCACCCCGGGGATCTTCCTCACCTGCCCGTCGACCGCGGCCGGGTCGTCGAGGGGATCGAAGGCGGCGTCGATGATCCAGTTCTGGTTGTCGGTCACGAAGGGCCCCCCTTCGGGTCGGCGTCGCAGCACCGGCCGGGCGCCCAGCTCCGCCAGCAGCCTCAACACCAGCAGGTTGGCGAAGGGGACCACCTCGACCGGGATGGGCGTTCGCGTGGCGAGCCGGTCGACGAGCTTCTCGGGCGTCACCAGCACCACGAAGCGCTCGGCCTCGAAGGCCACCACCCGCTCCCGCAGCAGCGCCCCTCCGAGGCCCTTGGTGAGCGCGAGCGAGGGCGTCACCTCGTCGGCCCCGTCGAAGGCCACGTCGAGGCGGTCGATGTCCGCGAGCGAGGCCACGTCGAGGTTGAGCCTTCGAGCGAGCTCGTCGGAGCGCGTGGAGGTGACCACGACCCGCACCCGCAGCCCCGCCCTCGCCCGCGCGCCGAGCGCGTGGATGAAGGCCTCCGCGGCGCGCCCGGTGCCGAGCCCGAGCGTCATGCCGTCGGCCACCATCCTCAGGGCGTGGCGGGCGACGAGGTCGAGGTCGCGTGGGTCAGGGGCCATGGTCATCGGGTCTCCTCCTCGGCGATCGGGGCTTCAGGGCCTCAGCGCCCCGACAGGAAGGGCAGCCACTGGAAGACCCGCTCGGGCGTGTGCTTCACCAGGGGCATGATGGCAGCCCACACCGCGGGCACATAGGCCTCCGGGACGCCCCGGTCGATGGCCGCGACGATGCCCCGGGCGACGGGCGCGGGCTGACCGAAGAGGAGGTTCTTGGCGTGGTCGCGGGTCATCGGGGTGTCGACCGGACCGAGCTTGAGCGTGGTGACCTTCACCCCCGAGGCGTGGAGCCGAGAGCGGAGCCCCTGGAGGTAGATGTTGAGCCCCCCCTTGGCCGCGCCGTAGGTGTAGTTGCGCGGCCGTCCCCGGTCGCCGGCCACCGAGGTGATGACCCCGATGCGCCCGCTGCGACGCGCCTCCATGTGGTTGGCCAGCGGGATCAGCAGCGACACCACGCTGGTGAAGTTGGTGCGGAGGATGGCGTCGGCCTCCTCGAAGGATCGCTCGCTCCGCAGCTGATCGCCGAGGTCTCCGTGGGCGATGAGCACCCGGTCGACGTGGTCGAGCGCGGCGATGGCGTCGGCGATCACGGCCTCGTTGGCGCCGAGCTCGGAGAAGTCGGCCTGCGCGGTGGTCACCTCCCCGAGGGCGCAGCGGCGGGCGACCTCGGCGAGCTTCGAGGGGTCTCTGGCCACGAGGTGGAGCCGGTCTCCGCGGGCGGCGTGGCGCAGCCCGACCTCCGTCGCGATGGCCGAGGTGGCGCCTAGGATCAATACGCGTTCCATCGTGGGTCGGGTCTCCTGCCGAGGCGACGTGCGTCGTCGCCAGACGTGCGGCCAGCGTAGCCCAGTCAGCGCTCGTCGGGTGCGCTACGCTGGGCCACCGATGCCGCCACGACGCCGACCCGATGAGCCGACGGAGGGGTGGGTCCGCGAGGAGGAGCGAAGGGCGCCGCAGAGCTGGTGCACCGAGGAGTTCGACCGGGTCGACTTCGCGCGGCGGGTGCTCGATGTGCTCAAGCCCCGAGGGGTGCGGGTGCTGCTGCGCGACGGGATGACGGAGTTCGTGATCGAGCAGGGCAGGCTGTGGTCCGCGGGCGACGCGCGATGGGCGATGGTCGCCATCCCCAAGCAGGCCAGCCGCGAGGAGATCATGTGGAACCTCGTGGAGGTCGTCGGCTACACCCCGGGGCCGTATCGCTTCGATGTGATGCGGGTGATCGGCGCGGCGCTCGCCCAGGAGGAGCAAGCAGCCCTCGCAGCACGCCAGGGCGAGGACTGAGGGGCGATGGCCCCCCCGATGACGCTCAGCCGACCTTGCGCACCGGAGCGTCGACCTTCGGCATCACGCCGGAGATGCTCGCGGCCGGGCGCCAGGCCCTCGGGGGGACGCTGAAGATGTTCCAGAAGGAGCTGTTGCCCGTGGCGACCCAGAGACCGCCGTCGGAGCGCAGCACGACGCACGACCCGCCGGGCTGATCGGGCCCGACCTCCAGCAGCACGTCGCCCTGCTCGTCGAGGTCAGCCTCGAGGAGGCGCAGCACCCAGGTGTCGAGCCGCACCGCCGTGAAGGGCACCGGGACGCTGCGCTGAAGGCCGTTACCGCGGTGGTCGCTGACCATGTTCGGGCTCCTTTGGAGCGAGGGACGCACACCACCCGTTCGACGTGCGTGTCACTCCGATGCGATGGATCACCTTAGCCGCGTCCATCGCGCCGAGGCAAACCCACACGCCCCCCCCAACGCTGGAGCGCAATGGACCCCCCACGGGCTCGCGTGGCAGCGCCGCGGTACAACTACGAAGGATGAACGAACGACTATGGTCCTGGGCGCGACGTGGTGGTCTGGCGATCACCGCGTCAGCCGCGGCCTACGTCGTCTTCGGCCGTGAGCCCGCGAGCAGCGTGCGCGACGAAGTGCCCTCCTTCCTCGACGCAGGCGCCCCGGTCCGTGACGCCACCGCCGTCGCTCCCGTCGCCGCCGTCGCTCCCGTCGCCGCTCCCGTCGCCGCTCCCGAAGAGGAGCTTCCCACGATTCCCACGGACGCTGCCGCCGCGCCTCGCGGCAGCGGGCTCGACGACCCGACCTCCTCCGCGTGGCCCGCGGTCGTTCGCTGGGACGACCGCATGGAGCGCGACTGGTCCACCTTCGTCGCCCGCCTCGGCCGCGCGGTGGAGTCTCGCCGCTGCAACCGCCTCGACCGATGCCTCCGCGACCCGGAGGCCAACAGCCTCTGGGACGCGCAGACCGACGCCAGGCTGCGGCTCGACGACATCGACTGCGCCGACCTGCCGTACATCCTCCGCGCCTACTACTCGTACAAGCGCCGGCTGCCCTTCGGCTTCGTCTCCAACGTGCGATCGGCGCAGCAGACCGACACCCGCTACGCCCTCGGGCTGCGGCCCTCGCGCTGGTCGTCGTGGCGCGACTACCGGACGCCGCGCGCGGTGTTCCACAAGGTCGTCGAGCTGGTGCACTCGGGGATGTACCGCACCACCGCCGAGGTGCAGGACGGGGACTTCTACCCCGTGGCGGTGCGCCCCGGAGCGCTGCGCCCGGGGTCGATCTACTACGACCCCAACGGCCACGTGCTGGTGGTCGCCGAGGTGCGCGACGACGGCGTGGTGCACCTCATCGACGGCCACCCCGACGGCGGCCTCACCTGGAAGCGCTTCGGCCCGCGCTACGCCATCGGCACCGCGCGCGTCGGCGGCGGCTTCAAGAACTTCCGCCCGCAGCGCATCGACGGCCGCTACGTGGTGCGCGCCCGCGACAGCGAGCTCGCCGACATCGACTCGCGCTCGCAGTGGGACCCGTCGGCCTGGGTGGCCAACGGCCAGCCGGTGAGCTTCCACGACTGGGTGCGCGCCGCGCTCTCCGTCCCCGGGGCGCCGAGAGACCCGGAGAGCGACTACCGCGAGATGGTCGCGTCGCTGTGCCGCGACATCGTCGACCGCGTCGACGCCGTGGACCTCGCTCGCACCGCGGGCCTCCACCTCCGCCCGCACCCCAACCACCTCCCGTGGAACATCTACGGCACCAACGGCGACTGGGAGACCTGGTCGACCCCCTCGCGCGACGCGGCCCTCAAGGTCGTGCTGCGCGACCTGCGCGACACCGCCGCGGCGCAGCCCCCGGGCAGCCCGCTGAGAGCGGCCTTCGCGCGCGCCTGGTCCGAGGAGCTCGCGAAGCCCGGGTGCCAGTTCCGGTACATCAACTCCGCGGGAGCACCGGTCGGGATCACCGTCGACGACGTCCTCGACCGGCTCTTCACCATCAGCTTCGACCCCTACCACTGCCCCGAGATCCGCTGGGGAGCGCCCGAGGGATCGCCCGAGCGGGCCGCCTGCGTCGACGACCCGACCCGGCGCGCGTGGTTCCGCGCCGAGCAGCGCCTTCGCAACCGCGTCGACCGGGTCTACGGCGTCGCCACGCCCATCACCTTCGGCCCCGAGACCCCGCCCGACGTCGACCCCCGCCCGGTGCTCGGCGTCAGGTAGGGAGAAGAGTCCACGGCCGCGCCACTTGAGACACGGCCCGATTCGGGACTTATGCATGGCCTTCGATGAAAGGCCCCCTCTTCTCAGGCCTCGTCGCGCTCGTCGCGGCGTCTCTCAGCCACTCCGCCCACGCGCAGCGCCGCCCCCCTGGCGCCAGCGATCGTCCCATGGACGAGTCGTGGCCCGTCACCCGCTCCTGGGACTCCGCCGCCGAGGCCGAGTTCGGCCGCTGGGTGCAGACCATCGGCCGCGCCGTCGAGGCCCGCCGCTGCCGCACCCTCGCCTCCTGCCTCGACAGCCCCGCGATCAATCCCCTCTACGTCTCCGGGCGTCCCTCCACCTTCCGGGCCGACTGCGGCGACGTGCCGTACATCCTCCGCGCGTACTTCGCCTGGCGAAGACAGCTCCCCTTCCTTCACACCGCCTCGGTGCGCGGTGAGAGAGCCAGCCGCGACGGCCGCTACTCGTACACCAACCGCCCTGCCTCCACCCGACGCTGGAGCGACTACGCCACCCCTCGCAGGCTGCTGCACGACATCGGCTCCTCGGTGCACTCGGGCTTCTTCCGGATGCGCCCGGAGCTCGACGACAGCGACACCTACCCCGTCTGCGTCGACCGCGGGGCCATCCACCCCGGCACGGCCTTCTATGACCCCGACGGCCATGTGCTGACCGTCTACGAGGTGCGCCCCGACGGGGAGATCCGGCTCATCGACGGGCACCCCGGAGGGAGCTTCACCGCGCGGCGCTTCTCCTCGCAGCTCACCCTCGGCTCGTCGCGCCAGGGCGGCGGGTTTCGCAACTTCCGCCCGATGCTCCTCCGCCGCGGCGCGGTCACCCGGCCCCGCAACGCCGAGCTCGCCGACTACGACGCGATGGTGCAGCACGACCCCTCCCGCTGGGTCGTGCGCGGCCGTCAGCTCGGCTACCACGACTGGGTGCGCGTCCGGCTGGGAGCGCCGCTCCCGCCCGGCGCTCCGCCGGCGACGACGAGCGCGGTCGCCGCGGCCTCCGCCCCGACGGTGAGCCCGGGACGGTAAGGCCCCCGTCGGCCATCGCGGTGATAGCGTCCGCCGCCATGCTCGCATCCCGAAGCTCCCTGCTGCTCGCCGCCCTCGCCCTCGCCTCGTGTCATCGCTCGCCCTCGCGGCCGACCACCCCCGCGGCGACCGCCGAGCTCACCCCCCGACGCCCGGTGGTCGACCGCTATCACGGCGTCGCGGTCACCGACGACTACCAGTGGCTCGAGGACACCGACGCCCCCGCCGTGCGCTCCTGGGTCGCCGCGCAGAACCGCCGCACCCGCGCCGCCCTCGACACCCTCCCAGGGCGCGAGGCCATCGAGCGGCAGCTCACGACGATCTACAACGCCGAGGTCGCGAGCTACAGCCGCGCCGTGCACCGCGGGGGCAGGCTCTTCGCGATGCGCACCCGCCCCGGAGGGCAGCAGCCCTTCCTGGTGGTGATGCCCTCCGCGGACGAGCGCTCCGCCGAGCGCGTGGTGCTCGACCCCAACGCCCTCGACCCCAGCGGGCAGACCGCGATCGACCTCTTCTCCCCCTCGCACGACGGGCGCCGCGTGGCCGTCGCCCTCGCCCGCAACGGCAGCGAGGTGGGCGAGCTGCACATCTATGACGTCGAGACCGGCAGGGAGCTCGGCGACACCATCGAGCGGGTGAGCAACCCCACCGGGGGAGGCAGCCTCGCGTGGGCGGCCGACAACGCGGGCGTCTACTACACCCGCTACCCCCGCGCCGGAGAGCGGCCCGCGGAGGACATGGCCTTCTACCAGCAGGTGTACTTCCACGCCCTCGGCACCGACCCCGCAACGGACCGCTACGAGCTCGGCCGGGAGTCGCCGCGCATCGCCGAGACGGAGCTCAGCACCTCGGAGGACGGCCGGTGGATCCTCGCGGCGGTGGCCAACGGAGACGGCGGCGAGTTCGCCCACTACCTCCGAGGACCGTCCGGCGCGTGGCGTCAGCTCACCCGCTTCGAGGACGGCGTCACGGCGGTGGAGTTCGGCCCCGACGCGCTCTTCCTCACCTCGCACCGCGGCGCTGCCCGAGGGGCCGTGCTGCGCCTCCCGCTCACCGCCGCCAGCCTCGCCGAGGCCACGGTGGTGGTGCCCCAGAGCGAGTCGGTGATCGAGCAGGTGGTCCCGACGCGCACCCTGCTCTACGTGGTCGACCTCGTCGGAGGGCCCTCGCAGGTGCGAGTCTTCGACCAGCAGGGCCACGCCCGCGGGACGCTCTCCCTCGCTCCGGTCTCGTCCGTGCGCTCGATGGTGGGCGCCGGCGGCGACGCGGTGCTCTTCCGCGCGGAGACCTACCTCACCCCGCCCGCGTGGTACCGCGCCTCGCCCGAGGCGGGCGCCCCGGCGCTGACCTCGCTGAGAGACGAGGCCCCGGTGCGCTACGACGACGCCGAGGTGGTGCAGGAGACCGCCACCTCGCGCGACGGGACGAGGGTGCCGGTGATGGTGATCCGCCGGCGGGGCACGGCGCTTGACGGGCGCAACCCCACGCTGCTCGGCGGATACGGAGGCTACGGCGTGAGCATGACGCCCTCGTACTCGCTCACCAACCGGCTCTGGCTCGACCGCGGGGGCGTGGTGGCGGTGGCGATCCTCCGGGGCGGAGGGGAGTTCGGCGAGGACTGGCACCGCGGGGGCAACCTCACCCACAAGCAGAACGTCTTCGACGACTTCATCGCCTCCGCCGAGCGGCTGATCGCGCTGGGCTACACCACCCCCGCGCAGCTCGCGATCCGCGGTCGCAGCAACGGGGGGCTGCTCATGGGCGCGGCGCTCACCCAGCGGCCGGAGCTGTTTCGCGCCGTGTACTCCGGCGTCGGCATCTACGACATGCTGCGCGTCGAGCGCGACCCCAACGGGGCCTTCAACGTCACCGAGTTCGGCAGCGTGAGCGACGCCGAGCAGTTTCGCGCCCTCTTCGCCTACTCGCCCTACCACCGGGTCACCGACGGAGGGCGTTACCCCGCGGTGCTGCTCACCACCGGCGAGCACGACGGCCGGGTGAACCCCGCGCACTCCCGCAAGATGACCGCCCGGCTCCAGGCCGCGAGCGCTCCCGGGCGACCGGTGCTGCTGCGGGTGAGCTCCCGCGCGGGCCACGGGATGGGCAGCTCGCGCAGCGAGGTGATCGCCGAGCAGACCGACGTGTGGGCCTTCCTCTTCGACCAGCTCGGGATGCCCGCGCCGCGCTGAGAAGGCCAGCATAAACCTGCTGCGCCCCCCGATGCAGCGGTCGGCCGCGCTCGAAATACCCCGCGTATGTCTCGCGCGGCCTCCCTCGCCTCGGGGTGCTCGCGACGGTTTATGCTGACCTTCTGA
>SCUS01000153.1 GCA_004297725.1 Myxococcaceae bacterium | reverse complement strand
CACGAGCCGCAGCGCGTAGGCGTCGAGGACCACGCTCGCGCCGTAGCTCACGCTCCCCAGAGCGAGCGCCGCCGCGGCGATGCGGGGGGAGGGGAGCCGCCCCGCGACCGCGAGCCCGAGGGCCAGGTTGAACGATCCCGCCGCGAGGGTCTTCACCCGCACGAGCGCGAAGGGATCGCGCAGCGAGAGCCGCTGGGTGACGTTGTTGTCGAGCGCCCACGCCGCGCAGGCGCCCGCGAGGAGCAGCACGCCGAGCGTGTCCGCGCGGTGCGACCCGGGCTGGAGCCGCAGGATCACGGCGCCCGTGAGGATGCACACCATCGCGCCCGCGGCGTAGCGCCCGAGGTGCTCGCGAAACACCAGAACGGCGAGCGCGATCGTGAAGGGTGCCTCCAGGTTGAGGAGCAGCGAGCCCGTGACGGCGCTCGTGCGCTGGAGCCCGAAGAGCATCAGCAACGGACCCGCGACCCCGCCCGCCAGCACGACGACCGCGAGCTTCGGCATGTCGGCGCGAACGAGCGGGGCCTCCGTGGTGGCGGGTCGCACGCGACGGTAGATCGTGAGCGCGAGGCCCGCGCCCAGGTACAGGAGCCCCGCGAGGACCTGCGGGCTCACGTCCCCGAGCAGGCGCTTGGAGAGCGGCGCGGAGACGCCGAACAACGCCGCCGCGAGGAGCCCCAACGCGGCCCCTCTCGACGCGACTCCGCGGCTCATGCGCTCACCTCTCCGACGGTCTGCTGAGGCCCCCGCGCGAGCGCGCCGAAGCGTCGATAGAGCGCCGGGACCACGAACATGTTGAGCACCGTCGAAGAGAAGAGCCCGCAGAGGATGACGACCGCCATCGGGGCCTGGATCTCGCTACCAGGTCGTCCCCCTGCGAGGGCCAGGGGCACGAGCCCGAGGCCCGCCGCGAGCGCCGTCATCAGGATCGGCACCAGGCGCTCCATGGCCCCACGGCGCACCGCCTCGTGCGGGTCCGTCACGCCCTCTTCGTGCGCCAGGTGCCGGACGTGGGAGACGAGCATGATGCCGTTGCGGGTCGCGATGCCGAAGAGGGTGATGAAGCCCACCAGCGACGCGACCGAGAGCACACCCCCTTCGAGGTAGACGCCGGCCACGCCGCCCACGAGCGCGAGCGGCAGGTTGAGCATGACGAGGATCGCGTCCCGCCCCGAGCCGAACGCCAGCGCGAGCAGCATGAACACGCCGACGATCGCGACGGCCCCCACTAAGACGATCGTGCGCGTCGCCCCTTCAGCGCTCTCGAACTGTCCCCCGTAGGCGATGCGGTAGCCCGCCGGGAGCGTCACCTCGCGCGCGATGGCGCTCCGGACGTCGCCCACCACGCTGCCCACGTCGCGGCCGGCGACGTTGCAGCTCACCACGAGCTTGCGCTCCACGCCCTCGCGGCCGATCTCGTGCGGGGCGCGGTCGCGTCGGACGTCCGCCAGGGCCCGCAGCGGCACGCGCGCGCCGCGTGGGGTCAGCACGAGCGCGTCGCCGAGGTCGGCGCTGGTTGGCGTTCGCGCTGGGTCCATGCGCGCGACGAGCTCGAAGATCGCGGCGCCCTCCACCACCTCGGAGACGACGTGCGTGCCCGTCGTGACCTCCAACGTTCGGGCGACGTCGGCGACCCGGAGGCCGTGGCGGGCGATCGCGGCGCGGTCGAAGCGCACCCGCACGAAGGGGATGTCGGCCTGCTGCTCGCGGGCGAGGTCCACGACGCCAGGGACGCCGCGCATGGCGGTCTCGACGGAGGCCCCGAGGCGGCGCAGCTCCAGGAGGTCGGGGCCGAAGAGCTTCACCGCGACGCTGGCCCGCGTCCCCGAGAGCATGTGGTCGATGCGGTGCCCGATGGGCTGCCCGAGGGTGATGTTCATGCCCGGCAGCACCGAGAGGTCCCGCCGCAGCGCCGCGAGAAAGGCCTCCCTAGAGCGTGCCGTCTCGCGCAGGCTGACGTCGAGCTCGGAGGCGTGAACCCCTTGGGCGTGCTCGTCCATCTCTGCGCGCCCCGTGCGGCGGGCCACCGACACCACCTCGGGGTGGCGAAGGAGGATCCGCTCGACCCGACGGCCCATGGCGTCGGATTCTGCGAGCGAGGTCCCGGGGAGGGTCACCGTCGCGATGGTGAGCGTGCCCTCGCGAAACTCCGGCAGGAACGACCGTCCCGCGAACCCGAGCGCGACGCCCGCCCCGACGAGGAGCAGCAGGGCCACCGCCGCGAGCACGCGCCACCCACGGAGCGCGCGGTCGAGGAGCGGGGCGTAGCGGGCCTTGAGCCAGGCGGCGAAGCGGGGCTCTTCGGCGCGGGTCACCGCCCTCGCATCGGGGAGGAGGAACGAGCAGAGCACGGGCGTGACCGTGACGGCGACGAGCAGCGATGCGCCGAGCGACACCACGTACGCGAGGCCGAGCGGCTGGAGGAGCCGACCCTCGACCCCGGAGAGGAAGAAGAGCGGCGAGAACACCACCACCACGATGAGGGTCGCGAACACGATGGAGCTGCGGATCTCGCGGCTCGCAGCGAGCACGACGGCCAGCG
>SCUS01000152.1 GCA_004297725.1 Myxococcaceae bacterium | reverse complement strand
CGCGGTCCAGTCGAGGTTCTCCGTGCCGCTGTCCATGGCGATGCGGGCGCCGCTGGAGACGGCCACCCACTCCACCGCCATGCCCTCGCGCTCGGCCAGGTCGATCGCCGCGATGATGCGGCGGCACTCGGGCTCCGCCAGGGAGCCCATGCCTCGCGTGGGATCGCCCACCAGAAGCACCCGCGAGAGCCCCTCGGGGAAGGGCTCGAAGCGGCTGGTCACCACGCCCACCACCAGGTAGGCGCTGTTGTGGCCGTAGGGTCGATCGGCGGGCACCAGGCGCTCGCCGTCGGGGCCGAGGTCGAGCTCGGTGAAGCTGCCCCGGGGGAAGGGGCCCGCGTCGTCGTCTCGGGAGAGCGCCCGAAGCAGCTCGTAGGGGTAGAAGAGGCCCTTGCGGCGCGCCTCGACGATGCGTCGCTCGTCCGAGGTGAGCACGCTCACGGGCTCCATGTCGGGGTCCGTCGCGGTGAGCGTGGCGCCGTGGCCCGTGGGGTTGGTCCACTCGACCTGGAGCGGGCGGCCGAGGGGATGGGCCGGGTCGGGGCGACGCGCCCGGAGGATCATCTTCTCCAGCCCGAGCCCCGCGGTCGCCGGAGCGAGACGGCGGGTCACGGTCATCATCTCCTCGCGGGTGAGCGTGAGCAGCGGGCGGGTGAAGACCACGAGGCGGTTCCAGAAGGGCTTCGGGTCGCGGGCGCGCACCGCCTGGGCGTCGCGCATGGCGTGGAGCGCCGTGAGGTACACCCGCTCGAAGCCCGGGATCGAGCGCAGCACGCCCGTCTCCGGGTCGCGCTCCGGGTCGATGCGCTCGACCTCCACGATGCACACGAGGCGCTGGTCCGAGGGGTCCTGCCGGGAGCGGGCCACCGCGAGGAAGACCTCCCCCGGGGCGGGCAGTCGCTCCAGCTCGAAGGCTGCGAGGCGCTCGATCTCGCAGGCCTCGACGCGCGCCGGGTGGAAGTCCCGGTGGAAGCGGTCCTCCGCGAAGAGACCGTCGGCGCCGCGGGAGAAGGTGCGGCTCAGCCGGCCGTGCTCCACGTTGCCCCAGTTGACCGAGAAGCGGCGCACCCGCTTCGGCAGCCCCCCGAGCGAGGCCGCTCCGCCCTCGTCGAAGGCCGAGAGCCACGAGGGGTCGGGCTCGGCCACGAAGGCGTCGATCTCCAGCGGCCGGTCGCCGTCGGGCAGCAGGTCGAGCGCCCTGGCGGCGTCGGCGACCATCTCCGAGGGGCTCGACAGCACCGAGAGCACCGAGGCCCCGGGCGTGGCGTAGAGGGCCGCCGTGGCCGCGTCCGCGGGGGTCTCCACGCGCTCGGCGTCGGGGTGGAGCCGGCGCACCAGCAGGTCGAGCAGCGTCGCGCGAGGGGCGCTGCGGGCGAGCGCCGGGGCCACGGGGATCAGCGCCAGCAGGGCACCGTGAGGCAGCGCGTCGAGCTCCTGCTCGGCGGCGGCGCGGGAGACCGCGGAGGCCGTCGGGGAGACGAGGCGGGCGAAGACCTCCTCGGCGGCGCGGGAGAGCGTGCGGGCCTGGGCGCGCTGCCGGGGGCGGTCGCAGAGGTGATACACCACCGTGTAAGCCGCCTCCGAGAGGGCGCGGTCGCGCAGCACCACCATCGCCGCGAAGGCCTCCAGGCGCTCCCTCAGCGTGCTGCGCTCGGACTCCGTCGCGTCGTCGTGGTCGGCCCGCACCACCGCCGTCAGCACCCCGAGGATCACCCGGTCTCGCAGCCCGAGCGCCCGGTGCGCCTGGAGGATGCGGAGCATGGCGTCGTCGTGCCGGGCGGCCGCGTCGGCGTCCCTCACGTCGTGCCAGAGGAGGGCGGCGCGCACCTGCGCCACGAAGGCCTCGGGGAAGCCCTGGGCGTCGCCCCGCCGGGGGCGGAGGTAGCGCGCGAGGTGGTCGACCGGGGCCACGCCGTCGGGGCCGGGGGCGGTCTCGAAGAGGCGCTCGTGGGAGACGTAGGCGTCGAGGAGGCGGGCGAGCTCGCCGCGGCCCACGCGCACCTTGCCGTCGCGCAGCAGGGCGAGCGAGGCGACGACCTCGCGGCTCGGGTGGTCGTAGCCCAGGATCACCCCGAGGCGCAGCGCGGCCGCGTGCGTGTCCGGCTCGACGGCGGGGTCGGCGCGCAGCGGGGCGAGGCCCTCCACGGCGGACCAGCGCTCGGCGTCCCGGCCCTCGATGACGGCGAGGCACTGCCCCGCGGTGACCAGCGACGAGGCGCCCACCAGGAGTCGACCGATGCGCCCTCCCACCGGGGCCTCGATGGCGATCTCCATCTTCATGACCTCCAGGGTCATGAGCCGGTCGCCCTCGGCGACGACCTCGCCCTCGCGCACGCACACCTGCGTCACCGCCGCGGGGACGGGCGCCACGACGCGTCCGTCGGAGGCGCGCGCGAGGCGGTGGGCGATGCTGTCGACCTCGACGTGGAGCGCCGTGGGGGTGACCACCTGCACCACGCCGAGGCGGCGGCCGTGGAGGGTGAGCACCGCGGTGCCTGGCCCTGTGGACTGCCAGGTGACCTCCGCCGACTGTCCGGCGCAGGTGATGAGGTAGCGCTCGGGTCCGGTGGCGAGCACGTCCAGGGAGAGCGAGGCCCCGCCGACGGCGAAGCGGAAGGAGCGAGGCTCCGCCTGGGGGACGCTCGTGGGCATCCCCCGATGGGCGTGGAGCATCACCTCGGCGATCTCGTCGGCGCGGGCGCGCTGGTGCTCTCCCACCGCGGCGGCGACCAGGGCGGCGTCGAGGTGGGGGCGGGCCAGGGCGCCGGGGCGATCGGCGATGTGGTGGTCGAGCCAGCGGGTGGTGACCCGGGCCTCGCGCATGGCGTCGTGGTCGACGAGCTCCAGCAGCAGCGAGCGGTTGGAGGCGCCGCCCTCGATGGCGACGGTGCTGCGGGCGAGGGCTTCTTCCAGCCGGGCGAGGGCGTCCTCGCGGGTGGGTCCTGTGGCGATGACCTTGGCGAGCATGGAGTCGAACTCGCCGGGGACCACGTCGCCCGCGAGGAAGCCGGAGTCCACGCGCACCCCGGGGCCGGTGGCGAGCTCGAAGCGGATGAGCCTTCCTGCGCTGGGGCGGAAGCCCTCGTCGGGGTCCTCGGCGTTGAGGCGCGCCTCGACGGCGTGGCCTCGGGCGGGGGGCAGCGACTCGGGGAGTCTCTCACCTCGTGCGACGTCGATCTGCATCCCGACGAGGTCGAGGCCCGTCACGCACTCGGTGACCGGGTGCTCCACCTGGAGCCGGGTGTTCATCTCCAGGAAGTAGAAGCCCGAGAGGTCGGGCCTCACCAGGAACTCCGCCGTCCCTGCGTTCACGTATCCGCTGGCGCGGGCGATGCGGATCGCGGCGTCCTTGAGCTGCTCCTCCAGGGCGCCGAGGCCCGGCGCGGGGGCCTCCTCCAGCACCTTCTGGTGGCGGCGCTGCATGCTGCAATCGCGGGTTCCGACGGCGTGCACCCGGCCGTGCGAGTCGGCGATCACCTGCACCTCGACGTGGCGCGCCTCCGGGGCGAAGGACTCCACCAGCAGGGTCGGGTCACCGAAGGCCGCGCGGGCCTCGGCGGAGGCGCTGGCGAAGGCCGAGGCGACCTCGTCGGCGGCGCGCACGATGCGGATCCCCCGGCCACCGCCGCCCGCGGCGGCCTTGAGCAGCACGGGGTAACCGATGCGCTCGGCGTGGCGGGTGGCCTCGGCGGCGTCGACCACCGGGCCGCCGCTCCACGGGGTGACCGGGACGCCGTTGTCCTCGGCCACGCGCTTGCCGCCGATCTTGTCGCCCAGCAGCCGCATCGAGGAGCCCGAAGGGCCGATGAAGACCAGGCCCGAGTCGGCGCAGGCGTCGGCGAAGTCGGGTCGCTCGGAGACGAAGCCCCAGCCCGGCCAGACGGCGTCGCAGCCGGCCTCGACCAGCAGCGACACCACCCGGGGCACGTCGAGGTAGGCGCTTCGCATCGCGCCGGTGGAGCCGGGGACCAGCGCGTCTCCGAGCAGGATGGCCTCGTCGGCCTCGCGGACGAACATCGCGTCGCGGTCGGGGTGCGTGTAGAGCGCGACCACCTCCATGGGCTCGCGGTGGCGCTTGGACCACGCCCGGGCGGCACGGAGGAAGCGCACGGCGGCCTCACCACGGTTGACGACCCCGACGCGGCGAAACGGGCGGTGGATCAGGGACATCAGCGGGTCATTCCTTCCACGTGGGAGCGCCCCCCGAGGAGCCATCGGGCGAAGCCGGCGAGCCACTCGCCCGCGGGGCCTTCCCCGGCGACGAGGGCCCCCTCGCGGGCGCCTGCCACGAAGCGGGCGGTGGCCTCGGAGCGGTAGGATCCGAGGGCGTCGAGGGTGGCCATGAGCACGGCGTGCTCGGGGGTGCCTCCGCAGCGAGGGATCCACGGCTCGACGCGGCGTGCGAAGGCGGGGTCCGGGCCAGTGGGGCGCTCGTCGGAGGGAGAGGGTCCGAGGCCGTTGATGGCGTCGATGACGACCTGCTTGCGCTCCTTCAGCGGGAGCGAGGCGAGCGCGGCGGGCTCGATGGGGCGGCCGATCCAGATGTCCTGGCGGCCGTAGCCCAGGGGGAACTCCAGGCGCTGCGAGAGCTCGTCCTGGGGGAGGCCTCCGACGAAGCGCACCGGCACGATGGGAGCGCCCACGGCGAAGGCCATGTCGATGAAGGCCGAGCTCATCTTGATGACCGGCTGTCGGCAGGAGAGCCCCCGGGTACCCTCCACGTGGACCATCACGCTCTTGCCCCGCTGCGCCATGTCCTGGGCGAGCTCGCCGATGATGCGCACGAGGGACTCGCGGTCATCGCGGTCGAAGAAGGTGATGAGCTTCGGGTCGGTGATGCCGGGGTAGGAGAAGCTGTGGCGGATGAGCTCGCCCACCCAGGTTCCTCGGTGCTCGGCCTTGGCGAGGGTGACCGTGGCGACCTCGGAGAGCGCGGAGGCGATCACCGAGAAGAGCAGCGACTCGACCGCCACCTGGTGGTTGGCGAGGTAGAGGCAGCTACGGCCGCGGACGCTGGCGAAGGCCTCCGGGTCGGCGATGACCACGTCGCCGACGAAGCGCTCGATGAGGCCGTAGTAGAGGTCCTCCACGGGCCATGCGCCGATGGCGAAGCGCTTGCGCCAGTAGGACTCCACCGGGGAGAGGTCGAGCGCTGGGGCCCCGGCGTCGGTCACCCGGACGGCGTCGCCCTCGCGAGCGACGTCGATGAAGTGCCGGCGCAGCGGGCGCATGGCGACGGTGGCGCTGCGGAGGTCGGCCGCGGGGCGCACGGAGCTCGGGTGCACGATGGCGCGCGAGGCGACGTGGTCTCGCACGGCGACCTCGGCGATGAGGTCGCCGCCCGGGGGAGCGCCGTAGATGGTCGCGACGTTGCCGGGGAGCCAGTCGCTGGGCTTCACATCGGAGGGAGCGGCGACGGAGGAGGCGCCCTCGGAGCGGGAGAGGCGCAGCCCCGGGACGAAGCGGCGGTCGCGGAGGAAGGCGCGGCGCTCCAGGCGGGAGGCCCGGCCGATGGGCCCCTTGGGGAGCAGCACCTCCACGAGGGTGAGGGCCACGAGGACGAGGCCGTCCACGAGGAGCTGGATGTCGTACTTCGGAAAGCGGGGCTCTCCGTCGAAGCCGGCGAAGCGCACCTCGACGCGGCCTTCACCCGAGGAGGGAATCTCTCCATGGAGGGTGAGCGAGGGAATCCGATAGGGATAACCGACCACGTCGTCGGAGATCTCGGGTGACCATTGAGAGAGGGCGTCGTGGGGGATGGCGTGGGTGAGCGCATCGAGGAGGCCCTGGTGGAGGGTTCCTCGGGGGACACCGCGCAGGGAGAGGTCGAGGATGGCCGATGAGCCGCGCGAGCCCATCTTCCACGAGCGGAGCATCTGGAAGGCGGGTCCGTGGAAGAGGGCCGCGGAGCGATAGGGGTCCTCGGCGGGGACGGCGTCGCTCAAGGGGGCCATCGGGGCGGGCGGAGTCGGATATCGGGTATCGGTGAGCACCCGCCCGGAGGCCACGGGCTCGAAGCGGGAGAGGGCGGCCTCGCGGGCTTCGCGGAAGGCCGAGAGGGTGACCTCGCCGCCGTCCTTCACCTCGGTGCGCAGCCGAACGGGCGCACCCGCGAAGGGCAGCCAGCGGTGCACCTGCACGTCGGCCAGGCCGGTGACCATGGCGCCTGAGCGGGCGAGCGCTCCGGCGAGGCGATCGACCATGGACATCATCGGGAGCGCCGGGAGCGTCCAGGTGGGGCGATGGTCGCCCAGCCAGAGGTCCGTGGAGGGGTCGAGGGTCTCTTCGTGGGCCCCCTCACCGCGCTGCCGCGCGCCCTCACCCCCGCGGAGCGGGGGCAAGGGCTCTGACGTCTGCGAGGTGAGTGTCGGGTTGATGAGTTTCGGGGCGTCCGGTCCAACCGCGAACCTGTCAGCTCCTGAGAGCCCTTGCCCCCGCTCCGCGGGGGTGAGGGCGCGCGGCAGCGCGGTGAGGGGGCCATTCCCCCCCGGCACGATGCGCATCGCAAGCTGTCGGGTGTGATAGATGCGCTTGCCGTCGACCCAGAGCGACCCTTCGGCCACGGCGAAGGGCACCCCGGCGTCATGACCCACTTCGAGAATGGCAATCTCCGTGGTGATGCGCTTGTTCTTCGGAACCACCTGGCCGCGGTACTTCCACGTCGCGGGTCTGCCCACCGCGACGGGCTCGAAGCGGGGGTTGGCCACCCCGTCGGCCATGGAGCGCTCGATCATCGCGAACTGGAGCAATTGCACCAGGGCCTCGATGCCCAGCGAACCCGGCTGCACGGGGTCCTGGAAGAAGTGGGCCTTGAAGAACCACTCGTCGTAGCGGACGTCCTTCTCGGCGCGGGCCCAGCCGAGGCCCTTCTTGCCGCCATCGGGCTCCCACGCGGTGATGCGGTCGAGCATGCAGAGCATCGGAGCCGGGAGGCGGAGTGAGCCTTCGAAGTACTTCGCCGGGCGGGCGCGAAGGTCGATGAGCACGTCGGAGGGGGACTCGATGCGGGCGCGGTCCTCCGGGGTGACGGGCAAACCCACCTGGTTGACGAAGGCCTCCGCGGGGAAGAACCCGAAGACCGTATTCATCTTGTAGACGAGGGTCTGTGCGATGAAGCACTCGACCTCGAAGGACTCGATGATCATCCCCGCCGAGCGGGAGACGTCCGTGACCTTCACCCGGGTGCGCAGGGTCCCCGAGGTGGGGAGGATCTCTTCGTAGAAGGTTCCGGTGCCGTCGAGGTTGCGGAAGAGCAGGTCGACGTCGGTGGTGAGCGCGCTACCGATGTAGCTCGCGAGCCAGCCGCAGGGCTGGAGGGCGGCCTCCATCAACACGCAATAGGGCATCGTGGGATGTCCGTTGAGGTCGAAGTACCAGGCCCCCGGGGGGATGTCGTACTCGGCCTCGATCACCCCGCCGGGCTGGAGCACGCCGAGCGGCGCGTCGGCGCGGGTGATGCGCGACATGAAGTGATAGGGCGGACCGGGCAGGCGAGCGACGCCTCGGGTGCTGTCGAAGCGGGTGTACATCGGGCCGAAGGCGGCCGACGGACGGCCCCAGGCGCAGGCGATGAGCGAGGCGTAGTCGAAGGCGAAGCCATCGACCACGGCGACGGGCTTGGGCTCGACATACCCACGGAGACCGCCGAGGCGGCGAAGGTCCATGGCGGCGTGCGCGGGGTCGGAGCCGGAGAGCGCGGGAAGCCAGGCCCAGTGGTCGAGGGGCCACGAGGGGACGAGGCGGAGCCCCACGCGGCGGGCGTGGAAGGCCTTGCGACCATCGACGGTGCAGAGCAGGTCGGCATAGACCGTGGGCACCGGACCGGCGATGACCTCTTCGATGAAGATCTCGTAGGTGAGATGCCTCGACTCGGGCGTCGCCTGACCGCGGCAGCGCATCGGGATCCTGGTGCCGGTGACGGGCTCGAAGCGCCAGCCGTCGCGGTCGACGGAGAAGCCCATGGCCACGAGATAGAACGACATCGCCTGGAGGCATCCCTCGAACATGAGGGTGCCGGGCATGCAGGGGTCGTTGTGGAAATGGCCCGCGAAGTACCAGTCGTCCGCGGTGATGGGCGCCTCGGCGCGGAGGTAGCCGCGCTGCCAGGGTCCGCCCGTGGGGTCGAGGTCGACGACCTCGTGGAGGAAGAGCATCCGCCCGGCGGAGATGCGAGGGCTTCGGACGTGGGTGCGGGCCTTCTCGAAGCCGGGACCGAAGCAGTCCGCCACGCGGCCCTCCGCGAAGGCGCGGAGGTCGTCCTGGGAGAACGATCGCTTCGTGCAGGGGACGAGCGGGGCGTCGAGCTGCGCGGTGCTGGAGTGCTCTCCCGTGGTGGCGTCCCAGAGGATTCCACCCGAGTTGGCGAGCTCTTCATCGGTGAAGAAGCCCGCCTGGCCGTGGCGGACGGAGAGCCTGAGCTCGCCGTTCACCCGGCAATCGTAGTGGAAGAAGAAGAGCCGCACGTCGCCCTGCTGGGCGTGGGAGTCGACGTGGATCTCATAGCTGAGCGTCTCACCGGGCTGGGGGAGCTCGCCGTGATAGGTGAGCTCACAACCCAGGAGGCGATAGACGCGCTCGCCCTGGTTGAGCCGGTCGATGCCCAGCCAGGAGATGAGCAGGAGGTCGGCCTGGCCGGACTCGATCATGATGCCGGCGGGCATCCGGCCCTCGTGGAGGTACCAGCTCTCGGGGGTGACGTCGGTCTCGGTCCAGAGGGTTCCGACGCCCATGGAGTTGGGGACGGCGTCGATGCCGGTGACACGGTCGGCCAGCAGCAGCGGAGGCATCGGCATGCGCACCTGGCGGGCGTAGCCGTCCTGCGACGCGAAGGCGGGGCCGAAGACCGAGGAGATGGAGCCCGAGGCGAGGGTCTCCAGCTGGGCGCGATCGAAGCGAGGACCGGGGTGGCTGGGGCCGAGGGGTGAAACCTGGGCCTCGCCGCTGGGGCCGCAGGTTGAAACCTGCGGCAACGATGGGCTCGTTTCGGAAGTCACCGGAAGTCCGCGAGCGGACTGTCCCCCGTCGGAGCCAGACCCCGACCGTGAGGGAGGGGGGGCGACGCTCGGGCCGACAGCGGGGAACGGAGCGGGTACCGAAGAGTCGCTGGTCGCTCTCCCTCCCTCACGGTCGGGGTCTGGCTCGGGCGACTGGCCACCGAGCGATCGTACCGGGGAGGAAGCCACCGCCACCGAGCCCACACCACCGCGAGCCCTCAACAGCCCCGCGAGCATCGTCTGCTGCAGCGACAGGAAGCGCGAGTGCGCCGTCGCCTGCGCCTCCAGATACCCTCGGTGGATCGCCGCGACGCGCCCCTGCTCGGCCATCGCCCTCGCGACGATGTCGTTCGTCGCCCCGACCATCGCCGCGGGCGCCGCCGTCACCACCATGGGTCTCGGCTCCGCCACCACCACCGGCGCAGCCGCCGCCACCGGCGCGGCCACCGCCGAGGGCATCTCCTCGCCCAGCACCGGGACCAGCCTCGGCGCAGGGGCCATCACCTGCACGCCCGTCTCGAACGCCGGCAGCCGGATCGCCGGTGCGTGCGCAGGTACCTTCATCGTCGCTCCTGTAGCCTTCTTGGGCGGCGCGTCGGCGCCGAGCGCGCGGTGCAGCGCCTCGACGTCCACCGCCACGCCCGCCGCCACCAGCGCCGCCGCCGCGTTGGCGAGCTGACGCACGCCGCTGCGACCCGACACGTCCATCGGCACCGCGAGGTGCTCCCGCTCCCCGAGCACCTTCTTGATCCAGCCGCTGCACAGGCCGCGGGGGCCGTGCTCGATGAACACCCGCACCCCGTCCGCCCAGGCGCGCTCGATCATCCGAGGGAAGTCGAGCGTGTCCACCGCCTGCGCCGTGATCGCCTTCGCGATCACATCGGGCTCCGCCGTGAAGGCCGTCGCGCTCCCCGCCGAGTAGTGCCTCACCCCCGGCACCGCGAAGGTCTCCCTCCGGTGGATGTCGTACCAGGCCTCGGCGATCTCCCCGATCTCCGGGCAGTGCGCCGCCATCGCATAGCCGAGCGGCATCGCCCTCGATCGACCCAGGCGCTCGATCACCCGCTCGCAGGCGAGCGCCTCGCCGCCGATCACGCAGTCGTCCGGCGCGTTGATGATCGTGAGGTGCACCGAGGCTTCGCCCTCGAGCGCCTCTCGCACCGCCGCCACCGGCGCCGCCACGCTCCAGGTGCGCCACGCCGCGCGCTCGGCGCCCGCGACACCACGCTTCGCCCAGAGCCGTCGCGCGGCCTTCTGCTCTCCGACGATCTCGTCCTTGAAGACCGGGCTCTCCCAGCACTCTCGGATCATCACATCGAGGTCTCGCCACGCCCCGGAGGCGAAGAGCGCGTTGCTCTCCCCCGACGAGTACCCGATGGTCGCCTCGGGCCGCAGCCCGAACACGTCGCGCACCAGCTCGGCGTGGAGCTGACACAGAAAGGCGCTCGCCCAGAGCTGATCGAGCGGGTGCTCCGGCTCCGCGGTCTCCCCGAAGCTCCAGCGGGTCGCCCCCGCCATCGAGCCGAAGCGCTGCCCCAGCTTCGCCACCGCGCCAGGCATCGCCAGCGCCAGCTCCCGGCCCATGCCAAGGTACGACGCCGCCGCCCCGGTGAACACCGCGGCCGTGTCGCCCTTCAAGGGAGCCGACCGGTACGCCACCCCGTCGGGCATCGGCGCTCCGCCCTCCAGGTGGCGCTTCGCCTGCTGCGCCCTCGCGAGGCGCTCGTCCTCCGTCGCGGCCACCAGCACCAGCCGCGCAGGCCCCGCGCCTCCCTCGACGCCCTCGGAGAGCGCCTTCAGCACCGCGGCGCGATCGCTCCCTCCGTAGACGTAGAGCCTCGGAGGAGCCTCCAGGCCCAGCGGCGCCGGGTCCCCTCCCCCGCTCAGCCTCACCGTCGCCACGCCGTCGCCCAGAGAGCGCGTCGTCGCCTCGGCCACGCGCTCTCCCAGCCACGGAGCCGCCACCCTCGACGCCTGGGGCCGGGCCCCGTGAGCGACGCTCCACGCCGCCGCGGCCACGTTCAGAAGCCCCGACGCGGCGTGCGCCCTCGCCTTTGCGAAGACATCGACCGCCCCGTCGCCCACGCGCAGCGAGGGAGTCCCCTCGCCGTCGAGCACCGCCAGCACCCGGTCGCCGTCGCGTCGGGCGTCGTCGAGGCGCTTGAGCAGCAGCACCACCGCCGCATCCCCTGGGCTCACGTCGAGCCCCAGCTCACGGAGCGCCTCCCGGTGCACCGGCTCGTCCGAGAGGTCGACCGCTCCCACCAGGGCCGCGTCGAGCTCGCCTTCTCGCAGGGCGCGGGCGGCGATCTCCAGGGCCACCACCCCGGAGGCCTCCTCGGCCGACACGGTGAAGCTCGGACCCGCCACGTCGAGCTGGCTGTTGATCCGGTTGGCGGGGATGTTGGGCATCGTGCCGACCACGCCCGCGGCTTCGAGCTTCGGCAGCACCGCGTCGCGAGCCTTCGAGAGCCAGCCCTCGGAGGGCGTCGTCCCCGTGGTGCGACCCCACGCCTCGGACCACTCCGCGAGCCTCCATCGGGCTCCGTAGCGCGCCACCTCGGGGTCGGCCCCCATGCCCACGAAGACGCCGGTGCGCTCTCGGGGCAGGGTCACGCCGACCGCCGCCTCACGGGCGCACTCCAGCACCATCAACTGCTGCGGGAGCGTCTGCTCCAGGTCGCGAGGGGGGAAGCGCAGCCCTTCGAGGGAGACGCTCACCGACTCCCTCCTCGGGGACCACGGCTCGGCGCCCAGCACCGCGCGCGCGGCCTCGTTGGCGCCGGTGGTGTCGCCGAGCATCGCCCCGACGCCCACGATCGCGACCTTCGCGCGAGATGGTACGCCCGCGTACGAAGTCGTACGGAGACCGACGGCGTCCTGCGAGACCAGAAGGTGGGCGTTGTTTCCCCCGAAGCCGAAGGCGCTCACCGCCGCCACGCGAGGGCGGTCGGAGGGCCAGGGCTCGCTCCTGGTGAGCAGCCGGAAGGGTGACCCCGCGAGCACCTCGAGCGGCGCGTCGGCGTGCAGCGTCGGAGGGCGGACGCCCGCGTCCATCGCCCCGATCACCTTCATCACCCCGGCCGCCCCGGCGGCCGTGATCAGGTGGCCGAGGTTGGACTTCAGCGACCCGACGGGCACGTCGCGCAGGCCCTCGTAGAGCGCCGCGGTGGAGCGCACCTCGGTGGCGTCTCCCACGGGCGTCCCGGTGGCGTGGCACTCGAGGAGCGAGACGTCCGAGGGGGAGAGCCCCGACATGGCGTAGGCGAGCTGCATCGCCCGGCGCTGCCCCTCCTCGGCGGGCGCCAGCATCCCCCGGCCGCGGCCGTCGTTGGAGAGCCCCACTCCACGGATCACCCCGAGCACCTTGTCTCCCGCCGCCAGCGCGTCGGAGAGGCGCTTGAGGGTGAGGATGGCCGCTCCCTCCGCGGGCACGAGCCCGTCGGCGCCGCGGTGGAAGGGGCGGCTCTGCCCGGTGCGGCTCATGGCCGAGAGCGCGCAGAAGCCCACGTGGATGAACAGGCTGTCCGCGGCGTTGACGGCCCCGGCGAGCATCACGTCGGCGGAGCGGTCGTGGAGCCGGTCGCAGGCGAGCTTGATGGCGTAGAGCGACGAGGCGCAGGCGGCGTCGAGCGCATAGGACCCGGCGCCGAGCCCCAGCGCCGAGGCCGCGAGGTGCGCCGGGAGGCCGGACATGAAGCGGTTGCGGGCGTCGGGCCGGTCGAGCCCGGCGAGGCCGCCCACGGAGCGCTGGAAGGAGGGGTCCTGCGAGGAGAGCCAGACGCTCTCGGCGTAGCGGGACATCCCCGCGGTGGGGAAGGAGAGGTTGCCGAGGATGATCCCCGCGCGGTCGGAGGGGCGCTCGTGGCCGATGGGGCGGAGGGCCTCGCGGGCGGCGTGGAGCACCCAGCGGAAGGCCGCGTCGAGGCCTCGCACCGTCGCCTCGGGGAGCAGGAAGCCCGTCGGGTCGAAGAGGGCGTCGAAGCCCTCCACGTAGCCCCCGGCGTCGGACCAGGTGCGGTCGGTCGCGTGCTCGGGAGAGCCCATCGCGTGCGAAGGACGGAGGCGCCAGCGGCCCGCGGGCACGGGCCCCACGGCGCTGCGCCCCGCCTGGACGAGCTCCCGCAGCGCCTGCGGAGAGAGCGCCCCCGGCAGGACGCAGCCCTGCCCGACGATCGCGATGGGCTCGAAGCTCACGAGGGGACGCCCGCCGAGGTCTCTTCGCGCACCACCGGCTCGCCCGGCCGGAGGATGGTCTCCACCCCCCGGAAGGCCGCGAGGGCGTGGCCCGACAGGTCTTCGAGCACCACGTCGCAGACGGCGCGGGAGTCGTGCGCTTCGCGGCCCAGCACCACGCAGCGGATGGCGCCCTCGGGGAGAGACTCCGAGTAGCTCTCGAAGGAGCCGACGGCCATCGGCAGCGACGCGCCGCCCAGCACCTCGCGGGACCAGAGCAGCGCGAACTGCAGCGCCCCGTCGAGGGCGGCCGGGTCGACGCGCCAGGGCTCCGGGGACCACCCCCGCTCCAGGGTGCCGGTGAGGGTGCCGGTGAGGCCCTCTCGGGAGACCCCGTCGATCGACTGGATCACCTGGAACGCAGGCCCGTGGAAGAGCAGGTGACCGTCATAGACGGCCTCGCGGGTCCACGCTCCGAGCTTCGGGCTGGCGGGGCGCTCGGCCGGTCGCCGGGCGCCTTCGCTCACGTCCACGGTGGCGCTGAAGTGCAGCCCGTTGTCCTTGCCTCGCAGCTCGATCACCAGCTCGTCGGCGCTGCCGCCCGCCTTCGCCGCCCCGAGGAGCGTGAAGCGGTGACCGCCGCCCTCGTAGTGGTCCAGCTTGATGCCGCGCAGCACCTTCAGGTCGCGCAGCCGCATCGTCCCCGCGGCCGGGCGGAAGGCCCTCGCCGCGCGCGCCATCCACTCGATCGCCAGCGCCACCGGGAGCACCGGCTTGCCCGCGACGCGGTGGTCGGTGAGGTAGGGGTGCGAGCCCTGGTCGACCGCCACCTCGACGGACATCACGGTGGCGGTGGTCTTCGAGCCCAGCGGCCCTTCGCCCATGGCGCCCCCGACGACGGTCTCGACCTCGCCCGGGGCCGCGGTGATCTCGTCGACGAAGCGCCTCGCGCCCTCCGCCAGCGGGATCAGCGCGACGCCCATCTGGTCGAAGCGCGCCTTGAGCGCGGGCGTCACCATCCCGCCCTCCCAGGGGCCCCAGCCGATGGACTTCGCCACGAAGCTGGCGCCTCGCGCGTGGCGCTCGGCCGCCGCGACCTTGTTGAGCACCTCGTTGGCCATCGCGTAGTCGCACTGGCCGTTGTTGCCCGTGCGCGCCGCCACCGAGGAGAAGAGCACCACCCAGCGCAGCGGGTCCCCCGCGGTCGCCGAGAGCAGCGCCCGGAGCCCGGCCACCTTGGTGTCGAAGACCCGGTCGAACTGCTCCGGGGTCTTCTCCGCGATCAGCTTGTCGGCCAGCACCCCGGCCCCGTGCACCAGCGCCGTGATCGGTCCCCACGCGCCTCGCACCTCGTCGAGCGCCGAGCGCAGCGCCGCCGCGTCCTGCACGTCGACCGCCACGTAGCGCACCTCCGAGCCCGCAGCGCGCACCGCGTCGAGCGTCGCGCGCACCTCCCGGTTGGCGAGCACCTTCGAGACCTGCACACCGACCTCCGAGGGCGACACCGCGCGGCCCGACTTCTTCGCGTCGTCGAGCAGCGCCCGCTTCAGCCCGGCGTCGTCCGAGACGCCGCGGCACGAGGCGGGCTCGTCCTCCAGGCGAGAGCGCCCCAGCAGCACGATGCGAGCGTGGGAGCGCTTCGCGAGCTCGATGACCGAGGCCGCGGTCACCCCGCGACCTCCGCCCGACACCACCACCACCGTCTTCGGGTCGACGGCCATCGCGGCGGGAGCGGCCTCGCGGGCGACGCTGCGCAGCGAGCTGCGAGCGCCGTCGGCGTGGAGCCCCACCTCGCGGGTGGAGCCACCCGTGAAGAGCTCGGCGACGATGGCCGACGCGAGGGTCGCGGCGTCGCGGCCCGCCCGGTCGAGGTCGATGGCCTTCACGCTCGCGGTCGGCCACTCGACGGCGGCGGTGCGGGCGAGGGCCGAGACCCCGGCGGTCCAGGCGCGCGTGGCGTCGCGGCCCGAGAGGCCGAAGTCGCCGCCGGTGTCCTGCACCGTCACGAAGAGCCCCCCCTTGGAGGCGAAGCGGGCGGCGACCGAGCGAGCGACCTGGAAGGCCTCGCGGTTGACCGCCACCGCCTCGTCGACGCTCGTCACGTCACGCAGCCCGCCGAGGAAGATCACCCCGTCGGCGTCCGAGGGGACGGCCTCCGAGGGGACGACGGCGGCGCGAATACCGCGCCCGGTAAGCGCGCTGGCGACGGCCGGGGCGACGCCGGAGCCGTCGTCGGTCACCACCAGCTTCGTCGCGGCGCTGAGGCCCGGGACGACGAAGCCCGACGCGGCGCAGGGCTCCTCGACCAGCACGAAGCGCTGGACGCCGGAGGCCTTCGGGGCCGCCGTGACCGCGGGCTTCGCGGAGGGAGCGGTCGCTCCGCTGCGGCCGCGCATGTAGTCCACGATCTGTCCGAGGGTGCGCAGGGCGGCCATCTCCGAGGCGTTCACCTCGGGCAGCCCCGGCGCGCGCTCCCGCATCGCCGAGAGGATCTCGACGCGCTTGATGGAGTCGATGCCC